>JALNYT010000013.1 GCA_023229685.1 Sulfuritalea sp.
TGGCCTTGATTTCAGACTTGCCGCGCAATTCGGTGAACACCCGCTTCAGGCCGGCACGTACCGCCTGGTTCACGGCATTCACCGGCGGACTGTCGATGGTCACGACGGCAATAGCGCCGGACGTGGTGTGGCTCACTACTTCGCTCACGCTTGTTTCTCCTTGGTTTCAGCTTGCAACGGGCTGAGACCGGGAGGACGCCGCACGTGCGGCACCACCCAGGCCTAAATAGGATTCGATGACTTTGGGGTCATCGGCGAGTTGGCCGGCGGGACCTTCGAGGACAACTTCGCCGGTTTCGAGGACATAGCCATAATCGGCAACCTGAAGGGCAGCACGGGCGTTCTGCTCGATCAGCAGGATGGCTACGCCGGCCTGCTTGAGATCGGCGATGACGCGGAAGATCTCCTTCACGATCAGCGGCGCCAGCCCCAGGCTCGGCTCATCCAGCAGCAACAGTTTGGGCTTGGCCATCAGCGCACGACCCACCGCCAGCATCTGCCGCTCGCCACCCGAGAGCGTGCCGGCCTGCTGCTCGCGTCGCTCCCTCAGGCGCGGGAATATCTGGAAGACCCGCTCCATGGTTTCCGGATGATCGCGATGGCCGAGCCGGTGACGCATGAAGGCGCCCATCAGCAGATTGTCGGCAACTGTCATGCTGCCGAAGAGCGCACGCGACTCCGGCACCAGACCCATGCCCTTGGCGACCATGCGCTCGACCTCGATCTCCGGCTGCGGCTCGCCGAGGAAACGGATGTGGCCGCGGCTCCTCGGCAGCAGGCCCATGATCGCGCCCAGCATGGTGGTCTTGCCGGCACCGTTGGGTCCGATCACCGTGACGATCTGACCGGCGCCCACCATCAGGTTGGCATGGTGCAACGCCTCGACCTTGCCGTAGGAGACGCACAGGTCGGCGACTTCGAGGATGGGTTTAGATTCGTGTTCCATTCATTCCACCCCGCCCAGATAGGCTTCCAGCACCGCCGGGTTGCTCTGCACTTCCTCGGGCAGGCCTTCGGCGATCTTCTCGCCGAATTCCATCACCACCACCCGGTCGGCCAGTCCCATGACGAAGTCCATGTCGTGCTCGACCAGAAGGATTCCCATGCCTTCCGCCTTGAGCCTCCTGAGCAGTTCGGTCAGGGCCTGCTTTTCCATGTAGCGCAGGCCGGCTGCCGGTTCGTCCAGTAGCAGCAGGCAGGGGTCGGCGGCCAGCGCCCGGGCGATTTCCAGGGTGCGTTGCTGGCCCAGGGCCAGACTCCCGGCTTGCTCGAACATGCTGGCCTTGAGGCCGACACGTTCGATCTGCCGGGCGGCTTCGGCCAGCAGACGCTGTTCCTCGGTGCGCTCCATGTGCAGCATCGCGGGGATCACGCCCTTGTCGCCGCGTAGATGAGTGCCGATGGCAACGTTCTCCAGCACACTCATGGCCGGCAACAGGCGCACGTGCTGAAAGGTGCGGCTCATGCCGCGATGGGCGATCGCCCGGGCGGTGAGGTGATCTATGCGTTCACCGAGGAAGCAGATCTCGCCCTCGCTGACCAAGTCCACGCCGGAAATGCAATTGAACATGGTGCTTTTGCCGGCGCCGTTGGGGCCGATCAGGGCCATGACTTCGCCGGCACGCACGGTCAGGCTCATGTCATTGTTGGCCACCAGTCCGCCAAAACACTTGAACACGTTCCTCACCTCAAGGATGTCCGCACCGGCTTGCGGCATGGCTTTTTTTGGCAGGGCTTGCCCTTGTGGCACCGCCCTGCTGCTGCGCCTGGCTTCCGGCACCAGCCGAGCGAGGATTGGCCACAGGCCGTCGCGGGCGCGTTGCAGCACCAGTATCATCATGATGCCGAAGACGATGACCTCGAAGTTGCCGGAGGCGCCGAAGATCTTCGGCAGCAGGTCTTGCAGCCACTGCTTGAGGATGGTGATCAGGCCGGCGCCGATCAGCGCCCCCCAGACATTGGCGGCGCCACCGACTACCGCCATGAACAGGTATTCGATGCCGATGTGCAAGCCAAACGGCGTCGGATTGACGAAGCGTTGCATGTGGGCGTAAAGCCAACCGGAGAGCGCGGCGAAGAGAGCTGCGATCAGAAAAATGATGATCTTCGATCTTGCCGTATCCACGCCCATGGCTTCGGCCATAACGGTGCCGCCCTTGAGGGCGCGGATGGCGCGGCCTTCGCGCGAGTCGAGCAGGTTCCGGGTGATCCAGACCGCCGCCAGCAGCATCACCCAGATGACATAGTAGAAGGCCCGCCCGCTCTTGAGTTCCAGACCGAAAAGTTCGAGGGGCGGAATGCCGGAAATGCCGGTATGGCCGCCGAGGAAACTGAGGTTGCCGAACAGGAAGTAGAGGCTGATGCCCCATGCGATGGTGCCCAGCGGCAGGTAGTGCCCGGACAGACGCAGGGTGAATGAGCCCAGCAGCCACGCCACGACAGCGGTAAGCAGCAGTCCGGCGGCCAGACCCACCCAGGGGGAGCCGCCGGCCCAGGCCAGCCATCCAGGCAGGTCGGTCGCCGTGGTCAGGTAGGCGCTGGCGTAAGCGCCCAAGCCGACGAAGGCCGCCTGACCGAAGGAGGTAAGCCCCCCCACACCGGTGAGCAACACCAGGCCCAAGGCAACCAGGGCGGAGAGGCCGATGTAGTTGAGCAGGGTGACGTGAAACTCGGACAGAACCAAAGGAGCGATGCCGAGCAGGACGAGAAAGAGGGCGAGAATCGCGCGCTGCATTATTCTTCTTCTTCGACGTGATGCGTGGTCAGCGAGCGCCACACCAGCACCGGGATGATCAGTGTGAAGACGATGACTTCCTTGAAGGCCGAGGCCCAGAAAGAGGAATACGACTCGAGCAGGCCGACCAGGATGGCACCGGCAGCGGCAACCGGGTAGCTCGCCAGTCCACCGACGATGGCCCCGACGAAGCCCTTGAGGCCGACCAGGAAGCCGGTGTCGTAGTAGATGGTGGTGATCGGAGCGATCAGAACACCGGACAGAGCACCGATCAGGGCGGCCAACAGAAAGGAAAGTTTGCCGGCCATCACCGTCGAGATTCCCATCAGTCGGGCTCCGGTGCGATTGATCGCGGTCGCGCGCAGGGCTTTGCCGTAGAAAGTCCGCTCAAAAAACAGGTAGAGAATGGCGATCAGCGTGATCGAGGAGCCGACGACCCACAGCGTCTGACCATTGATGACAATGCCGCCAAGGTTGAAACTGGCATCCGAAAAGGCTGGGGTGCGGGAGCCTTCCGCCCCGAAGAAAAGCAATCCGAGTCCGACCAGGGCCAGATGCACGGCGACCGCGACGATCAGCAGCACCAGCACCGGCGCTTCGGCCAGCGGCTGAAAGGCCAACCGGTAGATCATGGGCCCCAGCGGGACGACCAACGCCAGGGTGAGGATGATCTGTAGCGGCATCGCCATCTCTGTTGGCTTGAGCAGAAATATGGCGGCTGCCACCAGGGCCGGGTAGATCAGGTTCCAGGCGATAATTCTAGGGATACGCCGGCGACCACCCCGCTGCAGTGCCTGCGCCAGGTCGACCAGGGCCACTGCCACCCCGGCCCCCAGCAGCAGCCACAGCGTGCCGGGAGTCTTGCCGACTTGCAGGCTCGCCAGGGTCAGGGCCCCCAGGGCGACGAACTCTCCCTGAGGGATGAAGATCACTCGCGTCACGGCAAATACCAGCACCAGCGCCAATGCCAGAAGTGCGTAGATCGCGCCGTTGGTGATTCCGTCCTGCGCCAGCAGTAAGGCGATTTGCAGATCCATTGCCGGGCTCAGGCTGAGGCGGTCCGCAAGATGACCTCTTCTGACGGCGAGTTAGCGTACAAGCGCTCCATCAACGCGGCCCGCCGTGTCAGCACTGCACGCTGGTTGATATAGCCCTTGTCGGTGATTTCGCCGGCGTCGATGGAGGCCGGTTCCTCCATCAGCAACGCCCGGTCGGCCACCATGGAACTGCCGCCGCCTTCGTCCACCAGTTGCATCATGCCGGCACGCACATGCGCCGCCACGCGCGGGTCTGCCAGCACCTGTGCGAGAGGGATGTCCGCCGCGAGGTCCGGACACAGACTCCGGCAACCGACCGGATTGGCAAAAATCAGGAAGCCCACCGTCTCGCGATCATGCCCGGTGACGACGATATCCTGGGCCACCGGCGCCAGCATGGAAAGGGCATGGATGCGCAAGGCGCCGACATGCACCCAGACCCCGCTCATCAGCTTGAAGTCCTCGGCGATGCGGCCGTCGAACTCGATGCCCTTGGCATGATCATGCGGATCGGCGAAACGCCCGGCGTCACCCATCAGGTAGAAGCCTTCGTCGTCGAATGCCGCCTTGGTCAGTTCCGGCTGTTTCCAGTAACCCGGCGTCACGTTGGGGCCACGCACGCGCAATTCCATTTTGTTTGCGTTCGGCACCATCTTGATCTCGCACCCGGGCGCGGGCAGGCCGATCACCCCGGCACGGTCGATCTTGAAATGCACGTTGGTGATCATCGGTGAGGTCTCGGTCGCGCCCCAGGCCGACAGCATTACCGTTGCATGCCCCCGCTCCTGAACCGAGAGCTCTTCCAGGCGACGCCACAAGTTCTGCGGCAGGGCTGCCGCCGCATAGAAAATCATGTCCAGATTGGCGAAGAAGCGCTTGCGCAGGGCATCGTCCCGTTCCAGATACGGAATCAGCATGTCGAATCCGCGGGGCACGTTGAAATACATCGTAGGCGATACGTCGCGCAGGTTGGCGACCGTTTTCTCTATCAGGCCCGGGGCCGGCTTGCCTTCGTCGACATAGAGCGTGCCCCCGTTCTTGAGGATCATGTTGAAGTTGTGATTGCCGCCGAAGGTGTGATTCCAAGGCAACCAGTCGACCACCACCGGCGGCCGTGCTTCGAGGAAGGGCCAGTTCTGGACTATGGCCTGCTGGTTGGAGCAGAGCATGCGCTGGGTATTGACGACGCCTTTGGGCACGCCGGTGGAGCCGGAAGTGAACAGGATCTTGGCGATGCTGTCGGAACTGACGGCAGCGAAGGCGCGATCGACTTCCGCGCCGCCCGGCGTAGCCAGCAGTTCGCTGAAGGCAAGAATCGGCAGTCCTTCCTGCGCCTCTCCGCTATCGGTCACCAGCGGCGCACCATGCATATCCACTGCCCGCATCGCCGGCGCAAACCTGGCGCCGTCGCTGGCGTAGATCAGTCCGGGATTGAGCAGGTCGAGGATGCTGCGCAGCTTGAGGTGATCCCTGGACATCACTGAATAGGCCGGCGACACGGGCGCTACCGGTACGCCGACGTGCATCGCGCCGAGCGTCAGGAGGGCATGATTGACGCTGTTGTCGGAGAGGATCACCAACGGTCTCTCCGCAGACAGCCTGCGTTGACGCAAACTCGCGCCGATGGCGCGTGCCGCCACCAATGCCTCGGCATAGGTAACCTCGCGCCAGCCTGCCTTGTCGCGCTCGGCAAGGAAGACTCTTTCGGGTGTCGCCTGAGCCCAATGCTCGAGATATTCACCAATGCAGCGCGCATAGGGTCCGAGGCTGCGCGGGCAGCTCAGCAGAATGCTCCCGTCGCTGCGCTTTTCGGAAACCACGGCAGCGGGCGCAAACCCGTTTAGCGCAGAACTTTTCTCCTCGTTCATCTCTTGGTCTCCTTCCGGTTTGTATTTATTTGATCGGCGTCCTAAAGGCCGATTTCGATTTTATGCAGGCGTGCGCGCCTCACGGCTCCAGCAATCGGAACCAGGCCGGACGACCGGCCAATGGCGATAGCAAAAGGTTTCATGTCTCCTCCGATGGACTGAAATTTTCTCTCGCGCAGCGAAGCCTTTGCCAAGCTTTTCTTGTTTGTCAGTTACGCGGCCAAAGATGGCAGATTAGCAAATCAAAACTACCTTGTCAAACGACTGTCAATAAGTTAGCCTAGGCAAACGGGTTCGACGTTAAAGTCAAGGACAACAGGGGATCGGAGGAATTGATGGGACGGTCGGAATATTCAAAGAAGGATACCGGGACCGGGTCTCTGGAAGCATCGGTATTGTCGTTCGCGCGCAGACATCCGCAGTTCGGACAGGCAAGAGTGGCCCATGAACTGGCGTTGATCGGGCAGACCATATCGCCCTCCGGCGTGCGCTATATCTGGCAGAAACACAATCTGGAAACCGCCTACAAGCGCTTGAAGAAGCTTGAGCAATTACCCGAAAGGGCCAACACGGCATTGACTGCAAGCCAATTGGCCGTACTGAAGCGAGGCGACATTACCCGCAAGCTTGCGCAAAAGTCGCGCGGTGCTAGGACGGCAGGTGAAACGGTCGCGCCAAACGAGCGCCAGGATCAAATACTGCGGGCCGCTGCCGAGCTGTTTGTAAAGCACGGTTATGCCGGTACTTCAATCCGTGATATCGCGCACCAGGTCGGGCTGCTGCCCGGATCCGTTTATCACCACTTCCCGGGCAAGGAAGACCTGTTTGTCGCGATTCACCGCGAGGGATTTCGACAGCTTGTCATTCGCAGCGAAGCCGCAATCCGGGCTGAAGCAGATCCATGGAAGCGACTGGAACTGGCCTGCGCGGTTCATATAGATTCCGCGGTCGCCGGCGATGCAATCGCACGAATTACCGCAATCGGTCTGTTTGCCATTCACGAGGACCGGCTGCAAAAGCGACTGGAGAGGGATCGCAAGAATTACGATCAACAATTCCGCAAGCTGGTTGCTGACCTTGACCTTCCGGGCACGACCGACCGCTCAATTTTCCGCTTGGCACTGCTCGGCGCGCTTAACTGGACGCTGATCTGGTACAGACCCGGCAAGACAGCTCCGAAGCAGATTGCTCGTGACTTGATGCAGATCTTTCGAGGAAGCACTTAGCGTCCCGGCGAGTGATCTTCACGAACTGCACGGAAAGGAACCGGACCACCAAGAAACATCGCCCTCGCCAGGCAACCCGACGAGGGCGATGTTGCAGGACGGCGGCCAGCTACCCGCCGCAATTCAGGCCAGGCCTATTTGAGCAGCTTCCAGTCGCCGTTCTCGACGGTGGCCATGACGGCGGCACGCGAATCGAAACCATTGTGATCCTTGGCCGACATGTTGAACACGCCATGCACGGCAGGCAGTTCCTTCACGTTCTCGAGCGCGTCGCGCAAGGCGGCGCGGAACTCGGCGGTACCCGGCTTGGCCTTCTTCAGCGCTTCGGGCACGGCACGATTCAGCAGCAGATAGGCATCCCAGCCATGGCCGCCGAAGGTGGAGCGACTGTTGACGCCATGGGCCGCTTCATACACCTTGATGTACTCGAGCGATGGCTTCTTGGACAGATGGCTGTCGGGAAGATGCTCGGCCAGCAGCATCGGTCCAACCGGGAAGATCGTGCCTTCTACGTTTTTGCCGCCGACACGGAGGAAGTCGCGATTGGCAATGCCGTGGGTCTGGTAGAACTTGCCCTTGTAGCCGCGCTCGATCAGGGTCGCTTGCGGCAGCACGGCCGGCGTTCCCGAACCCGCGATCAGAATGGCTTCCGGATTTGCCGCCATGAGCTTGAGCGCCTGCCCCGTAACGCTGGTGTCATTGCGCTGGTAGCTCTCCGTCGCAACGATCTTGATGCCCTTGGCTTCGGCCGCGCCCTGCATTGCCTTGAGCCAGAGTTGTCCGTAGGGGTCGGCGTAGCCGATGAAGCCGATGGTCTTGATGTGGTTGGCCGCCATGTGCGTCGCGATCGCGATGGCCATCTGGTTGAAGTTCTGCGGCGTGATGAACACCCAGGGCGCCTTGTCCGCGGCAGGCGCGAACGGAGCCATGGAGATCTGCGGCGTCTTGGTCTCGAACGCCACTTCCAGAATCGCTATCGAGGTCGGCGTCGCGGTCGAGCCGATGATCGCATCGACCTTGTCCTCTCCGGTCAGCTTGCGGGCATTCTTTACCGCCGTGCTCGGATCGGTGGCATCGTCGAGCACGATGTACCTGACCTTTTCGCCACCAACGGTCTGCGGCAGCAAGGCAAAGGTCTGCTTTTCGGGAATGCCCAGCGACGCGGCCGGCCCGGTAGCCGAAACGCTGACGCCGATGGTGACATCGGCCAGGGCCGATCCGGCCACCAGAACCAATGCCAGCGCTTGTGCCACTACGAGTTTTTTCACTTTCATGCCTCCTCCTGTTTTTTGATGTGGTGTTCGCTCGCCAGGCCATGACAGACCGGACGCGACCGAAAGATTCTAGGCGTGGTTGATTTGATGTCAACTTGTTTGACTGACACGCAAATGACACGCTTGCCGGCATCATGGCCACTTGTCCGGCATCAGCGAACTGACCTCCGCCACAACCAGCGACTGGTAGACTGTAAGGCATGAAGACTATTTTCGGTTTGATCCTGTTCTTGCTGGTCGGCACGACGCCGCTCGCTTTGGCGAAGACGCCTGGCGAAGTGGACATCGGGGCGACGTTGCGCGAGGCACCGATGCAGGGGTTGTCCGGGCCCTCCCGACTGCTGTCGGAATACCGCGGCAAACCGCTGATCATCAACGTCTGGGCGAGCTGGTGCGGTCCCTGCCGGCAGGAAATGGGTTCTTTGGAAAGGCTCTCCAGGCGCTACGGGGGGAAGCAATTCACGGTGATCGGGATTTCCACCGATGACTACCCCGATAAGGCCATGGTCTTCCTGCAGCAATACAAGACCAGCTTCAGTCACTTCATCGACACCCGGCTGTTCCTCGAGAACATGCTGGGTGCCGACCGGCTTCCCTTGACCCTGCTGGTCGACGCGCAGGGGCGGGTGCTCGGTAAATTCTATGGCGCCAAGGAATGGGACAGCCCGGAAGCCCTGGCGACAATCCGGAAAGCCTTCCGCATTCAAAGTGAATCGATGTGATTCAATGGCGCCAGGGAACGGCCGTAGCGCCTGCGCGACACGCCCTGATCTTCTGAAAATGACCTCAAGGTGGTGCGTCTGCACCACTTGAGGGCTTGCGCGAACGCCTGATCCAACAGGCTGCGGCTGCGCTGACATAGGGCGCTATCGCAGCGAGCGTCAGCAGTGCGAGAAGTTCGCTCGAATCCATGATGGCCTCCTGTCGTCAATACAGATATCGACGAGCAAGAGCAGTGCCACCTTTTTGCCGCGGCGGCGGTGATTCCACGGCAGTGCGGATCCGGCTGCAAGAGTCGGCGCTGGTGATACGGCGGATCGGCAAGCCCTCCCGGGGGCGACGACTATCGTGCCGCCGTTGCCAGATGCAGCGCCAGGCCAATGAAAATTGTCCCGGCACAGCGATCGAGCCAAATGGCGAGCTTTGGCCGCTGCTGCAGACGGACGCCGATGCTGCCGGCAAACCAGCCGAGGGTGCCGAAAATCACCACGGTTTGCGCCGCAAACAAGACACCCAGCAGCAGCATCTGCGGCCACACCGCGCCACGTGTTTGATCGACGAACTGCGGCAGGAAGGCGATGAAGAACAGGGCGACCTTGGGATTGATGACATTGGCGATGAAGCCGCGGCGCAAATGTGCGCCGATCGGCTCCGCGCTACCCGAATCGAGCTGGATCAGTGCCATCTTTCCGGCATAACGCCATGCATTGACTCCGATATAGACCAGATAGGCGGCGCCCGCCATTTTCAGCGTGGTGAAAGTTGCCTCGGAGGCCAGCACCACGGCGCCGATGCCCAGCGTCGCCCACAGCGTATGGGTGAAGCAGCCGAGCGCACAGCCCAGACCAAAACCGATCCCGGCGGAACGGCCGCGACTGATGCCGACGGAGAGCACCATCAAATTGTCCGGGCCGGGTGCGATGGTAATCAGCGCCGAGGCGGCCAGGAAGGCCAGCAAAACTTCTGTAGAGATCATTTAGTGTGTCACCGATTGACGCAGACGTCCGGCACGCAGCAGCAGCCAGACGCAGAGGGCGAGCAGTATCGCAGATTCGCCGAACAAGGTGGCCGGAGCGCTGGTCAAGGCGGCAATGCTGCCGGCAATCAGGCCGCCGATGGCGTCAAGCCCGAAACGGATGCTGGAAAAGAATGAAACCACCCTGCCGCGCAAGCGGTCCGGCGCGATGGTCTGCATCGCCGTGTTGATGCCGACGTTGGCACCCGAAATGCCGAAGCCCAGCGCCGCCAGTGCCGGCAGGGCGATCGCCAGATTTGCCGTGAGCGGAAACACCAGGAGCGCGAGCGCCGCCACGACCACGCAGGAGATCGCCAGATTCAGGCTGCCGCGCACCGAGTTGCGCGTCGCCAGCATCAGTGTCGCGCCGAAGGCGCCGCAGCCGGCGGCACCCCACAACAGGCCCAGGGTGCGCGCATCGCCGTGGAACACCTCCCTGGCGAATACCGGCAGCAGCACGGCATAGGCCGAGGCGGTGAAATTGAGCACGGCCAGCACGATCAGCAGCGTACGTATCGGCCAGGTATCGAAGGCATAACGGACGCCCTCCTTGAAGACATGGCCAACGCTGCCGCTGGACTTTGCGTTCGTCGCCAGACGCATGGCGGCCACACCCCACAGCAGCGCCATGTAGGAAAAGGCATTGAGCAGGAAGCAGGCCGCCTCGGGCATGAAGCCCAGCATCAGCCCAGCAATCGGCGGGCCGACAAAGCGGCCGAGGTTGAACAGCATCGCATTCAGTGCCAGCGCATTCGGCAGGTCATCGCGCCCGCCGACCATGACCGGAATCAGGGATTGGCGCAGCGGCGTGTCGAAGGCGTTGAGCACGCCGAGGGATAGCGACATGAGGATGATCAGCGTCGGCCCGATCAGTTCGAACCAGGTCAGCGCCGCCAGCGCACTGGCCTGAATGAACAGCAGAACCTGGACCTGCATCAGCAGCCGGCGTCGGTCATGCCGATCTATCCACGCGCCGGCCAGCGGCCCCACCACCAGTATCGGTGCCAAGGCGGCGAAGGCAGAAAGGCCCAGCAGCGCCGCCGACCCGGTCAGGCGATACACCAGCCAGGCCAGGGCGACCTGCTGGATCCAGGAACCGAGGATGGACACCGCCTGACCGAAGAAGTACAAGCGGAACGGACGATGGCCCAGCGCCCGCATCGAGGCGGGTAGATTCACAACGGGGTCACGATCCGGTCAATACGCGGTCACAAGCCAGCCATGGCGAGGTACTTGATCTCCAGATATTCATCGATGCCGTGCTTCGAGCCTTCGCGTCCCAGTCCCGATTGCTTGACGCCGCCAAAGGGCGCCACCTCGTTGGAGATCAGCCCCGAGTTGACGCCGACCATGCCGTAGTCCAGCGCCTCACCGACGCGCCAGGCACGGGCAATGTCGCGGCTGTAAAAATAAGCCGCCAGGCCGAACTCGGTATCGTTGGCCATGCGCACCGCCTCGGCTTCATCCCTGAAGCTGAAGATCGGCGCCACCGGGCCGAAGATTTCCTCGCGGGCGAGACGCATGGCCGGAGTCGCGCCAGCCAGCACGGTCGGCTCGAAGAAGGTGCCGCCGCGTGCGTGGCGCTTGCCGCCGCACAGCACGCGCGCGCCCTGCCCGACCGCATCGGCCAGCAGTTCCTCGACCTTGGCCAGCCCCGCGCCGTCGATCAGCGGGCCTTGCGTGACGCCCTCGTCCAGCCCGTTGCCGACCTTGAGCCCGGCCACCGCTGCGGCGAGCTTCTGGGCGAAGGCATCATGCACGCCCTGCTGCACCAGGAAACGATTGGTGCACACGCAGGTCTGCCCGGCGTTGCGGTATTTCGACGCCAGCGCGCCAGCCACCGCCGCATCGAGATCGGCGTCGTCGAAAACGATGAAGGGTGCATTGCCGCCGAGTTCCAGCGACATTTTCTTGATCGTCGGCGCGCACTGGGCCATCAGCAGCCGGCCGACTTCGGTCGAGCCGGTGAAGGACAGCTTCAGCACTTTCGGATTCGAAGTGAGTTCGCCGCCGATTGGCACCGGTTCACCGGTCACGATGTTGAGCACACCGGGCGGAATGCCCGCCTGCTGCCCCAGCCAGGCCAGCGCCAGTGCCGACAGGGGCGTCTGCTCGGCCGGCTTGACCACCATGGTGCAGCCGGCGGCCAGTGCCGGCGCCACTTTGCGCGTGATCATCGCCGACGGGAAATTCCACGGCGTGATGGCGGCGCAGACCCCGACCGGCTGCTTCAGCACGATCAGGCGGCGGTCCGCTAGCGGCGAGGGAATGATTTCGCCATACACGCGCCGCGCTTCCTCGGCGAACCACTCGATGAACGATGCAGCGTAGGCGATTTCGCCGCGCGCTTCCGCCAGCGGCTTGCCCTGCTCCAGCGTCATCAAGCGCGCCAGGTCTTCCTGGTTCTCCATCATCAGTTCGAACCAGCGCCGCAGTATCTTCGCCCGCTCGGCCGCCGTCTTCGCCCGCCACGGGTGAAACGCGGCCTGCGCCGCATCGATCGCGCGGCGGGTTTCGGCCGCGCCGAAGCTGGGGACGGAGCCGACCAGTTCACCGTTGGCCGGGTTGCGGACTTCGATGCTGGCGCCGGTGGCCGCCAGCCATTCGCCATTGATCAGGCAGGTGTTGCGCAGGAGTTCAGAGTTCTTCATGGGTCGCTTTCGATATCGGTGGGCAGAGCCGGATTCTGCCGCATTGCGGTGAAAAGTGGGCGCCCGGCTGGTCATGTGATCCACGACCTATTGCATATACACAATATATTGCTATCATGCAACATATGAAAGCGACCCTGATCGCCCAGGCCAAGGAAGTGCGCGACGATGGATCGATCGTCGAGATCGTGGTCTGGGAACTGGCCAGGCCCTTGCCACCTTGCGCGCACCGCTACAAGTATCGGCTGTTTTTTGGCACATCCGGCGAGTGTTTCGTGCGCTACGACAATGAAACAGGCAAAGGCGACCATCGGCACGCCGGCAGCGTCGAGACGCTTTACAACTTCAAGGATCTCGATGCGCTGCTGGCCGACTTCGAACGCGACGTGACGAACTGGAGGAAAGACAGATGAAAGCCATCGTTGAAGTAGGCGGCAAGGGAGCCGTATTCAAGGCCGTGCGGGAACAAGTCGCGCGAAAGGAGCGTGGGAGGGCGCCGGACTACCGCCTTTCCTTCGAGTCGGCGCGCATGCTGTTTGCCGAGTTGACGCCAGCCCGCCTGGACCTGCTCAACACCCTGCGCGGACTGGGCCCGGCGAGCATCTATGCTTTGGCGAAGACGGCCGGACGCAATTATTCGAATGTCCATGCCGATGTTGGCCGTCTCGTCGAACTGGGGCTGATCGAACGCACCGATGACGACACGGTGACCGTTCCCTTCGATGCCATCGAGATTCGCATGGCATTGGCGCAGGCGGCATGATTAATGATATTTGAGCCTGACCCATTTAGTTACGACAATCGTATAACCTAGGAGCAAGACATGCCGTTGCGGTGTGTTTCCGATACTGGTGAACCTATCCATGCCTTCGTCTTTAGCCGTGTTGAGTGGAAGCGGCTTGCCGAGGAGAACAGAAAAGACAAGCACCTTGTCATGCCGTGCTGCGGTAGGTCGGCAATCGTCAAGACCAGCCATTGCGGGACACAGTTCTTTGCCCACGCTAGAAGGGAAGGCACCTACTGTCCGCATGAATCAGACGCCCACCTGCTGGTAAAGGACTTGGTGGCTCGAACAGTCTTAGAAGCTGGCTGGCATGCTGAGACGGAAGCTGCTTTGCGTCCCCACGGTTTGGTAGCGGACGTGCTGGCTACCAAAGGTAGCGTGCGTATAGCCTTTGAGGTCCAATGGTCCAGGCAGACAATGGAAGAGACCTACCAGCGCCATGCTGCTTATGCCAAAGCTGGTATTCGGGCTATGTGGCTTTTCAAGCAGGCGCTGTATCCGCTATCAAAAGACATTCCCGCCTTTCGGCTTACACCAACGGGAAACAACTCCTTTGAGGTGGACGTATGGCGAGACGGTAACGGCTACCAGAAAGCCACGGAGGTATTTCAAACCGCTGACCTGTCTTCATTCATTAAGGGTGCCCTATCTGGGCAATTGAAGTGGACCCCCGCTATAGGACTCACAGTGCCGGTGATAGGACGTGTAAAGCAGACCCGTTGCAGGAGGGGGCACCAAACCCCCATGCTGGCTGAAATGGAACTGGACGTTGCTCGTGTTCTTCCAAGTCACAGAAACCCACGTCTCCCCTTGTCTGACTTTAACGATAAGCCGAGCCTTCTGCGCTCCAAGAGCGTGCTGGCTCAGCTTGCTGAACACGGTCTGTATTTGAACTTTGAAGTCAGAAAAGCTAAGTCGTCCAAATTCACCGAAGAGTTTTACCGATATATCCAGCCCCTGTGCTCCACGTGCGGCGCTCCTTTGGACACCTTCCAGAAAAAGGAAGATTCACCTGAAACAACTCCGCAACTTGAGTTGTCAGTCGTCCTCTCGCCACAATTTGTTGACGACACACCACGACTACGGCGGCAGCTTGAGTGCTGGTGGTTCAATTCCGCTCTGGCCTAATCATGCGATCAGCGGATTAAGAGGGGCCGTGCTCGGATTGTTTTTCACGCTACGCTCCTGAACCATTCATCATTTGATGCCTCGCCGTTCCGCCAGCGCCGACTTTCCAAATTCCGAATGCTAGGCGGCGCGACATCGACGCCGATGCGTACTTTTGGATTCAGGAAACAGCACCGGATTCTGCCTCGCTGTCGCGGAAGGACGATGCCAAGTTCACAGCAGCATTGCGCAGCAGCGAGGTATCGCCGCCGACAGCGATGAAACTTGCGCCGCATTCCCGATAGTGCTTCGCCAGCGACGGTTCGGTGACGAACACGCCGGCCGCCTTGCCGGTGGCCGCAATGCGCCTCAGGGCATCCTCGATGGCGGCCGTTACTTCCGGTTGCCCCGACTGGCCGAGGTAGCCCATGGAGGCCGCGAGGTCGGCCGGGCCGATGAACGCGGCGTCGACGCCATCGACCGCCATGATCGCGTCCAGATTCGCCAGCCCCTGCCGGGATTCGATCTGCACGATCAGGCAGATCTCGTCATTGGCGTGCATGGCGTAGTCCTTGACGCCGCCCCAGTGCGCGGCGCGCGCCAGCGACGTGGCGACGCCGCGGATGCCCTGCGGCGGATAGCGAACCGCGCGCACCAGGTCCTGCGCCTGCGCGGCGTTGTCGACCATCGGCACCAGCAGCGTCTGTGCCCCGATGTCGAGATACTGCTTGATCAGGGCGGCGTCGTGATTCACCGGGCGCACCAGCAGCTGCACCGGATAAGGCGCTGCCGCCTGCAACTGCGCCAGGACGCTGGCCGGATTGTTCGGCGCGTGCTCGCCATCGACCAGCAGCCAGTCGAATCCCGCGGTGGCGAGGATCTCCATGCTATAGGCATTGGCCAGGCCGACGAAGAGCCCGACCTGCATCTGTCTCTGCCGCAGCCTCTGCTTGAAGCTGTTTTTCGGCATGTCCATCATGAGTCTCCCAGCGAAAGACCACTGTCCCAGTAAGGATCGGGGCCGAGGCGCGCAGCAAGAAAATCGACAAATGCGCGCACGCGCTGCGGCACGAAGCGGTTGCCGGGAAACACGGCGAACATGTACAGGATCGGCGTCGGGAAATTTTTCAGGATCGGCACCAGCTTGCCCTGCCGGATCGCCTCGGCGGCAATGAAGGTGGGCTCATAGACAATCCCCATGCCCTGCAGGGCGGCTTCCTGCAAGGCATTGCCGTTATTGGCGGTGATCGGCCCGCGGATATCGACCCAATGCTGCGCGCCGTCGATGATGAAGGGCCAACTCGACCGCGAGGTCAGCGAATAGGCCAGGCAGGCGCGCTGCGTCAGTTCATCGGGGTGCTTTGGCTCGCCATGGCGCTGCAGATAGTCGGGCGAGGCCACGACCACCGAGCGACAGGTCGTCAGGCGCCGCGCTACCGTGGTTTCGGGCAATCGATCGGTGATGCGCAACGCGAAATCCATGCCCTCTTCGATCAGGTTCACCCGCCGGTCATTGAAGTCGAGATCGATGCGAATATCGGGGTGATCCTTGGAAAACTCCAGAATCAGCCGCGTCAGATGCAGCAGGCCGAAGGTCATGGGCACGCTGGTGCGGATCTCGCCGCGCAGGGTTTGGCGCTCCCCGACGAGATTTCCCTCTGCTTCGTCGATCCGGTCGAGGATGTCGCGACATTGCTCGATATACGCCGCGCCTGCCGAGGTGAGCGACAGCCGTCGCGTACTGCGGGCGATCAACTTGACCCCGAGATGCGCTTCCAGCGCGGCAATCTGGCGCGTCACGGCCGAGCGCGCGACATTCATCTGCTCGGCCACGGCGGTAAAGCTGCCCGCCTCGGCCACTCGCACGAAAGTCTGCATTGCCGTCAATCGATCCATGGATACATTGCCCCGTCACAAAACCAAGTTTCAGCGCAGGCTAACGCCGGTTCTATCGGCGTCAAGCGCAGCAGCCGACGCTAAAATTTCCATATTCGGACATTGTATGGGGAACGCTGTCATACAATTCCACTCAAAGCCCCTTTCCACGGAGATTTTCATGAAGAAACTGATTGCCTTGCTGTTTGCCACCCTCATTTCCTCGTTCGCAGCGTCAAGCACCAGCCTTGCTGCAGAACTGCAAGTCGGCCGTGACTTCGCGTCGATCAATCCGCCACTGGCAAGCTCCAAGGGGAAAATCGAGGTGGTCGAATTCTTCTCCTATGGCTGTCCGCATTGCAGCGACTTTCATCCCATGATCAGCCAATGGGCGGCCAAGTTGCCCAAGGACGTCAGTTTCCGCCGCGTCCCGGTCAGCTTCAATCGTCCTGAGTGGGCGCGTCTGTCCAGGATCTACTTCGCGCTGGAAGCCACAGGCGATTTGGCGAAACTCGATGCCGCAGTCTTTCAGGCCATCCATGCGCAGCGTATGACGTTCAAGACCGATGAAGCCGTGGTCGCCTGGGCGGTGAGCAAGGGCGCCGACGGCAAGAAATTCGGTGACGCGCTGGCTTCCTTCTCGATGCAGAGCAAGGTGCAGCGCGCCGATCAGGAAGCGACGGCCGCACGCATTTCCGGCGTACCTGCGCTGGCAGTGGACGGCAAGTTCCTCGTCATCAACGAGGCGGCAAACAATTTCGAAGAACTGCTGAAACTCACCGACAGCGTGATTGCCAAAGCCCGCAAGGAACGTGCGGGTAAATAGCGGATGAACTTTCTCCGCCAGCTATTCACCCCGCGCGGCCTGTTCGCCGCCACCGGTCTTGCAGCCGTCGGTCTGGTTGCAGGCGGCGTGTATCTGCAACAAACGATGAATCTCGCCGCCTGTCCGCTGTGCATTCTGCAGCGCATGCTCTACCTGCTGCTGGCGCTCGAAGCGATTGCAGCGTGGATACTGGCCGGAGCCGCGCTGCAGAGGCGGGCAGCAGCGCTCCTCATGATCGCCACCACGCTTACCGGTGTCGGCGTTGCGGCGTATCAGACTTGGTTGCAGCGCTTTGCCAAGGGCGTAAGTTGCACGGCCGACCAGCCGTGGTGGGAGAGTCTGGTGAATTGGGCCGGCAGCCAGTGGCCGCTGATGTTCGAAGCCTCGGGTTTGTGCTCCGAGGCCGGCTGGAAGTTTCTCGGTCTGTCGATTGCCGAGTGGTCGCTGATCGCATTCACGTCGATGACGATTGCGATGGTGATTGCGCTGCTGCGCAGAAACTAGCCGGACTCGCCGATGCGCCGCTGGCAAGGCAGCAGTCTTGCAGTGTCAGTGAGTCTCGGCGCGATGCATCAGATCGACAGCCTCGGCGGCAGTCAGGTGCTTCCAGGGCAGCGGGATCAACCCCGGCACCTTTGCCATGTACCTGCGGTAGGTCTCTCCGTAGATGGCAACCAGCTTGCCTTCCTCCAGCTTCGAGCCGACGACAAAGTAGGCGGTGATCATTAGCGCGGAGACCAGCAGCGGCCCGTTCATGTCGCGGGTCCAGATCAGGACCAGGCCGATGCAATACCAGGGATGCCGGACAAAGCGATGCAGGGTTGAAACGGTAAAGTTCTCCGGCTGATCGTTGCCGTGCCCGCTCAGTTGACGCAGCCCGAGGAACTCGCCCATGTCATAGCTGCGGCCCGCAACAAGGAGACACAAGATTGCCGTCAGCGCAACACCGTTGCTCAGCCAGGCCCACGCGCCCCGCCATTGCCAGAGCCAGTCGCTCTCGACGCCATGGACCAGCCAGAGCACCGGGATCAGCGTAACCGTGGACACGACATTGAACACGATCCGGTAGCCGGGCATGAATTGGGGCCAGCGGCCACCCACCCAGGCCTTGACGCTCAACGCCGCCAGTACCGAATGCAGCGCGAAATAGCCGAGCCAAGCCAGGGCGATTGCAGCCAGTCTCATGACAATGACAGAGCAAGCATGATTTCCCCTACGGTGGTCGACCCGGCCTGGTATTCGCGTGCTGCCAAAGACACAGCGACCTCGAGGCTGCCGGTTCTGCCCCGGCGGACCGACATTTCCATTTTCATGCGCTTCACCGTCCCGCCAGCGCCGACTCTTGAGTTCGCGCCTAGGGCTTCTGGCCAATCATGCGGCGATACAGCGCCAGCGACTCGCCGACGATGCCGCGCCTGAACGCCAGCACGCAGACCACGAAAATCGCACCCATGATCACCGTGACCAGCGAGCCGACCTTGTCCGCCAGTTCGTTCTGCAAAGTCACAATGACACTCGCCCCCACCAGCGGTCCGAATACCGTTCCCATGCCGCCCAGCAGCGTCATCAGCACCACCTCGCCCGAGGTGTGCCAGTGGGCGTCGCTCAGGGTGGCGAACTTGAACACCAGCGCCTTGGTCGCGCCGGCCAGCCCCGCCAGCCCGGCGGAAAGAACGAAGGCCAGCAGCTTGTATTTCGCCACGTCGTAGCCCAGCGAAATCGCGCGCGGCTCGTTTTCGCGGATGGCCTTGAGGATCTGGCCGAAGGGGGAATGGATGACGCGCTGGATCAGCCAGAAGGAAGCGGCGAAGATCGCCAGGACCAGGTAGTAGAGATTCATGTCATCGGCAAGATCGATGCCGAACAGGGTACCGCGCGGTATGCCCTGCAAGCCATCCTCGCCGCCGGTGAAGGATGCCTGCAAAAAGAAGAAGAACATCATCTGCGCCAGTGCCAAGGTCACCATGGCGAAATAGATGCCCTGGCGACGAATCGCCAGGCTGCCGATCACCCAGCCCAGCACCGCAGCTGCTCCGGCGCCCGCCAGCAAGCCGACCAGTGTCGGCAATTCCCATACCTTCAAGGCATGCCCCGTGACGTAGCCCGCCGTGCCCAGGAAAACCGCGTGACCAAAGGACAGCAGACCCGTATAGCCCAGCAGCAGATTGAAGGCGCAGGCGAACAGCGCGAAGCACAGCACCTTCATTACCAGCACCGGGTAGATGAAAAAGGGCGCAGCCAGGCCGAAAGCCAGCAATGCGATGTAGCCGATTGCGCTTCTGCTCATGTTTCTCTTCCGAACAATCCGGCCGGTCGGATCATCAGCACGATAGCCATGATGATGAAAACCACGGTCGCGCTGGCCTCCGGCCAGAACACCTTGGTCAGGCCCTCGATCACCCCGAGGCCGATGCCGGTGAGAATCGAGCCGAGGATGGAACCCATGCCGCCGATCACCACCACGGCGAAGACGACGATGATCAGGTTCGAGCCCATCAGCGGACTGACCTGGATCGCCGGAGCTGCCAGCACCCCCGCAAAGCCGGCCAGCGCCGCGCCGAAGCCGTAGGTCAGCATCACCATCAGCGGCACATTGATGCCGAAAGCCTGCGTCAGCTTGGGATTCTCCGTTGCGGCACGCAGGTAGGCGCCGAGCTGGGTCTTTTCAATAACGTACCAGGTGGCAAAACAGACACCCAGCGAGCTGACGATCACCCAGGCGCGGTATTTCGGCAGGAACATGAAACCCAGGTTGAAAGCGCCCGAGAGCTCATCCGGAATCGAATAAGGCTGACCGGAGACGCCGAATATGTTGATGAACAAACCTTCGAGCACCAGGGCCAGGCCGAATGTCAGCAGCAGACCGTAGAGGTGATCGAGCTTGTACAGCCATTGCAGCATGGTTCGCTCGATCAGCACGCCAAAGACGCCGACGCACAGGGGAGCGAGCAGCAGCGCCTGCCAATAACCAATGTCCAGATAGGTGAGGCCCAGCCAGGCCATGAAGGCACCGACCATGTACAGCGCACCGTGAGCAAAGTTGATGATGTTCAGCATGCCGAAAATCACCGCCAGACCCAGACTCAGCATGGCGTAGAAGGAACCGTTGACCAGGCCCAGCATCAATTGGCCCATGAAGGCCTGGATGGGAATACCGAATATCTCGCTCATGATTTTTGCTGCATGACTCCGGGCTATGCTGTCATGAGGGCGGCACGAGGTTCGTGCCGCCCGAGGCAGTCTACTTCTTCTTCAACATCGGGCACGTCGACAATGCCAGAGGCTGGAACGCCTCTTCGGCCGGAATCACTTTCTTCAACTGGTAATAGTCCCACGGGTATTTCGAATCTTCCGGCTTCTTCACCTGCATCAGGTACATGTCATGGACCATGCGGCCGTCGGCGCGAACATATCCACCTTTGGCGAACACGTCGTTGATCTTGGTTTTCTTGAGCACCTTCATCACCGCGTCGGCATCGTCCGTGCCTGCTTCCTGCACCGCCTTGAGGTAGGTCAGCGTCGCCGAGTACACCGCCGCCTGGTCGAAGGACGGCATGCGCTTCATCTTTGCGAAGAAGCGCCGTCCGAACTTGCGGGTCTCGTCGTTCGTATCCCAGTACCAGGCATCGGTCAGCATCATGCCCTGCGCCGTCTTCAGGCCCAGGCTGTGCACGTCGGAGATGAACATCAGCAGGCCGGCCAGGGTCTGGTTCTTGGTCAGGCCAAATTCATTGGCCGCCTTGACCGAGTTGATGGTATCGCCACCGGCATTGGCCAAACCGATGATCTGCGCCTTGGAGGCCTGCGCCTGCAGCAGGAAGGAAGAGAAGTCCGAAGCCGACAGCGGATGGCGCACGGCGCCTTTCACCTCGCCGCCTGAAGCTTTCACGACTGCCGCCGTATCGGCTTCGAGGGCATGACCGAACGCGTAGTCGGCGGTGATGAAGAACCAGGTCTTGCCGCCCGTCTGCACGATGGCCTTGCCGGTGCCGTTAGCCAGCGCATAAGTGTCGTAGGCGTAATGTACCGTGTAGGGGCTGCATTCCTCATTGGTCAGCGCCTTGGTCGCCGCTCCGGTGTTCATATAGACGCGCTTCTTCTCATTGGCCACTTTGGCGATCGCGATGGCGACCGAGGAAGTCGGTACATCGGTAATCATGTCGACGCCCTGGACGTCGAACCACTCGCGGGCCTTGGAGGCGCCAACGTCCGGCTTGTTCTGGTGGTCGGCAAATACGACTTCGATCGGCTTGCCGAACATCTTGCCGCCGAAATCGGCGACCGCCATCTTCGCCGCCTCGACCGAACCGGGACCGCCAATGTCGGCATATACGCCGGCCATGTCGTTCATCACGCCGATTTTGACCATGTCGCCCGAAAGCTTGCCGGTCTTGGCTTTTGCCGCTTGTGCGAATGCCCCCTGCGTGCCTAATGTGGCCAGCGCCATTGCTGTCAGGCCTACTAGTATCTTCTCTTTCATGTCGTCTCCTCTTATAAAAGCGCAGCTATTTTTTGCTCTCGCTGGTCCGACTGCGCAAACCTCAGACACCGAGATACTCCTTTAACATTTCCTGCTTCTCCGCAATCTCATGCCGCTGAATTTCCGCCGCTACCTGACCGTGTTCGACGATGAACATGCGGTCGGCCAGCGGCGCGGCAAAACGGAAATTCTGTTCCACCAGAATGATGGTGTAGTCGCGCTCCTTGAGCTTCCTGATGACCTCACCCAGTTTCTGCACGATTACCGGGGCCAACCCTTCCGATATCTCGTCGAGCAACAGCAGTCTGGCGCCGGTACGAAGGATACGCGCCATCGCCAGCATCTGCTGCTCGCCGCCGGAGAGCCTCGTACCCTGGCTGTTACGACGCTCCTTGAGATTGGGAAACATGTCGTAAAGTTCATCCAGGCTCAATCCGCCGCTACCCACCTGAGGCGGCAGCAGCAGATTTTCCTCGCAACTAAGGTTGGCATAGATGCCTCTTTCCTCCGGGCAGTAGCCGACGCCGAGTTGGGCAATCCGGTGCGACGGCAAATTGATGACTTCGCGGCCGTTGAGCATGATCGATCCGGTGCGCCTGCCGGTCAGGCCGAGGATGGCGCGCAGGGTGGTGGTGCGGCCGGCGCCATTGCGGCCCAGGAGCGAGATGCACTCCCCGCGCCGCACGGTGAAATCCATGCCGTGCAGCACATGCGATTCGCCATAGAAGGCGTGGAGATCCGATACTCGCAGGAATTCGGTGGTGCTCATTTCAGTGTCCTGCCGGCGAAGCCAGTTCGTCGACTTCGGTGCCCATATAGGCCTCAATGACCAGCGGATTGGCGGCGACCTCGGCGTAGGGACCTTCGGCCAGCACCGAGCCGCGTGCAAGCACAGTCAGGGTGTCGGAAATTCCGGCGACCACCTTCATGTTGTGTTCCACCATGAGGATGGTGCGGTTGGCCGAAACCTGCTTGATCAGTTCCATCACGCGGTGCACATCTTCATGGCCCATGCCCTGGGTGGGCTCATCGAGCAGCATGAGTTCGGGGTCAAGCGCCAGCGTGGTGGCAATTTCCAGCGCACGCTTGCGGCCGTACGGCATTTCCACCGTCATCATGTCGGCACAGTCTTCCAGGCCGACCGATGTCAGCAATTCCATGGTGCGGTCATTGAGCAGATTGAGGCTGCGGTCGGATTTCCAGAAATGGAAGCTGGTGCCCAGCTTTCTTTGCAGGGCAATGCGGACATTTTCCAGCACGGTCAGGTGCGGAAATACGGCGGAAATCTGAAAAGAACGGACAACCCCGCGGCGCGCTATTTTCTCGGGAGCCTCGCGGGTTATGTCGATGCCATTGAAGCGGATCTCGCCTCGCGTCGGCTCAAGAAACTTGGTCAGCAGATTGAAAAACGTGGTTTTGCCGGCCCCGTTGGGACCGATCAGCGCATGAATGTGGCCGCGCCTGACTTTCAGGTCCACGCCATTGACCGCGACGAAGCCACGGAATTCCTTGACGAGACCACTGGTCTCGAGAACGCAATCTTCTGCCATCAAGCTCATTTCATGTCATGTCATCAGGGCGCCGACGATCAGTGCCTCTACTCTGTTGCCGATGATTATGCGGGGGGCCTTCGCTTTGTGCAAGCGATTGAGGATAGAAATATTGAGACCACAAATCTCCGGCAAGCCGCGCTGCAAACTGTCGTGAAATTCTGCCTATTGCGCTAAACTAAAATACCATGAGTTGGGGGAATCGCCATGATCCGACCTGCTGCCATCATCCTGCTCGGCGCGGCCACACTTGCGCTGACCGGAGCGCGGGCGACATTCGCCCAACCCGTTGTAGCGGGATCAATCGCGTTTTGCCCATATGAAATTCCTACCGATGAAACTGGCAAGCGACGCTGGATCAATCTCGGCATCGTGCAGTATATTGAGGCGACCCGCACCGACCTGAAGATCGCATACGGGGCCGGAAGCTTCGGCAGCGGCCACGAAGCCAGGATCCCGGTCACAAGCGTGGAAGAGGCGTTGACCGTGCTGGAGAGGATGCGCAAGGTGGCTGCCTCCTGTCGCTGATCGAGCAAGACGATCAGCCTCCCAGCGCAGCCTCGCGGCCGCGCTTTGCATCAATGCCGATCAGCAGAACCAGACCGGCGACAAAATAGAGCCCCGTCACACCCAAAGCCAGTCGGTGATTGCCGCCGGATAGCCAGGTCGTCATGCCATAGGTCATGGGGCCGGCGATGGCGGCAAACTTCATGGCCAGACCCCAGAGGCCGAAAAACTCGGCCCGCCGCTGCTGCGGCGCGAACAGGCCCACCAGCGCGCGCGCGGCCGACTGACTGGAGCCCAGACACAAGCCGGCGATATTCGCCGCCACCCAGAACTGCTCGCGGCTGTCGGAACTCAGGGCGATGGCAGTCATCAACAGCCAGCCCACCAGCGTCAATGCGATGGTGTGCACGTGACCCAGCCGGTCCTGCAAATAGCCGAACGCGAAAGCGCCGATCGCCGCCGTGCCGTTGACCACGAAGAACAGTTTGATGTTGTCTTCCGCCGTGAAGCCGATCGCCTCCTGCGCGTAGATGGCCGCCAGCGCGATGGCGGCGAATACCCCGGATTGATAGAACAACAGGCAGACCATGAAGCGCGCCATGTCCGGAAAGCGGCGTGCCTCGTGCGCGGTGCGCAACAGCCGCTGCGCCAGCGCGGAGAACTCCGCCCCGATTTCCGCGACTGGCCTTGCCTGTACCCGCTCGCGCAGCAGCAGGAAAGTCGGCGCTGACGCGACGGCGAAAAAGGCGGCAGTAATCAGCATGGTGGCGGGCACGAAACTGTCGGCTCCCTCGCCGCGACCCTTGGCGGCGACGATCCAGGCCAGGCACAAACCGAGGCAGGCCATGCCGCCCAGATAGCCCCAGCTCCAGCCCCAGCCGGAGACCTTGCCCAGATCCTCCTCGCCCGCCAGTTCGGGCAAAAAGGCGGCAATGATGTTTTCGCCGCTGCCGAAAAAAAAGCTGGCTATCGCCACCAGGGTCATCGCCAGCACGACGTCGCCGGGGCCGACCCAGAACAAAGCGGCAGTGCCCGCCACGCAGCCGAGCGTGGTGACAGCCAGCAACTTCTTCTTGGCGCCATGGCGGTCGGCGTAGGCCCCGACGCTGGCGGCAGTCAGCATGATGGCGAGACTGGCGATGGCCTGCGTCGTAGTCCAGGCCAGCGTCGCCCAAGGCGCACCGGCAGCCACCACGGCAACGAAATAGGCGTTGAAAATCGCCGTCACCACCGTGGTCGTGTAGGCCGAATTGGCGAAGTCATACATGGCCCAGGCCCAGACCTCACGTGTCTTGACGCCGTCGGCGAGAATTTTCCGGCTCATGGCGCGCGCCTTTCCAGATCGGGTTCGCCACAATACTTCAGGATTTCCGTCCGCACCGCATCGCGCATCTGCAGTGCAGCCTGCCATCCATCGCCGGCCGCGACAATCGGCGCGCAGACGGTGACGCGAACCTCGCCGCGCCGTGGCAGCCATGATTCGTCGCGCAAGACCTCGCGGGTACCAGCCAGGACCACCGGCGTCACGGCCAGGCCGTTCTGGATCGCGATCTGGAAAGCCCCAAGACGGAACGGCCGCAAGCCCGGCTGGCGCGTGAAGGTGCCCTCGGCGAAGAAGAACAAGGGTTGCTTGCCGGCAACCTCCGCCAGGCGACGCACGTCATCGACTCCCTGTCGGGCGTCGAAGCGCTCGACGAACACCGCACCGAGATTGCGCAGCAGGCGACCGGCGAGCGGATGCGCGGCCAGTTCCTGCTTGGCGACAAAACTGACGGGAATCGGCAGCGCCGCCGCCAACGCAATGCCATCCACATAACTGGCGTGGTTGGCGACCAGCACCGAAGCCTCCTTTGGCAGTTGATCCAGTCCATCGACGCGCAGGCGGATACCGCACAGCCGTACGCAAGTTCGCGCCAGGGCAGCCGCAAACCGCCAACGCAGCATGACGCTTGGCAGCAGCAGAATGCCCGCCACGGCAGGCAGCACCAGAAAACCATACACGCTCCAGGCATAGCCGCCATAGAGCAGTTCCCCACCGCGACGCAGGCCAGCACGCGCAGCCTGCCAAAAGCCAGCCAGGCCAAGTCGGGCGACCTGCAGCCAGAGCGCGTGACTGCGAGTGGCAAATCCCTCGCCGCAATAGACATCCCGTGTCGCCGAGCGCCGAATCTTGCCGCTTGAGGTCTTGAGCACGCCGTGGGGCGGCACCAGCACCACGTCGTCCGGCGGCGTGCCGAGCAGATCGACAGCCAGGGCATTGATGCGGCGGATCAGGTCCTGCCGCGCCGCGGCATCCGCCTCGCGGCTTTCGGCCACCACCACCAGTTTCTCGGTGCCCTGCCCCGCCACCGCCACGCCGAACACCGCGACGCAGCCGCGACGCACGCCGGGAATCGCGCCGACGGCCTCTTCCAGTTCGTAGGGATAGAGATTGCGCCCGCCGCGGATGATGGTGTCCTTGATGCGTCCGGTGATGACGATGTCACCCTCGGCAAGATAAGCCAGATCGCCGGAGTCGAGCCAGCCGTCGCGGATCAGCTGGCTGCTGGCCTCTGCATTGCGATAGTAGCCGCGCGTCGCCGACGGACCGCGGAACTCGAGGCGGCCGACGCGGCGCGGCGGCAGTTCGCCGCCGGCCTCATCGACGATGCGCACTTCATGACCCGGCAGCGGCCGGCCGCAGGCCACCAGATGCAGCGCATGGACATCGTCGACCGCCGCCGGCAGAGCCTCGCCAGCGGCCAGTGGCTCGCGCCGCACATGGTCGATCAGCGGCCCGCGTCCGGGCGGCGACACGGCGAGACCAACGGTGCACTCGGCCAGCCCATAAACCGGCGCCAGCGCTTCGGCGCGAAAGCCGTAAGGCCTGAATGCGGCAGCAAAGCGGGCCAGCGCTTCGGCCGCCACCGGTTCGGCGCCATTGGCGGCGTAGCGCCAGGAACTCAGGTCGAGACCTTGCAGCCGGGCTGGATCGAGATGTCGCAGGCAGAGCTCAAAGGCAAAGTTGGGCGCTGCGGTGACGGTGCCGCGGTGCTGATGGATGGCCCACAGCCAGCGCTCGGGGCGCGCCAGAAAATCCAGCGGCGACATTAGCACCAGCGGGCAGGCATGGTAGAGGCTGCCCAGCCAGGCGCCGATCAGGCCCATGTCGTGATACAGCGGCAGCCAGCTGACCACCACGTCCGATGGCATCACCTGCACCGCCTGGCCCCAGGCGCGGATGTTGGCCAGCAGGTTGCCGTGATCCAGCGTCACGCCCTTGGGATTGCCGGTGGAGCCGGAGGTGTATTGCAGCAGCGCGATGTCGTTAGCGCCGGCATGATGATCCGCCGCCGGCGCCGCCGACTTGCCCGCGTCGCGCAATTCATGCGGCGTCGTCACCTCGCGCAGGCTCGGCACCAGGCCCGAAAGGATCCGCGCCACCAGCCGCGCCGCATCGAAGCTGATCAGGGCCGCGGCTTCGCAGTTCTGCAGAATGCCGGCCTGGCGACGCAGATGATCCTCGATCTGGCCGGGTCGCGTCGGCGGGTAGATCGGCACCGGCACCGCGCCGGCGAGCAGGATGCCGAAGAAGCTGTGGAAAAATTCGAGCCCCGTCGGCAGCATCAGGGCCACGCACTGGCCCGGGGCGATTCCAATCTGGCGCAGGCCGGCGGCCACCTGCCGTGCCGTTGCCAGCAACTGCCCGTAGTCGAGCGTGTCGGTTTCCGTCGCGCTGCGTTGAAAGAGGACATGCGGCCGCTGCGGATGGCGGCGGGCATGCCATTGCAATACCTCCACCAGTGTAGCGGCGCTGTCCGGGCTGCCCTCTTCCGCGCCCGGAGCGACCCACGGCGTCGGAGCGCTGGCGCCTTCCGCCGCCGCCGGCGCACTGGCCGCGACGGCCCTGAGCAAGTCGCGCGGCGTCTCGGCCGAGCCCAGCACCTCGTCGCTCAAGCGCACGCCGAAGGCCTGCTCGATGCGCGCCAGCAGCTCCACCCGCGCCAGACTGTCCAGCCCCAGATCCCGCTCCAGCGTACTGTCGAGCCCGGCCTTCGAGCGCCCGCCAGGGCGCACTTCAGCCACCAGCCTGTCTACGATGGACAGCAGTTGCGCCGCTTGATCGAGCGTGGGAACCGGCTCCACCCCTTCAGCCGCCGTTGCCTGCCCGCGAAGCGGCATCCCAGGCACGCAGAGCGAGCCAGCGCCGACCTTTTAGCAGCCCTTCCATTCCGGCTTGCGCTTCTGCATGAAGGCATCGATGCCTTCCGCCGCATCGGCTGCCATCATGTTGCAGGCCATGGTCTCCGAGGCCAGCTGATAGGCGCCGTCGAGGCCCATTTCGAGCTGCTTGTAGAACATCTGCTTGCCCATTCCAACGGCTAGCGCCGACTTGGCACAGATCGAGTCGGTGAGCTTCTTCACCTCGGCATCGAGCTGCTCCAGCGGCACCACCCGATTGATCAGGCCGCGCCGCTGCGCCTCGGCGGCATCGATGAAATCGCCGGTCAGCAGCATTTCCATCGCCTCCTTGCGGCCCATGGCGCGACCCAGCGCGACCGAGGGCGTGGAGCAGAAGAGGCCGACGTTGATGCCGGAAACCGCAAACCGCGCTCCCTCAGCCGCCACCGCCAGGTCGCACATGGCGACCAGTTGGCAACCGGCTGCCGTAGCAATCCCGTGAATCCGCGCGATCACCGGCTGCGGCATTTCGACAATAGTCATCATGACCTTGCCGCAAGCCTTGAACAGTTGCTGCATGTAGGCCTTGCTGTGGTTGGCGCGCATCTGCTTGAGGTCATGGCCGGCGCAGAAAGCCTTGCCGGCACCGGCTATGACCACGGCACGGACGGCCTTGTCCCTGGCGATGCCATCGAGTGCGGCCTGCAACTCACTCAGCATTTCTTCCGAAAGCGAGTTGAACTGCGCCGGACGGTTGAGCGTCAGGGTCGTGACGCCATCCCTGTCTTCGCGCATCAGGATCGGTAATGTGGTTTCCCCGGGTGAATTCATGGCGCTGTCTCCTTGCGGTGTTCGATGGGCTCATTTTGCCGCAGAGCGGCCCTGAAGTACCAATTTTTGCTCGCCCCTGCCCCACAGCGGCGAATCGCCGACGGCGACCAGAAATGTCGGGAGCGCCGCGGCGACGCGGGGCATCCAGATCATCGGTAGCGGAACCTACTCGAAGGAAAGAGCCGACTTGGCCTTCTGGCGCAGCACGAATTTCTGGATCTTGCCGGTCGAGGTTTTCGGCAAGGCCTCGAAAATGAAATGTTTGGGCACCTTGAAGCGCGCCATGCGCTGGCGGCAGAACTCCGTCAGTTCCTCGGCCGTCACGTCGGCGCCTTCACGCAACTCGATGAAGGCACAGGGCACTTCGCCCCATTTCGCATCGGGCGTCGCCACCACCGCCGCGCCCATCACCGCCGGGTGGCGATACAGCGTGTCCTCGACCTCGATCGACGAAATGTTCTCACCGCCGGAGATGATGACGTCCTTGCTGCGGTCCTTGATCTTGATGTAGCCGTCGGGCTGCATCACGGCCAGATCGCCGGTGTGATACCAGCCGCCATGAAACGCCTCCGCCGTTGCCGTCGGGTTCTTCAGGTAGCCCTTCATCACGATGTTGCCGCGGAACATGATTTCGCCCATGGTCTGGTCGTCCCAGGGCACCGGCTGCATGGTCTCGGGATCCATCACGGTGATGCCCTCCTGGCAGTGGTAGCGCACGCCCTGGCGGCCGTTGAGGCGCACCTGTTCGTCCAGCGGCAGATCCAGCCAGTCCTCGTGCTTGGCGCAGACGGCGGCCGGGCCGTAGGTTTCGGTCAGGCCATAGACATGGGTGATGTTGAAGCCGATCTGACCCATGCCTTCGATCACCGCGGCCGGCGGCGGCGCGGCGGCGACCAGTGCCGAAACCTTGTGGTTGATGCCTTCGCGCCACGCTGCCGGCGCGCTGATCAGCATCGAATGCACGATCGGGGCACCGCAGTAGTGGCTGACCTTGTGCTCGCGGATCGCATCGAGAATGAGCTTGGGATCGACGCGGCGCAGGCAGACGTTGGTGCCGGAATTGGCCGCCACGGTCCACGGGAAGCACCAGCCGTTGCAGTGGAACATCGGCAGAGTCCATAGATATACCGATTGCGGCGGCATGCCCCAGGAGACAATGTTGGACAGGGCATTGAGATAGGCGCCGCGGTGGTGATACACGACGCCCTTGGGATTGCCGGTGGTGCCGGAGGTGTAGTTGAGCGATATCGCCTCCCACTCGTCTGCCGGCGTCTTCCACGCATAGTCGGGATGACCGCCGGCCAGCAAGGTTTCATAGTCGATGTTGCCGACACGCTCGCCGGGGCCGGTGTACTCGGGATCATCGACATCGATGACGAGTATCTCGCGCCCCAGGTCGGCCAGGGCTTTCTTCACCATCGGCGAATACTCGCGGTCGGCGATCAGTACCTTGGCCTCGCCATGGTTGAGCATGAAGGCAATCGACTCGGCATCGAGTCGCGTGTTCAGCGTGTTGAGCACGGCGCCACACATCGGCACGCCGAAATGGCACTCGAACATCTCCGGCGTATTGTTGAGCATCGCCGCCACCGTATCGCCAGCACCGACTCCGTGCGCCGCCAGTGCGGACGCCAGGCGCCGGCTGCGCTCGTACTCCTGGCCCCAGGTAAAGCGACGCTGGCCGTGGATCGTCGCCACCCGCTCGGGATAAATGTAAGCCGAACGCTCGATGAAGGTCAGCGGTGTCAGCGGTACGTAGTTGGCCGGATTCTTGTCCAGTCCGGTGGCATAGGGATTGCTCATGGGGTTTCCCTCTCAGAGTGGGTTAGTAAGTACGGCAACGCTCGACGATAGCAGGCTTCTCGCGGCCTGCTGTTTCCAACCATGTTCCCAGATCGTCAGCCAGAGCCTGTACCGCATCGCGCGTTGCAGCCGCTCCACCTCCTGCAGTCGCGCTTGCCGCCGGTTTCTGGATCAGGAAAGTCCGCCTGGAAATCGTCTCTGCGCCGCGCAAGGGCGTCAACCGCGCGCGAACTTCGAGCACCTGTTTGCTGCCTTGCGGATCATCGTAGCGCTGCTCCAGTTCGTCGAGAACCAGTTGCAGGCGACAGCCGGCGCCGCCGAAGTCGGGCTGTCCGAACACGATCCGGCGCTTCAGAAAAGCTTCCAGCAATTCTGCGGGCGGTGCCGCCCAGCGGCTTTCGGCATAGCTGCGGCGGCTCAGGGGTTCTGCATAGACCAGACGAAAATGCATGTCCGGCCCCGCGAGCCACGATGACGCCTGCACCTCGACCGTCGCCACAGGGACGCGCGACCCCGTCCACGACTCTGTCACCTTCGCCGCCAGACTGCCGAAGTCGTAGCGAACCACTTCGGCCGTTCGCACATTGCCGCCGCAGGCCGCCAGCAGCAAGCCTGCAAGAATTGAGACTGCTCGCTTCATCATCGTTCTCCTCCCTGTTTTACCGGGGCAGAAAATCCAGCCTCACCGGGCCCGGGCACTGCCGCGCCGCGGCCGAAAAGCAGCATCTGCGGGTTGCTTTCAAGGCCGTCGAGAACGCGCGACAGCTGCCGCGAATTGGTCGCCAACTCGCGCATCAAAGCATTGGCGCGCGGCAGCGTGACGGTCGTCAGCTCATCACCGGCCCCGCTTGCAAGCTGGTCGAAGCGGTGCGACAGGGCACTCATCGACTTGACCAATTCGCGTATTTCCGCGGTAAGCGGCGCGCTCTCTCCGGCTGTCTTTTCGACGTGCACCAGAATCTGCCGCAGGTTGCGCAGATTGCTCTCGGAAAGGGCTTCGCGCAGCGACGCCAGTATGGCAGGCATCTCGCGCAGGCCGTCCGACGCGGCAGCCACATTGTCCACTGCGCGCGAAAAATTCTGCACGTTCTTCTCATCCAGCACCTTGCCCAGCCGCAGGGAGGCCACGCTGATCTGGTCCACGATGTCGCCCGCCTTCTCACCCAGCGTGTCGAACAGCGTCGGCCGCAGGGCAATCCGCGGCGGTTCGCCGTCCTTCCCGACCAGCGGCTCGATTGAAGTGCCGTCATCCTCGATCTGCACATAGGCTAGGCCCGTAACACCCTGGTAGCCGAGTTGGGCAGTGCTTCCCTTGGTCAGCTTGAAGCGGCTGTCGACGTTGATGCGCACCAGGATCACCCGCGGATCGGCTGCGTCCGGCTCGATGGCTGACACCTTGCCGGCCCGAATGCCGCGATAGCGCACCTGCGCCTGGACGTTGAGTCCGGTCACGTTGCGCCGCGTTTCCAGAACATAGGTCGTGGTCGACTCGTCGCTCTGCCCCAGCCACCAGATGGCAACGGCGGAGGCAAGGCCCAGCAGGAGGGTGAAAATTCCGGCGGCCAGCGCGTGGGATCGGTTTTCCATGGTTCGGCGCTTTCAGTGTGGCGCGGCCGCGAGCCCTGAATTCTGCAGGGCCCGCACGCTGCGCTCGGAAAGGAAGAAGTTGCGAATAAAAGGGTGGTCAATCTGCATGATTTCCTCTGTCGTGCCATAGGCCAGGATGCGCTGCTCGGCGAGCACCGCGACGCGGGTGGAGAGTGCCGCCAGTGTATCGAGGTCATGCGTGACCAGCATGACGGTGAGGCCCAGTTCCTGGCCCAGCATGCGGATCAGGCGCACGAAACTGTCGGAACGGTCCGGATCGAGGCCGGCGGTCGGCTCGTCGAGCAGCAGCAGTTCCGGCTCGAGCGCCAGTGCGCGCGCCAGTGCGACGCGCTTGATCATGCCGCCGGAAAGCTCGGCCGGCATCAGCTTGCCGTGGCGCGGCAGCAGTTCGACCATGGACAGCTTGAGCATCACCAGGTCGTGAATGGCTTCCTCGTCGTAGCGGTTCAGTTCGCGCAGGGGGAATGCGATGTTGTCGAACACGTTGAACGCCGAAAACAGCGCACCCTGCTGAAACAGCACGCCGAAGCGCTGCCGCAACTCGCGTTCGCGGGCAACGCCGCCGCCAAACAAGGGCTCGCCGAAAATTTCGATGCTGCCGCTGGCAGGCAGGAGCAAGCCGACCACCATGCGCAGCAGCGTGGTCTTGCCACTGCCGGAACCGCCCACCAGCGAAACCAGTTCGCCGCGCTCGATATCGAGGTCGAGCCCCTTGTGAATCCACACCTCACCGAAGCGGGTGGACAGATCACGAATGCGGATGACGGGCGTTGTCATGGCAGGGCTTTCATCCCGGCAGGCCGATGCTACGGGTGGCGACGGCAAACAGGGCATCGATCACGATCACGACCGTGATTGCCGAAACCACCGAAGCCGTCGTGTTGCTCGACAGGCTTTCCGTGTTGGGTCGTACCCTGAGACCGAAGTGGCAGGCTATCAACGCAACGAACATGCCGAATACCGTTCCCTTGATCAGCCCGATCCACAGGTTGGCCGCTGGCACCACGCGCGGCAAGGTCTGGAAGAAGAACCCGTAGGAGATGTCAAGCTGCAACTGTGCCGAGAGCATGCCGCCGACCAGCGCTATCGCGGTGCTCCACAAGACCAGCAGGGGCATGGCGATGGTCAGCGCCACCACCTTGGGGAAAATCAGCCGCAATCCGCGCGGCACGCCCATCGTCGCCAGCGCGTCTATTTCCTCGGTGACGCGCATCACGCCAAGTTGCGCCGTCATCGCAGAACCGGAGCGCCCGGCAACCAGAATCGCGACCAGAACCGGTCCGAGCTCCCGGATAATGCCGAGGCCGATGATATTCACGATAAAAATATCCGCCCCGAACTGTTTGAGCTGAAGGGCCGACAGGTAGGAAAGCACGACGCCGATCAGAAAGCCGACCAGCGCGGTAACCGGCATCGCGCGTACCCCGCTCTTGTACAGGTTGGCCGAAATCTCCCGGCGCGGCAGATCGGCGGGGTTGCGCAGGACATGCGCCAGATCCAAGCCGAATTGACCCACCAGGGCTACAAAATCGACCAGATGGCGACCAATGCCGATCACCACCGTGCCGAGGAACATCACGCCATGCAGGGGTGAAACCGGCACGATCGCCGCCCGCGGCTCGTGATCGGCGGTCTCAATGCGCTCAAAGACCCGCCAATGCTCCGGTTTGATCGACAACTGGAGCGGCAAGGCCCGACCCCAGGCGCGCCAAAGCAATATGGCGCCGGCGCTGTCAATCGCCTCAAGGTCGAGGCAGTCCCAGCTGCTGGTCGGATCGGCAACGCGACTCAGTTCGTCGGCCAGTCCCACAGCACGCCGCGAAGTGGTCGCCACCGTCCACCGCCCGGAGAGCCTGACAACGCGTCCGCCTTCGCGAACGATCACTTCAATGCGCGCGGCGGACATCGGGCAGATGCTTGCGTTGGGGGGATGAGATGAGCCTGATTATAGCCACGCCTCATGTCCCGCGATATCAGGCGTCGCGCTGAATCCGAAGTTCGCTGCCAATGCCGGCCCATTGCTGTGCTTCATCCTCCAGCGTCGCGGCAGTGAGCGGCAATGCCTCCAGCCCCGAATCATCCAGCTTCAGCTGAAATCCGTTGCGGGTGGCTTCGATGGCAAGCGGCGGCAAGGGCTGGTCATCGCGCGAGCGATGCAGCAAGACAGCCACCCGCAGACAAAGAATCAGTGTCCATTGCGGAGCTTCTCCGCGCAAGGGCTGGGCCCGCTCCAACTTGCCCCGATGCGCCAGCACCAGCCGCGAGAGACGCGTCTGATCGCGCCGCGAAAACCCCGGCATGTCGGCATTGGCAAGGATGTAGGCACTGTGCTTGTGATAGCTCGAGTGCGCGACGGAAATTCCGACCTCGTGCAGACGGGCGGCCCAGACCAGGAATTGCGCGTCCGGATGCTCCGCCTCCCGGTTAGCCGGGACCATCTGATTGAACAGGCCGAGAGCAGTCTGAGTGACGCGCGCCGCCTGCTTCCGGTCCACTTCATAGCGCTGCATGAAGCGATTCACCGTAGCTTCGCGCAGATCGTCATGGTGATAGCGACCAAGCTGGTCATACAGCACGCCAAGACGCAGGGCGCCTTCTGAAAAGGCCATCCGCTCCAGGCCGAACTCCTTGAATACGGCCGACATGATCGCCAGGCCGCCCGGCAGTACCGGAATCCGGTCGGCCCTCAGCCCCTGCAACTTCATGCGCGACGCCTCACCAGCGTGCAGGAGTTCGTCACGCAACTTGTCCAGTCCGTCGCGGGTAAGGCCATGATCGGAGAAGCCGTTCAACTCGAGCAGATCGACAATCGCCTTGGCCGTGCCGGACGAGCCGATGGCCTCGTCCCAACCTGTCTCACGGTAGGCGTGGACGATGGTCTGCAACTCGCGGCGCGCCGCGAGTTCGGCTTCCTTGAAGGAACGCTTGTCGACGCGCCCTTCCGGAAAGAAGCGCAGGCTGTAGCTGACACAGCCCATGTAGAGCGATTCCAATTGAATCGGATCGATGTTCTGGCCGATGATGAATTCGGTCGAGCCGCCGCCGATATCGACGACCAACTGGCGCGTCTGCGGGTTGGCCAGGGTGTGGGCAACGCCGAGATAGATCAAACGCGCTTCTTCACGCCCGGCAATCACTTCGATGGGGAAACCCAGGGCGGCCTCGGCCTTTTCCAGGAACTGCGAGGCATTCTTCGCCACGCGCAAGGTGTTGGTCGCGACCGCGCGCACAGCCCCTTGGTCGAAATCACGCAGGCGCTCGCCAAAACGCGACAGCGCCTCGACGCCGCGCTGCTGGGCCGCCGTGTCGAGCCGCTTGTCGGGGGTCAAACCCGCAGCCAGTCTTACCGACTCCTTGAGCCCGTCCAGAGGATAGATCTGGTTGGCCACAATCCGCCCCACCTGGAGGCGAAAGCTGTTGGAGCCGAGATCGACCGCAGCAATCAGTTCGTAGGCCATGGATTGATTCTACCTCCTGCTCCAGCTTTGATTCGTGTCATGATGTGGCAACAAAAGTGACACATAATTATCCAATTCGAATCGTCTGAAAGACGTCATGCCGAACTCGCGCCGATTTCGCAACGAACAGTTCCTCAATCGCGAGCTATCCCTGCTCGCCTTCAACCGGCGCGTTCTCGCCCAGGCCGCCGACAGCCGGGTACCGTTGCTGGAGCGGCTGCGCTTTCTGTGCATCGTCTCCTCCAATCTTGACGAGTTCTTCGAAATCCGCGTCGCCGGCCTCAAGGAACAGATCAAGCTGGGCAGCCACGCCGCCGGCGCGGACGGCCTGCCACCACTGGATGTGTTTCGCCGCCTGACCGAACAGGCGCACCAACTGATCGCCGAGCAGTACGCACTGCTGAACGAAGCGATACTCCCGGCACTTGAAAAGGAGGGCATCGCGTTCTTTCGGCGCAGCCTTTGGAACGACGCTCAACGCGCCTGGATACGCGAATTCTTCGTCAAGGAAGTGATGCCGGTGCTGACCCCGATCGGACTCGATCCCTCCCATCCTTTCCCGCGCGTGCTGAACAAGAGCCTCAACTTTGCCGTTGAACTGGAAGGAACCGACGCCTTCGGCCGCAGTTCGGGCGCCGCCATTGTTCAGGCGCCACGCGCGCTGCCGCGAGTCATTCAGGTACCCAAGGAACTTTGCGGGGTCGATTACGGTTTTGTCTTTCTGTCATCGGTGGTCCATGAATACGTCGGCGAAATGTTCGCCGGCATGAACGTTCTCGGCTGCTATCAGTTCCGCGTTACGCGCAATTCCGATCTGTTTGTCGATGACGAGGAAGTGAAGAACCTGCGCATCGCGTTGCAGGGCGAACTGCCGCAACGCCACTTTGGTGATGCCGTACGCCTGGAAGTGGCCGACAATTGTTCGGAGATCATGACCGACTTTCTGCTGCAGCAGTTCGGCCTGGCGCGCAACGACCTCTATCGCGTGCCGGGCATCGTCAATCTGGTGCGGCTGATGTCGGTACCCGATCAGGTGGATCGCCCCGATCTCATGTATCCGCTGTTCCAGCCCGGCCTGCCCAAAGTGCTGACCAAGCGTTACGACATTTTCGCCAGCATCCGCAGACAAGACATCCTGATGCATCACCCGTTTCAGTCTTTCACCCCGGTCATCCAGCTGTTGCAGCAGGCGGCGGACGACCCTCAGGTGGTGGCGATCAAAATGACCGTGTATCGCACCGGCACCGACTCGGTACTCATGGAACATCTGCTGCGCGCTGCGGAGACAGGCAAGGAAGTCACGGTGGTGGTGGAACTGATGGCACGCTTCGAGGAGGAAGCCAATCTTTCCATCGCGGCGCGGCTGGAAGAAGTGGGGGCCCATGTGGTCTACGGCGTGGTCGGCTACAAGACCCATGCCAAGATGCTGATGGTATTGCGGCGCGAAGATCAGGGCTACCGCCGCTACATACACCTCGGCACCGGCAACTACCATCCGCGCACCACGCGCTTCTATACGGACTTTGGCCTGATGACCGCCAACCCGGAGATCGGGAACGACGTCAACGAGGTATTCAAGCAGCTTACCGGCCTGGGCAAGGCCAGCGCCCTGAAGCACCTGTGGCAGGCGCCGTTTTCCCTCCATCCGAAGATGCTGGCGGCGATCCGCGCCGAGACCGAGGCAGCCAGTGCGGGCAAGCCGGCGCGCATCATCGCCAAAATGAACGCCCTGCTCGAACCTGAGATCATTGCGGCCTTGTATGAGGCCAGCGCGGCTGGCGTCACCGTCGACCTGATCATCCGCGGCGTTTGCTCGCTACGGCCCGGAGTGAAAGGCCTCTCGGAAAACATCCGGGTTCGCTCGGTGATCGGGCGCTTTCTTGAGCATCACCGCATTTTCTATTTCCACGCCAACGGCAAGCAGAACATCTACCTTTCCAGCGCCGACTGGATGGAACGCAATTTCTTCCGCCGCATCGAGATCAGCTTCCCGGTGCTCGAACCCAAACTCAAGCGGCGGGTGCTCAAGGAAGGGCTCAAACCCTATCTCGCCGACAACTGTCAGGCCTGGGAAATGAACGGCAACGGCGAATACCGGATCAAGCCGACGCGACGCAGGCGCATCTGCGCTCAGGAACTCCTGATGGCCGACATGGGCGTCAGCGCCATCAGCGTAACGTAAAGCCCGTCAGAACGTTTGCCATGCTCTCGGCCATGTCCACGCCGAACTGTTTGGCAAACTTTTCGGCAAGGTTCTGCTTGACGCTGAAATCACGCACATCGCTCGCCTTGAAAACATCGCGCGCGACGCTATCGACAGTGCCGTAACCGTCGGCCAGACCCATTTCGATGCTCTTGGCGCCGGTCCACATCAGGCCGGAAAACATGTCGGGCGTTTCCTTGAGCCTCTTGCCGCGGCCTTTTCTCACCACATCGATGAATTGCGCGTGGACTTCGCTCAGCATCTGCTTGGCATGATCCTTGTGTTGTTCATTTTGCGGCGAAAAAGGATCGAGAAAGCCCTTACTCTCTCCCGCAGTCAGCAGCCGCCGCTCGACGCCAAGCTTTTCCATGGTGCCGGTAAAACCAAAGCCATCCATCAGCACGCCGATGGAGCCAATGATGCTTGCCTTGTCCACGAAGATCTTGTCCGCTGCCGCCGCAACGTAGTAGCCGCCGGAAGCGCAGACATCCTCGACCACGACGTGAAGCGGAATGTCCGGATGCGCTGCGCGCAAGCGACGCATTTCGTCGTTGATGATTCCTGACTGGACCGGGCTGCCGCCTGGACTGTTGATGCGCAGAATCACCCCCGCCGTATGCTTGTCCTCGAAGGCCGCCTGCAGGCCGCTGACGATATGCTCGGCATTGGCGTCACCCTTGGCCTTGATGACACCGTTCAGACTCACCAAAGCGGTGAATTTGGCTCCATCGGCGAGTTTGTCGGCCTGTCCCCAGTCCACCACGAAACCAAGAATCACCGCCACATAGCCGAACCCGAGCAACTTGAAAAAGATGCCCCAGCGGCGACCGCGCCGCTGCTCGGTGAGGGCTTCAAGCGCAAGCTTCTCGAGAACCTTGCGTTCCCACTGCGTATCATTGCTATCCGACACTTTCCTGACCTTCCTCAATCAATAAGATTTGCCCGTCATTCTCAATCACAGACAAGGCGGTGAGGCCTTTGCCATTGCAACGCCCACCTAGACAACGCCCTGATTCCGGCGCATACAACGCGCCGTGTGTAGCGCAAATCAAGTATAAGCCTGAATGATCGAAGAACTCGCCTTGTTGCCAGTCCATTTCTACCGGCACATGGGCGCAGCGGTTCAGATAGGCATGAACCCGGCCGCGAAAACGCACGACAAAGGCCGGTTCGCTAACTCCGTGGCGCTCCGCCGTGAAACGTACGCCGGGTCCGCCCTCGACCAATTCCGCGCTGGCGCAGATCAGGTGCTGCTTCAAGCCTCTTGTCGCAGCCACGCCGCCAATTCGGCCACATTGGCCGCACAATAAATAGGGGCTTCCGCCTCCAGTGCCACGCGCGGATGAGCGCCGTAGGCCACGCCCAGCGCGGCCACACCGGCGTTGCGGGCCATCAGCAGATCATGCGTGGTATCGCCGATCATCAGGGTTGCATCCGGCTCCACGCCGAACTCCGCCATCAGTTCCTCGAGCATCTGCGGATGCGGCTTGGAATGACATTCGTCCGCGCAGCGCGAGGCATGGAAGCGCGGACCCAGCCCGCTGACCGCGAAGGCCCGATCCAGACCTTTGCGTGTCTTGCCGGTCGCTACGGCCAGATGGTGACCGGCCGCTGCCAACTCGTCGATCAGCGCCTCGGCGCCAGCGAACAACAGCAGATCCTGATCGCGCGACAGATAGTGATGACGATAACGCTCTGCGACCTCTTTGTACTGTGCCGTCGGCAGGTCAGGCAAGGCGTGGCGCAAGGCATCGATCAGGCCGAGACCGATGATGTGCTGCGCGCGCTCGTCGGATGGCTCCGGAATACCCAGATCCCGCGCCGCCGCCTGGATGCTGGCGACGATGGCACCCGTCGAATCCATGAGAGTACCGTCCCAGTCGAAGACGATCAGTTCAAAACGCTTGGCCATAATCCCTTTTCTCGTTTCTATCGAGCTTTTCGGTAAAGCTGCGCAATTCCACCGGCAGCGGCGATTCGAGTTCCACGGGCGCCCCGGACAGCGGATGCGGCAGCGCAAGCTTCGCCGCATGCAGGAACATGCGGCCGAGCCCGGTCTTCTGCAAGGCCTTGTTCAACGGAAAATCGCCATACTTGTCATCGCCGGCGATCGGGAAGCCCAGATGCGCAAGGTGTACGCGAATCTGGTGCGTCCGCCCCGTCTTCAGCTCCACCTCGACCAGACTGAAGTTCTCCCAGCGCGCCACCAGCCGCACGATGGAATGCGACGCCTTGCCCTCGGGATTGACGCTGACCCGTCGTTCGCCCTCCGCCGTCAGGTATTTGTGCAAGGGCAGGCGAACATGTTGCAGTTCGTTGCGCCAACGGCCCTTGACCAGCGCCAGATAACGCTTGCTGATACCGCCGTCGCGAAACTGGTCGTGCAGTTTGGTCAGCGCCATGCGCTTCTTGGCCACCACGAGAAGGCCCGAGGTATCCCGATCCAGTCGGTGCGCCAGTTCCAGAAACTTGGCCAGCGGCCGCGCGCGGCGCAACTGCTCGATGACCCCGAAGGAAACGCCGCTGCCGCCATGCACCGCTACGCCGGCCGGCTTGTCGATTACGATGAGCGCCTCATCTTCAAACGCGATGTTGAAATCTCTCGCTGGAACAGCGGCTTGCGACGGCCGCTCGGCGGTTCGCATGGGCGGCACCCGCACCCGGTCGCCGAGCTGAAGCCGATACTCGGCCTGCACGCGGCCCTTATTCACCCGCACCTCGCCGCTACGCACGATGCGATAGATGTGGCTCTTCGGCACGCCCTTGGCGATGCGCAGCAGGAAATTGTCGAGGCGCTGGCCTTCGGACTCCTCGCCGACCTCAAGCCATGTAACCGAATCTTTGCTTAAGTCCTTCATTTGCAATATACTGATGACTTGGTTAGCCGTCCCGAGACGGTGTGCCCGGCGGCCCGAAGTGGCGTCGGTGGCACGGATCCCGGGGTGTTGTTGCCGCCATTGCAGTGTCGCTTGTCAGCGATCGAATGCATGGAGGCAACAAGGGCGCGAAAGCAGCAGAAGACAGCCGCCGGACTTCACAACTCCGACCGGTAACGCGACCAGCCGACCACAGGGTGTTTCGCTCGCCCGAAAGAGCGATACTACTTGATTGCGCGCTACACACGCACAGAATTGGGCACAGATTGCCGGCCGCTGACCATGAGTCAACAGCCGCCTTACCGAAGACAAGTCATTTAACCCGTTTGCCACGCTACACCATAGGCACCATGAAAACGCCGAACCAACCGCAAACCCGAGGCACACTGCCCGCGTCCTGACGCCCGCAGTGTGCGACTTGTCGTGCCCGCCTGCCAGTGAATGCGCGCGGGAGCACACATGAAACGCATGCTTTTCAATGCGACGCAGGCTGAGGAACTCCGCGTCGCGATCGTTGATGGTCAGAAACTGATTGACCTCGACATCGAATCAGCCAACAAGGAACAACGCAAGAGCAACATCTACAAGGCCGTCATCACGCGCATCGAGCCGAGTCTCGAAGCCGCTTTTGTAGACTATGGCGCCGAGCGCCATGGCTTTCTGCCGTTCAAGGAGATTTCCCGCACCTATTTCAAGCCCGGCGTCGACGCCGGTAAGGCGCGCATCCAGGACGTCCTCAGCAATGGCCAGGAACTCATCGTCCAGGTCGAAAAGGACGAGCGCGGCAACAAGGGCGCTGCGCTGACCACCTATGTTTCGCTGGCCGGCCGCTACCTGGTGCTGATGCCGAACAACCCGCGTGGCGGCGGCGTCTCGCGTCGCGTCGAGGGTGATGACCGGCAGGAACTGCGCGAAATCATGGACCAACTGATCGTTCCGGCCGGAACCAGCTTGATCGCCCGTACCGCAGGCATTGGCCGCGGACTGGAAGAACTGCAGTGGGACCTGAACTACCTGCTGCAACTCTGGGCCGCCATCGATGGTGCGTCCAAAGCACAGAACGGCGCTTTCCTCATCTATCAGGAATCCAGCCTCGTCATCCGCGCCATCCGCGACTACTTCCATTCGGAGATCGGCGAAATTCTGATTGATACCGATGAAATCTTCGAACAGGCGCAGCAGTTCATGGCGCATGTGATGCCGGGAACTGTGAATCGCGTCAAGCGTTACCACGACGACGTGCCACTGTTCTCGCGTTTCCAGATCGAACACCAGATCGAATCGGCCTACTCGCGGCAGGTCACACTGCCCTCGGGTGGTGCGATCGTCATCGACCATACCGAAGCGCTGGTGTCGGTCGACGTCAACTCTGGCCGTGCCACCAAGGGCAGCGATATCGAGGAAACGGCATTGCGCACCAACTGCGAAGCCGCCGACGAAATCGCCCGCCAGTTGCGCTTGCGCGACCTCGGCGGTCTGATCGTAATCGACTTCATCGACATGGAATCGGCCAAGAACCAGCGTGAAGTGGAGAATCGCCTGCGCGACGCCCTGCATTTCGACCGCGCCCGGGTCCAGACCGGCAAGATCAGCCGTTTCGGCCTGCTCGAACTGTCACGCCAGCGCCTGCGTCCGGCGCTCGCCGAAACCAGCTACATCACCTGCCCGCGCTGTACCGGCACCGGCCACATCCGCAGCACCGAATCCGCCGCGCTGCACATCCTGCGCATCCTCGAAGAGGAAGCCATGAAGGAAAACACCGGCGCGCTGCACTGCCAGGTTCCGGTCGATGTGGCCACCTTCCTGCTCAATGAGAAGCGCGTCGATATCTCCCGCATCGAGATGCGCCACCGCGTCAATCTGGTGATCGTGCCCAACCGCCACCTCGAGACGCCGGCGCATGAAATCGTTCGCCTGCGCCATGATCAGTTGAACGCCGAGGGCATCGCCCTCGCCAGCTACCAGATGGCGGAAAAACCGGTTGAAGAAGCCTACCAGCCACCTTCCACGCAAACCGAAGCGAAGCCGGTGCGGATTGAAGCCGCGGTGAAGGGCATCACTCCCGATCAGCCGGCGCCGATCGTCGAGCCCAAGGCAGCTCCGCTCCTGATCCAGCCCGCAGCGGCAAACAAAGGCGGCTTCTTCGCCCGGGTTGTCGCCTTCTTCCTGGGAGATGAGAAGGCGGCAGCACCTGTCGCCAGTGCTGAAAAAACGGACAAGCCGCCGCGCCGTGAAGGTGGACGCGACCGCAACCGGGATGGCAATCGCGAAGGTGGTCGCGGTGGACGCGACCGCAACAGTCGCCGCGACGGGCGCGATACTCGCGAAGGCGGCGAACGCAAGGAACGCAGCGAGCAGACGCCGCGCCCTCAGGGCAAGCGCGACGAAACACAAGCCGAAGGCAGCAACCGCCGCCCACGCGATGGTCGCAACGAACCGCGCGAGCCGAGAGAAGCACGCGAGCCGAAGGAAGTCCGCGAGCCTAGGGAGGCGCGTGAACCGCGTCCCCCGCGCGAACCCAAGGAGCCGAGAGAGCCGAGAGAACCACGCGCACCGCGCGGCGATGCAAACGCCGTACAAAACGCCGTGTCGCCAGCGCCGACTCCTGGCCACGAAAACGGTCCAGCCACCAGCCAGGACGGTGAAGCCCGCAGCGGACGCCGAACTCGTGGTCGCGGTCGTGGACGAGGTCGCAGCGAAGAAGGCAGCACACCAGAAGCCGCAGCAGGCGGACTCGTCGCGGATCAAACCAACGAGTTCGCCCCTGTCGCGACGGAAGCCGCTGCCCCGCAGCCAACCCACGCGCCGGCCGTCGAGCCGATGGCAGCAGCCCCCGTCGCCGAGGTAGTTGTTGCCCCTGTGGCCCGTGTAGAGCCGGTACCGGTCGCTGCCGAACCGGTCGCCCCGACCGCCGTAGTGGTCGCAGAGCCGATTCCGCTGCCCGTCGCAGCTCCCGCGCCGGCCCCCGCCGCCGAGCCTGCCCCGCAATTCGTCGCGGCGCCGCCTCAGCCGGTAACTCCCGTTGCCGAACCGATCATTGTTCCGCCGGCGCCGAAACCCGCTCCGGTGGATCTTTCGGGATCGCTGCAACAGGCGGGTCTGGTCATGATTGAAACCAGCCATGCGACACCGGCCGCTGACGCCTTTGCACCGGCACAGCCCCTCGGCCGCAAGCCGAAACCAGCGCCGGTGGTCGTCAACGAACCCCTGCAGATGGTGGAAACCAAAAACGACTGACGCTCGTAATCAGGAAAAGCAACGGGCGCCCTGCGAAAGCATGGCGCCCGTTGTTCATCATGTCTCCGGCGATACGCCGGGGACGGTATCCCGGCGATTCGCGCTCAGTTTCAATATGAGCTGGGTTGCTGCGTCCTCCACCAGATCGAGCACATGTTCAAATCCCTGCGTACCGCCGTAATAGGGATCTGGAACCTCGTCTTCGTCGAAGCGTTCGCTGAAATCCAGAAACAGCCCGAGCTTTTTTTGATGCGGTTGTGGACAGGCACGCTGTAGCAGGTCCAGATGATCGCGATCCATTGCCAGCAGATGATCGAAGCGGATGAAATCGAACTCCGTCACCCGCCGCGCGCGCAAGGGCGCCAGATCATAGCCGCGGCGCAAGGCCGCCGCGACTGTGCGCGAATCGGGCGGCTCGCCGATGTGATAGCCGTGGGTGCCCGCCGAATCGAACTCGAACAACTGCTCCACACCCATCATCTGCGCCAGGCTTCGCGCCACGCCCTCTGCGGTAGGCGAACGACAAATATTTCCGGTGCACACGAACAGGACCTTATGCCGCGTCACGCTGCGTCCCCTGGTGCATCATGCGCCTCGCCGCCAAAAGCCAGGTGCTGGATGCGGAACAGTTCATCGCGAGCAGCGGCGGCCTCTTCGAATTCCAGATTCTTCGCATGCTCCTGCATGGCCTTCTCCAGCCGCCTGATTTCGCGCGACAGATCCTTCGCGCTCATCACCTCGTAACGCGCCGCTTCCTGCGCGGCCTTGAGTTCCCGCACCGCGGTGTCCGAGTCATATACGCCGTCGATCATATCCTTGATGCGCTTCTTGACGCCGATCGGGGTGATGCCCATGGCCTCGTTGTGCGCCAGCTGCTTGGCCCGGCGCCGCGCGGTCTCGCCCATCGCCCGCTGCATCGAATCGGTGATCCGGTCGGCATAGAGAATCGCCTTGCCGTTGAGATGCCTGGCGGCGCGGCCCATGGTCTGGATCAGTGAGCGCGTCGAGCGCAGGAAGCCCTCCTTGTCGGCATCGAGGATCGTCACCAGCGACACCTCGGGAATATCCAGGCCTTCGCGCAACAAGTTGATGCCGACCAGCACATCGAACACGCCGAGGCGCAGATCGCGGATGATCTCGACCCGTTCCACGGTATCGATGTCGGAATGCAGATAGCGCACCTTGATGCCGTTGTCGTTGAGATACTCGGTCAGCTGCTCGGCGAGCCGCTTGGTCAGCGTCGTCACCAGTACCCGCTCACCAACGGCGATGCGCGTCTTGCATTCGGCGAGCAGGTCATCGACCTGGGTGCTCGCCGGCCGCACTTCGACCACCGGATCGACCAGCCCGGTCGGCCGCACCAGTTGTTCGACCACCTGCCCCTGGTGGGCTTCCTCATAGGCAGAGGGTGTCGCCGAGACGAACACCGTTTGCGGCATCAGCTTCTCGAACTCATCGAACTTCAGCGGCCGGTTGTCCAGCGCCGATGGCAGGCGGAAGCCGTAATCGACCAGGTTTTCCTTGCGCGATCGGTCGCCCTTGTACATGCCGCCCACTTGCGGAATCGTCACATGCGATTCGTCCACGAACATGATCGCATCGCCCGGCAGGTAATCGTAGAGCGTCGGCGGCGGCTCGCCGGGCTGGCGCCCCGACAGGTGCCGCGAGTAATTTTCGATGCCCTTGCAGAAGCCCAACTGGTCGAGCATTTCGAGGTCGAAGCGGGTCCGCTGCTCAATGCGCTGGCACTCGACCAGTTTCTGGTGCGTCTGAAAGAACTCGATGCGCTCGCGCAGTTCCGCCTTGATCGCCTCGACGGCCTTGAGCACCGTGGCGCGCGGCGTGACGTAATGGCTCGACGGAAACACCGTGAAGCGGCCGAGCTTCTGCCGGGTATGCCCGGTGAGCGGATCGAAAACCGTCAGGGTCTCGATTTCGTCGTCGAACAGCGTGATGCGCACCGCGCTCTCGGCATTCTCGGCCGGGAACACATCGATGACGTCGCCGCGCACGCGATATACGCCGCGCTTGAAGTCGACTTCGTTGCGCTCGTACTGCATTTCCGTCAGGCGGCGAATGATCTCGCGCTGGCCGATCTTCTCGCCCGTGCGCAGGTGCAGGATCATGCTGTGGTAATCGACCGGGTCGCCGATGCCGTAGATCGCCGACACGGTACACACGATCACCACGTCGCGCCGCTCCAGCAGGCTCTTGGTCGCCGACAGGCGCATCTGCTCGATGTGCTCGTTGATCGACGAATCCTTCTCGATGAACAGGTCGCGCGACGGCACATAGGCTTCCGGCTGGTAGTAGTCGTAGTAGGAAACGAAATACTCGACCGCATTCTCCGGAAAGAACTCGCGGAATTCCGAATACAGCTGCGCCGCCAGGGTCTTGTTCGGCGCCAGCACCAGGGCCGGGCGGCCCAGCCGCGCGATGACGTTGGCCATGGTGAAGGTCTTGCCCGAGCCCGTTACCCCCAGCAAGGTCTGGAATGAAAGTCCGTCGTTGATTCCTTCGGTCAGCAGGCGAATCGCCTCGGGCTGATCGCCGGCCGGCAGAAACGGCTGATGCAGGCGCCAGGGACTTCCCGGAAACTCGATTACCCTCCCTTTCAACTCATGAATCTCGGCCACTGGCTAACCTGTCTGTCCACTTGTGGAAACCGGGCGCAAGACCTGATCGAAGCCCCCCGGCGATGGGGTATTATTGCTTGTTTTACAGCTTTCCGCCCTTGCCTTCCTCTCTGGAGTTTTCATGACTGCATCAATCTTTGCCGCCGTCGAAATGGCACCCCGCGATCCCATCCTAGGCCTCACCGAAGGCTTCAACGCCGACAACCACGCCGCCAAGGTCAACCTCGGCGTCGGCGTGTATTACGACGACAACGGCAAGGTTCCCCTGCTGGGAGCCGTCCGCGCCGCCGAAAAAGCCCGCATTGAAGCCGCGCCCGCGCGAGGCTACCAGCCCATCGATGGCCTCGCTGCCTACAACCAGGCGGTGCAGACCCTGATGTTCGGCGCCGATTCCCCCCTGATCAAGGACGGCCGCCTCGTTACCATCGAAGCCCTCGGCGGAACCGGCGCGCTCAAGGTCGGCGCCGACTTCCTCAAGCGCCTGTATCCCGCCGCGAAGGTTTACATCAGCGACCCGAGTTGGGAAAACCACCGCGCGCTGTTTGAATCCGCCGGATTCACCGTGGAGAGCTACCCCTACTACGATGAAGCCACGCGCGGCGTCAATTTCGCCGGAATGAAAGCCTGCCTCGCCGGCCTGCCCGCCGATTCCATCATCGTGCTGCATGCCTGCTGTCACAACCCGACCGGCGCCGACATCAGCGCCGAACAGTGGAAAGAAGTGGTGGACGTCGTTCGCGCCCGCAACCTGATTGCCTTCATCGACATGGCCTACCAGGGCTTCGCCGACGGCATCAAGCAGGATGCAGTGGCACTCGACCTGTTCACCGCCTCCGGCCTGCAGTTTTTCGTCTCCAGCAGCTTCTCCAAGTCGTTCTCGCTGTACGGTGAACGCGTCGGCGCATTGACCATGGTCGCGGCCAGCCGCGAGGAAGCCGCCCGCGTGATGTCGCAGGTCAAGCGCGTGATCCGCACCAACTACTCCAACCCGCCCACTCACGGTGGCGCAATCGTCGCCGCCGTCCTCGCCAGCCCAGAACTGCGCAAGCAGTGGGAAGACGAGTTGACCGGCATGCGCGAGCGCATCCGCGCCATGCGCATCGCGCTGGCGGACAAGCTCAAAGCCAAGGGTGTCGCACAGGACTTCAGCTTCATCGTCAAGCAGCGCGGCATGTTCTCCTATACCGGCCTCACCGTCGCGCAGGTCGAAAAGCTCAAGACCGATTTCGGCGTGTACGCGGTCAGCACCGGCCGCATCTGCGTCGCGGCCCTGAACAGCAAGAATATCGACTACGTCGCGGAGGCCATCGCCGCCGTCCTGAAGAAGTGACAAAACCATTGCAGGCGAAAAGCCGCACGGCTATAATCCGCGCCTCTTGATATTCCTCGATAGCTCAGTTGGTAGAGCGCCGGACTGTTAATCCGTAGGTCCCTGGTTCGAGCCCAGGTCGAGGAGCCAACGCATTTGTGTTGCGGTTCATGCGCTTAGCCCAGCCATCGCGGTTGGGCTTTTTGCATTTTGGAGCATTCCGGGGGATCGCAATTGCGAAAGTCCGGCGGTCGGTATTGGGTACCTTTCCGGGGCCGGCTGGAATTTCGACGAGTTGCCCCTATCTGTTAACTTTCTAATCGATTCCGTATGACATCTCATCCTATCCTTCACCGTATCAAATTCAGCGATGTTGCGCTTGGCCAGCGTTTCTATGACCCGATCAGCGCAGAGTACTTCGTGAAGCAGAGCGACGCTCTGGCCGCCATGGTTACTGGCATTGGAGACGGCACTGTGCCGGACGAATTCGAAGCTGATGACGTCGTGGGCATCGACCAGTAGCCGAGGTCGAGCGCTTGCGTATCGACACTCCAATCATCGGTATCACCAGTCGACATGGAAGCGTCAACACCGGAACCAGCGAATGAGCACCCTTACCCTAATTACCGGAATGCCGTCAGGTGTTTAAAAACGTACTTGCACTTCTTACCGGTGCGATCCTGCTGATCCTGGGATTCATGTTCTCGGTGGTGGTCCTTGCCGTCATCGCCGTGCTCGGTCTGGCGGGATGGGGCTACTTGTGGTGGAAGACACGGAAGTTCCGTCGGGCAATGCAGGAGCAAGCCCCTGACGGCGAGGTAATCGACGGAGAGGCCATCGTTGTAGCGGAATACCGCGTGAGAACGAAAAATGCCTTGCCGCGCGATCCGCTTGGGCAGTAGCTGCTCAATTCCGTAGTTATGCCCGAGTTCGCTAACATGTTGGCGAATTGAAATCTCCAAGAAACTCACTCTAACGAACCCAAGGAAGCACGATGGACCTAATTCAGAAACTGAAGTGGCGCTACGCAGCAAAAAAGATGGCTGCTCAGAAGGCAGTTCCGCAGGAGAAGGTAGACCGCATCTTGGAAGCTGTGCGTTTAGCCCCTACATCCAGTGGCTTGCAGCCCTTTGAGATCATCGTAGTCACCAACCCCGAAGTGCGAGCGAAAATCAGACCCATCGCATGGAATCAATCGCAAATTACCGATTGCTCACATTTGCTGGTTTTCGCTGCATGGGACAACTACACGGCAGATCGTATCAACATGATGTTTGATCTGACCAACCAAGAACGTGGTTCGACAAACGAAGGCTGGGAGAACTACCGCAAGATGCTGCTGGATACCTACCCGCCTCGCAGCGCAGAGCAGAACTTCCAACATGCTGCAAGACAAGCCTACATCGGGTTAGGCGTGGCGCTGGTTGCGGCCGCATTTGAGGAAGTGGATAGCACTCCCATGGAGGGGTTCGACAATAAGGCACTGGATGACATCCTGAATCTGTCAGCCAAAGGTCTCAAGAGTGTAGCGATCATGCCCCTGGGTTATAGAGAAACCGACAAAGACTGGCTGGTTGATCTGAAAAAGGTCAGGAAGCCTCGTGATCAGTTTGTGACCGAGGTGAAGTAAGCGGTATCTGCCCGGGATGAAGCCCCAGGATTTGGAGTTGCTGGTCAGGCGCGAGATGCCCTTTGGCAAGCACAAGGGGCGGCTGATCGCCGATCTGGCCGGGAACTACCTTGACGGATTCACCCGTGAAGGCTTCCTCCAAGGAGAGATTGCCCGGCTCCTAGCCTTGATGCATGAGATCGATCACAACAGACTGAGCGACATTCTGATTCCACCCCGGCAACGATCGGGTCACTGATACCCATGTCTGTCGATAACCAGATCGAAATTCCGCAGTCGTTCATGGCCATGTACGTCGCCCCGGGGCACAGCAGACCAAACGCGACTCAAGAGGCAGTCTTGGCTCGCTATGAGCAGTGCGAAGACATGGCCTGCATGCTGACCGAACATGCACAAACACTGGCGTTCAAGGAAGACTTCACGGAACAGGAAGTTCTTGTGCGTTGCCATCAAGGATTACAGGCTGATGCATCGGACTTCACCGAAGCTGAATCTCGGTGGGTCATTCTCAGGTTGGCTGAGCTTCTGAAATGGACACCGCCGAAATTCTGTGATGGTGAGGTGCATAAAGGATGATCAGCGCAAGTCACAGAAGATGGTCGATGCCGATTGCACGGCAACAATTATTGAAAGCGGAAAGTTAGATAAGGGGAAGCTTCCGTCCGCAGAAGAACTGATTCGGAGTGCGAGGGATGTTAAAATACTCAGTTGTGGAGCGTCTTAGCGAGCATTGGTGAGTGAAGGCGGGCCAACGCATTGATGTAATTACACTTTTCTCGAGCCGTTAATCTCTAGGTCCCTGGTTCGAGCCCAGGTCGAGGAGTTAGTAAATTCTTGTTGTGGTTCCTGGACTTAGCCCATCCATCGCGGTTGGGCTTTTTGCATTTCGTGGATCGCTGTACAGAAAGTTCGGAGGCCGGTATAGGGAGCGGTGGTACGGGCTTCTCCGGAGTAGGTATTTGAGGTCAATACAAAGGTATCGCTGCGTATTCTTGATTGAAATTGTCCCCTAAAGGATCTTATATGATGTTGTTCAAATCCCGCATTCTGTTGGCCAGCGCCGTATCCATGCTGATCCTGGGCGCATGCAATCCCACCGACCCCTCGAAAGCGGCAGCCCCCTCCAAGGATGCCGTTGCAGCCACTGTAAACGGCACCGCCATCAGCGAAAAACGGGTAGACATATTGGCCAAGCAACAGACTGCGCAAGGACAACCAGGTGGCCCTGAGTTGCGCCAAGGAATCATCGACAATCTGGCGCTGCAACTGCTCCTTTCCCAAGAAGCCATCAAGAAAGGCTTGGACAAGACGCCTGAAGTAGCGGATCAACTTGATTTCACCCAGCAATCGATCCTGGCCAATGCTTTCGTTCAGGATTACCTAAAGAACAATCCCGTCAGCGAAGACATGGTGAAAGCCGAATACGAAAAAATCAAAGGCCAAATGACCGGCAGCGAATACAAGGCACGTCATATTCTGGTGCGGCAAGAAGCCGAAGCAAAGGACATCATCGCCAAGCTGAGGAAAGACCCCAAAGCCTTTGCACCCTTGGCACGGGAAAGATCCAAAGACCCTGGCTCCAAAGCCAACGGTGGCGATCTGGGCTGGTTCGATCCCAGTGGCATGGTGCCGGAATTCGGTGCGGCACTGGCAAAGCTGGCTAAGGGCAAGTTCACTGAAGAGCCGGTCAAATCGCAATTCGGTTATCACGTCATCTTGCTGGAAGATTCCCGTCCGAAAACCTTTCCGCCATTGGATCAAGTCACGCCAATGCTGCGCCAGCAAGTACAACAGCAGAACGTGAAAAAGCTGCTCGATGACCTGAAGGCGAAAGCCAAGATTGACATCGTCCAAGCTGCCGTCCCGGCAATTTCACCCCCCAAGGAAAGCCGGCCTGCTGACGCGGGAAAATAATCTTGCCAGCCGCCACCGGCCCTATATCTTTTGCCTTTCGGGACTCGCAATCGAGCACTGGAGTTCCGTGTAGGCTCTTCAGCCCCTTCCACCCCCACACTCTCTTTCCCCACTATCGCCATGTCCTCTTCTGAAAATATCTACTGCTACCACTGCGGCCGACAGCACCCCAGCGGTGAAATGCGCCGGATCGACACCAAGGGCGGGAAAAAGTGGCGTTGCATCAAGTCCATCGAGGCCACAAAGAAGAACAGCAGTCAGCGTGATGCTTTCGGCAAAACCGTCACCATGATCAACAAGTCTGAAAATCAGGCGCGCATCAAGGCCAGGCTAAATGCCGAGCGATTGCTGGCAACGGGCTAGGATCGATCGGCGCCATCCGCATGAGCGAGACCTTTCCCGACCTGCTGAGGCAACTGACCGAATCCGCTGAGCCGTTGATCTACCGACTCGCGGCATTCTTCATGCTGACCATACTGGACGATCCGGCCATGCTTGCCCTGGCGTTCTGCTAAGTCCGGAATAGCCGCACGCATCCGCCGCCGCTGGTGCACTTCGCTGCAGTTGAACTATGATGTCTGCAGCTAACCTGGGGGATTCGACATGGAGTACCAATCGATCATCTTTTACTTCTCTCTTTTCCTGAGCGTTGGGTGCGTAGCGGAAATCTATGTCCGAATGAAAGGCCTGGGCAAAAAGGTCGAGAAAGAGAAGGGAAAAATCGTACCCAGTTCACCGAAACTTTTCCCTCCATTGGCGCTGTTGGTCCTGGCCTTGATCATCGCCGTAATGACGGCGTCGCACTGATCATCACATAAGTCTTTATTCGTGGACTCCTGGTTCGAGTCCGTGTCGAGGAGCCCGTATTCAACCGGCTTGCAGTGATGCGAGCCGGTTTCTTTTCTGGTGCGGGCGAGCAGCAGGGATGGATCACCGTCACGCCAGCGCCGACTGTCATGCCACGTCCGACGATATCCGGCGCAGCGGGCCATCCGAATACCCTGATCGCTCCATTCGTGATCCTGGGAAACCGGCGAATAGTCGACGGAATTGGAGTAATAAACTTTCTGTCGCTCGAGCGCGGTAGCGCAGTCCGCACCGGAGAAATATTCCCCTAGCAACTATTGGCTTGGACCTTATGGGTATTTGCTGGTGAACGACTGGAGTAAGGTCGTGTCATTAGCCGCCGCGGGTTTGGACCGGCCCGTACCCTCTGCGTAAGCGCAGCCATCACTCGATGCACCGCCGGGTCCGCGCCCCCGGCGGCGGAGGCAGCTTTGAGTCCTTTACTTCCTGTCCGGCATCAACGGTGAACGATACTACCGTTGCTGGCCTTCACGGCGGCGCCGGAGGCGAAGCCAGGGTCTTTATCGAAGCTGTATGTCTTTTCTTCCCCGTTATCGAAACGCACCGCAACCTCCCACTTCTTGACGGTCCTTATTTTCTGTTCGATTTTGTGCCCGGCATAGGCGCCGCCCGCGGCACCCGCAACGGTAGCAACCGTCCGGCCAGTGCCTTTCCCGACCTGATTGCCGAGCAGGGCGCCAGCGACTCCGCCGGCGACCATGCCCATGGGCCCGCCCTCGCCTTCCTTCTCTACCACCTTTACCGATAGCACCTTGCCACAACCTGCGCAGACCTTTTCGCTGCTGGCCGAGGCGCTACCATGCTCGCTCTTGGCTTTGGCCAGCGCGGCGTTGTATTCGGCCTTGGCGTCACGCAGGCATTGCATACGGGCGCTGGAAGAAGATTCGTCGGCGCAGAGTTTCTTGTCCTCGGCATAACGCGTAGAAGCAGCCTTTTTCGCAGCGTCATAGCCCGCTTTGGACGTTGTGTCGGCCGCAAATGCGGAACTGGCCAGGAAAGTGGCCGCAAGTATCAAAGCAAAAAGACTCTTCATGATTCCCTCCGAGGGCAAAAAACAGAAATCAGTATGGCTCAAGACTCGGGCAAAAACTAGGTCAGATTTCACACGCTTCTATGGGCTTGACCTGCTGACCTGCCCTGGGATTCTCGGACCAGCCTGATCTGGAGATAATGGCTCCTCAGACGAGGAGTTGGCATGAAGAAGAGCAGGTACAGCGAAGAGCAGATCGTCAGGATATTGCGCGAAGCGGAT
>JALNYT010000002.1 GCA_023229685.1 Sulfuritalea sp.
TGATCTCGACCTTGAGCTGGCCCTTTTCGAGATAGATCCGGTTGAGGTCGGTAATCTCCAGTTCGCCGCGCGGCGAGGGCTTGAGCCTGGCCGCGATGTCGCAGACCTGGTTATCGTAGAAATACAGGCCGGTGACGGCATAGCGCGATTTCGGCGCCTTGGGCTTTTCCTCGATGCTGATGGCCCGACCGCTGGCGTCGAATTCGACCACGCCGTAGCGCTCCGGGTCGCTGACGGCATAGGCAAACACCGTGGCACCATCCGCTACGGCGAGGAGAGCGTCTTTTGCTCGACCGCCTTGTAGCGCAGTTGCTTCATCAGCGCCGACTGTTGACCCACCGCCGGCGGCGCGCTGCAACTGGGTGGCGAAATCGTGCCCGTAGAACAGGTTGTCGCCCAGCACCAGGGCCGAGGGATGGTCGCCGACGAAATCGCGGCCGATGATGAAGGCCTGCGCCAGGCCGTCGGGGCTGGGTTGCACGGCGTACTTGATCTCGATGCCCCATTGCGAGCCATTGCCCAGCAGCTGTTCGAAGCGCGGCGTATCCAGCGGCGTCGAGATCAGCAGGATTTCACGGATGCCGGCCAGCATCAGCGTGGTCAGCGGGTAATAGATCATCGGCTTATCGTAGATTGGCAGCAGCTGCTTGGACACCGCCAGCGTGACCGGGTGCAGGCGGGTGCCGGAGCCGCCGGCGAGAATGATGCCTTTGCGGATGCAGGTCATTTGCGGCTACCTTAGCGCGAGAGCCAACTCTTTTGGATTCTGCACTTAGGGATTTGGTGGGAGCAAATGAAATTTGAAAGTTTTCTGGTGGATTCGCTCATTACATCAAGATTTGCTTCGCGGCATCAATCACGAGGCTTTGCTCTTCAGCCAACCCCACCCAAATTGGCAATCTCACCAACGTATCCCCCACACTTTCCGTTACCGCCAAGCTACCATGGGTTCGTCCATACCGCCGCCCTGCCGGGGAAGAATGCAGCGGTACGTAATGAAATACGCAGTTCACGCCTTTCTGTTTCATTTGATCAATAAAGCGATTGCGATCTTCCAAATCTTTCAACAGGAGGTAGTACATATGTGCATTATGTTGGCAGGTATCCGGCAATATCGGGCGACGCAGGCGGTGTGCAACTTCTAGTTCCTTGAAGGCGGCGTGGTAGTTGGCCCAGATGTCCAGTCGGCGCTTCGTGATAGGTTGCGCCTCTTCCAGTTGCGCCCAGAGGAAGGCAGCAATGATTTCCCCCGGCAGATAAGAGGATCCAACATCTACCCAAGTATATTTATCCACCTGCCCACGGAAGAACTGGCTACGGTTGGTGCCTTTTTCGCGGATGATCTCTGCACGCTCGACAAGTTTGGGATTATTAACCAGCAAAGCCCCTCCCTCGCCTGAGATCACATTCTTGGTCTCGTGAAAGCTCAAACACCCTAAATCGCCGATAGACCCCAACGAACGGCCTTTGTAGCTAGCCATCATCCCCTGCGCCGCATCCTCAACCACCATCAACTTATACTCGCGCGCCATCTCAATGATCGGATCCATGTCACAGGCCACACCCGCGTAATGGACCGGTACGATCGCCTTCGTGCGCCGAGTGATGGCTGCTTCGATCAGCTTCTCGTCAATATTCAGCGTATCTGGACGGATATCCACAAATACCGGCACTCCGCCACGCAACACAAACGCATTGGCAGTGGAGACGAAGGTGTATGACGGCATGATAACTTCGTCGCCAGCTTGAATGTCCAGCAGTAAGGCCGCCATTTCCAGAGCAGCAGTGCATGAATGGGTCAGCAATGCTTTGGCACACCCCGTCTTCGCTTCAATCCATGCGTGACATCGCTTGGTAAATGGTCCATCTCCTGCCAACATGCTATTAGCATGCGCCTCAGCAATGTAGACAGACTCCTTGCCACTCAAATAGGGCTTATTAAATGGTACTTTCACAATGGGGCGATCTCTGGCAGACCTACATAGCCCGCATCATTGGCAAACATTCGCAGAGTCGCCTTTTTGAGATTGGGCTACATGCCAAGCGATCAAATCCCGGCTCTCGGCCCGTCGTGTTACAGACGGATGGTTAATAACTCTTAGGTCTTTTCCAGAGAGCAGCCAAATATCCCAATCATGACCTAGTGAACTGTTAGCCATTTCGACCACACATGGCAGATCGAGCACACCATTTTTGGCGCTGGCATTTAATTTATTGAAAATATCCATTAGCCTCGTTAGGGATGCTGTGGAACGATTCGGTTTGAAATTGACATAGTTAATTATTTTGTCGCCGCCGATAAGTCGCAGATCGTAGTGCGACATCGTCGTGGATACCCTTCCCATCAAACCCCATACATTGTCATCCCCATGGACAACGATAAAACGCGTAGCTCTTGTAGGGTTGATGTGCTCAAATATGGGCGCTATGTCAAAGGGTTTAGCAAGCAATGTTTCGACCGCTGCTGGCGCAAACATCCTGCTCAATGGCTTGAGTTTGCGTCCTTGTTCCTCGATATCATAGACATGAATGGCTCCCAGGCAAAGGCTCATTGCCCAAAGTGCCTTCAAGAAAATGTTGCGGTCTCCACGGCGCCATGATTTCACTGCTGCGTCGAGGCCCAATGCGCCAATAAGACACATTCCCAACTTTGCCAACTGTAGGAAAACAAAATTGCTCCCCCCCCCTGCAAAGGTGAATAGCGTAGTCAATATACCGATGGCAACGGAGAGCAGGATTAGGGTTTCGTCGGCTGAACCTCGTCCGAACAGAATTGAGCCGGTGCGCGCCCAAAAAGATGGCGCGAGGAAGCTGGCATTGAAAAGAAGAAAGACTAAATAACAAAATGCGCCGGCGGCAACAACCGGAAGCCCGACAGACTGTCCGAGGCGTGATACGGGATAAGTACTCAGGTATTCCAGCGTGGTGGTGGAACCAAAGCTTAGAAAGCCGGTTCCGGAAAAATCGCTCCCTATGGGCGATCCGAGTGAAATGAGCATGGCACTAACACAACCCACACCGATCGCGAAAACATAGACGCCAATATGGAACTGGAAAGTCCGCGTCACCACCATCCTGAATAACCAATAGGCCAATACTGAAAGCCCAAGTAACGCGCCCGCGTTGGCGCGTGAAAGCATCGTTGCAGCGCCGAAAAGCACGAGGGCAAATGCATTCATTTTCGATAGTTTTGTCTTCGTATCTGACACCAAACTCGCGAAAAACAGCATCGAGAGCAAGAAACTAATGTGGCCCAGTAAAGGCGACAGTGTCGCCATCGCCGATGCGGATTGGGCGCTGCCAAAAATGAAAGTGTTTATCGGGGAGTATCCCAGAATGAAGTAGCTAGAAGTCATCGCCGCGACGCAGGCGAACGCCGATAGCCCTAACCAAGCACGACCAACCACCCCTAAGGTAAAAACGGCAAGCCAAAGGTATGTCATTTGCGCTGCATATCCACCCAGTTCGGCAATCGCAATACTGGCACCCTTTGCAATTGCCAATAGCGACAGATGAACGCCAAAGTTGTCACGATAGGGTAGACCAGCGACATATGGACTTTCGTGGGGTATTCCCCACTCTATCGCCTTGACTCCGATGGCCTGAACCTGAAAATGCCCTAATACCCCAGGGGCGTTAGAGACCGCAAGAAAACAGATTATTGAAATAAGGGTAGCAACTAGAGCAATAACCCAAAATGTTCTCACATCGGCGGCGGAGGCCCCCGAAAACCTTCGACTATTCCGGAGTTCATAAATCCAAAAAACAACCGCTGCGGTGCAGACCACCCACATATGCGCTTCTATGACGCCCATAAGGTGGAAGGGCGCCACTGTCAGCGGAAGCATCACTACGCCCAAAGCGGCTGCCATCCCCACGGAAGCAACGGGGTTGTCCGCAGCCGGGAGCAACCGACTGATGACAAGAGTACCCAGCGGCATGACGATAAACCACAGGTAGGCGGAAATCTTTACCGCCACCGCTAGTGGAACACCTACTGCGACCAAAGCCAGCGAGAGAATGCTCGTCAACAGGATCGCGTAACCGATCAGCCCTTCGAAAACGACCGATGCTCGCTCGGCAACCAATTGCCCCGGCTCGTGAGCAGCTTCCCTATTGTTCAAATCGAAGAACGCTCAATCTTGGGCCCGATCGAAGAAATGATGTTAATTAAGACTGATTACTTTAGTTGAGACGTCTAACCAAGTAGGGACCGATGGCTAGCGCATCGAGGCGGCTTTCCTCATAGGCCCTTATCGCCTCAGTAGGCGTGCAGACAATCGGCTCCTCATGCATATTGAAGCTCGTGTTGACTAGCACTGAAAGTCCTGTCAGCTGCTGATACATCTCAAGGATGTCATAATAGCTTGGATTGAAATTACGCACTAACACCTGCGGCCGTGCAGTCCCATCAACATGAACTACTGCAGGAGCTTCACGTTTGCAGCGATCGGTTACATCATAGGTAACGGTCATATACTCTGCAGAATGAATGTTGACGGGCGTGCAATTTTTAAGGAACTGGTTTGCATCCCTCTCCCGCAATACTGGCGCAAAGGGCATATATTCTGTCCGATTCAGTTGCTCATTGAGGCGCTTGTTTATCCCAGCATCTGTAGCTGGGTAAAGTATTGAACGATTACCAAGTGCGCGCGGCCCAAACTCCATGGCGCCGTCAAAGCGAGCAACAATCTTTTGTTCGGCAAGCAACCTTGCGACCTCGTGTGCGATATTTTCCGGGCGAGTGAACGAAATATTCTCGCGATTTAGAGCCTCCGCAATTTGCTCATCAGAAAACGCCGAGCCCAAGAACACATGTTTCAAAGTACGGGGCGATGGGTTCCGACCCAACCGGGTCGCTTCTGCGGCATAAGCAGCTCCAACACACAGCCCCCCATCGCCCATGTTTGGAAATACGAAAAGCTCCTCTACACCAGGAAGCTCCGCAATGCGTTGATTGATCTTTACGTTTGCATGGACACCACCAGCCAATACGATCCGTCGTCGATTGGTCTTCTTCATATAATGAGAGACCATTTTCGTAAGGATATCTTCAGAATGCTTTTGGATCCCCGCAGCCATATCCTCTCTCGAATAGCCTTTAAGCCTCGTGCGCAGGCTTTCTATGCAGTTTCGGAATATGCCACCATGATTGCGGTACATGCCGACGGACTCATCCCACGACAAAAATTCCTGGAAAATGGATAGCGTTTTATTCGGATCTCCAAAAGCCGCTAGACCAGTAGTCTTGCCAGCGTGGTGAGACTTATTTGAATGGCAAAATAAAGTGACGTAGTTGTAGTAAGCACCCAGCGAGTTATAAAAGGAATTGGTTGCAATAACTTTTAGCCCATAGGTTTCTGGATTTCCAACTGCAACTTTACTGCAAATACCATCACCGAAAAAATCATTGGATATAACCAAACTGTCGGGTGCATTGGCGAGGTAGTATGCCGAAGAAAGATGAGCGTCATGGTGATCCAATGTTGAAATTGCGCAATCAATTCCAAACTCTTTCAAATGTTCTTTGGCACGACGTTTGCGGGAAGCAGATCTAGACAGCAATTTCGCCCGATATAGGGCTGCGCCACCATTGGTTGACATTAGATAACCGCCGAGAGGCATAGAATCCACTACTTCGGCGGCTTTCTGGGCCCAGGAGTGGCGACCATGCTTGTCGGTAAGGTCGTTATTGGCCGGGATGTCTCCACCACCTGGCGTCAAAGCCGCTATGCCAACATGCTGTACCTCACTTGCCGTTATACCCGCCTCCGAAAGCGCTGCTCGTAGGCTAAGGGTGGGAAAGCCGTTTGCCATTTTTACTCTGTTCAGTCTTTCTTCGTTAACGGCATATACCAACTCACCATCTCGTAGCACGGCAACGCCAGCATCGTGTGAGTCATTAATGCCTAACACCACGCCAGTACTAGTCATCAGCATTATTACCTTTGGTTAATGATAAAATTTATAGGTTTACTCGATTAACTCAGGGCACGCTCGAGCAATTCCGAAATCCGAGCCTTTCTCAATAAGATAAAGCCGTCTTTGCACATCTAATATAGGTCAAAGTTTATTGGAAAATAAATATATAACATATTTACAAAAAGCAATAATGGAAAGAAGTGAGATATTAAATACCGCATCAGGAAATAATAATTAAATCAAGCACAGAAATCTCCGCAGATGAAAATCCAATGCGGATGCGAGAAGACAGGTAACGCCCCTGCAATGTGACGGCGTTGTCGTTGTTAGCCGAGACGTAATTACATATCACTTGATAGATAATGGATTTCTATTTACCAATTTAATTGGCCTAAAAACGAAATACCTAAACATCAGATAAAGGATTCCGCCAATTGCAACTGTTGCTACGGCCTGAACGATCTGGTGGGGGAATTTAAGTATATCTGAGAACATATAGAGCATAAGTATGTTAGCGCAGTACCCGACACAAAGAGCGATCGCGTACTTTAGCGGCCCAAGCGGGTTATACCCCGCTTGCGAAAACGAGAAGCGGGCGTGCCCAAAGTAGGCAGTAAATGCACCAATGGGATACAGCAGTGTCACGGCAATTTTTGGGTCAAGCCACCGCCAAGTCAGAGCAATATAAATTAAATAGCCCAATAGATTGTTCAGTACGCCGACAACGCCGTACCGAGCTATGTTCGCAAGAACTGAAAAGTCGCGCTTCTTTCCGAACATGCTATTCGCTCAACAATGCACGTAGTTGCTGGCGGTCAACCTTGCCATTCGCATTCTTGGGCAACTTCGACATAATGACTAGCTTATTCGGCAACATGTAATTGGGTAGAAGGTTCGCCAATTGCTCAAGCAGCGGCTTTTCGTCCGTTAAATCAGAACCAGCAACAAACCCAATTAGTTTTCCATATGCGGCATTCGTTCGGTGGTAGACCGCGGCCGCTTGGTTTACATGCGGAAGTTTCATTAGCGCATGCTCGATCTCCTCCAACTCAATGCGATAGCCCATGTGCTTGATCTGGTTGTCCCTGCGGCCAAGGAAATACAGCGTGCCATCGTCAGCCTCGCGGACAAGATCTCCGGTACGGTACATACGTTTCATGAAGCGGCCGGAGTCTATCAGGGTACAGAAGACCGCGGACGTGCGCTCCAAGTCATTGAAATATCCTGCGGCCACGTTGGGGCCGATCAGGCAAAGTTCGCCACTCTTGGCATCGTGTTGATCTTCGTCCAGAATGCGGTAATCGAAGTTGGGATTCAGATGGCCCAGCGCAGGGAGTCCTTCCAGATCGTGAAAATCGTCGGCCCGTAGCGTATAGGCGCTACAAATACAGGTGCATTCCGTCGGCCCATACACATTCACCAAACTGCCCTGTCCTGAAAACAAGTCATACAGCTTCTTCAGTTCTACTTTCGGGTATCCCTCGCCGCCGAAGACGATGGTGCGCAAGGTAGGCAGTGCAGTTGGGGTCATCGCCTTCATTGCCATCAGGTAAATGAGCAGAGAGGGGACCGAGAACCATATGGAGCAGCCCATCTTGCCCACATACGAGACCAACTCGTAAGGGCTGGTTAAGTATTCCCGATACACCGGGCTAAGGGACGCCCCAGAGAATAGCCCGACATAGAAATCAAAAACAGAGTTGTCAAAGTACATCGGGCTCAGGTTGGCGAAGTTGTCCAGATCGGTGATTCCAAAGCTGTTCTGGCCCCACGCGATAAAATGCACCACGTTCTCGTGCGTGACCGCCACGCCCTTGGGAACACCTGTGGAACCCGACGTAAACATGATGTAGGCAATGGAAGCGCCGTCCACCAGCCCCATCAGCTTCTTCTGCTGCTCGAGGTCTGCGCCCGCTACCCTGGGCAACTGATCCTCAGCAAGAAACAGCAGCGGACAACCGCTGCCGGACGCAAGTTCCGCCATGGTGTCTGCGTAGCGAGCATCGTCATAGAACAACAAGGATGGGCAACTCACCTGAAGGATGTGTTTAGTACGCGCCGCCGGAGATGCGACGTCCAAGTTGACGTACCCAACTCCTAGGCGAAGGGCCGCAAGCATCAATGCGAAGGAAAGCGGCTGCTTGTTGTGGCCAATAGCAATAACACTACCCCGACGACATTCTCGGGCGATGAGCAGCGCGGCTAAACTTTCGACCCAGCGAGATAATTGCTGGTAGGAGTAGGTCTGCTCCGGATAGCGCAAAGCAGGGCGCTGGCTATGAGCCGATGCGACCTCTTCAAAATATTGCCCGAGATTGTAGTGATACGTTTGCAACTTAAAGCAGCGAGGCTCCGACAGATAACTGATTACCACTAGAAGATTCGATGCCGCTAAAGCGCAGCACCTCCTCATCTTTCCTGAAAACGATACTTCCTTCGTAGCTGAATCCGATGACACAATCAGGATAACGATCCATGAATTTCAAAAGAAATGGATTATGCATTTTCTTGGCCGAAAATACGCGGTACGCCACCCCACTAACAACGAATTCACATCCTGCTTTCCGATTATTAAATGCCATGACCTTCTGCAGCAGCACATGATTTGGCTCGAGGAAAGTAATGAGCCGATCCTCCGGCTTTCTGCTGTAATACAAAATATCCGGAAGTTCCGCCTGTTTAAATTGCGGCTCAAAACCAAGCTGCAGAGATTCTGAAAAGACTTTCTTCTCTGCGATAAAGCTCAACTGATAGAGCGTAGTAACGTCTAAGTCGTCAGTAAACGGAATACGTATTTGGGCGATTACAGGGCCTGTATCTATCCCAGAATCCATCACATGGCAGGTTGCCCCAGCATCTCGTTCAAACAATACCGCACCAATAACCGGATCAGCACCTCGTAAATCGGGCAGTAGAGACGGATGAATATTTACATAGCGAGCTGCGGGTAATTCCGTAACCGGCAAGATGTAAGGGCAACCATTCGAGACCAAAATATCAAATTGGATCGCGCCGAGCAGGGTAATGAGTTCACTCTTGCGGCGGACCACGTAGATGTGTTCAAGATTGGAAAACCCATCACATCTAATGTCCCGCTCCAAATGCGACCCGGCGACAACAATAACTGCAACCAGATTGACCCCATCAGACAACATTTGCTCGAGAACAAAACGCCGGTTGCCTACAAAAACAAAACGATCATTCATTAGATCGTCAGCCCGCCATTGACGTTCAAGACCACCCCATTGATGAAGTCGTTCTCGAGCAGGGCCGCAACCGCTTGGGCTACTTCATGGGCATCTCCCAGCCGTCGCAGTGGCGTGTTGGCCTGGATGTGTTTCAACACGGATTCTTTCAGGGCAACACGGGTGGACTCGGTGCCGATGAAACCCGGTGCCACAGCATTGCAGCGAATGCCTAAGCGGCCCAACTCCTTCGACCAAGTGACGGTCATGGCGTTAACACCGGCCTTGGCCGCAGAATAGGCTGTTTGGCCTTCGTTGCCGCCAGCACTTATGGAACTGATATTGACGATGGCCCCTTTCGTTCTGCGTTTAACCATCTGTTCCACGACTGCGGAGGTGACAATAAATACGGAATCCAGGTTCACAGTCATTGAATCGCGAAAGCGGTGGTAGTCATGCATTATTCCGGCCGGATTCAGGATGTTTACGAAAGGCTCACTAAAGATCACGCCGGCGTTATTGACCAGGATGTCAAGGTGCCCGTGCCGCGTCAGGATCTCCGCCACGGCAGCCTTAGCTTGCTCCGGCTGGGTAACGTCCATCTGTTGGCGCTCCAAGTGTTCCGGCAGACAGGCCAGCGCCACCTCATTGCGATCGGCTACGACCACGACGGCACCTAAACTGGACAAATGGTTTGCGATGGCTAGTCCAAGCCCTTGAGCGCCACCAGTGACAACGGCCACGGCCCCCTTAATCTGCAAGGCTCACTCCCTTTTCCGTCAGCACTTCCAAGATCCCCTTCACAGACACCATCCTCAGGATGTCAGGAATTTCAAGGGCGATGGCGTATTCTCTTTCCAGGGTCATCACCAAGTCCATTTGCTTAAGGGAATCCCAGACCCCCACATCGGCCTTCTTGAGATCAGGATGGATCTCGGACTCCCGCAGTCCAAATACCTCGGCCAGAATCACCACCAGACGCTTGTTCATGTCAAACCCCAAAATACTTCACGTAATCTTCCGATGAATAGCGGAAAGGCTCGGCCGAGCGGGCGAGATTCACGGCATGCGACTTGGTGTCCTTCGTTATCAGGGCGCCTGCACCCACAATGTTGTACTCACCCACCGTCACCTCGTTCACCACCGTCGCATTCACTCCAACAAAACTATTGCGCAACACTTTGGCCTGGCCCGAAATGACGGTTCCGGCCGCGATCCAGCAGTTTTCCGCCACGCTGCAGTGGTGGGCCAAAGTGACGTTGCACCACACCATGGTGTTGGCTCCGATCTGCGCGTGCGGCTCGATAACGGCCGAAGGAAGCACCACGCAGCCTTCGCCCAGCAGATGGCCTGTAAAGACCCGGGCATCGGGATGAATGTAGGTTTCCATGGTATATCCCATATCCTTCAGGCGCAGGAACAAGGACTCGCGGACCCGGTTGAGATCGTTGTAACCGACCGCCATCACTACTCGGCAGGTCTGCGGCGGGAAGGTTTCCCGCACCTGTGACAAGCCTACGGCTGCGAGACTCTCCACGCCGCCCTGAGTGAGAAAGTCATCGTCGACGGTAAGCCCAATTACCTCGTATCGGCTGTCGTTCCGCAGATACGAATACAGGATGTCGGCCGTGATCGCATTGCCGGCCAGAATTACCTTGGTCATTCCCCTATCTCCATCACCGCCAGGCCGAAACCGGTTTTCCCATAGCCATTGCCGTTGTACAGCATGTACAAAAGCCCCCGATGCTCAAAAACATAGGGATAGCAGATCATTTCGCTATCCCAGCCTTGCGGGCTGACGTCGATGCCTGAGATGGCGTCGTTGCGCAGCCAATGTCGGCCATCCTGCGATGAGGCGAAACCGATACGGTAAGTCGCGATTTCCTTCGTTGCCCTGTGGGCAAACCACATGAAGTAAGTGCCATCGACGCGAAGTACACTTGGGCGCCCGAAAGCATATTCATATCCATCGGCAAACGGAATACACAGTTCCGGGTGGCAGGTCCAGTCTATGCCATTGGCGGACTCGGCGTAATGGATGCCGTAATAATGCCGCCAGCCCTGTTCCGTCTTTTCCCATCTTACGCCGGAGTTGTACCACGTCTGCCATTGATCACCGGACACGTGGAAAGCGGTTGCTGCAGCAAACAGCGGGTTGTGCTTGTCGCGCCCCAGCACCGGCCCCGCAAACTCCCGAGTCAGGGTGAATTCCTCAGGATTCACAATCGCCCGGCCGGTATCACAGATCCAGAGCGTATCCGGCAGGTTCTGCCAGCCAACATAGTACAAATAGATTTTGCCCTGGTGCTTGACGAAGCAGACGCTGATCACGCCATCACAGTCAAAGCATCCGGGTTCGCCGTAGCGCATGGCCAGTTTCGGCTTTCCCATCAATTTCATGCTCCCATTCCCTACCTTGGCATAGGCGAGAAATATATGGGAGCGCTGCTTTGAATCCCTCCGCGTGAAGGCAACGATAAACACGTCGTCCTTGTAATGCACGGCGCAGGGGTGGGAGCCATGGCTGAAATCCGTGCCGGCAGGTTCAAAGACCAGCCCCTTCTTTTTCCAGGGAAAGGGCCTGCTCTCGTCTAGGAAGCGCTTCATCTGGTATTCATCCTGCATCAATGGCCAGCTAGGCCGGAGCGGAACAATGACTCGAGGTACTCCACCCGACTCATCCCCAGGCGCTCTGCCTCGGCGTAAATACGATCCCGTAGGGCGGGATCCACACCCTCCAACTGGCCGAAATAACGAGTCCGGATGCTGCCGCCCCGCGTTCCCATATGGGCCACGTCGATATTGATGGGAGGCGTCCGATCAGAGACGGAAAACTCGATGACGTAGAAACAATTGCTCAGTTCCCAGCTCAGTCGCACAGATCTGGCTGATTCGGGCAGAAGATGCAAGGGAACCTCGCACGCGTAGAGTGAATTGTTACGGATCAGCATTTTCCCGTACTCCGAATCCATGAGCCACGGTGCCACCCCCTCATCACCAATTACCACCTTGCCGCCGGGTCTGACCACTCGGTTCATTTCGGCAATGCCCTTGCGGATATCCGGAAACAGGTTGATGCCGCCAAAATGATAGGCTGCATCGAAGTAGTCGTCCGCGAAGGGCAGATTCGTCGCATCGCTGACGGAGAAATGCAATTCCACACTGGATTTAGCGGACTCGACACGATGGCGCTCGGCCCCGGACAGAATCATCTCCTGGGCAATGTCCTGCGCGTAGATTTCCCCCTGCCCACCGAGGCTACGGACCAGATAAGGCAAGTCGTTTCCAGCACCTGCGCCGGTGACCAGCACCCGGTGGCCTTGTGCCAATTGCAGACGCGCCACCAGATTGTTCCGCAGAGTGGTTTCGTCCGATTCAAATGTGGCAAACACCCAACGTAACGAGTTGTCGTGCACGACCGCCGCATTCTGGCGAGTGTATTCGTTGGAGTCTTCAGGCTTCTTTGCGAAGACAGGCACGTCGGTGCCCAGTGCGAAGGGAAAAAGATGTCCATTTGGGCACGCTAGCCCTTCGGGAGTTGCCGACAAAGGTACCCGATTACATCGGGGTTCCGTGCAGCAATAAGCAACTTGATCAGCCATAGCTCAAACCTTCTCGCAAACGACCCAGAACACTCGTTCCGAGATGCCGTAAAAATCGTTATCGGCGAAGCCGAAAGAAAAGTTGGAAAAATGAGGCGCGAAATACTCCTCGAGCTCTTGTATTTCGCTAAAGGCATGCAACCGGTAACCATTGCGGTTGCCATATGGGTCTGCGGTGATCCTGAGCGAGCCATCAGGCAACTCGACCGCCTCCCTAAAGATATAAGAAGTTTTGCATGGCACCGAGGCAACCAAATAACCGCCAGGCTTCAATACCCGAGCATACTCGGTCAGGTTGTCTGCAAATGAGTCACCATCGTCGCAGTAATAGCAACAGTGGCAGGCGAGGATGTAGTCAAAATGATCGCTCACGAACGGAATTTGGCTGTTCCGGCCTACACGTAAATCTGCTGCATGCCCGAGTTTTGCTAATCGCTTTAGGGTTTGATCCACAATGCCCTGGGTGATCTCAATACCGCTGACCGCGAGTCCCTGGTCGCAGAGAAAGGCCGTATTCCGGCCATCTCCAAAGCCGACGTCGAGAATAAGATTCCCTGCGACGGGCTTCTTGAATCTCAGGCGTGGGTAACTGGCCAGAAAAGTGCGGACTACGAATTCGGTGGGATAAACCTTGCTACCCGGCCTATCCGCATAAAAGCGCTCGTAACTGGTATCAATGTTAGGTCTTTGATCGTCCATAAACATTTCTGACAATGGTGAGAGGTCGTTGTTTTGTTTCCGAAAAAATCTTCGCGAGGTAAATTCCAATAACACCGATAAACGATGCAATCATCCCGCCAAGCACCCAGACCGAGACCATAACGGAGGTCCAGCCGTCCACCGTCTGGGATGAGAAGAGCCTGATGAAGACAAGGTATCCCGCATATGCAAGCGCTGCGACAAATATCGTTAAGCCCGAATAGAAGATCAGCTTCAGAGGCGTCTCGCTAAAGGAGGTAACAACATTCGTCGCGTGTTCAATCTTCTTCGCAAGGCCGTAGGTTGATTCGCTGGACATATGTTTCCTGACCAGCTTCTCGCACTGCTTGAATCCGGTAATCACCCAAAGACAGGAAATGACAATTTCTCGTTCACGATATTGCAATAGGGCATCCACGTAGCGTCGGGTCATTAATCGCGCAGTAACGATATTCCGAGGATGGTCAATATTGCACAACCAATTAAAAACGGAATAATAGACTTCACCGCTCCATCTCTCGAACCAACCGCCCTTGCGCTCCTGCTGCCTACCGTACACAACATCTGCGCGCTCAGCGGCCATCAACTCCGAGAATTCCAACAGCCATTCCGGCTCCTCCTCCAAGTCGCTGTCGATCAGGAAGATCTGTTCACCCAGTGCATGCTCAAGTCCTGCCATCATGGCTTTGTGATGGCCAAAATTCCGCGACAGGTCAACGACGACAATATGGCCGTCCCTTTCAGCGATTCGCACAGCGAGGTCGAGGCTGTTGTCGGGTGACCCGTCGTTCACAAGAATGATTTCGTAATCTTCACCTACGAGTTGCTTGGCAGCTGTACTTGCCCGTTGATGAAACTCGGCGATGTAGGGGGCGGATTGGTAGAGCGTTGCAACAATGGAAAGCTTCATGACTGCACATACCTCATATATCGGTGCGCATTTTTACCGCAGTTAAACAGCAGGTCGAGGATGCTCACTCCATGAGTGAACTCGCCCCAAAGCTGCGGGTATTCGGGGTAGCCGGCGTAGTCAAACCAAGTCAGCTTGATGCCTCGCGTGCGGAATGCGGTCTCCTCGATGTAATCTTTGGCAGAAGGGCCTGTTATGTACTCCGTAGCGCCTACCTGAGCACAAAGATCGGCCAGACGTTCTGTCTTGCCATCAAGTTGAGCATAGTCCCACGAATTACTGATGCACGTTTTGATTTCCAAGTACTTGCACACGGCCTCAATAAAGCGGCGATTTAAATCGGAGAGATGCGTGCAGTCGTCTGCAAGGTACAGCGGCTTGAGCCAGGCCTCAATCTCGCTAAAGTGTGGCGCGCGGCGATAGTTCTGCGCCAATGCTTTCCAGTGAAGCAGGGCCCAGTCGGAGCCGTCAATTATGGTTTCACAAATTTTTTGGTGGTACCTCCCCTTCACTAGCACTGGCACCGTCAGCCACTGAACACCTTGCGGCGTCTTGATTTGGTTGCGATTGCGCCAATCACGCCGGGTGTACTGCATATCGTCGAAAAGGATGAATTCATCGACGGCGGCAATAATGTCAAAGTATCCCTTCCATGGAATATAGTTAGACTGGAGAATAGCCACTTTTTTATTATGCAAAACAGCATTTACCTTAGCGCCCATCAATATTTCACTTTGAGTAATTGTCTTTTTATTTCGATTACTTTAAATCGGGGCATTTAACGTCGGACAACTCGAGGGTCGTGTGGTCACTCAGAAAATTCGGTAACTCCGAGGGGTAAAACCAACGGTATGCCATATAATTCCCGACCAATTTCAAATAACTTGTCTCTGGACGCTTGGGGCGGATGGTCACCATTGCCTGGCAGCCACCGGATCGAAAATCCGTAAGTAGATAATTCCTCAAGGGAACATTCTTTAGCACCCAGTCTTCATCATGAGATGCAGTTGGATGAAACCCGATCTTGTTTTCACTTCCCCAAGCCATCTTGAACATAACAGAGTATTCATAGTGCCTATAGAATTCTTTGTTGATGTAATAGGCGTCGTTAACAATGAATAGGTTTATTCTATCGACCAGCGCCTTCGGTAGCTTTTGCAAATTCACAATAAATGATTGATCTTTGATCCAACGCACCTGCCACGCCAAATAGACTTTGCATGTCAAGAGCACAAATGACAGCACCAGTATCCCGGAAAAGACTCGCAGTAGATTTGGCGTCAAATTAAATGGAAGAATCAAATGTACGCCGCGGCCAATTGCCACTAACAAGACTGCCACCGGCAGACTGACTAGGGCTGCGTGGCGGGAATCCCACCCTTCAGCAGTCGGAAATTTACCGACAACCAAATAGGGAAATAGTGCGCAAAACAGCAAGACAACAGCGAACAAACCGATCTTCAACATGTTTGCCGAATTCTCTGACTTGGATATCTCAACGAAGTCTTTGAACTCGCGAGTTCCCCGCCTAGCAGAGTTCGCCCTCTCAAATAATACCGCCATTAGGATTACAAACGCGGCAAGCATCGGTCGATTGCCGGCGAGAGTCATCACACCGTCGAATTGCGAAAGTATCGTATTGTCAATCGATTTCCAGAAGTTTGTGAACCACAACTTTGGCGAAAATGCCAATTGATTATAGCCGGAATATTCGTCCGTTGCTTTCCATATTAGATTACTGATTGCCCAGTATGCAAAGGGGAGAAGGATTAGATCGCCATAGCGTAATGACTTAAGCAATTTTTTAGGCAGAGTATCAGCTGACCATTCCGGATGCTTCTCGGAAATAATCAGGAACAGGATGGGGAAATAAAACACTAATAAGGAGTTTAGGGAGAAACTAGCGCCGATGATGACCAGCGCTAAGGCTCGCCGTATAAGCGCAGGCCGCCCGCTTGTCTCCAAGGATCGGAGTGCTAAGTACAGTCCAATGAAAAATAGCATGTATAACAAGCGCATCGGCGCCAATATAATTGCCACCTGAGCCTGGAAGGCCGGGTAACAGCAGAATACTGCCGCTATAAACCAGCGTTCGCGGCTACTCAAAATGCTTATTCGCTGCGCGATGAAGAAGACCATCAGGGTAGATAACATGGCGGCAAGAAATGCCACCAAGCGATATGCAAATACTGGATTCGGTGCTAACCAAAAAGCCCAGTGAAAATATCCCGCCCAAGGAGATCCCGCATTTCTGAAAATGCTAAGCAACGTCTCAACATCGCGGTTGACATAGTGGCCATAAAGTAGCCACCCATCCCAATAAACGCCATCGTTGAATAGCGACACCCCATGCGTAGCAAACACCAGCAGAGCCAGCATCCAAACGCTCGAGATCGGATAGCCGGTAAATCGGGATTTAATCGTTGCGGCCATAGGAAGAGCAGAAGCCCGAGACGCGACAGCCAGCGTTTAAGCGATGGCTCATGGAGACACCCCTACGCTGTCAACACGCCAATTACGACGACCAACGGGTGCCGCACCCGGATACCATGAAACGATCTTGGAGTCATAAGTGGAAAGCGCTTTGAACCGAAAAATATGAGTTGGCGGCATGCGAAGTGGGCTGAAATGGGGCAGGCTGCGGGTTTCGAGTTGATTGGGGGGCGCCTGATGGCTGAATCGAAACTGAAGCTGGCGAGATGGGGATAAGCTGCTGTTTTGGGCAGGAGTCCGGCCGATGTCAGGGCAGGTGCAAGTGCGCTGGGAGGCGAAATGCGCGGCGACGTCGATGGGGCAGTTGGCCTACTCCATTGAGTTTCTCAAATTGGCCGGGCTGTGGTCACGCCGTCTGAAAGACTGTTCGCGTGCCTACACTAGTCCCAACACGCCGACGAACGAGAAAGTGCTGGACCTGGGTGTCGTCGATACTCGCTGGGAATCTTGGGTCGCGCACCGGCTCGACAAACATCTGGTCAACGGAGGGATCGAAGGCCTCCAAACAGTGGTGCTTCAAAGCAAACGCCCGAGCCAACGCCGGCTATTCCCCAATCGCGGACACGCTACCGCCATGCCCGTGCACGAGGTGCACAGCAGATGGCTACTACCTTACCCTTGTTCACCCCTCACTCCGACTGCCCGGAATCCCCCGCCACAGTCAGGCAAGACCACGCGTCGCTGCTACTCAATTCACCTTCAGTTGGCAACCAGCAACTGGTGTTGACTCAGACTCACCCGGGTATCTTGTCCAAGCAACTGCATCAGCACGACGACCCGTTGCTGCGACACATCCGATATCAGACCCTCCAGCCCGGTCAGCGGACCATCGACCACACGGACTCGTTCGCCGCGTTGGAAGGGACTGATGTCTTCGTCACTGGCTTCGTTCCGTCGCGCTTCAAAGTCACGAATTCCCTGCAAGGTTTCCGGCCGCATGACGGCAGGTTCCTGGCCAAAGCGCACGAGGGCCGTGACTCCCAAGGTTGAGCGCACTGGAGCAATGGAGTGGGTGGCCGATCCCGGCTGCAGAAAAATATAGCGCGGAAACAAGGCTTCCAGCTGGGCCTGCTGGCGACCCCGGCTGCGTTTCAGTATCTTGATTTTCGGCAAATAGACGGCGTAGCCCTGGCGAGCCAGATTCTCGCCGGCGGTCTGTTCCTGCCGGACCTTAGTGTGCACGACATACCAAGGCAGGCTCAGGGTGGAATCCTTGGCAACCCTCGCATCGGCACCAACCCGCACTGCCGCCAGTCCGGAAACCAGGCTTTGACGGCGTCCTGGCACCGTTCTGTGTGACAGGTTCATGCCGTCGCGTCTCTTTCCGCATCGCGCCGCAGCTCTTCAATCTCGCTGCGGATGGCGTCGTATTCGGCGACTTTGTACTTGAGAAAGCTGATGGTGAGACTGGCTTTTTCTTCAATACCGCTGGGGGTGAGCAGGTAGCTGTAGGCAAGTTTATTGTCGTTACGGCGGAAATTGTCCATCTTGACCAGCCCCTTCTGGACCAGCGCCTGAAGACAATAGTTGGCTTTACCCAAGCTGACGCCCATCGCTTTGGCCATGTCCCGCTGCTGTATGGCCGGGTTGGCTTCGATGAGTTTCATCAGTTTGTAGCGATGGGAGTCGGGAAACACGGCGAGGCGGATAACGGCTTGAATTCATCAGTTCATGGGTTGAACAGAAGTCTAGCGGGACGACGGGGCCTTGGCAAGGCCCGATGGTCGTGCAGCGCCGGTCCTGGAAATCAAGAAAGGGTTGTCAGATATGCGGGATCGAACTTGCCGGGACAGTAGCCGAAATCGCGTGTCGCTTCGCCATGATCGAAGACAAGGTCGGCCTGCATGCGCAGCGCCATGTCCGGCGTCAGGTGCGCAAACCGGGGATGCAGGCGGGCGAGATGCACCGCAATCCGGAAGGCCGCCATGGGAATGCGGACAAAGATGGGGCGCTGTCCCAGTGTTTCGAAGATGCGCCGCACCATGTCAATATACGCCAGGGTTTCGCCCCCGCTCAGGTTGTAGGCCTTGTTGTGGCTCGCGGGTTCATCCAGGCTTTGTATGCAGGCCGCGGCAAGGTCACGCGCATTGACTGGTTGCCGGCGCCCGGTGCCCGCACCAAATAGCGGGAAAAACCCGAACTTGCGAACAAGGCGCGCGATTTCGGCCACATTGCGGTCGCCGCCGGCGCCGCCGTAAATAAGGGTGGGCCTAAACATCGTCCACGCCATGCCCAGACGCTCGCATTCTGCAGTCACCTGGTCTTCGGCGGCAATCAGCTTGCCCACAACGTCAAGCTCATAGGGACTGCCCGACGCCTGCTTGCTAAAGCGACTCGTCGAACTGAACGCAATAACGCGCCGCACGCCGCGAGCGTGAAATTTTTCGAGCCACCCGGGCAGCAGCCAGAGGCTTGCCGTGTGAATCAGGGCGTCGGCCTCCGTCTGCGGCAAGTCGATAGTCTGGTCGGCCAGGTCGAGGTAATGCCATGACTCACCCGTTGCGCCTGCCGCCGGATTTCGTCCCATGGCCAGGACCGGCACACCACGCTCCTGCAGCATCGGCAGCAGCAGCGAACCTATCGTGCTGGTCGCGCCTGTAACCAAGACCTTGCCCGGCCTCCCCGCCAACATGGTCTAGTCGTTCCGAAATTGCCGGACTGTCTTGGTCAGCGCGGCGTCGATGGAAACGGGAGGCTCCCAACCCAGCAGATGCCTGGTCTTTGTTATATCAACCTGCAGCGTGTCGCAAAGCCGTTGAACGATGACCTCCTTACCCAAGATGCGCCCCGCCATTCTCAGCACAACAATCGGCACCGGCATCAATCTTGCGTGTCGCCCGAAAGCGGCGGCTGTTCTCTGCAACAAAGCCGTGACCGTCAAGTCTTCGCCGTCGCTCACGAGGAACGTCTGGTTGGCCGCCGCCGGGTGGTACAAGCACTGGGCGATACAGTCGACCAGGTTATCAAGCGCGACGAAGCTGCGCCTGTTGTGTAGCGCCCCGAGTGGTAGCGGCACGCCCTTCAGCAGCCAGCGCATCATCTCGTGAAAGTTTGCCTTGACGCCGGGTCCGTAAACGAGCACCGGCCGAATGATGACGACCTCCAGTCCCGTATGCTCCGCCAGTTGCAGCAACGCCTGCTCGGCTTCGAGCTTCGATACCCCGTACGGATCCAGCGGCCGTGGCACATCGTCTGCCGTAAACGGCTGGCCGACGGGGGTACCCTCGCCGTTGACCTTGACCGAACTCGCGAACACAAAACGCCGTACGCCGGAGACGGCGGCCTGGCGGGCCAAGTTTAAGGTTAGTCCAACGTTGGCGCGGCGGTATTCTTCCAGCGGGTCGGCCGCGGTATCTCGCATGAGGTGCACGCGGGCCGCGAGATGCACCACGCAGTCGGCCCCTGACAGTGCTGAGGTCCAGTCGGTGTGCTCGTTGATGTCTCCCATCGCAAGATACTCCACGGCAGGCAGCTGACCGACATCATGGTTCTTGCGGACCGCACCCAGTACTCGATAGCCCCGGGATGACAAATCGGCGCACACCGCCTGCCCGATGAAGCCGTTGGCACCGGTTACCAGTACCCGCCGGCCCGAGCCTTTTGCCGGAGCAGGTCCATAATGCTCACTGATGGATGGCGCTGCCGCGGGCGGTTCGGCCGCAGGTTTGCTGCTGAAGACCCCGCCCCACTTGCGCCAATACAGCCACCCGGACCGGGCCGTGACAAACATGGACCGCAGCGAACGGTGCGTGTCGCGCGCCCATCGGTGCTTGACATGGACGGCGGGGACATACACCACGCGGGCGATCTTGAGCATTCGTCGGCCGATATCTGCATCCTCGTAATGCAGGAAGAAGTCGGGATCGAAGCCGCCTATTGCCTGAAGCGGTGCGGTGCGGAAGAACATGAAGCAGCCGGTGGGGTACTCCAGCGGATGAATCGTTCTGTCGTAGTCGCAATCGCGCATCTCGAACTTGTCAATCACAGAACCAAAGCTTGACTGGAGCCATGACGGTGAGAAGCTGCGGAGGAACATGACCAACAGCGTCGGGTAGCGCTTGCACAGGTAATGCCGCTCGCCGTCTTCGCCGAACACGGCCGGACTCAACAGGCCGACGTCAGGATGGCCTTCCATGAAACGCAGGCCCTCAAGCAGCGCATCGGCTTCGACGAAAAGGTCAGGGTTGACGACAAGATGGTAGTCGGAACGAGCATTTGCGATCACGAGGTTGTTGCCCCGGCCGTATCCCAGGTTGCCTGGCGCGCGCAGCAACCGCAGGGCCCAACCCGGAACGCGGGCCCGGAAGCCTTCCAGCCAAGTGGCGACCTTGCCGAACAGGACGCCATCGTCCGAATTGTCAACCAGGGTCAGGTCCAGTTGGAGCGTGTACCGCTGCTTGGCGACGCGCCCCGCCTCCTCCAACGCGAGCAGGGTTCGCTCGATCGTCGGCAGGTCGGGCTTGTAGAGGACCAGTGATGCGCTGATGACGATCGGGGTCATGTCACTCGCCCACCTGTTTCTCTGGCGCTGGCCGCGCCACGATCGTCGCGGGCACGCCAACGGCCACCGCGTGGGCGGGCACGTCGCGCAGCACTACGGCGTTGGCGCCGATTTTGGCATGGTCGCCAACGGTGATGCGCCCGATCACCTTGGCGCCTGCACCGATGAGCACGTCATTGCCAATGACCGGTCGCTCGGACACGGTAAAGCCCATGTCGGGTTCGCTCGTCCCCAGAGTCACCCCCTGCAGGATGGTGCAGTTGTCGCCGATGCGCGCTGCGCCGATGACGGTACCGACCGTATGCGGCAGGAACAGCCCGCCGCCGATCTCTACTTGCGGCGACACCTCGAGGCCGAAGACCAGAACATTTAGCATCGAACACAGTTTCGCGAGGAGACCAAGCCGGTGCCCGTAGAAAAACTCCGCAAGGCGCAGCAGCACCACCGGCGCCATGCGCGGGTTGGCACAGGCAATGAGCAGTGTAGACGTGGACACCAGCCCGCGGTGTCCCCGCATCGCATAATAGCGCTCGATATCTGACCTCAATTTGTTCACAGCACCACCTTCTTGTAAGCAAGAAGCGCCACGCCACTTGCGACCAGGCCCATGACCATGCACAGCCACCTGGCAGGCTCCGGCGACCCACCGGAGGTGAGGGCCAGATACACCAGGGGCAAGGTGCCCCCCGCCAGGAGCGGCCAGATCTGGCGCCGCCGCATGAGCCGGTTCTTCAGCCGCGCGTATTCCACCACGAATACGAGGTAAACGAAGTTCGGCAGCACAAACGCCCAGCTTAGCGCCTCCAGAGATCCGAAGCGGTCCAAGGCATACCGGGTCGCCGCCAACAGCGAGAGGTTCACGGCCAGATCGGAGACCAGCAGCACGCGCGAATTGCGTGTGGCCAGAATCATGGTGCCGTACACCCACGAAACGCCCCGAAATATCACTGCAATGACCAGCACCCTCAGCGCCTGACCGGATGGCTGAAATTCCGGGCTGTAGAGCAGGTCGATCAAGGGCTCTTTCATGAGCACCATTGCATAACAGATCAGGAGGCTGACACCCAGCACGAGATAGGCCGTCTTGAGCATGCAGGCCTTCTGGCTTTCCGGATCGGTCGTCGCCGTGAGCAGCGGCAGATAAATGGCGCTGCACGCCGTCAGGAACAAGGTGGTGTAGTTGAAGGTCAAGGTCCAGCCGGCGTCGAACAGGCCGGCAAACGCCAGCCCCCTGGCCTCGATGATCCAGGAACGGATCAGCAGCAGCGCGACAATCGTCGCCAGCGCCGCACCGAGGTTGGACAGGGCAAACCGCATGAACGCGCTACTTTGCTCCGGCGACAAGGCCCCCGAACGCGACGCTGCCACGGGCCTGGGCAAGCGCGACACCCCAAACGCACCGACCAGGCAAGTCACCCCGAAACAGAGGACAAACGACCCTGCCAGCAGTTGCGGATCCGGCGGCAGACGCCACCACCTCGCCCCGGCCAGCAGCATCACCAGTGCCGCCGGCCCGGCGATTTGCGCCACAGCCAGGCGGGGATATGAGCGATAGCCGTTGAGTACCGCCACGACATAGGTGCCGCCCACATTGAGCAGCACGGCCAGCGCGATCCAGCGCATGGTGGCGACCAGATCGGGCGCATCGGACGACAGGAAGAACTGCGTCAGCTGCGGGGCAGCGCCGACCATCACCAGCACCACTCCAACGCCGGTCAGGCCGACGAGGCGAACCGCGGTTGCGCGGAACTGTCGGCGGTCAGCTTCGTCCTCCCGTTCGGCAAGTCCCTGGACCACAGAATTGGTGCCGCCAAAGGTGGCGCCAACGGTGGCGGCCTGGGCGATCTGCCTCAGTTGCGAAAACAGCCCGACGCCTTCCGGCCCCATCCATCCCGCGACCGCCTTGAAACTGAGCAGCCACAAGAAAGCCGAACCAAAGACGCCCGCGCTACTGACCAGAACCCCGCGCTTGAGGCTTGATGATTGAGCGGCCATGACTCGGCGGCGCTAGGCGCCCCGCTTGTCCGCCGCCGTAGCGCGCAGACCGGACAACAACAGTCCCCACATGAAGTAGGCGAAGATGCCCGGATAGGGTTGCCGCAAAGTGACCTTGAAATTGCTGTCGATTACGACCAGGTAAAAGACGATGGCCGCCAGCCACCAGGTTTCGGCCGGCAGCGTCTTGCGCTGCCTCCAGCACAGGTCGGCTGTATAGCCCATCAGGAACGCTATGGGCAGCAATGACACCAGGCCGAAGTTATAAACGATGTCGATATACCAGTTGTGCGGACTCGTCCTGATTTCACGAGGCATGGGCTGTGGATGCCCCATCAGAAGGGTCTGATTGCTTTCAAGGATTCCGTTACCGAAATTCTTCCAGTCGTTAAAACGCTCTTCAACATTGGGGGGAATCTTGCCTTCCGAAAGGTCCGTGAACTTTCTTAGGAATGAATTCCCAATACGTTGCTCCTCCATCTTTTCGAAATATATAAGCCCGCCCAGAGTTGTCACCGCAATCAGGATCACTGATACCAACACCCATTTCGAGCTGGCTCGATAAGCCCACAGCTTCCAAGCCAAAAAAGCGATCACCAGCGCCCCATAGCCAAAAATGGCCAGAAAGGAATAGCTGCGCGTCGCATAGACAAACATCAATATCGTCAATATGCACAGCCAGAGCCTGTACTCCTCCCAGAGGGAGGCCAACGAATAGGCAAACGCGCAGACAAGAATCAATGGAACGTACTGGAGGTGGGAATAGATACTGAACGCGTACAAATATTGAGTGAAGCGCTCTCCCTGCAGCCACGCAGCGAGTAGCTGCAAGGGCACTACCACGGAAAGCACGACCAAAAAAGCCCGTGCAATGACCTTGTGTTTATCATCCACCAGCTGGCCCAGCAGCAAACCCGCCAACGGCAGCATGACTTGCAGGATCATCATCAACTTGCGCTGTGGCGGCGTAACGCCATCACTGCCCAGCCACAAGGACGTCAGGCTGACAGCGATCGTCCCGACGATCATCGCAAGCGCTGGCCGAGCTCTTCCGAAGCGGTCCACCAGAAAGGCAAGCGCCACCAAGCAGGTCAAAATGGAAATCGGCAGGGGCAGTGTTGCCAGCGAGCCCCCCGAATCGGGCATGACAGCCAAATCCCTGTATATCCCGCCACTAAGTTGAAAAAACAGCGGGAACGAAATGCCCAGGCCGACCCCCCATAAGCCCATGTGCTGGTATCGAGGATTCATTGTCGGGTACGTCTACGCAGGGGAAACAGCAGACCCATGCCGCTGCTCCAGTTCAGCAGTTTGTGGTTTGTTTCCATTGTTACTGATTTGTTGGCCAAGCAAATTGTGCATGCACTGCGGCTCACTATCGGCATCAGTGGCTCATTCGCCGTCTTCAGGACGCCATCCTGGCAAGGGGCGGCAAACTACAGCGGCGTCCTCTCGTCTCTCGCGCCCTTCCATCAACCGTTGACCAGCGACTTCCCGGCCGCGCGCCGACTCTGCCAGCGGCGCTGGAACATCATCGCCGCCAGGCTGAGGAACAAACCGCCCAACGCACCCAGCATCATCACCTGCATTTGCTTGGGTGATACCGGTGCTTGCGGAACCGAGGGCTCTGCGAATGCGGCCGTGGCAACTGTGCCGGTAGAGGAAATCCACCCCCGATATTGCGTTTCCCGACGCCGCAGTTCCATCGCACGGCTCTCGCCAGTGGCCCAAAGCTGCTCGTACAGGACCGATTGACTGAATCGGTCGTGGGGTGGGAGTTGTTTCTGCAGTTGTGCAGCATGCTTCAACTCGGCCAATGCCTTCTCGGCTTGCCCTAATTCGTCCGATATTGCCTTTAGATCCGCTTGCAGGTTATCAATCGCAGGCTTCGCAATTGCCTTGTGCAATGCCGCCAGATATTCAATGGTGGCGGCCAGAGAGCTTGCAGCCTCTTCTCGCGTCAGGCCTCGTACCTTGAGTTCGATGAGGTCGGCTGCTTTGGCAGGTTTGGCCGCGAGGGACGCCGCATACACCGCCCCCCGCGCGTCGTCGCTCCAGCCCAGTTTCCTGACCATGCCGTCCTTGAAGGTGGGGAACATGATTCGCTCCACCACCCGCGACGGCGTCTCAACAAGTACCGGCCCGGTCGGTCCGTTCGGACCGTTCGGACCGGGAGCCTGTCCGATCTGCACCAAAGCCATCGCTTCATATTGTGGCGGCGTAACGGTGAGATAGCCGGCGGCGGCGATCACCCCCGCCGCTATCCCGCCGACGATCCAGCGCCAGCCTTCAACCACCTTCTGCCAAATATCGTAGAGGGAGAGTTCGTCGTCTTCGTCGAGCGGGGATTGCAGTTGTTCAGTAGGGGGGGTCATTTGGTCCGGACGTATGTTACTTGAAGGCAGCTCGGTTTCGCGTCGTGCAGCGCCATGATGGCTATGGCAAGCGCATCACAAGGAGTCAGCGAAAAGAAGGCGGGCGCAGTTCAGTATCAGCCATTGGTCACCCGCGCCTCATCGAGGCTGCGACCGGAGGCTTCCCAGTCCTTGATCCATTGCGGGCGACGGCCGCGGCCCCCCGCCCAGGTAAATTGAGGATTTTGCGGATGGCGATAAAGAATGGCTGGGGATTTCTTTGCTGGTTTGGCTACGGCTTTGGCGGCGCCATTGCGCGACTTGCGCGCGGCAGGTTTGCCCATCACGTCGTCCAGCTTGAGGCCGTATTTGGCGACGATGGACTTAATTTCGTCCAAGGCCTGACCGCGCTGCTTTTTGCTGCGGCTTTCAATTTCTTTTTCGGTTCTGGTTTTAAGCTTCTGCAATTCGCCAAGAGACATAACAGATAGGTCCATGAATCCCTCCGGAATTAATTATTGTGACGCGCGCGGCGAATTATACGGCCAAATTTCCGGCCTTTTCACCTAATTCCCCGCCAGATGAATTGTGCCGATCGGCTATTTTTTTAAATTCTGTAATTGCACAATCCTCGGCGTTCAGCCGCTATCCAGCCGAACAGCAGACAAATCATGAGCAAAGAATTCCATCCCGACACGGTGAATATCGTTTATCAACTCAGGGTTATCGATCTTTTGCCTCAATTACAAATCGACGTTCCACGGCAGTAGCAGATCACCGATGAGGCTTTCGCTTTCGAACAAATCAGCAAGGGTCAGCGTGTCGCCGTCGATGGCCAGATCGATATTGGAACCGGTCTGATAATTACCCTTGGCGCAGAGGTCATATAGACGGCCACGGCTGATTTGGAGATATTGCTCGAATAGACTTTGAATATGGCCCTGCATTGCGGTCACGAACCCTAGTCAGAGCTCATCACGCACCCGCAGATACCTCGGGAAGCGCGGCATACCGTTTTGCGTAAGCTCGCGATAGCGGTAGGTGATCAACGTGCCCAGCGGCGGCGGCTTGCGGCGCAGCGCGTCGGTCAGGCCGCTACCCAGGGAAAAACGGCGACCATCGGGCAATTCCATCCGCAAGGCGCCGAGCATCCCGATGTATTTACCTTTGCCGGGCAGATGAGCAACGACGCGGGCTTCGGCATCGAGCCATGGTGTTACTTTGAGCAAGGCACTGGAGCGGCCGGTTTCGTAGGCGGCATCGTCGCGGTGGAGCATCAGGCCTTCGCCACCGCTATGGACAATATCGTGCAGCTTTTTTTGCAGCGCAGCCGCGTCGGACAGACGGAATTGGGGAATAGCCTGCAACCAGGGCAGATTAGCTGCGGCGATGACGGCCCTGATCTGTTCGACACGGGCGGTGAAACTGCCGGAAGCATTCGGTAATTCGAAGATCATGTAGCGCACGCGCCGCCATTCGGTGTCGTCGGGTGACTGACGGCGGACGATGGACGACAGCCGATCGAAGCTGCCGCGCTCGAGCCAGAGTTCGCCATCCAACGGCTGACTGGGCAAAGCATCGAGAAACCACTTGGGAGCGGGAACCGGGTTGCCGCTGCGAAACCGCAGGTTCTTGCCATCCCAACTGGCGCGCACGCCATCCAGTTTTTCGCTGACCCAGTAGCGCGAGACGTCGATGTCGCCGCGATAGCGCTCGGCCAGGATCAGAGCCGGGGTTAACGGCTCGACGGCCAGCGTCAGCGTGGACGCTGCCAGGGCAAGCAGCGCGAACAGCATGCCAACGACACTGCGCAACGGCCTGTCCGAGCGGCGGTTGTCAGCCGCCATGGCGCGCCATGAAATCGCGGTAGGCCAGCACGATGCCGTCACGCAGCGGGGTGCTCGCCTGCCAGCCGATGTCACGCAAACGACTGACGTCGAGCAATTTGCGCGGCGTGCCATCCGGCTTGGTCGCGTCGAACACGATGCCGCCCGCGAAGCCGACAACCGACATGACTATCCCGGCAAGCTCGCGGATGGTGACGTCTTCACCGGCGCCGATGTTGTAGATGCCATCGGTGACGCCCTGTTCCATGAGGAAGACGCAGGCGTCTGCCAGATCATCGACATAGAGAAACTCTCGCCGGGGCGTGCCAGTGCCCCACACCACCAGTTCGCTGTCGCCACGCTGCTTGGCTTCATGCGCCTTGCGGATCAGCGCGGGCAGCACATGACTGTTGGCCAGATCGTAGTTGTCGTTGGGGCCATAGAGATTGGTCGGCATGACCGAGAAGTAACCCGTCCCGTGCTGGCGGTTGTAGCTTTCGCACAGCTTGATGCCGGCGATCTTGGCGACCGCATAGGGCTCGTTGGTCGGCTCCAGCGGACCGGCAAGGAGGTAGTCTTCCTTGATGGGTTGCGCGCAGTCGCGCGGATAAATGCAGCTCGACCCGAGGAAGCACAAACGCTGGACACCCGCAAGCCATGCGCCGTGGATCAGGTTGGCCTCGACCATCAGGTTCTGGTAAATGAAGTCTGCACGAAAGCTGTTGTTGGCCTGAATACCACCCACCCTGGCTGCCGCAATGAAGATGAAGTCGGGTTTTTCCTGCGCCAGAAAGGCTTGCGTCGCGGCCTGGTTCAGTAGATCCAATTCCGCATGGGTGCGGGTGATGATGTTGCTGTAGCCGGCCTGCTGCAAACGGCCAACCAGCGCCGAGCCCACCATACCGCGATGGCCGGCGACGTATATCTTCGCCGAGCGATCCGTCATTCGTGACGATCCATGGCCTTGAAGCCATGCTTCTTGATCAACTCGTCGCGTTCCGCGGCCTTGAGATCCTCACGGACCATTTCGGCGACGAGCTCGGCGAAGGTCGTCTGCGGTGTCCATCCCAGCTTTTCACGCGCCTTGGTCGCGTCGCCCAGCAGGGTTTCGACTTCCGTCGGTCTGAAGTAGCGTGGATCGACCTGGACAATGCAATTGCCCAGCGCATCGTAGCCTTTTTCGTCCACACCCGAACCGCGCCATGCCACCGCAATACCGATTTCCGTTGCAGCCGCATTGACGAAATCGCGGACGCTGTATTGCACGCCGGTGGCTATGACGAAATCCTCAGGCTTCTCCTGCTGCAGCATCAGCCACTGCATTTCGATGTAGTCGCGGGCATGACCCCAGTCGCGCTTCGAGTCCAGGTTGCCGAGAAACAGGCAATCCTGCAGACCGAGCTTGATGCGCGCCAGCGCGCGGGTGATCTTGCGGGTGACGAAGGTTTCGCCGCGAATCGGCGACTCGTGGTTGAACAGGATGCCGTTGCAGGCGTACATGCCATACGCCTCGCGGTAATTCACCGTAATCCAGTAGGCATACAGCTTGGCCACCGCGTAGGGGCTGCGCGGATAAAAGGGCGTGGTTTCCTTTTGCGGACTTTCCTGCACCAGGCCAAACAGTTCGGACGTGCTGGCCTGGTAGAAGCGGGTCTTCTTCTCCATGCCGAGAATGCGCATCGCCTCGAGGATGCGCAGGGCGCCCAGCGCATCGGAGTTGGCCGTGTACTCGGGTTCCTCGAAGCTCACGGCGACATGGCTCTGCGCGGCGAGGTTGTAGATTTCTTCGGGTTGCACCTGCTGGATGATGCGCACCAGGCTCGAACTGTCCGTCATGTCACCGTGGTGCAGGGTGAAGCGGCGGTCCGTGACATGCGGATCCTGATACAGGTGATCGATGCGGTCGGTATTGAACAGCGAGGTCCGGCGTTTGATGCCATGCACCTCGTAATTTTTCTCCAGCAGAAACTCGGCGAGATAGGCGCCGTCCTGGCCAGTAACACCGGTAATCAGCGCGATTTTCTTGGTCATTGCTTGCGTCCGTAGTTGTCTTCAAAGCGCACGATGTCATCCTCACCCAGATAACTGCCCGACTGTACCTCGATGATCTCGAGTGGTATCTGGCCGGGGTTTTCCAGGCGATGCTTGACGCCCAGCGGGATATAGGTCGATTCGTTCTCGCCGAGCAGGATGATCTCATTGCCGCGGGTCACCTTCGCGGTACCGCGTACCACCACCCAGTGCTCGGCACGGTGGTGGTGCATCTGCAGCGACAGCGTGGCGCCGGGGCGAACCACGATGCGCTTGACCTGAAACCGCTCGCCGCTGTCGATGCCGTCATACCAGCCCCAGGGCCGATGCACCTTGCGGTGCAGTTCGACTTCGCTGCGCCCGGCTGCCTTCAGCCGGCTGACGATGCGCTTGACCTCCTGAGTACGGGACTTGGGTGCGATCAGTACGGCATCCGCGGTTTCCACCACCACCATGTCCTCGCAGCCGATGCAGGCGACAAGGCCGTGTTCGGCGATCACCAGATTGCCGTGCGAGTCTTCCAGCCAGACATCGCCTTTCACGGCATTGTTATCGGCATCGCGATCGATGGCCTGCCACAGTGCATCCCAGGCGCCGACGTCCGACCAGCCGACATCGAGCGGAACCACGCGACTCGGAATGCCCAGCGTCGTGACGGCGGGCAGCTTTTCCATCACCGCATAGTCGATCGAATCGGCGGGGGATGCGGCGAACGCATCCGCATCGAGCCGCACGAAATCGCCATCGTCGTGCGCGGCATCCACCGCCTTGCGGCACGCGGCCAGAATCTCCGGCGCGAAGTGGTCGATGGCCTTCAGCCACACCGAAGCGCGCAGCATGAAGATTCCGCTGTTCCAGAAATGCCGGCCGCCGGCCACATAGGCTGCGGCCGTCGCTGCATCCGGCTTCTCGCAGAAGGCTAGCAGGCCGACAGGCGCACCCCGCGCCGTGTCGGACTCTGTCTGCCGGGAATTCCGCTTCGCGGGCCGGCAAGCGCCGACTTTCGTCTCGATATAGCCGTAGCCGGTTTCGGGGCGGTCAGGGACGATGCCAAAAGTCACCACGGCGCCACTCTCGGCCTCCGGAAAACCGCGCAGCACGGCTTCCCTGAATGCTCCGGCATTGCGCACATGGTGATCTGCCGGCGTCGCCAACAGTACCGGGTCGGCGCCGTCACGCATGGCATAGAGCGCGGCCGCCGTCAGCGCGGGGGCGGTATTGCGGCCGACAGGCTCCAGCAGCAGGGTCCAGGCCGCCAGCCCGAGCTGGCGCAATTGCTCGGCGGTGATGAAGCGATATTCCTGATTGCTGACGATGATCGGCGTCCCCAGCGGCAGGCCTTCAAGGCGACGCACGGTGTTCTGCAGCAAGCTCTCGCCGCCCAGCAAAGGCTGCAGCTGCTTCGGATGTTTCTCGCGCGACACGGGCCACAGGCGCGTGCCGGAACCGCCGCTGAGAACGACAGGCACCAGCAGCGAATCAGACATGCATGTAGCTCCGGTACCAGTCGACAAAGCGACGCACGCCGTCGACCACGGGTGTTTGCGGCGAGAAGCCGGTGACGCGGGTAAGTTCGGCAGTATCGGCGTGCGTCGCCGGCACATCGCCGTCCTGCAGCGGCATGAAATTCTTGGTCGCCTTTTTGCCCAGCGCCTGTTCCAGCGCCTCGATGTAGGCCATCAGTTCCACCGGCTGGTGGTTGCCAATGTTGAACACGCGATACGGCGCCCAGCTGGTCGCCGGATCGGGCGTCTGCTTGTCGAAGTCCGGATTGGCCTGCGGCGGGCGATCGAGGACGCGGATGACGCCTTCGGCAATGTCGTCGATGTAGGTGAAGTCGCGCCACATCTTGCCGTGGTTGAAGACATCGATCGGCCGGCCTTCGAGGATCGCCTTGGTGAACAGGAACAGCGCCATGTCGGGACGGCCCCACGGCCCATACACGGTGAAGAAGCGCAAGCCGGTGGTCGGCAGCCCGAACAGGTGGCTGTAGGTGTGCGCCATCAATTCGTTGGCCTTCTTGGTCGCGGCGTAGAGGCTGACCGGATGATCGACGTTGTCGTGTTCCGAAAAGGGCATGCGCTCGTTGCCGCCGTAGATGCTGGAACTGCTGGCGTAAACAAAGTGTTCGACACCGACATGGCGGCAGCCTTCGAGGATATTCACGAAGCCGACCACGTTGCTATCAACGTAGGCATGCGGATTTTGCAGCGAGTAGCGGACGCCGGCCTGTGCCGCGAGATTGATGACGCGCTGCGGGCGTTCCCTGGCGAACAGGGCGGCGATGCCTTCGCGGTCGGCGATATCGAGCCGGGCAAGACTGAAACGCGGATTGGGGGTCAGGCGCGCCAGTCGCGCTTCCTTCAAGGCCACGTCGTAGTAGTCATTGAGGTTGTCTACGCCGACCACCTCATCGCCGCGCGCCAGCAAACGCTCGCAGACGTGCATGCCGATGAACCCGGCGGCGCCGGTAAGCAGAACTTTCATGGGTTGCTTCTCTGAAAATCCAGCATCTTCGCATATTTGGCGAAGCTGGCAGTGCAGCCGACGAGGATGTGCACCAGGCCGGGAAGACCGTCGAGCAGGCCCATGCGGAGGAAGTAGAACTTGATGAAACGCAGCGCCGGCGACAGCAGCAGATGCCAGACCGTCGCGCGCCTCCCGCTTGCCAGGGCGGCGTTGGCTGCCAGGGTGCTGTAGCGGTTCTGTTTGGCGAGATAGGCCTCCAGCGACTCAGCCGATTCGTGCAACAGATCGCCCTGCAACGTGCCGGTTTCGCCCGTGGTCAGCACTTTCTCGTGCACCGCATCGTCCGACCAGTGCGCGCTGCGACGATCGAAGAGGCGCAAGCTCCAGTCGGGATAGCCCTCGCCGTGCTTCAGATAGCGGCCCATGAAACGATTACAGCGGGCAAAGTGGAACGCCCTGAATGGCGGCGCCGACAAGGCGGCAAGGATGCTCTCGCGCAAACGCTCGCTGACCCGCTCGTCGGCATCGATGCAGAGCACCCAGTCGTTCCTTGCCTGTTCGACGGCAAACTGCTTCTGGGGCCCGAAGCCTCGCCAATCGGACTGAACTACCCGGGCGCCGCAGCTTTCCGCAATGGCCACCGTGGCGTCCTCGCTGGCGGAATCAACAATGATGATTTCCTCGCAGAAAGCCACGCTCGCAAGGCACTCGGCGAGCTGACTGGCGGCGTTCCTGGTGATCAGGACGGCGGAAAGGGGCTGACGGTCGTCGGAGGTCATGGGCGGCTATAATTGCATTTGGGATGCATTTTACGGCGCAAGGCGCCATCCCGCTCCTACCGATGCGCATTCTTCTCATCAAAACATCCTCTCTTGGCGACGTGGTTCACAACCTGCCGGTCGTCAGCGACCTGCGCCGCAGATATCCCGAAGCGAAGATCGACTGGATTGTTGAAGAAGGATTTGTCGATATCCCTCATTTGCACTCCGGGCTGAGACACGTTATCCCGGTAGCGCTCAGGCGCTGGCGAGGATCTCTGGTGACTCGTGCAACGTGGCGTCAAGTCGGGCTCTTCTACGCGACGCTGCGAGATGAAAGCTACGATCTGGTAATCGACACGCAGGGCCTGCTGAAAAGTGCGCTGATCACCCGCATGGCACGCGGCAAGAGCTGTGGATATAACGCCGCGTCGGCGCGCGAACCGTTGGCGGCGCGCTTCTACGACGCCACCTTCGACGTAGCGAAAGAGCTTCACGCGGTCCAGCGCAACCGGCGGCTTGCTGCCCTGGCCGCCGGCTACAGCATTGAAGAAGCACCGGACTATGGCATCGCCGTAGCGCCAGCGCCGACTCTTGGGATACGAACTGCCGTTCTGCTCACCGCCACCTCGCGCGACGACAAACTGTGGCCGGAGGAACGCTGGATAGCAGTGGGCCGTGGCTTGCACGAGCAAGGGCTCACTTGCCTGCTGCCGGCCGGTAGCGCAGCCGAGCGCGAGCGGGCGAAGCAAATCGCACAGGCCATTCCCGGTGCCACCGTCTTGCCGTCCATGAGCCTGCGGGACCTCGCCGGACAACTCGCGGTGGCGAGCCTTGTCATTGGCGCCGATACCGGTCTGGTGCATCTCGCTGCCGCTCTCGGGCGGCCGACGCTGGCGCTGTTCTGTGCGTCCGATCCGGGGCTGACCGGAGTTCTGGCAGAAACACCAGCCGTCAATCTGGGCGCCCGGGGTCAGCCGCCAAGCGTCGATCAAGTGCTCACAGCAGCAATGCCCCTGCTCTGATGGCACGCTTGATCTACACGCTCGTCGTGCTTGCCCTGATGCCCTGGGCGATCCTGCATCTCCTCTGGCGCGCCCGCAAGCAGCCCGAATATCTTCGGCACTGGGGAGAACGATTCGGTTATTTTGCTGCTACGGACGGTCAAGGCTTTCCAAAGCCGACTATCTGGCTGCACGCCGTATCGGTCGGCGAAACACGCGCCGCACAGCCACTGGTGACAGCCCTCCGCGAGCGCTATCCCGACCACCGCATTCTTTTCACGCACATGACACCGACCGGACGCGCGACGTCCGAGGCGCTGTTCGGCGACAGCGTGGATCGCATCTACCTGCCTTACGACACACCCTGGGCGATGCGGCGCTTTCTGCGCCACTACCGGCCGGTACTTGGTCTCATCATGGAGACGGAGTTGTGGCCGAATCTGATCGCGGCCTGCACGCAAGCGAAGGTGCCGCTGCGACTGGTCAACGCACGTCTGTCGGCTCGCTCGGCAAGGCGCTACGCCCTGTTTCATGCTCTGGCGCGCGAGGCGCTGCAGGGCCTGGTGGCAATCGGCGCCCAGTCCGCCGCCGATGCCGAGCGCCTCGAAGCGCTCGGCGCGCAGCGCGTCACCGTCACCGGCAACATCAAGTTCGACATCGAAGCACCGCCGGAGCAACTCCAGCTGGCCCGCGAGTTTCGTGCCCGCTACGGTAGCCGGCACGTCTGGGTGGCAGCCAGTACGCGCGAAGGGGAGGAAGTCCTGATCCTCGATGCGTGGCAGAGGGCTGGCCCTGATGAAGCACTATTGGTCATCGTACCGCGCCATCCGCAACGCTTCGACGAAGTGATGCGACTCGCATCGGAGCGTGGCTTCGCCGTGCAGCGGCGCAGCGACAATGCCGCCATTGCAGCTTTCACCCAAGTATTGATCGGCGACAGCATGGGCGAGATGTTCGCCTTCTATGCGTCGGCCGACATTGCCTTCATTGGCGGCAGCCTGCTCGATTTCGGCAGTCAGAACCTGATCGAAGCCGCTGCCTGCGGTACGCCGATCCTGATCGGCCCCTCAACGCGGAATTTTGCCGAAGCCGCACGCGCCGCAATCGACTGCGGTGCGGCCCTGGCAATCCTCGATGCCGATGATCTGGTGAGTGAGGTCAATGCCTTGCTGTCGAGCGCCGAGCGCCGCCGACAGATGAGTGCGGCCGGGCGCGCCTTTGCCGAGCGCCATCGGGGCGCCACCGCGCGTACCCTGGAGTTGATCAGTCGAGCAGTGCGTTGACCAGCGCCACATCTTCTTCGCCCAGGCTGCCGGCGGCGGCCTTGAGCTTGAGCAGCGCGGCCAGTGTGTCCAACCGGGCCTTGGCCAACTTCTGCTGGGTGTCGAAGAGTTGGCTCTGAGCGTTCAAGACGTCGATGTTGATGCGCACGCCGACTTCATAGCCGAGCTTGTTTGAATCCAGCGCCGACTGCGACGAGGTCAGTGCCGCTTCATAGGCCTTGACCTGCGCCAGGCCGGAAGTCACCCCCAGATAGGCCTGGCGTGCGTTGAGCGCCGCGGTACGCCGCGCGTTTTCGAGATCGGCAGCCGCTTTCTCCTTCAGGGCGACGGCTTCGCGATCCCTGGAGGCAACCGCGCCACCGGCGAAGATCGGAATGGCCAACTGCACGCCGATGGTGTTCACATTGCTGTCGGTGCCAAAGCCAAGGGTCGTGCTGTTGGTGGCCGAAAGACGTCCCCGCGTCGCCACCAGATCCAGTGTCGGGTAATGCCCGGCGCGCTGCTTCTGGACTTCACGCGTGGCGATTTCATACAGGGCCTGAAAGATCTGCACCGAGGCGCTTGCAGATTCGGCCATCTCCACCCATTTTCCGATGTCGTCGGGTTGCGGACGGACCAGCTGGACCCCGGGCCGGAGGTTTTTCAGGCCTTCCGGCTCCTTGCCGATCACCGAGCGCAAGACCTGTCGCTTGACCGTCAGATCATTATCCGCGGCGATCTCCTGAGCGTTCGTGAGGTCATAGCGCGCCTGCGCCTCGTGGGTATCCGTAATCGTGGCGGTACCGACCTCGAAATTGCGCTTGGCTGACTCGAGCTGCTCCGCAATTGCCACCTTCTGCGCCTGCGCGGTTGCCAGCGTATCCTGCGCCAGCAGCACATCGAAATAGGCTTGGGCGGCGCGCACAATCAGCTCTTGCCGCGCCAGTCCGAACTGCGCTTCGGCTTGCACCACGGCAAGCTCCGACTGCGTGTAGGCAACCCAGTTCTGCCAGCGGAACAGAGGTTGCGAAAGGCTCACCGTCCAGCCATTGTTGTTGTAGTTCGTGGTGATCTCGGCAGCGCCCGTTATCCGAGGCGTAGTGGCGACCTCATTCCACGTCGTATTGGAGGCGAGGCCGACCGTTGGCAGCAAGCCCGCGCGGCCCTGCGGCAGCTTCTCGCGGCCAGCGTCAAGCGCGGCTCGGGCCGAGGCATATTGCGCATCGTAGGCAACCGCGTCGCGATACACCGCCATGAGGTCAGCGCCATGGACGAGTCCGGCCAGTCCGCCTGACAAGCATCCGGCAACTATTAATGGAAGTACTTTGCTCATACGAACTCCGCGTTCTTTGTTGATTTCAATACGTTGGCATCGTCGGATCAACATCCCGCGCCCAGGCGGCGACGCCACCCTGCAGGTTGCTGATGCTGGTGAAGCCCATTTGTTCCAGAAACAATCCGGCTTGATAGCTGCGCGCGCCGTGATGACAGATCATTACAATATTCTCTTCGCGCCTGAGTTCATGATAGCGGGCGGGTACGCCGCGCATCGGCATGGATTGCGAACCGGCGATGCGGCAGGCCTCGAACTCCCAGGCTTCGCGTACGTCGAGCAGCACCGGCTTGGCCCGCTCCGCATCGGCCAGCCACTCATTGAGTTGGGAGGCGGAGAGTTGGCGCATGGGTTCAAAAAACGAAAGCTGGCACAGGCTCGGCGTCGCGCAACAGAGCCACCACGGTTTCAAATACAGCCTCGCGGCGGCAATCCTTGCCCATTCGCGTATACAGCACCGCCTGCATTGCCGGCGCCGTGCCCTCGATGGCGAACAGGCGCCCGCCCGGCTTGAGCTGATCCAGCAAGACCTGGGGAACTGCGCTCACGGCGCCCGAAACCATGATGACATCGTAGGGTGCGTGGGCGGGCAAGCCGACCAGACCGTTGCCGACCTCCACGGAGACGTTGGTCACACCGGCCTGGCGCAGATTTTCGCGCGCCATCTCGGCCAGTTGCGGATCAATCTCGATCGACCACACGTGATCGGCATGGACGCCCAGCAGGGCGGCCATGTAACCGGAACCGGTGCCGACTTCCAGTACGTTTTCGTGCTTTTTCATCGCCAGCGCCTGCAGGGCGTGGGCTTCCACTCGTGGCGCAAACATGCAAGCGCCGCTGGTCCCTCCCAGCGGGATCTGTGTGTCGGCAAAGGCCAGCCGGCGATGGGCAGGGGGAACAAACTCTTCACGCTTGACCACGAACAGCACTTCGAGCACGTCCGGATTCAGCACCTTCCCGGGGCGCAGTTGCTGCTCGATCATGTTGAAGCGGGCTTGTTCGAAATTCATCATATCTCCTGGATAGCTATATTAGCATACTCTAATACTGCTGTGGCGCTGACAAGGGCAGGATTCTACGCCGCAGTTGAGTCCGCGGCCGGCTCCCTGACCCTGAACCACGCCGCATACAGGGCCGGCAAAAACAGACATGTGAGCACCGTGGCGACAAGCAGCCCACCCATGATCGCCACCGCCATCGGGCCCCAGAACACCTGGCGACTCAGCGGAATCATGGCCAGCACGGCTGCCGCCGCGGTCAGGGTAATGGGCCGGAAGCGGCGCACGGTCGATCCCACGATCGCGTCCCAGGCGCTCTTGCCGGCCTCCTCGTCCTGCTCGATCTGATCGATCAGGATCACCGAATTGCGCAGGATCATGCCCATCAGGGCGATCACGCCGAGGTTGGCGACGAAGCCGTAGGGCACCTGCAACACCAGCATGGCCAGCGTGACGCCGATCAGGCCCAGCGGCGCCGTCAGCAGCACGATGATCATGCGGCTGATGCTCTGCAACTGCATCATGAGCAGTATCGTGACGCCGACCACCATCAAGGGCACCACCGCCATGATCGGTTTTTCGCTCTTGGTCGACTCCTCGGTCGTGCCGCCAATTTCGATGCGGAAGCCCGGCGGCAGATTCGCCTTCAGGCTGCCGAGCTGTTGATCCACCTGCGCCGAAGCCGCCGGTGGCTGCATGCTGCCGACGATATCGGCACGAACGGTGATGGTCGGCACGCGATTGCGGCGCCAGATCAGCCCTTCCTCCAGCACCGGCACCAGGCGCGCCACCTGGGCCAGCGGGATGTGGCGTCCGCTGGCGGCAACCACGTCGAGATCGGGCAGCCGCGTCAGCGTGCGCGGGTCCGCCCCACCCCCGGCTCCGGCGCGCCAGACCACGTCGATCAACTGGTCGTCCTCGCGGAACTGGGTCACGGTGGCGCCCACCAGCCAGCCTTGCAGGGTCAGCGCCACATCCTGACTGGAGACGCCCAAGGCGCGGGCGCGATCCTGGTCGATCTCGACCCGCACCGATTTGATCCGCTCGTTCCAGTCGAAGTTCACGTTGCGCAGATTGGGATGGGCGCGCATTACGGTCGCGATGCTTTCCGCGCCTTCGCGCAAGGCGGCGAGATCCTCGCCGGAAATGCGGAACTGCACCGGATAACCGACCGGCGGCCCGTTCTCCATCCGCACCACGCGCAGGCGCAAATGCGACCAGGAACCGTCGGCGGCGTCGAACGCCGCCTCCAGGCGGTTCTTCACTTCTTCCCGCTCCTTGAGGCCCTTGGCGACGATGACCATCTGCCCGAAATTGTCGGCGAACAACTGCTGATCGAGCGACAGGACGAAGCGCGGCGCGCCGTTGCCGATGTAGGACGACCACGAGGCGATGCCCTCATCCTTGTCCAGCAGCGCTTCGACGCGCTTCACCTCGCGCTCGGTGGCCTTCAGCGAGGCACCCTGCGGCAGCCAGATGTCGATCATGATCTCGGGCCGGCTGGCGGGCGGGAAGAACTGCTTCTGCACGCCCTTGTTGAAGGCCACCAGCGACAGCGCGAACATGGCGACCGTGGCGCCTATCACCAGCCAGCGGTGGCGCAGGCACCACACCACGAGCGCGCGGAAGCGGCGATAGAAGGGCGACTCGTAGACGTCGCCGCCATGCTTTTCGGCGGCTGCGCGCAGCTTGGCGGGATCCAGCAACTTGTAGCCGAGCCAGGGCGTGAACACCACGGCGACGATCCACGACACCAGCAGCGCGATGGTCACCACGGCAAAGATCGAGAAGGTGTATTCGCCGGCCGCCGACTTGGCGAAGCCGACCGGCGTGAAACCCGCCGCCGTGATCAGCGTCCCGGTCAGCATCGGAAACGCCGTCGAGGTATAAGCGAAGGTGGCCGCCTTGAAGCGGTCCCAGCCCTGTTCCATTTTCACCACCATCATTTCCACCGCGATGATGGCGTCATCGACCAGCAGGCCCAGCGCGATGACCAGGGCGCCTAGGGAAATGCGCTGCAGGTCGATGCCGAAGGCCTTCATCAGGAGAAAGGTAATCGCCAGCACCAGCGGGATCGACAGCGCCACCACCGTTCCCGTGCGCCAGCCGAGGCTGAGGAAGGAGACGGCGAGCACGATGATCATGGCCTCGCCGAGGGTCTTGACGAAAAGATTGAGCGAAACCTTGACGATCTGCGGCTGATCCACCACGACATGCACGTCCATGCCCACCGGCAGATTCTGCTTGAGCCGGTCCATCGCCTTGGTGAGATTCTCGCCGAGGTCGATCACGTTGCCGCCGCGGTCCATGACCACGCCGAGCCCGATCGCATCGCGCCCCGCGACGCGCATGCGCGGCTGCGGCGGATCGGCGAGGCCGCGCGTGACGTGCGCGATGTCGCCGAGCCGGAAAGCGCGTCCGCCCACCGCCAGGGTGGCTTCGCGCAGCGCCTCGACGCTGTCGAAGGGTCCGCTGACGCGCAGGCGCACCCGGTCCGTCTCGGTTTCGACGTGGCCCGCCGGCACCATGGCATTCTGCCGCTGCAGCGCGTCGAACACCTGGGTCGGCACCAGGCCCATGGCGGCGAGGCGCGCCGGACTGACATCGATGTAGATCTTTTCATCCTGCACGCCGATCAGCTCGACCTTCTTCACGTCGTCCACACGCCGCAGTTCGCGCGCCAGCCGGTCGGCCTCGCGGCGCAGGTCGCCCATGCCGTAGCCGGTCCGGTCGTCGCGTGCGGTGAGGGCGAAGATCTTGATCTGCACGTCACCGAACTCGTCGTTGGGAAAAGGCCCCTGCACGCCCGGCGGCAGCGTGTGGCGGATGTCGTCGAGCTTCTTGCGCACCTGGCGCCAGGCTTCCGGCACCTCGGTCCTCGGCGTGTAGTCCTTGAGGATCACGATGGTCAGCGATTCGCCCGGCTTGGATGCCGTGCGCAGCACATCGACCCAAGGCGTTTCGGCCAGTTTCTTCTCGATGCGCTCGGTCAGCTGCTGCTCGACTTGCTGGGCGCTGACTCCCGGCCACAGCGTACGCACCACCATGACCCGGAACAGGAAGTCCGGATCCTCGGCGCGGCCGAGTTTGAGAAAAGCCAGGGCGCCACCCACCATGAACACGATCATGAGGTAGAGCACCATCTGCTGGTGCCGCAGCGCCCACTCGGAGAGATTCACCCGTTTCATTGGTTCGCTGCTGCTCCAACGATGCGCACCTTCTCGCCGGCGGTGAGCAGATTGACTCCGGCAGCGACGATCTGCTCGCCGCCGGCCAGGCCCGCGACCACCACCGCGCCCCGTTCGGTAAATTCCGCCACGCTGACCGCCTGCAGCGTCACCGTGTTGTCAGCGCCGACTATCCACACCGCCGGCTGCTTGCCCTGCTGGAAGATCGCCGTCAGCGGCACCAGCAGCCGCGTCGCGCCGGGCGCGGCCGAGGGAAAGCGCACGCTTGCGCTCATTCCCAGCGGCAGCAGCGGGTCGGCATCCTTGAGGCTGACGCGCGCGGCATAGGTACGAGTCATCGGGTCGGCCACCGGCGAGATCTCGCGCAGTTGCCCGGTCAAGGGTTTCGCCGCCGCGCTCTGCGTGGCCCAGAACGTGACTTCCGCCGCCTGGCCGAGCTTGAAGGCGCGGACTTCGCCCTCCGGAAATGCGATCGCAATTTCGCGCTCGCCGTCCGGCGCCAGGCGGAATACCGCCTGCCCGGCGCTGACCACCTGCCCCGGTTCGGCCAGCACCTGGCCGATGACCCCGGCGCGATCGGCCATCAGGGTCGTGTAAGCCGCCTGGTTCTTCGCCAGTGATGCCTGCGCGTCGGCCGCCTTGAAGGCCGTTTCCCTGGCATCGAGGGCCGAGGCGCTGATGTAGTTCTTCGCCTTCAGGTCGCGATAGCGGGCCAGCTCGGCCGCCGCCAACGCGCGCTGCGCCTCGGCCTGGGTTGCCTGCAGTCCGGCATCGGCCGGGTCGAGTCGCGCCAGCACCTGGCCGGCCGTGACCCGCGTGCCGGCATCGACCCGGCGCTCGACGATCTTGCCGGCGATGCGAAAGCCCAGGGTGGTCTCGATCCGCGCGCGGACTTCGCCGCTGTAGGCCCGCTGCGCGCCGTCGGTCGCCGTATCGCCAGCGCCGACCTTCAGGGTCCGCACCAACTTGGGCGCGGCGGGTGGAGGCGGCGGCTCACTGCAGCCCGCAAGCAACAAGATCGACAAAGCAAGCGAGGCGAAACCATTGGCCACAGAGGACACAGAGTTCACAGAGGAAAAGCATGGGTCTTTCTCTGTGCCCTCTGTGGCTGCCTTTATGTCTTTCAGTGTCATGCGGAGTCTCCGGAAGGGCCGGCAAAGCGCCGGCGCAGCCATGATGTGAAATCGTCGAGGTAGGTATAGATCACCGGCACCACGATCAGGGTCAGCAAACTGGATGTCATGACGCCGCCGATCACCGCCTGCCCCATCGGCGCGCGCTGCTCGGCGCCATCGCCAAACGCCAGGGCCAGCGGGATCATGCCGAAGATCATCGCCAGCGTCGTCATCATGATCGGCCGCAGGCGCACGCCGCCGGCCGCGATGACGGCATCCCGCCGCGATTGCCCGGCAGCCAAGCCGTGATTGATGAAGTCGACCAGCAGGATCGCGTTCTTGGTCACCAGACCCATCAGCATGACGAAGCCGATGATCGAAAAAATGTTCAGCGTGCTGCGGCACACCACCAGCGCCAGGATCACGCCGACCAGGGACAGCGGCAGCGAGGCCATGATCGCCAGAGGCTGCAGGAAGCTGCCGAACTGCGAGGCGAGAATCAGGTAGATGAAAATTACCGCGAGGCCCAGTGCAACCACCGCGAAATTGACCGATTCGATCATGTCCTTGGTGGCGCCGCCGATGCTCCAGGTGTACCCGGGAGGCAACTCCGTCTGTTGCATCAGGCTGCGCATTTCGCGCCCGATGTCGCCGGCCGGCCGCCCCTGGTTGTTGGCCGAAACCAGCACTTCGCGCGTCTGATCCTTGCGATTGATCTGGCTCGCACCGAGCGCGGTCTTCACCGTGGCGACATCGGCAAGGCGGACCATGCGCGGATTGCCTTGCGCGTCGGGGCGGGCGCCAGCCAAGGTGGCAATCGGCAGCGCGGCCAGATCGGCGGCGGATTCGCGCGCGGTCGGCGGCAGCTTCACGGTGAGGTCGTAGAACTGATCATCCGGGCCACGCCAGTTGCCGACCGCCTGGCCGGCCAGCAGCGTGCGCAGCGTCTGCGCCGCCTGGCCGATGCCAATGCCCAGATCGCTGGCCAGTTCGCGGTTGAAGGTAATCGACAGCTGCGGCCGCGCCTCCTTGGTACTGGATTCCAGGTCGACCACACCCGGCAGGGCGCCGACCTTCGCCATCACCTGGGCGGCGAGACGATCGAGCACGGCACGGTCGGGGCCCATCAAACTCACCTGCAGGTTCTTGCCGGAAGACACCGCCTTGTAGGCCGCCACCTGGGTGATCTCGATGCCGGCGATCCGTGCCAACCGGTCGCGTATCGGTTGCGTCAGATCCTGCTGCGAGATCTTGCGCTCCCGGCGCGGCACCAGCTGGACGAACATGTTAACGGCATGCTTGCCGCGCGAAAAGCCGGTGTTGATGGTGGCGTAGGTGTACTGCACCTCGGGGAACTCATGCAGCGCCGCGTCAGCCTGTTCGGTCTTGGCCTGGGTCAGTTCGAGCGACGAGCCGACCGGCGTGACGAATTGCACCTGCAGTTCATTGAGATCGGGCTCGGGCACGAATTCGGACCCCAGCAAGGGCAGCAGCGCCAGCGCGCCGACGAGCGATCCGACGGCGATGCCGAGCACGCTCTTGCGGTGGTCGAGACTCCATGCCAGCAGCAGCTCATAGCGCTTTTCGAGGCGCTGGGTGAACAGCGAAAACCAGTGCAGCAGGCGCCCCAGCGGGCCGCGACTATGATGGCCTTCCGCCTCCGGATCGTGCCAGATGCTCGACAGCATCGGGTCGAGCGTGAAGCTGACGAACATCGAGATCAGCACGGCGGCCACCACGGTGACGCCGAACTGGTGGAAAAAGCGGCCGATGATGCCGCCCATGAATCCCACCGGCAGGAACACGGCGACGATGGACAGCGTCGTCGCCATCACCGCCAGGCCGATTTCCTGCGTGCCCTCGAGCGCCGCCCGGCGCGGGGGCGTGCCCATGGCGACATGGCGCACGATGTTTTCGCGTACCACAATGGCATCATCGATGAGCAGGCCGACCGAAATCGACAGCGCCATCAGGGTCAGGACGTTGATGCTGAAGCCGAGCGCGTAGATAAACAGCAGGGCGCCGATCAGCGAGATCGGCAGCGTCAGGCCGGTGATTACCGTGCTGCGCCACGAGGCGAGGAAGAAGAACACGATCAGGATGGTCAGCGCCGCGCCTTCGATCAGGGTGATGCGCACATCCCTGACCGAATTTCGGATGCTGAGCGAGGCATCGCGCACGATTTCAAGCTTGACCTCCGGCGGCAGTTCGCGACTCAGCGTCGCCACCATCTGGCGCACGCCGTCGGTCACCTCGATGGTGTTGGCGCCCTGCGACTTGACAATGTCCACCGACAGGCCGCGCTTGCCGTTGATCAGGGCCACGCTGTCTTCTTCGGCCTGCGCATCGGCCACATCGGCGATATCAGCCAGGGTCACCGGCCGGCCGCCGCGCCGGGCCACGATCAGGCGGCGGAAATCTTCCACCGTCGCGGCGCGACCGAGTATCTGTACCACTTGCTCGCGGCCGGCGCCCGAGACGCTGCCGACCGGGACCTCCTGGTTTTCGCTGCGCAGCGCGGCGAGCACCTGGTCGGCGCCGACCTGTAGCGCGTCCATGTCGGCCGGCCGCAAGAGGACGCGCATCTCGCGCTTGACGCCACCCACTACTGTTACCTGGCCGACGCCGCGCACGTTTTCCAGGCGCTTCTTGATCAGCTGGTCCGCCAGGGTGGTGAGTTCGCGCAGCGGCTTGCCCGCGGCGAGCACGGCAACCGAAACGATCGGCTGATCATCGGGGTTGTAGCGGGTGACCCTGGGTTCCTTGATTTCGTCGCGAAAGCTCGGCCGCAAAGCGGCGATCTTCTCGCGCACGTCCTGTGCGGCAAGCTTCGGATCCGTGGACAGGTCGAATTCGACGATCACGACAGACTGGCTCTCGTAGGAGCGCGACGACAGCACGTTGATGCCGCTGATGGTGTTCACGGCTTCTTCGATCGGACGCGTGACCTCCTCTTCGACGGACTCCGGCGCCGCGCCGGGGTAATCGGTCTGGATCACGACCACCGGGAAGGCCACGTCGGGAAACTGCTCGACCGACAGGCGCTGGGCCGAGAACAGGCCGAGCACCAGCAGCGCCGCCATCATCATGGTGGCGAAGACCGGATTGTTAATGCTGACGCGGGTGAACCACATGGGCCGAATGCGCGATCAGGAAGTCGGCGCTGGCGGAACGGCGACCGGCGCGGCGACCGGCGCGACAGGTGCCGCCGCGGACTTTATCCGCGCCGGACTGCCGTCCTTGAGCGGCCCGAGGTTGTAGCGCACGACGCGCTCGCCGGCAGCGAGCCCGGCCGTGATCGCCACCCAACCGGCCTGGGCGATGCCGGTCTTGACCTGCCGCCGCTGGACCTTGTCACCGGCCAGCACATACAGCACCTGGTCGCCACCCTCCTCGCGCAACGCGCTGGCTGGCACGGCCACGTGTTCCTGCGCGGCGCCTGCAGTTACCTGGCCCTGGGCGAACAAGCCGCCGCGCAGACGGCCCTCGCGGTTGTCGATCAGCGCATAGAGTTCGATCGAGCGCGAGCCGGGCGCGGCCGCCGGATTTATGCGCTCGATGCGGCCGCTGATGCTTACGTCATCGAGGCCCTCGACGCGGAGGGTGATTTCCGCGCCGGGCGCGAGGCGCGCGGCCTCTCCCGCCGGAATGCCGGCGGCGAGTTCGAGACGGGTGATGTCGGCGATGGTCACGATCCGGCCGTCGACCGGCACGCGTTCGCCGGCCTGGACAAGGCGCGCCGAGACGATGCCATCGATCGGCGCGACCAGGGTGGTATCGGCCAGCGCCTTGCGCCCAACATCGGCCGCAGCGCGCGCGGCATCCAGCCGCGCCTTCGCCGCGTCGCGGTTGCCGGCCGTGGTGTCGTAGGCGTTGCGCGAGATGAAGTTTCTTGCCAGCAGCGATTCCTGGGTGGTCTGGTTTTTTTCGGCCACCCCCAGCGTCGCCTTTGCCGCGGCAACATCGGCCTCGCTGCCAGCCAGTCGGGCGCGGTAATCGGTGGCATCGATGCGGCCGATAATCTGTCCCTGCTTCACCGCGTCGCCTTCGCGCACGCTAAGCGCCTGCAGTTCGCCGGCCACCTTGGCCTTGACCGTCGCCTCGCGCCACGGCCGCAACGTGCCGGAGAGCTGCACGATTGGCGCCATGGAGCGCAGCTCCGCGCCGACCAGATCGGCAGCCGCAAATTCGAGCACCGCTGTTCCAGGTGGAGCGGCAGGCGGCGCAGGGTTGCAGGCGACCAGCGACGCGCCGCAAAGCACAGAAAGGGCGAGCAGTACAGGGGAGAGTCTCATCGGGTAGCTCGGCTTCGCGTCGCCGGGGCGACGAGTCCGCCCAGCATCAGGTCAAACTGGGTTTTCAGGTAGGTCTGCGGATCATGCGCGTTGCCGCAACAGGCCCCCAGGGAATAGCGCCAGATCAGCATCATCAGCACCGGGGCGAGAATCACGTCGATCGCGGTCTCGACATCGACAGCGCGGAACTCGCCGGACGCTATGCCCCGCTGCAAGGTGCGGCGCATAAGATCGCGGCCGGGCACGATCACGGCATCGTTGTAATAGGTCGCCAGTTCCGGGAAATTGCCGGCTTCGCTGATCATCAGCTTGGGCACCCCGGCGAGATGCGTGTTGCCGATACGTTCCCACCATTCGCCGATCAGCGCCCGCAACAGATCAGCGGTGCTACCCTCGAAATTATCTACCAGGCCCGCCCCTTCTTCCAGAATCGGCACAATGCCTTCCTGGATCACGGCCTTGAACAGCGCTTCCTTGCTGCCGAAGTATAGATACAACGTCCCCTTCGACACCCCGGCGCGGGCCGCCACATCCTCCAGTCGGGTACCGGCAAAGCCCTTTTCGACAAACAATTCCAGCGCCGCCGCCATGAGTTCGGCGGGACGCGCCTGCTTGCGGCGTTGACGGGGATGACTTGGAGCTTCCACTGAAATGGCACTTAGTTACTGACCGGTCAGTCAGTATATACAAGCCAAATTCGCCGTCAAGCCTGTTGTGCGGTTTGGCAAGGACTGCGTCCAATCGTCTGTCCGACGAAAGTCACCCACTCCTTCATCGCCAAACCCATGGTCGCGGGCGAAATCCGGCGAGGATTGACGTTTGACCGGGGCGCCGACACGGCAGATACTTCTCCCATGCCCTCGAAACGTCCATCTCTTGCAACGAGCCGCGCTTACACGGCGGTGATCTTTGACTTCGAGGGTACTCTGGTCAATTTTCAGTGGCAGCTGGAACCGGCCGAAGAGGAGTTGCGCTCCGCGTTCGCCCGACTAGGATTCAGTGGCAAGGAGTTCACCCGCGGCAATTACGCCACCATGTGGAACGCCGCAGCCGACCAGCTTGCGCCACAGGGGCGCATGACCGAATTGCATCAGGCACTTGGCCCCGTCTACGATCGCTGGGATTTTGACGCCCTGACCCGATGGGCGCCGAGGCCGGGCGCGGCGGAGTTGCTTGGCCGGTTGGCGACCGCAGGGTTGCGGGTGGGTATGGTCAGCAACGTCGGGCGAGGGGCGCTCGCCGGAGCCCTCGGGCGTTTCGAATTCGCCGGCTGGTTGCTGCCGGTAGTCGCCCGCGACGATGTGACCTACATGAAACCGCGGGCGGAGGGCATCCTGCGGACACTTTCGGATTGGCAGCTTGCAGCGGACGAGGTGCTCTTCGTCGGTGACAGCCGGGCAGACGTGCTCGGTGCGCGCGCGGCCGGAGTGCCAGTGGCCATCATCCGGGGTGGCGAGTGCGCCGAAACCGCGTTTGCCGACATCCCTCCCGACCACATGATTTCCCACCTGGGCGAGCTCGTCGACCTGGTCGCCGGGAGCAACCGGGCAAGCGAGGGAGCAGGCACCGTTCCGCCCGGCCCGCCGTGACAGCACGGACGCCGCCGAGTCACCCTTGTTCTGCTTAAATTAGTCGCTGTATCGACACTCGCGAAAGCAAGCCGCCATGCGCATCGAAGAAGAGCTCAAGCTGGATTTTCAGGACGTCCTCATACGGCCCAAGCGCTCGACGCTGACATCGCGCTCCGAAGTCGATATTTCGCGCGAGTTCGTCTTCCGTCATTCCGGACGCAGCTATCAAGGAGTGCCGATCATCGCCGCCAACATGGATACCGTCGGCACCTTCGAAATGGCCCGCGCACTGAGCAAGCATCAGCTTTCGACGGCGCTGCACAAGCACTACGAAGAACACGAACTGACAAGTTTTTTCCAGACGTCGCCGCAAGCATCGACGGTGTTCTATTCGATGGGCATCACCCGGGAAGACTACGAAAAGTTCTGCCGGGTCAAGCAGGCGGTCGGCGATGCCATTGCCTACGTCTGCGTCGATGTGGCCAACGGCTACACCAAGTCCTTCATCGATTTTCTCCACCGTCTGCGTGACGCCTACCCGCAGATCACCATCATGGCGGGCAATGTGGTCACCGGCGAAATGGCGGAGGAGCTGGTTCTCGACGGCGCCGACATCGTCAAGGTCGGCATCGGTCCCGGCTCGGTGTGCACCACGCGCAAGATGACCGGCATCGGCTATCCGCAACTCTCGGCCATCATCGAATGCGCGGACGCCGCCCACGGTCTGGGCGGCCTGATCTGCGCCGATGGCGGCTGCACCTCGCCGGGAGATCTGGCCAAGGCCTTCGGTGGCGGCGCCGACTTCATCATGCTGGGCGGCATGCTGGCCGGCCACGACGAGTGCATGGGCGAAGTCGCCGAAGTCGACGGCGTGCGCAAGGTGCGCTTCTACGGCATGAGTTCGCGCACGGCGATGGACAAACATGCCGGGGGCGTCGCCAACTACCGCGCCTCGGAGGGCAAGGAGGTGCTGCTCGACTACCGCGGACCGGTCGAGGACACCCTGCAGGAAATCCTCGGCGGGGTGCGTTCCGCCTGTACCTATGTCGGCGCACACAAGCTCCGCGAGCTGTCGAAGCGCACCACCTTCATACGCGTCGCGCGGCAGTTGAACGAAGTCTTCGGCCAGTCCTGATGCCGGCGCGCAGACCGGGCATGAATAAATCCACCGCACTTGCCCGCAGCCTTCTGGCTCTGCTCGTCCTGCTGCTTGCCGTCGCCTGCGGTGGCGGCAAGAAGGAAGCTGCCCTGCCGGCGGGGACTCGGGTGCTGGCGCTGGGCGACAGCCTGACTGCGCCGCATGGCGTCCAGCCCGGCGAAGACTGGCCCACCCTGCTGGGGCAGAAGACCGGATGGGTCGTCATCAATGCCGGCGTCAGCGGCGACACCAGCGCCGGGGCGCTGGCGCGCCTGCCCGCGCTGCTCGAGGAACACAATCCGCAGTTAGTGCTGGTGAGCCTTGGCGGCAACGACATGCTGCGCAAGCTGCCGCAGGCGCAGACCGTGGCCAACCTGGGGCGCATGCTGGACCTGGTCAAGGCCAGCGGCGCCAAGGCAGTATTGCTGGCGACGCCGAAACCCAGCATTACCGGTGCCGTGTTCAACAGTCTGTCACCCGCCGATTTCTACGCCGAGGTGGCCAAGGACAAGAAAGTGCCGCTGATCGAGGACGCGCTACCCGAGGTGCTTTCGGACACCGCGCTCAAGAGCGACCAGCTGCATCCGAATGCCGCCGGCCACGCCCTGCTCGGCGAGAAGATCAACCAGGCGCTGAAGAAAATCGGCTACGCCCGCTAGGCTCGACGAAATCCGGCCCGAGTGTCCTTTCTCCGCGACGGGTTGCATTCGGCCGGTGTTTCCAGTAGTTTCAAGCCTCTGCCCCACCCCCCACCAGAATCGAGCTTGCCCCATGAATGCCAATGAAAACTTCATCGCCGCCGACGCCCACGTAGACGCCGCCGCCATCGCCCCCCTGCCCAACTCGCGCAAGGCTTATCTCACCGGCAGCCGCCCCGACGTTCGCGTCCCGGTGCGCGAAATCGCCCAGAGCCCGACCGGCGATGTTCCCAATCCGCCGATCACCGTGTATGACTGCTCCGGCCCCTATACCGACCCCACTGCCGTCATCGACATCCGCAAGGGCCTGCCGGCGCTGCGTGCTGCATGGATCGCCGAACGCGGGGATACCGAAGAGCTGCCCGACCTTTCTTCCGAGTACGGCCGCCAGCGCGCGATCGACGCCGAACTGGCCGGCCTGCGCTTCGATCTCGCGCGCAAGCCGCGCCGCGCCCTCGCCGGGAAAAACGTGTCGCAAATGCATTACGCGCGGGCCGGCATCATCACGGCGGAAATGGAATATGTCGCCATCCGCGAAAACCAGAAGCTGGAGGGCCTCGACGAGCTGCTGCGCCAGCAGCATCCGGGCCAAAGCTTCGGCGCCTCGATTCCGCGCGTGATCACCGCCGAATTCGTGCGCGACGAAGTCGCCCGCGGCCGCGCCATCATCCCCAATAACATCAACCACCCCGAGTCCGAGCCGATGATCATCGGCCGCAACTTCCTGACCAAGATCAACTGCAACATCGGCAACTCGCCGCTGGCCTCGACCATCCAGGACGAAGTGGACAAGATGACCTGGGCCATCCGCTGGGGCGGCGACACGGTCATGGACCTCTCGACCGGCAAGAACATCCACGAGACGCGCGAATGGATCGTGCGCAACTCGCCGGTGCCGATCGGCACGGTGCCGATCTACCAGGCGCTGGAAAAGGTGGACGGCAAGGCCGAGGACCTGACCTGGGAGATCTTCCGCGACACGCTGATCGAGCAGGCCGAGCAGGGCGTCGATTACTTCACCATCCACGCCGGCGTGCTGCTGCGCTACGTGCCGATGACGGCCAAGCGCATGACCGGCATCGTCAGCCGCGGCGGCTCGATCCTCGCCAAATGGTGCCTGTCGCACCACAAGGAGAATTTCCTCTACACGCACTTCGAGGACATCTGCGAAATCATGAAGGCCTACGACGTCGCCTTCAGCCTCGGCGACGGCCTGCGTCCCGGCTCGATCTACGACGCCAACGACGCGGCGCAGATGGGCGAACTGGAAACCCTCGGCGAACTCACCAAGATCGCCTGGAAGCACGACGTGCAGGTGATGATCGAAGGCCCCGGCCACGTGCCGATGCACATGATCAAGTTCAACATGGACGAGCAGCTGCGGCTCTGCGGCGAAGCGCCGTTCTACACCCTGGGCCCGCTGACCACCGACATCGCGCCGGGCTACGACCACATCACCAGCGCCATCGGCGCGGCCATGATCGGCTGGTACGGCACGGCCATGCTCTGTTATGTGACGCCGAAGGAGCACCTGGGCCTGCCGGACAAGAACGACGTCAAGGACGGCATCATGGCCTACAAAATCGCTGCCCATGCCGCCGACCTGGCGAAGGGACATCCGGGCGCCCAGGTCCGTGACAACGCGCTGTCGAAGGCGCGCTTCGAGTTCCGCTGGGAAGACCAGTTCAACCTCGGCCTCGATCCCGACAAGGCTCGCGAGTTCCACGACGAAACCCTGCCGCAGCACGGCGCCAAGCTGGCCCACTTCTGCTCCATGTGCGGGCCGCATTTCTGCTCGATGAAGATCACCCAGGACGTGCGCGAATACGCCGCCAAATTGGGGGTCTCGGAACAGGAGGCCCTGAACAAGGGCATGGAAGTCAAGTCGGTCGAGTTCGTCAAGGCAGGCAGCGAGATCTACAAGGCGTCGTAAGAGTCGGCGCTGGCGAGACGCCGATCTGAAGACCATGAACTGCCGCCCCGGCTGTGGCGCCTGCTGCATTGCGCCCTCGATCAGCTCGCTGCACAAACCCGCCGGTGAAGCCTGCAGTCACCTGACGACCGAGTTACGTTGCTCGATCTTCGACAGCGCGCTGCGCCCCGCTTGCTGTTCCGGGCTGCAGCCTGCGGCCGAGATGTGCGGCAACGACCGCGAGGCGGCGCTGGCGTGGCTGACGCAGCTGGAGGCGGCTACCGCGGCATGCTAGACTCGGCGGCCTCTTCCGCCGCCAATTTATTCTTCTGACATGGATTTCCACCCGCTGCTGCAGGCGCTGATACTCGGCCTGGTCGAAGGCTTCACCGAATTCCTTCCGGTCTCCTCGACCGGCCACTTGATCCTCGCCGGCGATCTGCTGCATTTCAATGACGAAAAGGGCAAGCTGTTCGAAATCGTGATCCAGTCCGGCGCGATTTTCGCCCTCTGCTGGGAATATCGCGCGCGCATCGTCAGCGTCATCCGCGGTCTGCCCAGCGATCGTGCCGCGCAACGCTTCACGCTCAATCTTGCCGTCGCCTTCATGCCGCTGGCCGTGCTCGGCCTGCTCTTCGGCAAGGCGATCAAGGTCAACCTGTTCAACCCGGTCACGGTGGCGACCACCTTCATCCTGGGCGGCTTCATCATCCTCTGGGCCGAACGGCGCAAGCATCGCATCCGCGTCGAAAACGTCGAGGATCTCGATCTGGTCGATGCCTTCAAGCTCGGACTGGCGCAAGCCTTGGCGCTGATTCCAGGCACCTCGCGCTCCGGCGCGACGATCATCGGCGGCCTGCTGTTCGGCCTCTCGCGCAAGGCGGCGACGGAGTTTTCATTCTTCCTCGCCATCCCCACGCTGCTGGCGGCCACCGCCTACCAACTCTACAAGGAGCGCGCGCTGCTCGACATCAATGACCTTGGCATGTGGGTGGTGGGCTTCGTCGCGGCCTTCGTCTCGGCCTTCCTCTGCGTGCGCTGGCTGCTGCGCTTCATCTCCAGCCACGACTTCACGATCTTCGCCTGGTATCGCATCGCCTTCGGTATCGTGGTGCTGGCGACCTGGCAGTATGGTCTGGTGGACTGGGCGAGTCCGTGATCCTCTACCTTCACGGTTTCACCAGCGGACCGCAATCGCACAAGGCGCAGGCGCTGGGCGCGCGCATGCGCGAGCGCGGCCTCGGCGACCGGTTTGTCTGCCCGCAGTTGCCGGCCTCGCCGCGCGAAGCGATCGCGCTGGCAAAAGACCTGATCGCCCGCCATGGCGTCGGCACCGTGGTCGGCTCGTCGCTCGGCGGCTACTACGCCACCTATCTGGCAGAGACCTTTGATCTAAAGGCGGTGCTGGTCAATCCCGCCGTGGTCGCGCATCTCTCGCTGAAAGACTTCGTCGGCCCGCAGCGCTGGCTCTACTCGGGCGAATCCTTCGAGTTCACCCGCGACCACGTCGAGCAGCTGCGTGCCATCGAGGTCCCGGTCCTGAGCAAGCCGCAGCGCTTCTGGCTGCTGGTCGAGGAAGGCGACGAGACGCTCGATTACCGCCAGGCCGTGGCCCGCTACGCCGGCGCGCGGCAAACCGTGCTGCCCGGCGGCGATCACAGCTTTACGCGCTGGGGCGACTACCTCGATCCGATCATCGAGTTCGCCGGGCTAACGTAAGCCCTGTGAGCGCAATGCATCCCCCGGCGACACGTGAAAATACCCGGCTCGGCGTGTTTGCCGGTCTCGCGGCCTACCTGATCTGGGGCCTGGTCCCGGTATTCTTCAAGCAGATCGCCGAGGTGCCCGCGGCCGAGATCATCGCCCATCGCGTGGTCTGGGCCATGGTGCTGATGACCGCCCTGATCGGCTTCGGCCGCGGCTTCGCCGATGCCTGGCGTGTCGCGCGGATCCCCCGGCAACTGGCGCGCATCGCACTGGCCTCGTTCCTGGTCATCAGCAACTGGCTGGTGTTCGTCTGGGGCGTGAACAACGGCCACATCCTCGAAACCAGCCTCGGCTACTTCATCCTGCCGCTGTTCAACGTGGCACTCGGCGTGCTGGTGCTCAAGGAACGCCTGCGTCCGCTGCAATGGCTGGCCGTGCTGCTGGCGTCGACCGGGGTCACGATCGAAGCCGTGCGCGCCGGCGGCCTGCCCTGGATCGCCCTGGTGCTGGCTGGCACCTTCGGCATCTACGGCCTGCTGCGCAAGCAATTGCCGCTGGATGCGGCCAGCGGCCTGTTTCTCGAAACGGTGTGCATGACACCGCTGGCATTGGCCTGGCTGGCCTGGCTGACGATCTCCGGGCAGAGCCACTTCGGCAGCGGAGCGGGACTCGTGAGCTGGCGCGACCTGATGCTGATTGCCACCGGTGCCGTCACCGCGATTCCGCTGCTGCTGTTCGCCGTCGCAGCGCGGCGGCTGCCGCTCAACATGATGGGTTTCCTGCAGTATCTCGCGCCTTCGATCACCTTCCTGCTCGCCGTGCTGGTCTATCACGAACCGCTGGACCTGATCCGCACCCTGGCCTTTGCCACGATCTGGACCGGTCTCGCTGTCTATAGCGTCGATCTCTTCCGCTCCGCCGGCACCCGGACGGTTGCCGTGCCATGAGCTTCGATTCCGCCCAGTTCAAGCGACTCGAACGCGCCGGCTACAACCGGATCGGGCCGCGTTATCTGGCCGCGTCCGGCGCCCGTCGCGAGCTGGCCACGGCGCTCCTGGCCGCCGCCCGGCTGGCACCCGGGCAGCGCGTGCTCGATCTCGCCAGCGGCCCCGGCCTGCTCGCGCGCGGCGCGCGCGATGCGGTGGGCGACAGCGGCCTGGCCGTCGCCAGCGACATCAGCGAGGGCCAGCTCGCCTGCTGCCCCGATCTGGCCCGGATCGCCGCCGACGGCGAGGCCCTGCCCTTCGCCAACCAGAGTTTCGACCGCGTGCTGTGCGGGCTCGGCCTGATGTTCTTCCCCGACGAACAGGCCGCCTTGCGCGAAATGCGCCGCGTGCTGAGGACCGACGGACTGCTCGCGCTGTCGGTCTGGGGCTCTGCCTGCGACGTGCCGCTGGTCGAAACGGCGCTGTCCTGCATGCGTCGCCTGCTGCCCCCGCCCAAGGTGGCCCGCCCCTCGATTTTTCGCTTCGGCGATGCGCAGGAACTCGCTCGCCGTCTCGCCAGCGCCGACTATTGCGATATCCAGATCCGGCCCTGTCGCTTTACCGCCAGTTTCAGCGATGCCGGCGCCTACTGGCAGGGCTTTCTCGATCTCGCCGGCGGCGCGGCGGAGAGCCTGTCCCGGCTGCCTGCCGATAAACAGCGGGCGCTCGCCGTGGCCGTCAGGGAAGACCTTACCCGGTATGCGGCAACGGGTGGCTATGAACTGACCAGCACAGTCCTCGTCGCCACGGCCAGACCGGTATAATCCGCCCCCTCGTTTCCCGCTCACTTCCCCAACCGGGGTGTTCCCATTTCCATGAATGTCCTGTTTGAAGAGGACGGCGCTTTCCGTGCCGGCACCGTGCTTGCCGACAACGTGGCTTCGTTGCAGATCGAGCTTGCCTCCGGCAAGCGCTCCAAGGTCAAGGCGGCCAACGTCCTGCTGCGCTTCGTCGCCCCGGCGCCGGCCGAGTTGCTGGACCGCGCGGAAGCGGAGGCGGAGGGCATCGACGTCGATTTTCTGTGGGAAGTCTGCGGCGAGGAAGAGTTTGCCTTCGAGGAACTCGCCGCCGAGTACCATGGCAGCAAACCCGACTCGGTGCAGGCCGCCGCCGTGCTGCTGCGACTGCACTCGGCACCGATGTATTTTCATCGCAAGGGCCGCGGCCGCTTCCGCAAGGCGCCACCCGAGATATTGCAGGCGGCATTGGCCGGGCTCGAAAAGAAGCGCCTGCAGGCGGCCGCCATCGAGCGCATGGTCGAAGAGCTCAAGGCCGGCCAATTGCCCGTCGAGTTCGCGCCGGTGTTGCCGCAGCTCACCTACAAGCCCGATCGCAATCGCAGCGAGACCAAAGCACTCGAAGCTGCCTGCGGCGAAACCGGAAAATCCGCCGCGCGGCTGCTGTTCGATTGCGGCGCGCTGCCCTCGACTCATGACTATCACCTCGGGCGCTTTCTGTTCGAGTTCTTTCCCGACAGCAAGGGCGGCACCGGTTTCGGTGATTTCGCCGCGCCGGTCGAGCCCGCCGAGCTGCCGCTTGCTGCGGTCGCCGCCTTCAGCGTGGACGACGCCCACACGACTGAAATCGACGACGCGTTTTCCGTCACGACCAAAGCCGACGGCGGCTGGCACATCGGCATTCACATTGCGGCGCCGGGCCTCGGCTTCAGCCCCGACTCGGACCTCGGCCGCATCGCCCGCGAAAGGCTGTCGACGGTGTATATGCCGGGACGCAAGATCACCATGCTGCCGGAAGACATCGTCGAGCATTTCACGCTGGCCGCCGGGCACACCGTAGCCGCGATTTCGCTCTACCTAGAAGTCGCCGCCGACTACCGTCTGCTCGGCCACGAGACGCGCCTCGAGCGCGTGCCGATCGTCGCCAATCTGCGCCACCACGACATCGAGCCGGTGTTCAATGAAACCACGCTGGCCGCGGGCCTGCCGGATTTTCCGTATCGGCACGAACTGAAGCTGCTGTGGGAATTCGCCCAGGTGCTCGAAGCCGGACGCGGCAAGCCTTCCGACAACAGCACGCGCAAGGACTACAACTTCACCGTGGATTGGAACGCCGACAGCGGCATCGCGGCAGAAGCGGACAAGGGCGTCGTCAGCATCGGCCAGCGCGAGCGCGGCAGCCCGCTCGACACGCTGGTCGCCGAACTGATGATCGTCGCCAACGCCACCTGGGGGGCGATGCTGCGCGATGCGGGAATCCCGGCGCTGTATCGCGTGCAAACGGCAGGCAAGGTGCGCATGAGCACCGTCGCCGCGCCGCATGAAGGGCTCGGCGTCGAGTGTTACGCCTGGTCGTCTTCGCCGCTGCGGCGCTATTGCGATCTGCTCAACCAGTGGCAACTGATCGCCCTGCTGAACGACGAACCGCCGCCGTTTGGAGGTAAAGGCGCGCCGAAGTCGGCCGACCTGCTGGCAGCCATGCGCGACTTCGAACTGACCTACGCCGCCTACGCCGAATTCCAGCGCGGCATGGAACGCTACTGGTGTCTGCGCTGGCTGTTGCAGCATGGCGAGCAGACGGTGCCGGGCCACGTGCTGCGCGAATCGCTGGTGCGGCTCGAGGCCATTCCGCTGGTATTGCGTGTCCCCTCCTTGCCCGAGTTGCCACGCGGTGCGCGGGTACGGCTCAGCATCGAAGGCATCGATCTGCTGGAGGCCGAGCTGCGGCCCCGCTATCTCGAACTGGCGCCCGAATTGGCCGTCAATAACGGCTCTGATGCCGCCTTCATCGACGACGAGGGAGGGGAAGTCGCAGAGTAAAATTGGCGAAGTCATGCCAAAATTGCCAAGCCCGTCACGCCTCTCCTGGCCTTTTCCGCCGTTACTGCAGATGCCGGCGTTTCTCGCCGCAATGGACGCGCCGCGACGAAACCTGACCCTCGCGCTTGGCGCTTCGCTGCTGTTCCACGCCCTGCTGCTCGCCGTTCGCTTCACGCCGCCGGACTTCATCGACAAGGCGCGCGAACGGGCACTTGACGTCATCCTGGTCAACAGCAAGAGCAAGAGCAAGCCCAGCAAAGCGCAGGCCAAGGCGCAGACCAATCTCGATGGCGGCGGCAATACCGACGAGGACCGCCGTGCCAAGACGCCGCTGCCGCCTTCACCCAATACCCGGGACGGCCGCGAACTGATCGAAACTAAACGCCGCGTCGCCGAACTCGAAGCGCAACAGCAGCAAATGATGACGCGCCTGAAGAGCGAAAGGGCCGTCAGCGCGAACAGGGCGCAGACCAACCCGACACCGGCGCCGGAGCCGGTTCGCTCCGGCGCCGATCTCGCCAGCAGTTCGCTAGCCCTGGTCCGCATGGAAGGCCAGATCGCGCGACAACTGGAGGAGTACAACCAGCGGCCGCGCAAGAAGTTTATCGGCGCCCGGGTCGAGGAGTACCGCTTCGCCCAGTATGTTGAAGACTGGCGGCAGAAGATCGAGCGCATCGGCAACCTGAATTATCCGGATGCCGCCAAGGGCCGCCTTTACGGCAGCCTGGTGCTGACCGTGATCATCAAGGCCAATGGCGATCTGGACAGTGTCGAAGTCAGCCGCTCCTCGGGCAAGAAGCTGCTGGACGATGCGGCGCGCCGCATCGTGCAGATGGCGGCACCCTACGCGGCTTTCCCCGAGTCGATCCGGCGCGACACCGACGTGCTCGAGATCACTCGCACGTGGACCTTCACCAACGCCGATCGCCTGCGTTCGGATTGAGACATGACCGACCGCTACGCCGTCTTCGGCAACCCCATCGGGCACAGCCAGTCGCCCCGCATTCATTCCCTGTTCGCCGCGCAAACCGGGCAGGACATCAGCTATCAGGCCATCCTCGCCGAGAGGGAAGGCTTCGTCGCTGCGGTGAGCGCATTCATCGCCGCGGGCGAGGGGCCGGCCAGAGGGGCCAATGTGACCGTGCCGTTCAAGGAGGAAGCCTTTCGCCTCGCGACGCAGCGCACGCCGCGGGCCGAAGCCGCCGGAGCGGTGAATACGCTTAGCTTCGACGCCGGCGCCATCAGCGGCGACAACACCGACGGCGCGGGGCTGGTGCGCGACCTGAAGCACAACCTCGGCTGCGACCCGAGCGGACGGCGCATTCTGCTGCTGGGAGCAGGCGGCGCGGCGCGCGGCGTGATCCTGCCGTTACTGCTGGAAAACCCCGCCGAACTGGTCATAGCCAATCGCACTGAAGAGACCGCCGCACGTCTCGCTCTCGAATTCGCCCGCCTGCCGGGCTGCGCGATCGACGTCAAACCCGATGGCACGGGCTTCCCCGGCCTCGCCGGTCGACGCTTTGATCTCGTCATCAACGCCACTTCGGCAGGGCTCAGCGGCGCCGTGTTGCCGCTGCCGACTTTCGTGTTCGCGCCGCGCTGCGTCGCCTACGAAATGGTCTATGGCCGCGTCACGCCGTTCATGCAGCAGGCCCGCGCGGCAGGCGCCCGCGTTGCCGACGGCCTGGGCATGCTGGTCGAGCAGGCGGCCGAGGCGTTTTTCATCTGGCGCGGGGTGCGCCCGCATACCGCGCCGGTGCTGGCGGCACTCAAGGAACGGGAATGAGGCTATGAGACCCGCACCGCGCTGGCTCAAACTCGGGCTCGCGACACTGGCCGGTGTGCTCCTGCTCTGGCAGGGCTGGTATCTGGGCTGGGTGGTGTGGTGGAAATGGGTGAATCCCCGCACCACCAGCTTCCAGAGCCAGCGCCTTGAGGAAGCGCGGCAGAAGAATCCGCAGGCCCAACTCAAACGCCAGTGGGTGCCTTACGAGAAGATCTCGGTGCATCTGAAGCGCGCCGTGATCGCCGCCGAGGACGACAAGTTCATCGATCACGAGGGCTTCGACTGGGAAGGCATTCAGAAGGCGCTGGAAAAGAACCGGCAGAAGGGCAAGGTCGTCGCCGGCGGTTCGACCATTTCCCAGCAGCTGGCGAAGAATCTGCTGCTGTCTCCGACCAAATCCGTCCTGCGCAAGGCCGAGGAGGCCATCATCACGGTCTGGATCGAACTCCTCTGGGACAAGCGACGTATCCTCGAGGTCTACCTCAACGTCGTCGAATGGGGCGACGGCGTATTCGGCGCGGAAGCGGCGGCGCGGCGCTATTTCGGCGTCTCTGCGGCACAACTCGGCGCGGAACAGGCGGCACGACTGGCGGTCATGCTGCCGGCGCCGCGCCGCTACGAGCGCAATCCCCACTCGGCCTACATGGACGGCCGCACGCAACTGATTGTCGGCCGCATGTCCAGCGCCGAAGTGCCGCCGTAATACAATGGGAATTCTCCAGGGACCGCCATGACTGAACCGACTACCGCCGAACGCGACCAGACAGCGCAGCCGGACGACGTGCAGGAAAGCCTGCGCGAAGTCCAGATGTTGCTGGCACGCCAGAAGCAGGTGGAAAGTCTGGTGTTCCGCCAGGATTTGCCGCGCCACGAGCTGGGCGAGAGCCTCGCACAGAAGCAGCATCTGGTCGAACTGCGCAACAAACTGGCGCAGATGGATCCCGCTCGCATCGCCCACATCCTCGAGGCCCTGCCCCAGGAAGAATGCCTGCTGGTCTGGGAAATGGTGGAGCCCGAACGCGGCAGCGCGATTCTCGACGAGCTTTCCGAAGCCGTCAGCGAAACGCTTACCGCAAGCCAGACCCACCAGAGAAAACCAATCATGCTGAACGCATTCGAACTGCACAACGGGCGCTTGCGGCAAATCCCGGTGGAAAGCCGCGAGGAGCTGGCCGCAACCAAGCCGATCTGGGTCGACCTGATTGCGCCCTCGGGCGAAGAGCGCAAGTGGATCGCCGAAATCTTCGACCTGGTCCTGCCCGACATCGATGACCTGACCGACCTCGAGGAATCCGCGCGCTTCTACATCGAAGAAAATGGCGAAGTTCACATGCACTCCGACTTCCTGCTCGACAAGGAAGACGAATCGCGCAACGTTACGGTGGCTTTCATCCTGCATCAAAACATCCTGTTCTCGATGCGCGACGAGGAACTGCCGGTGTTCCGTTTGCAGCGCCTGCGCGCACGGATCCAGCCGGGCATGGTGTCCGAAGGCAAGGACGTGCTGCTCGACCTCTACGCGGCCGATGTCGAGTACTCGGCCGATGCACTCGAGGACGTCTACGCCGAACTGGAAGCCGTCGGCCGCAAGGTGCTCAGCACGCGCATGACCGACGAAGAAGCCGGCGCCATTCTGGCTGACATCGCCAAGGAGGAAGACCTCAACGGCCGCATCCGGCGCAACGTCCTCGATACGCGCCGCGCGCTGTCCTTCCTGATGCGCGGCCGGCTGCTGGCGCCCAACCAGCATGAAGACGCGCGTGCGATCCTGCGCGACATCGAGTCCCTCGACGGGCACACGGCGTTCATCTTCAACAAGATCAACTTCCTGATGGATGCCGTGGTCGGTTTCATCAACATCAACCAGAACAAGATCATCAAGATCTTTTCGGTGGCGTCGGTGGCGCTGCTGCCACCCACCCTGATCGCCAGCATCTACGGCATGAACTTCAAGGGCTGGTTCCCCGAACTGGAATGGCAGTACGGCTATCCGTTCTCGCTGGTGCTGATGCTGATTTCAGTCGCGGTGCCGTTTGCGATCTTCCGTCACAAGGGCTGGCTGCGCTAATCGGACACCAGTTTCAAGCCGAGTATTCCGGCCACGATCAGGCCGATCGAAACCAGGCGCGCGACCTCGCGCGACTCATTGAACAGCAGCATGCCGAGCACGGCGGTGCCGACAGCACCAATCCCTGTCCATACCGCATAGGCCGTTCCCACCGGCAGCGTCTTCAGCGACCAGGCGAGCAGGATGACAGAGGCTGCCATGGCCGCCAGCGTCCACGCGCTCGGCGCCAGACGGGTGAAGCCTTCGGTGTATTTGAGGCCGATGGCCCAGGCGATCTCGCACAGGCCGGCGACCAGCAAGACCATCCAGGCGGCTGCGGGGTTGAGTACCGGCATTCCGTGTCCCTGTCGCCCTCCCGCCAGCGCCGACTTTCTAGGCCTTGGCGAAGATCACGTCGGCCGCGGCCACGGTGGCCGTAATGTCGGCGTCGGTATGCGCGGCCGAGACAAAGCCCGCCTCGAACGCCGAGGGCGCCAGATAGAAGCCGGCATCGAGCATGGCGTGGAAGAAGCGATTGAAGGCCTCCTTGTCGGCCGCCATCACTTCAGCGTAGGACGTCGGCGGCTTGGCGACGAAATAAACCCCGAACATGCCGCCCACCGACTGCGCGGAAAAGCTCACGCCGCGCCGTTTGGCTGCAGCGGTGAGGCCATCCACCAGCGCCTTGGTCTTCGCCGCCAGCGCTACGTGAAATCCCGGTACGGCAATCTTCTTCAGCGTCACCAGGCCCGCCGCCACCGACAAGGGATTGCCCGAGAGCGTGCCGGCTTGATACACGGGTCCCAGCGGCGCGATCTTTTCCATGATGTCGCGGCGCCCGCCGAAGGCGCCGAGCGGCATGCCACCACCCACCACCTTGCCGAAGGTCGACAGGTCCGGCGTGATGCCATACAAGCCCTGCGCCGAAGCCGGACCGACACGAAAACCGGTCATCACCTCGTCGAAAATCAGCAGCGCGCCGTGCTGCGTGCACAACTCGCGCATGGCCGTGAGAAATTCGGGCTTGGGTGCGATCAGATTCATGTTGCCGGCCACCGGCTCGACAATCACGCAGGCGATGGTCTTGCCATGCTTGGCGAAGGCATCGTGCAAGCCCTGCGCGTCGTTGTAATCGAGCACCATGGTGTGCTGCGCGAGGTCGGCCGGCACGCCGGCCGACGACGGGTTGCCGAAGGTCAGCAGGCCCGAGCCGGCCTTGACCAGCAGACTGTCGCCATGGCCGTGGTAACAGCCCTCGAACTTGACGATGGCATCGCGCCCGGTAAAGCCGCGCGCCAGTCGAATCGCACTCATCGTCGCCTCGGTGCCGGAAGATACGAGGCGCACCATGTCCATGCTCGGCACCCGCTGCACCAGCAGTTCGGCAAGCTCGATCTCGCCTTCGGTCGGCGCACCGAAGGACAGCCCTTTCGTCGCGGCTTCCTGCACCGCACGCACGGTGTCGGCATCGGCGTGGCCAAGAATCAACGGCCCCCAGGAACCCACGTAGTCAATGTACGACTTGCCGTCGGCATCCCAGACACGGGCGCCTTCACCGCGCGTGAAAAAGCACGGGGCGCCGCCCACGGAGCGGAAGGCACGTACGGGTGAATTGACGCCGCCGGGAATGGTCTTCTGGGCGCGAATAAAAAGTTCTTCGTTGCGAGTCATGAAAGAGTCCTGTCGATACCAAAGAGTGAGGGAGACACCGGAGCCACTCAGGAAGCCTGCTTGCCGCGCTTGCCCGGTGCACCCTTGTTGAACAACGCCTGATAAGCCGCCGCCTGCGCCTTGATGTCCATCGCGTCGAACAGATCGCTTACTACGGCGAGCATGTCGGCGCCGGCAGCAATCACCTGCGCCGCATTGTCGAGCGTGATGCCGCCAATGGCGGCTACCGGCAGGCCAAAACGCCGGCGGGCTTCGCCCAGCAGTTCCAGCGGCGCACGCACCGCGCCAGGCTTGGTGCGCGATGGGAATATGCTGCCGAAGGCCAGGTAGTCGGCACCCGCGGCGGCGGCCTGTTCGCCTCGGGCTAGTTCGTTATAGCAGGACACGCCAAGGATTCGCTTCGGTCCCAGGGCATCGCGCGCGGCGGCCAGCGAGCCGCCCGGCGCATCGTCGCGACCGAGGTGAGCACCATCGGCGCCGATCTCCACCGCCAGCCAGACATCGTCATTGATGATCAGCTTTGCTCCGCTGGCGCGGCAGATGCGCAGCATCTCGGCTGCCTGCGCGCGACGCAGGGGGCGTGATGCCATCTTGTTTCGATATTGAACGAAAGGCGCGCCACCATCCAGCGCCGCTTTTACCAGCGCCGACAGCCGCGGCAGCAACGGGTCATCGAGGGTAACAGCGATGAGTCCGCTGAGCTTCATGGGGAAGCCTCCGCTGCAGGCTGCAAGAAGTCAGGTTCCATCCGCTTCCTCATCCTCGTCCCGCGACCAGAACAGGCGGTCGGGAATGAATTGCCCCATGCCGGGACGAAAGCCGGCAGCCAATGTGCGCCAGGTGTATTCCTGCGCAGCCATCACCGCCTCGGCGACATTTACGCCACTGGCGAAGTGAGCCGCGATAGCCGAGGCGAGCGTGCAGCCCGAGCCATGATAGCTGCCGGGCAAGCGGTCCCAGCGATCGGTACGCACCGCGCCATGGCTGCCATAGAGAGTGTTGATCACCTGCGGGGTGCCCTCGTGGGTTCCCGTTACCAGCACATATTCGCAGCCGGCATTGATCAGGCGGTGGGCACACTCGGCCAGACCCGGTTCGCGGTGGGGATCTTCGCCCGCCGCTCCAATCTCCTGCGCCAGACGCCTGGCTTCGAGACTATTGGGTGTCAGCAGCGTGGTCTGGGGCAGCAGCAGGCCGATCATGGCCTCGATCATTTCCTCGTCGGCGAACTGATCGCCGCGGCCCGAGGCCAGGACCGGATCGAGGACCACGGGAATGTCCGGATAATCCGCGATCACCTCGGCAATCGCGGCGATGATCTCGACGCTGCCCATCATGCCGAGCTTGAAGGCCGCCACAGGCATGTCCTCAAGCAGGGCGCGGGCCTGGTCGGCTACCCATTCGGCGTCTATCGGCAAGACGCCTTCGACGCCCGTCGTGTCTTGCACGGTGATCGCCGTCACGACAGAAAGCGGATGGCAACCGAGGCTGGCCAGGGTCAGAATGTCAGCCTGCAAACCGGCGCCGCCGGTGGGATCGGAAGCGGCGAACGTCAGCACGATGGGCGGCGACAGATTGTCGGCAGCGGCAACGGTCATAAATGTCCTGGCCCGACCCGCAAATATCGGGCGGCGAGCAGCTTGAGTTAATATTCTGCAATTCTATCCGAAGGGATACTGTCCCCCGCGCGCGCCGGGGACATATCCGACTTGATACCATCCCCGTTGCAGGTGCCCCGGGGAATTAATCTACAGCCCGACCATGACTGCCGAGCAACCTTATGCCAAATGGATGTGCCTGATCTGCGGCTTCGTCTATGACGAGGCGAAAGGGCTTCCGGAAGAAGGTTTATCGGCCGGCACGCGATGGGATGCAATACCCCCCAACTGGACCTGCCCGGAATGCGGGGCGCGCAAGGAAGACTTTGAAATGGTCAAAATCTAAGTATGATTAGGGCTAATATAGCTTGACCTCGGCAGCAAACAAAACAGACGAGGCAGCAGGAGGGGATGCGGAAACCGCTCGCGAGGAGAATCTTTCCTTGGCCGTTTTTCTGTTCCGTCGGTAGTTTCCATGATTGAAGCCTGAATCCGGCATGGAGTAACGTGAGCGAAACACCCAAGCTTTCCGGCATCAAGGTGATGGTGATCGATGACTCGAACACCATCCGCAAGACTGCGGAAATTTTCCTGATGCAGGCCGGCGCCCAAGTAGTGCTGGCCGAAGATGGCTTTGATGCGCTGGCAAAGATCAACGATCATCTGCCCAACGTGATTTTCTGCGACATCCTGATGCCGCGTCTCGATGGTTATCAAACCTGCGCGCTGATCAAGAAGAACGCAAAATTTGCGGCTACACCGGTGATCATGCTTTCATCCAAGGACGGCCTCTTTGACCGTGCGCGAGGGCGCATGGTCGGTTCTGATGAATACCTGACCAAGCCTTTCACCAAAGACAGCCTGCTCAAAACCGTCGCAGCACACGCTGCGCGCCTAACGTAGTTTTTCTCATTTGGAAGCCAGCCATCATGCCCATTAAAACTGTTCTGGTCGTTGACGACTCCGCCACCGAACGCCACGTCCTCAGCCAAGTGCTGCTCAGCGGCGGCTACGAAGTCACTACCGCCGAAAGCGGTGAAGAAGGTATCGAACGGGCCAAGCAGATCAAGCCCGACCTCATTCTCATGGATGTGGTGATGCCCGGTATGAATGGTTTTCAGGCCACCCGCGCCCTGTCGCGAGACGAGGCGACGAAGGCCATTCCGGTAATCATCTGCACCACCAAGGATCAGGAGACCGACAAGCTCTGGGGCATGCGCCAGGGTGCCCAGGCCTACATCACGAAGCCGGTGGATGGCCCAGCCTTGCTGGCCATGATCGCCGCGCTCGGGTAAACCACGGTCATGGCCAAGCGCATCAGTCTGCGCGAATTTCAGCAAAGCCTCTCCGAGCGGCTGCTGTCCGCCAGGCGTGGCGAAGGTGCGCAGGCGCTGCTCGGCATCGAATCCGGCGCCGAAGACCTGCCCGGCGGCAGCCGTTGGCTGATCGATCTTGGCGACTCGGGTGAGGTGGCGCCGCTGCCGCAACTCACTCCGGCGCCCTTGACCAAGCCGTGGTTTGCCGGCATCGCCAACATTCGCGGCGTACTCTACAGCGTGGTGGATTTTTCCGCCTGGCGCGGCGGCGCGCCGACGCCTATAAACGCGCAGTCGCGCCTGCTGCTGGTCGGCGCACGACACGGTATCAATGCCGCCTTGCTGGTGCGTCGTGCGCTGGGCCTGCGTCCACAACTGCAGATGCATGCGGCGAGCGAAGCCAGAGTCGGTACTGGCGAGACGGCGCCCTGGCTTGGTGGCCGCTTCACCGATGCACAAGACGTTACCTGGACCCAGTTGCGCATCCCCGCACTGCTGGCCGACCCCAACTATCTCGACATCGCTCTCTGAGCGATCCCGAAAGGACTACCCATGGCCTTTAAGCTGCCCTCCTTCAAGTTACCGAAATTCGACCGCCGCGATCGCGTATCACCCCAGACGCCAGTGGCTGGCGCGGCGCCGGCGGATGATCGTCGCACGAGCAAGGGCAGGCTGCCGCTGATCGGCAATTTCGATATCGAGACCCAGTTTCGAATCATTGGTACGATTTTCCTGATCAGTCTGCTGATCACCATCGCCGCGGTCTTCCTGCAAGTCCAGTCGACTAACCGGGGCATCACCTACCTGTCAGTCACCAGCCAGGTCTCTTCGCTGACACAGCAGATTCCGATAGCCACACTGAACGCCATGCAAGGACAGACAGAAGGCTTCTCGGAACTGCGCGACGCCCGCGATAGTTACGACCAACTGCTCGAACGGCTGACCGAAGGGGGTGAGGTCAGAGGCGTCAAGGTGGCGGCCACCAGCAGCGAAACGCGACCGGCGCTCGACGCCTTGCGCGAAGACTGGAAGAAGCAAGGCGAACTCATCAGCCAGCTGCTGGCGCTGGAGAATCGCTTCGCGGCGATCGGACACCTTGCCAAGGAAGCTTCGCGGCGCGGCAAAGTGATGACCGAAGCCGCCGCCGCCGCCGGGGGCAATCTGCCCTTGCTGACGGAGCGCATCCTGCATGCAGCGACCCGGCTGGCCGGGATGCGAGGCGTCGACGAGGCCATGGTCCTGCAACTGGCGAAGGATATCCCCGAGGCGGTGGCCCTGGCGCCCGCCGGTAGCCCGTTGGCCGAGAGCCTGAATGTCATGCAGCTGGCGATTGCCAACTTGTCCGGCGACCTCAAGCCCCTGCAGAGGGCGAGCAGTGCCGGCAACACACTGATCACCGGCTGGCGCGCAATGACGGCAAGTACCGACAATCTGGTCAAGGCCTATGAAACCGAAATCACCCAACAGGATGCCTCCTTGTTCGTGGGCGCCGTATTCGGTTCGCTGGCTCTGTTGATGCTGGCACTCCAGGTCAAGGCGTTCAACGACGAAAGTCTGCGCCGCAGCGCGGAGGCTGATCACCAGCGCCGCCTCGCAGAATCGGCGAAGGATGTGACGCAAGGCGCCATTCTGCGTCTGATGAACGAAATGGGCGACCTCGCCGACGGCGACCTGACGATCCGCGCCACGGTGTCGGAGGACATTACCGGCGCCATTGCCGACTCGGTGAACTACACCGTCGAAGAACTCGCCGTGCTGGTGCGGCGGATCAACGACGCTGCCGAACGCGTCACCCGCGCCTCGAATGCCGCGCAAAGCACTTCCAATGATCTGCTCTCCGCCACCAAAGTTCAGTCGGCCGAAATCCAGAGCGCCAACGCCACAGTTCTTGAAATGGCCAATTCGATGAAGACGGTATCTTCCTCGGCCCTGGAATCAGCCCGTGTCGCGCGCGCGTCCCTGGAAGCCGCGCAGAAGGGCGCGGCGGCCGTATCGAATTCGATTGCCGGCATGAACGAAATCCGCACCCAGATCCAGGAAACCTCGAAGCGGATCAAACGCCTCGGCGAATCCTCGCAGGAGATCGGTGAAATCGTCGAACTGATTTCCGACATTACGGAACAGACCAACGTGCTGGCCTTGAACGCCGCCATTCAGGCCGCGTCGGCCGGCGAGGCCGGACGAGGATTCTCGGTGGTGGCGGAAGAAGTGCAGCGGCTGGCCGAGCGCTCCGGGGAGGCGACCAAGCAGATTGCCGCCATCGTCAAGACGATTCAGACCGACACCCACGATGCCGTCGGGGCCATGGAACAATCAACCCAGGGCGTGGTGGAAGGGGCCAAGCTGTCGGATGCCGCCGGTCAGGCGCTGAACGAAATTTCCAGCGTGTCGCAGGATCTCGCGCGCCTGATTCAAGCGATCTCCACCGACACCCAGGCTCAGGCCAACATCGCTACCAAGGTCGCGAACTCGATGCAGGACATTCTCAGAATTACCGGTCAGACCACCGCCAGTACGCAAGAAACAGCCGTATCGATTGGCGAACTTACCGAACTCGCCGTTGAGCTGAAGGGCTCGGTCTCGGGCTTCAAGGTGTGAAAAGAAACTTCAAGAGCCACGGCGCGGTGAATAGCTTTTCATGAGCATGGATCTCGACATCGGCCCGCTGTCCTGGGTTAAGGGAGAAATCGACCTTGCGCTGGAAAGCGCCGGCCTCAGTCTGGCTGCCCACGCCGCGGATCCCGCGGGCGACGGCCTGAAGAAGGCACGCGCCAGCATGCACCAGGCGCATGGTGCGCTGGCCATTGTCGGCCTTGACGGCATCACGGAGTTCGCTGATGCGATAGAACAAGTGCTGGTAGCGCTGGGCGATGGCACGGTACCGGATGTCGACGCTGCCAGCGCCGCGGCGCAAGGCGGGTTTGCCGCGCTGCGCGGTTATCTGGACGACCTGATGGCCGGCCACCCCGACCAGCCGCTGAAACTTTTTGTTCCCTACCGCGCGATGGTCATGGCGCGTGGACAAACTGCTCCCGGACCGGCCGCCCTGTTTTTCCCGGATCTCACCCAGCGCCCGCCAAAGCGCGAGAAAGAGCCCCCCCGCCTCGCGCCTGAGGCGCTCGTGGCGCGCCTCAAGGCCGTGCGCATGGGCTTTGAGCGTGGCCTCCTGAAGTGGCTCAAGAATGATCCCAAGGGCATCGCCGAAATGAAGGTCTCGGTAGCGATGATCGAAATGACGCGCACCACGCCGGCCGCTCGCGCCTACTGGTGGGTGGCGCTCGGCGTGCTCGACGCACTCGCCGCAAATGGTCTGCCTGACGCAGCAGACGCAAAGCGGTTTGCCATGAACCTCGGCGGGCAGATCAAGAAGCTCATCGAAGGCCAGGCCGAACCAAACGAACAGCTGTTGCGCGAGGCGCTGTACCTGGCCGCCTGCGCGACTGCAGGCGGCGAAGCGCTGGCCATCGTGCGCGCCGCCTACCGTCTGGATGGCATCGTGCCTACAGCGACGCCCTCGGAAACCGAACGGCTGCTGCCCCACATTCGCCGTTTGCGTGAATTGCTGGCGGCGGCCAAGGACGACTGGAACCGCCTTTGCGCCGGCACCGCTGCCGCGCTGCCGCCGTTCCACGAACGCGCTGCGAAGATTGCCGAAGAAGGTGCCGCCACCGGTCAGCCCGACTATGCGCGCCTGACTGCGGCCATTCTCGAAGAGACCAACCTGTTGCGCCACGATCCGACGCGGCACAACGAGGGCGTGGCGCTGGAGATAGCCACGGCACTCCTGCTCGCCGAATCCGCACTGGAAAACTTCCAGTCGCTCGATGCCGATTTCGCGCGCTCCGCTGATGCGGTTGCCGGCCGTCTCGCCGCGCTCGGGCGTGGCGAAGAGCTGGGCATGATGGAGCTGCCACATCTCGACGCCATGTCCCGCCGCGCACAGGAACGACTACTGCTCGAGTCGGTGGCACGCGAAATCCGGTCCAATCTCGGCGCCATAGAACAGACGCTGGACGCCTTCTTCCGCGACACCTCGCGCCAGGCGACTCTGGCGGCGCTGAGCCAACCGATTCGCCAGATTCAGGGCGCGTTGATGGTGCTCGGCCAGGACCGTGCCAATGCCATTTTGACCGAGTGCGCGCTGGCTATCGAGCATTTTGCCGAGCCGGGATTCACCGCGCAAGCCGGCGACTTCGAAGACGTGGCGAAAAAGCTTTCGGCGCTGGGCTTCTTTGTCGCCCAGCTGCAAGGCGGTGCTGCCGACATCGACGCGATCCTTGAGCCACCGCCTGCCGCTCGCCCGGTCCGCGAGGAACCCGAAGCAGCCGCGCCCGTGCCTGCGGAGCTGCCTGCCGCACCTCAGGCCGAAGAACTCGGCGCCGCAGTCATGGCGCCAGAACTCGTTGCCGAGGCTGAGCCGGTTTCTGAAGAAGAACTGCCGGAATTCGAAGTCGAAGCACTGCAGCCACCGCCCGAGCCTCCGCCTCCACCACCGCCCGCGCCTGTCGAAGCGCCGGCCCCGTCGGCAGAGGCCACGCGACTGGCCGAGGTCAGCGAGGAAGAGCTCGACGCGGAACTGCTGGCCATCTTCCTCGAAGAAGCCCACGAAGTGCTGGCAACCATCAACGAGCATCTGCCGCTGCTGCATGCCTCGCCGAACAACCAGGACTCGCTCGTCACACTACGCCGCAGCTTCCATACCCTGAAGGGCAGCGGCCGCATGGTCGGCCTGACCGATCTGGGCGACACGGCCTGGGAAGTGGAGCAGGTGCTCAACGGCTGGTTGCACGAGGCACGCGCCGCCACACCCGCCCTGCTCGCAATGCTGGATCGTGCCGCCGACATCTTCAAGGTCTGGGTCGTGCACCTTGAAGCCGGCGGCAGCCCCCACCTCAGCGATGCCGAATTGGTCCGTCGCTGCCAGGCCTTGGGCGGGGCCGAAGACGCCGAAGCCGGAATCGCCGCGCCACCACCGCCGACTGCTACCGCTGCCGAAGCTACCGCTGCCGAAGCTACCGCTGCCGAAGCTACCGCTGCCGAAGCTGCTGCTGCCGAAGCTGCTGCTGCCGAAGCTACCGCTGCCGAAGCTGCTGCTGCCGAAGCTGCTGCTGCCGAAGCTACCGCTGCCGAAGCTGCTGCTGCCGAAGCTGCTGCTGCCGAAGCTACCGCTGCCGAAGCTGCTGCTGCCGAAGCTGCTGCTGCCGAAGCCGCCGCTGCCGAAGCCGCCGCTGCCGAAGCCGCCGCTGCCGAAGCCGCCGCTGCCGAAGCTGCCGCTGCCGAAGCTGCCGCTGAAGAAGTCCTGCCTTCGGCAGAAGTTGTCTCCTTCCCTGCGCCACCACCCATCCGTGTCGGCGATGTGGAAGTGAGCCCCACACTCTACAATCTCTATCTCGACGAAACCCGCGAACACATCGCTACGCTGCAGGCCAATCTTGGTCTTGAAGAGGTACCCGGCAATGATGTAGTCCGCGCCGCGCATACCACGGCCAGCATTTCAGCCGCCACGGGCTTCATGCCGATTGCCAGCCTGGCCCGCGCGCTGGAGGATGCGCTGGTTCGCTTGTCGCTAATGGAAGAAACCCCGACTGAAGCGCAGCGCTTTGTTTTCGCCCGCTGCGCCGGGGCCCTAGAAGGCTTGCTGGGAGCCGTTGCCGAGCGGCGCATGCCCAGTGAGGAGGCCGATCTCACGGCCGAACTGAATGCGATGATGCCGCGTGTCGCACCACCAGTCGCACCACCAGTCGCATTGCCAGCCGAGCCGCCTGTCGCACCGGCTCTGCCGGAAATAACCATGACCGCGGCGGAGCGGCGCGCGTCACGGATGGAGGACGAAATCGATGCGCAGGTGCTGCCGCTGTTCCTTGAAGAAAGTGTAGATCTCATGCGCGAGATCGGCGAGGCACTGCGCGAGTGGCGGGCAGCACCGACCAACGCCGAGATCGCCCGCACGCTCCAGCGCGCCCTGCACACGCTCAAGGGCAGCGCACGGATGGCCGGCGCCATGGGCTGCGGCGAACTGCTGCACTCGATGGAAGACCGCGTCGATCAGGCTACCGCCATGAAATCGGCGCAGCCAGCCACCATCGACGGGTTGGAAACCTCATATGACCGCGCCGCGATGCTGATCGAGCATCTGCGCAATCCCCAGGCGGCCCGACCCGAAGCGGAACAGCCATACCGTCCTGCGGGCCTCGATGTCTCGGTCGAAAAGCAGATGGCCGAACTGGCCCCGCCCGAGCATGAAGCAGCGGCAGCAAAGCATGTCCTCGTCACGCCAACCACGGCGCCCGCCGCGCCCTTCGTGCCGGCTCCGCAGGTGCATCTGCGCGTACGCGCGGATCTGGTTGACCAACTGGTCAATGAAGCCGGTGAGGTCGCCATCGCCCGCGGCCGAATCGAAGGCGAGCTGCTGGCGCTGAAGACCTCACTGCTGGAACTCACGGAGAACGTGATTCGCCTGCGCAAGCAACTGCGCGAAGTCGAGATTCAGGCCGAGTTGCAGATGCAATCACAGCAAGCGCTGGCAAGCGAACGCTCGCAGCAGTTCGACCCGCTGGAATTCGACCGCTTCACCCGCTTCCAGGAAGTGACGCGGATGATGGCGGAGAGTGTGAGTGACGTCGCCGCGGTGCAGCAGAACCTGCTGCGCAATCTCGATCATGCTGATGCTGCCGTGGCCGCGCAGGCGCGATTGAGCCGCGAACTGTCGCAGCGCATGATGGGCGTACGCATGGTGCCCTTCGAAAGTCTGGCCGAGCGTCTGCATCGGGTAGTACGGCAGGCAGCCAAGGATTCCGGAAAGCGCGTCAACCTCGACATCCGTCATGGTCAGACCGAACTTGACCGCTCGGTACTGGACAAGATGGGCGGCCCGCTCGAGCACGTGCTGCGCAACTGCGTTGCCCATGGCATCGAAGACCCTGCAAAACGCGCGGCCGCCGGCAAGGAAGCGATTGGCCAGATAGTGCTGTCGCTGGCGCAGGAGGGCAATGAAATCGTGCTGGCGATCGCCGATGACGGCGCCGGTCTCGATTTTGAACGAATTCGCCAGCGCGGCATTGAACGCGGCCTGATTGCACCCGATGCGGAAACCGACGAAGCGACCCTGACTCAGCTCATCCTGCAGCCTGGATTTTCCACCGCAGAGGAAGTCACTGCGCTCGCCGGCCGAGGCGTCGGCATGGACGTCGTAAAGAGCGAGACCGTCAGCCTCGGCGGTCGCGTGGAAGTCACCTCCGTCACCGGGCGTGGTGCCACGTTCCGCATCTACCTGCCGCTGACGCTGGCCGTAACGCAGGCGGTGCTGATTACCGCCGGCAATCGCCGCTATGCGCTTCCGTCCTCGATGATCGAGCAGGCCACCGAGCACAAGCCCGATGCCGCGTCACGGATACGCAGCACGGGCAGCACCGAGTGGCTCGGAAACCGCTATCCCTACCACTATCTTCCGGCATTGCTGGGCGAAAAGAATGCCACCCCGCCGCCGGCCCGGCGACACTGGATTCTGTTGGTCAAGGGCGGCGCCGAACGTGTCGCACTGGAAGTCGACAGCCTTACCGGCAACCAGGAAATCGTGGTCAAGGCCGTGGGGCCGCAACTCGCGCGCGTACCTGGACTGGCAGGGGCGACGGTACTGGGCAACGGCGAGGTTGCGCTGATCATCAACCCCGTGGCGTTGGCGGCCCGTGCCACCGAACGCATAAGCGCCCCGGCGCAGGCGGTGGCGGCCCCGGCCGAGGTTCAGACCGCCGCGCCCGCCGTCGCGCCTGCGCCGACTGCCGCGACAGCTGCCTCCGTGATGGTGGTCGACGATTCCCTCACCGTGCGCAAGATCGCCGGGCGCCTGCTCGCGCGTCATGGCTATAACGTACTCACGGCCAAGGATGGCGTTGATGCCCTGGAACAATTGGGCGAAGTCATCCCTGACGTCATGCTGCTGGACATCGAAATGCCGCGCATGGATGGTTTCGATCTGGCGCGCAACATCCGCGCCGACAAGCGCCTGAAACATATTCCGATCATCATGATCACTTCGCGCACCGCCGACAAGCACCGCCAGCATGCGGCGGAAATCGGCGTGAATCACTATCTGGGCAAACCCTACGACGAAGACGACCTGCTGGCGCGTATACGCGAATGTCTCGGGCAGGCTCATTGAGCCAAGGCGCAACAGACAACGCGATTTTTCGACAAAGGGCTTAGCATGACCGAGCAGTCAACTGCGCGTCCATTCAAGGTGCTCGGTATTCAGCAAATCGCCATCGGCGGCCCCTCGAAGCAACGCCTCAGGAAACTCTGGGTCGAGATGTTCGGCCTTGCCGTGACCGGCAACTACGTCAGCGAGCGCGAAAACGTGGACGAAGACATCACCGCGATGGGCTGCGGCCCCTTCCGGGTGGAAGTCGATCTGATGCAACCGCTCGATCCGGCAAAAAAGCCCACGGTGAATGAGCCGCCGCTCAACCATGTCGGCCTCTGGATCGACGACCTGCCGGCCGCCGTGGCGTGGCTCGCGGCGCAGGGCGTGCGCTTCGCTCCGGGCGGCATCCGCAAGGGCGCCTCCGGCTATGACATCACCTTCCTGCATCCCAAGGCCAACGAGCAGTTCCCGATTGCCGGGGAAGGCGTACTGATCGAACTGGTGCAGGCTCCGTCAGAGGTGATCGAAGCTTTCGCGCGGCTGGCTTGAAAGCCTGGATCAGCAGGAATCATATCCGGCGCGGCGCCGGGCGCTGGGACAGGCTCTAAGCAAACATCCGGTAGCACCCGCGTCCGGCATCCTTCGCCGCATACATCGCCTGATCCGCGCGACGCAGCAGTTCAGCGGGTGACAGATCGCCGCTGGAGAACAGAGCAATGCCAATGCTCGCACCGATTTCCAGCGGCAAGCCGAGCACGCGCATCGGCGCGCCGAGATTGGTAATGATTTTCTGCGCCATGTGTTCGGCGTCTGCGCCGCTGCTGAGGCCGGTCAACACGATCGCGAATTCATCTCCACCGAGGCGGGCTACCGTGTCAACTTCGCGTACCGTCGCGCGGAAGCGATCTGCCATGCAGCGCAATACCTCGTCGCCGATGGCATGGCCGTAGCCGTCGTTGATCGCCTTGAAGTGATCGAGATCGACCAGCAGCACCGCAATCTGTCCGTGGCTGCGCCGCGCCTGCTGCATTGACTGCTGCAAACGGGCGTCGAACAGCAGCCGGTTGGCGAGGCCCGTCAGCGTATCGGTATGGGCCAGCGACTGCAGCTGGCGTTCGTTCTCGCGCAGTCGGGCGTTGGCCGCTTCCAGTTCAGCGGTGCGCTCGGCCACGCGCTGCTCGAGGCTCGCCTCGGATCGTTGCAGGGCGCCAACCAATTGCTGCTTGGTAGCCAGCGCCTCGCTCTGGGCAGCGTCCTTCTCGTGCCGCAGGCCGTTGATGCGATCGGCCAGGGCAAAGGAGAGCAACAGCATTTCCAGTGCGGAACCTATCTGCAAGGCATAGAAGCTGAAAAAAATCGTCGGCAAGAGGTTCAGGTTGCGCAGGCCAGCGATGGCGACACCCAGCAGCAGGACTGCCCACGCCAGAAGAAAGGTGCGCGCCCCGGGCTGGCCGGTCCGCCAGCAGCGAAAGCCGGCAAGCATTGCCACCAGGGAAAACGTAACGCCGGTCAGTGAAACAAGAATAGCCGCCAGACGGTAGGGCACAACCAGAGGTGCCACCATGCACAGCCCAAACAGCGCGGCGAGGCCGATCACGGCGCCGTCAAGGCGCGGCACGTTGCGCCGCGTGTGAAGGAATCCGCGCGTAAACAAGGCGCCGAACAAACCGGCCGCGGCAAACCCCCCCGTATAGGCAAAATTGCCCCACAGCGGCCAATTGGGCCAGAGAAACTGGTTACCGAGCCCGTTGAAGGAAAGCTGTCCCACGGCCATGCTGGTTGCGAACAGAACATACGTGAGATAAGTCTGATCGCGTAGCGAAAGCCATAGCAGCAGGTTGTAGAGAGCCAGAGCCAGCAACATGCCGAAATAGATCGAAAGCACCGCATAGCTCGCTTGCGACTGCTGCCAGAAGGTCTCGGTGCGCCACAGGCGTAGCGGGACCGTCAGCGTGCCTTCGGAGGCGACCCGCAGCCAGACCGTGCTGTCGCCGGTCTCGCGCAGATGCAAGGGGAACACAAAGTTGCGATGCAGCAGCGGCCGCGCAGCGAAGGGCAAATGGTCGCCAGCGCTCAGATGTTCGCCACCGGGACCGAAGTATTCCACGCTGTCCAGCGTGGGGAAAGCCACCTCCAGCAACCAGTCGCGCGGCGCAACCGGGTTTGCCTCAATGGTAAAACGCAGCCACCAGGCAGAGGAGGAATAACCGAAGTTGATCGCCGCATCTGCCGGCAATTGCGAGGCAGTGAAGTCTGCCCCGCGGCCTTTGACATCGTCCAGCGATAAGCGGCCATTCGGGTCTTCCAGGACGGCAACTTCTGCCGCAAGTGCAAGCGACGTGACGCCCGGTGCCAAACGTACCGCGCCAAAGGTTGCGCCGATATGGCACGACCAGCAGCACAACAGAAACAGAAAAGCGGAAAAGCGCGGCACGGCACGATCCGGCTGGAATATCTGTGAAATTCTATCCGAATGGATACTGTCCGTGGCGCGAGCGCACGGAGACATGACTCGTCACTTGGGTAGAATCGATCTTTTGCATTCGTTCAAAGACTCTCATGCTGTTCGACGCCTACTCCAATTCAGCCCTGACGTTCGCCAATCGCATCGTCATGGCACCGATGACCCGCTGCCGCGCCGACCATCGGGATGCCGTGCCCAACGACTTGATCGCCGAGTATTACCGGCAGCGTGCAAGCGCGGGCCTGATCATCTCGGAGGGCGTACCGGTGTCTGATCGAGCGCGCGGCTATCTGAATACGCCGGCGCTGTGGAACGAGGCGCAGGCGGCGGGCTGGAAGCAGGTTACTGATGCCGCGCACGGCGCAGGTGGCAGGATGTTCGCCCAGATCTGGCATTGCGGCCGCGTCGCGCACGCCGCGCTGCACGCCGATGGCAGTGCCCCGGCAGGCGCGTCAATCAAGCCGGCCGCGACGCAGACCACTATTCCCGGCCCCGACGGCAAACCCGTGGCGGCCGACTGCGGCCAGCCGCAGGCCTTGAGCATTCAGGAAATCCGCGGTGTCGTCGCCGAGTTTGCCCATGCCGCAAAACTCGCCATGCAGGCCGGTTTCGACGGCGTCGAGATTCACGGCGCGAACGGCTACCTGCTCGATCAGTTCCGCTGTCCGGCGGTGAATAACCGCAACGACGCCTACGGTGGCTCGCTGGCCAACCGCTACCGACTGCTGCTGGAAGTGGTCGATGCGGTGGCCGCAGAAGTTTCGCCGGAGCGCATCGCTGTACGCCAATCGCCTTATGGTCTGGGCAACGGCATGGTCGCCGATCCCGAACCGCTGGTGACCTATCCGTGGCTGGCACGCGAACTGAATCAGCGCGGCATAGGCTTCCTGCATATCTACTGCCAGACCGCGGACTGGATTCACGACGCGACACACTCGATGATGCCGGCGCTGCGCGACGCTTTCCACGGTGCGCTCATTGCCTGCGGCGGTTTCAAGACAGCGGCTGCCTGCGAAGCGATTCTGGCGCGCCGCCACGCCGACCTGATCGCGATCGGCAAACCCTTCATCTCCAATCCGGATCTGGTCGAGCGCTTGCGCCGCGCCGCACCGCTCAACAAATGGGACGTGCCCACCTTCTACGGCAGTGGCGCCAGAGGCTACACGGACTACCCGACGCTCTGACGAGAGTCGGCGCTGGCGACACGCCGAATACAAAATAATTGTTACCACAACCGCTGACCCTGATCATCGCCCTGCTCGCCACGCTGGCACCGCCAGCGGCAGCCGCAACGGAGGTCGCCCCTGATTATGCGAACGCGACACTGTCCGGCGATTGGGGCGACGCGCGAAGTAGCGCGTGGCGTGCCGGATGGGCGTGGGACGCCGCGCTGAAAGTCGACGTCTTACGCAGTCGCGGCGGCACGGCGTCAGGCAGTCGCAGCATGAGCCACCTCGAGCTGCGGCTGAAGGCCGATCTCGCCACAATTGCCGGCTGGGAAGGCGCCACGGCCTACCTCGATGTGCTGGACAACCGCGGCACTGGCATCAATGCGCACCAGACCGGTAGCCTGATGGGCGCCAGCAATATCGAGGTGCCGGTAGCGACCACGCGGATATTCCATGCATGGCTGCAGCAGAACTTTCTTGACGAGCGGCTTTCGTTGTTGGCGGGACTGTACCCGATAGATTCGGAATTCTTCGCCATGGAATCGGCAAGTCTGCTGCTGCACCCTTCGTTCGGCACGCCCGCCGATCTGGGTCTCACGCGCGGCCCCTCGATTTTCAATAATTCAGCCTTTGGCCTGCGCGGCAAGTGGCTGTCGACAAATCGCACGGTCTATGCGATGGGCGCCCTGCTCGATGGCATTCCGAACGATCCGGCGCGCCCCAAGTGCACGGCGATCCGCTTCGCGAAAGGCGATGGCGCCTTTGTCATCGCCGAGTTGGGATGGATGCCGGATGAACTTGGCCATCTTTTCGAACCGAGCGAACCGGTTCGCGGCTTGCCAACTCCGGCCCTGGCCCGGCACGAGAAATACAGCGGGGTCAGCAAGTACGCGCTCGGCTTTTGGCGTTACGGTAACCGGGTACCGGATCAACTCGATGTCGACACCAATGGCGACCCCTTGCAGCGTCGCTCGCAAGGGGCTTACCTGTTCGCCGAACGCACCCTGCTGGGTCTTGGCGACCCCGGGCGCGATCTCGCGGCATTCGGCCGCTACAGTTTCTCGGATGGCAATTCGACGTCCATCGATCGCATGTGGAATCTCGGACTGCGCCTGCGCGGTCCAGCGGCCAGCCGCCCGGACGATGCCCTGGTAATCGGCTGGACCCTTGCGCGTCTGGCAAGCAAATGGCGCACCGTGCAGGAGGTAGCCGGTACCGGTACGGCCGCCCGGGAAGAAGCATTCGAAATCACCTGGCGCGCGGCGATCACGCCCTGGTTCGTACTGCAACCCAATCTGCAGCACATCCGCCATCCTGGCGGCACATCGGCCGCGCGTAGCGCGACGCTGGTCGGCGCGCGCATCGAACTCACTTTCTGAAGTCGGACAATTCGGCGCTGGCAATACGGCAACAGCGTTCGGCTACCGTACCGCTTCGAGCATAGCCTCTTCGAGCATAGCCTCTTCGAGCGGCAGGCGCACACAGGCGGCCGTGCCGCCACCCTCGCGTCCCTTCAGCTCCACCGACCAGCCATTGGCCGTGGCGATCTGGCGCACGATGGCCAGGCCCAGCCCGCTGCCTCCGGTGCTGCTGTTGCGGGAGGGCTCGAGCCGGTAGAAGGGGCGGAACACGGCTTCCCGTTCATGTTCCGGAATTCCCGGGCCGCGATCCAGTACGCAAATCTCGACTTGACCGTCGGCGATGCGGTACTCGATATCGATCGGCTGGCCGGCACCGTAGCGCACTGCGTTGTCTACGAGGTTGGAAAAAATGCGCTTGAGCGCCAGCGGCCGCACGCGCAGGCGACAGTCGGGGCCCTTGCGGCCACGCAGCTCGGCACCGGTATGCGCATACTCGGCAACGACGCCGGCGAGAAGATCGCACAAATCCAGTTCGACCGAGTCCTGCTCGGCAAAATCACGGCTCACCTCGAGGCAGCGGGCGATCAGATCGTTCATGCCATCCACATCGCGAAGGACGCGTTCGAAGAGGTCCGGCGCCGGATTCTCGGAGAGCATCCCAAGCGCGAGCCGAATGCGCGCCAGCGGCGTGCGCAGGTCGTGCGAGATTCCCGCCAGCAGCGTGGTGCGATTGGCCAGCAGCTCCTCGACCTGCTCGCCCATGCGATTGAATTCGCGCGCCAGGGTGGCGAGTTCGGTCGGGCCGGTTTCCGCCAGCGGCTCCGGCCGCCGACCCTGACCGATGCGCTGGGTTGCCGCAGCCAGTCGCGAGAGTGGCCCGATCAGCCAGCGCGCGAGCCAGGCCGAGGTAATCAGGGTCACCAGCGAGCCGACCAGGAAGATCACCAGCATGGCCAGCCAGGGCTGCACGTCGACCCGGCTGGCCGGAAAGCCGACGCGCACCTTCTTTCCTGCCGCCGGCAAATCGGCCCAGTACCATTGCTCGCCATCTAGAGCGTTGCGGCTGGCGCGCAGTTCAATGGGCTCGCCGGCGCGGGCGCTCAAGGAGGTCTCCAGCAGCCGGAAGTACGGCAGCATGCGAGTAAAGCTGCCCGTCTCACCGGGCGGGTCCTGCACCTGGAGGCGATGCAGGCGCCCGATGCGGTCCTGCAGCCAGGGCCGTTCGGCGGCCGGTTCGTTCTGCCAGGCTTGGGCGGTGTCGATCATCAGTGCAGCGAAATCGCTGGTGGCTTGGCGGCCCAGCGGCACCAGGGCGAAGTAGGTGATGATGGTGATGGTGAAGATCTGGAACGCGAAGGAGACCAGCGCGATGACCAGCGCAGTGCGCCCGAAAAGGGTGCGCGGCGCCATCATGATCGGCGCATGCCGCCGGGCGTGAACAGGTATCCCTCGCCCCAGACAGTGCGCAGATACACGGGATGGGCCGGATCGGGTTCGATCTTGCGGCGCAGGCGGGTAACGCGCACATCGACCATGCGGTCGAAGGGCGCGCGCTCGTAGCCCTTGAGCAATTCGACCAGCGCGTCGCGGCCAAGCACGCGGTCGGGGTGGTCGAGCAGCACCTTGAGCAGGGCGAACTCGGCACCCGACAAATCGATTTGCTCGCCGTTGCGTGTCATGCCATGCGCGTCCAGATCGACTTCGAAGGGGCCGAAGCGGCGGATACGCCCGGACGCGGCGGCAGGCTGGCGACGGCGCAGCACCGCCGTCACGCGCGCCAGCAGTTCTCGATGACTGAAGGGTTTCGGCAGATAGTCGTCGGCCCCGACTTCGAGGCCGACGATGCGGTCGACCTCCTCGCCGCGCGCCGAGAGCATGATGATGGGCGGGCCGCTGCTGCCAAGCCCGCGCGCGAGGCTCAGACCGTCCTCCCCGGGCAGCATGACATCGAGCAGGATCAGATCGACCTGATGGGCGACAAGATGCCTTTTCATGGATAGCCCGTCGGCTACCCCGCTCACCTCGTAGCCGTTGTCGGAAAGATAGCGCACCAGCAACTCGCGCAGGCCTTCGTCGTCGTCCACCACGAGTATGTGTCCGCGACATTCCCCCATGATTTCGATCGCCCCCCCTGTAACAACTTGTAATATTTGCGGCCTCCCTGCAACAGCCGGGAAACCGCTCCTCCCTAATCTTCCGGTGTGGAAAAACATAACACAAGAAGGGGGAGATGATGATCGGACGTGCCGCAACATTCGTCGCAACGATCCCGCTGTCGACAGCGGCGGCTGGCGTCGATCCCGTCGACTGCCGGAGCACACCCGGGCCATCGGTCCGTGTCCGCATCCGCAACGTCAAGCGGCTGCGCCCCACCTTCACCACCATGGCAATGCAGGCCGCGCAGCGCCTCCTGGCGCCGGTCCGTCCGCTCCCCCATCCCAGCCCTGCCACGGCAAACAACTGATTTCCAACCAAGGAGAAACATACATGAAAGACCTCAAGCGGGCCGCCGCAACAGCCGCAATCCTCGCCGTGGCAATTTGTTCCGTGCCGGCCATCGCCCAGACACCGTCGCCGCAGGAGCTGCAGCGCGGCAAAGACTTCATGCAGAAGAGCATGGGAATGATGAAGCCGGAACTTCTGGAAAAGGCCAAGGCGCTGCCGCCCGAGATCCAGCAGTTCCTCCTCAGGATTGCCATCAAGCACAGCCGCCACAGCGAAACGCTGACCATGCGGCAGGCGATGCAGGAGATCCTCGCCGACTACCAGGCGGTCGCCGGCGCCATCGCCACCGACAACGGCGAACTGGCGGCGGATGCCGCACGCCGCGTCGCTGATCACCGCTTGCCGCGCGGCGGCATGCTGCCCTACCTGCCCCTGGAAAAAATCAACGGCAAGGATCTCGGCGTGCTGCCGGCCATGGAAGACGCCGTCGAAGGCAGTGCTCGCCGGCTGGCGGCGGCGGCGGAAAAGGGCGACATGGTAGCGGCAGCCCAGCAGTTCGGCACCATGACATCGGGCTGTGTCGCCTGCCATGCGCATTTCCGCGGCCAGCCAGGTGTCTCGGTGCTCATCAAATAACCTTTCCCAGGGAGGAATCACATGACCGTCGATCGCATCGTGCATCTCGTCGCAGGCCTGATGGTGCTGCTGGGCCTGACATTGGCGCATTTCGTGCACCCCTACTGGGTCGCGCTGCCGGCCTTCGTCGGGCTGAACCTCGCGCAAAGCGGCCTCACCAATTTCTGTCCGCTTGCCTTTTTTCTCAAGAAAGCCGGTGTCAAGGCAGGGGATTGCTGTTCTTAGGATAGCTACACATTCAGGGAGGAGGAGCACTATGAATCATAAAAACAGATTGACCATTTCGATCACCGCCGCACTCGCGGCACTGGGCTCATCCGGGCAGTCGGCCGCCGTGGACTGGGTGATGGTGCAGGGGGCAGAGCCGGCGAGCAGCACGCACCGTTTCTTCGGTGTGGCACAGGCGTCCTATTCGAATTACTTCGGCTGCAAGAAGCTCGAAGGCATGCAGAACGCCGGCCCCAACCAGTTCTCGCTGCTCAACGGCAGCTACAACGGCAACTGCCGCGTCGGCCCCGAACTCCACGACAAGCAGGCCGACTTCAACCTGGACAACCTCGCCTTCGGCATGCGCGGCAACCTGATCCCCGGCAAGATCAACTACTTCCTGCTGGCCAATGCCGGGATGAACGGCGCCACCTACAACCCCCTCGACACGAGGCGGGCACGAGTGGTCAGCCTGACCGACGCCACCCTGACTTTCAGCTACGTCCCCGGCGTGCGCGTACGCGCCGGCCTGATGAAGAAGCCCGGCCCGGAGGAAATCTACCAGGCCATAGACACCATGGATTACATGTGGCCGACCGATTTCATGGCCCGCGTCCAGATGGAACGCTTCGTCCGCACCAATGCCAAGGGCACCGCAGGCATCGCCGGCCAGAGCGACGGTACGGCGTCCTTCAGGGGCTATGACGGCGACGCCGGCCGCGACTGGGGCGTGCAGTTCTTCGACGCCTTCAAGTCCGGCAAGTGGACCCACACCTATGCCGCCATGATCGGCAATGGCAGCGGCATTCACGACATCAAGGACTACAACGGCAAGAAGGACCTCAACCTCTACTTTTCCTCCGAGTACGACCTGCCCGGCGGCAAGGGACCGAAGAAGCATGGGGTCAAGGGCTACGTCTATCACCAGAACGGTACGCGCAACTTCGAGATCAACAACTCCGGCAGCCTGAGCCGGGACTTCGACTTCACGCGCTACGGCTTCGGCGTCAAGGCCCTGGGCGAGATCTTCGGCGAATCGCGCGGCAAGCATCGCCTTGGTTTCGAGCTGATGTACGCCAACGGCATGGTGTTCTACACGCCCACCGGCAACGTGATCGACGAGGCCTTCGGTGGACAGCTGCAGATCGCCGCGGAGAAGGGCAACAAGGCGCGGGGATTCACGCTCGACTACGGCTACTACCTCGACGACAAGTGGCAGTTCGACGTCCGCTACTCGCGCAACGACGAGCTCTATGCGACCCTCGGGACCACGACATGGAACGCCGCCGACAAGCGTGTCATCCAGCACCTGACCTTCGGCGTCAGCTACCACTTCAGTCCGCAGACGCGGCTGACGGTGAACCTCGAACCGCGCGACGTCAAATCGCCGAACGCCGTCTATCTGGGTGGAACCCCTGCGTTGCGGGCGATCCAGACGAACAACGCCACCATCGTCTCGGATTCGGTGGGCGCCCGCTTCGGCGTCCAGGTCACCCACATGTTCTGAACCGGGGCCACGCTTGAAATCCATCTCCGCAAACTGCAGGGCGGCGCTCGCCGCCCTGTTCCTGACCACGGCAGGCCAGGCCGGTGCCCAGGCGCCTGCGCCTGACTACTCCGCTTATCCGTGTCTCAGCTACACCCTCGACTGCGGCAAGCTCGCTACGCGCAAGCCGCAGGTGAAGATGCTCGAGGGCACCCTCAACGGCAACGCTGAAAAGGGCAAGCAACTTGCCCAGGCACGCAACAACGGCAACTGCCTGGCCTGCCACGTCATGAAGGGTGGCAGCCAGCCCGGCACGCGCGGGCCGGATCTCAGCCACTACGGCAGCGCCGGGCGTAGCGACGCGGAAACCTACACGGCGATCCATGACATGCGCACGCGCAACCCCGACACCCTGATGCCGCCCTTCGGCACCAATGGCATCCTGAGCGACCCGGAGATCCGCGACATCGTCGCGTTTCTTCAGGCCTCCAAGTGAGGACCGGCCCCATGCGATTGAAGATCCGCACGCTGGTGTTTGCCGCCATCGCCTCGCTCGGAACGACTGCGACCGTCGCCGGCGACGAGCCTTACCACGAAAATTATCCGCAGGCCCACATCGACCCCGCCAGGGGCGTAAACGGCGACATCGGTTTCAGCGACACCCTGCCGTTCTGGCGCACCGAAGCTGAGCTGGAACGCAATGCGAAATGGGTCGGCGATCCGAACGAGCAGTGGAAGCTCAACTGGAAGTTCATGGATCTCGATCGCGTCGATCTGCATCCGGGCCACCTGGCGGTCGACGAAGGCGAAGCGATGGCGGCAAAGCTCGCCAAGCGCAATCCGGCGTTTCTCGCCTGCCTCGCCGACGGCGGCAAGAAACTGGACGGGCTGGCTGCGGGCTACCCAAAATATGACAAAGCGCTTGACCGCATTGTCACCGTGGAGAGCCGCATCGAGCAGTGCGCGAAGACCGTGCTGAACGAGGAAATCCGGCAGGGCACGCCGCCCAACAACAAGATCTCCGTCTATTTCAAGTCGCTCAGCGCCGGCACGCCGATCAAGGTCGATATTGGCGACGGCAAGGTAATGGAGTCCTATCGCCGCGGCGAACAACTCTTCTACAAGAAGACCGGCCAACTCAATTTCGCCTGCGCTTCCTGCCACGTACCGGGCAGCATCATGGGCCACAAGCTGCGCGGCGAGACGCCGACCACGCCGTTCGCGGATGCTGCCCACTATCCGACCTACCGCACGCCGATCGGCGCACTGGAATCGCTTCAGGAACGTTTCGCCCGCTGCCTCGGCCAGATGCGCACCGCGCAGATCAAGCCCGGCGATCCGGCTTTCACGGATTTGGAAGTCTTCATGACCGTGTTGTCCAACGACTACCCGGTCTCTGTTCCCTCGGCGCGTTGAGCCGGGGATTTTTCTTGTCTTCTGGAGTCACACAATGAATCATTTACGAAGGTTGATCCTGAAAGGCGGCGGCGCCGGCGGCGCACTCGCATGCGCCCTTGCTGCCGGCCTGCTGCGTCCCTCGACGGCGTCAGCCGCCGAATGGAACAAAACCGCATTCGAGGCGAAGGCCATTGCCGATGCGCTGAAGAATATCGCTGCTTCAGGCGCCGCGGATAGCGCCGAGATTCTCATCAAGGCACCGGATATCGCCGAGAACGGCGCCGTCGTCCCGATCGAGGTGACGAGCCGCATCGCAGGGGCGGAATCGATCGCCCTGCTGGTGGAGAAGAATCCCTTCCCTCTGCTGGCCTATATCGACCTCGTCAATGGTGCGGAGGGCTACATCAATACCCGCTTCAAGATGGGTCAGACCTCGGTGGTCAAGGTCGTGGTGAAGGCCGGCGGCAAGCACTACATCGCCAGCCGCGAAGTAAAAGTCACTATCGGCGGCTGCGGTGGCTGAACACAAAAGGAGCGACAAATGGCAGATCCCATGAAAATCCGTACCAAGCTGGTGGACGGCTCGGCACATATCGTCGTGCTGATGATCCATCCCATGGAAACCGGGCAGCGCAAGGACCCGCGCAGCGGCCAGGCCTATCCCGCGCATTTCATCCAGAACGTGACCGCGACGGTGAACGACAAACCGGTGCTGGTGGCACAACTGGGCCCGGCGATTTCCAAGAACCCGTTGTTCGGTTTCCGCGTCAAGGGGGCCAAGGCTGGCGACAAGCTGGCGATCAGTTGGGAAGACAACAAGGGTGAACAGGCCCGCGCCGAGGCGACGATCGCCTGACCTATACACATTCAAATCCATGAAACCAAGACACCCGCAATTTGCCGCGACCCTCGTCGGTGCGCTCTGCCTGGCCGGGGTAGCACTCGCCGCCGGCCCGACCAAATCTCCCCAACCGAAACCGGCTGCCGATCAGCGTGCGCCGCTCGTCCTGCTCGACGCTGAACGTCACCTCGTGCTCGAGGAGATGCGCAATTTTCTGGCGGTGCTGCAGACCATTACAGACGCCCTGCCGCGCGAGGACATGAAGGAGATCGCCAGTGCTGCCCGCTCCATGGGCAGCGGCGCCGCCAACCAGATTCCTCCCGTCACCGTGGCCAAGCTGCCCAACGAGTTCCAGGTTCTCGCCGGCGGAGTGCACACCAGCTTCGACCTGATCGCCCTCGACGCCGAAACCCTGGGCGATCCCAAACACACCATCTCGCAGATCGGCGAGATGCTGCAGAAGTGCAATGCCTGTCACGGCATCTATCAGATCAAGGTGGGTAGCAACCTGCGCGCAGGGAAGTGAGGAAGGTGCGCCGCAGGGTGTCATCAACCACCCTGCGCGCCGTCCCGCCAGCGCCGACTTTTGCGGCGTCGCCTGAAGTCGTCTACTTGAAGGCGATGATGGCCTGATCCACCGCCAGGCTTTCGCCCGGCTTGGCCAGCAGCTTCGCCACCACGCAGTCGCGCTCGGCCTTGAGCACGTTCTCCATTTTCATGGCCTCGATCTTGGCCAGGATTTCGCCGGCCTTGACCTCCTGCCCTGCGGCAACGGCGATCTGCGTCAGCAGGCCCGGCATCGGCGAGAGCAGGAACCGCGACATATCGGGCGCGGCCTTGATCGGCATCAGCGCCTTCAGCACGGCCGTGCGTGCCGACATCACCTGCATGTCGGCCTGGACACCCCAGTGGAACAACCGATAGACCAACCCGCGCCGCTCGATCTGCATGCAGATCGACTGGTCATTGAGCGTGCCCACGTAGAGCGGCTCGCCGAATTGCCAGTTGGAACGCAATTCATAGCGTTCGCCGGCAAAGCTGACATCCCAGCCACCCTCGGCCTTGAGCACCCTGGCTTGATACCGGTCCGCCCCCAGCAGCACCACAAAATCCTCCCCGGGAACGAATTCATGCCCCGGCATCTGGCCCGAGATGGTCCCGTTGCGCTCCAGATGCTGGCGATGGATCGCGGCGGCGACGGCCACCAACATCGCCGGATCGTCGTGCGGCACGTCTGCGGCATTGAAGCCCTTGGGGTACTGCTCGGCGATCAGGCCGGTGTTGAAGTCGCCGGATAAAAAGCGCTGGTTCTGCATCAGCGCCGCCTGGAAAGCGATGTTGGAGGCAACGCCGCGAATCACGAACTGGTTCAATGCATCGCGCATACGAGCAATCGCCTGATCGCGCGTCGCCGCATGGACGATCAGCTTGGCGATCATCGAATCGTAGAACATCGAGATCTCGCCGCCTTCATACACACCGGTGTCGACGCGCACGCCATGCACCTCGGGCGGCGGCATGTACTTCACCAGGCGGCCGGTGGATGGCAGGAAGCCGCGGAAAGGATCTTCGGCATTGATGCGGCATTCCATCGCCCAGCCGTCGAGCTTGACTTGGTCCTGGGTGAAGGGCAGCTTCTCGCCCGCCGCGACGCGGATCATGAGTTCCACCAGGTCCAGGCCCGTGATCAATTCGGTCACCGGATGCTCGACCTGCAGCCGCGTATTCATTTCGAGGAAGTAGAAGCTCTTGTCCTTGCCGACGACGAACTCCACGGTGCCCGCGCTCTGGTAGTTCACCGCCTTGGCCAGCGCCACTGCCTGCTCGCCCATTGCCTTGCGCGTCGCCGGATCGATGAAGGACGACGGTGCCTCTTCGATGACCTTCTGGTGACGGCGCTGCAGCGAGCATTCGCGCTCCCAGAGGTAGATCGTGTTGCCGTGGGCATCACCAATCAGCTGAATCTCGATGTGGCGCGGCTCCTCGACAAACTTCTCGACGAAGATGCGGTCGTCGCCAAAGGCGTTCTTTGCCTCGGTCTTGCAAGCGATGAAACCCTCGTGGGCTTCCCTGCCGTTGTAGGCCACGCGCAGGCCCTTGCCGCCGCCACCGGCCGACGCCTTGATCATCACCGGGTAGCCGATGCCCTTGGCGATCTCCACCGCCTGCTCCGCCGTGTCGATCGCCGCGTTGTGACCGGGAATCGTATTGACCCGGGCTTCCAGCGCGAGTTTCTTCGAGGCGATCTTGTCGCCCATCGCGGCCATCGAGTAATGCTTGGGGCCGATGAAGATGATGCCGTTCTCTTCCAGCCGGCGCGAGAACTCCGGGTTCTCCGACAGGAAGCCGTAGCCGGGATGAACGGCCTCGGCGCCGGTCTCCTTGCAGGCAGCGATGATCTTGTCGATCACCAGATAGGATTCCTTCGACGGCGGCGGGCCGATGCAGACGGCCTCGTCGGCCAATCCGACATGGCGCGCATCCTTGTCGGCCTCGGAGTACACCGCGACCGTGGCAATGCCCATCTTGCGGGCGGTCTTGATGACGCGGCAGGCAATCTCGCCGCGATTTGCAATCAGAATCTTTTTGAACATAAAACCTCCCTCAGCCACAGAGGACACGGAGATCATAGAGAAAGAGCACCGGTTCTTCTCTATGCCCTCTGTGATCTCTGTGGCTAATTGTATTTTTTCTTAAAGCGGAATGTTGCCGTGCTTGCGCCACGGATTCTCGATCTTCTTGCCGCGCAGCATGGCGAGGCTGCGACAGATGCGTTTGCGGGTTTCGTTGGGCATGATCACATCATCGATGAAGCCACGGGCCCCTGCAACGAAGGGATTGGCGAACTTGGCCTTGTACTCGGCCTCACGTGCCGCCACCTTGACTGGATCGCCCTTCTCTTCGCGGAAGATGATCTCGACGGCGCCCTTCGGCCCCATCACCGCAATCTCTGCCGAAGGCCAGGCGAAGTTGACGTCGCCGCGCAGGTGCTTCGAGGCCATCACGTCGTAAGCTCCGCCGTAAGCCTTGCGCGTGATCAATGTCACCTTTGGCACCGTGCATTCGGCGTAGGCATACAGCAGCTTGGCGCCGTGCTTGATAATGCCGCCGTATTCCTGCGCTGTCCCCGGCATGAAGCCGGGCACATCGACCAGGGTGATGATGGGAATATTGAACGCATCGCAAAAGCGCACGAAGCGCCCGGCCTTGATCGAGGACTTGATATCGAGACAGCCCGCCATCACCATCGGCTGATTGGCGACGATGCCGACTGTCTGCCCTTCCATGCGGGCGAAGCCGATCACGATGTTCTTTGCATTATCCGGCTGAAGCTCGAAGAAGTCGGTGTCATCGACCATCTTGAGAATCAGTTCCTTGATGTCATAGGGCTTGTTGGCGTTATCCGGCACCAGCGTGTCGAGCGAAAAGTCAAGGCGCTCCGCCGGATCGCTGGTCTGTCGCAACGGCGGCTTTTCCTTGTTGTTGAGGGGAAGGTAGTTGAAAAACCGGCGCAGCATCAGCAACGCGTCGACATCGTTCTCGAACGCCAGATCGGCGACGCCGGATTTGCTGGAGTGCGTGACCGCACCGCCGAGTTCCTCGGCGGTGACCTCCTCGTGCGTCACCGTCCTCACCACCTCGGGGCCGGTGACGAACATGTAGGAAGAATCCTTCACCATGAAGATGAAGTCCGTCATCGCCGGACTGTACACGGCACCCCCGGCGCAGGGGCCCATGATCATCGAGATCTGCGGGATCACCCCGGACGCCATCACGTTGCGCTGAAACACATCGGCATAACCACCGAGGGCGGCAACGCCTTCCTGAATTCGCGCGCCACCGGAGTCATTCAGGCCAATCACCGGCGCACCGACTTTCATCGCGTGGTCCATGATCTTGCAAATCTTCTCCGCGTGCGCTTCCGACAGGGCGCCGCCGAACACCGTGAAGTCCTGCGAAAACACAAACACCATACGACCGTTGATGGTGCCATAGCCGGTCACCACGCCGTCGCCGGGAACGTGGCTGTCGCCCATGCCGAAGTCGACGCAACGATGCTCCTTGAACATGTCCCACTCTTCGAAGGTGCCGTCATCCAGCAGCATCTCGATGCGTTCGCGGGCGGTCAGCTTGCCCTTGGCGTGCTGGGCGTCGATGCGCTTCTGGCCACCACCCAGGGCCGCCCTGCCGCGCTTTTCGTCCAGTTGGTGAATGATGTCGTGCATGCGAAATTCCTCCGATCAAACCAAGCGTAACTATAAATAGTGGCTCACCAGCCCGAGCAGGCGCTGCGCCGCAGCGGCCGGTGTGGTCGTGCCGGCTTCAACAGAAACTGACAGTTCGGCCAACGCGCCCTTCACCCCGGGGTGCTCGCGAAATCGGCTGCGCAAGCCCGAGTCGATCTGCTGCCACATCCAGGCCAGCGCCTGATGACGCCGCCGTGCCGCGAACTCGCCGGTGGCGGTCAAGGTCTGCCGGAAAGTTTCGATGGCCTGCCAGAAATCCGCGAGGCCATGCTTGCGGGTTGCCGACAGGGTCAGCACCGGCGGCTGCCAGTTGGGAGAGGCCGGATGCAGCATCGACAGCGCCGAGCGCATTTGCGCGGCAGCCAGTTGTGCCGCCGCCGGATCAAGGTCGGCCTTGTTGAACACGACCAGGTCGGCGAGTTCCATGATGCCCTTCTTGATCGCCTGCAGATCATCGCCCGCATTCGGCAGCATCAAGAGGACAAAGGCATCGGTCATGCCGGCCACCGCGGTTTCGGACTGGCCGACGCCCACGGTCTCGACAATGATGATGTCGTAGCCGGCGGCTTCGCACAGCAACAGGGCTTCACGCGTGTGTTCGGCGACGCCGCCCAGGCTGCCGGAGGAAGGCGACGGCCGGATGAAGGCTTCCGGTCGTAGCGAGAGAAGTTCCATGCGGGTCTTGTCACCGAGGATCGAGCCGCCATGAACGGTTGATGAGGGATCCACCGCCAGCACCGCGACGCGATGGCCGCCCTCAATCAGGTACATGCCCAGGGCTTCGATGAAGGTCGACTTTCCCACCCCCGGCACGCCCGAGATGCCGATGCGCATGGAATGGCCCGTTTGCGGCAGCACGGCGTCCAGCAGCTTTTGCGCCCGCTGCTGATGCTCGGGACGCGTCGACTCGGCCAGGGTAATCGCCTTGGCCAGCGCGCGCCGGTTGCCGGCCAGAAGGCCGCCGACCAGCGAGGTATTTTCCTCGTCCGGGCTGCTTTGGCCCGGTTCAGTCATGCGCTGCATCGGCAAGGTCAGGCACTGGCCGGCAGATGCGCGGCGCGGATGGCACGCAGCACCTCGTGGGCGCACTGCGGAATCGGTGTGCCCGGGCCGAAGATGCCGGCGGCGCCCGCCTTGTAGAGCTCGTCATAGTCCTGCGCCGGGATCACGCCGCCGACGAAAATGACAATGTCGCTGGCGCCCTGCTCCCGCAGCGCCTTGACCAGTGCCGGCACCAGCGTCTTGTGACCGGCAGCGAGGGTAGACACGCCGATCGCGTGCACATCGTTTTCGACCGCCTGTTGCGCCGCCTCTTCCGGCGTCTGGAACAGCGGGCCGACGTCAACGTCGAAGCCGAGGTCGGCGAATGCCGTGGCCACGACCTTGGCACCGCGGTCGTGGCCGTCCTGGCCCAGCTTGGCGATCATGATGCGCGGCCGGCGTCCCTCTGCCGCGGCAAAGTTGTCGATCAGGTCGCGGATTTCCTGCATGGTTCCGTCCTCGCCAAACGCCGCACTATAGACGCCGGACACGGTCTGGGTGGTAGCACGATGACGGCCCCAGGCCGCCTCCAGCGCATCCGATATTTCGCCGACTGTAGCACGCAGCCGGCTGGCCTTGATGGTCAGGTCGAGCAGGTTGCCGCTGCCCGTCTTCGCGGCGTCGGTCAATGCCGCCAGCGCCGACTGAACGGCCGCGCTGTCGCGCGTGGCGCGAATCTGCTTGAGGCGGATGATCTGGCCATCACGCACCGCATGGTTGTCCACGTCGCGCGTGTCGATCGGGGCTTGCTCCTTGAGTTGGTACTTGTTCACGCCGACGATGACATCCTTGCCGGAATCGATGCGCGCCTGCTTTTCGGCAGCACACTTCTCGATCTGCAGCTTGGCCCAGCCGCTTTGCACGGCCTGCGTCATGCCGCCCATCTGGTCCACGTCACCGATGATGCGCCAGGCTTCGTCGGCGATGTCCTGGGTCAGCTTTTCCATCATGTAGCTGCCGGCCCAGGGGTCGATCACGCTGGTGATGTGGGTTTCTTCCTGGATGATGAGTTGGGTGTTGCGCGCGATGCGGGCCGAGAACTCGGTCGGCAATGCAATAGCCTCGTCGAGCGAGTTGGTGTGCAGCGACTGCGTGCCGCCGAACACCGCCGCCATGGCTTCGATCGTGGTGCGCACCACGTTGTTGTAGGGATCCTGCTCGGTCAGCGACCAGCCCGAGGTCTGGCAATGAGTGCGCAGCATTAGCGACTTCGGATTCCTGGGCTTGAATTCGTCCATGATCCGCCACCACAACAGGCGTGCCGCGCGCATCTTGGCGATCTCGAGATAGAAGTTCATGCCGATGGCCCAGAAGAAACTGAGGCGTCCGGCGAAAGCGTCGACGTCCATCCCCGAAGCCAGGGCCGTCTTCACGTACTCGCGGCCGTCGGCCAGCGTAAAGGCAAGCTCCAGCGCCTGGGTCGCCCCGGCCTCCTGCATGTGGTAGCCGGAGATCGAGATCGAGTTGAACTTCGGCATGTGCTGCGCCGTGTAGCCGATGATGTCGGCAATGATGCGCATCGACGGTTCGGGCGGATAGATGTAGGTATTGCGGACCATGAACTCCTTGAGGATGTCGTTCTGGATCGTCCCCGAGAGTTGTTCCTGCGATACGCCCTGTTCCTCCGCCGCCACTATGTAGCCGGCAAGGATCGGCAGCACGGCGCCGTTCATGGTCATCGATACCGAGACCTTGTCGAGCGGAATGCCGTCGAAGAGAATCTTCATGTCCTCGACGGAATCAATCGCGACGCCGGCCTTGCCGACATCGCCCGTGACACGCGGGTGATCCGAGTCATAGCCGCGGTGGGTGGCGAGATCGAAGGCCACCGACACGCCCTGGCCACCGGCGGCCAAGGCCTGGCGGTAAAACGCATTGGACGCCTCGGCCGTGGAAAACCCGGCGTACTGACGTATGGTCCAGGGCCGCACGGCATACATGGTGGCCTGCGGCCCGCGCAGGAAAGGCGCGAACCCCGGCAAGGTGTCGGCGTAGGGCAGGTCCTCGACATCGGCCTTGGTGTAGAGCGGCTTGACGGTCAAGCCTTCCGGCGTCACCCAGTTCAACCGGGAGACGTCGCCACCGGGGGCCGACTTGGCCGCCGCCTTGGCCCAAGCCTCGATCGGGGGAATGCTGACTTCGGGTGCCTTGCTCATGTTTCTTCCTTTTTAAGGCGCTTGACTTCCTGACGTGGAGCTATGATACTGCATCCATAATTATGAATGCAAGACCGTCATCACATATTCTCACCGCACCCGCCTTGTATGAACAGGTGGCCGAGCGATTGCGCACGCGGATTTTCGCGCATGAACTGCCGCCCGGGGGCTGGATAGATGAGCAAGCGCTGGCTTTGGAGTATGGCATCAGCCGCACGCCGCTGCGCGAAGCGCTGAAAGTGCTCGCCGCCGAAGGCTTGGTAGTGCTCAAGCCGCGCCGCGGCTGCTATGTGACCGAATTGTCAGAACAGGACATCGACGAGGTGTTCCCGGTGATGGCGCTGCTCGAAGGCCGCGTCGCCGCGGAAGCGGCGCGCCGTGCCACCAGCGCCGACTTTGCTCGCCTCAGCGCAATTCACGAAGAACTCGAACAGCATGCCGCGGCCAATGATGCCGATCGTTTTTTTGAGGCTAACCAGCGCTTCCACACGGCGCTGCAGGAAATCGCCGGCAACCGCTATTTGGCCCAACTGATTGACGATGCACGCAAGGTCATCAAGCTCACCCGCCGCGATTCGCTGCGGCTTGAAGGCCGCCTCAGGCAATCACTGGCAGAACACCGCGAAATCCTTGAAGCCTTGCGCCTGAAAGATGTCGCCCTGGCGGGACAGCGCATGCACGATCATCTGCTTTCCAGCCGCGCCAGTGCGGCGCGGCTGGCTACCTCAAACTGAGCAGGCCGCTGAGGTCCTCGTAGCCGGTCGCCGTCAATTGGCGGCCTACATTTCACAGATGAAGTCTTCGAACTTGCCACCGGGGCCGCGTGGAATGTCCGGTGTGCAGTAGTCGAAATCCACGACGAACCGAAAGCCGAGAAACTCGACGAGTTTTTCAGCGAGGGCCTGCTCCTCGGTAGTGCTTAACGGACGCTCCACTGCCAGGCGCAAGGTGATGCGTTCGAGGCTGCGCTGGACGATCTGGTACTGGCGCACCGGCGCGATGTCGCGATAGCCGAAGGCGCCGACCAGCGGCCAGAAGCGCCGGCCATCCGGCAGCCGCAACAGGTTGCGCTCGCGCCCGCGAATCCGCCGGATCTTCGGCAGGCCGCGACCGCAGGCGCACGGCCCATCGGCTTCGGCGAGATCGCCAAGGTCGTAGCGGATGAGCGGGGTCGCAAAGTTGTGCAGGTCGGTGACGACGACACGTCCCGTTTCGCCGGCGGCACAGGGCCGGTCATCGTCGCGCAGCAGTTCAAATACCAGCCCTTCGGACATCACATGGTAGCCGCCGCCCTGCGGACATTCGATGGCGATCACGCCGACTTCCTGCGTGCTGTAGACGTCCGCGATCCCGACCCCGAGCACGCGCCGGCAGCGCTCACGCAACGAGTCGTGCAGCGTCTCGCCGATGGTTCGCACCTGCTTCAGGCGCGCCATACCGGCGAGTTGATCGGGATCGGTCTCGGCCAGATCGAGTAGCGCCGAAAGATTATTCGGATAGGTGAGCAGATAGGCCGGCATGATCTGCCGCAGCCACTCGGCCTGGCGCAGGATATCGGTTTGCAGATTCAGCCCATAGGATCGCCCCGAGGCAAACAGATGGTTGACCGGCGGCCCCCAGTCTGCCGACGAGACGCCGCGGCGCGCCGTATCCTCGGTGGCGAACTGCGCCCGGATGATCGCCAGCGACTGCGAAAAATCGCGCTGCTGCCACAGGTGCTCACGCAGGGTCATCGCCATCCAGATCAGGCCGTTGAGCCCGCTGCGACGAACGGCGACCGGCTCGCCGGTCGAACCGGTACTCTGCGCCAGCGACACCGCACCGTGTTCCGGCGGCATCCACGCGCAATCGATATCGGCGCGGCGTTTTTGCAGATCTTCACGGCGCATCACGGGGATCGCCGACAGCCACTCGCGCAGGCCCTGTGTCTGATCGGGAGGAAGCCCTGCAAGCCGCCCCGCGTGGAAGGGGGAATGGCGGCGCGCGTGTTCGGTCAACGCGTTCAACTGTCGGATCTGCGCCTGCTCGATCTCGGCCGCCGGCAACCATTGCGATTGCTCGAGTTGCTTCAGCAGTGCGGCCAGAAGAAGTCCCTGCTGCCCGGGCACCGCGGGCCAGACGACGCCCGGCAGACGCGACTGCATCGGCGGCCAGGTCGACTCTGGTTGTGGGCCTGGAATCACGCTGCACTCGCTTCCGAACCGCCCTGCCGCTTTTTGAGCAACACGTGCGGGCAGCGCTCGGCAAGTTCGTAGCTGCCGATACGCGTTGCCACCAGATCGAAACCGGCGCGCCGCAGATGCCCGATCGCTGCGTCGAAGCGCATGAAGTTGTTTCGCGCCGGCGACCCCCGATAGACGTCTATCGTCCCGACTTGCGCCGGCAGCCAGCCACGCGCTTCGGCCAGCGCGCGCGCATCGATCCGCGCCGCGTTCCACACCTGCCAGACCGCGTCGACCGCAACATCGGGCGCATCCACCATCCCCTGTAGCGCCATTGCAAGACGCCACTTGAAGGCATGAAAGCTGCCGATTGCACCTGAATGCAGCGCGGCGATTACCGCATCCGGGGTTTCGGCGACATCAGGGCGGCAGAACAATCGCAGCATCAAATACCCGTCGCGGCGCAGGCAGCGATACACCGACGTGAGCAGGCGCGACAGTTCATCGGGAAAACCAACCGGCGTCAGGCAGCCATCGCCGATCACCAGATCGAAGCTTTCATCCGGAAACGGCGCGTGCAACCAATCCGCGCAGATCGCGCGCCGACTGTCGGTGTCGCCCGGCCACACCGAATCGATCATGGCCCCAACGCGCTCGAGGGCGAGCAGGTCGATATCCTGCAGCCAGCGTGCCGCGGCAATTTCGGGCGTGACACCGAGCAGCCATGCCCGCTTATGCGCGGCTGTGCCGAACAGCTCAGTCCCGGTCGCCAGCATCTCCTCGACGATGCGCACGTCCTCCGCACACGGGCGCACCGGCGAACCAAGCAAGGGCCACTGCGCGGCAAGAGTACGCCAGAACGCACTGGCATCCAGAGCAGCTTGTACAGGCTGTTGCAAGCCGTGAACGCGGGTCACGGCTTGCAGACGGCGAGATTCAAAAATGCCGTAAGGAATCTTTCGGCGCGGCCTTGTGTTTTCATTGGATTGCAGGCTACCCACAGGTGCCCCACCGGGGCTTTGTCTGGCCTCAATTATGCGCCGGCGTGCCGGCAACGCTCAAGCCATAGCCTGACTTGCTCAAAACGCGCAATAAGGCGTGGATTCGTCTGCGTTGCAATGCCAACTATTTCCTGTTGATTGGAATTTTGGAAGTGTTAGTATCAGCTTGTCGTAGTCCGTGCCGCCGTTGCAGGGAGTCATCATGCCAAATCTCGCTACCAGGCCCGCCAGTTCAGGTAAGTCCTCCTGGCTTCCCAAGTCCCGTACCAAACTTCTGGCTCTGGCCGTAGCGACTTGTTTCGCTGCGAATTCCCATGCCCTGCCGACCGATCCGGTGGTCGCCAACGGCAGCGCGGCGTTTGCCAAGAATGGCAGTGTCCTGAACGTCACCAACAGCAACGGCGCGATCATCAACTGGAAAAGCTTCTCGATCGGCGCCGGTGAAACCACGCGCTTCATCCAGACCTCGGCGTCCAGCGCCGTCCTCAATCGTGTCCTCGCCAATGACCCATCGCTGATCTACGGCACGCTAACGTCGAACGGCCGCGTATGGCTGGTCAATCCGGCCGGCATCATGGTCGGCGCCAGCGGCAGGATCGACGTCGCCGGCTTCGTTGCCAGCACGCTCAACATCCGCAACGAAGACTTTCTCGCCGGCCGGGCGCTGTTCCAGTCCACGCCGGGTGCCGGCAGCGTAGTCAACCAGGGCAGCATTACCACACCCAGCGGCGGCAGCGTGTATCTGATCGGCCCCGACGTTAGCAACGAAGGCATCATCACCACGCCCCAGGGCGAAACGATACTGGCAGCAGGCCGGACCGTGAGCCTGCTCGATACCGCCACGCCGGGCGTGAAGGTCGATATCACCGGCGCCGAAGGCAATGTCACCAACCTTGGCAGCGTGATTGCCGAGGCCGGCCGCATCGGCATGGCCGGCGTGCTGGTAAGGAATAGCGGCACCCTCAATGCGTCGTCGGTGGTCAGCGAAGGCGGGCGCATCTTCCTCAAGGCCAGCCAGGACGCCTACGTCGATGGCAACGGCCGCATCGTCGCGACGGGCAGCAAGGGTGGCAACGTCGAAGTTCTCGGCAATCGCGTCGCGGTAACGGACAACGCCAGCATCGACGTCAGCGGCACGGGTAACGTAAATGCGAGCGGTGGCAGCATCAAGGTCGGCGGCGATTATCAGGGCAAGAACCCGGACATCCAGAACGCCAGCATCACATACTTCGGCCCCAACGCCAGCCTCAAGGCCGACGCTGGAAAAGTCGGCGATGGCGGTACGGTGATTGTCTGGGCCGACGACACGACGCGGGCCTATGGCAACATTTCAGCACGCGGGGGCGCCAACGGCGGCAACGGCGGATTTGTCGAAGTCTCGGGCAAACAGTCGCTGGTCTTCCGCGGTTTCGCCGACCGCCGCGCCCCGCACGGCCGTGCCGGTACGCTGTTGCTCGACCCGGCCGAATATACGATCGACGGAACCGAGTGGCTGACCATCGACAGCAACCTCTCCGGAGGACCTGTCACCATCAGTACCAGTGGCGCCTCCTACGGCGGCGACATCGAATGGCTGAGCGGTACCTACGCAAGCTCCTACGGGAACACGCTGTCGTTGTTCGCTTACGGTGGTGGCGCAGCCACTGGCAACATAACGACCGGCGTCGGCGGCGCGACGACGATCAACTTGTCCGGCGGGCTGGTCATGAGGGCCGGCTGGGACGGCGCCTCGGACGTCGTCGCCAACAAGGGCAACATTGCTCTGACCGCGACGACGATTTCGACCAACGGCGGTGACATCGTTCTACACGCCGGCAACGATGTCCTCGGCGGCGGCATCCTCGACACGACGGCGTCAACGGCGGGTGCTAATGCCGGCGCTATCACCGTCACCGGCAACACCATTGTCCTAGGCAGCCTCACCGGAAATGGCGCCAGTGGAAATTGGTCCGTCGCCGGCGGTAAAGGCGGTGACGGTGCCACGATCACGCTCACCGGTACGTCGATTACCGTCAGCGATATCACCGCCAACGGCGGCCGGGGTTCCTCATACGGCACCGGTGGCAACGGCGGGCTGATCACGATCCACGGCCCGGGCCCCAGCGGTTCCGGCGCCACCATGATCCATGCTGGCGACATCTTGGCCAACGGCGGTGATGGCAGCAGCTTCGGGAGCCGCGGAGGCAACGGCGCGACGATCACGCTCACCGGTACATCTGTTACCGTCGGCAACATCACCGCCGACGGTGGCCAGGGTTCCTCGCGCGGCGCCGGCGGCAGCGGCGGGCAGATCACGATCCAGGGACCCGGCGCCAGCGGTTCCGGCGCTACCATGATTCATGTTGGCGACATCTCGGCTAACGGCGGTGCTGGGGGCAGTAGGGGAGGCACTGGGAGCGGCAGCGGAGCTAGCGGCGGTAACGGTGGCCAAGTAAGCATTAAGGCGACCGCAGGTTCGATCACTGTTGGCAGCGTGGCTGCCAACGGCGGTAAGGGCGGCGGCAGCGCCAATTGTAGCGGCTGCTACTTCTTGGATGGCAGCAAGGGCGGCGACGGCGGAATCATCGACCTGCACGCCAGGGATACCATTGCGACCGGCTCGCTATCGGCGAACGGCGGCATCGGCGGCGACGGAGCTGAAGGCGGCAACGGGGGCGGCGGCGGCACTGGCGGGCAGATCACGCTGCTCTCCGACACATCGACCATCACGATCACCGGCGATGTCAGTGCCTACGGCGGTTTGGGCGGTCTTGGTGCAGGCCACTCCGCCGCCTACGGCGATGATGGCGGCGCCGGCGGCTGGGGGGGCAGCGGCGGCAGCGTGACGCTCGACGCGGGCAGCGACATCACGCTGAATGGCAGCATCTTTGCCCATGGCGGTAACGGCGGTGCGGGAGGCACCGGCGGCAACGGCGGCACTTGGAACCGTATCGGCAACGGTGGAAACGCCGGCGGCGGCGGCGATGGCGGTAGCGTGACAATGACCGCCGGCGGCGGCATCAAGATCACCGGGAGCATCGCCACGTACGGCGGCAATAGCCGTCTTGGCGCACCTCCTGGAAGCACTGGCACCGCTAGCGGCAGCGCAGGCTGGGGAAGCGGCGGCGGCGGCGGCGGCGATGTGAGTCTGACCGCCAACGGCGTCCATGCCGCTTCGGGCAAAGCCATTTCAGTCACCGGCATCGACACCCGCGGCGGAGACGGCTACGCACAATCCGATTGGGGCCGCCCGGGCGGCGGTGGTGCGGTGACGCTGAACTCCACGTCTACCGGCGTGAACCTCACCGGTACCGCGATCGCGGTCGGAACAATCGACACGCGCGGCGGCAACAATTTCACCGGCAGCAGTAGCGGTGGTTGGGGCGGCAGTGTCAGCATCACCACCGCCAGCGGTGGCGTTACCGTGACCTCCATCGATACGCGCGGCGGCGACGCCTTGGCAAGTGGCTCCTCAGGCGGTCGCGGCGGGACCGTGGCGATTTCCGCCACCAACGGATCAATCTCGGTCGGACTGATCGATGCCGGCGGTGGCAACGCAAGCAGCGGCCGCGGCGGCTACGCCGGCGGTGTCTACCTGGCGGCCGTGACCAGCGGAGACATCAGCGCAACAGACATCTATGCAAGCGGTGGCAACGGCGGTTACGCTGGTGGCAGCGGCGGCGTAGTTGACCTGATGACCGACACCGGCAATATTGCCGTAACAACGATCGATACGCATGGCGGCAATGGCGCTTCGTACGGCTACAACGGCGGCATGGTTAACCTGTGGACCGGCACCGGCAATATCACCGCAACAACGATCGATACGCATGGTGGAAATGGAGCTTTATATGGTTACGGCGGCGGCAGCGTTTCGCTAGCCACCACACTCGGGGGTGACGTTTCCGCCGGCAACATCAACGTCGCCGGCGGTGTCGGCAGTTCGAACGGCATGCCGGGCTATATAAGTATCGATGCCTACGGAAATATCAGTCTCAAGCAGGTCGGCGACCTCCTATCCACCGCCAACATAAATGCCTCCAGCGCTGTCGGCGATATTGCGATCGATGCCACGGGCAATATAACGATCGACGGTGGGAGCTTTACCGCGGGCGGCGTCGGCGGCAGCACCCTCATCAGCGCCGGCGCCAACATGGCTGTCGGTGGCATCTCCTCGGTGCAGTACACCTACCCGACATGGGTTGTCGGCAGCCTTGGGCTGGTCGCCGGCGGCCAGATGAATCTGACTGGCAACATTGACATCGACGGCAGCCTCGCACTCGCTGGCAGCAGCGTGGTCGCCAACAGCCCCATTACAGCCTCGGCAACACAGGACATTGCCGTCATCGCCGGCACCTTGGATCTGGCCGGCGGAGCCATGATCAAAGCCGGCTACAGCCTTGGCGTCTTGGCGGGAGGAGCAGTCAACCTGAGCGGAGGCGGCAAGCTCGAGGCCGGCACCAACCTGGGGGTTGCTGCCGGAGCAGTGCAACTTGGCGCCGGCAGTCAGTTGCATGCCGGCGATTCAGCGGCTATCGCCGCCAATTCGGTGTCTCTCGATGCCAGCAGCATTGTGGCGGATGTCGGATCGGCATCGATACAGGCACCGACCAACATCTCGCTTCAAAACGGCGCTTACATCAATGCCGGCACCGACATTAGCCTTGGCGGCGGCGCTCTGTCTTTTACAACCGGTTCTTCGATTAACACCACAGGCGGCAGCCTGTCACTAAGCGGATCAAGCGTGCTGCTCGACTCCGCCCAGGCATCGGCCGCCAACGGTGTGCTGGTCGTGGCGCCAGGTTCCCTGAGCCTGGGCAACAGCGCCTCCATTTATGGCGGCGCCAACCTGGCGGTCGCTGCCGGAACAGTGCAACTTGGCGCCGGTAGTCAGTTGCATGCCGGCAATTCAGCGGCGATCACAGCCAATTCGGTGTCTCTCGATGCCGGCAGCATTGTGGCGAGTGTCGGGTGGGCATCGATACAGGCACCGACCAACATCTCGCTTCAAAACAGCGCTTACATCAAAGCCGGCACAGACATTAGCCTTGGCGGCGGCGGTGCTCTGTCTTTTGCAACCGGTTCTTCGATTAGCGCCATAGGCGGCGGGCTGACACTAAGCGGATCAAGCGTACTGCTCGACTCCGCCAAGGCGTCGGCCGCCAACACTGTTCTGGTCGTGGCGCCAGGTTTGCTGAGCCTGGGCAACAACGCCTCGATTTATGGCGGCACTGACCTGGGGGTCACCGCCGGAGCGGTGACACTTGGCGCCGGCAGTCAGTTGCATGCCGGCAATTCAGCGGTTATCGCCACCAATTCGCTGTCGCTTGATGCCAGCAGCATTCTGGCGAGTACGGGGCCGGCAACGATAGAAGTGGCGAAAGATATCACGCTCGAAAACGGTTCCTACATCCAGGCCGGCACGGAAGTAAAGCTGGCGTTGAACGGCGCCGATTCGCTGCTTACGCTGAATTCCATGTCGGGGCAGCCGCCGTCCTATATCTGGGCGTTGTCGCCGAACACGATCTACCTGGATTTCCCGCTGCTGGCCGGCGGTGGAGTGGTGATCGACGGCAAGGAAACACTGGAAACTCTCGCCGGCGCCAGCGGCTTGTTCGTCGGCCCAGGCAGGACTCCGGCCGCGGTAGGTGCGGGCCTCATCGTCTCCTACCAACCGACCACCGGCGGTTTTTCCTCTATAACGACGGACTTGCTGCGCGCGATTGTCGCAGTTAGCCCCGAGGCTTTCACGGTGCAGGAGGGCAGCCTGAATGAGCAAGACCCCAGGCGTCTGTCGGGCTTCACCGCAGGCGGCAAGAGCGACGAGTTCGGCGACGAGGAAAACCAGGATGAAAAGGACAAGGACCGCAGCGCCGACGGTGACAAGCCACGGCAGGAGAAAGGCAAAATGCGCGTTGCCACCTGCACCACTTGAGTCGCTGGCGCGCGTGTTCCAGCGTGCGCCAGACGCCGATTGTCGCTGAAATCGCACGATGGGTGTTTCCCTTACCTTCACGGATGAGCAATTCACGCTCGCCCCGCTGTTCATGGATTTTCTCTACCGCCATTTCCATGGCGGTTTTGCTGATCAGCGCTGGCACGATCAACTCACTGAAGGCCTGAGCCAGGACGACAGCGTGCAGCGCACGGCCGTGGAGCAGGCCGAGAACATGATGCGCGACCCGCGTGCGCAAAAGGCGGTGTTGCGCAGCTACGAGTTGCTCTCGGCCTTTCTCACCGGCAATTCGGAGCAGTTGAAGCCCTTTCACTATCGCTACAACTTCATCTGCATCGTGGGTGCGCCGCGTCACGGTGGCTCCTACCTCACCAAGCAGCTGTTCCGCGCCCTTGGCTTCGATGCCGCTCGCGTGCCCAACGCGATCGCCCACGACGGCTTCCCCGATGCGACCCCGTTCGATTTCGACCAGGGCTACAGCGCCTACACGCGGATGATGCACAACATGGCGGAGTATCTGGTCATGGTCGAGATCTACTTCGCCAACAGTCGCGCCTTCGACAGCATGATCCCGGTGCCGAAGAAGGCCACCAAGGCGGCTTATCAGGGCGGGTTTTTTGATCGCGTACTGGGCCCGAACGCCGAGTACATCATTACCCTGCGTCACCCCGTGCCGGCTTGCGTCTCGACCTACGAGAAATCCGGCGGCCTGCCCGCCGACGGGCGCCTGGCGGTGCGCGGCAACATCGAGACCTGGGTGCGCCGCGACAACATCTATGCCGGCGTACCCGAAAACCAGACGGCGCAACTCGGCTACTTCGACGCCTACCTGAACTACTGGGAGCACTACCACTACAACCTGCTGCTGACCGGTCTGCGCCTGAACCCGAAGTGGCGTGTGGTGGCCTACGGCAAGGAGCGTCTGGAGGACCTCGCGGCAAGGCTCCACGAACGTTTCGGCAGCACCGCGCAACCCGAAGACTTCAAGGTTTTCGACCAACGCGCGCGGCATCCGGACTGGATGAAGCAGGCCGAGCCGGTGGTGCGCCGGGTAAGCGATGTGTGGCGCCAGGCCGGTGTGAATTTTCCGTTTGAAGATGTCATGGAGGCCTGGTAGACGGCCCGTCTGTCGCACGGCAGGTGCTGGCGCCGACTCGCCGGCGCCGACTCCTGACGATTGCCGTCTTCAGTCGCGGAGGATCCGCTCGATGATTATCTCGACACACTCCGCCGCCGAACGTTCTTGCGTATTCAGCCTCAGTTCGGCACTTTCCGGCGCTTCGTAAGCGCTGTCGATGCCGGTAAAGTCTTTCAGTTCGCCGCGCCGCGCCTTGGCGTAGAGTCCCTTGGGGTCGCGCCGTTCACATTCGGCGAGCGACGCATCGACGAAAACCTCGAGGAACTCGCTAGGCGCAAACAGCTCTCTCGCCATCCGTCGCTCGGTGCGAAAGGGCGAGATGAAGGACACCAGAACGATGAGGCCGGCGTCCGTCATCAGCCTGGCTACCTCGGCCACGCGGCGAATGTTCTCGACGCGATCGGTTTCGGTAAAGCCAAGGTCCCGGTTGAGCCCTTGACGAACGTTGTCGCCGTCCAGCAGATAAGTGTGGCGGCCGGCCTCATGCAAGCGCTTGTCCAGCAGGTTGGCGAGGGTCGACTTGCCGGCGCCGGATAGACCGGTAAACCAGACGCAAAGCGTCTTCTGCCCCTTGAGCGCGGAGCGTGCTTCCTTGTCCACATCCATGGACTGGGAGAACCTGTTGCTGGAATGACCTTGCGTAGAGGCGCTCATGTCGTCGGGTCGACGCGAAGTGCTACAGCATCAGTTTTAACCATCAACGGTTTCATGGGCAGTGAATCGAACCAGCGGTAGCGGCATTCTGCCACGGCCGGCGCTTCTGGCCGTGGCAGAATGCTCGGACCATTGTGTCGTAGCCACCCCGACAGAGGCTTCCATCCGCCAATCTGCGCCCACTTCTGATCAGGTCCCTTTCGTCATGACACTGCTGCTTGATGCACTCGACCGAAGCTTGAAGGAGCCCGAGTGTGCCCGGCGCTGGCATAGCCTGATGGCTATCTGGGCTGTAACTCCGGATGAAGCGGCACGACGGGCGGTGCTCGACGTTCTCGAGAACTTGCCGCTGCGCGACGCACGCACCGATATCCTGCGACTGACATTTCTTGCCGGAGCCACGGGCGCATCCCGCTTCGAATACGCTGCCGCAGCTCGGGTTCTGGCGGCAGAGCCGACTGACCCCGATCGGCTGGCCGCCTTCATGGCCTACCAGTGGCTCAGCGCATTACAGAATCTCGAAGGTCGATCCGATTTCATGGCCACCCTGTCTGCGGGGCTGTTGCCAGAGATGGTCAAGCGCCTGATGCAGAACGCTGCCAAACTGCTTCCGCCAACCTTGTTGCCAGGCGCCCCGGAAGAAATTCAGCGCATAGCGGTAGTGGTTCCGTATCTTGGCGATCAGTTTCATACACCAAGCATGATGGCGATCGCACAATGCGCGATCCTTGCGCGTGAAGGTCGCCAGATCCACATCTTTTCTGCCCAGGAACTGATGCCGCCAGATGCGTCGCTCTTTCGCGGAGACGGACGTGAATTGGTCCTGCCACCCCTGAACGCGCAGGCTTTGGCGAGTATTCTGCCTGCCGGCGTGGGCATGACGATCAGCGACAGCCGCTTCAGCCTGCCGGGGCGCTGGCGAAACCTGATGCCCGTGCTGGCCGATTTCAACCCCGATGTCGTGCTTATGGTCGGCCTTTATTCGCCGCTCGCAGCGGCTTTGCATGCCGTCCGTCCGGTAGTGGGCATCAGCGTCAACACCGTGGCACCGATAGGGCCGGTGGATGTCTGGCTGACAGCCAACGCAGAGCTTGAACGCGGGGAAGTCTGGGGCGGAATCTTTCCGCCGCCGCAGCCGGTCTATCACCCCTGGCGGATGAGGCGCTCCGGGAAACAATGGTCGGTCACGCGGGCAGAGTTCGGCCTGAGCGCGACAACCGTGATCTGGGTCACGGCAGGCTTCCGTCTGGAGCACGAGATCAAGGGGGAATGGGCGAGCCGGATACTGCAGTTGATGTCGCGCCATCCACAAGTCGTCTGGCTCCTGGTGGGAGGCCAGGGCAAACTGCCACATGCCTTGCTGCAAGCGCAGCCGGGTCGCGTACGGGCCCTGTCGACCCGTGACGACCTGCCTGGCATCTTGCGCTACTCCGATATCTACGTAAATCCGCCGCGTATGGGCGGCGGCTTCAGCGTGGCCGAAGCCATGGCCGAGGGCCTGCCGGTGACAGCCCTTGCAGGGTCCGATGGCGGCGACAAGTTGGGTGACCTCGCGCTACCCGACATGGATGCCTACATGGAACGTCTGGCGGCCCTGACGGAAGATCCCGGCCTGCGCGCCGGCATGGGAGAAGCCTTGCGCCAACGCTTTGCCGAACGCTTCGACCTCGATGCCTCGGGCCCCGCGCTGCTGGCGGCTTGTCGGCAGGCAGCCGTCCTCGCCCGAGCGCGACTTAAAAAGCCTTCTTGAATCTGGCCGGAATCCCCGTCACCAGCACACCCTCGGGCACATCCTCGGTGGCCACGGCGCCGGCACCGACAAACGCGCCGTTGCCTATCACCAGCCGTTCCAGCAAGGTTGCACCGATGGCGACGGTGACCCCGCTGCCGATCCGCGATAGCCCGCCCAGATTGGCGCCCGGTTGGATCCGTGAAAAAGAACCAATGTGCGTATCGTGGCCGATGGTGACGCCGCGGTTGACGAAGACATGATCTCCCAGGCAGGCGCCTGGACCGACCACGCTGTTGGCGCCGACAAAGACCCCCTGCCCCAGTTGCGCCAGGGGCGACACATAGGCCGTGGGATGAACCAGCGTGTGGTAGCGCAGGCCGAAGCGTCGCTCAAGTTCCGCCGCCAGATTGGCGCGGGTCGGCGTGGTGGGACCGAGCAGGTAAAGCTCGCTGGCACCGGGCTGAAAATCATCCAGCATTTCCACTTGCGGTGGCTCGCAGAGGCCTTTCAGCGCTGCAATGCGTGCCGCCAGTGGAACGTCCCGTGCGCCGGCAGATTCCGGAAAATGCAGCACCACCTTGGCGGGATGCAGTCGGTTGGCCAGCGCGCAGTCAAACAGATCGGAAACGATATTGCTGGCACCAAAGATTACCAGCCGGCGGACAGCGACCTTGGTCATGATCGCGGCGCGAGACCAAGCCGGCTACGAACCTGGCCGGCGCTGGCCAGCGGTCTGCCGAGCGCCGCTGCCTGGGCAGCCACGCGCTCCACGAGTTGCAGATTGGTGGCGAGTACGGTGCGCTCGTCGTCCAGCCAAAGGTTGTCCTCCAGCCCGGTGCGCACACCATGACCGGCGACAACGCCGAGAGCATTGGCGAGCGTCTGGTGACGGCCGATGCCCGCTACGGACCAGACCGACTGCGGCGGCAAGTCGGCGACCAGGGTTCCCAGATGAAGCAGGCTGGCCTGGGCCGAGGCGGGGTTGCCGAGCAGAATGTTGAAGTAGAAGGGCGGCTCGATCAAGCCTTTGTCGATCAGTATTTTTGCGAAATTCATCATCCCCAGATCAAACACTTCCAGTTCCGGTCGAATGCCGCGCTCTTGCATCATGGCGGCGAGCCGCATTACGGTGGACGGGGCGCTGACGCTGGCTTCGGCACTGAAATTCAGCGAACCCAAGGTAAGGCTTGCCATATCCGGCTTTTGCTCACCTTCAAGGGTCAGGCTGGCGGCGCGTAGTTCCACCTCGGAGGCCCGCCGCCCGCTGGTCGTGGTGACAATGATCGCATCCGGCACGCGCTGCCGCACGGCAGCCACCAGAGCGCCGAACACCCGGCGGTCACAACTCGGCGAGCCGTCGGCCGCTCGTGCATGAAGGTGCAACATGGTGGCGCCGGCGGCACAGCAGCGCACGCAGTCGGCCGCCACCTCCGCCGCGGTCAATGGCACATGAGGCGATTGAGCCCGGGTCGGCACCAGGCCAGTGGGGGCAAGATTGACAATCAGCGGCTCCATAAGCGCGGACGCGAATAAGCGATTGGAGCATTCTGCCACGGGCAGGCAATTCCGCTTTAGGTCCCAAAGGGACGGTATCCCCTGGTGGGACGCGGGCCGGCGTCACACACCATTTTGACGCAACCACTCCAGCATGCGCTTCCAGCCGTCCTCGGCGGCCTCCTTGCGATAGCTTGGGCGGTAGTCGGCGTGAAAGGCATGCGGAGCATCCGGATAAACATGGATCTGCGACTTGTTTCCCGCCTTGCCCAACGCCGTCCGCATATCCTCGATCTGATCCGGCGAAATGCCCTGATCCTTGCCGGCATACAAACCCAGTACCGGCGCCTTCACCTGCCCGGCCAAATCGAGGGGACTCTGGGGCTGACCGGGCGTCGGCGCGGCATCCAGGGGCCCGTACCAAGCCACCGCCGCCTTCAGCTGGGGATTGTGGGCAGCATACAACCACGTCGTACGGCCACCGCGACAGAAGCCTGTCACCGCGAGGCGCTGCGGATCGCCGCCATTCTTCGCCGCCCAGGTGGCGCAGGCGTCGAGATCGGTCATGTGTTCGGCATCGGGGGCCGAAGCCACTGGTCCCGCCAGAATGTCCTGGACATTGGTCATTTTTGCCGTTTCGCCGTAACGTATATACATATCCACCGCAATCGCCAGATACCCGGCCTTGGCCAACCTGCGGCAGACATCGCGAATGTACTCATGCACACCGAATATCTCGTGGATCACCAGAACGGTCGGCAGCCTTGATCCGCCAGCGGGCATCGCGCGATAGCCAGGCAATTCGCGGTCGGCAGCAGGTACCATGATGTCGCCGGCGAGCAGACCCTCCGTATCGGTCGTGACGACCGTTTGCGCCGAGATCGGCTGCGTCGCCAGGGCAAAGCCGGCACCGACTGCGGTGGTGATGAAGGAGCGGCGGGTGAAGGGTTCTGCCGGCAGCAGGCTGTCGAACTGCGCCTGGTCATCGGCCTTCATGGCGGGCTTCTGGCGGGACGTGTTGATGGAAGTCTCCTTGGTTTGAGTTGGGGAACCCGTATCCCAGGATACCGTCCCCGCCCGATGCGGCAAGGACATAAAATACCCCGACACGACAGCTATATCAACGAGGACATCATGAGCACACCACCGATCAGTCGCTACCCCGTACCGAAACTGGAAGACCTGCCCGAAGACCTCCGCGCCCGCATCCTCGAGGTGCAGGAGAAATCCGGCTTCATCCCCAACGTATTCCTCGCGCTGGCGCATCGCCCCGCCGAGTGGCGCGCCTTCTTCGCTTTCCACGACGCGCTGATGGAAAAGGAAAGCGGGCTGTCCAAAGCCGAACGCGAGATGATCGTGGTCGCCACTTCGAACGCCAACGGTTGCCAGTACTGCGTAGTCGCCCACGGCGCCATCCTGCGCATTCGGGCGAAGAACCCGCTGGTCGCCGATCAGGTCGCCGTCAACTACCGCAAGGCCGATGTCACGCCGCGCCAGAAAGCCATGCTGGATTTCGCCATGAAAGTCGCGCTCGATTCCGCCGCCATCGATGATGCCGATTTCGTCACCCTGCGCGAGCACGGGTTCAATGACGAAGACATCTGGGATATCGGCGCCGTGGCTGCGTTTTTCGGCCTCTCGAATCGCATGGCCAACATGACCGGCATGCGCCCGAATGACGAGTTCTATCTGCTGGGGCGGGTGGCGAAGCAGAAATAGAAACGCCGCCGGGGAGTTCCGCGGCGGCGTTGCCAGAGGCGCAAGAAGTCGGCGCTGGTGATGCGGCGAGCTAGCTTTGCGGACCTGGGCTTCCCCTTCGGGGGCAGGCGCTTTGCGGACCTGGGCTTCCGCTTCGCGGGCAGGTCACATCTTGCACTCGGCATCGTCGCCTTTGCCGATGCCCCTGCCACCACCCTTGTTCTGCGAGATCGAATTGGGCATGGTGACCTGGATGCCTTGTTGCGGCGGCACCGGGATTGGCGCGGTGTTGGCATTGGCGGCGAAGCCGAACTGCCCGGCGTTGATCTGCACCGTGCCGGCCTTGTTGCTCAGGACGATGGCGCCGCTGGTGACATCGACATGCAAGCCGTTGGGCGGCGGCTGGCCGCCGGTGGTGGGCACGCCACCGCAGTCGTTCTGGCACAGCAGGGCGCCAAAGTGGGTACCGCGGATGCCGATGGTTGCCGTCTCGGTCTGGAAGCTGACCTTTTCCCGATTGCGTTTGCCGACCAGTCCGGTCACCGCCCGCAAGCCGCCCTTGAACATGCTCATGACGATGTTGTCGCTTTCCGGCTTGGCGGCGTTGTAGGCGTAGTTCTCGATCTTCAGCTGGGTGCTGGGGCGCATCACCACTTCGCCGCCATCGTTGAACTTGATCCGGGCGTATGTTTCGGCTTCGGTGCCTAGCACGTCGCCTTCCAAAACCTCGGATTTCACGGCGAGCAGTTTGCTGGTGCCGTCGGCGCGCTTGGCCGAGAGCGTGCCTGACAAGTGCGTGATCTGGCCCGCCGTGGCAGCGTGCGCGGCCGGGATCCAGACGAGGCCGACCGCCAGCGCGGCGAGTACCGCCCGGATCACGCCAGCCCCCGGCTTACGAAGAGCACTGGGCAACTTTTTTCTGTGCTGGTTTGTCATTTTTCTTCCCGTCCTTGCTCTCATCCGACTTCTTGTCGTCTTTCTTGTCCTTCTTGTCTTTGCCGTTTTCTTCGCCGCCGAAGCTGCCTTCCGTCCCGCCAACCCCGCTCGAGTCGGCCAGTGCCTGGTTCAAGCCAAGGAAGGTGTCGAACGACAGCGGCGCTGCTTCAACCGGTGGCACGGTGGGATCCGGCAGTTTGCATAAATCCGGGCTGGTGGCACAAGGATCGACGACGCTGGCCGGCACCGCCGCAAGCCCCTGGATCTCGAGCCCCGCACCCGCGACCGCCGGAGTACTGAGGTTCACCGCAAAGAAACCACTGCCGCCCACTACCGTCTCGGTGGTCGGCTTGCCGTCAATCACGATCGCAGACGAACTGCTGTTGCTCAGGAAGGTCAGGTGCGTGGTTCCGATCACGCCCGTTGCGATATCGGAAAGGATGTAGGACGGGGCGTAGCCTGCGGTGCCATCGTTCAACACCAGTGTCGACGTGGCGCCCAGCAGGTCAATGAACACGTCGTTGGCCGCATTGATGTGGGCGCCGTTGTTCAGCTTGAGGTTGCCCATCACCGCAATGCTGGCGTCGGGGTAAGGAGCGGCAGACGCACCGTTGCCGGCCCAGATATAGCCGCCCGAACTGGCGTTGCCTATGTTGAGATTGCCGCCGACCAGAAGTTCCAGATCGCCGGTGGAGGTCTGCAGGTAGCCGCCGGTGATGTTGGCGTCCCCTGCGACCACCGCCACCAGACTCCGGCCGGTAACGCCGGCACTGACGTTCAAAGCGCCGCCTGCGACCAATCCCAGCGTATTCGCCGGTTTGTTCAGGCTGCCGGCCATGGTCATGCCCCCGTAGGCGGCAAGCAGAATGCTGCCGGGAGCGTTGAGGCTTGCCCCCGCATAGGTCAGGTTGCCGTCCGCTCCGACGAGGAGATCGGCGCCGGAAGTGAACGAGGAGCCGCCATTGAGTGTCAGATTCCCGCTCTGGAAGAAGCCAAGGCTCTGCGCCGAACTCGCCGCGACGCTGCTCGATGCCGTCCCGGAATATATCGACACCGGCACGACGCTGTTGTACGTGAAAGTACCGGCCGTCGACTCGTAGACTGCGCCGACCTTATTGGCCCCGGGCAGGTTGATCGCACCCGAGCCGGTGTGGGCCGTGAGCGTGCCCGTGCCGATACTGCCGGCAGCGGTCTGGCTGATGCCGCTGGAGGCGGCAAGCTCCGTGGTGCCCGTCGCGCCGCTACCGATGAAGCCGTTGCCCAGGTTGATGGTTCCAGCGGTGGATGACAGCAAGATTGAGCCGCCGGTACTGCCGATCGACCCTATCCGGTCGCTGCCAGGAGTTGCTCCGCTGAAGGTGATGGCGCCGGAACTATTGATCGTGATGTTGGCAGCGCCATGCAGACTGCCCAAGGCCGCCATCGAACCACCGAACTGGCTGGTGGGGCCGCCCGTCATGGTGAGGCCGCCACTGCCGATGTTCATGGTCAGCGTTATGCCGTCCTTACTGCCGATGATGGCGGCCTGCTTGAAAATCGTGTCGCCGTAGGTCGCATACGCGGTAGGTGCGGCGGCGGCGCCGCCGATCATGGTGACGCCGTTTTGCACGTTGATTGTCGAGACCGGCGCACCGATGAATGCACCGCCGAAATTGGCGGTACCGCCGTCCATGTAAATCGACGCGGCGCTGATGGTCTGGCCGCCAAGCTCCGATTCGATACTGGCGCCGTTGCCGAAATCGACATCCTGACCACCATAGGTGGCGATAGCCCCCCCGCTCGCGCCGGCATAGATCGCGATCGCCGGGTTGCCGGTGATCGTTTGAGCGCCGGTGCCCTTATTCTCGATCCCGGCCCCGTTGTCGTTGCCAACGCTGCCGCCGTAGATATTCAGGTTGCCGCCGGAGGAGAACGTAAACGACTGGCCGCCGCTGCCGAGGTTGCGGATGCTCGCATGGTTGTCGCTGCAAATGTTGCCTATAGAACACTCGCCCGACCAGAGTCCTGCCGGTATCAGCCCGTTGTTGGAGCCGCCGCGCAGCTCCACCTTGGCGCCGTTGAGAATGGTGAAGCTCTGGCTGCCCGTTGCCGAGTACTGGCTGATCTCGGCGTTGCCGCCATAAGTGGCTCCGGCATAAGGTCCTCCGCCGTAGGCTGCTCCTCTCAGATACACGCCGCCGCCGTAAACGCCGGCGCCGAAACCGTACCCGACCGTAAACGACTGGTTGCCGTTGCTGGCAATGCGGGCCGAGGCGTTGCTGTAAATACCGCCACCCGTCAGCAGAAGCCTGTGCGCCACAATCGACAGAGCACCGGTGTCCATGTCGATGCCGGCCATCATCATGCCGCTGCCGCCAGCTTCATTGACGACAACCGTGTCGGTCGCCTGCAGCGTTACCGGCCCCTTGGAAACGATGCCGCCACCGCTATGGATATAGATGCTCGCGTTAGTCGCGAAGTTCTTGAGCACAGGGGCTGAGGTGCTAGCGCCATCCCAGCCGGCCATGATGTTGATGGCGCCGCTGCCGGCATTGCCGAACGGGGCGTAGATATCGACACTGCCATGGGCCAGCAGCGAGAGGCTGTTGCTGCTGCTGTAACCCGCGCCGTACCAGGGGTTGGTCCATGTGCCACCCGAGTCGGTGTGGCTGATGGGGATGTTTGCCAAGCCAGGAGGAGCGCTGATGGTGATATTGCCAAGGCCGCCTTGGGCGCCGGCTGTCGTGACCGTGACGTTGGTCGAGGCCAACTGGCTGGCGATGGTTTGCCAGTAGAGCGTGGCCGGGCCATACAGCGCGCCGCCGAAGACCCCCGCCGTGCCGCCATAGCTGCTGCTGCCGTAATATGAAGACATGTAAAGCTCGGGCCCGCCATAGGACAGGATAGTGACATCCGTCGGATCGAGCAGCCAGGTGCCGGTGGTGCCCGAGGAGGCGCGGGTATCCACCCGTGCGCCGGCGACGTCAAGCCAGTTGTGACCCGACGTCTCGACGAAGCCACCATTGCCGCCATTCGCCCCGCCGCGTGCCGAGATGTTGCCGTAGGCCCGCGTCGTGTCGTCGGCCCACACAATCACCGTACCGCCATCGCCGACTTCCGCAGCATCGGCTTTCAGGCTGGCGTCGGGTCCGAAATAGGTAATGTTCGCGTTCTGGATGTCCGGGTTCTTGCCCTGATAGTCGCCACCCACCTTGATGCTGCCGCCTCCCGTTTGACCGCTGGCATCGATGCTGGCGTTGTCCGTCACCGCGACGCGGTTGCCAAGGACTTCGACGCTGCCGCCCTTGGTGCCGGTGGTGACGATGCGGCCATTGCCATCGACATAGGCATCCTGGCTGGCCTTGAGGAAGATGCGGCCGCCTGCGCTGACCACGGAGGAGGCATTGAGCGTGCCGCTGTTCCTGACGATGACGCCGGCGATGCCGACGCGCCCCGCTTCGGCCGTGATGGTGCCAAGGTTGGTGGCGTTTCCTTCGGCGCCGGTGATGTCGACCTTGACGCCCGGGGTGGCGCTGTCGATCAGGCTGACGGTGGCGCCGGCAGCCAGTATGGTTTCGCCTTGTGGCGTGGTGATGATGCCTTCGTTGCTGACGTTGCTGCCGATCAGGTAAACGCTGCCGCCGGACGGGGTTCTGATTTCGCCCTGGTTGAGGATGTCCTTGGCGCTGCCGTCATTGATGAACAGCTGCCGGCCGGCGAGGAAGTCTTCATTCCTGATGCTCAGCGTGGAGGCGACGAAACCGGCGGTGTCCACCCGCCCGCCGGGACCGACCATGATGCCGGCGGGGTTCACCAGCCAGACGCGGCCGTTGGAGCTGAGCGTGCCGTAGATCGCGGTCGGGTCATTCAGGACCCGGTTGAGTACCGCGCTGGACGCCGCGGTCTGGGCGAAATGGGTGGTCTCGCCGGCCTGGATGGAGAACTTGTCCCAGTTGATGATGGCGCCGTTGCTGTTGGTCACCGTCAGGACGTTGCCGGCCTGGTTGAAGGTGGCGGCACCATTGACCACGGCGGGATTCACCGGGTTGGCCAGGACCGGGGCGGCGAGGAAGCACGCGGCTACGGCGGCGACGCCCAAACGAACGGGCGTCGATAGCCGGGAAGCGTTTTTGCGGGAAGGATTCTGGCAATTCATCTGAAAACTCCGGGGCGGGAAAGCCGCTCACACATTTTTTTATAGCCTTGAAACTACTCAGCTGCAAGGGAGGAAGTCACACTCGGCACAGGTTCGTTGCGTCTGGATCAGAAACCAAAGGCGAGCCCGAAATGACCACGAATGTCGCCATCAAGCGCAACATTTGGTGCACCGTTTGGCCAGACGCCATCCATGACCCGCGCAATATCGATGCGGGCGCTGATGTCTTTCTTGAGGTTGTAGCGCAAACCGACGCCCGCCGATGCGATATTGACTGCCTGGTTGAGCGACGGGTTGAGGTTGAAGCCCTGCGCTGAATCGTAGAAGACCAGCCATCTGAGGTTCCCCTGCAGGCCCAAGCTGGCGGCAATATCGGGTGAATAAACTTCAATATTGGCAAAATAGCCGCGATCCGTGGCAACCGCGCGTTCGAGGAAACCGCGCACCGCATTCGCGCCCGCCAGACCCAGTCGCTCGCCGGCGGGTAGCGCATTGTTCGCATATTGACCGTTCGCGGCAACGCGTAGCATCCAGTCGCCGGCTATTGCTGCGGCATAGCTGCCGCCGAAACGCAGGACGGTAAACTCGTCCTTGCTCTGGTAACCCGACGCCGCCGAGTAACGATCGTAGCCTCCGGCTTCTGGAGCAGGGGGGGTGAAGGTAAATTCGCTACCCATCGGAAACAGGTTATGTGCCACGCCGACGTTGAAATCGATGGCCTCACCCGGCTTTTGCCACTGTCCGCTGTAAGTGGCTGAAACGGGTCGCAAGGTATAGGGCGTGCAACCTGCCGCACCAAAAGGCGTCGGCACGCCGGCAACCGTGCAGCGGCTGTTCATGTATTTGTAGTCGTAGCCAAACACCAGTTTGGACGTGAATTCCCCGGCGCGAGTAAAAATGTGGTTGTAGCGCAGACCAAACACTTCGCCCTTGCCGTTGATCGCGAGGCCCGAGCCGAGGTTCGGCGAGTTGGTCGGCGAGTCGCTACTGGAGTTGCCGTAGATGAGGTCGATGCTGTCGCCCAGCGAGTACAACGGCAGGCGATAGCCAATACTGAAAATGTCGACCTTTACGCCGTTGCCGTCCTGCCAGGGCAGGACCCGACTGCCAAGAATCTTCATGCCGCCCGGAGGGTCAACTGCGGTCGTGTAGGCCAGTGTCAGCACCTGATCGCTGTTGCCCACATTTGCGTTCTGGTAGGAAACACCTGCGCGATGTTTGCCGGTGCCTTTGGTGCCGGTGTTGTCCAGCGTAAGGTAGACACGCTCGGGGCGTTCTTCCTTGACCTCGACCCGGGCGTCGACCTTGCCTTCGTCTTCGCTGACGCCCAGTGTTACTTCGACTTGTTTCGCCGGATTCTCATTGGTCAGCTGAACGTTTTCGGAAAGCTGGCGCATGTTGGGCGCCGTGCCTTCCTTCAGGTCGGGCAGGCTGGCACGGACATTTTCGTTGTTGAAGTACTTGTTGCCGGTAATGGTGACCTTGCCGATCACTCCCTCGCTGACCTGCAATCGCACCACGCCCGTGGTGAGTTCCTGCTCCGGCACGTAGACCTGCACGGTACCGTAACCGAGACGGCGAAACTCTCCTTCGAGGGCTTCCAGGGCCTTTTGCACATCGCCATAAACCTTGTGCTGGCCGACAAACGGTGCAACCAGTTGCTGAGCCCTTTCCGCCGGCAGAATCGTATTCCCTTCGATCTGAAAACGCACTATGTCGAAACTCGCGTCCTGCGCGGTCGCGTGATTCAGCGATCCTAACGCCAGAATGGCGACGGCTGCCAACAGGTTGGCTATCGCTTTCGTCATAAACAAATCCTCAATAAACTCATTAATATATCAACCAATAATCAAGGTTGTCTTTGGTTGACGGTTGGCAAAAGCTAACAGAGTTTTGCTCTGACAGCAATGTCCAAGCAGGCAGACTCCAGCTGACACAAGGTAAAGCGTTGCTCACGCGCCACGCCCGACAGCAAGCTAACAGACACTGATGGCGCGGGCCTTGGCGGTGATCTCGCGGTGCGCGGTGCGCCTCCTCCTGAAGTCGGCGCCTGGCTCGTCAGCGCGACGGCAATCGATCATGCGGTATGACGCGACGTTCCTGTAGCGGGGGATTTCTCAGAGTGTCGTCAAGGCGCAGGCGCAGCGTATCCTGCTGCCCTGACGACAAGCGCGAAGAGAGAGCGGGAGGCGTGCCCAGCCAAATTCCCGCGCCGATTCCGGTCATCAGAGCGAAGGCCGTGCTGACCAGCAAACGGCGCCAGCCTCGCGACGGGCTGCGATTTGAAACCGCCTTGTCCTGTGCCGGTTGAAGCTGCGCGGCGGATGACTGAGCGGCCTCGCGCGCGGCCGCCGCGTCCGCTTCAACCGCCGTATGCCGGACCTGCGCCTCGCTGGCCTGATGCTCGGCCATGAGACGCGCGACCGCGGCGCGCCCTGCTTCCGCTTCCTGTTCGCTGCGACGCTGCGCTTCCTGTGTTGCCTGTCTTTCTGCGTCTGCGCGCGACAGGGCAGCGGCTTCGGCGCTCTGTTCGGCACGAAGCTGCCCCACTGCCAGATCGGCCGCGCGTCGCTCCGCTGCGGCCCGATCCGCGGCCAGCCGGGCCAACTCTTCTTCTTTTTTGGCGCGCGTAGCGGCCGCATTGGTCAGCTCGGCGGTGGCGGACTCACGGCGTTGGGCTTCCGCCAAGGCGTACTGTTCGGCCTCGACGCGAGTGCGCAGGGCGGCTTCGGCCAGGAGCTCGGCCTGCGCCTGCTGTGCGGTGGCAGCCTCCGCTTCGGCCGCCGCGCGCTGGGCTTCCGCTGCGCTGGCCTGCTGTTCGGCCATGAGACGCGCGACCGCGGCGCGCCCTGCTTCCGCTTCCTGTTCGCTGCGACGTCGCGCCTCCTGTGTCGCCTGCTTTTCTGCCTCTAGGCGTGACACGGCCGCAGCTTCGGCGATCTGTTCGGCACGAAGTTGCCCCGCCGCCAGATCGGCCGCGCGTCGCTCCGCTGCGGCACGATCCGCGGCCAGCCGGGCCAACTCTTCTTCTTTTTTGGCGCGCGTAGCGGCCGCATTGGTCAGCTCGGTGGCGGCGGATTCACGGCGTTGGGCTTCCGCCAAGGCGTACTGTTCGGCCTCGACGCGAGTGCGCAGGGCGGCTTCGGCCAGGAGCTCGGCCTGCGCCTGCTGTGCGGTGGCAGCCTCCGCTTCGGCCGCCGCGCGCTGGGCTTCCGCTGCGCTGGCCTGCTGTTCGGCCATGAGACGCGCGACCGCGGCGCGCCCTGCTTCCGCTTCCTGTTCGCTGCGACGTCGCGCCTCCTGTGTCGCCTGCTTTTCTGCCTCTAGGCGTGACACGGCCGCAGCTTCGGCGATCTGTTCGGCACGAAGTTGCCCCGCCGCCAGATCGGCCGCGCGTCGCTCGGCGCCGGCCCGATCCGCAGCCAGCCGACCCAACTCCTCTTCGTGCTTGGCGCGGGCAGCGGCCGCATTTATCAGCTCGGCGGCAGCGGATTCACGGCGTTGGGCTTCCGCCAAGGCGCGCTGTTCGGCCTCGATGCGAGTGCGCAGAGCGACTTCGGCCAGGCGCTCGGCCTGCGCCCGCTGTTCCGCCGCGGCATCCGCTGCGGCGGTCCGCTCGGCGGCAGTCGCATTTTTCGCAGCGGGCACTCCGCTGGCGGCGCGCTGCTTGCGCTGCCGCTCCGCTTCCATCAATCCAGTCAACAGTTTGCTCAAGCCTGTGCTCCCGGTTCCGGACCCACTCTGGTTTCGGCCGCTGTGCTTAACGCCCATAACGCCCGCGTCAGCCTCCACTGAAACTTCGTTTTGAAGCTCCCGGATGCCACAGGCTACCCCAGGGCTGGAACGGGCCGAAGGTAGAATAGATGGATGGAACCCTGCCAAACCCTGCTCATTCTCACCAACCTGCCGGACGAAGCCAGTGCGCAAGCGTTGGCCACGGCACTGGTGACTGAGCGCCTGGCGGCCTGCGTAAACATACTGGCGCCCTGTCGTTCGGTATATCGCTGGCAGGGCAAGATCGAAAGCGTGCCGGAGGTACCCCTGCTGATCAAGACCACCGCTGCGCGCTACGCGGCGCTGGAGACAGCGATCCGCGCCCGCCACCCCTATGAACTTCCCGAGATCATCGCGGTCCCAGTCGCGCACGGCCTGCCCGAATATCTGGCGTGGCTAATTACCGAAACTCGCGCCGAAACCCTTCCTGAAACCGCTGACGGGAACTCTTCCACATGCTGATCCGCTTTCTGTTCCTGCTGCTGGTCGCCTTGACGGGCCAGGCCTGGGCCGAAGAACCGCTACCCCCCGAACAAGCCTTTCGTTTTTCGGCGCGGACGATCGATGCCGGTACCATCGAAGCCCGCTGGGAGATCACCGACGGCTATTACATGTACCGCGACAAGTTCAAGTTCGCACTGGAAGGCGGCACGCTAGGCGCAGCAAAGCTGCCGCCCGGCAAAATCAAGGAAGACGAACTGTTCGGCAAGGTCGAAACCTACCGCAAGGAAGTCAAGATTCTGTTGCCGGTGGAAGCCGCCGGACCTGTCACGCTGAAGGTTGTCTCTCAGGGTTGCTGGGACGGCGGCATTTGCTATCCGCCGCTCAAGCAGGAAGCAAGAATCGATCTGGCGACGGGAGCGGCCCCGGGCACCGTAGCACCGGCACCAACTTCCGGACTGTCCGTCAAATCGGACGCGACAGGCCCCGCCGATGAAAGCTCGCGCATCGCCGGTCTGTTCAAGGGCGGCAATCCGGCACTGGTGCTGCTGAGCTTCTTCGGCTTCGGCTTGCTGCTTTCGCTGACACCCTGCGTGTTCCCGATGATCCCGATCCTGTCCGGCATCATCGTCAATCATGGGCATGCGGTGAGCCATCTGCGCGCCTTCGTGCTGTCGCTGGCCTATGTGCTGGGCATGGCCGTCACCTACGCCGCAGTGGGTGTCGCCGCCGGACTTTCGGGCACGCTGCTGTCGGCCGCGCTGCAGAATGCCTGGGTGCTGGGCAGCTTCGCGCTGGTGTTCGTCGTGCTGTCGCTTTCGATGTTCGGCTTTTATGAATTGCAGATGCCTTCGGCACTGCAAAGCCGGGTTTCCGACACGGCCAACCGGCAAGGTGGCTCGCTGCCCGCCATCGCGCTGATGGGCGCGCTCTCGGCGCTGATCGTCGGCCCCTGCGTCGCCGCGCCGCTGGCCGGCGCGCTGCTCTATATTGCGCAAACCGGCAACGCCGCGCTGGGCGGTGCCGCGCTGTTCGTCATGAGCCTCGGCATGGGCGCGCCGCTGCTGCTGGTGGGCGCTTTCTCCCGCTCCCTGCTGCCGAAGTCCGGGCCGTGGATGGAAGGCATCAAGAAGTTCTTCGGCGTCGTCATGCTGGCCACCGCATTGTGGCTGGTTTCACCGGTCGTTCCGTTGTGGCTGCAGATGCTCGGCTGGGCGTTGCTGATGGTGATCCCGGCGATCTATCTGCATGCACTCGACCCCTTGCCGCCGCACGCCCACGGCTGGCAACGGCTGGGCAAGGGCCTCGGCGTAATCCTGCTGCTGGGCGGCGCGGCGATGCTGATCGGCGTGCTTGGCGGCGCCAGGGATCCGTTGCAGCCGCTCGGCTTCCTGCGCGCAGGCGCAAGCACCGAAGCGCCAGCGCCGACTTTCGAGCGTGTCGTGTCGGTGGCGGCTCTCGACACCCGCCTGGCCCAGGCGAAAGCCGCGGGCAAACCGGTGATGCTGGACTTCTACGCCGACTGGTGCGTGAGCTGCAAGGAAATGGAGCGCTTCACCTTCGCCGATCCGCAAGTCGCTTCGCGCATGAAGCAACTGGTGCTGCTGCAAGCGGACGTGACCGCGAATAATGCCGCCGATCTGGCGCTGCTCAAGCGTTTTGGCCTGTTCGGCCCGCCGGGCATCATTTTCTTCGATGGCGGCGGGCGCGAACTGGTCGATCTGCGTGTCGTCGGCTTCCAGTCCGCGGAGCAATTTCTGCCTACCCTCGAGCGCGTCCTGCGCTAATTTATCGGAGCCGCCATGTTCACGGGCATCATTACCGCCGTAGGAAAAATCAGCCACGCCCAGCCACTTGAAAAAGGCGTGCGGCTCACCGTCGAGGCGCCCGGCCTCAAGCTTGGCGACGTCGCCCTGGGAGATTCCATCGCCCACGGCGGGGTGTGCCTGACGGTGATCGCGAAGAAGAAGAACAGCTACCAGGTCGACGTCTCGCGCGAGACGCTGGATTGCACGGTCGGCCTCGACACGCCGGGCGGTGAAGTCAATCTGGAAAAAGCCATGCGCCTGTCGGACTTCATCGGCGGCCATCTGGTGTCGGGCCATGTCGACGGCGTCGGCGAAGTCGTGAAATTCGAGCCGATCGGCGAATCGCACGAACTCGTGATCAAGGCGCCGAAGAACCTGGCGAAATTCATCGCGCGCAAGGGCTCGATCACGGTGGATGGCGTGTCGCTCACCACCAACCGGGTCAAGGACCGCCGCTTCTCGATCAACCTGATTCCGCATACCGTCGAAGTCACCACGCTGCGGCACCTCAAGGCGGGCAGCCGGGTGAATCTGGAGATCGACCTGATCGCGCGCTACGTCGAACGGATGCTGACGGCCGGCGCAGCGTAAAATGCGCGCCTTCCCAAGTTTGGTACTTCAGTCATGAGCATCAGCCCCGTTCTCGATATCGTCGCCGACATGCGCGCCGGCCGCATGGTGATCCTGGTCGACGAAGAAGACCGCGAAAACGAGGGTGATCTGGTTCTCGCCGCCGACCACGTCACGCCCGAAGCGATCAATTTCATGGCCAAGTGGGGGCGCGGGCTGATCTGCCTGACGCTGACCGAAGCCCGCTGCCGCCAGCTCGACCTGCCCTTGATGGTGCGCGACAACAAGGCGCAGCATGGCACCGCATTCACCGTCTCGATCGAAGCCGCGGAGGGTGTCACCACCGGCATCTCGGCGCAGGATCGCTCGCGTACGGTGCAGACCGCCGTGGCCAAGAACGCCACCGCGGCGGACATTGTCCAGCCCGGCCACATCTTCCCGCTGATGGCGCAGAACGGGGGCGTGCTGGTGCGCGCCGGCCACACCGAAGCCGGCTGCGACTTCGCCCAGTTGGCCGAATGCACGCCAGCCGCGGTGATCTGCGAGATCCTCAAGGAGGACGGCACCATGGCGCGGCTGCCGGACCTGCTTGAATTCGCCGCCGAGCACAAGCTCAAGATCGGCACCATCCGCGACCTGATTCACTACCGCTCGGAAACCGAAAAGCTGATCGAGTGCGTCGCCGACAAGCAGGTCCAATGTGCGCAAGGCGCCTTCCGTCTGCGCGCCTTTGCCGACCGCAGCAGCGGCGATGTGCATCTGGCGCTGTCCTGCGGCGAGATCGAGGCCCCGGAAGAGACGCTGGTGCGGGTGCATGACTCGATCTGCGTGCTCGACTTCCTCGACCAGAACAGCCGCCGCCATTCCTACGGCATCGATTTTGCCCTGCGCTCGATTGCGCAACAGGGCCGCGGCGTGCTGGTGCTGCTGCATCGCGCCGAATCCGGCAACGCGCTGCTGGCGGCGCTGAACGACGACCGGACAACGCGGCCGGCGCAAAAATGGGACCCGCGCATCTACGGCATCGGCGCGCAGATATTGCGCGAAGTCGGCGTCGGCAAGATGCGCCTGATGGCCAGCCCGAGGAAGATGCCGAGCATGGCCGGCTTCGGTCTTGAAATCACCGGCTACTTCACTCCGACGGGAGAAAAAACAGCATGAGCGCCCCGCACGGCCGCCCGAAGGGGCGCCAGCCATCACATGGAGCCGCGCAGCGGCGAACTGCCGTCACCCCCTGTCTTGGGCAGGGGGCTGGGGGGAGGATAGTCAAATGAGCATCCACGAACTCGAACCCGACCTGAACGGCCGCGGCCTGCACGTCGGCATCGTGCAAAGCCGCTTCAATGAGGATATCGGCGAAGGCCTGCGCTCGGGCTGTCTGGCCGAGTTGGCGCGCCTGGGTGTGGCCGACGCCGATATCACGTTCGCCACGGTGCCCGGCGCACTCGAACTGCCCCTGACGTTGCAGGTCATGGCCCAAAGTGGCCGCTTCGATGCGCTGGTGGCGCTGGGCGCCGTAATACGCGGCGAGACCTATCATTTCGAGATCGTCTCCAACGAATCGGCGCGCGGCATCATCGACGTGCAGTTGAACACCGGCATCCCGATTGCGAATGCGGTACTGACCACCGAAAACGACGACCAGGCGCTGGTGCGCATGGTGCAAAAGGGCGCGGAAGCCGCGCAGGCGGCGATCGAAATGGCGAATTTGACACGTGCGCTGCTGAAGGCCGCCAAATAGTGGCCAGCAGCAAATCCCCGCGGCGGCGCGCCCGCGAGTTCGTGATCCAGGGCCTCTACCAGTGGCAGGTAGGCGGCCAGGATGCTGCGGCGATTCAGGTGCAGGCGGAGGGCGTCGCCGGCTTTGACAAGGCCGACCGCGAGCTCTACGACACCCTGCTGGCCGAGGCGCGGCAAAACGCCGCAGCGCTGCAGCTCGATCTCGCCCCGTATATCGACCGCGCCTGGAACGAAGTCTCGCCCATCGAGCGCTGCATCCTGCTGCTGGGCGCCTGCGAACTGCGCTTGCATCCCGAAACCCCCTACCGCGTGATCATCAACGAAGCCATCGAACTGGCCAAGACATTCGGCGGCATCGACGGCCACAAGTTTGTGAACGGCGTGCTGGACAAGCTGGCCGGGGTGCTGCGGCCCGGAGAAGCAAAACCAAAATAGCCACAGAGGACACAGAGATCACAGAGGAGAAGCAAGGGGGGTTTTCTCTGTGCCCTCTGTGATCTCTGTGGCAAAAAGGTTTTCATGCCTTCCGAATTCGCACTGATTGACCGCTACTTCAAACGTCCGACGCGCCACACCGAACTCGGCGTCGGCGACGATGGCGCGTTGATCGCGCCGACGCCTGGCCAGCAGTTGGTGATCTCCACCGACATGCTGGTCGAGGGCACGCATTTTCTGGCGGCCACCGATCCCGAGGCGCTGGGCTGGAAGACCCTTGCCGTGAATGTCTCCGATCTGGCGGCGATGGGCGCGCAGCCGCGCTGGGCCCTGCTTGCCGCCGTGCTGCCAGCGCCGACTGTTGACTGGATCGAGCCCTTCGCACGAGGTTTCTTCGACTGCGCCGCCAGCTACGGCATCGACCTGATCGGCGGCGACACGACCCGCGGTCCGCGTGCTTTTTGCGTCACCATCCTCGGCGAAGTTCCCGCCGGGCAGGCGCTGCGCCGCGACGGGGCGAAAGCCGGCGATTCGATCTGGGTTTCCGGCAGGCCGGGGCAGGCGGCGCTGGGCCTGGCTCACCTGCAGGGACGCACCGCGCTGGCCGAACCGGCACTCGCCGCATGTCTCGCCGCGCTGCACAGACCCCAGCCGCGGGTTGCACTGGGGCTCGCGCTGCGCGGCATCGCCAGCGCCGCGATCGATGTTTCCGACGGACTGCTGGCCGATCTCGGACATGTCCTCGAGCAGTCGGCAGTCGCCGCCCGGCTGCGCATCCCCGAACTCCCCGCCGCAGGACTGGAACGCGATTGCGTGTTGGCCGGCGGTGACGACTACGAACTGCTGTTCACCGCCCCGGCGCAATCCGACGGCGAGATCGCGGCCATGGCCGCGAGGCTCGAACTGCCGCTGACCCGCATCGGCGAAATCGTGGCCGGCCCGCCCGGCGAATTCGTCCTGTGCGACGATAGCGGCACCGTCATCACACCCGCAACCTGCGGCTACGATCACTTCAAATAATGGCAAAGTTACCGCCGCCTCCGCTCAAGTTTCTGTTCCACCACCCCGCTCATTTCATCGCCTGCGGCATGGGCAGCGGGCTTTCGCCTTTCGCGCCGGGAACGGCGGGTACCGCCTTCGCCTGGCTCACTTATCCGCTGTTGCGCATGTACCTGGACAGCGATCTGGGGCTGGCGATCTTCCTCCTGCTGGCTTTCGCGGTCGGCGTCACGGCCAGCCAGATCACCGGCCGCGCCCTCGGCGTGGTCGATCACGGCGCCATCGTCTGGGACGAAATCGTGCCTTTCTGGGGAATCCTGCTGCTGACACCGCCCGGGTTTCTCTGGCAGCTCGCGGCATTTCTGTGGTTCCGCTTCTACGACATCGTCAAACCGCAGCCGGCCAGATTCTTCGACACGCAAATCAAGAACGGCTTCGGCGTGATGATGGACGACGTCATCGCCGCCGGCTACACGGTGCTGACGCTGGCCGTGATCAAGGCGGTGCTCGATCCCCTGTTCGGTTAGGAGCCTGAAGATGGATGCCGATCTCGTTGCCCTGTCGGAAGCCGTGGGCGCGGCGTGTCTCCAACGCCGACTCCTGCTCGCTACCGCCGAATCCTGCACCGGAGGCTGGGTAGCGCAAGTGATCACTCACACTGCCGGAAGTTCCGCGTGGTTCGAGCGCGGTTTCGTCACCTACAGCAACGAAGCCAAAATCGAAATGCTGGGCGTGCGACCGGAAACTCTCCAACAATTTGGCGCCGTGAGCCCGGAAACAGCAGCCGAAATGGTCGCAGGCGCGCTAACGAACTCCAAGGCACTGATTGCATTGGCAATTACCGGCATTGCCGGACCGACCGGTGGCTCACCTGGTAAGCCAGTGGGCACCGTAAGCTTTGCCTGGTGTCGAGCGGGCGAAACAGCGGAAACAGATACCGCGGTTTTTGCCGGCGACCGCGAGGCAATCCGCCGTCAGGCGGTGGTTCATGCCCTGCGCGGCCTGTTGCGCCTGGTCGGCGCCGCATGACAAATCCGGTGGCCGCAAAAACTGTGCCATCCATGCCATAATCAAACGAACCTCTGAAGGATGCATTCAATGGACGACAACAAGAGCAAGGCACTGCAGGCCGCCCTGGCCCAGATCGAAAAGCAGTTTGGCAAAGGCTCCATCATGAAAATGGGCGAGGGCCTCGCCATCGACGACATCGAGACCGTGTCCACCGGATCGCTGGGACTCGATATCGCCCTGGGCATAGGCGGTCTGCCGCGCGGCCGGGTGGTCGAGGTCTACGGACCGGAGTCGTCGGGCAAGACCACGCTGTGCCTGCATATCGTGGCCGAGATTCAGAAAGCCGGCGGCGTAGCGGCATACATCGACGCCGAAAACGCGCTGGATCCCGGGTACGCGGCAAAACTCGGCGTGAACGTACCCGACCTGCTGATTTCGCAACCGGACACCGGCGAGCAGGGCCTGGAAATCACCGACATGCTGGTGCGTTCCGGCGGCGTCGATCTGATCGTGATCGATTCGGTCGCCGCGCTGACGCCTCGCGCCGAAATCGAAGGCGAAATGGGCGACCAGTTGCCCGGTTTGCAGGCGCGGCTGATGTCGCAAGCCTTGCGCAAGCTCACCTCCAACATCAAGCGCACCAACACGCTGGTGATCTTCATCAACCAGATCCGCATGAAGATCGGCGTCATGTTCGGCAACCCCGAGACCACCACGGGCGGCAACGCCCTGAAGTTCTACGCCTCGGTGCGCATGGACATCCGCCGCACCGGCGCCATCAAGAAGGGCGACGAAGTCATCGGCAACGAAACCAAGGTGAAGGTGGTCAAGAACAAGGTCGCCCCGCCGTTCCGCGAGGCGCGTTTCGACATCCTGTACGGCGAAGGCATCTCGCGTCAGGGTGAAATCGTCGAACTCGGTGTCGAACACAAGATCGTCGAAAAATCCGGCGCCTGGTACGCCTACAAGGGCGAGAAGATCGGCCAAGGCAAGGACAACGCCCGCGACTTCCTGCGCGAACATCCCGAGATCGCCGTGGAAATCGAAAACAGGGTACGCGAGGCTGTCGGTGTCGCCGCTCTTGACGTTGCAGAGCCGGTGAAAGGCAGCTAGGCGCGGCACTGACCCGCCGAGGGTACGCATCTTGTCGAACTGCAGTTGCCGCGACTGGCGCGGCGAACACCATGTCGAATGAACTGCGCCAGCAGGCGATCAAGTTGCTGGCCCGACGTGAGCACACGCGTGTCGAACTGGCACGCAAGCTGGCAGGTCTTGGCACGCAGGAGGAAATCGACGCGGTGCTCGCCGACATGGAGGCCACGCAATTGCAATCCGACAACCGGACCGCAGAAAACTACCTGCGCAGCAATGCTTCGCGCCTTGGCGCCTCGCGCCTGCGCCACATCCTGAAAACCCGAGGCGTGGCGCCCGAAATGATCGAACAGCAATTGGCGCAGGCCGACCTGCCCGAGGAACTTGAGCGTGCCCGCGCCGCATGGAGCCGGAAGTTTTCCGCCGCGCCCGCCAATCCCAAGGAATGGGCGCGCCAGGCACGCTTCCTGCAAAGCCGGGGATTTGCCGGCGACATCATTCGCAAACTACTCAAGGAACCGATGGGAGCGGAAGAAGAATGACTGCACCAGTCGCCACGCTTTCGGCGCACAACCTGCGCAAGAAGTACAAGTCGCGGACGGTCGTCACCGATGTGTCCTTCGAGGTTGCCGCCGGCGAAGTGGTGGGTTTGCTCGGACCCAACGGCGCCGGCAAGACCACCTGCTTCTACATGATCGTCGGCCTGATCGCCGCTGACGGCGGAGAAATTCGGATCGAAAACGACGACGAGCACGTCCGCCTCACCCACATGCCGATTCACCAGCGCGCCAAGCTGGGCCTGTCCTATCTGCCGCAGGAAAATTCGGTGTTCAGGAAGCTTACGGTGGCCGAGAACGTGCGCGCCATACTGGAATTGCAGGGCATGGACGAAGACGCGATCGACGCGCGGGAGCAAATCCTCCTGGAGGAACTGCACATCACCCACATTCGCAAGAATCTGGCGGCGTCGCTCTCCGGCGGCGAACGCCGCCGCGTCGAGATCGCCCGTGCATTGGCCACCAGTCCGCGCTTCATCCTGCTCGACGAACCTTTCGCCGGCGTCGACCCGATTGCCGTGATCGACATCCAGAAGATCATCCGCTATCTCACGGACAGCGGCATCGGCGTGCTGATCACCGATCATAACGTCCGGGAAACCCTGGGTATCTGTGATCGTGCAACCATCATCAACGCCGGCGAAGTTCTGGCTGCTGGACACCCGGCGGAGATAGTCGATAATGAAAGTGTGCGCCGGGTTTATCTTGGCGAGCATTTCAGAATGTAATGACTGTAATCACGCAATGAGGCAGGGACTCCAGCTCAGGCTTTCGCAGCACCTGGCACTGACGCCGCAATTGCAGCAGTCGATCCGGCTGTTGCAGTTGTCGACTCTGGAGTTGAACGCCGAGATCGATCAGGCCTTGCAGGAAAATCCGCTGCTGGAACGGGACGAACCCGGTGAGCCGGCTGCCTTCGGCCTTGGTTCCGCAACCGATGCGCTGGCGACGCCACAAACCGTCGCGCCGACCGACAGCGACGAGCGCCAGGAACCACGGGGCGGCGACGATGAAGGCTGGGGCATGGATTTTTCGGGCAGCCACGGCCAGCGCGACCCCAACGATGACGATCTCGACAGCGGCGAGTCGCAGGCCAGTTCGACCTCCCTGCGCGAATATCTGGGCGAGCAGCTGGCCATGACCCAGTTGCCCGATCGCGAACGGGCGCTGGTGGGTTTTCTGATCGAGGCCCTGGATGAAGACGGCTACCTGACGCAGCCGCTGGACGAACTGATCGACCTGCTGGTCACCGAGGACGACGAGGTGCGCGAGGCGCTGCTGGAAGAACTCGGCATCGCCCTGCGCCATTTGCAGAATCTTGATCCGCCGGGCATCGGTGCACGCAACGCACAGGAGTGTCTGTCGCTGCAGCTGAAATGCCTGCCGGACTCCGCCGCGCGCAAGCTGGCGCTGGCCATCGTCGGCGATCACCTCAACCATTTGGCGGCGCGCGATTTTGCGCGCATAAAGAAGTCGCTCGGCTGCGACGACGACGAATTGCGGGCGGCGCAGACCCTGATTCACTCCCTGAATCCGCGCCCCGGTGCGCAGTACGCACCGATCGAGACGCGCTACGTGGTGCCTGACGTAGCGGTGAAGAAACTGAACGGGCAATGGCGGGTCAGCCTTAACCGGGACGCCATGCCGCGCCTGCGGATCAACCGGCTCTACGCCGACATCCTGCGCCGTCACCGTGGCGGCAATGGTTCGTCGGCCGGGCTTGCCAGCCAGTTGCAGGAAGCCAAGTGGCTGATCAAGAACGTGCAGCAGCGCTTCGACACCATCCTGCGCGTGTCGCAGGCCATCGTCGACCGTCAGCGGGCCTTTTTCGACCACGGCGAAGTCGCGATGCGACCGCTAACCCTGCGCGAGATTGCAGAAACGGTCAAGCTTCACGAATCGACCATTTCGCGCGTGACGACGCAGAAATATCTGGCGAGTCCGCGCGGCATCTACGAGTTGAAATACTTTTTTGGCAGCCACGTCGCCACCGATACCGGCGGCGCGGCTTCCTCAACCGCGATTCGGGCGCTGATCAAGCAATTGGTCGGCGCCGAGAACGGCAAGAAGCCGCTCTCGGACGCCCGTCTCGCGGAAATCCTCGGCGAGCAGGGCATCGTCGTGGCACGTCGCACGGTAGCGAAGTACCGCGAATTGCTCGGTATCCCGCCGGTAAACCTCAGAAAAGTTCTCTGAGAAAATACTTCTGACAAGGAGACATCATGAATATCAACATCACTGGCCACCACATTGAAGTCACCCCGGCCATTCGTGAATACGTCAAGGGGAAACTCGATCGAGTGCTGCGACACTTTGATCAGGTGACAAGTTCACACGTCATCCTGTCGGTTGAAAAACTGCAGCAGAAGGCTGAAGTAACACTCCACGTCAAGGGCAAGGACATCTACGCCGATGCCATCGACGCCGATCTTTACGCCGCCATCGACCTGGTGGCCGACAAACTCGATCGCCAAGTCGTCAAGCACAAGGAAAAAGTCTCCGACCACACCCACGACAAGCGCGCACAGCCGGAATAGGCTCGATCTGCAAGCCTGGAGCAGCGGCGGCGCGTTAGCGTTATACTGCGCGCCGCCGCAACCTCCGCTTATTTGCCGAATTGCTCCCGCCATGAATCACATCGCCAGCCTGCTGCCACTCGACAATGTGGTGGCCAATCTCGACGCCAGCAGCAAAAAGCGCGTATTCGAGCAGGCCGGCATTCTTTTCGAAAATCATCAAAGCGTCGCCCGCAGTACGGTCTACGACGCCTTGTTCGCCCGCGAAAAACTGGGCTCCACAGGCCTCGGTCAGGGCATCGCGATTCCCCATGGGCGCATCAAGGGCCTCAAGACCCCGATCGGCGCGTTTGTCCGCCTCGAGTCGCCGGTGCAGTTCGACGCACCCGACGGCAAGCTGGTCGGGCTGATATTCGTGCTGCTGGTGCCGGAAGCCGCCAACGAGCACCACCTGCAATTGCTCTCCGAACTGGCGCAAATGTTCTCTGACAAGAGCTTTCGCGAACAACTCGCGACCGCGCCGGATGCCGCGGCGCTGCATGGCCTCTTCGCCAATTGGCACGCCAACTAGTCGTTTCCCAACTGTTCGAACGCAACCGCGAGCGGCTCCAGCTCTCGTGGGTCAGCGGCGCCATGACGCGGGCGATTTGCGCCACCGAACATGTCGTGTCGCCGGCGGACCTGATCGGTCACCTTAACCTGATGCATCCGGAGCGCGTGCAGGTCATTGGCGCGCCGGAGGTCGCCTGGTCGGCCCGCCACGCGCCGGAAAAGGTTGCGCATCACATGCAGGAAATCTACAACGCCCGTCCGCCCGCCATCATCGTTGCCGACGGCTGCGAGATTGCCGAAGGCGTGCGCAAGGGTTGCGAAGCCTCGGGCACGCCGCTGCTGCAAACGCCGCTGTCCTCGGCCTTCGTCATCGATACCCTGCGCGCTTTCGTCTCGCGCCAACTGGCCGAGACCGCAACGCTGCACGGCGTCTTCATGGACGTGCTGGGCATGGGTGTGCTGATAACCGGCGACTCGGGCGTGGGCAAGAGCGAGCTCGGCCTCGAGCTGATTTCGCGCGGACACGGGCTGGTCGCCGATGACGTGGTGGATGTCTCGCGCATCGGCTCCGACACGCTGGAAGGGCGCTGCCCGGACCTGCTCAAGGACTTCCTCGAAGTGCGCGGTCTGGGTCTGCTCAACATCCGCGCCGTATTCGGCGAAACCGCCTGCCGGCGCAAAATGCGCCTCAAACTCATCGTGCACCTGCAAAAGCCCACCCCGGGCGTGCCGGAAGCCGCCCGTCTGCCGCTTGATGCACAGACCGAAACCATCCTTGGCGTCCCGATCCGGCGCGTCACCATACCGGTCGCGGCCGGCCGCAACCTGGCCGTGCTGCTGGAGGCGGCGGTGCGTGCCACGGTGCTGAAACTGCGGGGGATCGACAGCATGCAGGAATTCGTTGATCGCCAGGAAGCGGCCCTCAGGGCTGACGGCGGCCACGACCCGGTCAACTAAGGCCTGCCCGTTGCGTTAAGCAGTTACGGCATCACGCCGCCCACATATTGAGGAGATCACAATGCACAAACTGATTGCTGTTGCCCTTTCCGCCCTGTTTGCCGCCAGCGTTGCACTGGCGCAGGCTCCCGCCGCCCCGGCCAAGGCTGCACCCGCCGCGGCTGCACCCGCCAAGGACGCGAAGGCGGCACCCGCTCCGGCCAAGGCCGCCGAGCCGGCAAAAGCGGCCGAAGCCGCGAAGCCTGCCGCTGCCAGCGACTGCGAAGCCAAGGCGGTGAGCAAGGATGGCAAGCCGTTGCACGGCGCTGCCAAGGCCGCCTCGATCAAGAAGTGCGAGGGAGCCGGCAAGCCTGCAGAAGCCGGCAAGTCGGGTTGTGCAGAAAAGGCTGTCAGCAAGGCCGGCAAGCCGCTCGCCGGCGCCGCCAAGGCCACCTTCATGAAGAAGTGCGAAGCGGACGCCAAGGCCGCCAAGTAAGTCGCCTGTCCCACATGAAAAGCCGGCCCCAACGGGGCCGGCTTTTTTTATATCCCCCGGCGGGATATGTCCCTGTCGCACCCCTATGCAACGGATTGCAATGCAATTAGTTGCATAGTATGCTTCGCGGCATGTCGCTCGACCATGCCCTCCTGGTTTCCCTGCTCGAAAAGCCCAGTTCCGGTTACGAACTGGCGCGCCGCTTCGAACGTTCGATTGGCTACTTCTGGCACGCCACCCATCAACAGATCTATCGCGTGCTCGCCCGCATGGAGGCGGCCGGCTGGATCGCCGCCGAAGTTCAGGCCGGCGAGTCGGCGCCCGACCGCAAGGTGTTCTCGGTCAGCCCCGACGGCCGCACGGAACTATCGCGCTGGATGGCCGAGCCCGTGGAACCGGAAGGCATTCGCGATACGCTGATGGTCAAGCTGCGCGGTGCGGCCTTCGTCGACCCGGACTGCCTCGTGCCGGAACTCGAACACCATCGCGCCGCCCACGCCAACCGCCTGACCTGCTACCGCGTCATCGAAACAAGAGACTTTTCGGGGACGCTGGACCACCAGCGTGCCTTGCAATACATGGTCCTCAAAAGCGGGATACGCTTCGAACAGGGCTGGCTGGAGTGGTGCGAGGAGGCACTTGGCCTGCTGCGCAGCTTCAAACCCAAACAAGACCAACGACGGAGAACGACACCATGAGCAACGCCTACCCGCATCTGCTGGCCCCACTGGACCTGGGCTTCACCACGCTGAAGAACCGCGTCCTGATGGGCTCGATGCATACCGGCCTGGAGGACATCGGCAACAGCCACGACCGCATGGCAGCCTTCTATGCCGCGCGCGCCAAGGGCGGCGTCGGCCTCATCGTCACCGGCGGCTTCGCCCCCAACCAGGACAGCATCGTGATGCAGGGAGCATCGATCCTCGACAACGAGATCGAAGCCGCCAAGCACCGCGTCATCACCGAAGCGGTGCATGCCAACGGCGGCAAGATCTGCGTGCAGATCCTGCACACCGGCCGCTATGCCTACACCAAGCGCCCCGTCGCCCCTTCCGCGCTCAAGGCGCCGATCAATCCGTCGACGCCGCACGCCCTCACCGAGGAAGAAATCGTCAAGACCATCGCCGACTACGCCCAGTGCGCGGCGATGTGCCAGTTCGCCGGCTACGACGGCGTCGAGATCATGGGCTCCGAGGGCTACCTGATCAACGAATTCATCGCGCCGCAGACCAATCACCGCGACGACCGCTGGGGCGGCAGCTTCGAGAACCGCATCCGCTTCGGCCTCGAAACGATCCGCGCCGTGCGCGCCCGCGTCGGCGCCAATTTCATCATCATCTTCCGCCTCTCGATGCTCGACCTGGTCGAGGGCGGCAGCACCTGGGACGAAGTCGTGGCGATGGCCAAGGAAGTCGAGAAGGCCGGTGCCACGATCATCAACACCGGTGTCGGCTGGCACGAGGCGCGCATCCCGACCATCATGACCAGCGTGCCGCGCGCCGCCTACACCTGGGTCACGCGACGCATGATGGGACAGGTCAAGATCCCGCTGATCACCACCAACCGCATCAACGACCCGCAGGTCGCCGAGGACGTCATCGCCCGCGGCGACGCCGACATGGTCTCGATGGCGCGGCCCTTCCTCGCCGATGCCGAGTTCGTCAACAAGGCCGCCGCCGGCCGTGCTGACGCGATCAACACCTGCATCGCCTGCAACCAGGCCTGCCTCGACCACATCTTCTCGCGCCAGCTGTGTTCCTGCCTGGTCAATCCCTTCGCCTGCCACGAACTCGACGTCACCGTCGAACCTGCCGCCGCGCCGAAACGCGTCGCGGTGGTGGGAGCCGGCCCCGCCGGAATGGCCGCCGCGACGCAACTGGCCGAGCGCGGCCATCGCGTCAGCCTGTTCGATTCCGCCGCCGAAATCGGCGGCCAGTTCAACCTGGCGCGGCGCATTCCGGGCAAGGAAGAGTTCGGCGAAACCCTGCGCTACTTCGGCACGCGCCTGAAGGAATTGAAGGTCGACCTGCAGTTGAATCGCCGTGCCACCAGCGCCGACTTTCAGGGCTACGACCACGTCGTCGTCGCCACCGGCATCGTGCCGCGCACGCCGGCGATTCCCGGCATCGACCACGCCAAGGTCACCAGCTACATCGACCTCATCGAAGGCCGCAAGCAGGCCGGCAAGAAGGTCGCGATCATCGGCGCCGGCGGCATCGGCTTCGACGTCGCCGAACTGCTGACCAATGCCGAAGCCCACGGCGACTCGATCGACACCTACCGCAAGGAATGGGGCATCGATCCCGAGTACAAGGACAACCGCGGCGGCCTGGCGGCACCGCAAATGCCGGCCACGCTGCGCGAAGTCTGGCTGCTGCAGCGCAAGGCCACCAAGGTCGGCGACGGCCTGGCCAAGACCACCGGTTGGGCGCGCCGCCTGCTGCTGCAAAAGCGCGGCGTGCATATGCAGGGCGGGGTCGAGTACCTGAAGATCGACGACGCCGGCCTGCACATCGCGATCGACGGCAAGCCCAGCGTCCTCGCAGTCGATACCATCGTCATCTGCGCCGGCCAGGAGCCGCGCCGCGAACTGGTCGCCGGACTCACCGCCGCCGGCATCGAGCACACCCTGATCGGCGGCGCCGATGTCGCCGTCGAGCTCGACGCCAAGCGGGCGATCTGGCAGGCGACCGAGTTCGCGGTGGAGTATTGACTGAAAACCTTTAGCCACAGAGGTCACAGAGGACACAGAGAAAGACAGAGAACCAAAGTCGTGCCTTGCTTTTCTCTGTGTCCTCTGTGACCTCTGTGGCTTGAATTTCGGTTTTTTACTCAGACGCTCAAGTGAGGAACCCGCTCCACGGCCCCGGCGCGTGGAGCGGCAGGGGTTCGTAGCCGGGCAGTGCAATCAGGCGCTGGCGGAAGGTGTTGCCTTGCAGGCGCGCGAGGAAAGCCTTGCCCTCCGGACTGCCGGCGGTGGTGGAGCGCATGACAAAGCCGTAACGTTCCCATAGCAGCGGAACGAAACCGAGGTCGTAGCGTGCCGCCGCCGCCTCGATGCCGAAGCCCACGTCGGCCTGTCCGCCGGCGACCGTGGCGGCGATGGCCTCGTGGGTGAATTCCTCGTGGGCGTAACCGTCGATGCTCTCCGGCCGCAAGCCGTTGGCCGCCAGCAACTGGTCGATCAGGCTGCGGGTGCCCGATCCGCGCTGGCGGTTCACCATGCGCAGGCCGCGCTTCGAAGCATCGGCCAGGGTTTGCAGCCGGTGCGGATTGCCGCGCGCCACAATCAGGCCCTGGCAGCGCCGCATCAGCGGCAGGCAGACGTGCAGCGACGGCTTCAGCCAGCGTCCGAGCCAGGTCGACAATTGTTCCGCGGTCCAGCTTTCCGGCACATGAAAACCGGCGACGTCGCACTCGTCGCGCCCCAGGCTCGCCAGGGCCTCCTCGCTGCCGCGCCAGTACAAATCGAAGCTGATGCGGCGGCCATGTTCGACCCAGTCGGCCAATACCAGATCGTGGCTGGCCGCCAGCCGCAAGCGTTCCGGCACGGCCCGCACCACCGGTGCCAGCAATTCCTCCAGGCGGCGTTGCCACGGCGCGTGCACCGCGTCGAGGGCAACGCGTGCGGCCGCATCGAGCTGCACCAGGGCCGCGCCGAATTCGGTCAGCCGGGTGCCGCGGCCGCGCTCCATGATCACCAGCGCCGCGCCCAGGGCCTGCTCGCAGTCGCGCAACAAGCCCCACGCCGAGCGATAGGACATCCCGGCCAACCGCGCCGCATTGCCCAGGGCGCCCTCCGCCTCCAGCGCGGTGAGCAGGGCCAGCAGGCGGCTGGTATCGACGTCGCCCAGCAGCGGCCCGAAATCCCACGCCCAGCGCAAACGGGGTAGTGATGCATCCAGTTGACGCGGTGTTGTTGCAAAAGCCGACATATTCAGTCCTTTGTTTCCATAGCTTACCCTTCCCGGCCCATATGTAGCACGCTGCATAGATCGCATATTCCTTGATGCATGAGTTCAACGAACCCCTGGTGACCGCCTGGCAGCTTGTTGCCGGCGCCGACGCCCGCCTCGCCGACATCGTCCTGCTCAGCCTGCGCGTCAGCCTGACCGCGACGCTGATCGCCTGTGTCGCCGGCATGCCGATCGGTGCCCTGTTGGCGGTCGGCCGCTTTCCGGGACGGCGCACGCTGATCGTGCTGTTCAACGGCCTCATGGGATTGCCGCCGGTGGTGGTGGGCCTGCTGATCTATCTGCTGCTGTCGCGCGCCGGGCCGCTGGGGCAGTTCGGCCTGCTGTTTTCGCCGAGCGCCATGGTCATCGCGCAGGCCGTGCTGGTGACGCCGATTGTGGCGGCGCTGACCCGGCAGGTGATCGCCGATGAGTGGACCGAGTACCGCGAGCAATTGCGTTCGCTCGGCGCCAGTCGCAGCCGCGCCGCCGCCACCCTGCTCTGGGACGGCCGCTTCTCGCTGCTGACGTCGGCACTGGCCGGCTTCGGCCGCGCCATTGCCGAAGTCGGCGCGGTGATGATCGTCGGCGGCAACATCGACGGCGTGACGCGCGTCATGACCACCACCATCGCGCTGGAAACCAGCAAGGGCGATCTGCCGCTGGCTCTGGCGCTGGGCTTCATCCTGATCGCCGTCGTGCTGGCGCTCAATGCGGTGGCCTATGCCCTGCGCGGCTGGGCCGAGAGGCACTGGGGGTGAGCGCCGCCTGGCTTGCCGTCGATCGTCTGAGCCTGACCGAGGGCAGTACACGCATCATCGACGACGTGTCGCTGCAACTGGACGCCCAGCGCACCGTCGTCCTCGGCCCCAACGGCGCCGGCAAGAGCACGCTGCTGCGCCTGATCCACGGCCTGCTGCATCCCACGGGTGGCAGCCTGCGCTGGCCGCAGGCGCTGACCCAGGCCATGGTCTTCCAGCGCCCGGTGATGTTGCGCACCACGGCGCTGGCCAACGTGATCTACGGCCTCAAGCTCAAGGGCTACCCGGCGGCGGAATGCGAACGGCGCGCGCGCGCGGCACTGGCGCACGTCGACCTCGAAGCACTGGCGAAACGTCCGGCGCGACTCCTTTCGGGCGGCGAGCAGCAGCGCGTGGCGCTGGCCCGCGCCTGGGCTCTCGAACCCGAACTGCTGATTCTCGACGAGCCGACCGCCAGCCTCGATCCCGCCAGCAGCCGCGAAGTGGAACGCATCATCAAGGCCATCGCCGCCAGCGGCGCCCGCATCCTGATGACCACCCACAACCTCGGCCAGGCGCGGCGCATCGGCGAGGAGATCGTCTTCATCGACCGTGGCCGCATTGTCGAACAGACCCCGGTCGAGCAATTTTTCACCCAGCCGCAGACCGAAGCGGCACAACGCTTTCTAAAGGAGGAAATCCCATGATCACCCGTCGCCTGTTCTGTTCCGCCCTCGCCGCCATCGGCGTGCTGGCTGCCACGGCAAGCCATGCCGAGGAGCGCTTCATCACCGTCGCATCGACCACCTCGACCGAGCAGTCCGGACTCTTCGGCCACCTGCTGCCGATTTTCGAAAAGACCAGCGGCATCAAGGTGCGCGTCGTCGCCATGGGCACCGGCCAGGCGCTCGACATGGCGCGCCGCGGCGATGCCGATGTCGTCTTTGTCCATGACAAGGCCGCCGAAGAGAAATTCATCGGCGAAGGCTTCGGCGTCAAGCGTCAGGAAGTCATGTACAACGACTTCGTCGTCATCGGCCCCAAGGCCGACCCGGCCAAGGCCGCGGGCAAGGACATTCTCGAAGGCCTGCGCCGCATCGAGGCCGCCAAGGCGCCCTTCGTTTCGCGCGGCGACAAGAGCGGCACCCACGCCGCCGAGCTGCGCTACTGGAAGCTGGCCGGCGTCGATCTCGACAAGGCGAAGGGTGCCTGGTATCGCGACACCGGTTCCGGCATGGGCCCGGCGCTCAACACCGCCTCCTCGATGAACGCCTACATCCTCGCCGACCGCGGCACCTGGCTCAACTTCAAGAATCGTGGCGATCTGGGCATCATCGTCGAGGGCGACAAGCGGCTGTTCAACCAGTACGGCGTGATCCTGGTCAACCCGGCGAAGCATCCCCACGTCAAGGTCGCGGACGGCCAGAAGTTCATCGACTGGGTGGTTTCCGCCGACGGCCAGAAGGTGATTGCCGACTACAAGATCGGCGGCGAACAATTGTTCTTCCCCAATGCTCAGCGCTAACAAAGGAACCGCCATGCATCGTTCGCTACTCAAACTCGCGGCCGTCGCCGTGCTGGGTCTATCCCTGCCGGCGCTGGCCGCCGACGAAACCGGAGCCACCTATGGCAACGGCAAGAACCGCTTTGCGCTGGCTACCGGCAGCCCCGGCGAACTCGGGCTGCTCAAGCTGCTGGCCGAGGAATTCGCCCGGCGTGCCGATGCGCAGATGGTCTGGGTCAAGGCCGGCACCGGGCAATCGCTGAAACTGCTGGAGGCAAGGAAGGTCGACATGGCCATGGTGCACGCGCCGGCGCAGGTCGATAAAGCCGTGAAGGACGGCTGGGCCACGGGCAAGACGCTGATCGGTTCCAACGAGTTCTACATCGTCGGGCCGAAAAGCGATCCGGCCGCCATCGCCAAGGCCGCCAGCGCCGCCGACGCCTACCAGCGCATCGCCAAGACAGGCGCCCGCTTCGTTTCGCGCGGCGACAATTCCGGCACGCACCAGAAGGAAATGCAGATCTGGCAGAAGGCGAACATCCAGCCGGCCGGCGCCTGGTACATCGTGACCAAGGACTTCATGACCGCCAGCCTCAAGCGGGCCAATGCCGAGGGCGCCTATTTCATGAGCGACTCCTCGACCTGGATCATGGAAAAGAACGTCGCACCGGATCTGGTGATTCTCTATCGCGGCGACAAGTTTCTGGTCAACACCTACCACGCCCTGACCGCGCCGCCGGGTGCCACGCTGGGGCGCGATACGGCCGAGAAGTTCGTCGCCTTCGTCGCTTCGCTGGACGGGCAGAAGATCATCGGCGCCTATGGCCGCGATCGTTTCGGCGAGAGCCTGTACAACGACGAGCCCTACGCCCGCCAGTACGACAAGTAACACAACCCGACCATCATCAACACCGTTCGTGTGATGGTCGGAGTGGCCGGCGTGTGGTCAGCGCCGACTTCTATTGGCGCTCTCGCCAATACTCCGGGTGACGGCGCAGGTGCATCACAGCAAGTATGTGAATCGACGGGCCTCGTGGCGCGTAGAGAACACCATAGGGAAACCGATTGGCCAGTACCCGTCGAATCTCGCCATCGACCAGTGGCCACGCGAGCGGCATTGCCAGGGCGCGCTGGATCGCAGCATGAATTTCGGCGGCAAAGTCCGCGCCTAATCCGGTGGATCGTTCCTCATACCAATCCACGGCGGCAAGAAACTCGGTTTCCGCCTCCGGATGAAACTGAAAACTCATTGCCCGAGACGGCGGCGTACTCGCTCGAACACTTCATCGCCGGGAACGGCTTTGATTCGGCCGGAATCCAAATCGTCGAGTCGCCGGCGGGCGGTCACAAGCCATGCCGCCGCCGCCGAGTCATCTATCGGGTTCAAGGTCTGCAACAAGGAATCGACCAGCCGGGCACGTTCCTCCAGGGGCAAGGATGCGGCTTCGTTCATCAGGTCGGCGGTCTTCATGGCTCTGACTCCTTGCTAAAACAGGATGCAAGCTTATCCCATCCACCGCCCATCATCCAGACGGCGAGCGCGGCCGAGGGCTTCGAGGGCGGCGAGGATGTCGGGCAGGCGGGCTTTCCAGCGGCCCTTGCCGCTGAAGTTGGCAGCGAGTTGGGCTTCGGTTTGGGCGGCGGGCGAATCGGCTAGCACTCTGGCGACGGCGGCGAGTTGTTCGGGAAGCGTATTGGGCCAAGCTCGTGCGGCGGTCGGCGCGGGCGTGACCGGGGGACTCGCGGCTCCGTCAGATTTTTCGGGTTTGCCAACTGAGCTGCGCCCCGAGTCCCCCAGCCCCGCGATCGAGGTTTGGATGGCGCTCGGGGCTTGAAAAGCGGGACGCAGCCAGCGGATGTGGCCTTGGGCTTCCTCGGCGCGGCGCTGGGTGTTGAGCGCGACCAGGCGTTCGAGCAGGGTTTGCTCGTCCGCGCATTGGCCAATGAGGTCGTGCCAGCCGTAGGCGTCGAGCACGGCGGCGTCGAGTTCGTCGTGCAGCGACTTGAGCACGGCGACGAGGCCTTTTTCGTGGATGAGCTTTTCCTTCGCCGTCAGCGCCGTATCGCCAGCGCCGACTTTCTGCATCACGTTGTAGAGGCCGGTCAGCGTCAGTTCGTCGTGCGCCGCCAGAGCGCGCTTGCGATGGGCGTCGATCTGTTCGGCGAGGTCGCGGATGCGGGCTTGCTGTGCGGCAGTAGCGACTGGGAAAGGGAAGGTCTCGAAGCAGCGGGACTTGTTGTATCGTGGGTCGTTGCCGACGCCAAGCCGCCCGCCGGTTGCAAGCGCCCAGACGACATGGACATGACTGGAAAGAACACCAAGCGAGTAGCCATCGTCCATTGCAATAGCAGTAAGCATGTTGTCGGGCGCAATCGCGGCATCGAGAAACTGGAAAACGCGATGCTTGGCGGTTTCAACCGTGGCGATGTAACGCGATAGACCCGCCAATGCCGGGCGTAAGTCCTTGCGTGGCTCGCCAAACGTCCACCAGTTGTCGCGGTAGCTGGCGCGATTGTTGTGGTCTCGCTCAGGCTTCACGCGCTCCAGCACCCATTGATAAGTCGCCGGCCAGCGGCGGCGTACTTCATCGGCGTCGAAGCCGAACAGGTCGATCAACTTCACGCCACGTGGCCGGTCGGTCAGGTCGCGGCCGTTGCGGTAGGGCTTGATCGGTGCGTCGGCTTCGAGCCTGGCCGCTTCGTCGGACGTAACGATGAAACCCGCGCCATGCAGCTTGAAGCCCGGCGAACTGATGCCGCCGTTCGCACGCAAGGCTTGCGCCGCCGTCACGTCAGCGCCGACTTTCAAATCGGCGTGAATGCTGCCGCGCTGCTCGGCCAGTTCCACATCCAGCCCTTCGCCCTTGCCTTCGCGCTCGGCGCTCACGCTGCACAGCCGGCCCTCGCCCGCGCCGGGCGCGGCGACGGTCATCGCGATGCGTACCGCCGCGCCGTCGGCGCTGTCGACCCACGGATGATCGGGCACGGCGAAGGCCAGATGCAGGCCCTGATCGAGCGCGCCTTGCACCACGCGGCGGTTGAAGGTCTGCCGCAGCGAATTCGTGGTGATGAAGCCGAAGCGCGCCAGCCTGCCCTGCGCGACGAGTTGCGCGGCGTGGTGCCACCAGAACATGACAAAGTCGGCCGACTCGGGCACCGCCGGCCACGCGCCGCGCAGCGCATCGACATAGCCGTCGCCGAGCGCGGCGCGCATGGTCGAGGCGCCGATGAAGGGCGGATTGCCGACCACCACGTCGGCCGCCGGCCACTCGGCCGGGCGCGGATTGCGGTAGCGCTCCAGCGGCACGCGCGCGGTTTCGTCCGGCACGTCCTCGCCGGTGACGGGATGAATCTTCATCGTGCGGCCGTCCCAGCGGCTGACGGCCATTCCCTTGGCGTCCATCACGTAGTCGACGCCATCGTGGGCCAGCACGGCGTCGCGGCATTCGATGTTGCGGAAGTCCTTCAGCACCGGCTGCGGCGGCAGGCCGGCGCCGCGCGTGCGGAAGTGCCATTGCAGGTAGCCGATCCACAGCACGAGTTCGGCAATCGCGGCGGCGCGCGGATTGAGTTCGAGGCCGAGGAACTGGTGCGGGTCGACCGCGAAGCCCTCGGTTTCGAGCTGCGCCTGGCCGTGGCCGATGTCGTGCAACTGGTTGAGCACTTCGCCTTCGAGGCGCTTGAGGTGTTCCAGCGCGACGTAGAGAAAGTTGCCGCTGCCGCAGGCCGGATCGAGCACGCGCAGGCTGCACAGCTTGTGGTGGAAGGCGCGGATTTCGGCGATGGCGGCCGATTGCTTGCCTTCGGTGGCGAGCAGCACGGCGGCGCCCTGCACGTAGGCCCAGCTCTGGCGCAGCGGCTCGATCACGGTCGGCTGCACCAGGCGCTCGACGTAGGCGCGCGGCGTGTAGTGCGCGCCCAGCGCGTGGCGCTCCAGCGGGTCCAGCGCGCGTTCGAGCAGGGTGCCGAAGATGGCCGGCTCGACCAGCGTCCAGTCGGCCTTCGCGGCTTCGAGCAGCAGGGCGATCTGCGCCCTGGTCAAGGGCAATACGTCGGGCTGCTTGAACAGCTTGCCGTTGAAGCGCGGCAGGGTCTTGCGCAGCACCACCGAATAGCCGCCGACGTCCATCTCCTGCCACAGCGCGCCGATCAGCGGCACGAACTGCGCGGTGTCGTCCTTGAGGCTTTGCAGCAGCTCGCGGAAGCTGCCTTTCGGAATCAGCCCGACGTCTTCGGCGAACATGCTGAACAGGCAGCGGGTGAGGAAGCCGGCGACGGTTTCGGCGGCGTGGCCCGCGGCTTCGAGCGACTTGGCGACTTCGGCCAGGTGCGCGGCAATGTCACGAGTAACCCGCGCGGAAGCCGTGGCGGGGTCGAGGCTGAGCGGGTCGCGCCAGACCGCCGTGATGCGCCGGCGCACGGCTTCGTCGCGCAGGTCGGCGAGCCGGATGCGGTGCGAGCGCGGATCGGGAAACGGCGTGTAGGTGCCGCCGCTACGCGAAAACTCGGCATACAGCTCGATGACGTTGCCGACGTCGACCACGATCAGGAAGGGCGGGCGGCCCTCCCCGGCCGGCAGGGCGCGGGCGTAGTTCTCGGCCTGGCTGCGGGCGCGCAGCAGGGCGTCGTCGTAGGCCCTGGTCGCCGTTGCCTGCCCGCGAAGCGGAGTTCCAGGCACGCAAAGCGAGCCGGCGCCGACTCTTACTTTCTTCGCCTCCAGCACGAAGGCGCCGCGCCGGTAGCAGTCGATGCGGCCTTCCGCGCTGCCGCCATCGCCGTGGCGGAACACGATTCGGCGCTCGAAGACATAGGCGTTGTCGGCGGTATCGGCGCGCGCCGGATCGGGTGTCGGCACATCGAGCACGGCGCACAGTTCGCGCACGAAGCTCTGGGCGTTGGCCAGTTCGGTGCCGTCGGCATTTTGCCAGCGGGCGATGAAGGCGTCGATAGCGACGGTAGGTGTCATCTTTGAGGGCGCGGAATATGCCAAATACTAGCATGGCGCCATATTGGCAACAGTGCGCCAACAGCGCGCCGACGCCTTGGCGGAGTGAGGCCGGACGAGACTTTTACCCCTGCGACCAAGTAGAATACGGCCCTCGCCGAATTCCCCGGCGCCTCTTCCGGTTGCATCCCCATGCTCGTCGCATCAAACGTCACCATTCAGTTCGGCGCCAAGCCGCTTTTCGAAAACGTCTCGGTCAAGTTCGGCGAGGGCAACCGCTATGGCCTGATCGGCGCCAACGGCTCGGGCAAGACCACCTTCATGAAGATCCTGGCCGGCGTGCTGGAGTCTTCGGCCGGCAACGTCTCGCTCGATCCCGGCGAGCGCATGGCCTACCTGAAGCAGGACCAGTTCGGCTACGAGAGCGTGCGGGTGCTCGACGTGGTGATGATGGGCCACGCCGACATGTGGGCCTGCATGTCCGAGCGCGATGCGATCTACGCCAACCCGGATTCGACCGAAGACGATTACATGCGCGCCGCCAACCTGGAATCGCATTTCGCCGAGTTCGACGGCTACACGGCCGAATCGCGCGCCGGCGAGCTGCTGCTGGGCGCCGGCATCCCGATCGAAAAGCACAACGGGCCGATGAGCGAAGTGGCGCCGGGCTGGAAGCTGCGCGTGCTGCTGGTGCAGGCGCTGTTCGCCAACCCGGACATCCTGCTGCTCGACGAGCCGACCAACAACCTCGACATCAACACCATCCGCTGGCTGGAGGACATCCTCAACGAGCGCGAGAGCACCATGATCATCATCTCGCACGACCGGCACTTCCTGAACCAGGTGTGCACCCACATGGCGGATCTGGACTACGGCACGATCAAGGTCTACGGCGGCAATTACGACGATTTCATGGAAGCCTCGACCGTCGCGCGCGAGCGCCAGGTCTCGGCCAACGCCAAGGCCAAGGAGCGCGTCGCCGACCTGCAGGGCTTCGTCCGCCGCTTCTCGGCCAACAAGTCGAAGGCGCGCCAGGCCACCAGCCGCCTCAAGCTGATCGAGAAGATCCGGCCGGAAGACATCAAGCCTTCGTCGCGCCAGTATCCGTGGATCCGCTTCGACTACGACGAGAAGGAAAAGCTGCACCGCCTGGCCTGCGAAATCGAGAAGCTTGGCTTCGGCTACGAGCCGAAGGTGCCGATCATCAAGTCCTTCTCGACCAGCATCGAAGCCGGCGACAAGGTTGCCATCATCGGCGAGAACGGCGTCGGCAAGACCACCCTGCTGCGCCTGCTGGCCGGCGAAAAGCTGGGCGGCCTGACGCCGCAGGGCGGCAAGGTGAAATGGGCGGAGAAGGCCCGCCCCGGCGTCTTCGCCCAGGACCACGCCGCCGAGTTCGCCGACAAGACGCCGCTCACCGAGTGGATCGTGCAGTGGGTGCGCGCCGGCGGCTACGAGGGCGGCGACGTCGAAACCCTGGTGCGCGGCACCTTGGGCCGGCTGCTGTTCTCCGGCGACGAGGCGAAGAAGCCGGTGAATGTGATTTCCGGCGGCGAGCAGGGCCGCATGCTGTTCGGCAAGCTGATGCTGCTGCGGAACAACGTGCTGCTGATGGACGAGCCGACCAATCACCTCGACATGGAATCGATCGAATCGCTCAACAGCGCGCTGGAGAAGTACCCCGGCACGCTGATCTTCGTCTCGCACGACCGCGAGTTCGTTTCGTCGCTGGCGACGCGCATCATCGACATCAAGCCGGACCGGACCATCATCGACTATCGCGGCAGCTACGAGGAATATCTGGCCAACCAGGGCCTGGCATGAACCTTTTGCGCGCCCCCGCCCGCTTCATTCTCAAGCTTTTCGGCTGGAAGCTGCTGGATCTGCCGCAGCACCCCGCCAAGGCCGTCGTGATCGCCTATCCGCATACTTCGAACTGGGATTTCCCCATCACGCTGCTGGCGCTTGCCGCGCTGTCCTACGGCGCGCAGTGGTTCGGCAAGGACACCATGTTTCGCGGCCTGTGGGGCCCGCTCATGCGGACTCTGGGCGGCGTCGAGGTGAATCGGCTCGAGCGCACCGGCTTTGTCGAACGCGTCGCCGACGAGTTCCGCCGCAGGGAGAACTTCCACCTGATAATCGCCGCCGAAGGCACACGCAGCCGCCAGGCCGGGTGGAAATCCGGCTTCTACCGGATCGCGCTGGCCGCCGGGGTGCCGGTCATCATGGCCGTCGTCGATTATCCGAAACGCGAAGTCGGCCTGCTGTCCAGCATCATGCTCTCCGGCGACGAAAACACCGACATGGCGCGCATCGCCGCCTGCTACGAAGGCCGCCGGGGCTACCACCCCGAAAACGCCTCACCGATCCGACTCCTATGAAACAAGAAGCAAACCACGAGCCACAGAGGACACAGAGGACACAGAGAGGACAAGACTTTCCGATCGGCCTCCCCCTTACCCGCCGGGTTATCGAAGTCAGACTGTCCTCCGCATTTTTTTCCTCTGTGAACTCTGTTCCCTGCCCGCAAAGCGGAATTCCAGGGACGCAGAGCGCCTCTGTGGCTAATTGAGGTTTTAGGGATGATTCTTCTACGCGACCTGGGGTTTTCCCGCAACGGCGTGGCGCTGGTGACCGGCGCTTCGCTGCAACTGCATCCGGGCTGGAAGGTCGGCCTGACCGGCGCCAATGGTTCCGGCAAATCCTCCTTCCTCGGCCTCTTGCGCGGCGAGTTGCACGCCGACCGCGGCGACCTGGAGCGGCCGCCGAACTGGGTGCTGGCCCACGTCGCCCAGGACACCCCGGCGCTGCCCGATGCGGCGCTCGATTTCGTGCTCGACGGCGATACCGAACTGCGCCAGATCGAACGCGACCTGGCGGCGGCCGAAGCGCACCACGACGACCATCATGCCGGCGAGCAGATCGGCCTGCTGCATGGACGGCTGGGCGAGATCGACGGCTACGCGGCGCCGGCACGCGCGGCCGCGCTGATGCACGGCCTGGGTTTTTCCGACGAGGACTTCCGGCGCCCGGTGGCGGAGTTTTCCGGCGGCTGGCGCGTGCGCCTCAACCTGGCGCGCGCCCTGATGTGCCGCTCCGACCTGCTGCTGCTCGACGAGCCGACCAACCACCTCGACCTCGACGCCATCATCTGGCTCGAAGAGTGGCTGAAGAGCTATCCGGGCACGCTGATCCTGATTTCGCACGACCGCGATTTTCTCGACGTCATCACCAGCCACATCCTCGCCATCGAAGCCGGCAAGATGCAGTTGTTCACCGGCAACTACTCGGCCTGCGAACGCGCGCGCGCCGAGCGCCTGGCCAACGACATGGCGCTGGCGGCCAAGCAGAAGCGCGAGGCGGCGCACCTGCAAAGCTACATCGACCGTTTCCGCGCCAAGGCCTCGAAGGCACGCCAGGCGCAAAGCCGGATCAAGATGCTGGCGAAGATGGGCGACATCGTCGCCGCCCACATCGACACGCCGTTCAGCTTCAGCTTTCCCGAACCGAGCGGCTTTTCCGATCCGCTGCTGCTGGTGGACCACGCAAAAGTCGGCTATGGCGAGACGGGGCTTTGCATACCTGGAACGCCGCTTCGCGGGCAGGTAATCTTCGACAATCTCACCTTCACGCTGCGGCCCGACAGCCGCATCGGCCTGCTCGGGCGCAACGGCGCCGGCAAGTCGACGCTGATGAAGCTGCTCGCCGGCGAATTGCAGCCGCTGGCCGGCGTGCGCGAGGAAGGACGCAACCTCAAGCTCGGCTACTTCGCGCAGCACCAGCTCGAGCAACTGCGCCCGGCCGAATCGCCGCTGTGGCACATGATCAAGCTGGAGCCGCGCACGCGCGAGCAGGACCTGCGCGCCTACCTCGGCGGCTTCGATTTCCGCGGCAACATGGTGGACGCGCCTTGCGGCCGCTTTTCCGGCGGCGAGAAAACGCGCCTGGCGCTGGCGCTGATGATCCGCACCGCGCCCAACCTGCTGCTGATGGACGAGCCGACCAACCACCTCGACCTCGAAATGCGCGAGGCGCTGACCATCGCCCTGCAGGAAACCGAGGCCGGCATGGTGCTGGTCTCGCACGACCGCCACCTGCTGCGCGCGACCTGCGACGAGTTGTGGCTGGTGGCCGACGGTAAGGTGACGCCTTTCGACGGCGACCTCGACGACTATGCCGCATGGCTGGCGCAGGACCGCGCCGCGGAAAAACGCGGCGGCAAAAGCAACGCGGCATCGCGCAATGCCGGCAAGAGTGGCGCAAACGAAAAACCGGTCGCCGCCATGTCCAAAGAGTCGGCGCTGGCAGTGCGGCGACCGCTGCTCAAGGAATCCGAGAAGCTCGAACAACAGCTCGCCGAATGGCAGGGCGAGCTCAAGCTGCTGGAAACCCGGCTCGCCGACCAGTCGCTCTACGCCAGCCCGGAAACCCGTTTGCTGGAAGAACTCACCCTGCGGCAGGGCTTATTGACGCAGAATATCGAGACGGCAGAATCACGCTGGCTGGAGATTCACGAATTGCTGGAGAGTTCGAAGGAGAATTGAATGGCAGCTAATGCGACGACCGCGAAGCGGACCCCCACCGCGCCGGACACGGCAGCAGACAAGGCCGTGGCCAAAACAGCCGCCGAACCCGCCGTGAAGTCTGCCGTGAAGCTCGCCGCGAAGCCGGCGGCCAAGAAAAAGCCAGCGACCCCGCGGCCGCGGCGGCCGGCCTCCGGCGACGTGACGCCGTCCCAGACGCCGAAGGGCATCGCGAGCTTCGTGGTCAAGGACCGCTCGGATGCCGCCCACGATTCGAAGATAGAAGCCGTGCGCGACATCGTCGCCCATGCCAAGAAAGGCGAGGGCGCCAAGCTGCTGCAGGGGCTCAAGGCTGTGGTCGAGGGCGCCTCGCCCGACGACATCGAGGCGCTCAAGGAGGCCCTGCTGCAGCGCGAGCAGGCGGCCAGCGAACACCCGGACGACGAGCTGGCGCCCAACTGGCGCGAAGGCGGCTACCCCTACCTGCACCTGATGACGCGGCGCAATTACGAACGGCAGAAATACCACCTGCAAGTCGAGCTGCTCAAGCTGCAAAACTGGGTCAAGGAGACCGGGCAGAAGGTGGTGATCCTGTTCGAGGGCCGCGATGCGGCGGGCAAGGGCGGCACCATCAAGCGCTTCATGGAACACCTGAATCCGCGCGGCGCGAGCGTCGTCGCCCTGGAAAAGCCCTCCGAGGTGGAACGCGGCCAATGGTACTTCCAACGCTACGTGCAGCACCTGCCGACCGCCGGCGAGATTTCGCTGTTCGACCGCTCCTGGTACAACCGCGCCGGGGTCGAACGCGTGATGAGCTTCTGCACCGATGCCGAGTATGAGGAATTCATGCGCCAGACGCCGGAGTTCGAGCGCACGCTGGTCAGGAGCGGCGTGCATCTGATCAAGTTCTGGTTCTCGGTCTCGCGCGAGGAACAGCGCCGCCGTTTCAAGGAACGCGAAACGCATCCGCTCAAGCAATGGAAGCTCTCGCCGATCGACCTCGCCTCGCTCGACAAATGGGAGGACTACACCAAGGCCAAGGAGTCGATGTTCTTCCATACCGACACCGCCGACGCGCCGTGGACGGTGATCAAGTCCGACTGCAAGAAGCGCGCACGGCTCAATGCGCTGCGCTACATCCTGCACAAGCTGCCCTACACCAACAAGGACGTGAAGCAGATCGGCACGCTCGACACGCTGCTGGTCGGCCGCGCCCACATCGTCTATGAGATCGGCGAGAAGAGCGGCATAGTGATCTGAGTCCGCCGACGGAGACCCCCTGATGTATCTGCCTGCCCAATTCGAGGAAAGCCGCACCGAGGTGCTGCGTGAGCTGATGCGCGAGCATCCCTTCGCCACGCTGGTTACGCACGGCGCGGACGGCCTGACGGCGAACCACCTGCCGCTGCATCTGGAGCCCGAGATCGGTCCGTTCGGCGCCTTGCAGGGCCATGTTGCGCGTGCCAATCGCTTATGGCAGCAGTTCGCCGACACCGAGGTGCTGGTGATTTTTCACGGCCCGCAGGTCTATGTGACGCCGTCGTGGTACGAGACCAAGCGCGAGCACGGCAAGGCGGTGCCGACCTGGAACTACGTGGTAGTCCATGCCCGCGGCCGGCTGCGGGCGATCGACGATCCGGCCTGGCTGGTCCAGCAACTGGAAACCCTGGTCACCCATCACGAGGCCGACTTTGCCGAACCCTGGCAGATCGACGACGCACCGCCCGACTACATCGACAAAATGATGGCAGCCATTGTCGGCATCGAGATCACCATCACCGAACTCAAGGGCAAGTGGAAGGTCAGCCAGAACCAGCCGGCCGTCAATCGCGCCGGAGTGGTGGCCGGCCTGCGCGAACAGGGAACCGACGCTGCATTGCAGATGGCGGAACTCGTCGCCGGCAACCCGGCTCCCTGAGTTCGATGCAGGCCGATCTGCCCGAACCCGCGGCCGATGCCCGCGCCGCCAGCGCGGCGCTGAGCCGCATCATCGCCGCCGAGATTGCGGCCGGCGGCGGCTGGATCACCTTCGCCCGCTACATGGAGCTGGCGCTGTATGCGCCGGGCCTCGGCTACTACTCGGGCGGCGCACACAAGTTCGGCGATCATCACACCGGCGGCGACTTTCTCACCGCGCCGGAACTGACGCCGCTGTATGCCCGGGCGCTGGCACGACAGGTGGCGCAAGTGCTGGCCGCCTCGAGTCCATTGGTGATCGAAGCCGGCGCCGGCAGCGGGCGGCTGGCGGCGGATTTGTTGCCGGCCCTGGCCGCACTCGGTTGCGCCCCGGAGCGCTACCAGATCCTCGAACTTTCCGGCGAGTTGCGCGCGCGCCAGGCGGCGACCCTGGCCGCCCATGCGCCGCAGTTTGCCGGCTGCGTGGAGTGGCTGGACCAGCTGCCGGAACGATTTTGCGGCTGCCTGGTGGGCAACGAAGTGCTCGACGCGATGCCGACCCATGCGGTGCGCTGGGACGACGCAGGGGCGGAGTCCGGCGTGCTGGAACGCGGTGTCGGACTGGCGAACGGGCAACTGGTGGTGGTCGAACGCCCGGCGGCAGGCGCCTTGCTCGACGCGGCAAATGCCGTGCCGGTGATTGCGCCGTATCGCGGCGAGATCAGCCTCGCGGCCAGGGCCTGGGTGGCCGAACTGGCGCGGCGCCTGGAACAGGGCGCGATGCTGCTGATCGATTACGGCCTGCCGCGCCATGAGCTTTATCATCCGTTGCGCGATGGCGGCACGCTGCGCTGCCATTACCGGCATCGGGTGCATGAAGATCCCTTCTGGCTGCCCGGCCTGTCCGACATCACCGCGCATGTCGACTTCACCGCGGTGGCCGAGGCCGGCTTCGATGCCGGGCTGGAGGTGCTGGGCTACACCAGCCAGGCCAACTTCCTGATCAACTGCGGCCTGAGCGAGCTGCTGCCGGAGCCGGGAGTCGGCGCTGGCGGCGCGGTAACGGCAAGCGAACTGCGCGCGCGCGGCGCGGTGAATGTATTGATCTCGCCCAACGAGATGGGCGAATTGTTCAAGGTGATCGCGCTGGGACGCGGCGTGCCGGGGCCCTTGCTCGGCTTCGCCCGCGGCGACCGCGTGCACGCCTTGTGATGGAACAACGACTGACCAACACGGAGAACAAGATGCAAAGAAAACTGATGCGCATGAGCGGTGCGGGCCTGGCCTGCATCCCGCTGCTGCTGGCCGGCTGCGGCGAGATGAACGTCAAGAAGTATCTGCCGTTCGGCAGCGACACGGTTGAGGCACGCTCGCGGACGCCGGTCAATGCGACCGAATACCAGTGCGCCGCCGGCAAGCGCTTTTATGTCCGCACGCTGGACGGCGGCGCCGGCGTATGGCTGATCCTGCCCGAGCGGGAGGTTCGGCTCGACAAGCTGGGGTCGGGCTCGCGTTACAGCAACGGCATCGCGGTGCTGGAGATCAACGGCAACGAAGCGACCCTCCAGGATGGCGCGACAAGTTCCTTCAGCGGATGCAAGGCGGCAAGCAGCCCGTAGTGCTTCGGCTGCCGCCGGCGATCACAGGCAGGCCTGTTCCAGCGCCTTCTCGCACTTGTCGCAGAAGCCGTCGTCGCCGACCGGTCCGCGGGTTCCGCACCGCAGACACACCGTCTGCTCGTCCTTGGGCGGCTTCGCGGCGTCGTTCTGATCGGGAGGAATTGCGGCATCGGTCATGGGCAGGGCTCCGGGCGGGCGACACAGGTACGGAATAAACCGCTTAACTATACCGCGCCTGCCACCGCTGCCGCCGACCCGCCGGGACACCGGGCGCCAACCGTATCCTGTCCGACAACCCGGATTCGGGAGTAGAGTGGGTTCGGAGGTGTCCCCATGAATCAGATGCTGGCGCGGCAATAAGGCATTACGTCCATGTCCCCGGCTCACCGCTATGCTGACGCGCTATCCTGGATAGGCATTCCGCTGCTTGCGGCGGACCGCAAGGGGACGGTTGAATACGCCAACGCAGCCTTCCATGCGCTGCTCGGAGAAAGCCCCGGGACGCTGGCCGGCAGCGCGCTCAAGGATCTGATCCACCACCCGGAATGCGCCGAATGGCTGGCCCGGGCGATCGCGGGCGACGCCGCGATTGCGCCGCTGGTTTGCTCCTTGCGCGCGCAGCAGGGCAAGTCGCGCGCCGCGGTATTGCGCATCATCCCCACCGTGTCGCGCGAAAGCATTCTGCTCTCGGCGACGCCGCTCGACGATGAAAGCCCGCGCGAACTGGTGCATGTCGATTGGCGCGCGATGCTCGAGTACCACGCCATCATGCTCAACGCGCCGATCGCCATCGGCTTCTCGCAGAACCGGCGCATTGTTCGCTACAACCGCAAATGCGGCGAGCTGTTCGGATTTCAGGGCGACGAGGGTGTCGGACAATCCACCCGCGTGATCTACCCTTCCGACCAAGCCTTCAAGGAAGTCAGCCGGAATGCGGCGCCGCTGCTTGCCGCCGGCCAGCCCTACAAGACCGAAATGCTGTTCCGGCGTCAGGATGGGAGCTGTTTCTGGGGCGAGTCGCATTCCTACCTGGTCGATCCGGCTGATCCGCAGCAGGGCACGGTGTGGACCATCACCGACATCACCGCGCGCAGAAGCGCAGAAGAAGCGCAGCGCGAGGTGCTCCTTGAACTCAATGCGATCTTCACCAATGCCTCGGTCGGCATCCTCTACTCGCGCGACCGCATCATCCAGCGCTGCAACCTGCGCATGGCGGAAATCCTCGGCTACATGCCGGATGAGCTGCGGGGACAGCCCGGAGTGATCATCTACCCGGGCCAGGAGGCCTACGAAGAACTGGGACTCGCCGCCGGGCCGCTGCTCGCCGCCGGCGGTGCGTTCACCACGGAACGCGAATTCAGGCGCAAGGACGGCAGCCTGGTCTGGTGCCGGGTGTTCGCCAAGGCCTACGATCCGGAGCACACGCAGCGCGGCACGATCTGGATCTTCGAGGATATCGAGGAGGCCCGGCGCGCCCAGATCGCGCTCAAGGCCAGCGTGCGCGAGTTCGAAGCCATCATGAACAACGCTTCGGTCGGCATCCTGCTCACGCACGAGCGCAAGATGAGGCGCTACAACAGGAAATTCGCCGAGATGTTCGGCTTCGCCGCAAACGATGCGGTGGGCCGGCCGGCCCGCCTGCTCTACCGGTCGGACGAGGAGTACGCCGAAGTGGGCCGCCTGGCCATGCCCCTGTTGTCCACCGCGCAACCCTTTCAGGTCGAGCTGTACATGCGCCGCCAGGACGGCTCGGACATCTGGGTCAATCTGATCGGTTATGTGCGCAATCCGGACGACACGACGCAGGGAACGATCTGGCTGCTCGAGGATCGCAGCGCCTTCAAGCGTGCGGACGAAGCGTTGCAGGCGGCCTACGCGGAGCAGCAACTGATCCTCGACCACAGCGTGGTCGGCATCGCCTTCGTCAAGGATCGCGTGGTGCAGCGCTGCAATCGCCGCTACGCCGAAATCTATGGCTACACGTCCGAAGAGCTCAGCCGGCTGCCGACGCGGGAGACTTTTCCGTCGGACGCAGCCTGGGCGAAGACCGGCGAGTTGGCCTACGCGGCCATGGCGCGCGGCGAAACCTATACGGCCGAAGTCATTCAGCAGCGCCGCAATGGCGAGCCGTTCTGGGTGCGGATTACCGGCAAGGCGATCAATCCGGCCGACCCCCACGCCGGCTCGATCTGGAACATGGAGGACATCACGGAGCGCAAGCTCGCCGAGGATGCCCTGCACGAGAGCGAGATGCTGCAGCGTGCGATTCTCGACAGCGCCAACTACATGATCATTGCCACCGATGCCGCCGGTCGCGTCGTATCGTGCAATCCGGCCACGGCGACCATGCTCGCCATCGCGCCCGACGCGCTGATCGGCCACCTCGGCCTCGAGGGCTTCATCGACGCCGAACAAATGGACGCCAAACGCGCGGCGCTGGAACGGGAGCTCGGACGGCCGCTCAGCGCCACCGATGCCCTCTTTGCGCGGGCCCGCATGGGCGACATCAGCGATTGCGAATGCACCCTGATACGCGGCGACGGCAGCCGCTTCCCGGCACAGCTATCGGTCTCCAGCCTGCGCCGCAGCACGGATCGGGTCGAGGGATTCCTGATCATCGCCGCCGACATTACCGGACGCAAGCGCGCCGAGGAGGAATTGCTGCGTTCGCGCAAGGACCTCGAGGTGCGCGTCATGGAGCGCACCTCGGAACTCGCCGGCACCAACGTCAAGCTCGAGGCCGAGGTGGTCGAGCGGCGCCGCGCCGAGCGGCGCCTGCGCCATCTTGCCCACCACGATTCCCTGACCGGCCTGCCCAACCGCAACCTGCTGCACAGCCGGATCGAGGATGCGATCACGGCAGCCAACGCCTCCGGACGCTCACTCGCGATCATCTTCATCGACCTCGACCGCTTCAAGACCATCAACGATTCCCTCGGTCACCACATCGGCGACATGCTGTTGCGCAAGGTGGCGACGCGCCTCGCCGAGGCGTTGCGGGCCGGCGATACCGTGGCGCGCATCGGCGGCGATGAGTTCGTCATTCTTGCGCCCGAACTCGACGCCGCGGAAGAAGTCACGCCGCTGGCCGAGCGCGTGCATGCCGCATTTCACGATCCGATCAACGTCGCCGGACATGATCTGTACGTGACGCCCTCGATCGGCATCGCGCTGTACCCGAAGGACGGCAGCCGCGCCGAGATCCTGATGCGCAATGCCGACACCGCGATGTACCGCGCCAAGGCCAGCGGCCGCAACGCCATCTGCGCCTTCTCGCCGGAAATGAAGGCTGCCGCCGAACAGTATTTCCAGATCGAATCCAGCCTGCGGCGGGGCATTCAACGCAATGAGCTGGTGCTGTACTTCCAGCCCATCGTCGACTGTGACGACGGCTCGCTGCGTGCCGTGGAGGCTCTGGTGCGCTGGCAGCACCCCACCCTCGGGCTGCTGCTGCCCGCGGAATTTATCGCCGTCGCCGAGGAGTGCGGCCTGATCGGCCGCCTCGGCGACTGGGTCCTGGTCGCGGCCTGCCGCCAGATCGCCGCCTGGCGCAAGGCCGGGTTGCCGACCGTGCCGGTGGCGGTCAACCTCTCCGGCCACCAGTTCCGCGATGCCGGTCTGGCCCCGCGCATCGAAGTCATCCTCGCCGAAACCGGGCTGACGCCGAGCTCGCTGGAACTGGAAATCACCGAATCGGTCGTGATGTTCGACGTCGAGCGCGCGCTCGTCACGCTGCAGGCCTTGCATGATCTCGGCATCGCCTTGTCGGTGGACGACTTCGGCACCGGCTATTCGAGCCTTGCCTACCTCAAACGCTTTCCGGTCAGCCGGCTCAAGATCGATCGCGCCTTCGTCAACGACGCACCGACCAATGCCGACGACCAATCCATCGTCAGCGCCATCCTGTCGCTGGCGAAAAGCCTGTCGCTCGAAGTGGTCGCCGAAGGCGTCGAAAGCGAAGCGCAGCACGTCCTGCTGCAAGGTCTCGGCTGCGATCTGGCGCAGGGTTTCCTGTTTGCGCAGCCGCTGGCGGCGGACCAACTCGCCGAGCAATGGCTTGGTGCCGCCCGGCTGAAAGACAGCTGCAACGGCGACTAGCGCCGGCGCCGTGGAGCGGGTTTGGTGCTCCCGGCGTCCAACTTGACCTGATCTGCCAGCCATTGCCGGAACGGTTCCACCGCCGGATTCGCCGCCACCCGGTCCGCCAGCATCAGGTAGTAGGAACGCGGATTGGAAAAGCGCTGCGGTAGCGGCGCCACCAGTTTGCCTTGCTTGAGCAGGTCGGCGACCAGCGCCTGCGTGGCGAGCGCGACGCCCTGCCCATCGACCGCGGCGCGAATCGCCGGCTCGTACTGGTTGAAGGCGATGCTGCCGGCCGGGCGCAGATCCGCCACGCCCGCCATCTCCAGCCAGACCGGCCACGACAGCCAGGGGAGGCGCTGCTTCTCGTCTTCATACACCAGCAGGATGTGATGCGCCAGATCGGCGGGCTTCGCCAGCGGCCTGGCGGATTTCTTCAGGTAGGCCGGGCTGGCCACCGGCAACACCGTGCCGCCGAACAGGCGCAAGGCGGTCGCCGGCGCATTGCGATCCTGCATGTAGCGCACCGCGGCGTCGAAGCGGCCGCGCTCCAGGTCGACCAGCCGCGTGTCGGCCGATATGCGGATGTCGATGCCGGGATGGCTGCGGCGGAACTCCGCCAGGCGCGGAATCAGCCAGAAGCTGGCAAAGGCCTGCGTGGTGGACAGCGTTATGGTCGGCTCCTCGCCGCCGCGCAACTCGGCCGCCGCTCTGCGCAACTCGGCAAAGGCGGTCTCGGTGGCGCGCTGCAGCCGTTCGCCCGCCGTGGTGAGTGCCAGCGCACGCGTCTTGCGCTCGAAGAGGCGTGTCGCCAACGCCGACTCCAGGGCAATCACCTGTTTGCTGACCGCCGACTGCGTGACGAACAGTTCCTCGGCGGCACGCGTGAAGCTCAGATGGCGCGCCGCCGCGTCGAACGCACGCAAGGCTTCGAGCGGCGGCAGATCGTCCTTACGCATTCCTTTGGCTCATGTATGACGCGCCTCGATATCGCTGGTCGGCCGGTGCGGACAGTCCAATAATGCACCTGCAGAGATCATCACAGGAGAAGATCATGGCAACGCAGACTCTCGAACGCAATATTATCGGATTCCGCTCCGGAATGCATAAAGGCTGCAGCGGCTACGCCAAATCGGCGTTCGCCATGCGCGCGGCTGCACCGCAGGAGGCCGCGTCCGGCCTGGCCGATCACAGCGTTGCGGCCGGCCAGATGCTCGCGCTGCCGGATCAAAACTTCAGCCTGGTCTGCCTCGCCGGCGAACTCTGGCTGACGCGCGATGGCGACGTCGAGGACTACATCCTCGGCCCCGGCCAGCAGTTCGCCGTCAGGCGCGGCGACGGGGTTGCGGTGCAGGCGCTGAAACCGAGCCGGGTGCGCCTCAGCGCCTGATCGCCAGCGGCGCCAGCAAACACCAGATGCCGAGACTGCCGGTGGCGAGCATCCAGCCCAGCGCGGAGCTGCTGCCGCCGCCGGCGTCGAGCACCGCGCCGGCGACCAGCGGCGACAGAAAGCCGGCGCCGAAGCCGGCCATCGAATACACGGCCATCACCGCGCCGCGCCGCGCCGGATCGGCCACCGCCACGAGGCCGGCGGTGAGCGCCGCCGAATCGGCCATCACCACCACCTGGTAGATCAGCAGCAGCGCCAGCAGTGCCAGCGGCCAGCTGGCGGCCGCGCCCACCGCCCAGGCCAGCGCGCCGGAGGCGAGCATGATGGTGAGGATGGTGCGACGCCGGTTGTGGTGGCCGGCGAACTCGTTGCCGAGAATGCTGGCCGGAATGCCGACCAGGTTGATCACCGCCGCTGCCGTGGCGGGCGCCAGCGGCAGGCTGCCCTGCGTCGCGGAAAACGCCAGCAGGCCGACGATCCACGAGCGCAGGCCGAACAGTTCCCAGCAATGCGCGGCATAGCCGAGCACGTAGCCGCGCACCGCACGATCCTTGAGCACGGCAAGCTGTGCGGCAACCCCCGGCACATGCCCGCCGTGCGGCGCCACCGGGGCAAGGCCGCGCAGGATCAGGCCGATCGCGACGAACGGGCCGATGCCGCCGAAGACGAATGCCGCGCGCCAGTCGATCAGGGCGATCCAGCCCGACAGCGCATAGGAAACCGCGGCGCCGATGCCGAAGGTCGAGGTGTAGAAGGCGATGTAGCGCGGCAGGCGCGCGCCGCCGACGCGGTCGGTGAGCGCTTTCAGGCCGGGCATGTAGGTGCCGGCCAGGCCCGCGCCGCCGATGGCCTGCAGCAGGCAGGCGGAAACCAGGTCGTGGGCGAACAGGGCAAAGCCGAAATGGCCGACCGAGGCCAGCAGGCAGGCGCCGACATAGACGCGACGCGCATCGATGCGATCGGTCAGGCCCGACAGCAGCGGAACGGCGAGCATGTAGCCGGCGAAGTAGCTGCCGCCGATGGCGCCCGCCTCCTTGCCGGAAAGCCCCCAGGCCGCCTGCAGTTCCGGCAGCAGCGCGGGCCAGGTCGAGAAGCCCGTCATGCTGAACACAGCGGCCACGCACAGCAGCAGGATGATGCTCGAATCCTTCATCCCATAAACCGCACTTCCTGCCACAGAGAACACAGAGGGCACAGAGATAGAGCGGGTTTGGGTCTTCTCTTCCCATCACCCATCGGGTGAGCAGCGGGCTCTATGCAATCCACTGTTTTTACTCTGTGTACTCTGTGGCTAACTGAGGTTTTAAGGTTCAGCGCCGCAGGCGTTCGAGGCAGGCGCGAATCGCGGGCGGAATCGGCGTCGGCTTGATTTCTTCGCGCGAGACGAAGACATGGACGAAGCTGCCCAATGCCGCGGGTGCATCCTCGCCCTGGCGGAACAGCGCGATTTCGTAGCGCACCGAGGAGTTGCCCAGATGCGCAACGCGCAAGCCGGCCTCGATGGTCTCGGGGAAGGCCAGCGGCGCCAGATAGCGGCATTGCGATTCGACGCAGTAGCCGACCACGCCGCCATGATGGATGTCCAGCCCGCCCTCGCGGATCAGGTGTTCGTTGATGACGGTGTCGAAGTAGCTGTAATAGACGACGTTATTGACGTGGCCGTAGACGTCGTTGTCCATCCAGCGGGTGGGGATGGCAAGAAAATGCGGGTAGTCGGTGCGGGCGGGAGGGGTGGTAACTGCGGCGGCGGGCGTGGCAACGGAACTCATCATGCGCTTCCAGAATGGCGAAGCGCACGATGATACCAACAGGAGTCAGCTAAGTTTGCCGGCGCTCACTGCTGGTTGCGGTACATCGCGGCAAGAAATGCCTCGGCGTCGACTTCTTGCGAAGCCGCCACGCGCTGCTGAACTTCCTGCAAGCCGAGCTGAAGCGCGGGGCTGGCGGGTGTCCACTCGGCATTGAGGACTTCATCCTCGAACGCTCCGAATTCATCCTCAATGACTTTGCCTGTACTCATTTCCATCACCATCAACATTTCGGCCTCCTGTACGGGAACCGCACGGTTCAAACTATATAACGCAGCACCCGCAGAAAAGTTGAGTGGGGACTCCAATTTAGGCAATTGCGTTGTTTTAGCGCCACGCCATCCGCCCCGCAGCGGCAATGACCATCCCGATTACGCTGCCATTAACGCCGCCGGCTGGTGGTTCCAGGGCGCCACCTTGACCAGTAGCAGCATGCCGGGCACCGCGAGCAGCGCGCACAGCAGGAAGAAGCCGAACCAGCCCATCTGCTCGATCAGGTAGCCGGTGGTGGCATTGATGAAGGTGCGCGGCACGGCGGCCAGGCTGGTGAACAAGGCGAACTGGGTCGCCGTGTAAAGCGGATGGGTCGCCCGGGCGATGAAGGCGACGAAGGCTGCGGTGCCGAGCCCGACGCCCAGCGCCTCGAAGCCGATCACCAGCGCCAGCTGCGCCAGTTCCGCCGCGCCCACCGCAGCGTGCGGGCCGAGCCAGGCCAGCCAGGCAAAGCCCAGGATGGAGACCAGTTGCACCACGCCGAACAGCCACAGCGCGCGGTTGATGCCCAGCTTGACCATCCACAGTCCGCCGATCAGGCCGCCGATCACCGCCGGCCACAAGCCGGCATTCTTCGCCACGATGCCGATCTGCGACTTGGCAAAGCCCATGTCCAGATAAAACGGCGTCGCCAGCGCGGTGCACATCGAGTCGCCCAGCTTGTAGAGAAAGATGAAGGCCAGGATCAGCAGCGCCTCGCGCAGGCCGGCGCGGTCGATGAACTCGTGGAACGGCTCGACCACCGCATCGCGCAGCGTCTTCGGCGCGCCGCCGGCCACCGCCGGCTCGCGCGCGAACAGCGCCAGCGCCATGCCCGGCAGCATGAACAGCGCCGTGATGACAAACACCTGAAGCCAGGGCAGGCGGTCGGCCAGGATCAGCGACAGCGAACCCGGCACCAGCCCGGCAATGCGGTAGGCATTGACGTGCACCGAATTGCCCAGCCCCAGTTCCTGCTCGGAAAGGATCTCGCGGCGGTAGGCATCGAGCGCGATGTCCTGCGTCGCCGAGAGCAGGGCGACGGCCGCCGTCAGCCAGAGGATCGGCACGATCTCGCTGCCCGGCGCGAACAGGCCGAGCGAGGCGATCGCCGCCAGCAGGCCGACCTGGGTGATCAGCATCCAGCCGCGGCGCCGGCCCAGCGGCGGCGCATAGCGGTCGAGCAGCGGTGACCAGAGAAACTTCCAGGTATAGGGAAACTGGATCAGGGCGAACAGGCCGATGGTTTTCAGATCGACGCCTTCGGAGCGCAGCCAGGCCGGCACCAGGTTCAGCAGCAGATACAGCGGCAGCCCCGACGAGAAGCCGGTGAACACGCAGATCAGCATGCGCCGGGTGAACAGCGCGGCGAGCCAGGGCGGCATCAATGAGGATCCAGCGGGCTGGGGTCTATTTGAAGGCCCGGTGCGGCACTATTGCGGCGCACACCTCCGAATGGCGAGTTGAACATTCGAGCTAGTCGTGACTCGCTTCGGCATGCAGCTTCAGCCCCAGCGCCCCGATGACCTTGAGGATAGTGTCGAAGCCCGGACTACGTTCGCCGGAAAGCGCTTTATAAAGGCTTTCACGCGACAGGCCGGCATCCCGTGCGACCTGTGACATGCCCTTGGCACGAGCAATATCGCCGAGCGCCTTGGCGATGAATGCGGCATCCCCGTCGGCTTCTTCAAAACAGGCCTCAAGATAAGCGGCCATTTCTTCAGGAGTTCTGAGATGGTCGGCAACGTCGTAGCGAGTGGTCACGGTCTTGCCCATGGCGCTTAGTCCGAAAGATTGCGTGCGAGGCGCAAGGCCGTCTTGATGTCCCTGGCCTGGGTGCTCTTGTCGCCACCCGCCAGCAGAATGATCAGCTCCCGCCCGCGCTTCCTGAAATACACCCGATAACCGGGACCGTAGTTGATTCGCAATTCCGAGACACCCTCACCAACCGGCTCGACGTCTCCTGGATTTCCGGCAGCGAGCCGCTCGATTCTTGCCTGTACGCGTGCTCTCGCTTGAAGATCGCCAAGGCCGTCGAGCCATCGCGCGAAGAGTTCGGTCTTGCGAACTTCAATCACGAAGCAACTGTAGCCGCCTGGCTACATTCTGTCAATGCCATGCGATCGATGGGACTGACCACTCCTCGCCCACCTTTGTTCAGCACGTGGGTGTAGATCATGGTGGTGGACACGTCCGCATGGCCGAGCAGCTCTTGTATGGTGCGGATGTCGTAGCCGGCTTCGAGCAGGTGGGTGGCAAAGGAATGCCGCAGTGTGTGCACCGTCACCGGCTTGCGGATTCCCGCCAGAAAAGTCGCGTCGCGGATCGCACGTTGCAGACGCTGTTCGTACAAGTGATGGCGGCGTTCAACGCGGCTGCGCGGATCGGCGGACAGCTCGGGCGACGGCCAGACCCAGAACCAGAGCCATGACACCGCGGCTTGCGGCCACTTGCGCGCCAGGGCGTCGGGCATCTCGATCCCGGGCCGACCGGCCTCGCGGTCGTGCTCCCACAACGCGCGCGCATGGGCGATCTGCAGGCGCAAGGGCTCGGCCAGCGCGGCCGGCAACATCACCCTTCGAGCGAAGCCAGCAGCCGCGCCACCTCGGCCTCAGACAGCACCACCGGCACCCGCTGGCGGACCTTGGGCCGCAGCATGTCGTCCATCCAAGGCAGGTCGGTTTCCAGCACCTCTCGGTACAGGAACAGGGTCGCCGACAGTGCCTGCTTGTGCGTCGAGGGCGCCACCTCGCGCTCTGCCGCCAGCCACGACAGGAAGTCAGTCACCTCCGGCGCGCCCATGTCACGCGGGTGACGCAAGCCATTGAACCGGATGAAGCGACGAATCCATTAGACATAACTTGACTCGGTACGTATGCTGTAATGCTTGTAGCGGATGCGCTCCCGCACCTGATCCAGCAAGCGGCTGGAGGCCAGCGACGGACGATCCGCCGGCTTGCAGGGTTTGGGGAGTTTTTTAGTACTGTACATATACACAGTATAATGCGCAACACATCGATTGCAAGGAGTTTTTCATGGCGCCACTCCCTGGTTATGCAGCAAGCCGTCCGCGAAACCCTGCAAATTTGCTGCCCATTTAACGTTGGGCATCTTCATTCACAATCCTTCGAGGCTTCAGATCATGGAAATCAAAAAAACATTCCTCGCAGTCTTCTTCGGAACCTTGTTTCTATTCTCCGTGCACCCGGTGTTCGCGCAAGAAAGCACACTTGCACAATTGCAGACTGACTTAGTTTCTCCATGGTTGGTAACGATTAAGGGCCAAGCGAGAACATTGATCCTGAGAATAACTGCGGCGAAACATAGGAATGACGAAGCATTTGCCCTTGATGCTACCTATGGATTCATCGACGGCAGACAGGACGCGGTCGAAGCGGAAGTAATGCAGACCGCAAAAGAACGCAAGCTTCGCTTCAATACCCAATCAGGCAATCGGTACGCTGTAACTCAAACGCCTAGTGGATTGTTTGAAGGAACATATACGGGCTCAAAGGGAAATACCAAGGAAGTATCGATGGAAAGACTTTCAGAGGATGAACTAAAGCAGAGAATGGCCTCTTATCAGGCTGGGCGTACAGCAAAGATAATCGTGGAGCCTGGCTCAGATGTACCGAAGGAGTGCGCAGCTTTTTCCGGTCGATGGACTGGAAGCTGGCCAGTATATGGTCAAACTTGGCTTTGGGTTGTAGAGGTCGCTGCGAATTGTGTTGCCAAATGTATGAGCTGGACTACATCAGCCGTTCCTAACAGATTTCAGTCGTGTGACATCAAGAACAATGTGCTTATGCGGGAAAAGCCAGATGGTATGGAGTACTACGAACTCAGAGGTGATGAACTCTGGGCTCGCTATGTATATACGGGCGGACAAAACGGTGCTGTTTTTCGAAAGCTTACGCCAGGTGAGAAATAAGCAGTCGTGTCGCGGGAGCGGTGCCCAACCCCGCGGTGCAGGGGACACTGCGCGATAAGGCCGCGCAGCGCCCCTGACCTTGAACGTTAGCCCTTTTCATCATGGACTCATCTGAGCGGAAGAAGGTTGCAGTAATCACAAAGTATGTCGTCGAGACCTTTTCGGAGAGCGACTGGCTGTCTCTTGGCCAAATTACTGGCGGCCTCAAGAGCATTTCGGATCACCCTCGCTTACTTCGCTCTCTTAGTTTCGGAGACGACGACTATCCATACTGCGTCGGTGAAGTTCTCGGCACAATCTTCGAGTCGGATAGCTCCCTTATTCCGGAGGTCATTGACCACTTCGACATAGACCTCTGGTACCAACAAAAGGAGCCAGAAAAGTACTTGCGGGTCTTTTCCCCTGCTGCGGTCAAGTCTGCGGACTTTTGGAAAGATGGCTATCTACGAGCATTCATAAGCCACTTGTCCTCGAATCGTGAGCGTATGTCGGCCTTAAAAGCCAGTTTGTCCAATTGGGGCGTGTCTGCATTTATTGCACATGAAGACATAAAAGCAACGCGCGAGTGGCGAGAGGAAGTGGAAGCTGGGTTGGAGACAATGGACGTTCTTGTTGCGGTCGTTGAGCCCGGCTTCAAAGACTCTGATTGGTGTGCCCAAGAGGTCGGCTACGCCCTCGGGCGAAAAGTCGACATCGTTCCGCTCCGTGCCGGACTCGATCCCTTCGGCTTTTTCGGAAAGTATCAGGGCATTCAAGCCAAAGGAAAAGTGCCTGACCGAGTTGCGAACGAAGTTGTTTTGGCCCTACTGAACAAGCCGCATCATCGAACCCAGCTCCTACAGTGCATTGCTAAAGCGTTCGCCACTCTGCACTCAACAAGGAAAGTAGAGCTATTCGGCATACTCGATTCGTGGTCTGTTGCCACAGACCAGCAGATCAAAAGCCTTCTTGAGCAGGCATCACTTTCGGAGTTTGAACGGAAGTCTTTGGACGGTTTGATTACCAAAGTAGGGGCATTTAAGCAGCCAACGCCTGCAACCGAAACCACTGACTTTGATGACATTCCGTTCTAAGCGCAACGGGCTAACCCATCATTCCACCGGGCCTGCGCGAAAAGCCGCGCAGGCCGGTGAATTCAAACGTTAGGCCGCGACCGAATCTTTTCACTTCCGTAAGGACGCTTTTCACAATGGACATCCCACCAATATTCAACATCACTGAAAGCGCTCACCGTATCCACAACCCGATCACACCCGAAAAGCTCGCTACTCTCGGCACAGCGCTGCGTCTGGAATCGGGGGCCCGAGTGCTCGACCTTGGCAGCGGTTCGGGGGAGATGCTGTGTACCTGGGCACGCGACCACGGTGTCATCGGCACCGGCATCGACATGAGCCAGCTGTTCACCGAGCAAGCGAAACTACGTGCTGTAGAACTCGGCGTCGCCGATCAAGTCAAGTTCATCCATGGCGATGCCGCCGGCTATGTCTCTGACGAGAAGGTCGATGTAGCAGCCTGTGTCGGTGCTACCTGGATCGGCGGTGGCATTGCCGGCACAATCGAACTTCTGGCGCGGAGTTTGCGCACCGGGGGGATCATCCTCATCGGCGAGCCCTACTGGCGGCAGTTACCGCCGACGGAAGATGTTGCCAAGGGGTGTCTTGCCAACTCAATTTCCGACTTTCTCATGCTCCCAGAACTTCTCGCGTCTTTTGGCCGCCTTGGCTACGACGTCGTTGAAATGGTTCTGGCTGACCAGGACGGCTGGGACAGATACGAGGCGGCCAAGTGGCTCACCATGCGCCGCTGGCTTGAAGCCAATCCCGACGATGAGTTGGTCAAAGAGGTTCGTGCCGAACTGACCTCGGAACCCGAGCGCTACGCGACTTACACGCGTGAGTACCTGGGTTGGGGTGTGTTCGCGCTGATGTTACGGTGAGCATTGGCGTCTTGGTCACCGTCTCGCCAGCGCCGACTTTTGCGCTTTGGGCTATCAGCCTGACCCATCACTTCACCGGAGCTTGCGCATAAAGCCGCGCAAGGCCGGTGAATTCAGACGTTCGGCCCCTTCTCGTCGTGCGCAAGCGTTGGACTGATTGACAACGGCGGCGCATGTTGGCACTATCTCCAACATGAAAGCTGTTCAGCTTGTTAGCACTCGTATCGCCTACTCAGAGTTGGCGTTCGCGGAATTGGTGCTGTGGCGCCTGCCGATACCACTCAAAGGTTCGGTACACGAGTTCAAGTACCGGCTGGCCTATGTCGTGCGTGGGGAATGCGTTCTGCGCTACGACAACGAAGGCGGGAAGGGCGATCACCGGCATTTCGGCAACAAGGAAAGTGTCTACGCTTTTACTACTCCGGATCAATTGATCGCCGACTTCCAGAAGGATATTGCGAGGTGGACCCATGAAAACAGTAACTCTTGATGTGCGAACCCCTGCCGACTCCATGGCTGATTTTGCCAACGCCTGGAAGACAGGAAAAGCCCAGAAGACTGCGCGTATCAGCTTTGCCACTCCCGAATTGCTGTGGAAGGTGCTAACCGAAAAGCGATGGGAACTACTCAAGGTGCTTTGCGGGGCGGGACCGGTATCCATTCGCGAGACCGCACGCCGCGCTGAACGCGACGTAAAGGCCGTGCACGGCGACGTTACTGCGCTGCTCAACGCCGGAGTGCTTAGCAAGACAGAGGACGGCCGCATTGTCTTCCCGTATGACGCTGTAAAGGTTGAGTTTCTGTTGCAGGCTGCATAGCACGGTTGCGCTTCAGGGGCCGAACCCGGCGCTCAAGCTCGCTCCCTTGGGCCGCTGGACGCTCGGCAAAAAGCCGCACAAGGGCGGTTGCCTCAAACGTCGGGCCTCACCATGAGCACGGCCTGCGACGTTTGACGTAACTACGGCATTGCCGTATAGTCCAACTCATGTTCACGGTCATCGAAACCCCTACGTTCGTGCGCCTCGCAAGCGACTGCTGGAACGATGAAGATCGAAATGCCTTCATCACCTTCATCGCCGGAAATCCAGATGCTGGGGATGTCGTCCCCGGATCGGGAGGTGTAAGGAAGGCCCGTTGGGGAAGTACTGGTCGTGGCAAGCGCGGCGGGGTGCGAGTCATTTATTTCAATCGTCTCGCCAATGGAGAAATCTGGTTGCTGTTGGTCTATGGAAAGTCCGTGCGTGAAAACATCCCGGCGCATTTACTTCGCCAGATCAAAGAGGAGATCGAGAATGCCTAAAGCCAAACAAAAACCTGTCGGCCGTAAGCCAACAATTGATATTGGCGCTGAACTGCTAACGTCGGTGCGTGAAATGAAGGCCGGTATCCGTGCGCGCGTCCATCGTCCGGAAATATCGGCAATTGCTCACGCCCGCCTGGTCTCCGGGCTTTCTCAGACTGCCTTCGCAGCACTGCTTGGCGTTTCTGTGCGTACGTTCCAGGACTGGGAGCAAGGTCGGCGCGAACCATCAGGCGCGGCAAAAACCCTTTTCCGGGTCGCCGAACGCCATCCGGAGATTTTGCAAGAGCTCGCTGCGTAGAGTCGTGTGGCCAAATCCGGCCGTCGGCCGTTCGCTTCGCTCTCTGGACGCTGCGCGATGAGGCCGTGCAGCACCGGTCACCTTGAACGCTAGCCCTCATATTCCCGTCTCGCGAGGTGTCATGTCAGAAATAGGAAAGCCCATCGCCGTTACCGCATCCGAGGTACCCGCTCGAACCAGGCCCTCTGTTTACCCTGAACCGTTTGCGTCGCGGATGGCGGGCAGGGAGAAGCGCCCACTTGGCGATCTGTTTGGCCTGGCAAACTTTGGCGTAAACCTCACGCGCCTGGCGCCCAATGCAGCCTCGGCCCTTCGTCATGCTCACACCAGGCAGGACGAGTTCATTTATATCCTCCAAGGTCGGCCGACGCTGCACACCGACGAAGGCAGAACCCAGCTCTCTCCCGGAATGTGCGCAGGTTTCAAGGCGGGCACCGGCAACGGACATCGCCTGGTCAATGAAACCGCAGAGGAAGTTGTGTACCTCGAAGTCGGCGACAGGACGCCGGGGGACGAAGGAAGCTATCCCGATGACGACCTCAAAGCCTTGCTCGTCGAGGGGAAGTGGAAGTTCGTGCACAAGGATGGCACGCCGTATGTGTGAGGTAGGCGCCAAATATCAAATAAGGGCGAACCCTGCGTTCCCGGGGAACGTCATGCTTCGTGAGCTCATAAGATCGGTAGTGGCCATTGGTGCCGTGTTCTGCGCGTTTCTTTCATTGACGGCGAGCGCGATGGAGGTGCTTGGAATGAAGCCAAGCCACGTATCGGGCGGGCCAAGCTCTGCGGCAAACGACCAGGCAATAACAAAAATGATCTGGGCTCCTGGAATCGACGAGGGCTATGTGCCGCAGGGCATTGCCTGGGCCGATGGCGCGGTCTATCTGTCTGCCTACCGAAGCACTGACCCAAGAGTGGATAAGGGACCGTGCCGGATTTTCAAGGTCGACCCGGAAAGCGGGAACACGCTGGGCCAGTTCGATCTGCCCGAGGATTGCGGACACGCGGGCGGGCTGGCATACGCCGGAAAAGGTATCTTGATCGCTGCCGATACGCGACGACTCTACAGAATTGACGTGGCGGCGGCGTTCTCGCCCGGAAGCTCGTCGAACGCAATCACCGCCACCGTGTCCTTGCGTGGCGAGCTGAAGGGCTCGTTCGTCGACTTCGATGGCGCTTCAGTGTTTATCGGTTCCTTCGAGAAAGACGCAGCGAAGGCAAAAGGACACTTCCTCCCCTTGTCCGTCTTCGATGCGCACAATGGCAAAACCATAAACGAAAGTGCTGCCATCCGGCCGCTCCCGCTTCCACCCGAGGCTCAAGGCGCCGCATTCGACAAGGCCGGCAATCTCTGGATAACTGCGAGCAGCAGCCGCTTCGGCCTGCTGTCCAGACTCGACAGCAAGACAGGGCAAATCGCGTCCAATTTCGAAATGGTAATCGGCATTGAAGATATCGCCTTCGATGACGAGGGTCGACTATGGTCGGTCTCGGAAGCCGGGTCGCTGCGCTGGCGAAGATGGAGCAGGACTTTTCCTGTTCTTTTCCGAGTCGATCCGAGCAAACTGAAGGAGAACCGCTAGCCCGGCGGTCAACCGGGCTAGCGCATAAAGCCGCGCAGGCCTGTTACTGTTGCGCTAGGTATTTTCCAGCGCCGGCCAAACGAGACAGACGTGAAGAACACACAATCGAGGGCCTCAGGCAAAGCAACTGGAAAGGGATTGGAAACGTCCTCTTGTTGTGCCTGGGACGGAGAAACGCTGGTTCTGAATATTCTCGGAACGCCCGGCGCAAAGCACGATGCGATCGGCAAGGTAAAAGGAAATCAACTAAAGGTCAGCGTCACGGCGACGCCGGTCGCCGGCAAGGCCACCGATCATATGGTCAGATTTCTTGCGGGAGAATTCGGCGTATCGGCGAAGGAGATCACGGTTGTGTTCGGCCGCTTCAATGTGAACAAGCAGCTGCGCATAAAGTCGCCCCAAAAACTGCCGCCTGCAGTAGCCAAAGCACTTTCAAAAGGATCAAATGCCTGACAGTTCGCTCAACTCGGAATGCCCCCGGCATCCGGCTCAGCTCAAACGTTGCGCACCCTACCTCAATGAGTTGTGCTCTACTGGAATCCGAAACCTGCTAAATCCGTGTAGTTCCCGCAAACCACAATCAGGAGAAACCACATGACGTTCGGCGAATCCATCAAGACGTGTTTGTCAAAATATGCGGCGTTTGACGGGCGCGCCGCCCGCTCGGAATTTTGGTGGTGGTTTCTATTCACTTTCCTTGCGTCGGCGGCAGCAGGCATCGTGAGCGAGACGTTGTCAGCGCTTTTTTCGTTGGCGGTTCTACTGCCATCTCTGGCAGTGGGCGCACGCCGGCTGCATGATACAGACAGGAGCGCGTGGTTTCTGCTGCTCTGGTTCATTCCAATAATTGGATGGATTATCCTGATCGTGTGGGCGGTACAGGAGGGCAAGGAACCGAATCGGTTTTCATCTGCGGGGTGACGGGCGAAGTTCCGTCCCGCGGATAATGCGCGTAAAGCCGCGCAGGCCGCTTGAACGCAGAGTTCCATCCACCAACTGTCGATTTCGAGGAGCGAGTTCATGTCGAACAACCCAATCGCCGTCTGGCATCAGCTCGTAAAAGCGGGCGACGTACAGGGCCTTGATGCACTCCTCGCCGACGACGCGGTGTTTCATTCGCCGGTGGTACACACGCCTCAAGTTGGCAAGGCGATTACCAGGAAGTACCTCGCGGCGGCGTTCCACGTCTTCGGCAACGAATCCTTCCGCTACGTCCGCGAACTGACCGGCGATCGAGACGCGATACTGGAGTTCCAGGTCGAGATAGACGGCATCAGCGTGAACGGGGTGGATATGATCAAGTGGAACGACGCAGGAAAGATTGTCGAATTCAAAGTGATGCTGCGCCCGCTGAAGGCAGTCAACCTGATCCACCAGAAAATGGCGGCCATGCTGCAGGCCAATCGCTAGCCCATGCAAGCGCCTGATCGGCCGCTCCTGAGGCAGACCGGCTTTTCCGGATACGAGTTGACAAGAGTCGGCGCCGGCGGGACGGTGAATTCAGGTTGGCAAAGCCTTGTAAGCGCTTCACGGTGAGGTGCCAATGACGCCGAACCGGTCTAGCCGGAGGACACGAAATGGCTGATACGATTTTCATGATTCACGGAATGTGGGGCGGGCCGTGGTATTGGCAGAACTACCGGCGCGTGTTCGAGGCGGAGGGCTACCGCTGCGTCGCGGCGACCTTGCCTTACCACGACATGGATCCGCGAGCGGTTCCGGACCCTCGCCTCGGCTCGACCGGGCTGCTGGACTACGCTGCGGCCCTGGAACGGGAAATCGGGAAGCTGGGCGAAAAGCCGATCCTGATGGGCCATTCCATGGGCGGCCTGCTGGCCCAGATGCTGGCGACGCGGGGGCTGGCACGAGCGCTGGTCTTGCTCACTCCCGCCTCGCCTTACGGCATCGTGGCGCTCACGCCTTCGGTGATCAGGAGCTTCTGGAGCATGCAGACGACCTGGGGTTTCTGGAGAAAGCCGATGCGCCAGACCTTCGGCGAAGCGGCCTACTCGATGCTGCACCTGCTGCCGGAAAGCGAGCAGAAGGAAACCTACGAAAAATTCGTCTATGAATCCGGCCGGGCGGCGTTCGAAATCGGCTACTGGCCCTTCGACTCGCGCGGCGCGTCGAAGGTCGACGCGTCGAAGGTGAGCTGCCCTGTTCTGGTGGTGGCCGGCGCCCGGGACCGCATTACCCCGGCGTCGGTGGTGCGCAAGGTGGCAAGGAAGTACGCGGCCGTCTCGACCTACAAGGAGTTCGAGAACCACGCCCACTGGGTCGTGGCCGAGCCGCATTGGCAGGAGGTCGCCGAGTATGTGGGCGGGTGGCTGAAGCCGCTGCGGACCGGAAGCTGATCCACTGGAGGCTCAAAATGGTTACCAGAAAGGCAAAGATCGTTGCCTGGCTCCCTGACGCGGAGGAGCACAATTTTCCGGCGGCCCGGTCTTATCTGTGCCTCATCTACACCGAGCGGCGCGCCGCAAAGATGGTCGCCAAACTGCGAGCTGCCGGCATTGTGAAGTTCAAGGCCAAGGACATTTTTCGAGCCTCGCAGCTGTCACTCGTCGGCGTCAGCAATTTGCACGTCGAGCGGGACAAGAAGAAGATCCAAGCGGGGACGCACCTGTCGCCCATCCTTCTGGTAAGGGACGAAGCCAACGGCAAGGTAATCGTGGCCGATGGATACCACAGGCTGTGCGCGGTGTACGCATTCGATGAGGATGCGTGGATCGATTGCAAGATCGTCTAGGCGCCTACCCATGGTCACCGCGGGCCTGCTCCCGGCGCCGCTGGTGCATCGTATGATGCACGAGTTGCACCGGAAACGAGACCGCTAGCCTCCGCATGCCGGCGCGGCAGACGCACGGCCCCCCTTCAGGAAATCGACAAAATGAAAAATGCATACCTTATCGGACACCTCACCGTGAAAGACGCCGGCAAGTGGGCCGAGTACCGCAGCCAGGTGCCGGCAACCCTGGCGCCTTGGGACGCCGAACTGGTCTTTCGCGGCAGCCGGCTGGAGATCCTGGCGGGCGCGCACCCATACGATGACGTGGTCGTGATCCGTTTCCCCAGCCAGGAGGCCATCAACGGCTGGCACTCGTCGGCGGCCTATCAGGCGCTGATTCCGCTGCGGCAGCAGGCAGCGGACGTGGTGTTGCTTTCCTATGAGGCATAGCGGTCTAAAATGGCGGTCGGGCGCAACCCTGCGCAAGCGGCAGCGCCACCCGCTCGACGTCCCTCAACCGCGAGATTAGGCCCCCAAGCCCATGCTCTACTACGCACTCAAGGTCATCGTTTCGGCGCTGCTGATCGTGGCGATCTCCGAAATCGCCAAGCGGTCTACCGGATTTGCCGCGCTGGTGGCCGCGCTGCCGCTCACCTCGTTGCTGGCCTTTGTCTGGCTGCACATGGAGGATTCGCCGCCCGAACGAATCGCCGAACTTTCCACCCAGATTTTCTGGCTGGTCATTCCTTCGCTGCTGCTGTTTCTGCTGCTGCCGCTCCTGCTCAGGCACGGCATGAACTTCTGGCTCAGCCTCGGCTTGTCCGTCGCGGCCACTGCCGGGTGCTACGTCGCGCTGCTGCCATTGCTGCGTCGCATGGGGATTTTGCAGTAGGCATGGCGTGGTCCGGACGGGGTGCGCTGAAGCCGCCGTGAAGCATTGCCTGAGGAGTGCCGTACAATCGGGGTATTCAACGATTTACTGATAGAGGTATCCGATGGCAAAACCCAATTATTCGTTCGAGAAACGCCAGCGAGATCTGGCCAAGAAGGCCAAGAAAGAGGAAAAGCGCCTGCGCAAGGCCGGCGCGCCTGCGAATCCGGACGGTACGGAAAGCACCGAATCGGTTGCGCCGCCACCACCGGCGACAGCGGTCAAGACCACTCCTTGAGCTGCGCCCGCCGGCGTCAGTGGCCGAGCCGGTAAACGGCCAGGCTGCCGAGGAAATTCGGCTCTTCGAGCACCAGGCGGCCGGCTTCATCGAGCACCTGGCGCTCGCGGATGACAAGGCCCATCCTGGCGCACAGCGCCTCGAAATCCAGCAGGGTGAAGAAGCGCAGGTTGGGCGTGTTAAACCATTCGTAGGGCAGGTCTTCGGAAACCGGCATGCGGCCGCCCATGACCGCCAGGCGGTTCTGCCAGTAGGCGAAGTTGGGAAAGCTGACCACCGCCTCGCGGCCGACGCGCAGCATTTCGCCGAGGATGCGTTCGGTGTGGCGCACGGTTTGCAGGGTGCGCGAGAGCACGACGTGGTTGAAGGTGCCGTCGTCGAAACCGGCCAGGCCCTGTTCCAGATTGCCCTGAATCACATTGATGCCATTGGCAATCGCGGCGAGCACTTCGGCGCCTTCCAGCTCGACGCCGTAACCCTTGGCGCCACGCTCCTCGATCAGGCGCTTGAGCAGGGAGCCGTCGCCGCAACCGAGATCGAGCACGCGCTCTCCGGGCTGCACCCAACTGGCGATCAGATCGAAATCGACGCGTTCGAGAGCCTGGCTCATAGCTTGATCCGCTGCAGGTAGGTGTCGACCACGGCGTGGTAGTGCGGCTCATCCATCAGGAAAGAGTCGTGGCCGAAGGCGCTGTCGATTTCGGCATAGGCCACCGCCTGCCCGTTATGCACCAGGGCATGCACGATCTCGCGCGAGCGGGCGGGCGAGAAGCGCCAGTCGGTGGTGAAGGCAATGATCAGAAACTTGGCGCGGGCGCGGGCCAGCGCACGCACCAGGTCGTCGTCGAAATCCCGCGCCGGATCGAAATAGTCGAGCGCCTTGGTCATGCGCAGATAGGTGTTGGCGTCGAACACGCCGGCAAACTTGTCGCCCTGATAGCGCAAATAGGATTCGATTTCGAATTCGACGTCGAAGCCGTAGCTGCCGGCGCCGGCCCGCAGGCGACGGCCGAATTTCTCGGCCATCTGGTCGTCGGACAGATAGGTGATGTGGCCCAGCATGCGCGCCAGGCGCAGGCCGCGCAACGGACGCACGCCGTGCTCGTAAAAGTGCCCGCCGTGAAAATCCGGGTCGGTCAGAATCGCTTGGCGGGCGACATCGTTGAAGGCGATGTTCTCCGCCGACAGCTTGGGTGCGGCGGCGATCACCAGGGCATGACGGATGCGGTCGGGGAAGCTCAGCGTCCATTGCAGCGCCTGCATGCCGCCCAGCGAGCCGCCCATCACCGCCGCCCAGGCGTCGATGCCGAGGTGATCGGCGAGCCGGGCTTGCGCGGCGACCCAGTCTTCGACGGTGACCACCGGGAAATCGGCGCCCCAGGGTTTGTCGGTGGCGGGGTTGGGGCTGGCCGGGCCGGTGGAGCCGTGACAGCCGCCGAGGTTATTCACGCCGACGACGAAGAAGCGGTCGGTATCCAGCGGCCGGCCGGGGCCGACGATGTTGTCCCACCAGCCGATGTTGGCAAGATTGTCGGCGGTGCAGCCGGCGACATGATGATTTCCGGACAGGGCATGACAAACCAGGATGGCGTTCGACTTGGCGGCGTTGAGCGCGCCGTAGGTTTCATACACCAGATCGAAGGCCGGCAGCACGCTGCCCCCCTTCAGCGCGAGAGGCTGACTGAAGTGCGCGCGCTGCGCGGCGACGATGCCGACACCCGCCTTGGTCACAGCTTGTCCACCTGTTCGCTGATCTTCTCCGACTCGTCGAGCTTGAGGATGCGCGCAACGCGCACGGCGAGCTGGGCGGCGTCGGCCATCATGACCTGCTGCTTGACTTCGAGGAGCTGCGTCGGATGCATGGAAAACTGGCGCAGGCCCATGCCGAGCAGCAACTTGGTCAGCTTCGGGTCGCCGGCCATTTCGCCGCACACCGCGACCGGCATGCCCGCCCGCTGCGCGCTCTGGATGGTCTGCCCGATCAGCTTGAGCACGGCCGGGTGCAACGGATCGTAGAGATGGGCGACCGAACCGTCGGTACGGTCGATCGCCAGCGTGTATTGGATCAGATCGTTGGTGCCGATCGACAGGAAATCCAGCCGGCGCAGGAAGGGCCCCAGCGACAGTGCCGCGGCGGGGATCTCGATCATGCCGCCGACTTCGACGGCGCTGAACTTTTGCCGCGACTCGCGCAGCTGCATCCGGGCCAGCTCGATCAGGGCCAGGGTCTGCTCGATCTCATGGGCATGCGCCAGCATCGGAATCAGCAGGCGAACCCTGCCGTAGTGGGAGGCGCGCAGAATCGCCCGCAACTGCACCAGGAACAGCTGCGGCTCGACCAGGCAGAAGCGGATCGCGCGCAGGCCCAGCGCGGGATTGGGCGCGCTGCGATTGCCGGCGCGATTGCGCAGGGCGCGGGCCTCCTTTTCGGCGCCGATATCCAGCGTGCGGATGGTGACCAGTTTGTCGCCGAGCGTCTTGACCACACTGCGGTAGGCCTCGAACTGCTCGTCTTCGTCGGGCAGTTCATCGCGATTCATGAACAGGAATTCGGTGCGGAACAGGCCGACGCCATCGGCGCCGACTTCGGTCGCGCGTTCGGCGTCCTCCGGCAATTCGATGTTGGCGTGAAGCTCGACATCCTCGCCATCCAGTGTCCGCGAGCGGCCCGTTACCAGGCGCTTGAGCTTGGAGCGATCGAGTTCCAGCTCGGTTTTGCGCAGCCGGTACTCGGCCAACACCCCTGAATCCGGATCGACGATCAGCACGCCGCGCGTGCCATCCACGATCAGCAGGTCTTCATCCTGAATCAGCGGGCGGGCATGCAGCATGCCGACCACCGCGGGGATGGCCAGACTGCGCGCAACGATGGCCGTATGCGAGGTGGTGCCGCCCAAGTCAGTGACGAAGCCACCGATCTTGAGGCTCTTGAACTGGATGGTGTCGGCCGGCGAAAGGTCGTTGGCGACCACGATCAGGTCGTCATCGGTGGTCGTCTTGCGCTTCGCCAGCTTGCGCGGCTTGCCCTGCAGGACCCGGAGCACGCGTTCGGCCACCTGCACGATGTCCTGCTTGCGCTCGCGCAGGTAGGCGTCCTCGAATTCATCGAACTGGTCCACCACCTGTTGCATCTGCTGCACCATGGCCCACGCGGCATTGCAGCGGCGTTCGCGAATCAGGTCGCGCACCCCGTCGGTCAGGGCCGGATCGGCGAGGATCATGGCGTGCAGATCGACGAAGGCGGAAAGCTCGGCCGGGGCGCCGGGCACGCTGGCCTCGCTGCGCAGCGCATCGAGTTCGGCGCGGGCGGTGGTCACGGCCTTGTCGAAGCGCACCAGTTCGCCGGCCACGTCGCGTTCGCGCAACTGGTATTGGGCGACCTCCAAAATGGCGTGCGACACCAGGTGCGCACGTCCGATCGCAATGCCGCCGGAGACGGCCTGGCCGTGGAGGCTGAAGGTCATGTGCGCGCCCCGCCGACGGGCCGCCCCAAGGCGGGGCAGCGATTGCCCGGAGCCGGCACCGCCGGCGAACCATGGTCACCCCCGCCCGTGGGGCGGGGGCCGGAGGGTGGGCTGTTAAGTGCGCTCATTCGCTTTCCCCGAACTTGCTGGCGATGAGCTTCTGCAGGGCCTCGGCGGCCTCTTCGGCACGCTCGCCTTCGGTGTCGATGGTCACGGTCGCACCCATGCCGGCAGCCAGCATCATGACGCCCATGATGCTTTTGGCATTGATGCGGCGGCTGCCCCGCTCCATCCAGATCTCGCAGGGAAAGGAACCGGCGAGCTGGGTCAGCTTGGCCGAGGCACGGGCATGCAGGCCCAGCTTGTTGATGATTTCAGCTTCGATGCGCGGCATGTCGGTAAGGCTTTGTCATGTCAATGCTTGAGCATGTTGAGCACACCATCTCGACCGCCGGCCAAGGCGCGGGTGACCAGGGTTTCCATGTCCTTGTCGCGGTAGGCGATGGCGCGCAGCAGCATGGGCAGATTGACGCCGGCAATGCCTTCGATGCGCCCCGGTTCCAGCAATTTCATCGCAAGATTGGACGGCGTAGCGCCGTAGATGTCGGTCATGATCAGCACGCCGCGGCCGGTATCGACCAGCTTCAGCAGGTCGCGCGCCAGCGGCAGGGCATCCAGCGGATCGTCCTGCGCGGCGACGCCAAGCTGGGCGATCTGCACGGGCCGCTTGTTGAGCACGTGGCAGGCGCACTGGATCAGCGCTTCGCCGTAGGTGCTGTGGGTGAGAAGAAGAATACCGATCATGGTTTCATTCTAACGGATCATGATCCAGGCCAGAACAAGGATGGCGGCAAGGATCAGGAGCATCGACAAGCGTCGGGCCCAGCGCTGCTTGCCGGCTTCCAGCGCGTTGTCGGCGTCTACGATGCGGCGTATCCGGCGCAAGGCCGCGATGCCCACGGTGCGCCGCACGGCGCGCTGGATCTCCGGATCGTCGCTCATGATTGACCTTCCCCCGATCCCCCGTCCCACGGCTGGCTTTGCACAGCCAACCGGCTACGGCAGCTCGGAGCAGTGCTCCGCGAAACCCTGCCTTCGCCCCAGGGAAGGGGGTCACGGTTGTTCGCGCCATTGTCGCTCCATGTCATTGGCTGCGCCGTCCTTGGGACGGCCCGGCGAACAGCGCTCACGGCACCACCTCCAGTTTCAGGTCGGGGACTTCGATTTTCAGGCGGGCCTGCATCGCGGGGGTCGCGCTCGCCGTGCCGTCAGCGCCGACTCTCAGCACCGCGTCGACGCCCAGCTTGCGGGCCATGGCCCGCCATTCCCGTCCGGCGATGAATATGGGCTTGGACAAGGCGTCGGAACGCATACCTGCCGAAGGGCCCGGTGCGATCAGCAGGGTCACCGCCTGCGTGTCCGCCGCCGGGAAGCCGGTGCGCGGATCGAGCAGATGGCAGTAGCGACGCCCGCCCACCTCGAAATAGCGGTGGTAATCGCCCGAGGTGCCGATGGCTTCGCCGTCGCGCAGTTCGAGCGTGGCCAGCGGCGCGCCGCCCACGCCCTGCGGCCGCGGGTGCTGGATGCCGACGCGCCACGCCGCGCCGCCCGCCTTGCCGTCGCGCGTGCCCAGCGCCATGACGTTGCCGCCGATATTGATCAGGGCGTTAGCGACGCCATCCTGCTTCAGCGAGGCTACCGCGCGATCGAGCGCGACGCCTTTCAAATAGCCGCCGAAGTCGAGGGCGACGCTCGGGTTGTGGCTGCTGACGCGGTTGCCGTCTACGCGCAGATCGGCGATGGAGGGCTGCTGCGCCACCAGCGCCTTGACGGCGGCGGCATCGGGCAGGCGCGGCTGGATGTCGTCGGTCTGAAAGCCCCACAAGGCGATCAGGCGGCCGATGCCGGGATCGAACAGATGGTCGCCCGCGGCGGCGACGGCTTGCGCCTCGCGGATGTACGCGGCGAACTCGGCGGTGACCTCCTGCGTGCGCCCCGCGGCGATGGCCGCGTTGAGGGCCGACAGTTCGGAAGGCTGCCAGGCGTGATAGGTGCGATGCAGCCGGTCGAATTCCTGCAACACGCGGCTGCCGGCGGCGCGGGCCTGCGCTTCCGGCACGCCGGAAATCAGCAGTTCGACGCGGGTGCCGAAAACATACGACTCCTGCCGCCATGGCGCCGGCGGCCCGCAAGCCGCGAGCAGCCAGACGACGGCGAGCAGGGTCAGGAGGCGGTGGACGCTCGGCACTCCCGTTCCAGCGCGTCGATCAGCATCGCCGCGACGTCGAAGCGCGTCTGCTGGGCGATCTCGACGAAACAGGTCGGGCTGGTGACGTTGATCTCGGTCAGGCAGTCGCCGATCACGTCGAGGCCGACGATCAGCAAACCGCGCGCCCAGAGAGTCGGCGCCAGCGCCTCGGCGATTTCACGGTCGCGGCCGAGCAGCGGGCGGGCCACGCCCTTGCCGCCGGCGGCGAGATTGCCGCGCGATTCGCCCGGCTTCGGAATCCGCGCCAGGCAGTAGGGCACCGGCTCGCCGGCGATCAGCAGGATGCGCTTGTCGCCCTGGCTGATGGCCGGCAGGTAGCGCTGCGCCATGATGCTGCGGGCGCCGAAATGCGTCAGGGTTTCGACGATCACGTTGCGATTGGTGTCATCGCGCAGAACGCGAAAGATGCTGCTGCCGCCCATGCCGTCGAGCGGCTTGAGGATCACGTCGCCCAGTTCGTCGATGAAGGCATGGATGTCATCGGGATCGCGGGCGATCAGCGTGGTCGGCGTGAACTGCGGGAACTCGGTGATCGCCACCTTTTCGGAATGGTCGCGAATCGAGCGCGGCTTGTTCCAGATGCGCGCGCCTGCGGCCTCGGCCCGTTCCAGCAGCCAGGTGGCAGCGACATATTCGAAATCGAAGGGCGGGTCCTGCCGCATCAGCACCGCATCGAACGCCGTCAGCGGGGTCAGCACCTCTTCGGCGACGGCGAACCAGGGCTCGTCCTGAGCGGTCAGGACCAGCTTCTGCGCGCGCGCCGCGACGCAGGCATCGCGCCAGGTCAGGGCCGAGCGCTGGATGGCCCAGACCTCGTGGCCGCGCCTGGCGGCCACGCGCATCATCGCCACGCTCGAATCCTTGTAGGGCTTGAGACCTGCCAGCGGGTCGAGGATGAAGGCGAATTTCATGACGACCTTCCCCCCAGCCCCCTCCCCAGGGGAGGGGGTGACTTCGGTTCGCCGCTGCGCGGCTCCGGTCGGATGGCTGGCCCCGCCTTGGGGCGGCCCGGCGGCAGGGCCTTCATGTCGGCGGTGCGCCGCGCTCGAGTTCGAGCGAGGCCGCCAGCATCGCCAGCCGCGCGATCACGCCATAGGCATAGAAGCGGTTGGGCGGCGCATCGGGATCCAGATGCGCATCCGGCAGGGTGCAGCCGGTGTTGAAGGCCAGCGGCTTGAAGGTCATGCCCGGCGCGTTGAGGTTCTCGTTGATGGCGCGGCCGGTATTGACGCGGTAGAAGCCGCCGACCACATAGCGGTCGATCATGTACACGACCGGTTCGGCGGTGCCTTCATCGACCCGTTCGAAGGTCGGCACGCCTTCCTGGATGATGACCTCGGTCACCGCCATGCCTTCCTTGATCACCGCCATCTTGTTGCGCTGCTTGCGGTTGAGGCCCCTGACCTCGCTCGCGTCCTTCACCGTCATGATGCCCATGCCATAGGTGCCGGCGTCGGCCTTGACGATGACGAAGGGCTCCGACTCGATGCCGTACTCCTTGTACTTGGCGCGCATGCGGTAAAGCAGCGTGTCGATGTTGGCAGCGAGACACTCCTCGCCGGAACGCTCATGGAAGTTGACCTTGCCGCAGACTTCGAATTCCGGATTGATCAGCCAGGGGTCGATGCCGATCTCCGCCGCGAAGCTGATCGCAACTTCCTGGTAGGCGGCGAAGTGCACCGACTTGCGGCGCACGTGCCAGCCGGCCCACAGCGGCGGCAGCAGGAACTGCTCATGGATGTTCTGCAGTATCTCCGGCACGCCGCCCGACAGGTCGTTGTTGAGCAGCACGGCACAGGGGTCGAAGCCTTCCAGCCCGAGCCGGCGGCCTCCGGGGCCGATGCGTTTCAGCGGCTCCAGCACGAGTTTCTGCCCGTCGGGCAGGTCGAGCGTGGTGGGCTCCGTGATCTCCGGCAGCAGGCTGCCGATGCGCACGTTGAGGCCGGTGTGATGCAGGATGTTGGCCAGGCGCGCCACGTTCATCAGGTAGAACTGGTTGCGCGTGTGGTTCTCGGGAATCAGCAGCAGATTGCGTGCCTCGGGGCAGATCTTCTCGATCGCCGTCATCGCGGCCTGCACGCACAGCGGCAGGAAGGCCGGGTTCAGGTTGTTGAAGCCGCCGGGAAACAGGTTGGTGTCGACGGGCGCCAGCTTGAAACCGGCGTTGCGCAAGTCGACGGAGGTATAGAACGGCGGCGTGTGCTCCAGCCACTGGGTGCGCAGCCAGCGCTCGACCGTAACGTCGTTATCGAGGATGCGCCGCTCGAGTTCAAGCAGCGGCCCGGTCAGCGCGGTAGTGAGGTGGGGAACCATGTGGTGTTTTCGATATTTGGAGGAAAGCTGCTCGCGCGCTTTTTGATTGATCCTAAAGACCTCGGCTAGCCACAGAGGACACAGAGTTCACAGAGCAAGACCATGGTTTCCGACAACCGCGATCTTACCTGCTGGACGAGATAAGCGCAGGCCGTCAAGCCGCGCCCACTCTGTGTCCTCTGTGTTCGCTGTGGCTGGACGTACGGTTTTCAGGCTGATCTTACACCAGGCCCTTGACCGCGAATTCGGCAAACGCCTCCGGCAGCAGGGCCTGCTCGAGGCTGCGCTGCGAAAACAGGAAGCGGCCGTCGCAGACGAAACCCAGTTCGCTCCAGTCCACGTCGTTGAGCATGGCGGTCAGGCGCCCGAGATCGGCGGCCTTGATTTTCGTGCGGTACGGGAACAGCGCCAGCACCGCGCCGTCGTAGTTGTTGCAGGGATGGAGAAAGAAGGGCGCCGGATTGCGCGTGCGGCCATTGACGTAGATCCGCGGATCGGTCGACACATGATGGCGGCGCCCCCATTTCCACCAGTTGGACTCGTCGAAGCGGGTGACGCGCCGCGCCAGCAGGCGTTCCTTGAACTGCTCCAGATACGGCAGCGGGCCCTCGCGATCGAGGTAGATCATGCGCCGCGTGACACCGGTCTGCGCGGTCTTCGAGCAGACGAACTCGGCATTGGCGAACTCCTCGTTGCCGAATATTTCATCCGCACCCGAGACGGCGCCGACCTTGACGGCGAACACGCTGGCCAGCGGCAGGCTGTAGATGCCGCGGGTGAACATCAATTGGCCGCCGGACAGCGCCATGCGCCGGCCGTCCCGCAGGCGATGGCTGGCGTTGCCTTTTTCGAAGCGCCAGATGGCGCAATTGGGCGCGGCGCCGGCGAAGATCTTGGCGTCGCCGAGATCCTCGAAATCGGTGATCGTGCCCTGATCGTAGAGCCAGGTGTTGAGCCGCCCGGCGCCCGTGGCCTTGAGGAAGTCGCGCGGCGTGATGAGGATCAGTTCGCCGCCGGGAGCGAGATGGCGCACGCACTTCTCGATGAAATGCAGGTAGAGATTGGCGTGGCCGTCGAGCAGGCCGGAGCCGAAGTGCACCGCGGTCTGCGGCGGAATGTCGCGCGCTTTCACATAGGGCGGATTGCCGATCACGGTGGCGAACTGCTCGCGCTCGGGATAGGCGAAGAAGTCGATGTTGAGCGCGCCTGCGGGGCAATGCGCCGCATCGATTTCGATCGCCACGCAAGCGGGAATGCGCGCCGAAAATGCGCCGTCGCCGCAGGCCGGATCGAGCACCCGGCCGTGATTACGGCGCAGCGCCAGCATCCGGTCGACGATCCCGGCCGGCGTGAACACCTGCCCGTAGCGGGCAATATCGCGTGGCGCGGCCTCCGGGCTTGGTACCGGGTCGGTCACAAAAAACGAAATCCCGGCACGCGGCCGGGATTGTTATCCTTGTGCTGCTGCTTCAAAACGTGCCTATCACCCACATCGGCACGCGCAGCCCGGAATCGCGCGCATCCTGGCGAATCCAGGTGCCATCGCCGACGTTGTCGACCAGGTAGTAAGACACGCCGTGCGGCGGCGTGACCTTGATCATGTAGAGCTTGCCGCTCATGCGAAATTCTTCGACCTTGTCTTCGCCGCGCTTGGTGATGGTGACTTGCGGCTCCAGCGCCTCGTTCAAGGAGCCGGCCGGGGGCGGTGGCGGCTCGGGGATGGGCTCCAGCTTCGGCGGCCGGGTTTGCGCGGCGACGTTCAGTGCCACGGCGGAAAGCAGAACAAGTATCAGGCGGCGCATGGGGTGTCCTCAGGGATAGAGCCTGTTTCAGCTGAAACAGGCTCTTGCTGCCAGTTTATCAAAGGTTCAGCAGCAATTCGTGTTCTTCCGGCAGCGGACCGAAACCGCGCGTCTCGTAATGATCGAAGATCGCCACCACGATCTGCTCCGGATCGTCGATCACCTGCAGCAGATCGATGTCTTCGGCATTGATCATGTGCTCGGCCACCAGGCGTTCGCGGAACCAGTCGAGGATCCCCGCCCAGAACTCGGTGCCGACCAGAATCAGCGGGATGCGCGGGCTCTTCCCGGTCTGGATCAGGGTCAGGGCCTCGAGCAGTTCGTCGAGCGTGCCGAAGCCGCCGGGCATGACCACATAGGCGGCGGCCATCTTGACGAACATGTACTTGCGCGCAAAAAAGTGGCGGAAGCTTTGCGAGATGTCCTGATACTGGTTCTTCTTCTGCTCGTGCGGCAGCTGGATATTGAGCCCGATGGACATGCTCTTGCCTTCGAAGGCGCCCTTGTTGGCCGCTTCCATGACGCCGGGGCCACCGCCCGAGATCACCGAAAACCCGGCATCCGACAGCAGTCGGGCAATGTGTTCGGTCTGCCGGTAATAGCTCGAATCCGGGGCGATGCGCGCGCTGCCGAAGATCGACACCGCCGGGCGAATCACGGCCAGGCGCTCGGTCGCCTCGACGAACTCTGACATAATGCCGAACACCCGCCAGGCTTCGCGTGCGCTGGTCGCGGTCTGTCGGGCAGGAGCCGCATCAAAGACCTTCGCTCCCTTCAGCCGGCTCTTGGATAACTTTTCCTTCTCACTCATCTCGACCTGCTCCTCCATGCCCACGCTACTGCTCGTCGACGGCTCCTCTTACCTGTATCGGGCGTTTCATGCCCTGCCCGATCTGCGCACCAGCGCCGGCGAGCCGACCGGCGCGATTCGCGGCGTACTGTCCATGCTGCGCGTGCTCGAAGCCGACTATAAGGCAGATTTCCGCGCCGTGGTATTCGATGCCAAGGGCAAGACTTTCCGCGACGACTGGTATCCGGAATACAAGGCGCACCGCCCCTCGATGCCCGAAGATCTGGTGGCGCAGATCGAACCCCTGCACCAGTGCATCCGCGCCGCCGGCTGGCCGCTGCTGATGATCGACGGCGTCGAGGCCGACGACGTGATCGGCACCCTCTCGCAGCAGGCCGCCGCGGCCGGCATCGACTGCGTGATTTCCACCGGCGACAAGGATCTGGCCCAGCTGGTCAACGGCCACGTCACGCTGGTCAACACCATGAACAACGAGAAGCTGGACGCGGCCGGCGTGAAGGCCAAGTTCGGCGTGCCGCCCGAGCGCATGGTCGATTACCTCGCCCTGGTCGGCGATACCTCGGACGGCGTGCCGGGTGTGTCCAAGGTCGGGCCGAAAACCGCCGTCAAATGGCTCGACGCCTACGGTTCGCTCGACGCGATCGTGGCCCATGCCGCCGAGATCGGCGGCGCGGTCGGCGAGAACCTGAGGAAGCACCTCGACTTCCTGCCGCTCGGCGTCAAGCTGGTCACCGTGGTTTGCGACGTGCCGCTGCCGCTGGCCGCGACCGATCTGGCACCACAGGCGCCGGACAAGGACACGCTGGCCGGGCTGTATGCACGGCTGGAATTCAAGGGCTGGCTGCGCGAGTTGAGCGGGGAGCAGGCGGCATCCACCCGCACTGCAAGCACCGTATCGCCGGCGCCGACTCTTGAAACCGCGGCCCATGTCGAGCCCGATCGCAGCGGCTACGAGTGCATTCTCGATGCCGCGCAGCTCGACGCGTGGCTGGCCCGCCTCGAAGCCGCGGCGCTGGTTTCGCTCGACACCGAGACCACCGGCCTCGACCCGATGCTGGCGCGTCTGGTAGGCATTTCCTTCGCCATTGCCGATGGAGCGGGCACGGCTGCGCAGGTCCAGGCCGCCTACCTGCCGCTCGGCCACAACTATGCCGGCGCACCGGCGCAGCTGCCGTTCGCCGCAACCCTGGCGCGACTCCAGCCCTGGCTCGAGTCGGCGCGCCACGCCAAGCTCGGCCAGCACCTTAAGTACGACAGGCACATCTTCGCCAATCACGGCGTGCGCCTCGCCGGCATCGTCGAAGACACGCTGTTGCAGTCCTACGTGCTCGAGTCCGACAAGGCGCACGACCTGGGCTCGCTCGCGGCACGCCATTGCGGGCTCGCCACCATCAGTTACGACGCCGTCACCGGCAAGGGCGCCCAGCGCATTTCCTTCGCCCAGGTCGACGTCGGGCGCGCCGCCGAGTACGCCGCCGAGGATGCCGATGTCACCCTGCGCGTGCATCAGGTGCTGCGCCCGCAACTCGCCGCGGAGCCGGAACTGGAAAGCCTCTACCGCGACCTCGAACTGCCGGTGGCCGAGGTGTTGTTTCGCATCGAGCGCAACGGCGTGCTGATCGATGCCGCGACGCTGGCGCAACAGAGCGACGAACTCGGGCGCAAGATCATGGCCCTCGAAGCCGAGGCGCAACTGCTGGCCGGCCAGCCCTTCAACCTGAATTCACCGAAGCAGCTGGCCGAAATCCTGTTCAACCAGCAGGGCCTGCCGGTGGTCAAGAAGACGCCCTCGGGCGGTCCCTCGACCGACGAGGAGGTGCTGGAAAAGCTGGCCGAGGACTATCCGCTGCCGAAGAAGATTCTCGAGCACCGCAGCCTGGCCAAGCTGAAGAATACCTATACCGACAAGCTGCCGAAGATGATCAACCCGGCCACCGGCCGCGTCCATACCAGCTTCGCCCAGGCCGTGGCGGTGACCGGACGCCTGGCGTCCGCCGACCCCAATTTGCAGAACATCCCGATCCGCACCGCGGAAGGCCGCCGCATCCGCTCGGCCTTCATCGCGCCCCCCGCTCACCGTATCGTCAGCGCCGACTATTCGCAGATCGAGCTGCGCATCATGGCCCACCTCTCGGACGATCCGCGCCTGCTCGAAGCCTTCGCCCAGGGCGAGGACGTGCATCGCGCCACGGCGGCCGAAATCTTTGGCCTGACGCCGATCGAGGTCAGCAGCGAGCAGCGTCGCGCCGCCAAGGTGATCAACTTCGGCCTGATCTACGGCATGAGCGCCTTCGGCCTGGCCAAGCAGATCGGCGTGGACCGCGGCGCCGCCGCGGCCTACATGGAGCGCTACTTCGCCCGCTATCCGGGTGTCGCCCGCTACATGGAAGAAACCCGCGACACCGCGCGCGACAAGGGCTATGTCGAAACCGTCTTCGGTCGCCGGCTGTGGCTGCCGGAAATCAAGTCGTCGAACGCCGGCCGCCGCCAGGGCGCGGAGCGCGCCGCGATCAATGCCCCGATGCAGGGCACCGCCGCCGACCTGATCAAGCGCGCCATGCTGGCAGTGCAGGACTGGCTCGACCAGCACCGGCTGCAAACCCTGCTGGTGCTGCAGGTGCATGACGAACTGGTGCTGGAAGTGTCGGAAACCGAGCTGGAAGCCGTGCGCGAGGCGCTGCCGAAGCTGATGGGCGGCGTGGCAAAACTCAAGGTGCCGCTGCTCGTTGAAGTGGGCGTCGGCGCCAACTGGGATGCGGCGCACTGAGTATCTTGCCTAAGCCCCTGTATACTTCGCGGTTTTCCCAGCCCTGATCCTAGTGCAAGACAGCCGCGACCTCTATCTGCGCCTTCTCGGCCATGTGCGCCCGCACTGGAAGGGCTTCGCCCTGACCCTGGCCGCCACGGGGCTGGCCGCGGCCACCGAACCATTGTTTCCGGCGCTGATGAAGCCCTTGCTGGACCAGGGCTTCGGCCAGGGCGGCAGCGAGTGGCTGGCCTGGTTGCCGCTGGCGATCATCGGCATCTTCATCCTGCGCGGCGTGGCCGGCTTTTTCGGCTCCTACGGCATGGCCTGGGTCTCCAACCGCGTCATCATGGATCTGCGCCAGCTGATGTTCGAGCGCCTGATGCGCCTGCCGACGACCTACTTCGACGCCCACGCCTCCTCGGTGCCGGCCACGCGCATCGCCTATGACGTGAACGGCGTCGCCGCCGCGGCCACGTCCACCCTTACCGTGCTGATCCGCGACAGTCTCTCCGTGCTGGGCCTGGTGGGCTGGCTGCTTTACCTCAACTGGAAGCTGACCCTGATCAGCCTGGCCGTGATTCCGCTGACCGGCTTTGTCATTCGCGGCTTTTCGGCGCGCCTGCGGCGTCTGTCGCTCGCTGCGCAGGAAGGCATGGCGCAGATGAACCAGGTGTTGCACGAATCGATTCGCGGGCAAAAGGTGGTCAAGATTTTTGGCGGCGAAGCGCATGCCACTTCGCGCTTTTCCAGGGTGAATAACGCCCTGCGCGGCTATTCGATGCGTCAGGGCCTGGCGGCCGCGGCGATCACCCCGATCACGCAGATTCTCGCCTCGATCGCCCTCGCCATCGTCGTCTACGTCGCGCTGCACCAGTCCGCCAGCAACGAAACCACGGTGGGCAGCTTCGTTTCTTTCATCACGGCGATGCTGCTTCTGCTGGCACCGCTCAAGCATCTGGCCGACATCAACGCGCCCTTGCAGCGCGGGCTGGCCGCCGCTGAAAGCGTGTTCCGCATGCTCGACGAAACGCCGGAGATCGACATGGGGACGGTCAGCCTCGGGCAGGCCCGCGGCGCCATCGAATTCGCCGCCGTCAGCCTGCGCTATGCCGGCGCCGAGCGCGACGCGCTGACCGGCATCGATCTGCACGTCCGCCCCGGCGAAACCGTGGCGCTGGTGGGCCCCTCGGGCGGCGGCAAGTCCTCGCTGGTAAATCTTGTGCCGCGTTTCTATCATCCGCAGAGCGGACAAATCCGCATCGACGGTCACGATATCGAGACGCTGACGCTGGAGTCCCTGCGCACCAACATCGCCCATGTCGGCCAGGATGTGTTTCTGTTCGACGACACCATAGCGGCCAATATCGCCTATGGCGGAAAGCGCAACGCGACCCGCGCCGAAATCGAGGCCGCCGCCCGCGCCGCGAACGCCCTGCAGTTCATCGAACACATGCCCGAGGGCTTCGACACCCTGATCGGCGAAAACGGCGGGCGCCTCTCGGGTGGCCAGCGCCAGCGCCTGGCCATCGCCCGCGCCATTCTCAAGGACGCACCGATCCTGATCCTCGACGAGGCCACCTCGGCGCTCGACAACGAATCCGAACGCCTGGTGCAGGCGGCGCTGGAGGGACTGATGCGCGGCCGTACCACACTGGTCATCGCCCATCGCCTGTCCACCATCGAGCGCGCCGACCGCATCGTGGTGCTGTCGCATGGACGCATTGCCGAGATCGGCAGCCATGCGGAATTATTGGCGCTGGGCGGCATCTATGCCAGCCTCTACCGCCTGCAGTTCTCGGAGAGCGAGTGAAGAGTTCCCGCACCGAAGCCTGGCGCCATGGCGAGGAAGCTGCCGCGTGAAGATTCTCCACACCGAAGCCTCCTGCGGCTGGGGCGGCCAGGAAATCCGCATCCTCGAGGAAGCGCGCGGCCTGATCGCGCGTGGTCACGACGTCAGCGTGGCCTGCTGCGCGCATGCGCGCATGGCGGCCGAGGCGGCCCGCTTCGGCGTGCCGGTGGCGACGCTGCCGATCGAGTTCAAGACCATCGCCGGATTCCTCGCGCTGCGCCGCTATCTGGCCAGCCATGCGCCGGACGTGGTGAACACCCACAGCTCGGCCGATTCCTGGCTGACCGGCCTGGCTTGCGCCACGCTGCGGAAACCGCCGGCCATCGTGCGCACCCGCCACATCTCGGCGCCGGTGGCGGACAATCCGTTCAACCGCTGGCTCTACGGTCGCGCCGGTGCCGTGGTCACTACCGGCGAAAGCCTGCGCCGGCATCTGCTGCTAACCCTCGACCTCGAACCGCTGCGCGTGACGTCGGTGCCGACCGGGATCGACGCCGAACGCTTCGCGCCGGCGGACAAGGCCGCCGCCAAGGCAGCGCTGGGCCTCGACCCGCAACACCGGCACCTCGGCATCGTCGCCACGCTGCGCAGCTGGAAGGGTCACCTGTTCCTGCTCGATGCCTTCGCCCAACTCAAGCGGCCCGGGCTGCACCTGCTGATCGTCGGCGAAGGCCCGATGCGCGGCCCGATCGAGGAGAAGATCGCCGCGCTCGGCATTACCGAGCACGTCACGCTGGCCGGTCAGCGCAGCGACCCCGAGCGCTGGCTGCAGGCCATGGATGTGTTCTGTCTGCCGTCGTACGCCAACGAAGGCGTGCCGCAGGCGATCATCCAGGCAATGCTCTGCGGCCTGCCCATCGTCACCACGCCGGTGGGCGCGATTCTCGAAGCCGTGACCCACGGCAGCACGGCGCTGGTGGTGCCGCCGAAGGACGCGGCGGCCCTGGCGCAGGCCATCGCCCGCCTGCTCGACGACGGCGCACTTGCCGCGCGCCTGGGCGACGCCGCGCGCCGTGTCGCCAGCGCCGACTTTTCACTGGACGCCATGCTCGACAGCATGGAAAAGATTTTCGCCGCGGCGATGCGCAAGGCCGGCTGAGATGGGCAAGCACTGGAACCGCCTCAAGCGCAGCCTGGGCCGCCGCTGGAAGGAATGGCGCCTGCCGCGCGGCTACCAGCGCCTCGGCACCCGCTACGGCGGCTGGTGGGTCGACACGCGGCTGGTGGGACCGCAACCGCTGCTGATCGACTGCGGCCTGGGCGAAGACATCAGCTTTCCGGCAGCCTTCCTGCAACGCTTTGCCGGCGCGCACGTGATCGGCGTCGATCCCAACCCGCGCAGCCTCGCCTACTGCCGCGCGCACTGCCCGCCGGGCATGGAGATTCTGGCGAATGCTTTCTGGACCAGCGCCGGCGAGAACCTGACCTTTTACCTGCCGCGCGCTCAGGAGCAATTGCCGAAAGGCGCCGACGGAGTTTCCGGCAGCCTCGATGCCTCCCATGAGTACGTCGAGGGCGGCGAGCGCATCGAGACCCGGACCGTCGATCTCGACGCCCTGCTGGCGCGCGCCGGACGCAAGGAGTGCGACATCCTCAAGCTCGACATCGAAGGCGCCGAATATGCACTGCTCGAGGCACTGGTCGCCAGCGGCCGGATCCACGCCGCGCGCCAGGTGCTGGTCGAATTCCATCACGGCGTTACGCGGCATACGCTGGACGACACGCGACGTATCGTCGCCGCTCTGACGGCCGCCGGCTTCCGGCTGGCGCACAGCGAAAACCGCAACTACATCTTCCGCCGCGATCCGACGCGATGAACCCGCGCCATGTTCTCGTCATCAACGTCTCCCGCATCGGCGACACGCTGCTGGCGACGCCTGCCATCCGCGCCCTCGCCGCCGCCTGGCCCGGGGCGACCGTGGATGTGCTCGGCCACCCCAACCGGATCGAGGTGCTGCAGCACCTGCCCTTCGTGCGGCGGGTTGGCGCCATCAGCAAGAAATCGGCGCCATTTCGCGGCTGGCTCGACAGCATCGCCAAGCCCTACGACCTGGCCCTGGTCTATGGTTATGACGAAGCACTGGTCGCCTATGCCTTGCGCGTGGCGAAGCGGGTAGCGGCATTTCGCCAGGCCAGCGCCGGGATCAACGCGCGGCTCGCGGTGCTGGTCGAACCCGCGGCCTTCCAGGGTGACCATGCCGTGCCGCTGCTGCTGAGATTGCCGGCTGCGCTCGGCGTGCCGCGCGCCGGATTGCGGCTGTCCTACGCGGTGACCGATGCCGAGCGGGTCTGGGCCGACGCGACACTGGCCCGCGATCTGCCGGCCAAGGCCGGTCCTGTCGTCGGCCTGCAGGTCGCCAGCTTTCCGACCAAGGCCTATCGCGACTGGCCGATCGAATCCTTCATGGAACTCTGCGAACGCATCCGCGGACATTGGCCGCAAGCGCATTTCCTGATCTTCGGCGGCGCCGAAGAGCGTCAGCGCACCGAGGCCATGCAGGCGCGGCTGGGTGCCGCCGCCACGCTGTATGCCGGCCGTCTCAGCCTGCGCCAGAGCGCAGCGCTGATGAGCCGGCTCGACCTCTACATCGGCGTCGACACCGGGCCGACGCACCTGATGAGCGCCTTCGACATCCCGCTGGTGGCCCTCTACCACGGCTTCTCGCGCAGCGAACTGATCGCCCCGCTGGAGCATCCCTGCTGCTTCCCGGTCGATCATCCGCTCGCCGGGCCCGGCTGTTCGACCGAAGTCTCGATGGCCGACATCAGCGTCGACCGCGTCTGGCAGGCCGTGCAGCAGGCACTCAGCAAATATCCGCCGCCGTGAAGTTCGCCCTGTTCACCACCAACCTCGCCGGCGGCGGCGCCGAGAAGGCGCTGGCCAAGATCGGCAGCGGACTGGCCGCGCGCGGCCACGAGGTGGACTTCATCGTCGCCGAGAATGCCGGCAACCCTGGCGGCAGCTACGCGCCGCCCGCCGGCTGCGCCTTTCACGCCCTGGCCGCGCGCGCCGGCCACGGCTGGCTGGGCAAGCGGCGCCTGGCTTGGCGCTTGCGGCGCCTGCTGGCATCGCGCCGACACGACCTGCTGGTATCGACGCTGCCCTTCGCCGACGAAGTGGCGGCGCTGGCGCACGCGCCGCGCCACGTCTGCCGCATCGCCAACACCCTGTCGGCGGAGATTGCGCGGCTGCCGGCAGGAAAGGCGCAACGGCGCGCGGCGCGTTACCGCGAAATCTACGGCTCGCGCCGGCTGGTGGCCGTCTCGCAGGGCGTGGCCGAGGACCTGCAGACCCGCTTCGGCGTCGACCGCAAACAGCTGCGCGTGATCGCCAATCCCTTCGACTTCGCCGCCATCCGCGCGCTGGCCGCCGAGTCCTGTCCGGCGCGACCCGCCGCACCGTACATCCTCCACGTCGGCCGCTTTGCCGCGCAGAAACGCCACGACCTGCTGCTTGCCGCATTTGCCGGTGCGGAGTTGCCGCACAGGCTGGTGCTGCTGACGCCGCCCGACGCGAAACTGGCCGCGCTGGTCGCGCAACTGAATCTCGCGCGCCGTGTCACCATCGCCGACTTTCAGGCCAACCCGTATCCCTGGATGGCCGGCGCCGACTTGCTGGTGCTGTGCTCCGACCACGAAGGCCTGCCCAACGTGCTGATCGAGGCGCTGGCCTGCGGCACGCGGGTTGTCAGCACCGACTGCCCCTCCGGTCCGCGCGAAATTCTCGGCGGCGAACTGGCGCAATGGCTGGTGCCCTGCGGCGATGCCGATGCGCTGGCGCAAACCATGCGCGCCGCGCTGGCGGCGCCAAAGCCGACCGGTAATGCCGTCGCCGCGGCGCTGGCGCTGTACGCCGCGGACCGCGCGCTCGACGCCTGGGAAGCCCTGGCGCGGGAGAGCTTCTGATGTGCGGCATCCTGCTCGCCGTCGGCGCTGACTTCCGTGCCGATTTCGATGCCGCGCTGGCGACGCTGAACTCGCGCGGCCCGGACGCGCGGGAAACGCTCGCCCACGGCGACGCCCTGCTCGGCCACGCGCGGCTGGCGGTGATCGACATCGCCGGCGGGCGCCAGCCGATGACGGCAGCCAACGGGCGGCTGGCGCTGGTCTACAACGGCGAGATCTACAACTTCGCCGCGCTGCGCCGCGAACTCGAGGCGGCGGGCCACGCCTTCGCCACGCGCTCCGACAGCGAGGTGCTGCTGACCGGCTACCTGCACTGGGGCGAAGCCGTGGTGGAAAAGCTCGACGGCATGTTCGCCTTCGCCATCCACGACGCGCAGGACGGCAGCGTCTTCCTCGCCCGCGACCGGGTCGGCATCAAGCCGCTGTTCTGGGGCGAGCATGCCAATGGCTTGGTGGTGGCCTCGACCCTGGCGCCCTTCTTCGCCCTGGCCGCCTTCCCCAAAAAGCTCGACGCGGAAGGCCTGCGCGACTATCTGGCGTTCCAGACGCCGCTGGCGCCGCATACCCTGGTGCGCGACATTCACGCCCTGTCGCCGGGGGCCTGCCTGCGCTGGAAAGTCGGCGCCGGCGGTGCGGCGCGCCAGTGGTGGACGATTCCCGACGCGACCGAGAAAGCTCCCGCCCGCGAAGCCCTGGTCGAGGAAACCGATCGCCTGCTGGCACAGGCCGTCAAGGACCAGTTGGTGGCCGACGTGCCGCTGGGCGCCTTCCTTTCCGGCGGCATCGACAGCAGCCTGGTGGTGCATTACATGGCGCAGGCCGGAGCGCAACCGCTGAAGACCTTCAGCGTGCGCTTCGCCGAGGCCGGCTTCGACGAAAGCCCGCATGCGCGCACCGTTGCCGAGCGCTACGGCACCGAACACCACGTCCTCGATGCGCCGGAACTCGATGCCGACACGCTGGCCGCGGCGCTGGCCGACCTCGACCAGCCGCTCGCCGATCCGGCCTACATCCCGACCTGGGCGCTGTCGCGCCTGACGCGGCAGCACGTTACGGTGGCGCTCTCGGGCGACGGCGGCGATGAGCTGTTCGGCGGTTACCCGCGCTTTCTCGACGGCGCCGACCGCTATCCGGACAGCGCCGGCAAGCGACTGCTGCGCACCCTGCTGCGCCATGGCCTGGCCCCGGCCAGCCTGCGCCGGCGCGCGCTGGCCGGCGCCGAATTGCTGCTGTATCGCCGCGTCGAGCTGGGCGACTATCCCGGCAGCCGCAAGGACCTGCGCCGCTATCTCGTCCCCGCAGTCGCCCGCGCCGCGCGGCCGCAGGACACGCTGGAACTGTGGCGCACGCTAGCCGCGCGCCATGGCGGCTACGACCGCGACGCGCTGCTGCGCGCCGACCTGTGGACCTATCTCTCGGAGAACTGCCTGGCCAAGACCGACCGGGCCAGCATGGCCCACGGCCTCGAAGTGCGCGTGCCGCTGCTGGCCAACGCGCTGCAGGACCGGATGCTGAGCCTGCCGTCCGGCGTGCATTTCGATGCCGGCGGCGGCAAGGCCCTGCTGCGCGCGCTGGCCCGCCGCCACCTGCCGGAAACCGTCTGGAACCGCAAGAAGCACGGCTTCTCGGTGCCGCTGCGCGCCAACTTTGCCGGACCCTGGCGCGACTGGTGCGACGCACAGGTCGCAGCGGCTAAAATGCGGGCTCCCTGGCTTGACGCCGCAGCCATCGCGGCACTGGGCAAGGGGGGGCATCAAGGGCATGGCAACGTGCGCCTTTTGTACACTTTCGTCGTGCTGCTGGCCTGGCTCGAAACGCATCCGCTGGAAACCTGACGTGAACCTGTTCAAGCATCTCCTCTTCATCGTGCAACAACGGCGCGCCGGCAACCGGGTGTCCTTCGCCGCCTATATCAAGGGCCACGAGCGCATCGCGCTGGGAAGCGGGTGCAAGATCCACGCCGATGCCTCGGTGGACGCGACGCGCAGCCCCGGCGTGCGCCTGGGCGACAAGGTGACCCTCAACCGCTACGCCTACGTGCAGGGCGGCAACGGTGGCGTCAGGCTGGGCGACCGGGTCGAGATCAACAACTTCAGCATCGTCAATGGCACCGGCGGCGTCGATATCGGTGACGACACCGTGATCGGGCCCGGGGTGCGCATCATCTCCTACCAGCACCGCTATGCGCGCGGCGCGACGATCCGTTCGCAGCCGGTGATTGCCCTGCCGATACGCATCGGCCACGATGTCTGGCTGGGGGCGAATGCGATCATTCTGGCCGGCGTCACGATCGGCGACGGCGCGGTCGTCGCCGCCGGCGCCGTGGTACGCGAGGATGTGGCGGCTTATGCGGTGGTGGCCGGGGTGCCGGCCACCGTCAGGAAGATGAGGGAATAGACCATGCGCAAAAGCGGCCGCACGGCGCGCAAGCTGAAAAAACTCGCATGGCGCTTTCGCCAGCCCGACTGGGCCGACAATCACGGCGTGCTGTTGCCGGTGAAGCATGCCCTGGTCTCGCCGGGCATCGCCCGCGAAATCTACCTGGGCGACTACGAGGCGAAGGAAATCGAGATCATCTCGAAGCGTCTGACGGCAGGCGACGTGGTGTTCGAAGTCGGCGCCGGGCTCGGCTTTCTTTCCGCCTACTGCGCCAAGCGCACCGGCGCAAGCCGGGTGTTCGCCTACGAGGCCAACCCGGAACTGATTCCGCTGATCCGCGAAACCCACGCCAGGAACGAGGTGGCGCCGACGCTGATCAATGCCCTGCTGGCGAAGGGCGACGGCGAACGCGAGTTCCACCTCGAGGACGACTTCTGGGCTTCTTCCGCGCATCGCACCGGCGGACGCTCGATCACCGTCAGGCAACTCGACCTCAATGCCGAACTGGCGCGGGTCAAGCCCAGCTTCCTGATCGTAGACATCGAGGGCGGCGAAGCCGAATTCTTCGCCGGCGCCGAGCTGTCCACGGTGCAGAAGATCTGCGTCGAAACCCATCCCGACGTGCTCGGCGACCGCGTGCTGTCGGAGATGTTCGCCGGGCTCGTGGCGAAAGGCTTCGCCCTCGACTTTTCGCTGATCCGCAAGAACGTGTTCTTCTTCCGTCGCCCCGCATGACGGTTCGCGATGTCCTGCTGATCGCCCATGGCAGCCTGCATCCGGCCCTGCGCCGCGAACTGGCGGCGCGCGGCCTGAGCTTGCGCGAGAGTCGGTGCTGGCGGGACGCCGATCGGCGCGAACCGGAGCGCATCCTCGGTGCCTATACCTGGTTCTACGAAGGCCTGCGCAATCCGCTGACGGTATGGCGCATGCATCGCTTCCTGCGCCGGCAGGGAATACCGCTGTTCGTCTGGAATCAGGATGCGCCGCATTACCTGAATCGCGCGGCGTGGCGGCTGGACTGGCTGGACCGCGCCCGCCTGTTCGACATCTACGCCACGCACAGCCTGGTCGACTCGCGCCGCCGCTTTGCCGACAGCGTGCTTTACCTCGCGAATGCCGCCGACACCACGCGTTACCACCTGCACGGCGCAACGCTGGCCGAATTGCGCGATGCGACCCGCTATGACTACGATGTGAGCTTCCTTGGCGCCATGGGCGGCCATCGCTACAAGGAAATGCGCAGCCGCCAGGAGTTCTTCGCCGCGCTTGGCGAACGGCTGGCGGCCCGCGGCATACGCTTCCTGTTCCGCGAATCGGCCGGCATGAGCGCGGAGGAACAGGTGGCCCTGATCCAGCACAGCCGCATCAACCTCAACTTCGGCGCCTCCTGCGAACACGGCGCGCCCGTGGCCTCGGGCCTGCCCGAGCGCTGCTACGGCATTCCGGCCTGCGGCGGCTTCCTGCTCTGCGACCGGCGCACCCATGCGCGCGACGACTTCACGCCGGGCGAAAACTGGGCGGAGTTCGACGGGCTGGATGACTGCGTGGCGAAGATCGAGTTCTGGCTGGCAAACTTCGCTGCGGCGCGTGACCTCGCCGAACGCTGTCATGCCCAAGTCATGACGCGGCACACCTACGCCCATCGCGCGGCAACCCTGCACAACGCACTGCTGGCCTGGCACCAGGGTGCACGGGGACGGCTGTAATGACGCCGCCGCTGCTCTCTCTGATTGTCCCGGTCTACAACGTCGCACCCTACCTGCCGCAGTGCCTGGAAAGCCTTGCCGCGCTGACTCCAGCGGCCGACGAGATCATCGTGGTCGACGACGGTTCGACCGACGACTGCCCGCGCATCCTCGCCGAGTTCGCACCGCGCCTGCCGCAGATGCGGGTGATCCGGCAGGAAAACGGCGGGCTCTCGGCGGCGCGCAATACCGGTCTGGATGCCGCGCACGGCAAGTACCTGGCCTTCGTCGATGCGGACGACTTCGTTTCGCCCGACGCCTATGCCGAGGCGCTGCAGCTGGCGGAAGGCGGGCAACTCGACATGGTGTTGCTGAATGCCAACTACCACTTCGAGGGCCGCGAGCAGGATTACGCGATCTATGCCGATGCGGAACCCACCTCGGTCATCCCGGGCAGCGAATGGTTGCGCCAGCGCTTGCGCGCCGGGCGTTTCCTGCACATGGTCTGGATGCATCTCTACCGCCGCGATTTCATCGAAGCCAACGGCTTCCGCTTCGTGCCCCGGCTGATTCACGAGGACGTGATCTGGACCACGCGGGCGCTGCTGGCGGCGCGGCGCGTCCGCTATACCGGGCACATCGCCGTCCATTACCGCATCCCGCTCCGGAAATTCACGGCGGAACAAAGCCAGCGTCGGCTGGAACTGATCCGCGACAGCAGCGTGACCAATGCCCATGCTCTGGCGGAGATGGCGGACTCCCTCGGTGGAGACGCCGACCTGCGCCGCCTGTTGAACCACCAACTGGTCGACGGCGCCCTGTCGATCTTTCACAAACTGGAGAAGATGCCCAGCCGGGCGATCGCCAACCATTCCTTGCTTGAGCTGCGTCAATCCGGATTTCTCGGTATGCTCTGGCGCCACGCATCCGACATGGCCCAGTACCGCCGCATCGCCCGCCACTGGTTGCGTTCCTGGCTGGCCGGGGTCGGCAAATGAGGCTGTCGCCCGCCGCGATGAACTGGTTCTGGCAAGCCTGGCTCGCCGCAATCGTTTTTGTCTTTCCGGTTCCGCATACCGTCGCACTGCGCAACGTGCTTCTGCTGATTGGCGTGGTTGTGCTGCTGTTGGGTTTCCGCCGCACGCTGCCCCGGCTCGCACCGTGGCTGAAGCCCGCGGCATGGTGCCTGGCGGCGCTCACCGCATGGATCGTGTTCCATTCGGCTGCCGTGGCGCCGGTACCGACTCTTGCGTTCGACCAGGTCCGCGCCGACTGGTTGATGCCGTTCGTGATTGGCGCGGTCGCCGCCTGGGCAGCGGCGCAACTGCCACGAGGACTTGCCGCGCAAGCAGTGCTCGCCGCGCTTGCTGCCCATATGCTGTGGCTGCTGGAGTGGCAGTTCAGGCTGTGGCTGACAATCGGCCACTGGCCGTTCAAAGCGACGCCCTTTGGCGGCTATGATTACCAGGGCACGCTCAATAGTTTCTTTCTCGCCCTGCTTGTCGCCGACCGGTTGGCCTGGGCTCTTGCAAGATACTCGCCGCTGGCACTCGGCCAGCGTTCAGCCTGGGTCCTGCTGCTGCTGTCTCTGGTTGCCGACCTTGTGCTGCAATCACGCAATAGCACGGTGATCACGGTTTCGCTCATCCTCGCGGCAAGCCTTGCCCTGCTGAACGCGCGCTCGCGCCACCGGCGCATAATCGTCATCGCAATCGGCTTGGTCGCGCTGGTCGGCGCGGGTTCGCTGGCACTCGACGGCCGATGGCAGAATTTGCGCGCATCTGCTGCCCTCGGCTGGTCGCAACCCACGTACTGGGTCACCAGCGGTGCGGCAACGTGCCGGGTCACACCCTCCGGCGCAATGGTTGACGACTCGGCCTACTTCCGCGCCGCGATGGCACGGCAGGCGCTCGACTTCCTCGCCGAGCGCCCGATGGGTATCGGCTTTGGTCACGACGCCTTCGGTCGCGCAATAGAGATCAAATACGGCCGTGCCGGATTGGGCAGCAGCCACTACGGCTGGCTCGATTTCGCGCTGGGAACGGGGCTGGTGGGGCTGGTGCTGGTGCTGTCTGGCGCAGGTATTGCCCTCCGCCACGGATGGAAACGGTTCCGTGAACGACAAGACGGCGAGGCGCTCCTGCTCACGTTTTTCATTGGCGGTTACCTGTTGCGCTGCCTGCTCGACGGCCATTTTTCCGGCTGGCGGCTGGGGCTGTTCGCCTTCATCTGCGGCGTGCTGATCGGTAGCATGCGAGAGAAGTCGGAATATTCGTGAAGCATGTACAAGTAAATCTTCAGCCACACTTCGGCGGCGGCGAGGTGTACACCGCCTTTCTTTGCCGCGCGCTGTCAACACTTGGCGTATCGACAAGACTGCTGGTCCATCCGCGAGCGGATTTCTGGACCCGGCTCGAACTGCCCGCCGACACCGAGCGCATCGCGGTCGCCGACCCCGCCGACTTGCCGCGGCACCTGCCCGCAGGACCCCTCTGGCTGCTGTCGCACGGCCCGCTGCCGGCCGCATTGCGCAGCGCCATGCCCGCCCGCCTGCGCAGCGCCATCGCCCACATGCCGGTGCAGGGGCGCGACCCCGCCGCCTTTGCCGATCACGACCGCATCTATGCCGTCTCCGGCTGGGTGCGCGACGGCCTCAGGGCGGCCGGTTTGCCGGTCTGGGACCAACCGCTGTATGGCGTCGCCGAACTCAGGCAGCGCCCCGGCGCGCAAAGCATCCGCCGCACCAGCCGCTATGACTGGGACCCGCGCAAGGGTCGTGACCGCCTGCTGGGCTGGCTCGAGCCTCTCGCCGAAACGCTGCGGCCGCATCCGGCATTTGAGCGGCGCCCCGGCCTCACGCTCGGCATCGTCTCGCGCCTGACGCCGATCAAGCAGTTCCCGCTGCTGTTCTCGTATCTGGCGCCAATACTCGCACGTCATCACGAGATCAATCTTGAAATCTTCGGCAGCGGCGGCTACGCGTCGGTGCGCGACCTCGACCGGGCGCTCGCCGCGCTGCCGGCCGGGCAGGTGCGCTTCTGGGGCCAGCAGGACAACGTCGCCGCGATTTACCCGCAACTCGACTACCTGCTCTCCGGCCTGCCGGAAAAGGAGGCCCTCGGTCTCAACATCATCGAAGCGCAGGCCTGCGGCACGCCGGTGATCGCCGTGCATGCGCCGCCATTTACCGAAACGGTTTCCAACGGCCTGACCGGCTTTCTCTACCGCGATCCGCGCCAGGATGGCGGCGTCGATTTTGGCCGCCTGCTCGACGAATTGCTGGCGGGCCGGGCAAGACCGAAACCCGAACTGGCAGAAACGCACCTCGCGCGCTTTTCCTTCGAGGCCTTCGTCGAGCGCCTGCGGCCGGTGGTGGCCGACGCCAAGAACGCTCTGCGCGCCGGGTAATCCCCTGCGGGGGCCGGCGTCACACCAGCCGCGAGTAGAGCGCCATGAGTTGCGCCGCCATCTGCGCCAGATCGAGATGGGCGACGCTGGCGCGGGCGGCATCGCGCATCGCCGGCGCGCGGCCGCACAGCGAATCAAGGCTGGCCGCCAGGGCCGCCACATCACCGGCAGCGATCACGGCGCCGTTCGCTGGCGTAACCAGTTCCGCGGCGCCGCAGGTGGTCGTGGTGACCAGCGGCAGGCCGGAGGCCAGCGCCTCCAGCGCAGCATTCGGAAAGGGATCGTAAAGCGTAGGCAGGGCGAAGACGTCCGCCGCGCCGTAGAACGGCTTGACGTCGGTCTGCGCGCCGAGGAACAGCACGCGGTCATCGACGCCCAGCGTCTGCGCCAGCTTGCGCAGCAGCGACTCGTCCTTGTCGCGGCCGACCACCCAGAGCCGGGCGTCGTCGCGGACCATGCGCGCGAGGGCACGGAGCAGGGTCGGCAAGCCCTTGCGCTGGTAGCCGGAGCCGACGAAGAGGATCACCGGGGTCGCGGAGTCGACGCCGGTTTTCTCTCTTAGCGTGCGCCCCTGCGCCTCGCGCAGGCGCGGATGGAAGGCGTCGAGATCGACGCCGCTGTAGATCACCTGCAGCCTCTCCTCAGCCACGTCGAAGCGGCGCGCGATGTCGTCCTTCACCATGCGCGAATTGCAGATCACCGCGCGCAGCTTCGGATGGCGGAACATCTCCGCTTCCGCTGCCAGGGTGTAGCGGTGCCACGGCGAAAGTGCATCCAGCGGCTGGTTGCGCAGCTCCAGCCAGGTGGCATGGACGCCGTCGCCAGCGCGGTAGATGTCGCAGCCGGGAATGCGCTCATGGCTCTGCACCAGGTCGAAACGCCGCTGCGCGATCAGGCGCTGCACGCCGCGCGCAAATCCCGCGTCGCGCCAGGTGCGGCCGAGGTAGAAGGGATTGACGCGCACACCCTTCAAGTCGCCCTGCCATTCGCGCGCCACAATCGAGACATCGACGTTGTTGGCCCTGAGCGCCACCAGCGCCCGCTCGACAAAGCGCTCGGCACCGCCGAAGGGCGTGTATTTCTGGCGGACGATGGCGAGCTTCACTGAGGGGAAAACCTGTTAGCCACAGAGGACACAGAGGGCACAGAGAAAAGCCAGGGCATATGGCGAATCAACTCGAGCATCACACTCTGTTTTTGCTTTTCTCTCTGTGATCTCTGTGTCCTCTGTGGCCAAATGTTTTGGATGTCGAGCTTCACAGCAGTTCCTCGCAAGCGGCCAGCACCTGCGCCACCGGCAGCGTGGTCAGGCAGGCGCTGACCTTGCTGTCGTTGCAGCCGGCCATGCCGCAGGGACGGCAAGGGTGGGTGTTCGAAGCGACGACCCGGTGGCCTGCGCCCCACGGCCCCCATTCCAGATCGCCGGAGGGGCCGAAGATGGCCACCACCGGCGTGCCCATCGCGGCGGCCATGTGCATCGGCGCCGAATCGACGCCGACGAACAGCTTCGCCTGAGCGGTCAGGGCCGCGAGTTCCTTGAGCGAAAGCTGCCCGGACAAGTCGACAGTCGGTGCCGGTGCTACGGCGTTCCGGTCGCGCGCGGCGCAGACGGCGGCAATCAGCGCCTTCTCGTTCGGCTCCGGCGCCGAGCTCAGGACGATGGGCCAGCCCTTGGCCGCCAGTGCATCGCACAAGGCCGCCACGCGTTCGGCGGGCCAGCATTTGAAGGCCCAGCGCGAGGCCGGATGGACATGGATGAACCCCCCCGCCGGCAAGCCATGCTGCGCCAGCAATTGCGCAACACGGGCCTCCGCGTTTGCACCCGGCACCAGGGCCACGCGCTTGTCCGCGGCGATCGGCTCCAACCCCAGGGCGCGCAGGCTGTCGAGATTGGTTTCCACCGTATGGCGCAGCGGGTCCGACTGCGCCGGGTAGAGGTGAGTAAAGCTGTCGGCCCAGAAGCCGCTGCGAAATTTTGGCGCCACCGACCAGCGCGGCCGCAGCAGACGTACCAGCCAGGCGCCGCGCGTATGCACCGAAAGATGCACCACAAGATCATAGTGCCGCGCCCGCAGCGCCGAGATCAACTGCCATTCGGCCGCGACTTGCCGGCCCAACCCTTGCCGCTTCCAGTTGCGGTCGATCAGATGCAGCTGCGCCAGCGCCGGATGGCCTTGGAGCATCGGCGCGGTATCGGCGTAAGCCAGCGCATCCACCTCGCACTGCGGCGCCACGCGCTTCAGCATCGAAATTACCGGGGAGGCAAGCAGTACATCGCCGTGATGGCGCAGCTTGATCACCAGCGCACGGCGCAGCTTGGCCGGAGAAAAGGCTTCAATGGGCATGGGCCCATTTTGCCAGACCGGGGTTAATTACCCACGGCGCCTGCCAAACGACATTCAGTTTCCCAGCTTGTTGCTTGACCTGATTACACTTTTCCCGGAAACTTGCCGCCATGAATGTTTCCCTCGATCACCTTGAGGACAAGGTCGACCAAATAGTGTCCGTGTGCGCCAGCCTGCGCAGCGAGAATCAGGCCCTGCGTGCCCACGTGGCAGCGCTGGAGGCCGAAAAAGCGGCACTGGCGAAGAAGATCGACGTCACCCGCGAACGCCTTGAAGCACTGATGGCACGGGTGCCCGAAGAATGAGCCATACCCTTGAAGTCAAGCTGCTGGGCAAGGTCTACCGCGTTGCCTGCGAACCGGCCGAGCGCGAGGCACTGCTCGCCGCCGTCGCCTTTCTCGACGGCAGGCTGAAGGAAATCAGCGACAAAACCCTCGGCAGCAGCGAGCGGCTCGCGGTCATGGCGGCCTTGAATCTGGCTCACGAATTACTTGCCCTGAAGAACACTCCGGCACACTTGGCTACCGCACTTGAAAGCGAATCGATTCAGGGTAGAATAAATTCCATCGAGGCCAAGCTCGACGAATCACTGGCGCAGCACGAGCAGTTGTTCTGATCGTTGTTCCGGTCGTTTCCCGCCGCTGATTCGCGAATGTGTTGCTTGGCTTCCAAGGGTTTCCCCTGCGGTGTTCGCCAAGGCCATACATTCCTTGAACCAATACTTATTGGCATCGGCCGCAGCCCAAAGACGCCGCTGTTGTGATCGCTCCCCGTCAGGGAAGCGAACCTGAAGCGGCAGGAACGTGGCCCCTCTGAACCCAGGTTCAGGATGCCGGCCAAACGGCACTCGCGGGGGAATCGATTAGCAGGGCGCGGAGGCTTCCGCGCCCTGTTTGTTATGTCCACGGCATTTTGTCGGGGACGGTATCCCCCGGCGGGATGAGGCAGGCTGAATGACACGCTACTGGCTGATGAAAACCGAACCCACAGTAGTGGGCATCGACCACGTGCTGGCGATGCCGAAGCAGACCGTCGACTGGTGGGGGGTGCGCAATTACCAGGCGCGCAACTTCATGCGCGACCAGATGAAGGTCGGCGACGGCGTCCTCTTCTATCATTCGTCCTGTCCCGAGCCGGGCATCGCCGGACTCGCGGAAGTGTCGCAACTGGCCTATCCGGATCGCACCCAGTTCGATCCCGCAAGCCACTACTTCGATCCCAAATCGACGCCGGAGAATCCGCGCTGGGTGAATGTCGATGTGCGCATCGTGAAGAAAACGCGACTGATCGGCCTCGACCAACTGCGCGCGCATCCCGAACTGGCCCACATGCGCGTCCTGCAGCGCGGCAACCGCCTGTCGATCACCCTGGTCGACCCGGCGGAATGGAAGTTCATCGTCACCAAACTAATGAAAGAGAAGACATGACAATCTGGTGGCTCTCCTATCCGTTGCTGGGCGTTTTCGCCGGTTTCGTTGCCGGCCTGTTCGGCGTCGGCGGCGGGCTGACCATCGTGCCGCTGCTGTTCATGCTGTTCACGGCGCAGGATTTCCCGGTCGAACACAGCATGCATCTGGCGCTCGGCACCTCGATGGCGACCATCGTGTTCACCTCGATTGCCAGCATGCGCGCCCATCACGCGCATGGCGCGGTGCGCTGGGATATCGTGAAAAGCTTCGCGCCGGGACTGGTGGCCGGCACCCTGTCCGGCTCCTTCATCGCCACCTGGGTGCCGACCCGGCCCCTGGCGATGGTGTTCACCGCGATCGTGTATTACGCCTCGCTGCAAATGATGCTCGACTTCAAGCCCAAGCCCCACAGCCAGTTGCCGGGCACTGCCGGCATGGTCATCGCCGGCACGCTGATCGGAATTGTTTCGAGCCTGGTCGCGGCCGGCGGCGGCTTCCTCACGATTCCCTTCATGGTGTATTGCAACGTGGTGATTCACCAGGCGGTCGGCACCTCCTCGGCGCTCGGCTTTCCCATCGCCGTGGCCGGCACCGTCGGCTACATCATCAGCGGTCTGAAGACGCAGGGCCTGCCGGATTACTCGCTGGGCTATATCTACCTACCGGCCTTCGTCGGCGTCGTCGCCATCAGCTTCCTGATGGCGCCGGTCGGCGCCCGCCTGGCGCACAAGTTGCCGGTGAAGCAGCTAAAGCGTGCCTTCGGCGGCTTTCTGGCCTTGCTGGCGACCAAGATGCTGCACGGCTTGTTGTTCTAAGCCGGCTCAACCGGGACGAACCGTGCTCGCATCCTGGCCGAACAGGATGCGCTTGGCATCTTCACTCACCACCGGTGCCGGATTGATTTCTTTCGCCAGCGCGTAGGCGCGTTGCGTCGCCGGGCGCTCGCGGATCGCCGCAAACCAGCGCTTGAGTTTCGGAAAATCGTCGAGATTCTGTCTCTGCCGCTCGTGCGGCACGATCCACGGATAGCAGGCCATATCCGCGATCGAATAGCCACCGGCGATGAACTCGCGGTCGGCCAGGTGCTTGTTCAGCACCGCATACAGTCGCGCCGTCTCCTTGACGTAGCGATCGATGGCATAGGGAATCTTCTCCGGCGCGTACTGCGTGAAGTGATGGTTCTGCCCCGCCATCGGACCGAGGCCGCCCATCTGCCAGAACAGCCACTGGATGGTTTCGTTGCGCCCGCGCAGGTCCGGTGCGATGAAGCGGGCGGTCTTGTCCGCCAGATACAGCAGAATGGCGCCCGATTCGAACAGCGACAGCGGCGTGCCGCCATCGGCGGGCTGGTGATCGACGATGGCCGGTATCCGGTTGTTGGGCGCGATCCTGAGGAATTCCGGCGCGAACTGCTCGCCCGCGCCGATGTTGATCGGCACGATGCGATAAGGCAGGCCCGCCTCCTCGAGAAACATCGTGATCTTGTGGCCGTTGGGGGTAGTCCAGTAGTAGAGGTCGATCATGGTGTCTGCTCCGAAAGAATTTGCGGCATGCGGGCGACGATGCGGCGCACGAGTTCCATCGCCCACGAGTCATAGATCGCCGGTCCGGGATGGAATCCGTCCGCAGCCATGGCTTGTGGCTCCATCATCGCATAACCGAGCTTGACGAATTCGCAGCGGGCACGACTGCCGGCAAGGCTCGCCAGCGCGCGGTCGAAATCCTTTGCACGACTGCCGATGTACCAGCGCAGTGGTTGCGGCAGCGCCGGGAAGCGGTGCATCGGCGGCAGGCCGCTGAGCAGTATGTGGCGCGCACGAAACTTGTTCTCCAGCAGCGCGATGAGCTGCCCTTGCTGGCGCCGCCAATCGCCCAGCGAGCGTCGGCCGGTGACGTCATTGACGCCGAGCGACGTGACCACGACGTCGAAATCCTCGGCAGGCAGTTGTTCCAGACGGGCCAGCAGATCGGCGGTGGTCGCCCCGGTAAAGGCGAGCAGCTTCCATTCGACATGGAAGGAAGCCGTCAGTCCGGCGACGAGGCGTCCGCTCAGTGCGTCCTCCTGCGTCTGCGCGCCGACCCCGGCGGCGGCGGAATCGCCCGCCACCAGCAGGCGCAGCAGCGGGCCGCTGCCACCGGCGCCGGCGCGTGCTCCGGCCGGCTCGGGCAGCAGGGCAACGCTGCGGCGGACATGACGCCCCTGCAGCAGCAGGACCGGAGCCAGGGCGACGGTGGAGAATGCGTGGCGCAAGCTCACGGATGCTGGTGCGTGCCCGAGCGCACGGCCAGATACACTTCACGCAGGAACAGGCCGAGTGCCGCAATCATGGCCAGCATGGCGGCGATGAAGAGCGATGCCACGGTGCGGGTCAGATCGACTCCGAGCAGCGCACCGAGAAAGGCCCCGGCAACCACCAGGCAAACCAGCAGAGCCGAGAGCACGGCACAAAAAATCGCGAAATAGACCAGCCGGCTGCGGTGCACGAGGTACGCGATTTCCTGCTCGGCCGCCTCGGCTTCGGCGCCGGTTCGCGTCTGCAGTCGCTCCTGCACCACTCGCCGGCGATCCACAGCCCGCCCCAGTCGCGCGTTCAGGGCGTTGATCAGGGTGGCGATCGCGGTCAGCAGGAAGACCGGCGCAACCGCCAGCTGTATGACGTGACTGATATTGCTGAGATTCGGTTCCATGACGTCGGTCGTGCCTGTTCAAGGGGAAGCGCCCATCAAACCAGATATTCGACTTCGGCGAAAGCCCCGGCTGGTGCGGCGGGCCGGCGGAAGGCGCATTGTCCCTCGCTGTCGCCCCTGGTGCTTAGCGGCCCTTGAACTGCGGCGGGCGCTTTGCCAGAAAGGCGGCCAGCCCTTCCGCGTAATCCTGAGTCTCGAGAAAAGCCAATGAGGCGCGCTTTTCCTCCATGCTCAGCGGACGATCTTCCAGCAGCCGGGCGATCCACTGTTTGTGCCAGCGCGCGACCAGCGGCGCACCGGCAGCGATGCGCGCGGCGGTCGCCAGCGCTTCCTGCATCACTTCACCGTCCGCCACCACCCGCGTCACCAAGCCTTTGGCATAGGCCTCGGCTGCATTCAGGAGCCGCCCTTCGAGCAGAATTTCCTTCGCCACCGCGGCGCCGGCCAGCTTGAGCAGGCCCGCCAGTTCGCCGGGGTACATCGAGAAACCCAGCTTCATGATCGGCGCCCCGAAGCGCGCCGTTTCGCCGGCAATGCGCAGATCGCAAGCGCAGGCGATTTCCAGCCCGCCGCCGACGCAGGGGCCGAGGATCGCGGCGACCGTCGGATGCGGACAGGATTCGATGGCGGCCAGCGCCTCGCCAACCGCCTCGTGGTAGGCCAGCGCGAGATCAACCGTGGCGCGCGCGGTGCGAAATTCCTCGAGGTCGCCGCCGGCGGCAAAGACGCTGCCTTCGCCGCGCAGGACGACGCAGCGCAGCGTGGCATCCGCGGCCAGTTCGCCCATGACTTCGCGCAGCTGCCGCCACATCGCGGCATTCAGCGCATTGAGCTTGTCCGGATTGAACAGGGTGACCGTCGCGATCGCGCCGTCACGTTGGCAAAGGATGGTCGGGGTCATGGCAGGAAGACTCGAATCATTCGTGCATCTGTCGACAATGACTGTCGCGGGCAAAGGTCAGGACGATCGTGGCGACCACCACCACGCCGAACATCAGTGCGAAGCCCGCCCGATACGCCGTGGCATCATAGAGCCGCGCGCCGGCCTCGATCGCGCCGTTCCAGCGCCGGTCGAGGATCCAGCCCACCGCCGGCTGCAAAAACATGCCGCCCATCAGCGGCCCCATGTTGACCACGCCCGAGGCCGTGCCCACCAGCCGCAGCGGCACCGATTCCTTGGCCCAGGCGAAGCCGATGATGATGTTGCCCGAGGCAAAGCCGGTGGGAATCAGCAAGGCCACCAGCGCCCACAGCGGCAGCGGCAGGAAGATGATCGCCGCCCAGCCCAGCAGGGCCACGCCCGCGGCGATCAGGTACAGGGGTTTGCGCTTGCCCATGCGCTCTGACCAGCTGGCCAGCAGCGGCCCGCCCAGCGCCCAGGAGACCAGCAGGGTCGAAGTGATGGCGGCCGCCATCTTCGGGTCCAGCCCGTGTACCTGCCTTAGATACGGCACGCCCCAGAGCCCGGCGAAGGTCAGCACCGCGCCGGTGAAGCCGATCGGCACCGCCGTCAGAATCCAGACGTTGCGGTAGGACAATACTTCCATCAGGCCGCGCAGCACGGGGGTTGGGGCCTCGGCATGATGGGCGCCCTGAAAGTGGCTGGCGTAGCCCCGCTCTGCCGGGTCGTCGCGCACCCGCAACCACGTGACAATGCACAGGATCGCCGTCAGCGCTGCCGAAAACGCCATCACCGGGCGCCAGCCGAAAGCCTCGACCACAAAGCGCAAGGGCACGCCCGCCACCACGCCACCGACGACGCCCATCAACAGCGCCATGCCCGATGCCAGCGCATAGTGCCGGGGCGCGAACCAGTGACTGGCCAACTTGAGCATGGAGACGAAGGCGACCGCCACCGAAGCGCCGATCAGCAGCCGCCCGATGCCGGCCCAATAGATATCCGGCGCAAACGCAAACAGGGCCGTGCCCAGCGCCGCCACGCCTGCCCCGGCAGTGAGCAGGCGGCGCGGGCCCCAGCGGTCGGCGATCATCCCGGTGGGAATCTGCATCGCGACGTAGGAATAGAAATAGAAAGCCGAGAGATTGCCCAGCGCCGCACCACCGATGGCGAATTCGGTCATCAGCCGGTCGGTGATCACCGCCGGCGCGACGCGCTGGTAAAAGCCGATCAGGTAAAGCAGGGCGCCCAGACCCCAGACGCTCCACGCCAGGACAGCCGGCGGAAAGTTCTTTTGATCCGTCACGCGGTGAAGTTCTCCGCCCACCACAGCCGCGCCTTGAGGCCCCAGGTCGTCGCATAGCCGACCACGCGGAAGCGCACATTGCCGGCGCCATCGACCACGAAATGCGTGGGCACCCCGCGCACGTGCCAGTTGGCTGCGTGACGACCATCGGCATCGACCAGCACGGGCAACTCGATGCCGCGCTCCTTGAGGTGCTTGGCCACCGCCGCCGAATCGCCCGACTGCATGGCCACCGAGATGACGCGGTAATCGCTCGCCACGGCAACGATGTTGCCCTCCTCCGCCGCGCACACCGGACACCACGTCGCCCAGAACGCCACCAGTGTCGCCGTGTCACCAGCGCCGACTTTCACCAAACTACCATCGGTGCGCAGCCCTTCCAGCGGCGGCGCGGCGCCCTCGGGCAGGCCGCGCGTCTGGTAGATCTGGACGCCACCAATGACCGCGATGATCAGGCCGGCTTCGAGCAGCCAGCGTTGCCAACGTTGTTTGGGGAGCAGGGTTTGCAGCTTGGAGGATAGACTCATCGTCCAATCTTAACGGACGCAAGCACTTTTCGCCGACGCTCGCGAGATGTCATGGTTTAGCGATAGGTTCGTCTGGTGAGCCTCTGCCCGTCGATACTTGTTTCATCCCGACACGCCACTTTTCCAGAAGCGCCCGAACCGGCTAGACTCGATATGACAGATCTGAATTCAAGGACGGCAATAGGGAGAACAAGGTGAGAAATGATCGCTGGACTCGGGAACAACTCAAGCTCGCGTTTCACTTGTACTGTCAGTTAGAGTTCGGCAAGTTGCACAGCCGCAATCGGGACATCATCGAACTTGCTCAACTGATTGGCCGCACACCGGGCGCCGTAGCCATGAAACTGGTGAATTTCGCCAGCCTCGACCCGGCAATCACATCGACCGGCCGGTCGGGACTTGGCAACGCCGGATCGCAGGACCGCGAGATTTGGGACGAGTTTCACGCCGATTGGGAAGGATTGGCCATCGAGTGCAACCGCCTTCGAACGGCACTGGTCGAGTCGAAGGGCCAAGTACCTGCAACTATCCTCGATATCGACGAAGCCACTGGCTTGGAAGATTTCACCGGCGAAACGCGCCGCGTCGTCACCGAGCAGCGAATCAAACAGCACTTCTTCCGCCGCGCAGTACTGAGTAGCTATCGGGGCCGTTGCTGCATGTCCGGGCTATCGGAACCTCGCCTCCTAATCGCCAGCCACATCGTGCCGTGGAGCAAGGACAAGGCGAATCGACTGAATCCCAGCAACGGCTTGTGCCTGTCGGCCATCCATGACAAAGCGTTCGATAAGGGACTAATTGCCTTGTCAGACGATTTCCGAGTGCTTGTTTCGACGGAACTTAAACGCAGCGCGGATGCCTTTGTCCACAATGTATTACTCCCATTGGAAGGACGTCCAATTGAGTTGCCGGAGCGGTTCGTTCCAGATGCGAGCTTTGTCTCCCGCCATCGCGAGATGGAGTTTGTCGACAACAAGGCAAAAGGCTAAAAATGAGTGCCGCCGGCTTCTGCGTCTTCGAATATCTCTATCGCGACGCGGGGAACTTCAAGGCATGGGGAGCGCTGCTACTAAAAGGCGCGCTGACCGAAGTGCAAGTCGCTGAGATGCGCTCCAAACTCGAAGGAGGGGAGTTTTTCATCGCCGAACAAATCGGTATCCCTCCGCTTTATCAGGAGCTCTGGGCATATTCCGAGGGCATCACGGAAAGCGATCACCCGAGCCACGAATTCTTCGCTGTGCGTCCAGCCGAGGAAAATGACTTGGCCATGGGAGCGCCTTGGGGTACAGCGAACGACCTATTCAATGCGGTCACAAAGGTCGCTCTATGGAAAGAACACTTGTCGCCATGCTGCGAGGTCGTATGTTGGTAATCCCTTACGTCTTTCACGAAGACGTCTTTTTTGAGTTCTTCGAGCCTTATCGCCATCCCGGAGCAACTTTTGACGACATTTGGGACGGCATTGGTCTTGAGACTTTCGGAGCGGATCTTGAAATTGTTCGGCAACTTGCTCCCGAATATGTCTGGACAGTAGTCGATGCTGATTGCGGAAGCGATCAGTGGATTACACCGGGTGTCCGGTATGTGAATCGCAATTGCTACCTCGTCTCGCGAAAACCGAATCATCGGATCGACATCGACTTTCGCATTCGACATTCCTACTCGTCCCTGACCCCGCTCGGCTTGCGTCGTCAGGTATCGAAGTTGAAGCGGTTGTTGGCGGAAGTCGCTTCGCAGCAAGTACCAGCGAGATAGCCTCTCTCGCCGTCCCGCCTGCACCCCACTCCGCAAGCGCTTACGCCGCCGCTTCGATCCCGTCTTCCTCGGTGCGCGCCTGCCAGCCGCGCCGGGCCGTCTGTTCCAGCACGATGCGCCGATTGACCAGCCGGTCGATGTCGTTGATGCGCTCGACCACGCGGCGGATCGCCACGTCACCATCGGCGTGCGCCTCAAAGACCAGCCGGATCATGCGGTTTGCCCATTTGGGAACCTTGCCCGACTTTTCCCAGCGGGCGATGGACTGCGCGTCGACGCCGAGTACCTTGCCGAGGGACGGCTGCGCCATGCTCAGGCCCGCCTGCCGCAGATAACGGAACTCGGCGCCGGTCAGCTTGCCGGGTTTGCGCGCCAACGCGAGACTCACGGCTCGTGTCAGTCCCTCGACATCCTCGAACGAAACGCCGCGACCATAGGGTGTTTCGTGCAGGGTATAGCCGTTGGCCAGCCAGACATTTTTCAAGCCCATGTCATCCCAGCGGTACATCGCATTACTCCTTGTCCAGATCAATCGCCGTTACCACTATCACAGTTGGATCGCCCGCGTCGACGGCCGCCACGAGCGCGAGATTGCGCCCGGCAACGTAGTAATCCATTCGACATTCCAGCGTGCCACGCCGGACGTTGGATTCCGGTTCCCGGCGAATAACGCCCTTTTTCAAAATCTCGAAAGCGGCAAGACGCGAAATCTGGCGCTGCCGCATCCGCAACAGGGCATGATTGGTAAACACCACATTGACAGGGGTGCTGACAAGCATCCTGATATGCTTTTGCCACTGCGATTTCGACCAGCCCGCCACTGGGTCGTTCCTATCAAAATGATAGGGCGAATCTTCCCATGCCACGCGGGGCAAGTCAATCAGCAACAGACGGATTTTCGTTTCGCCGTCCCACCATCCGCTACGGCGAGGAGAGCGTCTTTGACTCGACCGCCTTGTAGCGCAGTTGCTTCATCAGCACCTACTTTTGCCGCCTGTCCGCCATGGGCCGATGTTCTTGGAGCTACCGGCAGCATTGCAGTCGTTCCGGCTGAATGCCGTTCAGCTCAGCCACGAATCAATATATTCAGCTTTTGCAGGAGGCTGAGACCGTTCCACCAGAGTAACCCGGCCTTGCGGAATTCGGCGCCGGATTCCGTCAGGGCGAGTTTTCTGGCACCCAACTCGGTCGTGCCCGAATCGGCGATATACCCTGATTGCATGAGGTAGGTCGCGATCGCGGGCTGCACCGGCTGCCCGTCGATGGTCCAGCGGGTGCCATAGCCCTCCGCGTCGTCGCCCAGCATCAGGATCGGCGCATAGTTGCCCATGAGCCGAAGCACCTTGAGCGTCTCGGCCCGGATGGGAATCGGAGTCTTTCCCCGAGAGTCCATGATCCTTTCACCATCATCACGGCCGGCGCACTACGCGCCGGCCCGGCCCGGCAATTACTTCTTGCGACCGTATTTCCCGGTCAGCGTCGCCTTGCCGATGGAATTGGCATTGATCATGAAACCGGCGAGAGAAGCGCTGGCCCCTGGCGGCAGATCGAGCTTGTCCACCTTGAGCGCGTGCAGCGTGAAATGGTAGTGATGCGGCTTGTCGCCGACCGGCGGGCAGGGGCCGCCCCAGCCGGGACCGCCGAAATCGGTAGTGATTTGGGCAGCGCCCGTGGGCAGGCCTGAGCCATCGGCCTTGCCGGCGCCCTTGGGCAAGCCGCCGGCATCGGCCGGAATGTTGGTCACCACCCAGTGCCACCAGCCGGCGCCGCCGGTCGGCGCATCCGGGTCGTGCACCAGGAGGGCGAAGCTCTTGGTACCCTCGGGAGCGCCGGACCAGGTCACGGCCGGCGAGACGTTCTTGCCGCTGCAGCCGAAGCCCGAGAACACCTGCTCGTCGGCGATCGGGGCGTTGGGTGCGATGTCGGCGCTGGAGAGCTTGAACGGGCCGGCACAAGCGCTGCCGGCCAGAGCAAGGCCCGCCGCGAACAAGAGACTGGAACGGATCATGGTGGCTCCTTGGAGGACAGGGTAAAAGAAAAGATTAGCAGAGTCATCCGCGCTTTCCCATCCCCCTCCAGTCGCGGCCAGGAGCTTCGGATTGATTGAAGGCGGCTGCCTTTTCCTACGCCTCGCCTATCACGACGCGGCTATCGCCTTCCAGCCGGTAGGTCGGGATGACCAGATTGGCGGGCGCCGGACCGACGCGGAAAACCCGGCCGGCAAGATCGTACTTTGACGTGTGGCATGGACAGAGAAACTCACCGTGAGCGCCAAGTCCCGTGCGCAACTGTGGCGGACAGCCCTGATGCGTGCATTGCCCGATGGCGACGAATAGATCCGCACGCAGCGACCGATGCCGATTCCGGCATTTCTCCGGTTGCAGGGATTGCGCGGAACCGGGATCGGTCAACTCGCTCTCGCGGTCGGCCAGCGCCGCAACTTCCGCGGGACTGCGGCGCAGAATCCAGACCGTGCGACCGTTCCAGTCGACGGTGCGAAGTTTGCCGGGCGGCAGATCACCGAAATCGACCGGCGTCGGATTGCCTGCCGGGGCTTGCGGCCCTGCGGCCAGGTACCTCGCGACACCGAGACCCGCGCCGAGGGCGCAAATACCGGCGACCAGATGCAGGCGCCGGCGATCGGGATCACCGCTGTGATCCTCGCTCATGCAGTGCCGCTCGCAGACCTGTTCCGCCGCTGCCAAGGATTGCGGGAACGGGTGTGACGTGAGCCGTTGGCGCCGTCCCGCCAGCACCGACTATTGAGCATGCTATGTCTTCAGCACTGTTCCCACGGCAGGCCTTCAAAGCGCCAGCCATTCATCGAGCCGCGATGATGGGTGTCGTCGAGTTCGCCCTCGAAGCCGTGCAGCACGTTGAATACCTGCGTGAATCCGGCGGCTTCGAGCGCATGACCAGCATCCACCGAGCGATTGCCGCTACGGCAGATCAACACCACGGGGCGATCTCCCGAATGGCCGGAAAGCTTTTTCACTTCGCCGACGAAGTGGGGATTGATTTCCCAGTCGGGGCCGTCATTCCACGACACATGGCTGACGCCGGCCGGATGGCCGACGAAAAAGAATTCCATTTCGCTGCGGCAATCGACGAACAGCGCGCTGGGGTTGTCGTGGAGGAACTGGGCGGCTTCCTTGGGGGTCAGGTGTTCCATGGCACCTCCCGCAGAGCCGCCTCAAGGAAGGTGCGCGCCCCCTCGGGGGGCAGCGAGCCGGTGTTGCGAGCGTGGGGGTACATTTATTTCTCCTTGTTCTGTTTGTTCCATTCTAGCGTAGCGCCTTCTCCCGCTCCCTATCGCAGCACCGGCGCTTGCCGGCCCGCCAAACGGAATTCCCCTGCGCCCGAAGGGGAATCCCAGGCGGGCAACGCCCGGCCCCCGAAGGGGAATCCCCGTCACGCAGAGCGGAGGCAGACAGAGTCCGGGACGGCGGTATAATGTCTCCGTTCTCGAGGAGCGCTGCAAGGTAGACGGCCCCATGTGCATGGGCCGCGACCCTAGGCTCGGGACCTGATAACAACGGCGCTCACCCACCCTTGGAAAATTCCGCCGGGGCACAAGGTGAGCCGCCACGCAGCGAGGCTCCCCGCCCCGGTCATGGATTGGAGAGACGCATGACCGACCGCCACCTGAATTCCACTGTCCCCGCTGCACGGCCGCAACCCGACCGCAGCACCGAATTGCGCGAGCTGCTCGCGCAACGCATCCTCATTCTCGATGGCGCCATGGGCACCATGGTGCAGCGTCACGCGCTGGTCGAGGCCGACTATCGCGGTTCGCGTTTTGCCGCGCATGCCAAGGACCTGAAGGGCAACAACGATCTGCTGTGCATCACGCGGCCCGACGTGATCGGCGGCATCCATGCCGAATACCTCGAAGCGGGCGCCGACATCATCGAAACCAACAGCTTCAATTCGACACGGGTTTCGCAGGCCGAGTACGGGCTGGCCGACCTCGCCTTCGAATTGAACGTGGCCGCGGCGCGGCTGGCCCGCGAAACCGCCGACCGCTACTCCACCGCCGACAAGCCGCGCTTCGTCGCCGGAGTGCTGGGCCCGACCTCGCGCACGGCGTCGCTCTCGCCCGACGTCAATGATCCGGGCGCACGCAACGTCACCTTCGATGCGCTGGTGGCCGATTACGTCGACGCCGCGCGCGGCCTGACCGAGGGCGGCGCCGATCTGCTGCTGGTGGAAACCGTGTTCGACACGCTGAACGCCAAGGCCGCGCTGTTCGCCATCGAGAAGTTCTTCGATGAGGCGGGACGACGCTGGCCGGTGATGATCTCCGGCACCATCACCGACGCGTCGGGGCGCACGCTGTCCGGGCAGACGGCGGAAGCCTTCTGGAACTCCTTGCGTCACGCCAAGCCCCTGAGCTTCGGCCTCAACTGCGCGCTCGGCGCCAAGGAGTTGCGCCAGCACGTCGAGGAATTGTCCAGGCTCTGCGACTGCTTCATCTCGGCCCATCCCAACGCCGGCCTGCCCAACGCCTTCGGCGGCTACGACGAAACGCCGCAGGCGCTGGCCGACGAGATCGTCGAATGGGGCAGCAGTGGACAACACGCGAGCATCATCAACATCGCCGGCGGCTGCTGCGGCACGACACCCGACCACATCCGCGCCATCGCGCAGGCGCTCGCCGGCATGAAGCCGCGTGCGATCCCGCAGATCGAGAGGAAGCTGCGCCTGGCCGGCCTCGAAGCCTTCAACATCGGCGACGACAGTCTGTTCGTCAACGTCGGCGAGCGCACCAACGTCACCGGCTCGAAGGCCTTCGCCCGCATGATCCTCGAAGGCCGCTTCGACGACGCGCTGGTGGTCGCCCGCCAGCAGGTGGAAAACGGCGCGCAGGTGGTCGACATCAACATGGACGAAGCCATGCTCGACTCGCAGGCGGCGATGGTGCGCTTCCTGCATCTGGTCGGCTCCGAGCCGGACATCTGCAAGGTGCCGCTGATGCTCGACAGCTCGAAGTGGGACGTGATCGAAGCCGGGCTCAAGTGCATCCAGGGCAAGGGCATCGTCAATTCCATCTCGATGAAGGAAGGCGAAGCGAAGTTCCTCGAACAGGCGCGTCTGGCGCGGCGCTACGGCGCGGCGGTGATCGTGATGGCCTTCGACGAGCAGGGCCAGGCCGACACCTACGAGCGCAAGACCGGCATCTGCCAGCGCGCCTACGACGTGCTGCTGGCCGACGGCTTCCCGGCCGAGGACATCATTTTTGATCCGAACATTTTCGCCATCGCCACGGGCATTCCCGAGCACGACAACTACGCGGTGGATTTCATCAACGCGCTGGCCTGGATCAAGGCCAACCTGCCCTTTGCGCGAACCTCGGGCGGCGTCTCCAATGTGTCCTTCTCCTTCCGCGGCAACGATGCGGTGCGCGAGGCCATCCACACCGTGTTCCTCTATCACGCGGTCAGGGCCGGCCTCACCATGGGCATCGTCAATGCCGGGCAGCTCGGCGTCTATGACGATTTGTCGGCCGAGCTGCGCGAGAAGGTCGAGGACGTGGTGCTCAACCGAAAAGTCGGCGCTGGCGACACGCTGACCGAGCTCGCGACGCGGGTCAAGGGCCAGGCCAGGGAACAGGTGGTCGATCTGGCCTGGCGCGAATGGCCGGTGGACAAGCGACTCGAGCACGCGATGGTCAAGGGCCTCACCGAGTTCGTCGTGGCCGATACCGAGGAATGCCGCGCGGCATTGTTCGCGGAAGGCAAGCCGCCGCTGTCGGTGATCGAGGGCCCGCTGATGAACGGCATGAACGTGGTCGGCGACCTGTTCGGCGCCGGCAAGATGTTCCTGCCGCAGGTGGTCAAATCGGCGCGCGTCATGAAGCAGGCCGTGGCGCACCTGATCCCCTACGTCGAGGCCGAGAAGCTGCGCACCGGTTCGACCTCGAAAGGCCGCATCGTGATCGCCACGGTCAAGGGCGACGTCCATGACATCGGCAAGAACATCGTCGGCGTGGTGTTGGGCTGCAACGGCTACGAGATCATCGACCTCGGCGTCATGGTGCCGGTCGACAAGATCCTGAATGCGGCGAAAGAACACGGCGCGCAGGCGATCGGCCTGTCCGGCCTGATCACACCGTCGCTGGAAGAAATGAGCCACATCGCCGGTGAGATGCAGCGCCAGGGCTTCACCCTGCCGCTGCTGGTCGGCGGTGCGACGACGTCGCGCGCCCACACCGCGATCAAGATCGCGCCGAACTATGCCGGACCGGTGGTCTATGTCCCGGATGCGTCGCGCGCGGTAGGCGTCGTCACCAAACTGCTTTCGCTCGACATGCGCGCTTCCTTCGTCGCCGAAGTCGCCGCCGACTACGACAAGGTGCGCGGCCAGCATGCGAACAAGAAGGGCATTGCGCTGGTTTCACTGGAAGCGGCGCGCGCCAACCACGCCAAGCTGGACTACGCCCCGGTCAAGCCGAAGCAGCTCGGCGTCACCGTGCTGCGCGACCTCGATCTTTCGACGCTGGCGGAATACATCGACTGGGGTCCCTTCTTCCAGACCTGGGACCTGGCCGGCAGCTATCCGAAGATTCTCGACGATGCCGTCGTCGGCGAAGCGGCGCGCAACGTGTTCGCCGACGGCAAAGCCATGCTGCAGCAGCTCATCGCGGAAAAGTGGATCAGCGCCAATGCGGTGTTCGGCCTCTTCCCGGCCAACGCCGCGGGTGACGACATCGAGTTCTATGCCGACGAGGCGCGCGCTGCGCCCCTGATGACCTGGCACGGCTTGCGTCAGCAGCAGGAGCGCCCGGCCGGCAAGCCGCATCAGTGCCTGTCCGACTTCGTCGCCCCAAGAGTCGGCGCTGGTGATACGGCGAAATGCGCGGCGGACTACGCCGGCGCCTTCGCCGTCACGGCCGGCATCGGCATCGAGCGGAAACTCGCCGAGTTCGCGGCGCAGCACGACGACTACCGCGCCATCATGCTCAAGTCGCTGGCCGACCGGCTCGCCGAAGCAGCCGCCGAATGGCTGCATGAGCGGGTGCGCAAGGAATACTGGGGCTATGACAAGGGAGAATCGCTGGACCGCGCGGCCCTGATCGCCGAACAGTATCGCGGCATCCGTCCGGCTCCGGGCTACCCGGCCTGTCCCGATCACACTTCGAAGGGTGCACTGTTCCGTCTGCTCGACGCCCCGGCCAACGCCGGGATGCAACTCACTGAAAACTACGCCATGAGCCCCGCCGCCTCGGTTGCCGGTTTCTACCTCGCGCATCCCGAGGCGCACTACTTCGCCGTCACAAAAATTGGGCGCGACCAGCTTGAAGATTGGGCAAAGCGCGCCAACTACCCGATACCAGAAGCCGAAAAGTGGCTCGCCCCCCTGTTATGACCCCAAGGAAAACCCCATGTCCGATATCAACCAGAACCGCCTGAGCTTCAACCAAGCCGTGGTCTTCGTCAAAAACAGCAAGCGCGCGGCGTTTGCCGCGATGCCGGTATTCGGCGACGAAGAAGACGGCAACGCGCAAACCGCCGAAGGCGCGCGCATCTTCATCCTGCTGCCGGACGAGGATGAGGGCTGGACCCTGCGCTTCATCGCCGGGCCGTTCTTCTCCGCCGCCTACGCCGCCAACGACACCATCCCCGCCAGCGAAATCCCCGATCGCGTGCGCGAATTGCTGTTCGTGCCGACCCACTGCGAGGAAGACTGGCTGACCGACCAGTTGCAGGTGCTGCTCGGCAAACTGACGCAAGCCGCCGGCATCGGCGAGCAGATGCCGGATTACAGTGCGCAGCCGGCCAAGGCGGCGTCAGCGGACGTGGTTTTTCCGATTTCGTTTATCGGTCGCGATAAACCTCAGTGAACGAAAGGGCGGCCCGCAGTGATGCGGGTCGCTTTCTCTGGTGCCGCCTATTTCGGTGGCACGAAGCCGATAGCCTTGTACATCGCCTGAATGTTCTCCCGACCCAGGCGGCCTTCCATCTCGCGATGGACCGACATCATGGCTTTCTTGATTTCGTCCCGCTCGGCAACGGTCAGCTCATCGATTGTGGTCTTGCCGGAGGCTTTGATCTTGTCGATCGCGTTGCGCTCTTCCGCGACGGATAAGGCGTTGGCGTGGGTAGTGGCATCAGCCATGGCTGACTCCAGCGTCTCGCGAATGTCCTTTGGCAACCCGTCCCAGAACTTCCTGTTGACCACCACGATGTATCCCTGGTGCGAATGGTGCACCAGGGAAATGTGCTTCTGCACCTCGTAGAACTTCTGGGTCAGCGCGTTGTACATCACCGTATCCGCGCCATCGACGACTCCTGTCTGCAGCCCTAGGTAGACTTCCGAGAATGCCATTGTCTGCGGCACCGCCCCGATCGAGCGCATGGTGGCCTCGTTCACCTTGGACGAGTTGATGCGAATTTTCATTCCCTTGAAATCGGACAGCTTGCGCAACGGCTTGTTCGAAGTTATCACGCGAAAACCGGCGTCCCAGTAGGCCAAACCACGCACGCCTCGCGGTTCGAGTTTCTTGAGCATGGATATGCCGAATTCACTATGCGCCAGTCGCTGGAAGCTGGCTATATCCGGGGTCACGAACGGCAGATCGAAGACTTCGAATTCCTTGACGCCGAACGGCCCGAATTTGGAGATTGACGGGGCGAGCATCTGTACCGAGCCCATCTGCAGCGCCTCGAGTTCTTCCTTGTCCTTGAACAATGAACTGTTGGGATAAATATCCACATGTACGCGTCCCTTGGTCCGCTCTTCGGCGAGTTTCTTGAAACGCTCGGCCCCCTGGCCTTTCGGCGTATCGATTGCGGCAACGTGGCTGAATTTGATGTTGATCACGTTTGACGTCTGCGCAGCTGCGGGGGTCGCCAGGGACAGGCTGGTGATGGCCATCAAGCCGAGGCCGAGAATGGATAGTTGCATTTTGCGCTCCGTGTAAGTCCTGAACGGGTTGTTCAGTTCGCTGCCGATGACAGCTTATGCCCCGCGCACCACCATGAACAGCCGGCAGAACGGAAACAGGGTTGTGCCGTCGGCCAGCGGCGGGTAGGCGAGGCGCAGCCGTCGCGCATAGTCCGCCTCGAACTCCGCGCGCTGCGGCTCCTGGAGTTCATCGAGAAACTGTTTGAGCCAGGTTCCCTTGGTCCATTCCTTGACCGGATCGGTGCCGCGCAGGACCTGCAGGTATTCCGTTTCCCAGATATCGATGCTCGCCGCCAGCGGCTCCAGCATCGCATAGTACTCGTGGGGCGCGGCGACGGGCGCCGGACGCAGCAGATGCTCCAGCTGGCGTCGCCATGCGCCGTGGCGCACGGTTTCTGCAATCAGGGAGTGCGAGGGCGCCGCGAAATTCCGCGGCATCTGCACGGCAAGCACGCCGCCCGGGGCGAGTTGCCTCAGCAGCCGCGGAAAAAGCTCCTCATGCCGCGGCAACCAATGCAACGCGGCGTTGGAAAAAATCACGTCCGGAGGAATTGCCGGCACCCAGCCGGCCAGGCTTTGCCTGACCCAGGTCGCCGCGCCAAGCTCGCGCGCGGCCTGCGCCAGCATCTCGGCCGAATCATCGACGCCGGTAATCGAGGCCTCGGGCCAACGCTCGGCCAGCAGGCGCGTCACGTTGCCGGCACCGCAGCCGAGATCATAGACAAGCTTCGGCGCCGCCACGGCGACCCTGGCCAGCAGATCGACCGCGGGCCGCAGTCGCGGCTCCGAGAACTTGAGATATTGATCAGGGTTCCATGCCATGTGTGTTTCCCAAAACCCTGCCGATAGTCAGCTTTGATCGGCGCGGAGACAGCCGTATTACTTGAGCGCCTCCAGGCCGGCCATCGAGACTTGGCTATCCTGCGACGAGAGTACCCCCGAGGTGCCGATCGCGCCGACTATCTTGCCGTCGATTACCACCGGGAATCCGCCTTCGAGAGGCATCACGCCCGGTACCTTGAGGAAGCGCAAGTTGTCCCCACCGGCTGCCAGTCCGTCCTGGAATACCTTGGTCGGCCGCCGAAAGTTCACCGCAGTCATGGCCTTGCCGGTCGCAATTTCCCCGGCCGAGTGCTGGGTGTTGTCGAGCTTTTGCATCAGGACGATGTCGGCGGCGGAGTCGACGATGACGATCGCCACCGGCCAGTTGTTGTTCTTCGCCAGAGCCTCGGCGGCGGCCATCATCTTCTTGGCCTGGTCCAGGTTCAAGGGCGGGCCGTAGGGCAGGGCATTGAGCTGGGCTTGCGTCGTCATACAAGTGCCATGAGAGCGAATGCCGAAAGCAATTTACGGCATGACCATACTTTGTTCATCGTGGTTCTCCTCCGGTGGTGCAGATTGAGCAACAAAACAGCGCGCCGACCGTGGCTGCAATCCGATCGGATTCAGACGCCCCAGACCACCGGCTTTTTCTTCTTCAACGACCACTCCAGCAGTTCCAGCAGCGGCACGGCGCGCTGCGTCAGGGTGACGAACGGCCGCGAACTCTGCGCCTTGCCGCTGCCCGCGTCCGGTTCCGTTCGCGGCAGGTCTTCCTCGTGCAAGCCGGCGCGCTGCTGCTTGTCTTCCTCGATCGCCGCCTTGAGCCTGGCGATGGCATCCGGCAGTTGCTCGACGGTGACGATGCCCTTGTCGGTCACGTCCTTGCCCATGAGTTTCATCATGCGTTGCGCGACGTCGCCAAACATGATGACGTCGCCCGCGGCGGGAGATTGAAAGGTGACGATCATAGGTCGAGCTCCTGTAGCCAATCGAGAATCTGCTGCGCCGGCTTCTTCCAGTCGCGCTCCAGCATCAGGCCATGGCCCATGCCGGGAAATATATTGGCCTCGACGTCGTAGGTGCGGGCGGTCATTTCCACCAGCGACGACGGGATCAGGTGATCGAATTCGGCGCCCTGCACCAGCAGCGGCGTGCGCTTCACGCGTCCGGCGCGCGGCATGCCGAACAGGGACATGTCCCAGATCGCGCGGTGCGATTCGGATTGCGAGCCCTTGTAATAGCGCTTCAGGTCGTCGAGCGAGACGGGCTGGGCGAACAGGGCTTCGCGCAGGGTTTCCAGCGATGCCTTGCCGCCGCTCATCAGGCTGTTGAGGTCGGACATCATGCCCGGCTTCGAAAACATCATGCCCATCGCGGCCGACAGCAGGCCCTGCGGCGGCACGGCGCACATCAGTACGGCGCCGGGCGCCTGATGATCTTCGAGATACTTCTGCACCACGAAGCCGCCCATCGAATGCCCGATCAGCACCGGCGGCGCCGGCAGCGCGGCGACCGTGGTTGCCACGTCGCGCACATAGTCGGCGATCGAGAAGCTGTCGAGATGCTTGCGGCCGGGCGATGCGCCGTGCCCGGAAAGACTCAATGCGTAGGCCGCGTAACCGGCCTCGGCGAAAAATGACAGGAAGTGCTCGTCCCAGCACCACGCGGCGGTGTAGGCGCCGTGAATGAACAGCAGCGGCGTCGGGTGCGATTTGCCCGCAGGGGCGCGGACCAGGACTTCGTGATGCTCGAATCGGGGCATATTCATTGCGACAGATTGTAAGGGCTGTGGGGCGACAGCCGCGTGAAGGGCGTCATTGCGACTGCTCCGCTAAGATGCGTGCTTGTGCAATTTTACCGCGTGCCATCCATGCTGAAATGGTTGATTGTTCTGCTGGCTGCTGTTTTCATTGTCGGCCTGTTGCAGCCCCGCGTGGCGCGCCTGCTGCAACTGGGCCGGCTGCCGGGCGACCTGCGCCTGCGCTGGCGCGGCAAGGACTACGTGTTCCCCTTCGCCTCGGCTGCTGTCCTGTCGCTGGTCGCCGGCCTCATCGGCCGGCTGCTTTGAGTTCCCGCAGGGCATCGATGCGCGCGACTTCGATATTGCGCGCGATGGCCTGCGGATCCGCACGCGCCACCGCATCGCGGGCAATGGCTCCGGCATCGACCGCGCGCACCGCCGCGAGGGCCCCTCGCCACGCCGCTGCCGGCGTGTAATCGCGTTCTTCCCAGCCCAGCCGGCCGCGATAATCCGCCTCGCAGGCGCGCAGTATCAGCTCGAAGCGGTCGGGCCGGCGCAGCGCATCGCAGCGCTCCAGCACGGTCAGTCTGGTTTCCGGGCGCAACTGCTCGACGCGGTGGATGTCGCTGTGAAACCGCGCGACGAGCCGCGCCACGTCACGGCAATCGGTCGGCACACGCAGTCGCGCGCAGATTGCCTCGACCAAGGCCACGCTCTTCGCTTCATGGCCGTAATGGCGCGGCAGAATGTCGGCCGGCGTGACCCCCTTGCCCAGATCGTGCACCAGTGCGGCAAAGCGCGCCGGCAGGGCTGCCGCGAGTCGCGCCGACATGTCGATCACCATCATGACATGCACTCCGGTGTCGACTTCCGGATGGTAGTCGGCACGCTGCGGCACACCCCACAGGGCGTCGAGTTCAGGCAGCAGCCGGGCCAGCGCCCCGCATTCGCGCAACACCTCGAACATGCGCGAAGGCCGGGCTTCCATCAGGCCGCGCGCCAGTTCCTGCCAGACGCGCTCGGACACCAGCGCATCGACCTCGCCGGCGGCAACCATGCCGCGCATCAGTTCCAGGGTTTCCGCAGCGATCGAGAAGTCGGCGAAACGCGCCGCAAGACGGGCCACGCGCAGGATGCGCACCGGGTCTTCGGCGAAGGCCGGCGAAACGTGGCGCAATACACGCGCCGCGAGATCGGCACGGCCATGGTGCGGATCGATGATCGCGCCCGCCTGGTCCTTGGCCATGGCATTGATGGTCAGATCGCGGCGCACCAGATCCTGCTCCAGCGTCACCCCCGGCGCCGCATGAAAGGCAAAGCCGGTATAGCCCGGCGCCGTTTTGCGCTCGGTACGCGCCAAGGCGTATTCCTCGTGGCTCTGCGGATGCAGAAACACCGGGAAGTCGCGCCCGACGGCAACAAAGCCCTGAGCCAGCATGTCTTGCGGTGTAGCGCCGACCACCACCCAATCGCGGTCCTTGACCGGCAGCCCGAGCAGTTCGTCGCGTACTGCACCGCCCACGGCGTAGATTTCCATTGGCGGCAGAGGTCAGTTTCGCAGGTAGGTTGGCGCGATGACTTCCAGCGCCGTCGCGATGCGGCCGAAAGGCAGCGTGCATCCGCTGTCGCAAACGCTGGCGACGCGCATGGAACGAATGTTGTCACGTGTCATCGGACCGTTGGGAATGAACTCCATGGCCCAGGCCTGCAGCCAGGCGACGGCCTGCGGCAGCCCGATCACGGCGCGTGGATGGCCTGAAACCGCGGCCGCGTAGCTGACCAGTTGGCGCAGGCTGTATTGCTGCGGGCCGCACAGGTCATAGGCGGCGCCGATGCTTTCGGAGCGCAGCAGGCTGTCGGCCACGGCCGCCACGACATCCTCGATCCACACCGGCTGGAAGCGCGCATCGGCTCCCGCCAGCGGGAAGAACGGCGCGATCCTTGCCATCCGGGCGAATAGCGTAAGGAAGGCATCCCCCGGCCCGAAAATCACCGAAGGGCGAAACAGCGTGAGATCGAGGTCCGCCTCGCGCAGCACCGCCTCGCCGGCCGCCTTGGAGCGCAGATAGCCGGAAGGCGCGTCGGCTGCCGCCTTCAGCGCGGAGACATGCAACACCCGGCGCACACCGGCTGCCCTGGCAGCAGCGGCGATCTTTTGCGGCAGTTCGACATGGGTACGGGCGAAGCCCTTGCCGTAAGGCTCGCCCTCGCCGCCTTTGAGGACACCGACCAGACTGATCACGGCATCCTGCCCGGCCATCAGGCGCGCCAGCGTCGCCGGATCATGCACGTCGGCCTCGACCACCTGCGCGGTGGGCAGCACCAGCAGATGCTTGGCCTGCTCCCGGCGGCGCGTCGGCAGTGTGAAGCAGAACTCGGCGCTGGCACCCCGGCGCGCCAGTTCGCGCACGATGGCCGTGCCCAGAAAGCCGGTGCCGCCGATGACCAGCAGGTTCTTCACGGCAACTGCTCCACTCCCATTTCACCCTGTCCGCGCGCGCCGATCACGCCCAGCGCGGCTTTCAAGGATTGAGAATGGCCGGAAAACAGGGTGTTGTAATACACGGCGTTGCTCATGACCTTTTTCACGTAATCGCGGGTTTCGGCGAAGGGAATGGTTTCGGCGTAGATCGCGCCTTCCAGCGGCCGCTCCGCGCGCCACTTGCGGGCGCGGCCGGGGCCGGCATTGTAGGCCGCGGAAGCCAGCACCGGATGGTTGTCGAGCGACTGCAGCACCATCTTCAGGTAATTGGTGCCGAGCGTGACGTTGGTGTCCATTTCAGCCACCCGGCCCGGGTGGAAATTCACCAGGTGGATCTTCTTCGCCACCCATTTCGCGGTGGCCGGCATCAGCTGCATGAGGCCCTTGGCCCCGACCGCGGATTTGGCGTTCATGATGAAACGCGATTCCTGCCGCATCAGACCATAGACCCAGCCATTGTTGAGTGCGAGTTCGTCGGCCTTGGGCAGAACCTGGGCGCTGAAAGGCGCCATGTAACGCAGACTGTAGTTGTGCTGCACCTGCGTGCGATCGGCGGTGTTGATGGCGCGATCCCAGATCTCCTGCCGCTTGGCGAACTCGGCGGCGGCGAGCAGGGCCCGGTCGTCCATGCCGCGCAGCGACCACACCCACTCGCGCACGGCTTCGACGCGCATATCGACACGGAACAGCGCCAGCGAGCGCTGAAAGCCCGGATTCGCTGCCGTAATGGCCAATTCCTCGGCACTGGGAGGGGGCGCGCGCGGCGGTACCTCAATTGGGCGGCCCAGTTCCTCGTCGGCGAGGTTGCCATAAAAATTGGGCTGGCCGCCGATCCTCTGGTAGCAGGCGCGCGCCTCGTCGACATGACCGCCGGCGGCCAGCCCGCGGCCCTGCCAATAGGTCCAGTCGGGCTGCGCCGACAGGATCGCCGGCATCGCTGAAATCACCCGCCGCACGACGCTCCAGTCATGCGCGCGCAGGGCGGCGCGGACGTGCCAGGCCATTTGTTCCTCGGACAGGGCGGTGCCGGCCGCCTTTTCGTACCACGCCAGCGCCTCCGGCTGATGATGCAGCGCCGCCTGCCAGGCCAGCTGACCCCAGGCATAGGCACGCTCTTCGGCAGTGAACTGCGCTTCGATGCGCGCAAAACGCCGGGCCGCGTCCTGCGGATCGCTCCGCGCCAGGCGCTGCACGGCGAACAGGGCCACTTCGCGTCCGCCGCGTTTGGCGGCGAAGCCGGCCGGCAGCTTCGCCAGATGGTGCGCCGGGCTTTGCGCTATGGACTCGAGTCCGCGCCCGTCGAAACCCTCCGTGGCCGGCAAATAGGCTGCCGCGCTGCGCGCTGCGCCCACCCGCTTCGCTTCAAAAAATCGCCGCACGCGCTGCCAGACTTCTTCCACCGTCAAGCCACCCGCCGCAACCAGCTGGTCCACCAGGCCCTCGCAGGCCCGCGGCAAATCCTGACCGCTGATCCAAAGCGGGCGTACCGTATCCGCCTTGCCTGCGGCCTGCGCCGCATAGCATCTGATTTCGGCGTCGGGCAAAGCCAACGCCGGCAATTCGCGCTGAAAGCTTTCCCAATCGCCGTTTTTACCCAGCACGCGCAACCAGTCGCCGCGCAATTTTTCGGCGAGATAGGCACCCGGATAGCGGCCCAGATAGTCCGGCACCCCGCTCGCGTCGCCATTATCCAGGCGCAGCCGCAAGTCCCAGTATTCGGCCCAGGCCTGCAGCGGATGCCCCTGCAGCGACTCCATCTGCCGCGCAAGACGCACCCGTTCGCCGCTGCGAAAGGCTTCCCGTGCCAAAAGAAAGGCCGCATCGCCGCGCTCGTCGGAAGTTGCCGAAGGCGCGCACAGCGCCGGCGCCGACACCGCGGCGACAGCGAAGGAGAAAGCCGCAATCAGGGCAAACCGGGATAGGGACATGGCTGGCTTGGGGTTATAGTTCATTCGATAATCTGGTCTTGACTTGTTCCGGCTCCACGTTAGCACATGCCTGCACCCTCTCCGTCCAGCGAACACATCGCCGATTCCCGGGTTTTTCGCGCCGCGCTACGGCGGGAGAAGCTCGCCGCCCGCATGGCGCTCGACGAAACAACCCACGCGGCGCTTTCGGCCCGGGTCGAGGCCCATCTCGCAGCATTACTGGCACCTCTCCCGCCGCGGACACTGGCATTTTGCGCTCCCGTCCGCGGTGAGTTCGATGCGCGGCCACTGGCCTCTCTCCTGATTGAACGCGGCTGGCAGGCCGCCATGCCGGTCGTCGAATCAGCCGATGCGCCCATGGGCTTTCGCCTCTGGACGCCCTCTTCGGCGATGGACAGCGACCGCTACGGCATTCCGATTCCGGCCCAAGGCCACGCCGTCATCCCCGAAATCGTCCTGCTGCCCCTGGTCGCCTTCGACCCGCAAGGCTTTCGGCTTGGCTACGGTGGCGGATACTTTGACCGCACTCTGGCGGAACTGGTTCCGCGCCCGTGGGCGATCGGCGTCGGCTTCGAACTGGCGCGCGTGGCCGACATCCGGCCGCACGCGCACGACATCCGTCTCGATGCGGTGGTCACCGAAGCCGGTATCGTGCACCACACTTGAATTAGCTGCCAGTCGCCTGGCGCAAGCGCGCAAGCGCCTCTTCGAGCAGCGCGCGCCGCGTGCCGAAATTGAGGCGGACGAAACCCGGCGCGCCGAAATCCGCGCCGTCGGAAAGCCCCAGGCCATGTTGCTCGAAGTAGCGTGAGGGATTGTCGATGCCGTGCTCCGCAGCGAACTGCCGCGCATCGATCCACGCCAGGTAGGTGGCCTCCACCGGCCGCATGTCGAGGCCCGGCGCGGCGGCCACCGCGCGCTCCACCGCGCGCAAGTTGCCGCGCAGGTAATCGAGCAGGGCCGCCTGCCAGTCATCGCACACCGTTAGCGCCGCCTCGGTCGCCACCATGCCCAAGGCATTGACGTGGGGCACGATGCCGTGCATGGCGTCGCGGAAACTGCGCCGCAGGCGGCCGTCGGGAATGATGGCAAAGGCGCAGCCCAGCCCGGGAATATTGAAAGTCTTGGACGGCGCCATCAGGGTAATGGTGCGCGCCGCGATTTCCGGGCTGAGCGTGGCCAGGAGTCGGTGTCCCCCAAGGGGACTTCCTGCGGGGCGCCGGCAAGGCAGCGACAGAATCAGGCCGTTGTGGATTTCGTCCGAACACACCACCATGTCGTGCTTTTCGGCCAGCAGCGCGATCTGCCACAGCTCGTCCTCGTTCCATACGCGCCCCGTCGGATTGTGCGGATGGCAGAGCAGGAAGAGCTTGGCCCGGCTGGTCCTGAGTACCGCGTCTACGGTGGGAAAATCCCACAGCCAGCCGGCGGAGTCGCACACCAGCGGCGCGCTCGCCACGCGCCGGGCGGAAGACGCCGGCGCCGACAGAAAAGGGGGATAGATCGGGGTCGCCGTAAACACCGCATCGCCCGCCTCGCCGACGGCGCGGCAGGCGACATTGAGGCCGGAGACCAGACCCGGCAGCCAGACGATCCACTCCGGCTCCACGTTCCAGTCGAACTTGCGGGCGAGATAGCCGATCACGGCATCGACCTGGCTCGCGGTGGGCTGGTTGTAGCCGAACACGCCGTGCTCGATGCGTTGGCGCAGGGCCGCCAGCACCGGCGGCGGCGCGGCAAAGTCCATGTCAGCGACCCACAGCGGAATTACCCCGCCCGGATAACTGCTGTCGGCATACCGCGCCCACTTCACCGAGTCGGTGCCGGCCCGCTCGACGATGGCGTCGAAGTCGAAGTTCATGCGGCTGTCCGTGGCGCGCGGCAATTCGCGGCGCTAGCCGAGAAACAGGCTATAGGCCGGGTTCTTCGACTCGTCCCAATAGCGATAGCCGAGGCTCTTGAGAAAGACCCGGAAGTCCTTCATTTCCTTCGGCGGCACCTCCATGCCGACCAGCACGCGGCCGGTGTCGGCGCCGTGGTTGCGGTAGTGGAACAGCGTGATGTTCCAGCCGGCGCTCATCTTGTTGAGGAAATGCATCAGCGCGCCGGGACGTTCGGGAAACTCGAAGCGGTAGATCAGCTCATGCTTCACCAGCGAGGCGTGGCCGCCGACCATGTGGCGGATGTGCAGCTTGGCCATTTCGTCGTCGGTCAGGTCCAGCGCCGGGTAGCCGCTCTTTTCCAGTTGCAGGACCAGTTTGGTCGCCTCGCTGCGATTGGCGACTTGCATGCCGACAAAGACATGCGCCTCGCCGACATCGTGAAAGCGATAATTGAACTCGGTGATGCTGCGCGCGCCGATCAGCGCCATGAACTTCTTGTAGCTGCCGGGCTTCTCCGGCAGCGTCACGGCCAGCACGGCTTCGCGCTGCTCGCCGACTTCGGCACGCTCGGCGACAAAGCGCAGGCGGTCGAAATTCATGTTGGCGCCGGAGGCCACCGCCACCAGCGTCTTGCCGTGCAGGCCATGCTTGTGCACCCAGGCCTTGGCGCCGGCAATGGCGAGCGCACCGGCCGGCTCGAGGATCGAGCGCGTGTCCTCGAACACATCCTTGATCGCCGCGCAGATGGCGTCGGTATTGACCAGCACCATTTCATCGACATATTCGCGGCACAGGCGAAAGGTCTCGGCGCCGACATACTTGACCGCGGCGCCATCGGCAAACAGGCCGACGTTTTCGAGACGCACGCGACGCCCGGCCTTCAGCGAGCGGTCCATGGCGTCCGAATCGGCCGCCTCGACGCCGATGACTTTTATGTTCGGCCGCAGGCGCTTGATGTAGGCCGCCACCCCGGAAATCAGCCCGCCGCCGCCGACGCAGCAGAACACCGCGTCGATCGGCTCCGGATGCTGGCGCAGGATCTCCATGCCGATGGTGCCCTGTCCGGCGATCACCTCCGGATCGTCGAAGGGATGCACGAAATTGAGCTTCTGCTGCTTCTCCAGTTCCAGCGCGTGGGCGTATGCGGCATCGAAGGAATCGCCGGCCAGCACCACTTCGCCACCGAGCTTCTTCACCGCGTCGACCTTGATCGCAGGCGTGGTGGTCGGCATCACGATCACCGCGCGGATGCCGAGCTTCTGCGCCGAGAGCGCCACCCCCTGCGCATGATTGCCGGCCGAAGCGCAGATCACGCCGCGCTTGCGTTGCGCCGGCGTCAGGTGAACGATCTTGTTGTAGGCGCCGCGCAACTTGAAGCTGAATACCGGCTGCATGTCCTCGCGCTTGAGGAAGATATGGTTGTCCATGCGCGCCGAGAGAATGGGCGCCAGCTCGAGCGGCGTTTCAATGGCAACATCATAAACGCGGGCGTTGAGAATTCTTTCGAGATAGTCCATGACAGCGGGGCGCGAGATTCGAAGATCACAAAGGGTAACATGCGGCATGGACTTCGCTTTCACCGCCGAAGCCGGTTTGGCCGGGCTGTTTCTCGCCAGTTTTCTTTCTGCAACGCTGCTGCCCGGCGGCTCGGAAGCCGTGCTGTTTGCAGTGATCAGGCAGCATCCCGAACAGGCTATGGCGGCGCTCGTGCTGGCCACAGTGGGCAACACGCTGGGCGGCATGACCACCTACGGCATGGGGCGGTTGCTACCGGCACAGCTGCCGGTGGTCACAGGACGTAGCGACAGCGCCCCGCCAAAGTTCGCCGCAAGCCATGCCGCAATGCTGCGCCGCTGGGGACCGGCAGCGCTGCTGCTGGCCTGGGCGCCGATCATCGGCGATGCACTGTGCGCCGCCGCCGGCTGGCTGCGTCTGCCGCCAGCGGCCTGCACGCTATGGATGGCGACGGGGAAAGCGGCGCGTTACGCGCTGATAGTGGCTGGCGCCGGGATGCTCTGAGCCGAAATGCGCAGGAAGTAAGCCAGCACGCCCGCGCCGGCAATCACCAGACTCGCCACTGCGGCCATCCAGAACCCGGCAGCGCCGCGCGCTGCGCCGAAGGTATCGGTCAGGCCGAGCAGATAGCCGCCGCCGAGGCCGACGCCCCACAGCGCCACGGCATAGATCACCATCGGCGCCGTGGCGCGCTTGTAGCCGCGCAGCACCTGGGCCATGACCGCCTGCACGGCGTCGGCGACATGGTAGAAGGCGACGATCGAGAGCAGCGTCGCGGCCGCCGCGGCGACCTGCGCATCGGCCGTGTAGGCCCGCGCCAGCGGCCCGGCACCGAAGTAGATCGCGCTGCCGAGAACGGCCGCCGCGGCACAGCCGACCGCCAGCCCGAGCAAACCGGCGTGTCGCGAGCGCCGACTGTCGCCGGCGCCGAGTGCCTGCCCGACCAGCACGCCGGTGGCGCTGCCGAGCGCCAGCGGCACCATGAAGACGAACACCGCGACGTTGGCGGCAATCTGGTGCGCAGCGGAGATTTCCGGCCCGAGCCGGGCGATGAACAGCGCCATGAAGGTAAACGCCGTGACGTCGACCAGGAAGGTGACCCCCATCGGCAGGCCGAGCACCAGAAACTCGCGCAAGGCAGCAAGGCGCGGCGGATCGAAGCGGGCGAAGACACCATAGGGCGCGTATTCGGCATCGCGCCGACACCACAGCCAGGCCAGCGTGGCGATGGTCCACATGATGACGGCGGAAGACCAGCCGCAGCCGGCGCCGCCCATGGCCGGAAAACCGAGGTGGCCGTACATGAAGACCCAGTTGAGCGGCGCCTTCAGCAGGAGGCCGGCCAGATTGAATGCCATCACCGGGCGCGGCCGGCCGATGCCGGTGGTAAAGCCGAAGAAGATGCGGAAGAACAGCGCACCCGGCACGGCCCAAGCCACCCCGTCGAGATAGGCCCGCACTTTCAGGTCGACCTCCGGCGTCAGGCGCGAAAAATTCAGCAGCGGATCGGGATGCTTCAACACGGCAAAGGCAATCATCGACAAGGCCAGAGCCAGCCATGCGCATTGCCGCACATCGGCGCCGATTTCCGCGAAGCGGCCGGCCCCGTAATGGTGGGCCACCACCGGCGTCAGCGCCAGCAGCACGCCCATGGCGGTGACAAAGATCGTGGCGTAGATGCTGGCGCCGATGCCGACCGCCGCCAGGTCGAGCGACGAAAGGCGGCCGGCCATCAGGGTATCGATCACGCCGTTGGCCATCACCGCGGCCTGGGCGATCAGCACCGGCCAGGCCAGGTGCAGCAGTTCGCGCGGCAGGGAGCGTGGGGCAGCCATGCGCGAAGTCTAGCCGACCGCGCAATGGCATTCGCTCGCCGGGAAGTTCTAAATTACCAGCGGCTGATCCGGCAACTCGTTGGGGTTGTTGTCGCCCGCGGGGAAGTGGCTGGCCAGCAGTTCCCCGGCACGCGCCACGGCCTGCAACGCGCCCTGCCGCCATTCGCCGCGGCCAAAGCTGGCCTCCATGGCACGGCAGATCGCATCCCAATCGGCCTGCGCCACACGCGCCGCGATGCCGCGGTCGGCAAGTATCTCAACCTTGCGGTCAACCAGTTGCACATAGATCAGGATGCCGCTGTTTTCTTCCGTGTCCCAGACGCGCAAGGTCGAGAACAACTCCACGGCGCGCTGCCGTGGCGACAGGTCGCGCCATAGCGCCGACAGCGGCAGATGCCCTTCCACCACGAAACGCAATTCGCCACGATGCGACTTCTCGCAGGCCGCAACGGCTGAACCGATGGCGGCCAGATCGCCACGCGCAAACACCCGCTGCACGAACCAGTCCGGCAGCAGCAGATGCTTGAACAGACGCGAAAGTTTCATTTCACCAGCTCCCCGAGGCGCCGCCGCCACCAAAACTGCCGCCGCCTCCGGAAAATCCGCCCCCGGAAAAGCCCCCGCCGGACGAGGAGCCGCCACCGAACCCGCCACCCAAGCCACCCCCTGAAAACCGGCCGAAAAAGGAAAACAGGAAGACGACGAACCCGGCCAGCAGTGCCGCCAGCCACGAACCGAAAATGGAGAAGCCCAGCCAGCCCGCAATACCGCCTGCCGCAAGCGAACCGAAGAGGCCGAAAACCTTGCTCAGCACGCCGCCGGCGACCACGACCATGAACAACCAGGTCATCCAATCCGGATGATCGCCGCCGCTGCCTCCGGCAGGCGGGCTCACGGCTTCCGCGACCGACGCCGGCCCTTCCGCGGCCTGATCCAACCCCTCGATCGCCGCGCGCAGTCCGCCGAAAAAGTCTCCCTGCTTGAACAAGGGCGCCATGCGCTCGGCGATGATGCGCTTGGCGATGGCATCAGGGATCGACCCTTCCAGCCCGTAGCCGACCTCGATGCGCATCTTGCGATCGTTCTTCGCGACGATCACGATGACGCCGTTGTCGGCGCCCTTGTGGCCGACCTTCCAGGCTTCCGCGAGGCGAATGCCGAACGCTTCGATGGCCTCGGGCTGGGTAGTCGGCAGCAGCAGTACGGCGATCTGCGCCCGTCCACTGCGGTCGACGGCCGCGAGCTGCGCCTCGAGCCGGCCGCGCTGGGTTTCGTCGAGCGTGGCGGTCAGGTCGGTGACGCGCGTGCTGAGCGCCGGCAGCGGCACGAGGTCCGCCGCGCCGGCCATGGCCGGCAGCAAGGCCAGCCAGAACAGCGCCAGCCAGGCGGACCAGAAGCGGCGCACTTTGCCTACTTGACGACGACGGGCGCGGGTGCGGCTGCGCCGGCAGCAGGCGTGGCCGGAGCGTCGAACTTGATTGCCGGCGGCGATGACATGGCCTTTTCGTCGTCCACCGTGAAATTGGCCTTGGTCTTCCAGCCCATGACGCTGGCGGTCAGGCTGTTGGGGAAAGTGCGGACCGAGACGTTGTACTCCTGCACCGTCTTGATGTAGCGGTTGCGGGCCACGGTGATGCGGTTCTCGGTGCCCTCCACCTGCGCCTGCAGGTCGCGGAAGTTGGCGTCGGCCTTGAGCTGCGGATAATTTTCCGCGACGACCAGCAAGCGCGACAGCGCACCGCCCAGCTCGCCCTGGGCCTTCTGGAACTTGGCAAAGGCAGCGGGATCATTGATCAACTCCGGCGTCGCCTTCAGCCCAGCGACATTGGCCCGCGCCTCGGTCACGCGGGTCAGCACTTCCTTCTCGTGGCTGGCGTAGCCCTGCACCACGGAGACAAGATTCGGAATCAGGTCGGCGCGGCGCTTGTACTGGTTCAACACTTCCGACCACGCGGCATTCACCGCCTCGTCGTTGATCTGGATCTGGTTGTAGCCGCAGCCGGACAGCAGGGAAGCCGCAAGGACCAGCACGGCAAGCAGACGTATACGCATTTGAATCTCCGTCGATGAGAGAAAATGAAATTTCGGTGCGGGCTGACGCCGGTTTCCCCGCCATCAAGGGCAGCGGCCGAACCTAAAACATATTCAATATGGCGCCTAGCGCCGCGAAATACAAGGTGCCCGCGAATACAGGAGGGTCTTGTGCCGGCCACGTGTTGCGATGCAATGTCCTAAAATGGCCCTTTCTGCAATCCTTCCGGCACCATCGCATGACCGCTCGCCTGCGCGAAATCCCCTATAACTACACCTCGTTCTCGGACCGCGAGATCGTCATTCGCCTGCTTGGCGCGGACGCCTGGGCGACGTTGACGGAACTGCGCGGCGAGCGGGTTACCGGCCGTTCCGCGCGCATGCTCTACGAGGTGCTGGGCGATATCTGGGTGGTGCGGCGCAACCCCTATCTGGAAGACGACCTGCTGGGCAATCGCGAACGGCGCGAGGCGCTGGTGGAGGCACTGCGCCACCGCCTGCGCGAAATCGACAAGCGCCGCGAGGGAAATGAGCGTGTCGCGCAGCTGTTGACGGCCGCACAAGCCGCCGTGCAGTCCTTCGAGCGCTGGTTCGACGAAACCCGCAGCCTGCGCAAGAAGGTGCTCAAGGTCCTGGCGCGTCACACCCGCAAGGACAACGTCTGCTTCGACGGCCTGGCGCGCGTTTCACATGTCACCGATGCCACCGACTGGCGCGTCGAGTATCCGTTTGTGGTGCTGGCGCCCGACACCGAGGATGAAATGGCGCCGCTGGTGCGCGCCTGCATCGAGCTCGGCCTGACCATCATTCCGCGCGGCGGCGGCACCGGCTATACGGGCGGCGCGGTGCCACTGGATGCGCTGTCGGTGGTCATCAACACCGAGAAGCTGATCGATTTGGGCGCCGTGGAGATGAAGCGTTTGCCCGGTACGAGCATTGATTACGCGACGGTGCGCACCGGCGCCGGACTGGTCACGCGGCGCGTCATGGAGGCGGCGGAAAAGGCCGACCTGGTTTTTGCCTGCGACCCGACCTCGGCCGATGCCTCCTGCATCGGCGGCAACATCGCGATGAATGCCGGCGGCAAGAAGGCGGTGCTGTGGGGTACGGCACTCGACAACCTGGCCTCGTGGCGCATGGTGACGCCGGACGGCAACTGGCTCGAGGTCGAACGCCTCAATCACAACTTCGGCAAGATCCACGAGCAGAAACTGGTCAGCTTCCGCCTCACGCGCTGGGATGCGAGCGGCAAAAGGAAACTGGACGAGGAGCAGCTCGACGTGCCCGGCCGGTTGTTCCGCAAGGAAGGCCTCGGCAAGGACGTCACCGACAAGTTCCTCGCCGGCATCCCCGGCATTCAGAAGGAAGGCACCGACGGCCTGATCACCTCCGCGGTGTGGGTGCTGCACAAGATGCCGCCGGTGACGCGCACGGTCTGCCTCGAATTCTTCGGCCGCGTGACGGACGCCGTGCCGTCGATCGTCGAGATTACCGATTACTTCAAGCCGGGCGGCGCGGGTCTTGCCGCCGGCGTGCTGCTCGCCGGCCTCGAACATCTCGACGAGCGCTATGTGCGCGCCGTCGGCTACGCGACCAAGGCCAAGCGCCACGGCCGGCCGAAGATGGTATTGATCGGCGACATAGTCGGCGCTGACGACACGGCGGTGATGGCCGCCGCATCGGAAGTGGTGCGTATGGCCAGCGCGCGCGGGGCCGAGGGCTTCATCGCCGTCTCGCCGGAGACGCGCAAGAAGTTCTGGCTCGACCGCGCCCGCACTGCCGCGATCTCACGGCACACCAACGCCTTCAAGGTCAACGAAGACGTGGTGATCCCCTTGCCGCGCATGGGCGACTACTGCGACGGCATCGAGCGCATCAACATCGAGCTGTCGATCGCCAACAAGATCGAGCTGGCTGATGCGCTGGCCGAATTCCTCAAGGGCGAATTGCCGCTCAATGCGGGCGACGCCAACCTCGACCCCGACTTGCTGCTCGGCGACAAGCGCGAGCAGGCCCTGGAGCTCGTCGCCGGGGTGCGCAGCGCATGGCAGGAGCTGCTCGACAAGCTCGATCAACACTTCCACGAGCTGCAGGATTACCGCCTGCGGGTGTCGTGGAAGACCGAGCTCAAGGCGCCGCTGGAGGCCATCTTCGAGGGCAATGCGTTCCGCCCGGTGCTGGCCCGCATCGAGAGCATCCACCAGGAGATTCTGCGCGGCCGTGTCTTCGTCGCCCTGCACATGCATGCCGGCGACGGCAACGTGCATACCAACATCCCGGTGAATTCGGACCACTACGCGATGCTGCAGACCGCCTACAAGGCCGTGGAGCGCATCATGGCACTGGCCAAGAGCCTGGGCGGAGTGATCTCCGGCGAACATGGCATTGGCATCACCAAGCTGGAATTCCTCAGCGACGAGGAAATCCGCCCCTTCCGCGACTACAAGCAGAAGATCGATCCCGAGGGCCGCTTCAATCGCGGCAAGCTGATGGCGGGCGGCAACCTGGCCAATGCCTATACGCCCTCCTTCGCGCTGCTCGGCGTCGAGTCGCTGATCATGGAGCAATCGGACATCGGCAAGATTTCCGACTCGATCAAGAACTGCCTGCGTTGCGGCAAGTGCAAGCCGGTGTGCTCGACCCATGTGCCGCGCGCCAATCTGCTCTACAGCCCGCGCAACAAGATTCTCGGCACGTCGCTGCTGATCGAGGCCTTCCTCTACGAAGAGCAGACCCGGCGCGGCATCAGCCTGCAGCATTTCGACGAATTCTCCGACGTCGCCGACCACTGCACCGTGTGCCACAAGTGCGTGACGCCCTGCCCGGTGGACATCGACTTCGGCGACGTGTCGGTGGCGATGCGCAACTTCCTGCGCCGCCAAGGCAAGAAGAAATTCAATCCCGGGACGGCCGCGGCCATGGCCTTCCTCAGCGCCACCGATCCGACCACCATCAAGCTGGTGCGGGCCGGCATGATCCAGCTCGGCTACAAGGCCCAGCGCCTGGGCCATGCCGTCGCGAAGTCGTTCGGCTTGATCCAGGGCAGCGTGAAACATCCACCCGCCACCCTGGGCCGGCCGGACATCAAGACCCAGGTGATCCACTTCCTCAACAAGCCGATGCCGAAGAATGTGCCGATGCGCACTTCACGCGCGCTGCTCGACGTCGAGGACGACACGCTGATACCCGTGATTCGCGATCCCAAGCGGGCGAGCGATCCCGGTGACGAGGAGCGCGAAGCGGTCTTCTACTTCCCCGGTTGCGGTTCGGAGCGCTTGTTCTCGCAAGTCGGCCTCGCCACGCAGGCCATGTTGTGGCACGCCGGCGCCACCACGGTGCTGCCGCCGGGCTACCTGTGCTGCGGCTATCCGCAGACCGCCAGCGGCGACGAGGACAAGGGGCAGGCCATCACCACGGCCAACCGCGTGCTGTTCCATCGCGTCGCCAACACGCTGAACTACCTCGACATCAAGACCGTGGTGGTTTCGTGCGGCACCTGCATGGACCAGCTCCTGAAATACGAATTCGGCAAGATCTTTCCCGACTGCCGCTTGGTGGACATCCACGAATGGCTCTTCGAAAAGGGCATCAAGCTCGATGGGGTGAGCGGGACTCGCTACATGTACCACGAGCCCTGCCACACGCCGATGAAGCACCACTCGGGAATCAAGGTGGCCAATGCGCTGATGGGCCAGCGCGTCGATCTGAATGATCGCTGCTGCGGAGAATCGGGTTCGCTGGCCGTCTCGCGGCCGGACGTGTCCACCCAGATCCGCTTTCGCAAGCAGGAGGAGATCGAGGCGGGTGCCGCGGAGCTGCGAAGAGTCGGCGCGGGCGACACGGCGGCAAGTCGGGTAAAAATCCTCACTTCCTGCCCATCCTGCCTGCAGGGCCTGTCGCGCTACGACAATGATGCGGATATTTCGGCCGACTACATCGTGGTCGAAATGGCCAGGGCAATTCTGGGTCCTGACTGGATGCAGGACTACATACGCGCTGCGAACAATGGCGGCATCGAACGGGTATTGCTGTAAGCAGCAGCGCCCGGTCACACCAGATCACCCGGCACACCTGCGAGAGCGGGTGTGACGTAATGCACAGCCGGCTCAACCGCACTCGCACAGACCATCCGATTGGCGTTATGCTTGGTTTGTGTCGACCAAACTGAAGTGCGAATTGTGTACCGGTCCCGGCGGCGAATTGCTGTGGGAGGATGGTATTTGCCGCGTGGTGCGGGTGATCGGCCCCGAAGGAGAGGCATTCCCGGGCTATTGTCGGATTGTCTGTCAGGAACATGTCGCTGAAATGAGTGACCTCACGACCAGCGACGCGCATCATGTCCTCGACGTGGTGCTTGCCACCGAGCGCGCCCTGCGTCTGACCGTTCAGCCGGACAAGATAAACCTCGCCAGTCTCGGAAACGTGGTGCCACATCTGCATTGGCACGTGATTCCCCGCTGGCGAGATGACAGCCACTTCCCCGCACCCATCTGGGCGGCCGCGCAGCGCACCGCAACTGCCCGCCCCAATGCAAGCAGCGCCAACCTCCTGCAAGCCCTCAAAACCGAACTCTCGACCATGAATGAAACGCCATGAACTTTGACCTGCCCCCCACCGGAACCGAACAAGGTCCCGCCTTTCTCGATGCAATGGCCTGCAAGGAATGGCTGGCCACCGTGCCTCTGGCAAATGCAGTGCAGGCCCAGTCGATGTTCTTGCGCCAGCTCGGCTCGCTGCACCGCTATACGCTGTCGGCGACCGACCGCTTTGCAATTCTTGAGGCCCTGCGCGGTCCCCTCACCAAAGTGCAGGACGAAGCGGCAAAGAAGTTCGCCAGCAAGCCCTTGCCATTCGCGCCGCACGAGCAGGCTGCCCTGGAAAGCACGCTGAACGTCTGGCATATGCTGGCGCTCGGCTATCTGCGCTGTTTTGATGCCTCGTGTTGCGGCGACACCGGCGTTTTCTCGATACCCGCCTTGTCGGCCGAACAAACAGCGATTGCGGGCAACCCCGAGTTGGCGGCGAGGGCGGCCAAGATGGCGCAACGTACGTTGGCGACATTCGCCGACTGGCAGGTTGATTTCTGTCGCGGCGAACAGTTGCCTGATGCCGACTACTGGAAAAAGCTGCATGAGACTTTTTGGGCCGCGGAAACTCTGGGCATCGCGGGGCAGACCGTGAGTGATTCGGTGCGTCACGGCAAGGCACCGACCAGTGCGCTCGCGGCTTACGCCGAATGCCACTTGTTGAGCACGGCCAAACCGTACGAGCTTCCGGCCCGTCATCTGGCCTGGGTTGCGCGCTGGGCACGGCGCTGGGGCTCCAAACTGGCTTTGCTGAAAATGCCGCCGGAGGACATCAGCAACCGCGCCGTACCGTTATGGGTTGACCTTGAGTCAGACCGCCCGGCGAGCTATTCGCCGCAGCCGTCACAAGGCGGCCGCTGGCTGGAAACCACGGCGCTCAGAAACAGCCTGGTCGGCCGTATCTTGTTATTGGAGCAAGGCCGTGCGCCGGCCGAGCTTCAACTCGGCGACGACGTCACCCAGCCGGCGGCGGGCCAAGTGCTGCAACGCGTCCTGCAACGCTGGTGCAAAGGCGGAGCACCGCGGCGCCACGAGCGGCACGCCGCGAGTGCCGGGTGCAGTTTCATTGCCGGCTTCGAAGCAGTGCATTACCACCTCTCGGGCCGCCAACTTTTCCGCGCGCCCTCGCGTGACGATACGACGCTGCGCCGCGAACGTGAGGAATTCGAGACTTTTGGTAACCGCAGCCCGCGCGAAGGAAGTGCCGACGAGCAGGACAATTCGCATGTCGAGAACTGGCAGATGATGGATGACTGGCGTCTGCTCGACGAATCGCCTACCGGCCTGCGCCTCAGGAGGCCGCTCAAGGAAGGCGTGCGGATTGGCGCCGGCCTGTTGATTGCGGTAAAGATAAACGACGGCCAAGGCTTCACTTTGGGCAACGTGCGCTGGGCGCTGCGCGAAGGAGACGATTCACTCGCCGCGGGCGTCCAGCTGTTTCCGGGAGAGCCTCGTCCCGTGGCGGTTCGCACGGTAGAGGCGGGTTCGATTCGCGGCAGCTGGCGTCAAGGTTTCCTGTTGCCGGAATTTGCCGCTCTCAAGGAACCTGCAAGTGTGATCGTTCCTGGCGGCACGTTTCATATCAATCGCGGCATTGAAGTAATGGTCGATCAGCAGTTGCGGGAACTGAAACTGCTCCGTGTCCTCGATCTCGGTATCGAGTTCGAGCGCTGCAATTTCAGCGGCTGACCCCGGTTCGGGGGAAACCCGGCGCGGCACAATCTCTCCGCCATCGCGGCTGCAACTCACGCGATTGCCGGCCTCGGCGCAGCGCTAGCGCTGCCCGCCACTCCGGGCGAGAAGCTGCCGGCCGTGTGCGCTATCATAGCCGGCCCAATACAGGAGCTGTACCCATGGCCGGTCTCGACCGCAAGACCCCGATTCCCAGCGAAATCACGCTGCACAAGAAATCCCGCATGCTCGAACTGAAGTTCGATGACGGCAGCCATTACCAGTTGCCCGCCGAATTCCTCCGCGTCTGCAGTCCGTCCGCCGAAGTACGCGGGCACGGGCCGGGGCAGGAGACGCTGCAAACCGGCAAGCGCAATGTCGAGATCACCGCCCTCGAGCCGGTCGGCAACTATGCAGTGCAGCCCACCTTCTCCGACGGCCATAACACGGGCATTTACTCGTGGGACTGGTTGCACCATCTTGGCGCCAATCATGAGACGCTGTGGGCCGAATACCTCGAACGACTTGAAAAATCCGGTGCCAGCCGCGATATAGACTCGACGACGCTGCCGCCGAAGTCGGGCGGTTGCGGAAGCCACTGAGACCCGATGACACAAACCCATTTCGGCTTTGAAACCGTAGACGAGAAGGAAAAGGCACAGCGCGTAGCGGGCGTTTTTTCGTCGGTCGCGCAGAAATACGACGTGATGAACGATCTCATGTCGGGCGGGCTGCATCGCCTGTGGAAAAGCTTCACCATCAACCTTGCGGCACCACGGCCGGGGGAGCGTGTGCTGGATGTCGCCGGCGGCACGGCCGATCTGTCCTCCGCCTTTGCCCGCCGGGTTGGCGCTTTTGACAAGACGGGCGGCGAGGTCTGGCTCACCGATATCAACAACGCCATGCTCGGCGTCGGTCGCGACCGCCTGCTCGACGAAGGCGTGCTGGCGCCGGTAGCGCAGTGCGACGCGGAAAAGCTGCCTTTCCCTGACGATCATTTCGATATCGTCACGGTCGCCTTCGGCCTGCGCAACATGACGCACAAGGACAGGGCGCTGGAGGAAATGCGCCGCGTGCTGCGGCCGGGCGGACGCCTGCTGGTGCTCGAATTTTCCAAAGTATGGAAACCGCTGGAAAAGGTCTACGATGCGTACTCTTTCAAGCTGCTGCCCTGGCTGGGCGAAAAAATTGCCGGGGATGCCGAGTCCTACCGCTATTTGGCCGAATCGATCCGCATGCATCCGGATCAGGCCACACTCAAGGCCATGATGGAACAAGCCGGGCTGGAACGGGTCGAAGTATTCAATATGACAGCCGGCGTCGTCGCGCTGCATCGTGGTTACAAGTTCTAACTAGAAGAAAGAGACAGATGAAACGATTAGTGATTGCCGTATTTGCAGCCGTGGTTGGACTGAGCCTGATGGTTCCCGATGCCGAAGCCGCGCGCCTTGGCGGTGGCAGATCGAGTGGCATGCAGCGTCAGGCGGCGCCGACAGCGACCAGGCCGGCGATTGCTCCCGCTCCCGCTGCTGCAGCCGCCCCCGCCGCAGTACCGGCAAAACCAGCCGGCATGCGCCGCTTCCTCGGGCCTTTGGCCGGCCTCGCCGCCGGTCTCGGCATCGCGGCGCTGCTGTCGCACTTCGGCATGGGCGAGGGCATGGCCAATATGCTGATGATCCTGGCGCTGGTCATGGCCGCGGTCTTTGTCGTGCGCTGGCTCATGAGCAAGCGCACGCCGCCTGCCGGTGCGCAATATGCGGGCGCGAGTCCCGGAAATGCAGCGCCGGCGAACTTCAATCCGGCAGCCGCTCAATTCGAAGCCTCGGGAGTCGGCGCTGGCGCTGCGGCGGCGACTGCAGTTGCAGCGAACATTCCGGCCGATTTCGACGTGGAAGGCTTCCTGCGTCAGGCCAAGCTCAACTTCGTGCGCCTGCAGGCGGCCAACGACCGGGGCGACATGGACGACATCCGCCAATTCACCGCACCGGAGATGTTCGCCGAGATTCAGATGCAGTACAAGGAACGCGGCGGCCGCAGCCAGGAAACCGACGTCATGGCTTTGAATGCCGACTTGCTCGAAGTGGTCACCGAGGACAACCGCCACATCGCCAGCGTGCGCTTCTCCGGCCAGCTGCGCGAAGAAGCCAACGCCGCGCCGCAAGCCTTCACGGAAATCTGGCATTTGACCAAGCCGGTCGATGGCAGCCGCGGCTGGAATGTGGCCGGTATCCAGCAGGTCCAATAAGTCATATGCAAGCCCTGCCCGCGCCGCTGATGGCGGCGATCAATCACCTGCTCGGGCAGGCCGCTTGGGCGCGCGAAAGGCTTGCCCCATTCGCCGGGCACGCTGCACAGATCAAATTGCCGCCTTTCGAGGCGGCCTTTTTGGTGGGCGACGACGGATGCATTTCCGTACCATTACCCGAAGCCGAGCTGGAGGTGAGCATTTCGCTGCCGGCGGCAACGCCCTTGCTGGCGCTGCAGGGCAAGGATGCCGTAATGCGTGCAGCGCGCATCGAGGGCTCGGCCGAATTCGCCGAAGCGCTGGGTTTCGTTATCCGCAACCTGCGCTGGGACGCCGAGGAAGACCTGTCCAGGGTCGTCGGCGACATCGCGGCCCACCGCATCGTTGCCGGCACGCGGGAATTTGCGGCCTGGCAACAGCAGGCCGCACAGAATCTCGCCGAGAATCTGGCCGAATACTTCACCGAAGAGCAGCCCCTGATCGCGCGTGATTCGGATATCGGCGAGTTTTCAGGAGATGTCGACCGCCTGCGCGACGATGTGGCGCGACTCGAAAAGCGGGTGCAGCGACTGGCCTGATCGCTGCCTGAAGTTATTTCTATTGGCCTGCCATCGGCCATTCGGAAGGCCGGATCGGCGTGCGCAAGGCGCTCTGAGCCTGCTTCACTGGGCGGCTACGCCGCCGCCGAGCGCCTTGTAGAAACTTGCCGCGGTCGACAGCAGCTGGCGCCGCACCGCCAGCGCCGACTGTCGGGCCGCAAAGTCATCGCGCTGGGCGTCGAGCAACTCGAGGTGGCTGGAGACACCGGCCTTGTAGCGCGCCTCGACCAGTACGAGGCGGCGGTCCTGGGCCGTAACATTGTCTTCCTGCGCCTGCAGTTGCTCAGCCAGCTGGCTGCGCGCGGCGAGCAGGTCGGCGATTTCGCGGAATGCCTGCTGGATCGCCTTCTCGTACTCGGCCACGGCAATGTTCTTGCGCGCTTGTGCCAGATCGACGTTATCGCTCGCGCGCCCGGCATCGAACAGGGGCAGACGCAAGACCGGGAGGAAACTCCAGGCGCCGCTGCCGCCACCGAACAAACCCGCAAGACCCGCACTGGCGGTGCCTGCGGCAGCGGTCAGCACGATCTTCGGCAGGAACGCGGCGCGTGCGGCACCGATGTTGGCGTTGGCGGCGATCAGCTTCTGCTCGGCGGCGAGGATATCCGGGCGGGCCAGCAGAACTTCGGCTGGCAGGCCCACTGCCAGGTCGGCGATCAAGCCCTGCTGCGCCAGCTTGCCACCAGTGGTATCGGTTGGCCCGGTGCCGACCAGCAGGCGCAAGGCATTCTCCGCGGCCGCATGACTGCGCGCCAGGTTGGCCGTTTCGGCACGCGCATTCTGGAAGGCGCCGTCAGCCTGAAGGTAGTCGAGATCGCCAGCCAGACCGACATCGCGGCGCCGGCCGACCAGGCCGCGGGTTTCCTCCCGGCTCTTCATCGTGGCTTGCGCCAGTTCCAGCCGCTCCCCCAGCTCCAGAAGGCTCAGGTAGGCGTTGGCGACGTCGGCGATCAGCGACAGCCGGAAAGCCTGGCGCGCATAGTCGCTGGCAAGGAAATTGGCGCGCCCGGCATCGTCGAGACTCTTGACCCGGCCCCAGAAATCCAGCTCGAATGCGGCAACCGCAAGATTGACGTCGTAGCGCTGGCTGTTGGTTGGGCGACCGGTGAGAGAAAGATCGCCGGGAGTAAGCGCAGCTGCGCGCTGCGCTGCCAGGTCCAGGGTCGGGAAACGATCGGCACGGGCAAGTCCGGCCAGCGCACGCGCCTCGTCGACGCGGGCCACGGCGATGCGCAAATCGCGGTTGTGCTCCAGCGCGGCGGCGATCAGTCCCTGCAGGCGCGGATCAGGAAAGAAGGTACGCCAGTCGGCGCCGACCGCGGCGTCTTGCGCCGTAGCCCCGGCACCGGCTGTTGCCGGCCAGGCGGCGGGCACCGGCGCATCGGGACGCTGATAATCCGGCGTGAAGGAACAGCCGGCCAGGGCCAGCGCAAGCACCAGGGGAAGTGTCTTACTCATCATGCTTCTCCTCGTGATGACGGGCATGTCCGGGAAACATGCGGCGCACCACCACGAAAAATACCGGGACCAGGAAGACGGCCAGCACCGTGGCGGTGAACATGCCGCCGATCACGCCGGTGCCGATGGCGTGGCGGCTGTTGGCGCCGGCGCCGGTGGAAACGGCCAGCGGCAGGACGCCGAACATGAAGGCGATCGAGGTCATCAGGATCGGCCGGAAGCGCAGGCGGCAGGCTTCGAGCGTGGCCTCGATCAGGTCCTTGCCCTGCTCCTGCAGCTCGCGGGCGAACTCGATGATCAGGATCGCGTTCTTCGCCGAGAGACCGATGATGGCGATCAGGCCCACCTTGAAATACACGTCGTTGGGCAGGCCGCGCAGGTGGACCGCCAGCACCGCGCCGAAGATGCCCAGCGGCACCACCAGCATGACCGCGACGGGAATCGACCAGCTCTCGTACAGCGCGGCGAGACAAAGGAAAACCACGATCAGCGAGACGGCGAAGAGGAAGGGTGCCTGAGTGCCCGAGAGCCGCTCTTCGAACGAGGTTCCCGACCATTCGAAGCCAACGCCGGGCGGCAGCTTGCCGGCAACATCTTCCATGGCCAACAATGCGTCGCCGGTCGATCGGCCGGGTGCCGGACTGCCGGCAATCTTCATCGAGGGCAAGCCGTTATAGCGGTCGAGCTTCGGGCTGCCGACGATCCACTTTGCCGTGGCGATTTCGGCGAGCGGAATCATGTCGCCGCGCGCATTCTTGACCGGCAGGCGCAGCAGGTCTTCCGGCGTGCGCCGGGTCTCTGCCTCCGCCTGCATCTGCACGCGCAGGATGCGCCCCTCGCGCACGAAGTCGTTGATGTAGGCGGTACCCAGGGTCGCCTGCAGGGTATCGTTGAGATCACCCAGGTCAATGCCAAGGGCACGCGCCTTGACCCGGTCCACGCTGAGCAGAACCTGGGGACCGGCTTCCTGACCTTCGGGTCGCACCCCAGCAAGGGTCGGATTCTGCGCGGCGATACCCAGGGCAATGTTGCGCGCTTCGAGCAGCTTCTCGCGCCCGAGGCCGCCGCGATCCTGCAGGCGGAAATCGAAACCGCCGACGGCTGCCAGCTCGGGAATCGGGGGCACGTTGATGGCGAAGATCATTGCCTGCTTGATGCGGAAGAAGGTCATGTTGGCGCGCTGCACCAGCGATTCCGCACTCTGTTCCTTGTTTGGTCTCTCGTCCCAATCCTTCAGGCGGACGAAAGTGATGGCCGCATTCTGGCCACGACCGAAGAAGGAGAAGCCGACGACGCCGATGACGTGAGCGACTTCCTTCTGCGCCAGGTAGTGCTGCTCGACGGTTTTGAGTACCTCGAGACTGCGCTCCCCGGTCGCACCCGGCGGCAGCTGGATGATGCTGAGGAAGTAGCCCTGGTCTTCGCTGGGCAGGAAGCTGCCCGGCAGCTTGGTAAACAACCAGCCGGTGGCCGCCAGGATCGTCGCGTAGACGATCAGCCAGCGCCCCGGCCTGCCCAGAATACGCCGCGTGGTGCCGATGTAGCGACGCACGGTGGCGGCGAAGAAGCGGTTGAACCAGCCGAAGAAGCCGGTTGAAGGCATCAGGTCGTCCTTGCCGACTTCGTGCTTGAGCAATGTTGCGCATAGCGCCGGCGTCAGCGTCAGCGCCATCGTGGCCGAAAAACCCATGGTCAGGATCAGCGTCACGGCGAACTGGCGGTAGATCGCACCAACGGCGCCGCCAAAGAAGACCAGGGGCACGAATACCGCGGTCAGCACCACGGTGATGGCGATGATGGCGTTGATGATCTGGCCCATCGCCTTGCGCGTCGCATCCCGCGGACTGAGACCCTCCTCGCTCATGATGCGCTCGACGTTCTCGATCACGACGATCGCATCGTCCACGACAATGGCGATGGCCAACACCATGGCGAACAAGGTCAACACGTTGATCGAGTAACCCAGCAGATAGAGGCCGATCAAGGCACCGAACAGCGACACCGGCACGACGATGGTCGGGATGAAGGTGGCGCGCACGTTTTCGAGAAACAGGTACATCACCAGGATGACCAGGATCATCGCCTCGACCAAGGTCTTGACCACTTCGCGGATGGAAATTTCGACAAAGGTCGAGGTGTCGTACGGCACCATCCAGTCCACGCCCTTCGGGAAGTATTTGGCGAGCTCGGTCATCCTGGCATTGACTGCCTTGGCCGTGTCGAGCGCGTTGGCGCCCGGCGCCGTGCGCACGGCGATCGCCGCCGTAGGCTGGCCGTCGACGCGGGCAGCAATCGAATAATCCTGCGCGCCAAGTTCGACGCGGGCGACGTCCTTCACCCGTACCGTGGCACCGCGCCCATCGCTCCTGATGATGACGTTGCCGAACTCCTCGGGGGTAGACAGGCGGCCCTGGGTGATGATCGTGGCGCTGTATTCCTGGCCGGGTACTGCGGGAAGCTGGCCGAGCTCGCCGGTGGCGATCTGCGCGTTCTGCGCGCGTACGGCCTTCGCCACGTCGCCCGGGGTGAGGCCGAAGGCCTGCAGGCGCTCCGGCTTGATCCACAGGCGCATCGAATACTCGGTGCCGAAAAGAATCGCCTCGCCCACGCCCGGCGTGCGACGGATGCTTTCCAGCACGTTGGCCGCCGCGTAGCTGCCGAGCGCGACGTTGTCCAGGGACTTGTTCGGCGAGAACAGGGAAATGAACATCAGGTAGTTGCGCGCCGACTTGACCACCGTGATGCCCAGGCGGCGCGCCTCCTCGGGCAAGCGCGGTTCGGCGCGCTTGATGCGGTTCTGCGTTTCCACCGAGGCGAGGTCGAGATTGGTGCCGGACTGGAACGTCAGGGTGATGGTGCCGATGTTCTGCTCGGATGCGGACTCCATGTAGAGCAGATTCTCGATCCCGTTCAGCTCCTGTTCGATTAGCGCAATCGCCGTTTCCTCCACCACCTTGGCCGAAGCGCCGGGGTAATTGACAGTGATGGCCAGCGCCGGTGGCGCTACCGCGGGATAGCTCGCCACCGGTAGTTGACGCAGCGCGAGACCTCCGCCGAGCACGATGATGATGGCGATGACCCAGGCAAAGATGGGCCGGTCAATGAAGAATTTTGGGATCATGAGCTACTTCTTTTCTTCGCTGGGCTTGGCGCCGGCGGCTGCCGGCTGGGCGGCGGGGGGCGTTGCCAGCAGCGGCGCACCCGGGGTCCAGGGCAGCGGCTTGACGACGGCGCCCGGTCTGGCCTTCTGCAAGCCATTGACGATCACCTGCTCGCCGCCTTTGAGGCCATCGTCAACAATGAAATCGCCGCCGGACATGGTGCTGGTCTTGATCGGCCGCGGTGCGACCTTGCCCTCGGCGTCGACGATCATCACGAACTGGCCGAGTGCGCTGCCCTGCACGGCGCGCTGCGGCACGCGGATGGCGTTGTCCAGTTGTGACTGGGGAAAGCGAATGCGGACGAAGGTTCCCGGCAGCAGCTCGCGGCGCGGATTGGGGAACTCGGCACGCAGCACGACGGCGCCGCTGTTCGGGTCGACGGCCAGGTCGGAGAACTGGAGCCGGCCTTTCTCCGGGTAGAGCGAACCGTCCTCGAGCACCAGTTCCACCTTGGCAGCATCGGCCTTCTTCTGCTTGCCGCTCTTGACCGCCTGCTGCAGGCGCATCAGATCGGAGTAGGACTGCGTGAACTCGACGCGGATCGGGTCGAGCTGTTCGATGGTCACCAGGTGGGTCGCCTCGCCCTTGCCGACCAACGCGCCCTCCGTTACCAGTGCGCGGCCGATGCGGCCCGAAATCGGTGCCGGCGGGACGGCGTTTTCAAGGTCCAGCCGGGCTTTCGCCGAGGCGGCTTCGGCCTGCTTGACACGCGCTTGGGCCGCGTCGAATTCCTGCTGGCTGACCGCCTTGATCTCGAGCAGCGGGGTGTATCGGGCGAAAACGGCCTTGGCTGCGGCAAGATCCGCGTCCGCCGCCGCCGCCTGTGCCTGGTAGGTACGGGCGTCGATCTGAAACAGCGGCGTGCCGGCGCTGATGTCGGTGCCTTCGGTAAACAAACGCTTCTCCACGACCCCTTCGACGCGTGCCCTCACTTGCGCCGAGCGAACCGCCTGCAGGCGACCGGGCAAATCCTGGGTGATGGTCGCGCTGGCTGGGGCAACGGTAATCACATCCACCTCGGGTGGCGGCATGCCGGCTCCCGGTGTGGCACTTTTGCCACTGTCGCCGCAGGCGGCCAGGAGTACAGGCAACATCAAGGGAAAGATTTTTCTCATGGAATGCTCCGTTGGGAGGCGGGGGTAAAGGGGGAAATGGCGGGTGTTTCCGGTGTAAGGGGTGCAAAAGCGCGCAAATAGCAGTCAATCAGGTCCGCTACGCGGGCCGGATCAGGTTCCGGCGGCGGCTCGCCTGAAAGCAGGTAGTGGCCTCGCTCGGCTCCGACCAGCATGGACAGCAGGGTGATGGTGGCAAAATCGGAATCGCCCGGACGCAGTTCGCCGCGGTCCATGGCTTCCTGCAGGACCACGCGCAGGCGCGCGGCGGTCTGCGCCGGTCCCGTACGATAGAAGGTGGCGGCGAGTTCCGGAAAGCGCATCGTTGCGGCAATCAGCGCCCGGTAAAAGCCCAGTCCTTCGGCGCTCAGTGCCTTGGCACGAAACGCGATACCGAAACGGAGCAAGCGCTCACGCAGGCCTTCAGCCTTGCCATCCAGCGTGACCAGCAAAGCCGCTGTGGCTTGCTTGATGACTTCGCCGAACAGATCGGCCTTCGACGGAAAGTGGTTGTACAGGGTTTGCCGCGCCACCCCGGCGCGCAGCGCGACCCGCTCGATGCTGGCCCGGTAGCCTTCTTCAATGAAGACCTCGGTTGCAGCCTGGATCAGGCGCGAACGGCAATCGGACTGGTCGTGATCGGCGGGCAGGGTCACAGGAAGGACGAATTAGACTGGACTGTCCAGTCTAGCTGCAATTCCACTTCATGCCAAGTACCAGGAAGAAGCTAAGGGTAGATTTCGTCCTTGAACGCGGAAGTTGGTGGCATAAGCAAAAAGGCAGCCGAAGCTGCCTTTCTTGAACGCGGCCAAACGCTTCGCGGGCAGGCGTCAATGCCGCAGCTTGCGCAAACGATCGATGGCGGCAAGCTGGGCAATGGCTTCGGCCAGTTCGGCCTGGGCACGGGCGTAGTCCATCGCGGAACCGCGATTGACCATGGCTTCCTCGGCCATCTTCTTCGCTTCCATCGCCTTGGCCTGATCCAGGTCCGCACCGCGAATCGCGGTATCCGCCAGCACGGTTACCAAACCCGGTTGCACCTCGAGCAGACCGCCGGCAACAAAAATCAACTCTTCCTTGTCACCGGGCGTCTTGATGCGAACCGCACCCGGCTTGATGCGGGTCATCAGCGGCATATGGCCGGGCAGAATGCCCAACTCGCCCGCCTCGCCCGGCAGCACGACGAACTCCGCCAAGCCGGAGAAAATCAACTCCTCGGCGCTAACGACGTCCACATGAATAGTCATGGCCATTAATTTACCTCTTTTCTAATCGCGGATCGAGATTACTGCAGTGTCTTGGCCTTCTCGAATACTTCCTCGATCGCGCCGACCATGTAGAAAGCCTGCTCGGGAATGCTGTCGCACTCGCCGTCGACGATCATCTTGAAGCCCTTGATGGTGTCGGCCAGCGGTACGATCTTGCCCGGCGTGCCGGTGAACACTTCAGCCACGTTGAACGGCTGCGACAGGAAGCGTTGAATCTTGCGCGCACGCGTCACGGCCAGCTTGTCTTCTGGTGCCAGTTCGTCCATGCCGAGAATCGCGATGATGTCGCGCAACTCCTTGTAGCGCTGGAGGTTCGACTGTACGCGGCGGGCGACGCTGTAGTGCTCTTCGCCAACCACCAGGGGATCCAACTGACGCGACGTCGAGTCGAGCGGATCAACCGCGGGGTAGATACCCAGTGAGGCGATGTCTCGGGACAACACCACGGTGGCGTCGAGGTGGAGGAAGGTGGTCGCCGGAGACGGGTCGGTCAAGTCATCGGCCGGCACATACACGGCCTGAATCGAGGTGATCGAACCGACCTTGGTCGAGGTAATGCGCTCCTGCAGGCGGCCCATTTCGTCGGCCAGCGTCGGCTGATAGCCCACGGCGGAAGGCATCCGGCCCAGCAAGGCAGAAACTTCGCAACCGGCCAGCGTGTAGCGGTAAATATTGTCGATGAACAACAGGATGTCCTTGCCTTCGTCACGGAACTTCTCGGCCATGGTGAGGCCGGTCAGCGCCACGCGCAGACGGTTGCCGGGAGGCTCGTTCATCTGACCGAACACCATCGCGACCTTGTCCAGAACCTTCGACTCCTCCATCTCGTGGTAGAAGTCGTTGCCCTCCCGCGTGCGCTCGCCGACACCGGCGAACACTGAGTAGCCGCCGTAGGACTTGGCGATGTTGTTGATCAGTTCCATCATGTTCACGGTCTTGCCGACACCGGCACCGCCGAACAGGCCGACCTTGCCGCCCTTGGCGAACGGACACATCAGGTCGATAACCTTGATCCCCGTCGGCAGCAGTTCCGTGGACGGCGACAGTTCGTCGAACTTGGGCGCATGTGCATGAATCGGGCGCAATTCCTCGTAGGCGATAGGACCCGCCTCGTCGATCGGGCGACCCAGCACATCCATGATGCGGCCCAGGGTACCGGACCCCACCGGCACCGAGACGGCGGCACCCGTCCGCTTGACCGACATGCCGCGACGCAAGCCGTCGGAGGAGCCGAGCGCAATGGTGCGCACGATGCCGTCGCCGAGTTGCTGCTGGACTTCGAAAGTCAGACCGGCTTCGGCGTTGCCCGAATCGGCCTCGTCGAGAGTCAGCGCTTCATACACCTTGGGCATGGCTTCGCGAGGGAACTTGATGTCCACCACGGCGCCGATGCACTGGACGATGTTTCCGTTGCTCATGGATGTTTCCTTAATGTAAATCCGACAAATTCCATCAACATACTGCTGATCAACCGGCCATCATCCTGCAATGGCCGCCGCGCCACCAACGATCTCGGAGATCTCCTTGGTAATCGCTGCCTGACGCGCCTTGTTGTAAACCAGCTGCAATTCCTTGATCACGCTGCCTGCGTTGTCTGTCGCCGCCTTCATGGCCACCATGCGCGCCGACTGCTCGGAGGCCATGTTCTCGGCCACGCCTTGATAAATCAGGGCCTCGACATAGCGCACCAGCAATTCGTCAATGACGGTTTGCGCGTCCGGCTCGTAGAGGTAATCCCAACTGCGATCCGGAGTCCCCATGCGCTCGCCCGACAGCGGCAGCAGTGGCTCGATTACCGGCTCCTGCTTCATGGTATTGACGAAACGGGTATAGGCGATATGAACCGCGTCCAGCTCGCCGGCCTGGAAGGCATCGATCATGAGCTTCATCGGGCCGATCAGCTTTTCCAGATGCGGGGTGTCGCCCAGATGGGTGACATGCGAGATTACGTTGGCCCCCAGGCGCTGCATGAAACCCAGGCCCTTGTTGCCGATGCACGTTACCCGAATATCCGTTGCGCCGTCGGTCTCCCACTTGCGCATCGTATTCAGCGCCTGCCTCAGGATATTGGTGTTGAGGCCGCCACAGAGGCCCTTGTCGGTCGTCACCACAATCAGGCCGACGCGCTTGACCACCGCCACCTTGGTCCGGCTCAGAAACGCGTGGCGATACTCGGTCACGTTGGCCTGGGAAAGATTCGCCGCCAGGCGACGGATCTTTTCGCTATAGGGTCGGGCAGCGCGCATCCGATCCTGCGCCTTGCGCATTTTGGATGCGGCGACCATCTCCATGGCCTTGGTGATCTTGCGCGTGTTCTGGACGCTCTTGATCTTGCTGCGGATCTCTTGACTGCCTGCCATGATCGCTCCCCGTCAGCGGTTCGCGATCAGGACCAGGACTTCTTGAACTCGGTCACCGCGGCCTTGAGTTGGGCCTCCGCGTCCTTGTCCAGATCCTTGGTGCTTTCGATCTTGCTCATCAGATCCGCATACTTATGGTGCATGTACTGATGCAGTTCGGCTTCGAAGGGGAGAATGCGAGTCACGTCGATGTCGTCCATGAAGCCTTCGTTGGAAGCGTAGAGCGTGACGGCCATTTCGGCTACGGACAAGGGCGCGTACTGCAATTGCTTCATCAACTCGGTCACCCGGCGACCGCGCTCGAGCTGCTTGCGGGTGGCCTCGTCCAGATCGGAGGCGAACTGCGCAAAAGCCGCCAGTTCGCGATACTGGGCAAGCGCCAGACGCACGCCGCCACCGAGTTTCTTGATGGCCTTGGTCTGAGCCGCGCCACCGACGCGGGACACCGAGACGCCGGCGTTCATGGCCGGGCGGATGCCGGCGTTGAACAGGTCGGTCTCCAGGAAGATCTGGCCGTCGGTGATCGAAATCACGTTGGTCGGTACGAAGGCGGAGACGTCACCGGCCTGGGTTTCAATAATGGGCAGCGCGGTCAGCGAGCCCGTCTTGCCCTTGACTTCGCCGTTGGTCAGCTTTTCCACCCAGGCTTCGGAAACCCGGGCGGCACGCTCAAGGAGGCGCGAGTGCAGATAGAACACGTCCCCGGGGTAGGCTTCACGACCGGGCGGACGGCGCAGCAACAGGGAGATCTGGCGATAGGCCCAGGCCTGCTTGGTCAAATCGTCATAAATGATCAGCGCGTCCATGCCGCGATCGCGGAAATACTCGCCCATCGAGCAGCCGGTGTAGGGTGCAATGAACTGCGTCGCCGCGGAGTCGGAGGCCGTCGCTGCGACCACGATGGTGTATTCCATCGCGCCGTGCTCGGTGAGTTTGCGCACCACGTTGGCGACGGTCGAAGCCTTCTGGCCGATCGCGACGTAGATGCAGAACATGTTCTGCCCCTTCTGGTTGATGATCGCATCGACCGCTACCGCCGTCTTGCCGGTCTGGCGGTCGCCAATGATCAGCTCGCGCTGGCCGCGACCTACCGGAACCATCGAGTCGACGGCCTTGAGACCAGTCTGCACCGGTTGCGATACCGACTTGCGCCAGATCACGCCGGGCGCAACCTTTTCGATCTTGTCGCTCAGCTTGGCGTTGATCGGGCCCTTGCCATCGATCGGCTCGCCCAGAGCATTGACCACGCGACCGAGCAGTTCGGGGCCGACCGGCACTTCGAGAATGCGGCCGGTACACTTGACCGTGTCGCCTTCGGTAATGTGTTCATAGTCACCCAGCACCACGGCGCCAACAGAGTCGCGCTCCAGGTTCAAGGCGAGGCCGAAGGTGTTGCCGGGAAACTCCAGCATTTCGCCCTGCATCACGTCGGTCAGACCATGAATGCGGCAGATGCCGTCAGTGACCGATACCACGGTGCCCTCGTTGCGGGCGGTGGCAGCCAGCTGCATGTTTTGGATCCGGCTCTTGATCAGGTCGCTGATTTCGGATGGATTGAGATTCATGGAATTGCTCCTAGTTCTTTAGCGCGGTGGCCATCGCGGCAAGCTTGCCGCGGACCGAGGCGTCAATCACTTCATCGCCGACGGCAATGCGCACGCCACCGATAAGTTCGGCATCGACCTTGACGGTCGCCTGGATCTTGCACCCGAACTTGCGTTCGAGGTCGCCCACGAGAGTCTTCAGTGTGGCTTCGTCGAGGACAAAGGCCGAGGTGATCTCGGCATCCTTGACGCCCTCATGACCATGCTTGAGCTCATTGAAGAGCTCGCTGATCTCGGGCAGGACGATGAGACGATCATTTTCCGCCAGCACATGCACGAAGTTCTGCTGGTCGGCCGACAAGCCCGACTTGTTGTCAGCGGCAGCCACATCGAGACAGAGCTGCGCCAGCTGGACCGGGCTCAGGCGCGGATTGCCGATGCACTCTTCCATTTCCGGACGAGCCGCCACGGCGGAAAGCCGCGAGAGAACATCGGACCAGCCCGCCAGCGCATTTCCGCTCTTGGCCAGCTGGAATGCGGCCTCGGCATAAGGGCGCGCAAGGGTGACGTTTTCGGCCATGGCTGCTTACAGCTCCGACTTGAGTTGCGTCAGCAGCTCGGCATGGGCCTGGGCGTTGATCTCCTTGCGCAGGATCCGCTCGGCGCCGGCAACGGCGAGGACAGCCACGTGTTCGCGCAAGGCCTCCTTGGCGCGTTGCGAAGCAACCCCCGCCTCGGCCTCGGCAGCCTCACGGGCGGCATTGACGATGCGCGCACCTTCCGCGCGCGCGTCTTCGATCAACTGCGCCACTTGTCGCTCGGCCCCGCTACGAAACTCGGCTGCCGATTCACGCGCCTTGCGCAATTCGTCGGAGGCTTTCTTTTCTGCGTGAGACAGGTCGGTCCTGGCCTTGTCTGCGGCCGCGAGCCCGTCGGCTATTTTGCTCGCGCGCTCATCAAGTGCCTTCATGATGGGCGGCCACACGAACTTCATCGTGAACCACGCCAAAATGAGGAACACAACCAGCTGGGCAAACAGCGTTGCGTTCAGATTCACGGTAATCGCTCCTTAAGCGTTAGGGAAGACGATTACTTGGGGAGGCTGGAAAGAAACGGGTTGGCAGTGGTATACCACAGGGCAATACCGGTGCCGATAATGAACGCGGCGTCGATCAGGCCAACCAAAAGGAACATCTTGGTTTGCAGCGTGTTCATCAGCTCCGGCTGACGCGCGGAAGCTTCGAGGAAGCGGCTGCCCATGATGCCGATGCCGATACACGCGCCAGCAGCGCCGAGGCCGATGATAAGGCCGGCGGCAAGAGCAACAAAACCAACGATTTGTTCCATGACAACTCCTTTAGTAACAGATTTGAGGTAGAAAATTATTAATGGGTTTCGTGCGCCTGGCCGATATATACCAGGGTCAGCATCATGAAGATGAAAGCCTGCAGCGTGATGATCAGGATGTGAAAGATGGCCCAGATGACACCGGCGAAGACGCCACCCACCCATAGGAGTCCGCTTGATGCGGTTCCGACCCAGGCCGCGCCCATCAAGCCAATCAGCATGAAAATCAGCTCGCCGGCATACATGTTGCCGAACAGCCGCATTCCATGCGAAACGGTCTTGGAAACGTACTCGATCATCTGCATCGCGAAGTTGATCGGGTACAACACCGGATGACTGCCGAAAGGAGCGGTGAACAACTCATGAATCCAGCCGCCAAAGCCCTTGATCTTGATGCTGTAATAAAGACAAAGCAGCAATACGCCAAGCGACATGCCCAAAGTGGCATTGAGATCAGCGGTCGGCACGACGCGCTGGTACGCATGAGCGGGATCGTGGCCGCTAATAGAGTAGGCGCCCTGCCACAAGCGCGGCAAAAGATCGACCGGCAGAAGATCCATGGCATTCATGAAGAAGATCCAGACAAACACCGTCAGCGCCAAAGGGGCGATAAACGTGCGGTCGCCGTGCACAATCGACTTGGCCTGCGATTCAACCCCTTCAACCAGGATTTCGACGGCGGCCTGGAAGCGTCCTGGAACACCAGAAGTTGCTTTGGCGGCGGCGCGCGCAAGGATCAGCACCATCAGCAGTCCGAGCGAAACGGACCAGAACAGAGTATCGAGATGGAATACCGTCCAATCAACCAGAGCAGCCTGCTTGTGGCCCAGGCTGTTCAAGTGAGTCAGATGGTGAACGATGTATTCCGATGCGTTTGGAGCGTGCTCGGCTGCCATGGTCAGGCCTTAATCAATATCACTAACAGATTCGCTTTCAGCGCAACAACCAGACCCGCCAGCAGTGCCAGCCAGTTCAAGTCTCGATACGCCCCCGCCACGATCACGAGCAACGCCAGCGTTGCCGCGACCTTGATTAACTCACCTACAAAAAAACCAGCTACCGATGCTCTTCCGCTGCGTGCTGCCGCCCATAGACTCAAGGCAAAGAGCAGGTTCGGAACGACTATTGCTGCACCACCCAACGCTGCCGATACGGCGCCATGCTGACCGGCCCAGAACCAGGCCACCCCGGCGGCGAGCAATGTTGCAACGCTTTGATGGAGCACCGCCCTAAACATCTATAAGACCGGGCCGCGTCCAAAAGCCCGCGAATATAGGCCATTGATCATGGGTTGTCAAATGCTTTATGGTGCAGCGCGCCATTACAATTTGAATCGTCAAACACATAGGCAAGAGGGCTTCAAAAATTGGCCGCGTGAGAAGCTTCGGACCAGGAAAATTGACGCATTTATCCGAGTCGCGCCAGCAGACCGTCCAATTGATCGAGGCTGCCAAAGCGTATTGACAGACTGCCTCCACCCTTCCGGTTGGCGCTGATCTTGACCGTGGCGCCGAGGCGATCGGAGAGTTCTTCTTCGAGGCGCAGAAGGTCGCGATCCGGTTTCTTGTCACCGCTTTTTTTTGCCGGTGGATTCAGTTGCCGTGCCACCAGGCGCTCGGTCTCTCGCACTGAAAAACCCTTATCCGCGACCAGAGCAGCCACACGGCCCTGCTCACTCTTGGACAGCGGCAACAGCGCCCTGGCATGGCCCATCTCGATGTCGCCGGCCATCAACATGTCTTGCGCCGGTTTCGCCAGTTGCAGCAGGCGCAGCAGATTGGTAGCGGCTGAGCGCGAGCGGCCGACGGCATCGGCCGCCTCCTGATGGGTCATCTTGAATTCGTCGATCAGGCGCTGGAGGCCCGCCGCTTCCTCCAGAGGATTCAGATCCTCGCGCTGGATGTTTTCGATCAGCGACATCGCCAGCGCGGCATCATCGGGGATGTCGCGGATCAGCACCGGTACTTCGGCCAAGCCCGCGATCTGCGCGGCGCGCCAGCGCCGCTCGCCGGCGATGATCTCGTAGCGACCGCTGTCCACCGGCCGCACCGAAATAGGCTGGATCAAGCCCTGAGCCTTGATGGAGGCCGCCAGTTCCTCCAGCGAACCCGGGTCCATGCGAGTGCGTGGCTGGTACTTGCCCGGTTGCAGGGCGCCCACCGCGAGCACCTCCTGGCGCTGAGTCTCCGGAGTGTTGTTGGCAGCCAGCAGGGCGTCGAGCCCCCGGCCGAGGCCCTTTTGTTTCGATGGCTTCACGACTTGTCCTTCCAGGAATTGACACGATCAATCATCTCGACGGCGAAGGCCAGGTAGGCTTGAGCGCCTTTGGCCGCCTTGTCGAAGAGAACGCCGGGCACGCCATAGCTGGGCGCTTCGGCGAGGCGTATGTTGCGCGGCACGAGAGTCTTGAACACCTTGTCGCCAAAATGCTGTTCCAGTTGCGCCGAGACTTGGGTAGACAGGGTGTTTCGCGGGTCGTACATGACCCGCAGCAAGCCGATGATTTTCAGGTCGCGATTCAGATTGGCATGCACTTTCTTGATGGTGTTCACCAGGTCCGACAGGCCCTCCAGAGCGTAGTACTCGCACTGCATCGGGATGATGACTCCGTGCGCCGCGCACAGCCCATTCAGGGTCAGCATCGACAGCGAAGGCGGGCAGTCGATCAAGACGAAATCGTAATCTTCCTGGTGCGCAGCCAGCGCCGCCTTGAGGCGCATCTCGCGCAACTCCAGATCGACCAGTTCGACTTCGGCTCCGGCCAGATCGCGGTTTGCCGGGAGGACGTCGAACTTGCCGGAGGGTGACACCACCCGCGCATCGGCAAGGCTCGCCAGCTCAAGCAAGACCTGATATACCGATGACTTGAGAGTGCGCTTGTCGACCCCGCAGCCCATCGTCGCGTTGCCCTGGGGATCGAGGTCTACCAGCAGGGTGCGCTGACCGCTGGCCGTAAGCGCGGCGGCCAGATTGACGGCCGTAGTGGTTTTGCCCACCCCGCCCTTTTGATTGGCAATTGCAAATATGTGCATCGTCAGACTCTCTCAAGAACAATCAAGTGGCGCTGCGCGTCCGACCCCGGGACACTCAGCCTGGCGCAATCGAGCACCGCCCAGCCAGGTGGCAGGCGGCTCATTTCGTCGTCAGGCGCGAGGCCCTTCATGGCGTAAAGCCGGCCATTCGGCGCCAGCAAATGTCCCGCAAGACTTACAAAATCCGCCAGCTCGGCGAAGGCCCGGGACACGACGGCATCGAACTGCCCGCCCGGCACGTCTTCGACGCGCCCGCTGACAACGGTGATGTTCGCCAGGCCGAGCTCAATCTTCGCCTGCCGCTGGAAAGCCGATTTCTTTGCGACAGCTTCGATCAGTGTCATGTCGAGATCGGGGCGGACGATAGCCAACGGAATTCCCGGCAATCCGGCGCCACTGCCGACATCCGCCCAGCGCCGTCCCGCCGGCGCCGACTCCTGCACCACCGGCAGCACCGACAGGGAGTCAAGCAGGTGCTGGGTGACCATTTCGCTTTCATCGCGGATCGCCGTCAGATTATAGGTACGGTTCCATTTGCTTAACAGGGCCACGTAGCCAAGCAGCTTCGACTGCATTGCCGCAGGCAGGTCAAGCCCGAGAGCTGCGAGCCCCTCCTGCAACTGTTGCGCCAGCCTCATGCCGCCTTGCGCCGTTTCAGATGGACCAGCAGCAGGGAAATCGCCGCCGGGGTGACCCCCTGCAGACGCGACGCTTGGCCCAGGGTCTGCGGTCGCACCTGGGCGAGCTTCTGCCGCACCTCGAAGGACAAGCCATGAACGTCCGCGTAGTCGATGTCGCCGGGCAGCGCCAGGGATTCATGGGCAAGACTCTTCTCGACCTCCTCCCTTTGCCGCTCGATATAGCCCTGATACTTGGCCTGGATCTCCACCTGTTCGATAACCTCGGGCGTAGCGACCCCCTCGCCCGCCCCGGGCAGGCTGAGCAGGCTGGTATAGCTGACTTCAGGCCGCCGCAGCAGATCGAACAGGCGATATTCGCGTTCCATGGGCTGGCCCAGCACACGCACGGCATCGGCGTCCGGCAGCTGGCGCGGATTGACCCAGGTGGTTTTCAGTCGCTCCGTTTCGAACGCCACGGCGTCACGCTTGCGGTTGAACGCGACCCAGCGCAGATCATCCACCAGACCCAATTCGCGGCCAATCTCGGTCAGGCGCGCGTCGGCGTTGTCCTCGCGCAAGGACAAGCGGTATTCGGCGCGACTGGTAAACATCCGGTAGGGCTCGGACACCCCGCGCGTAATCAGGTCGTCCACCAGCACGCCGAGGTAGGCCTGATCCCGTCGCGGCGACCACGCCGGCAACTGCCTTGCCTGACGCGCCGCATTGATTCCGGCCAACAGGCCTTGCGCCGCGGCTTCTTCGTAGCCGGTCGTGCCGTTGATCTGGCCGGCAAAGAACAGCCCGGCAATCGACTTGGTTTCCAGACTGTCCTTGAGGTTGCGCGGGTCGAAATAGTCGTATTCGATGGCATAACCGGGCCGGGTAATATGCGCCCGCTCAAGTCCGCGGATGGAGCGCACCAGAGCCAACTGAATATCGTAGGGCAGACTCGTGGAGACGCCCTGCGGATATATTTCGTGGGTATCGAGGCCTTCCGGCTCAAGGAATATCTGGTGACTGTCCTTGCCGGCAAAACGATGGATCTTGTCCTCGATCGACGGGCAGTAGCGCGGCCCGACGCCTTCGATGACGCCGGTAAACATCGGTGATCGATCCAGGCCGGAACGGATGATGTCGTGCGTGCGGCTGTTGGTGTGAGTGATCCAGCAGGAAACCTGACACGGATGCTGGTCGCGTGTACCCATGAATGAGAACACCGGTACCGGGTCGTCTCCGGGCTGCTCGTGCAGCAGCGAATAGTCGATACTGCGCCCGTCGAGACGGGGTGGCGTACCGGTCTTGAGCCGACCCACCGGAAGACGTAGCTCCTTCAGGCGCTCGGCCAGGGAGATAGCCGGCGGGTCGCCAAAACGTCCGGCCCGATAGTTCGACAGCCCGACATGAACCAGGCCATTGAGAAAGGTGCCTGCAGTGAGGACCACCGCAGGGGCCTCGAAGCGAATCCCGAGTTGCGTCACCACGCCGCTGACACGGTCTCCCTGGAGAATCAGATCATCCGCCGCCTGCTGGAACAAGGTCAGATTTGGCTGATTTTCGAGGCGCTCCCGTATGGCCTGCCGATACAGCTGGCGATCAGTCTGGGCGCGGGTGGCACGCACCGCGGGGCCCTTGGAGGCATTCAGGATGCGGAACTGAATGCCCGCCTCGTCCGTGGCCGCCGCCATCGCACCGCCGAGAGCATCGACTTCCTTGACCAGATGCCCCTTGCCGATTCCGCCAATCGACGGATTGCAGGACATGGCACCCAGGGTTTCGATGTTGTGGGTCAACAGCAGCGTCCGCGCGCCGGAACGTGCCGCGGCCAGCGCCGCCTCCGTGCCCGCATGGCCACCACCAATCACAATCACATCGAACGAAGCAGGGAATTGCACGTTGCGAGACCCAAAAGAGGCGCAATCATACGCCTCTCGTTTCAAAAGCACAGCGTCAGTGAAGGCCAGGCTCGGCTTTATATCGCCGCAGATGGCATGGCAGGCATTCCCTGCCGATAGCCGCGTTAAGCGCAGAGGCCGCAGCGAGGACCAGGTCGGACGTCTTGTTTCACGTGAAACTGCATGGACCTGGTTTCACGTGAAACACCGCCCTAATGTTTGCCGCCCAAGCCGAGATAGGACTCAACCACTTTCGGATCATCAATCAGCTGGTCGCTCGCCCCCTCCAGCGCTATCTCGCCCGTCTCCAGGACATAAGCGTAGTCCGCTACCTGCAGGGCGGCACGCGCGTTCTGCTCCACCAGCAGAATCGACACGCCGCTTTTTTTCAAATCGGCAATGACCCGAAAAATCTCTCGCACGATCAGTGGTGCCAGACCGAGACTCGGCTCATCGAGCAGCAGCAACTTGGGCTTGGCCATCAGGGCGCGCGCCAGAGCCAGCATCTGGCGCTCGCCGCCCGATAGCGTACCCGCATGCTGCTCACGCCGCTCCTTGAGGCGCGGAAATATCCGAAACACCTCTTCCATGGTCTGCTCGTGATCCCGATGGCCGGCACGATGTCGCATGAAAGCACCCAAAAGCAGGTTATCACCGACGCTCATTTCGCCAAACAGCGCGCGTGACTCAGGCACAAGATTGATGCCGAGCGCGACCATCTGCTCCACTTCGGCATCGCCAAGCTCCTGCCCGAGGAAACGAATTGCGCCGCCAGTATGCGGCAGCAAGCCCATGATCGAGCACAACATGGTCGTCTTGCCGGCACCGTTGGGACCAATCACCGTCACGATCTGGCCTTCACCCACCTTGATGCTGGCGTGATGCAGCGCCTCGACCTTGCCGTAGGCAACGCAAAGATCTTCTACCTCGAGGATGGTCTTGACTTCCGCCATCAATCGACGCCTCCGAGATAGGCCTCGAGCACAGCGGGATCGCGCTGCACCTCACCGGGCAACCCTTCCGCAATCTTCTCGCCAAACTCCATGACCACCACGCGATCCGCCAAACCCATCACAAAATCCATGTCATGCTCCACCAGCAGGATGCCCATGCCTTCACCGCGCAGCTTGCTCAGCAACCCGGCCAGTGACTGCTTTTCCATGTAGCGCAAACCCGCTGCCGGCTCGTCGAGCAGCAGCAAACAGGGGTCGGCGCACAAGGCACGAGCGATCTCCAGGGTTCGTTGCTGCCCCAAAGCCAGACTGCCCGCCAACTCGAACATGGACGCCTTCAGCCCGACCCGCTCGACCTGCCGCGCCGCCTCAGCTAGCAGGCGTGCCTCCTCACCGCGCTCGAGATGGAGCATCGCCGGCAGTACGCCCTTGCTGCCGCGCAAGTGCCCGCCGATGGCCACATTCTCCAACACCGTCATGGTCGGCAGCAAACGCACATGCTGAAAGGTGCGACTCATTCCCCTCTTGGCGATCTGCCGGGAGTTGAGATTGGTCACCGCTTCACCGCGAAACAGCACCTCACCCTCGGTCGCCGAATCGACACCCGACACGCAGTTGAACATGGTCGACTTGCCGGCGCCATTGGGGCCGATCAGTGCCATTACCTCGCCCGCCTTGACGGTGAGACTCATGTTGTTGTTGGCCACCAGGCCGCCGAACCGCTTGAAGACATTTCGCGCTTCGAGCAGAACCTGACCGGATTCCGGAACAGATTTCTTCGGCAGGGCTTCCCCCTGCGGCACCTCGCGCTTCGCCTCACGCTGCGGCACGAAGCGCGTCAGAATCGGCCAGAGACCATCGCGCGCGCGCTGCAAGACGAAGATCATCATCACGCCGAAGACGATCACCTCGAAATTTCCAGAAGCGCCCAGCAAGCTGGGTAGCCAGTCCTGCAGCCATTGCTTGAGCACCGTAATCACGCCTGCCCCGATCAGCGCGCCCCAGACGTGGGCCGCGCCACCCACCACGGCCATGAACAGATACTCGATGCCGATGTGCAAACCAAACGGCGTCGGATTGACGAAGCGCTGCAAGTGCGCGTACAACCAGCCTGAAACGCAGGCAAACAAGGCCGCAATCAGAAAGATCACCACCTTGGAGCGCGCCGTATCCACGCCCATGGCTTCGGCCATCACCACCCCGCCCTTCAGCGCGCGGATCGCCCGACCCTCGCGGGAGTCCAGAAGATTCTGGGTGAGCCAGACTGCCCCCAGCACCACCGCCCAGACCATATAATAAAATTTTCGGCCATCCTTCAACTCGATGCCGAAAAGAGACAATGCCGGAATGCCGGACATGCCCGTGTGACCGCCGAGAAACTCCAGATTGCCGAACAGGAAGTAGAGGCTGATGCCCCAGGCAATCGTTCCCAGGGGCAAATAATGTCCGGAAAGGCGCAGCGTTAGCTGGCCCAGCACGAAGGCCACCAGCGCGGTGACCAGCAGGCCGACCAGTAGCCCCATCCAGGGCGAGCCGCCGAGAGGCGCGAGCCAACCCGGAAGGCTCTCGGCGGTGGATAGGTAGGCCGTCGTATACGCGCCCAGCCCGACGAAGGCGGCCTGCCCGAAGGAGGTGAGGCCTCCTACCCCGGTGAGCAGCACCAAACCCAGGGCGACGATGGCATAAAGACCGATGTAATTGAGCAGCGTGACCTGGAACTCGGATGCCACCAGCGGCAAGATCAACAACAGGCCAAGGAATCCGGCAAGCAGCAGGCGCGGCGGCATCACTCATCCTCCTCGACATGACGCGTGGTCAGCGAGCGCCATACCAAGACCGGAATGATCAGGGTGAACACGATCACCTCCTTGAAGGCCGACGCCCAGAAGGAGGAGAAAGACTCGAGCAAGCCGACCAGGACCGCGCCCGCCGCCGCAATCGGGTAACTGGCGAGGCCACCGACGATCGCACCAACAAAGCCCTTCAGACCGATGAGGAAACCCGTGTCGTAATAAACCGTGGTGATCGGAGCGATCAGGATCCCGGAAAATGCACCAATCAGGGCCGCCAGCAGAAACGAAAGTTTTCCCGCCATCACCGTCGAGATGCCCATCAGTCGAGCCCCGGTGCGATTCATCGCGGTCGCGCGCAAGGCTTTGCCGTAGATCGTGCGTTCAAAGAATGCAAACAGCACCACGATCAACAGCAAGCTGGCACCCACCACCCACAGCGTCTGACCACTTACCGTCACCGGACCGAGATTGAAGCTGGCATCCGAAAAAGCCGGCGTGCGTGAGCCCTCGGCACCGAAAAACAGCAGCCCCAGCCCGACCAATGCCAGATGCACGGCCACCGCAACAATCAGCAACACCAACACGCTGGCCTCCGCCAGGGGTTGGAAGGCCAGTCGATAAATCATGGGTCCGAGCGGTACCACCAATGCCAGCGCAAGAACAATCTGCGCCAGCAACGGGAATTCGCTGGGCTTCAAGAGGAACACAACTGCTGCCGCCACGGCCGGATAGACCAGATTCCAGCCGACGATGCGCAGAATCCGCTTGGGCATGCCAGAGCGCAATGCGAGCGTGACATCGACCAAGGCCACCACCACTCCGGCGCCGATCAGCAACCAAAGTGTACCCGGCGTCTTGCCCGCCTGAAAACTGGCAAGTGTCAAGGCGCCAAAAGCGACGAACTCACCCTGCGGAATGAAAATTACGCGGGTGACAGCGAACACAAGTACCAGTGCCAATGACAGCAGCGCATAGATGGCGCCGTTGGTGATGCCGTCCTGCCCCAGCAGGAGCGCAATTTGCAGATCCATTGATCCGTTCTCTATCGATATCGGGCGCCGTCGCGGACGTCGCCCGGTTTCCAGCTAAGTCCATGGCAGATCCGTCTTGAATCCACTCCGACGGAAAGTTCACGCAGGATGCCGCACTACCCTGTCCGGCTTTCTTTGCTGCAACTACCGAAAACCGGTCCAATTCTTGAGCTTCCAGGCTCCGTAGTCGATTTCCTTCTTCACTACGGCACGAGCACGTCGGGCAAGACCGGGAGTGTCATCGGGCGACATGTCGAACTGACCACGACACCGACCAGATCCTTGATAGCCCCGGAGCCTCAAACGCAAGACTGCCCCCTCCCCGACTACGCCTTTGCTAGCGCTCCGGGTACCGCATTCTCGAAGCTACAGCGGCATCCCAATTATTCATTCGAAGTATACAGTATACGGACGATCAGGGCTTACCCGAACCATCCCGGCTCAGGCAAACGTGTCGTAGCCCAAGCGAGCGATCAGGACTGACGCCACGGCAATAAAGACCCATCGCACGAAGCCGCTGCCGTGGCGCAATGCCAGACGCGCACCGATCAGCGCTCCGGCGATGTTGAACAGCGCCATTGCCAACCCCGTGATCCAGAGTACATGTCCGCTCGGTACAAAGTAGGCAAGCGCAGCCGCATTGGTGGCAAAATTTACCACCTTGGCGGCACTCGACGCATGCAGGAAATCGAGTCGAAACAGGCGCACGAAAGCGAAGATCATGAAGCTGCCCGCACCGGGCCCGAAAAACCCGTCGTAGAAACCCAAAGCAGCACCCACCCATAGCGCCCACCGCCGCTCCAGGCCGGGTTCCAACCGGGAGCCGGCTACCACGCCGAAATCCGGTTTGATCACCGTATAGATTATGACCAGCACCAGCAAGCCGAGAACCAGGGGACGCACCACCTCCTTCGGCAGCCACGCCATCACCGCGGCCCCTCCGAAGGAGCACAGGAACGCCGCGGCCGCCGCCGGCAAGGCGATCTCCCAAGGCAGGGAAATGCGCCGCGCATAACGCAGCGCCGCATTCCCGGTGCCAAAGATACTGGACAGCTTGTTGGTGCCAAACACGGTAGCGGGCGCCTCGGCAGGCAGTGCCATCAACAAGGTCGGCACTTGGATCAATCCGCCACCGCCGGCCACGGCATCGACGAAACCGGCGAACAAGGCGGCCACCAGCAGCAGGATCAGGTCGGCTTCCGCCATGTCGCCCGGTCTACTTGCCGATGCAGAAGCGGGAAAAAATCTCCCCCAACAAATCGTCGGCCGTAAATTCGCCGGTAATCCGCGACAGCGCTTCCTGCGCCAGGCGCAGCTCTTCCGCACAAAGCTCGATCTGATCCAGTCGCCGTGCCGCCAGCGCCGACTTCTCCGCAGCCAGGCCAAGCGCCTCCAAGTGCCGCTCCCGGGCCAACACCACGTCCTCGCCATGGCCCTTCCAGCCTGCTACGCGCAGCAGTTCGTCGTGCAGCAGGTCTATCCCCTCGCCGCTCTTGGCCGACAGGCGCAGATGCACCCGGCCTGCTTCGGTAAAACGCGCCGCCGCCGCTCCCGCCAGATCGCACTTGTTCTCTACCACAATCCGTTCAATGGCCGCAGGCAGCCGCACGGCGATCGCATGGTCGGCGGGCGTTTCGCCCGAGCGTGCATCAACCAGTTGCAGCACAACGTCGGCCCGCTCAATTTCGCGCCACGCCCGCTCGATGCCGATCTTCTCCACCACATTATCCGTTTCACGCAGCCCCGCCGTGTCGATGATGTGCAACGGTATGCCCTCGACCTGAATTGTTTCGCGCACGGCGTCCCGTGTCGTTCCGGCGATCTCGGTAACAATCGCGCGCTCCTCACCGGCCAGCCGATTCAGCAAGGAGGACTTGCCGACATTTGGCATACCCGCCAGCACCACATGCAGACCGGAGCGCAACATGCATCCGGCGCGCGCGCGCTCCAGGAGCGAGCCGAGATCAGCGCGGAAAGCCGCCAAGCGCTGTGCGGCATCCGTATCCCGCAACACGTCGATTTCCTCTTCCGGAAAATCCAGCGTCGCTTCCACCAGCATGCGCAGTTCGGTAAGACGCGCCACCAGGGAACGCACCTCGCGCGAAAACTCGCCCGACAGGGAGCGCAATGCGGAGCGCGCCGCTGCCGCTGTGCCAGCCTCGATCAGATCGGCTACCGCCTCGGCCTGGACCAGATCGAGCTTGTCGTTGAGAAAGGCGCGCTGCGAGAATTCCCCCGGTTCGGCCACGCGAGCACCCAGTTCCAGGCAGCGCGCCAGCAGCATTTGCAACACCACCGGACCACCGTGACCCTGAAGTTCCAGCACATCCTCGCCGGTGAAGGAGTGGGGCGCCGGAAAATACAACAGAATCCCCTGATCGATGGCGACCCCGTCAGCCCCCAAGAAGGCGCTCAGCGTGGCGTGACGAGGCGGCGGCAATCTGCCGGTCAACACCTCGGCCATGGGCAGCAGGCCCGCACCCGACACCCGTACCACTCCGATCCCTCCGCGACCGGGAGCGGTGGCTATGGCAGCGATGATGTCGGTGCGCGGCAGTCCCATCTGCCCTCCCTATCCCCAAGGACTACCGCCCGCGGCACCGCCGGGGACGCAAAGTCGGCGCAAGGCGCCCCGACAGGCTCTCCAATCCCGCAGGACCGGAGTGCGGCCTATTTCTTTGCCCCTGCCTCGACCAGGCGGGTGATCTGCCACTGCTGGGCGATGGACAACAGGTTATTCACCGTCCAGTAGAGCACCAGGCCGGCCGGGAAAAACAGGAACATGCCGGTAAACATTATGGGCATGAACAGCATAACCTTGGCCTGAATGGGATCGGGCGGCGTCGGATTGAGCTTGGTCTGGATGAACATGGTGGCACCCATGATCAGCGGCAGTACATAGAACGGATCCTTGACCGACAGATCGGTGATCCAGCCCAGCCAGGGCGCGTTGCGCATCTCGACGGTGCCCAGCAGCACCCAGTAAAGCGAGATGAATACCGGAATCTGCACCAGGACCGGCAGACAACCCCCCAGGGGATTCACCTTCTCCTTCTTGTACAGCGCCATCATTTCCTGATTCAGGCGCTGTTTGTCGTCACCGTAAGCCTCCTTGAGCTTAGCCAGCTTCGGCGTCAGCACGCGCATCTTTGCCATCGATTTGTAGCTCGCGGCAGACAGCGGGAAGAACAGCAGCTTGAGCAAGACGGTCAGACCGATGATTGCCCAGCCCCAGTTGCCGACCAATTTGTGAATCGCACCCAGGACCCAGAACAGCGGCGCAGCGATCACCGTCAACCAGCCATAGTCGACCACCAGATCAAGTCCGGGAGCGATCTTTTCCAGCTTGTTCTGCTCCTGGGGGCCAGCGTACAGCGATACCGAACTCTTACCGTCGGCACCCACCGGCAGAATCACGCCCGCCGAATACAGATCATCGCCGACTTTGCGCATGTAGAACTCGCGCGTTGCGCCCGCAGGCGGCAACCAGGCAGTGACAAAGTAATGCTGCACCAATGCCAGCCAGCCGTTGTCGGCTTTTTGCGCAAACTTGGCCTTGTTCTTGAGAATATCCTCGAATTGAACCTTCTGATATTTCTCCGCCTCGGTAAATACGGCCGGCCCGGTGAAAGTCGATACTCCCATCATCATCGAACTGCCCGCGTGCCCCTCGGCAGGCTTGCCATCGCGGGTGATCTGATAGTAGGCATGAGCGCCTGCTGCCGCTCCCTCGTGACGAACATCGATCTGATAGCTGCCGCGATGAAACACGTAGGTCTTGGACAGCTTGGCACCATTCGCAGCGCTGGCCTCCAGTCGAACCTCCAACTGCTGCTCGCCATCCTTCATCACCTGCTCGCTACCGGCAACCAGCTTCCAATCACTCTTGTGGTTGGGCAATCCCTCGCCGATCAGCCCTGACTGGGCCAAGTAGATGTGCTTTTCGCCACTGTCGAAAAGTATGAAGTTCTTTGATTTATTCTCGGTATCCGGATAGCCGACCAGTTCAAGCCGGGTGATATCTCCGCCCTGCGAGGAAATGTCCGCCACATACAGATCGGTCTTGATCTTTGCGCTCGCAGCGCCCGGTGCGGACGGCGCCACACTGGCAGGAACGGCAGCCGCAGGTAACCCGCCGGCAGAGGCCACCGGCAAGGTCGGCGTTGGCACCACGCCGGGCGCAGCTGCAGCCGGGGCTGTCGTCGCTACCGTTGGTGCCGTCGACTTGGGCAGACCCTGCCGCTGCCAGGCGTCCCAAAGCATGATCAGTGAGAAACTGAACACCAAAAGCAGGATTAATCGTCGGTTATCCATTTACTGTCTCGGCAGTGATTCAGGTCAAAGATACAGAAAAATCAGGGAACCGGATCATACCCGCCAGGATGCCAGGGATGACAGCACCCGATCCGCCGCAGAGCCAGCCAGGAGCCTCTGACTAAACCATGGCGACTCAGGGCCTCGATTGCATAGTCGGAGCAACTCGGGTGAAAACGGCAGCGACTACCCAACATGGGGCTGATCGCCAACTGATAGGCGCGAATCAGCAACAACAGCGGGTAGACAAGCAAAGATCTCATGGCGACAACATCGAAAGGCGCCTCAACAGCGTTTCCATTTCCCCACGCCAAACTTTTCGCTGCGTACTATCCGTGGCTCTCACACCTTTGATCGGCCGTGTCAGACGCAGGACCAGATCGCACGGTGGAATTTCATCGCCGATCAGGCGGAACGCCTCGCGTCCCTGTCGCTTGATCGCATTACGCAACGAAGCAGTCCGCGCCAGCCGTTTCGGTACGATCAACCCGAGGCGAGCGCGGCGATCCGTGCCGGCCGGGCAATAGTGCAAATCAAAACACTCGCCGCGCACCACGCGCCGTACCGCCATGACAGCGGAAAACTCTTGCGGCCGGTGCAGGCGCTGCGCAAAGCTAAACGAAGCCGGGCGTTCAGACCGCGAGACGATGACGGCCCTTGGCACGGCGCGCACGGATTACGGAACGGCCGCCCCGGGTGCGCATGCGCACTAGGAAGCCGTGGGTGCGCTTACGGCGCACAACCGAAGGCTGGTAGGTGCGTTTCATGGCAATATCCCTTGAATTAAGAAAAACCGAGGATTACAGCGTTTCGCGGGTGATTTGTCAAGGGAAACAACTTGGCACGGCTGTGGATAACTAATGCTGAAACCGCTAGAATGCGTCTCCACCCTGAGCAAACGGGCGGCAATAAAAACATAATATTTGTGCTTGTTACTTCCATCTGTCTTTCGTCCTGAGTCTATCCAATCGCAATGAGTGAATTCTGGTCCGCCTGTCTGAACCGCTTCGAGCAGGAACTTCCTGCACAGCAGTTCAACACCTGGATAAAGGGTCTGCGCCTGGAAAACGATGCGGCCGGCCCTACCCATTTTCGCCTCATTGCACCCAACCGTTTCGTCATGCAATGGGTCCGGGAACGCTATCTGACCCAGATTGAAGCCCTTGGACTTGAATTCTTTTCCACCCCGATCAACGTCAATCTCGGCGTGGCTGACGCCGTTGCCGATGTTGCTCCGGTCACCGACAGTTCCGAGGCGGGACCGGCGGCGGGACCGGTCACGCCCGTCACCGTCAGCAGAATCGGTGATCCGGCGTATGAAAAAACCCGGCTCAATGCCGATTTCACCTTCGATACACTGGTTACGGGCCGCGCCAACGATCTGGCTCGCGCCGCGGCCCAGCAGGTAGCAATGAACCCGGGAGTCTCCTACAACCCCCTGTTTATTTACGGCGGCGTCGGTTTAGGCAAGACTCACATGATTCACGCCATCGGCAACTCGATCTATGCCGCGAATCCAACCATGGAGGTGCGTTACGTACATGCCGAGGACTATTTCTCTGATGTGGTACGCGCCTTCCAGCAAAACTCGCGCGAAGCATTCAAACGCTACTACCGTTCGCTTGACCTGCTGCTGATTGACGACATACAGTTTTTCAACCGCAAGGACCGGACGCAGGAAGAGTTTTTTTACGCCTTCAACGCTCTCATTGAGGCAAAAAAGCAAATCATCATCACCTGCGATACCTACCCGAAAGATGTTCTGGGACTTGAGGAACGCCTGGTTTCGCGTTTCGACTGGGGGCTTACGGTCGCCATCGAACCACCTGAGCTCGAGATGCGCATCGCCATCCTCAAGAAAAAGGCCGAGGCGGAACACATCAGCATTTCGGATGAGGTTTCCTTCCTGATCGCAAAAAATCTACGCTCGAACGTTCGCGAATTGGAAGGTGCCTTGAATCGCGTAGTGGCCTATGCCCGCTTTCATGGTCGAGAAATCAATCTGGAAGTTGCCAAGGAAGCTTTGCGCGACATCATCGGAGCCACAAACCGGCAGATATCGCTGGAACTCGTACAAAAAACGGTCTCTGACTTCTATAAAATCAAAGTCGCCGACATGTACTCCCAAAAACGCACCCGCGCTATCGCCAGACCTCGTCAAGTCGCCATGTGGCTGACCCGCGAGCTCACCTCACACAGCCTCCCTGAAATCGGCGAAGCCTTTGGCGGACGCGATCACACGACCGTGATGCACGCCTGCCGCACTATTATCGACTTGCGTGGAAAAGACTCCCGGCTCAACAACGACCTGCATGTCTTGATGCAAACAATCAAAGGCTAGCGTGTGAATAAGTTTCAACAACAAAATATGGAAGGATTGTGGATAACCCCTTTCCACTCCAGGCAGCTTAGGATTCATCCACAATTGTCCACAGCAGGATTGCAGGGTTTTCAACCGGCTTATCCACGTTACAATTTACTGTATTTAAAAGACAATACCCGTTTATCCACAGCAAACAGTCTCCCTTATTAATCATAAGAGATCTATATATGCTCCTATTTAAAGGTCCACGCGATCAGCTTCTCGTTCCACTGCAGTCGGTATGCGGTATCGTGGAAAAACGTCACACCCTGCCTATCCTTTCCAATGTCCTCATGGAAAAGGACGGTGAGAAGCTGACTTTGCTCGCGACCGATATCGAGATCCAGATCACCACGCACACGCCGACGGTCGGAGCAGACAAAGCGTCGATGACGGTTGGCGCGCGAAAGTTGCAGGATATCCTGCGCTCCTTGCCCGACACTGCCGAAGTCAGCTTGACCCTGGATGACAAGCGACTGCAGTTGAAAGCCGGCAAGAGTCGCTTCAACCTGCAAACGCTTCCCGCGGAAGACTTTCCGCGCATGAGCATGGTCGATGGCCAGCCTTCCCGGCTATCGATCACCCAAAAACAAATGAAGCGCCTGTTGGGCCTGGTTCAATACGCCATGGCGCAACAGGATATTCGCTACTACCTGAACGGTTTGCTCCTAGTCGCCAAAGGCAATGAATTGCGCATGGTGGCTACCGACGGCCATCGACTCGCCTACGCGGCGGAAACACTACCCGCTGCGCCCGCCCCCATTGAAGTGATTCTTCCGCGCAAGACGGTGCTGGAGCTTTCCCGCCAACTAGCCGATAACGACGATCCACTTGAAATCACTCTGACGCCGACCCAGGCCCGCTTCAGTTTTGGCAACATCGAGCTTGTTTCCAAACTGATCGACGGCAAGTTTCCGGATTATGAACGCGTCATTCCACAGCATCACAGCAAACTCATCAAGCTGTCACGCACCGCTCTCTTGCAGTCCCTGCTGCGGGCAGCGATTTTGACCAACGAAAAGTTTCGCGGCGTACGTCTGGTCCTCGGCGCCGGCAGTCTCAAGATAATTTCCAGCAACACCGAACAGGAAGAGGCGCAGGAAGAAATTGAAATTGACTACAACGGCGACGCTCTCGATGTCGGCTTCAATGTCACCTACCTGCTTGACGTTCTAAACAACGTCAGCAACGAAACCATTGAGTTGCATCTCGCTGACGCCAATTCCAGCGCACTTTTTGTACTGCCCGGCAACGAGACTTTCAAGTACGTCGTAATGCCGATGCGCATCTGATAGCCAAACACGAAAAGAACACCATGACCGACAGCAACACTGAAGCCGCCTACGACGAATCCAGTATCCAGCAACTGGAGGGTCTGGAAGCCGTACGCAAGCGTCCCGGCATGTATATCGGCGACACCTCCGACGGCACGGGCCTGCATCACATGGTGTTCGAAGTGGTCGATAACGCGATTGACGAAGCGCTGGCCGGCCACTGTGATGACATCGTAATCACCATTCATACCGACAACTCGATTTCGGTAACCGACAATGGCCGCGGTATTCCCACCGGAATCAAGTTCGACGACAAGCACGAACCCAAACGCTCGGCTGCCGAGATCGTGATGTGCGTGCTGCATGCCGGCGGCAAGTTCAATCAGAACTCCTACAAGGTTTCCGGTGGTTTGCATGGTGTCGGTGTCTCCTGCGTCAATGCCTTGTCCAAATGGCTGCGCCTGATCATTCGTCGCGATGGCCGGAAGTCCTTCATGGAATTCAATCGTGGACACGCGATCGATCGTTTGCTGGAAATGCAGAACGGGGTCGAGGTGTCGCCCTTGAAAGTTATCGGTAGTACGGAGAAAAAAGGCACCGAAGTGCATTTCATGGCTGACGAGGAAATCTTCGGCAACATCGAATATCACTACGACATCATCGCCAAGCGTCTGCGCGAACTGTCCTTTCTCAACAACGGCGTCAAGATCAAGCTGGTTGACCAGCGCAACGCCAAGGAAGAGGACTTCGCCTTCTCCGGCGGCGTCAAGGGTTTCGTCGAGTACATCAATCGCACCAAGACCGTGCTGCACCCGGCCGTTTTCCATTCGTCAGGGGTCTCGGTGCAGAACGGCGTCAACATTGACGTTGAAGTCGCGATGCAATGGAACGACTCCTACGCCGAGCAGGTGCTCTGTTTTACCAACAATATTCCGCAATCCGACGGCGGCACCCACCTCACCGGGCTGCGGGCGGCCATGACCCGGGTCATCAACAAGTACATCGAAGAAAACGAAATCGCAAAGAAAGCCAAGGTCGAGATCAGCGGCGATGACATGCGCGAAGGCCTTGCCTGCGTACTTTCCGTGAAGATGCCCGATCCGAAGTTCGCCTCGCAGACGAAAATGAAGCTGGTCTCTTCGGAAGCCCGTCCGGCGATCGAGGAAGTTGTCGCGCAGAAGCTTGCGGACTACCTGCTCGAGCGTCCAGTCGATGCCAAGATCATCACGGGAAAAATTGTCGAAGCGGCCCGTGCCCGCGAAGCCGCGCGCAAGGCGCGCGATATGACCCGGCGCAAAGGCGTACTCGACGGGCTTGGCCTGCCTGGAAAACTGGCCGACTGTCAGGAAAAAGACCCCGCCTTATGCGAGATGTACATTGTCGAGGGGGATTCTGCCGGCGGTTCCGCCAAGCAGGGTCGTGATCGAAAGTTTCAGGCCATCCTGCCGCTGCGCGGCAAGGTACTCAACGTTGAAAAGGCGCGCTACGACAAGCTCATTTCCAGCGAGCAGATCGTCACCCTGGTGACCGCGCTGGGCTGCGGCATCGGTGTCGAAGACTTTGACATCGCCAAACTGCGTTACCACCGCATCATCATCATGACTGACGCGGACGTTGATGGCGCCCACATCCGGACGTTGCTGCTTACCTTCTTCTACCGGCAAATGCCGGAACTGGTCGAGCGCGGCTACATCTATATCGCCCAGCCGCCGCTGTACAAGATCAAGCATGGCAAGAACGAGACCTACATCAAGGATGACCACGAACTCAACCAGCATCTGCTGCGGCTCGCCCTGGATGGCACGCAGCTGACGCCGCGCGCCGGCGCTGCCGTGGTCGAAGGTGAAGCGCTGGGGACTTTGGCTCGCGCCTACCTGCTGTCGGAAGCCGTGATTCGTCGCGTTACGGATTTCATCGACGGTGAAGTGCTGCACGCCCTGCTGGCCCACGATATCGAGGTCGATACCTCAAGCGAAGCTGCGACGCGCGACAGCGCCGGGCGAATCTCTGCCCATCTTTCGAGTCAAGTCAGGATCGAATCGCGTTTCGACGAGAAACATGAGCGCTGGATGCTTGTTGTTATTCGCATGCGCCACGGCAACCTGCGCACCGGCCGCATCGACGAGGATTTTCTTCTCTCGGGCGACTATCTGCAGATTCGCCGCACCGCGCAGATGATCGCGGGGCTCATGGGTGAAGGGGCGGTCATCCGCCGCGGTGAGAAATCGCTGGCCGTTACCAGTTTCGCCGACGCCATGAAGTGGATGCTGAACGAAGTCGAGCGCGGCCTGGGCAAGCAACGCTACAAGGGCCTGGGGGAAATGAATCCGGCGCAATTATGGGAAACGACGATGGACCCGACAGTGCGCCGCCTCCTGCGGGTGCAGATCGACGACGCCATCGCGGCGGACGAAATCTTCACTACGTTGATGGGTGACGATGTCGAGCCGCGCCGTGCCTTTATCGAATCGAACGCACTGTACGCCCGAAATATCGACGTCTGAACCTCTGCATCACAGGCTTCGGTCAAGAAAACCGTCGGATCTGCCCGAAGAAACGGGACCACTTCCCAGGTGGATGATTGCTGCACCGCAGCAACCAGGTCTTGACAAATCTTTTTTGCGCCTTAGAATGGCCCCACATTGCGGTGCACCATTCCATGGGTTGAGCACTTTTGCAAAAGCTGGTGGTGCCCTCTGGCACCCCTTTTGACACCGCATAGTGATCGCGCCGAATAACGGCCGCCTTCGCTTCCCTCACTAATACCGGTTGTAGCCCCTGATCGTTTGCCGCGTTCATCGCAGTACTGATGTCGTACTGCCAACAGCAAAGGAGAAATTTTGTCGGTAACTACTCTTCCTCAAAGATTTTTGATGGCACGCAACATCAGTGCTTTCCTCAACTACGTTCACCTCGATGCCGCGCTGGCCGGCTTGGCGCTCGTCTTTTTCATCGGCGCTGGCGTGGCAAACAACATCGGCGCCTTTCGCTCGATCAGCCCGTCCATCCCGAGCTTCTCGGTATCGGCTGCAACACCAAGCCAGCCACCGGAAGCGGAACGGGCAACGCCAACCCTCACGCCGCCCATGAAGGCTGCACTCGACTACGTCGTCCAGCGCTACCGCGTATCCGCCGAAGCACTCCTGCCCGTTTTTGAAGCCGCGCAGTCAATCGGCCCCAAGCACCATCTGGATCCACTGTTGCTGATCGCCGTGATCAGCGTCGAATCCAGGTTCAATCCCTTCTCCCAGAGTCCCGTGGGCGCGCAAGGCCTGATGCAGATCATTCCTCGCTACCACCAGGACAAGGTAGCGAGCACTGCGGCAGAAAAGCCGTTCCTGGACCCGATAACCAACGTCAGCATCGGCGCCCAGATCCTCCAGGAATCCATTCGGCGCCAGGGCGGATTGATCGAAGGCCTGCAGTATTACGCCGGCGCGCTCGATGATGATGAGCAGGCCTACGCCAACAAGGTCCTCGCCGAAAAGCTTCGTCTCGAACAGGCACCGCGCCGCAAGGGCGCAATCGGCTGAGCCCAGCATCTCGACCCTGGGCAATCGATTCAATTTGCCCGTTGTGCGGCTGTGCCTGCAGCAGTCAATCGCATGGCAAGGCCTCCAACGCATCACTCTATAATTGCTCATGAATCCAGCCCCGCCAGCCACCCTAGACGACGCGCCCGCAACTGCGGGCGCGGACGTGGGCGTCGTGTCGAACCTGTCTTTCGCTCAGTTGCCGCTGGCACCCGCGACGCTGCTCAATCTGCAGCAGCTGGGTTACCTGCAGATGACGCCGATTCAGGCCGCCAGCCTGCCGCTGGCGCTGGCCGGCCAAGACCTTATCGCGCAGGCCAAGACCGGCAGCGGCAAGACTGCGGCCTTTGCGCTGAGCCTGCTGGCCAAGCTGAACCCGCGCCGGTTTGCGGTGCAGGCGCTGGTGCTTTGTCCGACGCGGGAGCTGGCCGACCAGGTGGCTCAGGAAATCCGCCGCCTGGCGCGCGGTGAAGACAACGTCAAGGTGCTGACCCTGTGCGGCGGCAGCACCATGCGGCCGCAGATGTCCAGCCTCGAGCACGGCGCCCACGTCGTGGTCGGCACGCCGGGACGCATCATGGACCACCTGCAGCGCGGCAGCCTCGATCTCGCAGCACTCAACACACTGGTGCTGGACGAGGCCGACCGCATGCTTGACATGGGCTTCTTCGACGATATCGCTGTCGTCGCGAAGGCCTGCCCCAAAGACCGGCAGACACTGCTGTTCTCCGCCACCTATCCGGAAGGCATTGCCAAGCTGAGCCGGCAGTTCCTGCGCCAGCCCCAGCAAATCACCCTGCTCGAACAGCACGAGGCGAGCAAGATCCGCCAGCGCTTTTACGAGGTCGACCGTGACCAGCGGCTGCCCGCCGTCGCGCTGCTGCTGAAACACTACCGGCCGGTCAGTACGCTGGCATTCTGCAACACGCGGCAGCAATGTCGCGACCTGCTAGAGGTGTTGCGCGCCGAGGGCTTCGTCGCCCTGGCCTTGCACGGCGAACTGGAGCAGCGCGAACGCGACCAGGTGCTGGTGCAATTCGCCAACCGCAGTTGCTCGGTGCTGGTCGCCACCGACGTCGCCGCGCGCGGCCTCGACATCGACCAGCTGGAAGCGGTGATCAACGTCGACGTCACGCCCGACACGGAAGTGCATGTCCATCGCATCGGCCGCACCGGGCGCGTCGACCAGGCGGGGTGGGCGTTCAGCCTGGTCAGCGGCAACCAGATGGCGCGCGTGGACAACATCGAAAAAGAGCTGGGCCACGAAATCGAGTGGCGCTCCCTGAGCGAGCTGCATGCTGCGCCGGGAAAACCGCTGATGCCGCCGATGGTCACCTTGCTGATTCTCGGCGGCCGCAAGGAGAAAATTCGCGCCGGCGACGTGCTGGGAGCCCTGACGGGGGAAGCCGGGTTCAGCAAGGAGCAGATCGGCAAGATCAACGTCACCGACACCAGCACCTATGTTGCCGTCGAGCGCAGCATCGCGAAGGACGCGCTGCGCAAGCTGTCGGCCGGCACCATCAAGGGCAAGAAGGTCAGAGTGCATCTGCTGCAGGACAAGGCAGCCTGAGGCAGCATCCATGAAGACGCCGAAAAGACTCCAGCCGCTGGTGACCGAAGGTCTGGTCGACGAGGTCGTGCGCCAGTTGATGAGCGGCAAGGAAGCCACCGTCTATATGGTTCGCTGCGGCGCAGAGATTCGCTGCGCAAAGGTCTACAAGGACATCAAGCAACGCAGCTTTCGCAAGAACGCGTCCTACCAGGAAGGCCGCAAGACCAAGAACAGCCGGCAGGCGCGGGCCATGGAAAAAGGCTCCCGCTACGGACGCCAGATGCAGGAAGAAGCCTGGCAAAGCGCCGAAGTCGATGCCCTGTATCGCCTGGCCGCCGCCGGCGTACGCGTGCCGCAGCCCTACATCTGCCACGAGGGCGTGCTGCTGATGGATCTGGTGACCGATGACGAGGGCAATCCGGCGCCGCGCCTCAACGATATTGAACTGTCGCCGGAGCAGGCGCTGGAGTTTCATGCCAGACTGCTCAATCAGGTGGTGCGCATGTTGTGCGCTGGCATCATTCATGGCGACCTCTCCGAGTACAACATACTGGTCGGCAGCGACGGTCCGGTCATCATCGACTTGCCGCAAGCCGTCGACGCCGCCGGCAACAGCAACGCCGGCCCGATGCTGGAGCGCGACGTCGCCAACCTAGCGAGTTACTTCAGCCAATTCGCCCCCGAGTTGGCAGGCAGCGAATATGGCAAGGAGATCTGGCGGCTCTATCAGGCCGGCAGTCTGACCCCCGAGAGCGAACTGACCGGCCGCATCGAAATCGACCATCGCATCGCCGACGTCGACGCGGTGCTGGAAGTGGTCAAGGAGGCGCTGCTCGACGAGGAGCGCCGGCAACTGTATCAGGCGGGTTGATCGCCGAGCCGCCAGCGCCGACTCTTGGTCATGTCTGCCGCAGATAGCCGCCACGCCGAAATCATCGCCGCCACGCGCAAATGGCTCGAGCGCGCGGTGATCGGCCTCAACCTCTGTCCCTTCGCCAAGAGCGTGCACGTCAAGGAGCTGGTGCGTTACGTCGTCAGCCAGGCACAGACCACTGATGCCCTGCTCGACGATCTCGAGCGCGAGCTGAAATTCCTGCTCGAAACCGCGCCCGAAGACGTCGACATGACCCTGCTCATGACGCCCGATGTACTCACCGACTTCGCCGATTTCACCGACTTCCTCGATCTGGTCGAAGTCGTCCTGCGCACTCACGGTCTCGGTGGTGTCCTGCAAGTGGCGAGCTTTCATCCGGACTATGTGTTTGCCGATGCGGAAGCCGATGACGTCGCCAACTACACCAACCGCTCGCCTTACCCCACCTTGCATCTGATTCGCGAAGCCAGCCTGGCCAGAGCCACCGCCGCCTTCCCGGATGCCGCCGACATCTACCTGCGCAACATCGAAACCTTGCGCAGGTTGGGTGTCGAGGGCTGGCGGGCGCTCGAGGTCGACGCGCCGGCGAAACCGAAGCCCTAGAGCACAGGCCGCGCCATGTCCACCGCCGACCCCGCATTCCTGCTGCGCGAGGACGAAGTTGAAATCAGCGCCATCCGCGCCCAGGGCGCGGGCGGCCAGAACGTCAACAAGGTCTCCAATGCGGTCCATCTGCGCTTCGATATCAAAGCGTCGTCGCTGCCCGACGAGATCAAGGCCCGCCTGCTGCAGTTCAGGGACCAGCGCATCAGCGCCGACGGCATTGTGGTGATCAAGGCGCAGCAATACCGCAGCCTCGAGCGCAATACGTTCGCCGCACTGGCGCGACTGCGCGACCTGATCGCCGAGGCCGCCTTCATTCCGGCCCAGCGCCGCGCCACCAGGCCGACGCGCAATTCGCAGAAGCGTCGCGTCGACAGCAAGGTCCTGCGCGGAAAAGTGAAGGCCCTGCGCGGTCGCGTCAACGATTGAGCGGCATACCGGTCTGAAGCTGCCTCCTCAGGGCGCAGTCAGATCCTCGACCAGTTTTCTCAGCGCCGCGACTTCCGCTTCGAGCTCGGCAAGCCGCTGCTCGAGCAGGCCCAGACGACCGCTCGCCGCGGGTCCGTCCTCTCCCTCGCCGGCATGCAGATCGGCATCGCCTGTTGCGCCGACGGGTTCGCCGCTGAACAAGTGGGCGTAGCGCGATTCGCGCTTGCCCGGCTCGCGTGCCATGCGCACCACATAGGGGCCGTCCTCGCGCCTGGCGAGTTGGCTCAGCGCGGCTTCGACTTCCGTCACGTCTTCAAACCGGCACAGCCGGGCCGTGTGGCTGCGCAGCTCTCCCGGCGTCTGCGGACCGCGCAGGAAAAGTTCGCAGACGATACCGAGCTCCTGCGGCGAGAACTTCAGCGTGCCGTAATTGGTGTTGCAGAAACGATGCTGGAACTTGGGTACCCGACTGCCGAAACCACCCTGTTCATTGACGTAAAACTTCTTGATCAGGCCATCCACCACCTGCTGGACGAGGACTTCGTCCAGATCCAGCACCGGGTCACGGTTGCTGCGCTGGTTGCAGGCGTTGGTGAGTGCGTTGAGCGATAGCGGATACTGTTCGGGCGTGGTGATTTCCTTTTCGATCAGGCAGCCGATGACGCGGGTTTCATACAGCGTGAGTTCGATATTCATGCGATCACTTCGGTGGGCAATCCGCCGCGGCTTCCTGACTCATTTTCATCAGGCGCCCATTAGCGGGTAGTCGGTATAACCCTTCGGTCCCGGGCTGTAAAACGTCGCCGGATTCGGCGGATTCAGCGGCGCCGCAGCCTTGATCCGGGCCGGCAGGTCGGGATTGGCGAGGAAGCCCGTGCCGAAGGCCACCGCATCGACTGTTCCGGCGGCAACAGCTGCGCTCGCCTCAGCGGCCGTGTAGCCCATGTTGGCGACCAGCACGCCCTTGTAATGGGCGCGGATCGGCGTCATGACATCGCCCTTCTGCTTCCCGAAGAAATCGCCGCGCATGACATGCAGATAGGCCAGATCGAAATCGTTGAGCCGGCCGCCAAGCCATGTCGCCAGCCCGATCGGATCGCTGTCGATCATGCTGTTGTAGCTGTTGAGCAGCGAAATGCGCAGCCCGACCCGATCGCTGCCCCAGACGCCGCTGACCGCATCGATCACCTCGAACATCAGCCGCGCCCTGTTTTCCGCCGAGCCGCCGTAAGGGCCGCCGCGCTGGTTGGCGCCGTCGCGCAGAAACTCGTCGAGCAGGTAGCCGTTGGCGCCATGCACCTCGACTCCGTCAAAGCCGGCGGCCTTGGCATTCTCGGCCGCCTTCCTGAAGCCAGCGACGATGCCCGGCAGCTCGTCATCGCGCAGTTCGCGCGGCACGACATAGGGCTGCTTGCCTTCGGGCGTATTCACTTCGTCGCCGGTAATGGCGATGGGGCTGGGGGCAACCGGCTGCGCGCCGCCGTTGAGCAGCGGATGGCAGGCGCGCCCGCCATGCCAGATCTGGAGGAAGATTCTGCCCCCGGCGGCATGCACGGCAGCGGTGGTCAGCTGCCAGGCCGCGACCTGGGCGGCCGAGTAGATTCCCGGCTCCATCCAGAAGGCCGAGTTGCCCTCGATCGCCATCGTGGCTTCCGCGATGATCAGTCCGGCACTCGCGCGCTGGGCATAGTATTCCGCCATCAAGGCGTTCGGCACATGCTCGGCGTTGGCCCGGCAGCGGGTCAGCGGCGCCATGAAGATGCGATTCGGCGCAGTGCTGGCGCCGAGCTGGAGAGGGCTGAATAGCGTGGTCATGGTCTGGATTCCCTGGATTGGATGGGCAGGATACTAACGCAAGCGACGATTGATCCAGCTAAACTTTGACAACGCAATCCACTGCAACACGACCCACGGAGGCGACAAAATGGCCAAGCGCTCATATCCCCTGTCCAAGGTCTACGGCCTGCTCGAACCGGGCCCCGTGGTGCTGCTCACCACGGCACACAAAGGCAAGTTCAACGTCATGGCGATGTCCTGGCACATGATGATGGAGTTCGAGCCGCCCCTCGTCGGCTGCCTCGTCAGCGGCCGCCACTTCATCTTCGAGGCGCTCATGGCGACACGGCAATGCGTGATCGCCATCCCGACCGCGGATATTGCGGACAAGGTGATCGGCTGCGGCAACACCTCCGGCCGCCGCGTGGACAAATTCAAGGCCTTCGGCCTGACGCCGCTGCCGGCCGCAACCGTCGACGCGCCGCTGATCGCCGAGTGCTACGCCAACCTCGAATGCCGCGTGGCCGATACGCGGCTGGTGAACCGCTACAACTTCTTCGTGCTCGAAGTGCAGAAGGCCTGGATCGATCCCGCCTGCAAGGACCCGCGCACCCTGCACCATCGCGGCCGCGGCTACTTCATGATTGCCGGCGAAACCGTCAAGCTGGCATCGAAAGCCAAGTAGCCGCCGTAGCGCCAGCGCCGACTCTCGGCGTTCTCATTGGGAGACGTCGAAGTTTCCGAATCATTCATGGCGTATCGATTGGTGGCAATGCATCGAGTTTTGTCGCCACCTTTCGGCAGGCCGCAACCAGGTCGACGACCAGGCGTTCGTCGACGTCAAGGTCGCCCTCGTACTCGCCGAGGTTGCGAACATCGTGGCACTTGGCGAGGACGCGCCAGATCTCGGGGCCGAGGCCAAGCGTGTGCGGCAGCAACTGGAAGACGATATAGCGGTTCGCCGACCGGTATCCCTGCCGCCGCAATGCCGCTAGGCAAAGCGCATGCGCTGCGTTGTAGGCCAGATCGAAACGGCTTTCGAGCGAAAGTACGTCGTTGGTCGCATCCTTGAGCCGTGCCCGCGCGGAACGAACCAGGCCGGCGAACTCCTTTGCGTCCGGCGGCTCCGCCTTCAGCGGCTTGCCGTAGCCGGTGAGGTTCTCAAACGGCGAGGTCATCGTCGCCACCGATCAGCCAAAGTTTGGGTTGCACCAGCACTCGCGTGACGAAAGCATTGTCGTCGGCAACGCGCTTTGCGAGTTCCTTATGGGTCATCAGGGTCGGATTCACTGGCCGGCCGAGTCGGGTGCCAACGTCCTCCAGCACCGCGAACACATCGGCATAGGTTAGTTTGTCGCTGATCAGCATCAGGTCGATGTCGCTTGCGGCCGTGTCCTGCCGTTTCGCCACCGAGCCATAGACGAATGCCGCGGTGACTTTCTTCGCCAGCGGCGCTAGCGCTTCGCGCAGGGGTTCGGCAAGGCCGACCGTCTTCTGCGCAATGCCGCACAACTCTGCATAGATCGGCGAATCCGGGTTGGCCCGGTAGTGCTTCTGGTTGCCCAGCGGATGCACTGTCACCAGGCCGCTCTGGGCCAGCCGCGCCAACTCGCGTTGTACCGCCCCCGAGCCCGCGCCGGTGAGTCCGATCAGCTCCGTGGCGTAGAAGCTGCGCCCGGGCTGGCCGAAGATCAGCCCCAGCACCCGCTGCTGCGTGCCCGAGAACAAGGCATCGGCGAGGCTGGTTTGTTTGGAGGGTGTTTGGCTTTTCATGCCCATTTTGGGAATGGTAATGCCCAAAATGGGCATAGTCAATTCTTTTGAGAGTCGACGCGTTGCCGCCGTAGCGGACTCTGTCTGCCGGGAATTCCGCTTCGCGGGCCGGCAAGCGCCGACTCTTGGGGGGAAGGCGCCGTGTCTGATACGCTCTGTGCCCGGCGTTCTTCACGCCGTATCCAACGCTTTCCAGGAATTGCTCATGCGCACCGAAACCCCGCACGCCATCTACCTCAGGGACTACACGCCGCCGGCCTGGCTGGTCGATACGGTCGATCTCCATGTCGCGATCCACGACGGCTACGCCGAAGTCCGCGCCACGCTCGCCTGCCGGTGCAATCCGCGCGGCCCCGGCGGAGCGCTGGTGCTGCATGGCGAGGAGCTGTCCCTGCGTGCCGTCGGCCTCGACGGCACGGCACTGGCGCCCTCGCGCTACACCCTGGCCGACAACACGCTGAGCGTGTTCGGCGTCGATTCCACGCCCTTGCCGGATGCCTTCGTGCTCGAAACGGTGGTGCGCGTCGAGCCCGACAAGAACACCCAGCTCTCCGGCCTCTATCGTTCGCAGGATGGCTACTTCACCCAGTGCGAGGCCGAGGGTTTCCGCCGCATCACCTTCTTCCCCGATCGGCCCGACGTGATGTCGCGCTACACCTGCACCATCGAGGCCGAGCGCGCGCGCTTCCCGCAACTACTTAGCAACGGCAACCTCGTCGCGTCCGGCATCAGCGAGCGCGACGCTACGCGCCACTGGGCGCGCTGGGAAGATCCCTACGTCAAGCCGGCCTACCTGTTCGCCCTCGTCGCGGCGAAGCTCGACGTGCTCGAAGACAGCTTCGTCACGGCCTCCGGGCGCAAGGTCCGCCTCGCGGTGTATGTCGAACCGGGCAAGCTAGACCAGTGCGGCCACGCCCTGGCGGCGCTGAAGAAGGCCATGGCCTGGGACGAGCAGCGCTTCGGCCTCGAGATGGACCTTGACCACTACATGATCGTCGCGGTCGGCGACTTCAACATGGGGGCGATGGAGAACAAGGGCCTCAACATCTTCAACACCAAGTACGTGTTGGCCCGTCCCGACACTGCGACCGACATCGACTACCAGAACATCGACCGCGTCGTCGCCCACGAGTACTTCCACAACTGGACCGGCAACCGCGTCACCTGCCGCGACTGGTTCCAGCTCTCGCTCAAGGAAGGCCTCACGGTGTTTCGCGACCAGGAATTCGGCGCCGACGTGCATTCGCGCGCCGTGACGCGCATCCAGGAGGTGCGCGGCCTGCGCATGGGCCAGTTCCCCGAGGATGCCGGGCCCATGGCGCATCCGATCCGCCCCGCCTCCTATGCCGAGATCAACAACTTCTACACCGCGACGGTGTACGAAAAGGGCGCCGAAGTCGTGCGCATGATCCACACGCTGCTCGGCCGCGACGGCTTTCGCAAGGGCATGGACCTCTACTTTGAGCGTCACGACGGGCAGGCCGTGACCTGCGACGATTTCGTCGCCGCGATGCAGGACGCCTCGAATGTCGACCTCGCCCAGTTCCGTCGCTGGTACGCGCGCGCCGGCACGCCGCACCTGAAGGCCGCGGGCAGTTACGACGCGGCGGCCAGACGCTACACGCTGACCCTGACGCAGTCGCTGGCGCCCACCGCCTACGAGCAGCGCCTCGCCGAGGCGGGCATGGCGATCGACCAAGGCCCGCTGCATATCCCGGTCGCGCTCGGCCTGGTGCTGCCCGACGGCGGCGACGCGCTGCCGGAAGTTACCGGGGTGCTGTCGTTGACCGAGACCACGCAGAGCTTCATTTTCGAAAATATTCCAGCCGTGCCGGTCGCGTCGCTGCTGCGCAATTTCTCGGCGCCGGTGCATCTCGATTTCGAGCAGTCCGATGCAGAACTCGCCCATCTGATGGCGCATGACTCGGACCCGTTCAACCGATGGGAAGCCGGGCAGCGCCTGGCCACACGCGTGCTGCTGGCCGGCATCGCTGCCGGCGGCGAAGGCGATGCCTGGATTCCGGCGAGCCTGGTCGCCGCCGTCCGCCGCGTGCTCGAGGACGGTCTGAGCGGAGATGCGGCGCTCGCCGCCGAAGCGCTGGTGCTGCCCGCCGAGCAGGTGTTGGCCGAGGAGGTCGCGGCATCCGGCCGGGTGATCGACCCGGAAGCCATCCACCGCGCCCGCCTCAACCTGCGCCGCCACCTCGCCACGCAGCTGCGCGCCGATTTCGAGACGGTGTGGTCCGCACTGGCGCCGCGCGAGCCCTACGCCCCGGACGGTGTCCAGGTCGGCCGCCGTGCCTTGCGCAATCTGTGCCTCGGCTACCTGGCCGACAGCGAGGAGTCTTACGTCCGGATGTCGGTGCTGCCGCGACTGCTGACGCAGCTCGGGGAGGGCGACAACATGACCGACGTGATCGCCGCCCTGTCCCTGCTGGCCAATCTCGACCTGCCGGAGCGCGCAGAGAGCCTTGCCTCGTTCCATGCGCGCTGGCAGGGCGAAGCGCTGGTGATCGACAAGTGGCTGCAGGTGCAGGCGACCTCGCGCCTGCCCGGGACCGCGGCGCGGGTGCGCGAACTGATGCAGCACCCGGCCTTCGACCTGAAGAATCCGAACAAGGTCTATGCCCTGCTGCGCAGCTTCTGTGCCGCCAATCCGCGCCACTTTCATGCCGCCGACGGCAGCGGCTACGCCTTGGCGGCCGACGTGATCATCCAGTTGCAGGCGATGAATCCGCAGGTCGCGGCAAGGCTGGCGCGCAGCTTCGATCGCTGGCGCCAGTTCGATGCGGGGCGGCGGGCTCATGCGCAGGCGGCGCTGGAGCGGATTGCGGCCTGCGAAGATTTGGCGCGCGGTGTCGCCGAGATCGTCGGCAACGCCTTGAAATGAAGCGGGTACACCACATACGGGAGGACGCACGATGAAAATTGCGGTGATGGGTGCCGGCGCGGTCGGCTGCTACTACGGTGGCATGCTGGCGCGCGCCGGCCATGAAGTGGTCTTGATCGGACGGCCGCAGCACGTGGACGCGGTGCGTCGCGACGGCCTGTTCATGGATACGAAGTCTTTCCAGGAGCACGTTGCCATGCAGGCCGCGACCGACGCCAGCGGCATCGAGGGCGCGCAACTGGTGCTGTGCTGCGTCAAGTCGACCGACACCGAGAACGCTGCAGCGGAAATGCAGCCGCATCTAGCGTCCGGCGCCGTGGTGCTGAGCCTGCAGAACGGCGTCGACAATGCCGAGCGGCTGCAGGCAGCGCTGGGCCGCGAGGTCCTGCCCGCCGTCGTCTACGTTGCCACCGAAATGGCCGGACCCGGGCACGTCAAGCACCACGGTCGCGGCGAGCTGGTGATCGGGCCGTCGGCCGCCAGCCAGGAGTTGGCCGCGCTGTTCGCCGCGGCCGGAGTGCCGGTGCAGATCTCCGACAATGTGGCCGGTGCGCTGTGGACCAAGCTGACCGTCAATTGCGCTTACAACGCCCTCTCCGCGATCACGCAACTGCCCTATGGGCGCCTGGTGCAAGGGCAAGGCGTGGAGGACGTGATGCGCGACGTGGTGCAGGAGTGCCTTGCCGTGGCGCAGGGCGACGGGGTGGTCGTGCCGGGAGACATCTGGGAGGCGGTGCAGCGTATTGTGCACACCATGCCTGGCCAGCTCTCCTCAACCGCCCAGGATGTGGCGCGCCACAAGCCCAGCGAGATCGATTACCTGAACGGCCATGTGTTGCGCCGCGGTGCGGCGCTGGGCATCGCGACGCCGGTCAATCGGGTGCTGCACACGCTGGTCAAGCTGCTGGAAAGCCGGTCGCCGCCAACCGCGGCAAGCGGACCGGCTTGAACCGGCGAGCATTGCCACACTTCATATGACAAATGCCGTCAGCGTAGCGCGGCCTACCCATTCAGAGGATGCCATCGGATGAACACTCCTGCCACACCCCAGACCCAGCAAGTGCCGCTGGCGACAATGCAGGCCAAGCTTGAGTTTGCGAAAAAGCTGCAGGCCTTGTCGAACCGGATTCATGCGACCGACAACATCGCGCAGATCATGATCGATCTGGCGCCGGAGATATGCGAACTGTTTCAATGCGAGCGATTGACCCTGTATGTGGTCAACAAGGAACGCGGGGTTCTGGTTTCGAAGGTGAAGACGGGGCTCGATTCGAGCGAGGATCTGGTGCTGCCCATCAACAAGCAGAGCATTGCCGGCTATGTCGCGCTGACCCGCAGCACGGTGCGGATCAACAATTTGAACGATCCCGAGGAATTGAAGAGGATCGACCCGGATCTGCAATTCTGGAGCGAGGTTGATCAAGTCACCGGCTTCCGGACCGAGGATATGCTGGTGGCGCCGTTGTTGCAGGGCCTTGGCAAGGAACTGGTCGGCGCGCTGCAATTGATCAATCAGCGGTCCGACGGGCAGTTCGACAGCGTGTCCGAAGACGGCCTGGAACAGTTGTCTGCGGTTCTGGCGCTGGCTTTTTTCCAGCGCATCAAGACCGGGGCCTTGCTGCCGAAGCGCTATGCAGCCCTGGCGGAACAGGGCGTGATCTCGGCGCTCGAACTCGAATTGGCGCAGCGCTGGGCGCAACGGAAGAGCAAGGACCTGGAGCAGGTCTTGGTGGAGGACTTTCAGGTGCCGCTGGCCGCGATGGGACGTGCGCTGGCCAAGCTGTCGAACGTGGCCTACCATCCGTATGACACCGCGTGGCGACCGGACTTGGAGTTGGCGAAGAAGCTGAACCGGGCCGCGTGCCAGCAGTACCAGTGGTTGCCGTGGTCAAGAGAGGGCAACATGGTGGTGGTGGTGACTACCGATCCGGAAAATCGCGCCAGCGTCGAGCATCTGCATCGAGCGTTTCCTTACAACGAGGTCCTGCTTCGCTACACGACGCGAACCGAATTCAGCCGGATGCTGGAGAAATTTTTCCCGGCGGCGAAAGGCGGCTGAAGAAATCAGGCGCCTTCCTGTTGGTCATCGCGAGCGGCCTGTGCGAACGGTCGAGCCAAGCCTCGACCACACCCAACAGCCTCCGCCTTGATGCTTCTTTCCTTGGCATTGCGGGATTGGCGTCTATACTTTGGCTGTAAGTAGTGTGTAGTCTGGCTCTGCAATCACCGAAGAGGAGGATTAATGAGCTTCTTTACCGTGGTGGTTTTGGCGACCATATTCGCCACTGTCGTCGCGCTGGTATCGGGGATTTCATCCATGGTCACCGACCATGAGGTGCGCCATGTCGATAGCCTTCACTGGATGGTCAGGCGCGTCGAATTTCAGGCTGTCGCTATCTTGGTGGTGTTGATCGCAGTCTACTTCGCCAAGTAGTGCGGTTGGATCGGCTGTTCTTCGGCAGACGGGAATTTCCGTTTGGCGGTGGTGGTTTTGTGCTCCATTTCTCTTGCATCTGCGCCCGCCTTTCCGGCAGCCATAACAATCTGAGCGTGCGGGCTGGAAGCTCCCCGGTATGCGAGATTCTTTCCAAGATACTGTTGCCTGAACCATTGACAGTCTCGCCCTAGACTGCAGCCGATAGCCACTGCAAGAAACCGACAACCCATCCGCTGACGGGCGATCTTCTGGTGAGATAATTGTGCAGGAAGTGACCAGCTTTTGGTCGGAGCTTTCTGAACTGGTACCGCACTGCTTATGCCCACGACCGAAAAGGCGGCGACTGCATCAGACCATCTGTTGCGCTCAAGGATCGAGATCGAGCGAGTGCTCGATGCATTGGTCGCCCGGCGCGAGGTTGTCACAGCGGAAATCCCGGGGAATAGAGACCCGTTCACCGCGCAGATTATTGGTGCCGATGCAAAATGGGGGTTCATCATCGTCACGATGGCTGCCGACGAATCGGCAAACAAGGCCTTGCTTGCCCGCGCCAATGTGACTTTCGTTTCCAAGCCAGGCGGTTGGCACATTGAGTTCGTCGCTGCCGGACCTGGCGAAGTAATACACAAAGGCATTCCGGCTATATGCTTGCGCTATCCGGATATCCTCGCCATACAGCAACGCCGCCAACACGATCGCCACGAAGTGACCTCCACGGCGCTACTGCGGTGCGTCGCCGATGCCGGAGGGATCATGCCCTTCGACGCGAAAATAAGGGATATCAGCTTCGGCGGCATCAGTGCCCTCTTCTATTCTGCCGACATCACACTCGAGCCAGGCACTGTGCTCGTGGGCAGCCGCATCGAAGTTCCAGGACTCGATTCCGTCACCGTCGACCTTGAAGTACGTTATTCAGAAGTCGTTACGCTGCCGGATGGCAGTCACGGACATTCCTCGGGGTTTCGCTTTATTAACCCACCCGACGACCTTAATAAACTTATCGACGCAGTCGGCAAGCACTGATCACCGCGATCATTACCAGAGCGTTTCCCGCTCCGCGCTGGACGAGATTTTGTGGATGGTGAGGTCGGCGCCGTTGAATTCGTCTTCCGCATCCAGGCGTATGCCGACCGTCATCTTCAGCACGCCGTAAACCAGAACGCCGCCGCCCAGCGCCAGCGTGATGCCGAGCAAGGTGCCGGCGAGCTGGCTCATGAAGGCGACGCCGCCCATGCCGCCCAGCGCCTTGGCGCCGAAGATGCCGGCGGCAAGGCCGCCCCAGGTGCCGCACAGGCCGTGCAGGGGCCAGACCCCGAGCACGTCGTCGATCTTCCAGCGGTTCTGCGTCAGCGTGAACATGACGACGAACATCCCGCCGGCCACGCCGCCGGTGATCAGGGCGCCGAGCGGATGCATGAGATCGGAGCCGGCACAGATCGCCACCAGTCCGGCCAGCGGGCCGTTATGGACGAAGCCGGGGTCGTTCTTGCCGACCACCAGAGCCGCCAGCGTGCCGCCTACCATCGCCATCAGCGAGTTCATCGCCACCAGGCCGGAGACCTTGTCCAGCGTCTGCGCGCTCATGACGTTGAAGCCGAACCAGCCAACCACCAGAATCCAGGCGCCGAGCGCGAGGAAAGGAATGCTCGAGGGCGGGTGTGCCGAGATGCCGCCGTCCTTGTGGTAGCGTCCGCGCCGTGCGCCGAGCAGGATGACGGCGGCGAGGCCGACCCAGCCGCCGACCGCGTGTACCACCACGGAGCCGGCGAAATCATGGAACTCTTCGCCGAAGCTGGCCTTGAGCCAGTCCTGGATGCCGTAGGCGTGGTTCCAGGCAATGCCCTCGAAAATCGGATAGATGAAGCCGACCAGCAGGAAGGTGGCGGCCAGTTGCGGGCCGAAGCGGGCCCGCTCGGCGATGCCGCCGGAGACGATCGCCGGAATCGCGGCGGCGAAGGTCAGCAGGAAAAAGAACCGAGTCAGCTCGAAGCCGCTTTTTTGCGCCAGGGTCTCGGCGCCGGCGAAGAAATGCACGCCATAGGCGATGCCGTAGCCGATGAAAAAGTAGGCCAGGGTCGAGACCGAAAAATCCGCGAGGATTTTTACCAGGGCATTGATCTGGTTCTTCCTGCGCACCGTGCCCAGTTCGAGAAAGGCAAAGCCGGCGTGCATGGCCAGAATCATGATGGCGCCGAGCAGTATGAACAGTACGTCGGCGGATGTCTTGAAGTTCTCCATGGTGGTGCTCCCAGTGGCCAAAGGCACAAATGGAATGCATGAAAGCAATGTCCATTCCCGCCGATAAATCAGTGCCAAATCAGGCGGATCGTCTCTCCGCGCGAAGCATAACGCACCTTGCTGGTGCGATCAGGCTGGACGCTGCACCGGGATGGTGAAAGTCGGCGCTCGTGATGCGGCGAGCACGAGTTGCCGTTCACCTTGGTGCATTGCTCTATGTGCCCGGAGCTTGATAGCCCCTCGGCATCAGTACCCACATGCGCCCTTGCTGGCGCATCTTCCCGGCCTGGCTACCGGCCTCGACACCGCTGCCCCAATAGAAATCGGCGCGTACCACGCCGCGAATCGCGCCGCCGGTATCCTGTCCCAGCATCAACCGGGTGAGTGCCTGGTCGCTGTTCGGTCGGGTGGTCGCCAGCCATATCGGCGCGCCCAGCGGCACATGGCGCGGGTCGATGGCGAGCGAACGTTCGGGCGTCAGGGCCAGTCCCATGGCGCCCTGCGGCCCGCTGCCTTCGGCGGGCAACTCGCGGAAGAAGACCAGGCTCGGGTTGGCGTTGAGCAGTTCGGTCAGGCGCGACGGGTTGGCCCTGGCCCAGGTCTTGATGCCCTGCATCGAAGCCTGCTCGGCCTTGAGTTCGCCGCGCTCGATCAGCCAGCGCCCGATCGAGCGATACGGATGGCCGTTCTGGTCGGCGTAACTGAGGCGCACGCGGCTGCCGTCTGTCAGCTGGATCTGGCCCGAGCCCTGGATCTGCATGAAGAACAGATCGATCGGATCGTCTATCCACAGCAGCGCTTCGGGTGAGCGCTTGCTTTCCTGCGGAGTCCATTCGCTGCGCGAAAAGTAAGGCACCAGCTTGCGCCCTTCGATGCGTCCGCGCAGACGCAGATGCTTGAGTTCGGGGTAGAGCTCGGCCAGCTCCACGACAATCATGTCTTGGGGCGGACCGAAGGCCGGGTAGCGGTAGTCGTTGTTCTCGGTGCGGCTGCCCTTGAGGATGGGCTCGTAATAGCCGGTGATGAGTCCGCTGCGCGAACCGTCCGGGTTGACCAGCGCCCAGGGCCGGAACTGCACCTCGAACCATGAGCGCAGGGCCGCCGCACTCGTGTCGCTTAGCGACCGCGCCGAGCCGCAGACCGGCTTCCATTGCGCTTGTCTTTCGAGGCTTCTGCAACTCGCGATAAAGGCGGCGAACGCGGCGCCGGGATCGTCGTCGTTCCAGCCCGTCAGATCGCCCCATTCGGCGGCCTGCAATGGCTTCGCGGCGGGTTTGGGTGGCTCCACAGGGGGGCACACCGGGCAGACCGGACAGGTGGCCGGCAGCGCACAGGATGCGACAGTCGGCGCTGGCTCGACGGCGAGCGGCGCACAGCCGGCGACGGCCAGCAGAACAATCAGGGCGGGAAAGAATCGAAACATGAATCTGCTAAAGTGCCATGCTTTCAAGAGCCCGTAAGCTTAACCGATGTCCGACCTCCCCCGCGCCGTTGCTCCGCTGATCGACCGACTCGATGCGCTGTTCGATCGTCTCGAAGCGATCCTGCCCCCTCCCCTGCCGGCGCCGGACTGGTCGGCCACGGCTTTTCGCTGGCGCACTCGCGGCGGTCGCGGCTGGCTGGAGGCGATCAAGCAGCCGCACCGCATCCGCTTCGAGGACTTGCAGGGCGTCGAGGACCAGAAGCAGCGCATCGCGCAGAACACCAAGCAGTTCGTTGCCAAACGCAGCGCCAACAACGTGCTGCTGACCGGCGCGCGCGGCACCGGCAAGAGCTCTCTGGTCAAGGCCGTGCTGAACCGGTTCGCGGCCAAGGGACTGCGCCTGATCGAAGTCGACAAGGATGACCTGGTGCATTTGCCGGAGATCGTCGATCTGATTGCCGGCCGCCGCGAGCGCTTCATCATTTTCTGCGACGACCTCTCCTTCGAGTCGGGCGAACCCGGCTACAAGGCGATGAAGAGCATCCTCGACGGCTCGATTACCGGCATGCCCGACAACCTGCTGGTCTATGCGACCTCCAACCGCCGCCACCTGATGCCGGAAAAGATGTCGGAAAACCTCGAGGCCAAGTACAACGCCGATGGCGACATTCATCCCGGCGAAACCACCGAGGAGAAGGTGTCCCTGTCGGAGCGGTTTGGCTTGTGGCTGTCCTTCTATCCCTTCGGCCAGGATCATTACCTCGAAATCTGCAGCCACTGGCTGGGCGAGTTCGGCATGTCGGAGCAGCAGATTGCTGCGGCGCGCGGCGAAGCCCTGCAATGGACCCTGATGCGCGCCTCGCGCAGCGGCCGCGTGGCCTGGCAATTCGCCCGCGACTACGCCGGGCGGCACGCCCAAAAGAAGCCTACCCCCCAGCCCCCTTCCCGCGGAAGGGGGTGACGCGTGTTCGCTGCGCTCCATATTGTTGAAGGTCGCGCCTTGGGGCGGCCCGGCGGCGCGACGTGAAGTTGACCGAGGTCGCTGCCGCCGTCATCGAACGGCGCGCTGCGGATGGGGCCATCGAGTTTCTGCTCGGGCAGCGCGCGCCCGGAACCTTTTACCCCGGCTTCTGGGAATTCCCCGGCGGCAAGGTCGAGCCCGGCGAAACGCCGCACGCCGCACTGCTGCGCGAACTGCACGAGGAACTGGGCATCGAGGTGTCGCGCGCCGATCCCTGGCTGCGCCGCCAGCATGTCTATGAACATGCCCATGTGCGGCTCAACTTTTTCCGCGTGCGAGAGTGGCGCGGCGAGTTGCACGACCATGTGCATAGCGCGCTGGCCTGGCAGCGGCTCGATGCTGTAACGGTTTCGCCGATGCTCCCGGCCAACGCGCCGGTATTGGCCGCGCTGGCCCTGCCGCAGTTTTATGCGATCACCCAGGCCGGCGAGATCGGCGTTGACGCCCAGTTGCTGGCCCTGGCGCACGCGCTGGAAGCCGGCCTCGAGCTGGTCCAACTGCGCGAACCAAAACTCGATGCGGCGCGTCGTGCGGCCTTCGTCCATGCCGCCGTCGACCTCTGTCATCAATACGGAGCGCGGGTGCTGGTCAATAGTGATGCCGCATTGGCTGAAGCCGCCGGCGCGGATGGGGTGCACCTGCCCTCGCTGCAACTGGCGGCGCAGACCGTGCGGCCGATGTTTGCGCTGGTTGCAGCCTCCTGTCATTCGTCGGCCGAGCTCGACCTGGCCGCCCGGCTCGGCTGCGACTTCGCGGTGTTCGGTCCGGTCCGGGCGACGGCCAGCCATCCGGGCGTGGCGGGCATCGGCTGGGACAATTTCGCGGCAGCGGTCGGCGTGCCGCCACTGCCGACTTTTGCCTTGGGCGGGCTGTCGCCAGCCGATCTCGATGTCGCGCAGCGGGCCGGCGCCCACGGCATCGCTGCCGTTCGCGCCGCTTGGGGCAGCTAGCCGTTCAGTCGCCGTCTACTCGGACTGATCTTCCGGCTGCGGCTCTTCCGCCGCCTCGACGCGATAGCCGTCCGTGGCCCAGGCAACGAAGTCGATGCCCTTGCAGCGCGCCGAGCAAAACGGCCGATAGCGATTTTCGGCAATCCATTCGACATCCCTGCCGCATTTCGGGCAGGTGACGATGCGCGGCGCAGCGGACTTTACAGGTTGCACAGCGTGAGTTCGAAGTTGACCTTTGAGTCGACCTGGCGCGGGCGCTGATCCATGTCCGGGCGCAGGAAGCGGATGTTGATGGCGAACTTGCCGGCGGAAATTTCCGGCAGGCAGGGGTCGCCCTGTCCTGTCTTCAGGCGGATCAACTGTGCGCTACGACCGCTCAACATGAGCTGAAAGGCGCCGCGCTCAGCCGTCTTCTGTTCCGACCGGCCCGAGGCGCGCAGCAGGCGCAACACGATCGCCAGCCCGGCGCGGATCGGCAGCATCGGCGCGATCCAGCCGCGGATGTCCTGCTGGCGTAGCGCCGCTTCGCGATGCCGCCAGTAGTGGTAGCCGGGCAGGTCGAACTCGCAGACGCCGCCCGGAATTGCGGCGCGGTTCTTGATGGTCATCAGCCATTCGTTTTCGCGCAGGTAATGTCCGATCTTGCCGTGCATGGAGAGCAGCAGCGAACTGGCCTGCTCGATTTCGTAGAGCGCACCGGACAGGGCGTCCTCGGAAATCTCGGGATTGTTGCGGAACGAAAGCAGTATCTGGCGCTGGCGTTCGAGTTCCTGCACCAGATCGAATTTGAGTTCGGCGCGGCCGGCGACCTCGAGAATCTCAAACAGGGTGACGAGCGCGACGTGGTGCTCCAGGGCGCCTTCGGCAGCCGCGAAATGAACGACCTTATCAAACAGATCTTCGAGCCGCAATAGCGTGCGAACGCGCTCGCTGAGTGGGTATTCGTAAGTGATCACATGCCAGCCAAATGGAAAAATCTGCTCAGATTGTGACCCAATTCAGTGCAAATCTCAACAAAACTGCCGCGACAATGCCAAATAGTGCACATGCAGGCGCTCGACTTGCGGGGCCAGGGCGGTGAGTTCTCCATCGTTGTCGATGACGTCGTCAGCCGCCGCCAGACGTTCGGCGCGCGTTGCCTGTGCAGCAAGAATGCGTTCGATCTCGCTCCTGGCAAGTCCGCTGCGACTCATGACACGATCGATCTGGGTGGCTTCGGCGCAATCGACCACGGCGATGCGGTCTACGCGCTTGCGGTAGTCACCGGACTCGACCAGCAACGGAACCATCAGGATGGCATAGGGAGAGTCGGCCGAGTCGGCCAGAAGCCGACGCTCGCTTTCGCTGCGAATCAGCGGATGCAGGATGGATTCCAGGCGCTTGCGCGCCGACGGGTCGGCAAAGACGATGGCGCGCATTGCGGCGCGGTCGAGTGCGCCCTCGGCGTTTGCTACCCCATCGCCGAATTCGGCGCGAATGGCCGGCATGGCAGCGCCGCCAGCGGCGGTCAGGGCGTGGGCGATGGCATCGGTGTCGATTACCTTGATGCCGCGCTCGGCGAAAAGTTGGGCGACGGCGCTCTTGCCGCTGCCGATGCCGCCGGTGAGTCCGACCACATAGCTCATCGCGCGGCTACGGCGCGCACTCGCCGACCGTGGCGCCGGCATACGGCGCGATCAGTTGCGGCAGCTGCTGCAGCAGCGCCGCTGCAGCAGCGCGGGTCTCGACCCGCGCTCTCAATGGCGGCTGTTCGCGGCTGTCAACGCGCGCCGACTTGATTCCCCGTTTTACCAGTCCCTGCAGAAATTCGCGCGCCGCCGGTTCGGTGGGAAAGCTGCCCAGGATGATTTCATAACGGCCGCTTGCCAGCGCAACGGACCTTTGCTCTGTGACCCCGAACCGGGTCAGCTCGGCGGCCTTCTTGTCGGCCACCGCCTTGTTGGCAAGTTCGGCGATGAGCACCAGATAGAGGGTCGGCTCCGCCACGGGCAGGATTTTCGCTTCGCCGCCGATGGCGGCCACGGCCGCCTTCAGGGTCTCGGCGTCGGCCGCGGTCAGACCGTTGATGAGGCGACAGGCCGGATCGTCCTTTTTCATTGCCGGCGCTTTCACATCACGCACCAGGCGCAGCTTGTCCGCCTTCAACTGTTTGGTCAGTCGCTGCGGCTCGCGGTCCTCGTTGGACGCGCCGAAATAGCCGTGCGTCCAGGCAAAGAAGGCGAGATTGGCAAATACCAGCAGGATGAAAAACAATCGCATAGCCTGCTTCCCTCAGCCAGCAACGCTGTCGGAGTCGGGATCTTCCGGATCAAACCCGCCTCGAGATATATCGCGTCGCATGATTCTCCTTGGCTTCAACTCAGTGCGCAGGGTGCTGTAGGCAGTCTCTGCGGCAGCGCGATTATCCTGGCTGTAATTGCAGACGTAGAGATCGAGTGTGACCGAGTTCAGCTCCGGCCAGGTGTGAATGGCCATGTGCGATTCGGCCAGCACCAGGGCGCCGGTGGCGCCGGCGCCGGCGAATTGATGGAAGGCTTCGGCGACGACCACCAGCCCGGCTTTGGCGCAGGCACGGCGACAAAGTGCGGCCAGCGTTCCCGCGTCGAGCAGCAAGCGGCGTTCGCCTTCGCAGGCGTGAAATTCAGCAAGAATGTGCAGGCCGTTCATAGTGAGGAGGCATAGGATACGCCGAGCCGGGACAGTGTGCGCTCGGCGGCCAGTACACCGCGAAAGTTGGCTTCCTCGAACAGCGACAGGCCGGACACGTCGGCATGGGCGAACTGGATGCCGGCCCTGCCCGACTCGAAGCCGCCGCGCGTACCGCTCCACAGGCGACCCGGCAGGGGGCGGATCATGGCGTGGGCGTGGCGATGGATGTCGATCCGCGTCGTCAGCTCGCGAATCTCGGGGTGCGGCCGCGACAGGTCGGCCAGCACCTCGGCGGCCCAGGCATCGCGGCCCTGCAGAAGTCGGTGCCGGCGGGACGCCGATTCCTCATGCAGCGCCCGATACCAGGTGATCACGGTCGGCCCCGGCGCGTAGCGCAGCTGCTGATGGGTGGCCACCACATAGCCCAGGGCCGGACTGTCGTGCAGCACATTGTCCCAGGCCAGCGAATGCCCGGCGCGCGTCTGCGGTGCTTCCTTCAATGTCAGGTTGGCGACGATCCAGGGTGCATATTCGGCGCCCCTGATCGCCGCCAGCCATTCCGGCCGCGGCGCGGCGAACACATGCGGGATCAGGAACAGCGGCGCGGCCCAGATCAGCTGGCGCGCGATGATGCGGATGCTACGGTCTTCTGCGGCAAGGTAGACATCGCAGACGTGCTCGTTGCTGCGCTCCTCGACGCGGAACACCAGTGCGTTCGGCTGCACGCGGCCGCCGCTGGCGCGCGCCAGGCCGCGCGCCAGCCAGGCGTTGCCTTCCGGCGCCGTCAGCACCTGTCCTTCGCCGTCGCGGCAGGCAAAATAGTGCAGGCCGGCCCAGGCCGAGGTCTGCGCCGCAGCGGTGCCGTAGTCGTCGCGGCAGGCGTAGTCGGTCAGCCAGTAAAGCCCCGGCGCGGTGTAGCCTTCGCGCAGCAGCCAATCGCGCAGCGTGATGCGGTCCAGCGCGAGGAATTTCGGATCGCGGCTGGACAGCGCCAGCGGCAGGGCGAAGGCGCGTCGCCCGGCACTGTCGCGCAGATGGCGCAGTTCGCCGACGTATTCCTGAAAGCGGATGTATTGCGCGCGTTCCGCCTTCGGCACACCCAGCGTCGGCCACAAACCATCCTGCCAATAGCCGTTGGTGTAGAGCCGTTCCTGCGGCGCATGGCACAAATACCTCTCGTCGTAGACCGGGTGAGCCGCATCCGGGTCGCCCTGCAGCACGCCGAGTTCGGCCAGCAACTGGCGCGTGGCCCGCGCCTCGCGCGGCGGCAGCGGCAGGTAATGCGCGCCGAGTGGATGCGCCGAGACCTCGTTCTTTCCGGCGCGGGAATTGCCGCCGGCTTCGGCTTCCATTTCCAGCAGCAGGAAATCATCGCAACCCGAGCGCGCCAGCTTCCACGCCGCCGACAGCCCGCCGATGCCGCCGCCGACGATCGCCACCGTGGTGCGGCGCGTTTCCGTGGGGGCCGGGAAGTCCGGCTGGCGCAGACGATGGCCGAGCGCGTCATTCGCTCCCGAGAGCGTACCCGGCGGCAGCGGCGGTTGAGCCTTCGAACCGCAGGCGGCCAGCATGGCTGCAGCCGACGCCGCGCCCAAAAATTCGCGGCGGCGCATCAGTGAGTCTGCACCTGGCCCCACTCGCGCTCGAAGACGCGCACCAGATTCTGGTTGTCGAGGCGGTTGGGTTCGGCGGGAATGCGCGCCATGTCCGCAGGAAAATGGAACAGTGCGGGCAGTGCGTCGGGGGTGATGAAGCGCGTCGGTACCGGGATTGCCGCGGGCGGCCGGTACCCGCGCCGGCCGGCGAGGATGTAGCCCCATTCGCCGAAGCTCGGCACCAGCGCGTGATAGGGCGTGGTCTGCCAGCCGGCGGCCTCCAGCGTGGCAACCACGGTCCAGAAGCTTTCCCGCGCATACATCGGCGAAGTGGCCTGGACCACGATCAGGCCGGTTTCGGCGACGTGCTGTTTGAGCAGGCGATAGAAGGCGGTCGAGTAGAGCTTGCCGAGGCTGTAGTTCGATGGATCGGGAAAATCCGCGACGACGAAGTCGAACATCTCCTGTGTCTGCTCGAGCCATTGCAGGGCGTCGGCGTTGATGATTTTCAGCTTCGGCGAGCCCAGCGCGCCGCGATTCAGCTCGGCCAGCATGGGCGACTGCGAGAACAATTGCGTCATGCGCGGATCGAGATCGACCAGCGTGATGCTCTCCACCTGCGGGTACTTGAGGATCTCGCGCGCCGCCATGCCGTCGCCTCCGCCCAGCACCAGCACGCGCCGTGCGCCTGGCAGCGCGGCCATGCCCGGATGCACCAGCGCCTCGTGGTAACGGTATTCGTCGCGCGAGGAAAACTGCAGGTTGTGGTTCAGGTACAGCCGCAACTCGTCGCGCCAGCGGGTGATGACAATGTGCTGATAGGGGCTGGTCTCGGCATGCACGATGTCCTCGTTGTAGAGATTCGCTTCGGCCAGGCTGACGAAAGTTCCGGCAAAACCGAAGCCGAGTGCGAGGAAGGCAATCACCGCGACGCATTGCGTCCGCAGCAGCACCAGCGGTCCGATCTGGGCGCGAAACAGCCACAGCGCCCAGGCGGCGACTGCCGCGTTGAGCAGGCCGAACAGCAGTGCGCTGCGCACCAGCCCCAGATGCGGCGCCAGCAGCAGGGGGAACAGCACCGACACCGCCAGCGCACCGACGTAGTCGAAGGTCAGCACCTGCGCCACCAGATCCTTGAATGCCACCTCGCGCTTCAGGATGCGCATGATCAGTGGGATTTCCAGCCCGACCAGGATGCCGATCAGCAGCACCAGCCCGTAGAGCGTGAAGCGGAAGGGTCCGGCGTGCAGCGTGAACAAGAGGAACAACAGGCCGGCCGAGAGGCCGCCGAGCAGGCCCACCAGCAGTTCGATCTGGATGAAGCGCACCAGCAGATTGCCGCCGACATGCTTCGACAGCCAGGAGCCGATGCCCATGGCGAACAGATAGACGCCGATCACCGTGGAAAACTGCATCACCGAATCGCCCAGCAGGTAACTCGCCAGGGCGCCGGCGATCAATTCGTAGGCCAGCCCGCAGGAGGCGACGATGAAGACGGAAACCAGCAGCGGGCGTTGCATCAGCGCATCATTATTTGTGGAACGCCCGCGCTGCATTGGCGGTACGCACCGGCTGGGCGTCGGCGCTTTCGGAGAACATGCTCCAGCCCAGGTATTGCCCGTAGTTGAACAGGGCGAAGGCGGCCAGGCTGAGGACCATCGCAATGCGCGACATCAGTCGTCTCCTCCGGAATCGCTGCCACTGTCGCCCGAACCGAAGTCCCCGCCGCTGGAGAGGAAGTCCGCATTCTTCCAGCGCTCGGCCTCGAAGGCGCTGACCCGGTAGCGGCTGAACATCGGCAAGGCGGCAAGGAATATCAGCAGGAAAAAGAAATTGCTCCAGGTCGCCTGGTCGCGGATGACCTTGACCCGGTCGGCCACGGCGACGGGCTTCTCGGCGGAGATTTCCGGATCGATGACGAAGTAATAGCTGCCGACCGGCAGGTCACGGAACACCAGTTCGCGCGAGCGGTCGCCTTCGCTCCAGCTTTCGCCTCCGTCCGAGCCGTGCCAGTAAGCGACGTCCGTTTGCGCGGTCCAGGCGCGACCGCTGTTCTTCTCGACCAGGGTGAGTCCCAGCCCGAGCCAGTTGTTATCCAGGTCGGTATCGTGACGCAGCACCAGGTTGCGCGCCGCGTTGTCGAGCTGGAACGTCTGTGTGGTGACCGGCTCGTCCTTGCCGGGCGAGAATACCAGCCGCTGGTCGAGCAGCGTGTGGCTGCCCAGGATGAAGACCCAGAGCAACTGCGCCACGACGGCGAGGGCCAGGAACTTCCAGAAACTGCGCCAAACCTTGCGATGGTTTTCGCTGCGCGGGTTCGGCTGGTTTGCGCCGATGCCGACCGGTGCGGGCAGCGGAGTCTTGAGCTTGAACGCAGCCGCAACCTCGTCTGACGGCAGGTACTCGCCGAGCGACCAGCTGGTTTCGTTGTGGCTCGACTCGCGACTCAGCATCTTGGGCGGGGCAATGAAGTCGATGGTCTCCCAGGTTTCGCCGACGCTGATCTTCCAGGTGAATTCGCCGATGACATAACGGGTTACGGCCGAACCCGCCGAGTAGCGCCGATACTCTTCGCCATTGAGGATGGCCGACGGGAGGCCGACCTGGTAGCGCGGCGGTTTGCTTATCGTGCTGACCCAGTTCCAGTGGCCGTCGGACTCGACCAGCCAGCGGAAACCCTCCTCCGGGTGATGCAGCAGGTATTCCTGCCAGGGATAGTCCTTGCCCTCTGCCGTGATCACGCGCTGCTGAAAGCCGATGACCGTCCAGTCCTTGCCGGCAAAGCGGCCGGCGCTGCCGAGTGGAATCAAGGGCTCGATGCGTGTCGCGGCGGCGGCCTTTTGCAGAATGCGCAGGCTTTCGTTGGCGGCGTCGAGCACGCTGAGGCAGGACGGACAAGCCACGCTTTGCACCGCCTTGTCGTGCAGCGTGATGGCTCCGCCGCAGGCGGGACATTGCAGTGCCTTGACCACCCCGGCCGGCTTTGCCGCAGCCTGATCGCTGCGCAGGTTGGCGAACCTGAATGCGGCAAACGGCAGCGATTCACCGACGAACAGCAGCGGTGGCGTTTCCGAGTAATCGATGCTGGCGAAGGCGGCCGCGGCTTCGTCCGTGGTGCGCAAGTCGACCAGCTGCGCCGGATAGCCGGCGCCGAAGGGGAAGGGCAGTTCTCCCTGGCCCGAAATGCACATGGCCTCTTCGCGGTCGGTGACGACGAATTCCCTGCCGGCCAGCTTGAGTTCGTCGTTTGGCGTCAGCGCGGCGAACTCGGGCAGTGGCGCGTCCGGCGCCGTGAGGAAGCTGATCAGGTATTCGCCGCCGGCATCGGAGAGCCAGCCGCCGCGCTGGTCATCGAACAGCAGATGCCACTCGTTCCAGACGCCTGCCGCGTAGCGCAACTGGATGCGACCGATCACCGCGAAATGCACGCCGTGATACAGGCCTTCGGTGCCGATCTGGATCGGCGAGGCATCCTCGATCAGGTCGGCCATGCGGCCGAGGTTTTCCAGGTCGGCGCCATGGCGCACCAGCGTGCTGCGACAGAACTCGCAGACCGCATGAAACGATGCCGAAGACTTGAAGACGACCGCCGCGCCGCAGGACGGGCAGTTAGCGCTGAAGGACATCAGAAGAAAACCTTTCTTGCCACAGAGGACACAGAGTTCACAGAGAAAGGCAAACCAAAAGGTTTTACTCTGTGAACTCTGTGTCCTCTGTGGCTAATGGTTTTACCCAAGCTTCTTCAGCAGTTCGGCCTTCTTCGCATCGAACTCGGCCTGTGACAGCATGCCCTTGCCGACCAGGCCGTGCAGCTTTTCTATGGTGGCGACGATTTCGTCCGCCGACACGGCAGTGGCCGGCGTAGCAGTCGGCGCTGGTGATGCGGCGGCAGGAGCGGCGGCAGGGTTCAGCGCCTGTGCCATCGACGCGGCGACCTGCTGGCCGACGCCGAAGCCGACGCCGACGCCGGCACCCAGTCCGGCCAGGCCGCCTTCGTTCTTGGCCGCCAGCGGGATCGCCTCGGCGGTCTGGAACTGCATGTAGCCCTGCATGCCGCCCATCATGTTCACGCCGATCCGCTTGTCGAGCATGGCTTGCAGTTCTTCGGGCAGCGAGATGTTCTGCACATTGAGGCTGTCGAGCGCAAGTCCGTAAGCTTGGAACATCGGCTCCATCTTGGCCTTCAGCGCGTTGCCGAACTCGACCTGGTTGCTGGCCATGTCGATGAAGGGCACACCGGATTCGCCGAAGATGTCCGAGATGTGGCCGACGATGGTGTTGCGCAACTGGCCTTCGAGCTGTTCCGCGGTATAGCTTTCCAGCGTGCCGGAGATCGTGGTGTGGAAGGCCTTGGGGTCGGTCAGGTGAAAAGCATAGATGCCGAAGGCGCGCAGCCGCACCATGCCGAAATCCTTGTCGCGGATGGTCACCGGATTCGGCGTGCCCCACTTGCGGTCGAGTTTCTGGCGCGTGGAAAAAAAGTACACGTCGGACTTGAAGGGCGACTCGAACAGCTTGTCCCAGTTCTTCAGGTAGGTCAGCACCGGCAGCGTCTGCGTGGTCAGCTTGTACATGCCGGGGCCGAAAATGTCGGCGATCTGGCCCTCATTGACGAACACTGCCATCTGCGACTCGCGCACCGTCAGGCTGGCGCCGTTCTGGATTTCCATTTCGGCCATGGGGAAGCGCCAGGCCATGGTCTCGCCATCGTCCTCGGTCCATTGGATGATGTCGATAAACTGCTTCTTGATGAAATCCATGAGTGCCATGAGCGTCTCCCCAAAATGAATATCAATAAGTCATGCAGGCGGCGTTGAGCAGGCCGACGGTAAGCGATAGCGCAGCGACAAAGGTGGCGGGCGCGGCACGGCCGGCGGCGATGTCCTCCTGCAGTTGCGGCAGCGCCACGCGCGCCACGCCCCAGGCCAGCAGTTGCACGATGCCGGCGATGGCGCCCCACACCGCGAGGTCGAGCAGCGTGTCGCTGTGGGCGATGACGTTGGCGATGGGCAGGGCGAAGCCGAGTATGGCGCCGGAGAGCGAGACCGCCGCCGCCATGTTGTTGCTGCGGATCAGCGCGACCTCGTCGTAGGGTGTGACGTAGAGGTAGATCGTCACGAATGCGGCCAGCAGTGTGAGGGCGGTGCCGAGGTAGGCGAGAAAGTTCGGCAGCGTGGCGAGAAAGTGGGCGGGCATGGAACACTCCTCCAGACGATCACGCATTGTCGGCCATGACAGCCGTGTGATCAAGTACCTGCTTTGATCGGCTAGACTGATTCTCCGGCAAAGGAAATGATCATGATCGACTTGCGCAAATACGGTTTCGAGGAGCAGCACCAGCAAATCTACGACATGGCCTGGCGCTATGCCCAGGAGCGGCATCACCCGCTGCTGCGGCGCATGGATGACGAGGACTGGTTTCCCGAGGACGAGTTTCGCAGGATGGGCGCAGTCGGCCTGCTCGGCACCACGGTGCCCGAGTCGCTCGGCGGGCCGGGCCTCGATCTGGTCTCGCAGTATTTCATCGGTGAAGCGCTTTCCTACTGGAACAACATGCTCGCCGCGAGTTGGGGCGCCAGCGAGAATCTGTGCGTGAACAATCTGGTCAGGAATGCCAGTGCCGCACAACAGGCGCGTTTCCTGCCGCGGATGCTGGCGGGCATCGGCGCCCTCGGCCTGACCGAGCCGGGCGCCGGTTCGGATGCGCTGGGTTCGATGAAGACCACGGCGCGGCGCGACGGCGACCACTATGTGCTGAACGGCCGCAAGATGTTCATCACCAACGGCCCGGTCGCCGATCTGTTACTGATCTACGCCAAGACCGCGCCGGAGCGTGGCCAGCACGGCATCTCGGCCTTCGTCGTGGAAAAGGGCACGCCGGGTTTCGCGGTGGCGCAAAGCCTGAAGAAAATGGGGTGGCGCGGCAGCCCGACCGGCGAGCTGCTGTTCGACGATTGCCGCGTGCCGGCGGAGAACCTGATCGGCGGCGAAGACAAGGGCGTCAAGGTGGTGATGAGCGGGCTCGATATCGAGCGCATCTTCTTCAGCGGCCATGTCATCGCCATCGCTCAGCGCGCGCTGGATCTGTCGCTCGACTACGCCAGAACGCGCGTCCAGTTCGGCCAGCCGATCGCCGGCTTTCAACTGGTGCAGGGCATGCTGGCCGACATGTACGCGGCGCTCGAATCGGTTCGCGCATTTTCCTATCAGGTGCTGAAGGAAGTCGCCGCCGCCGGCGAGGCCGGGCACGGCGAGATCCACAAACGCTCTGCCGCCGCTGTGCTGCACGCCGGCTACATGCTGAAGACCGTGCTCGATCACGCCGTGCAGATCCATGGTGGCAATGGCTTCATGTGGGAGACGGAAGTAAACTGCCTCTACCGCGCCGGCAAGCTGATCGAGATCGGCGCCGGAACGACGCAGGTGAGGCAGTTGATCGTCGCGCAGGAGCTGCTTAAAGCCTGAAACTTTTGCCCCGCAAGAGGTCTATCCGTTTCCATCGTCTGCGTATTTCCCCAGGTGACAGGATTAAACTGCATTGATCGATTGCCGAAGTCATCGCTGAATCCCGCCGTGAAAATCCTTCTTTCCCTGATGCTGTTCTGCGCGCTGTTGCCGGCAGCCTTGGCCCAAGGCAATGTGTTTACCAACATACTGCGCTCCGTCACCGGTACCGTCTCTCGCCCCGAAGCTCCGGCGGCGACAGGCCAGACTGCCGTTCTCGGTGTGCGCGGAATGGATGAGGGCGACGCCAAAACGTCAGCCCCCGCCGGCGATGGAGTCAAGCTGATAGAGAGCTGGGCGGTCGGGCGCAGGGAAGCCGAAGCCGCTGCCAGCCGGCGTGGCTTGGCGGCCAGAGCGGTGGAGTACGGCAAAGTCGCCGCGGACAATACCAATCCACAGGGATCGAAATGAGACTGCGCCTGTTCAGCTTGAGTCTTCTGGCAGCGGCCCTGGGCTCCATGTCATGCGGCGTTCGGGCGCAATCGCGCACCATCGATCTGGGATCGCTGCTCGATGCGGGCAAGAGCCTGGTCAAGAGCCAGTCGGTCGGCTCGATGAGCGAGGAAGAGGAGCTCAGCATCGGCAAGGAAGTGGTCGCGGCAACGCTTGGCGGTTATCCGCCGGTCAGGAACCCGGAGCTCCAGCACCGTCTGAACCAGGTCGGCGTGTGGATCGCGCTGCAATCCTCGCGCCCCGAATTGCCATGGCGTTTTGCCGCAGTCCAGTCGGACACGATCAATGCCTTTGCCGCTCCCGGCGGCACGATCCTGGTTACCACGGGCATGCTGGGTCATGTGGTCAATGAAGCCGAGCTGGCCTGCGTGCTGGGTCACGAAATCGGCCATGTGACTCGTCGCCACCACATTGCCGTCCTGCAAAAAAGTTTGCTGGTGTCGGCCGGCGCCAGCGCACTCAATGTCCAGTCGAAGTCAGGCGGCAGCGAAGAGTACCGCAAGCGTCTGATCAGCGAGAGCAAGGAAATCTTCACGCGAGGACTCGACCGCAGCTCGGAACGCGAGGCCGACGAAGACGGCGTTCTGCTCGCCGCAAGAGCCGGCTACGACCCCGCCGCCTGCCTCAACTTCATGCAGCGCCTGGCCAGTCTCAAGGCAGATACGGGGGCGCTGGCCGCCCTCTACAAGACCCATCCGACGGCCAAGGAGCGTGTCATAGATGTCGACCAGGCACTTGGCAAGCTCAAGGGCGCCGCACCGGGCGAAGGTGCGCGCCCCGAGTTGACCCTGAATCAGGCGGAAACAGGCGGCGAGAAACAATAGCCTCAGGCCGCGCTGTTCAAACAGTCTGGCTGTAATGCGCCAGGCCTTCCAGCACCAGGTTGTCGACCAGGCGGCATGGCAGGTTCAAGTGCGGCGCCAGCTCGCCCGCCGCGCCGCCCGACAGCAAGCACAAGGTATCGGCGCCGAGCGTGGCGTGCAGTCGCTCGATGGCGCCCAGCGTGGCATGGAGCGCGCCGCTGACGATGGCATCGTCGGTGTTGGTCGGCTGCTGCCGGTAGTGGCCGGCCGCATGCGGCAGGTCGGCGGTGTTGCGGGCCAGCGCGGCGTGCATCAGGGAAAGGCCGGGCAGGATCAGGCCGCCACGGAACAAGCCTTTGTCATCGAGCGCGTCGACGGTCGTCGCCGTGCCGGCCATCACTACCACGCACGGTCCGGTGTGCAAGGTCCGCGCTGCGATCAGCGCTGCCCAGCGGTCGGCACCCAGTTGTTGCGGATCGTCATAGCCGTTGCACACGCCGCAGGCGGCGGCCGAGCTGGTCAGCCAGGCTAGCGGAGCATCGAGGCGGGCGGCCAGTGCCGCGATGCGCAGTCGCACGGCTTCGCCCGCCACATTGCAGGCGACGATGCGCGCCGGCTTTGCGGGCAGTGCAGCGATCAGATCGTCGAAGCCCGGGTAGTCCAGCGCACCCTGCAGGCGCCAATCGTCGCCGTCGAACAGGCCGTACTTGAGGCGCGTGTTGCCGGCATCGAGGCAGAGAATCATGGTCGCGATTCAAGCCGGCCGCAGCGACACTTCGCCGGAGAGAATGCGGTCGACGCGCCCATCGGCTTCGAGCAGCAGCGCGCCGTCGGGGTCAACGCCGAGACAGATGCCTTCGCGCGGCGGGCCGAAATCGCTCGACAGGCTGACGCGGGCGCCTTGCCAGGCGTGATGTGCCAGCCACTCCGGACGAATCGCGGGAAAGCCTTTGGCCGCAAAGGTTTCCAGCGTGGCCAGCAGTTCGTCGAGCAGCGCGGCATACAGCTCGTTGACGTCGACCGTGCCGTCCGCAGCAAGAATGGCGGCCGATGCGGCGTGCAGATCCTCCGGCATTCCGGCGGGCAGGTGCAGATTGATGCCGATGCCGATGACCGCAGCATGGGGTGCACCGGGCACCAGTTCGACCAGAATGCCGCCGAGCTTGCGGCCGTTCTTGAGGATGTCGTTCGGCCATTTCAACGCCGCGTCATCAGCGCCGACTCTCTGCAGCGCCCGGGCAACGGCGACGCCGACTGCCAGCGACAGCCCGGCCGGTGCGGTGCCCGGGGCGAAACGCCAGAGCAGCGAAAAGGTCAGGCTGTCGCCGGGGCTGGCGAACCAGGTGCGGCCGCGGCGGCCGCGGCCGGCGGTTTGCTCCTCGGCGATTACCACCGTGCCGGAAGGCGCGCCGGCCTCGGCGCGGCTCAGCAGGACGGCGTTGGTCGAATCGCAGCGGGGCAGCACATCGATATCGAAGCGGCACGCGGCGACCCCGAGTTTGGCGGCAATGGCGGCAACAGTGGCAGGCATGAAGGTATGTCCTCTGACGACGAGCCCCAGGTAGTACTCGGGGAATGGCCAGCCTGACTATACTTGAAGCGGAACTTTCAGGTCGCCTCGGAATCTCCCTTGACGTCATCCAGGTCGAGTTCCTGAATCTTGCGCGTGATGGTGTTGCGGCCGATGCCGAGCAGTTGCGCGGCATCTATTCGGCGCCCGCCGGTGGCATTCAGCGCACGACGAATCAGCGTCGCCTCGAACTGGCGCGTGAGTTGAGTGAAGACCTCGCCGGGTGCGGCGGCGAGCAGCCGGTCGGCTTCGCTCGCCAGCGCGGCGTTCCAGTTGGCGGGCAGGTCGCGGCGCGCCGCGTTGTCCGAACCGTCGCGCAGTTCGGCGGGAAGATCGGTAATGTCCACGCTTTGCCCGGGGGCCATCACGGTCAGCCAGTGGCAGAGGTTTTCCAGTTGGCGCACGTTGCCGGGAAAATCCAGTGCCTGCAGGTATTTGAGCGCCGCATCGGTGAGGTGCTTGGGTTCGCCGCCGAGTTCCTGGGCGCTTTTTTGCAGGAAATGTTTCGCCAGCAAAGGGATGTCGTCGCGCCGTTCGCGCAACGGTGGCAGGCGCAGGCGGATGACGTTGAGGCGGTGGAACAGGTCTTCGCGGAACAGGCCGGCCTTGACCCGGTCCTCCAGATCCTGATGGGTCGCGGCGATCACCCGCACGTTGGCCTTCACCGGCTGGTGACCGCCGACGCGGTAGAAGTTGCCGTCGGACAGCACGCGCAACAGCCTGGTTTGCAGCTCGGCCGGCATGTCGCCGATTTCGTCGAGGAACAGCGTGCCGTTGTCAGCCTGCTCGAAACGTCCGCGACGCAGCGCGGCGGCGCCGGTAAAGGCGCCCTTTTCGTGACCGAACAACTCGGATTCGAGCAGGTCGCGTGGAATGGCCGCCGTGTTGATGGCGATGAAGGGCGCATCCTGGCGCGGGCTGTGACGATGCAGGGCGCGTGCCACCAGTTCCTTGCCGGTACCGGATTCGCCGTTGATCAGCACCGTGGCATGGGACTGGGACAGCCGGCCGATGGCGCGAAAGACTTCCTGCAAGGCGGCACCCTGGCCGAGGATCTCGGGTACGGCGCTCGTTTCTGCAGGCGCACCATTCTGGTGCGAGGCCTGAGCGATGGCCCGGCGCACGAGGTCCACCGCCTGATCGACATCGAACGGCTTGGGCAGATATTCGAACGCGCCGCCCTGGAATGCCGCCACCGCGGAATCGAGGTCGGAATAGGCGGTCATGATGATGACCGGCAGATCGGGAAGCTGTGCTTTTACATGGCGCAGCAGGTCGAGCCCGCTGCTGCCGGGCATGCGAATGTCGGAAATCAAAACCTCCGGCCGCTGGCCGTTGGCTAACGCGGCCAGTGCTTCGTCCGCGGAGCCGAAGCACCTGGCCGGGATGCTCTCGCGGCCGAGGGCCTTTTCCAGTACCCAGCGAATGGAGCGGTCGTCGTCGATGATCCAGACAGGGTTCACAGTTCTTCCTTCTTCTTTCTCGCCAGCGGCAGCATCAGCGAAAAGCAGGTGCGGCCGGGGCGCGAGGTGACTTCAATGGTTCCGCCGTGTTGCTGGACAAAGCTCTGCGCGATGGTGAGGCCGAGGCCATTGCCATTTTCACGGCCCGAGACCAGCGGATAAAAGATCTTGTCGCGGATTTCTTCCGCTATGCCCGGGCCGTTGTCGATCACTTGCAATTCGAGTGCCAGTTGGTGCTTCTTCTTGGCCAGAGTGACCTGTCGTGCCGCCCGGGTGCGGAAAATGATCTCGCCGCTGCCTTGCATGGCCTGTGCGGCGTTGCGCGAAATATTGAGAATGGCCTGAATCAATTGTTCGCGGTCGCCGGTAATGTCGGGGAGCGAGGTGTCGTAGTCGCGCTTGACGCTGACATTGTGGAATTCGGCGTGAATCAGACGCCGCACGCGCTCGAGGATCTCGTGAATGCCCACCTGTGCCGGCTGCATCACGCGATGCGAAGAAAGCAGGCGTTGCAGCAGATCCTGCAGGCGGTCGGCTTCCTTGATGATGACCTGGGTATATTCCTTGAGCGCTTCGCTGGCCAACTCGCGTTCCAGCAACTGCGCGGAGCCGCGAATGCCGCCGAGCGGGTTCTTGATTTCGTGCGCCAGATTGCGCACCAGTTCGCGGTTGGCCTGCTGCTGCTGCGCCAGCTGTTCCTCGCGGGTCGCCTTCAACTGCTGGTCGATCGGGCGCACTTCCAGCAGCAGACGTGCGCTGCTGGTTTCGACGGGCGTTACGGTGCAATCCACATGCAACTGCACGTCCTGCGCCAGCTTGATCAGGATGTTGTGGCCGGTATAGCTCCAGTTGTTTTTCAGCGCGTTGTCGAGCGCGGCAGAGAGCTCGGGCGGGTCGCCCACCAGTCGTTGCAAGGGCTGGCCGAGCAGTTGACGCGAACTGACGGCGAACAGATTCTCCGCCGCCGGGTTCACGTGACGGATGATCAATTTGGCATCGACCAGCACGACGGCGGAGGACAGCAGATCCAGTCCGCTGAAGGCATTGAGCGTTTGAGTGGCGTCGTTCATCAGGGGTGATGTGTGCAAGAAACGCACCAGCCGCTGGATTTCATTTGAACCGTGGCTCAGCGCAGGTTGCCGAGCTCTTTCTTCAGTGACTCGACATTCCGTTCGTGCAGCGCTGCGGTATCGCGCAGGGCCTGGAACTTGTCCGGCGGCTGGTTGGGGGCGTCGCTCAGGGCCTTCCTGGCTTTCTCCAGATTCTGCACTTCGTTGGCGAGTTCCTTGTCGAGAATTGCACGGCGGTCACCATCGCGGGCCTTCTGTTCGCTGCCCGAAACACGCGGGAAATCGCCTGGCGTCGGCGCCGTCGCAGCGCGTTGCTTCGTCGCGCTGCCGACGACTGAAGGGGGCGGCGCCTGGTACGAGAGCACGGTACAAGCTTTTTTGCTGGTCTTCTGGTTGGTGTAGAGCACTACGCCGGATTCATCCGTGCACTTGTAGAGCGTACTGGCGCCCGCAACCAGCGGTACCAATAGCGGGAGGGCAAGAAGTAGCTTCTTCATGGTGCCGAGTGTATGTCAAATGCAGAACCATCGCTAGGATACCGCCCTCGTCCGGATGGACGGCGACATGAAAAAGGACGGGCACGGCCCGTCCTTTGTCTTGTTGTACCTTGCGCAAGGAATCATCCGTAGCGGCGAGGTCAGCGCTTTTTGCTGACCCGCCTGCTACGCAGGGGCTTCATCAGATCGAATAGTACATCTCGTACTCGAGCGGATGGGTGGTCATGCGGAAGCGGGTGACTTCTTCATTCCTGAGCTCGATGTAGGCGTCGATCATCTCGTTGCTGAAGACGCCGCCGCGGGTGAGGAATTCGCGGCCCTTGTCGAGGTATTCCAGCGCCTGTTCCAGGCTGGAGCAGACGGTCGGGATCTTGGCGTCTTCTTCGGGCGGCAGGTCGTACAGGTTCTTGTCGGCCGGATCGCCGGGGTGAATCTTGTTCTGTATGCCGTCGAGACCGGCCATCATCATGGCGGTGAAGGCCAGATAGGGGTTGGCACCCGGATCCGGGAAGCGCACTTCGATGCGGCGCCCCTTGTCGTTATGCACGTAGGGCACGCGGATCGAGGCGGAACGGTTGCGTGCCGAGTAGGCCAGCTTGACCGGGGCTTCGAAGCCGGGGACCAGACGCTTGTAGGAGTTGGTCAGCGGATTGGTGATGGCGTTCAGCGCGCGGGCATGCTTGATGATGCCGCCGATGTAGTACAGGGCCGTCTCCGACAGGCCGGCGTAACCGTTGCCGGCGAACAGGTTCTTGCCACCCTTCCAGATCGACTGATGCACGTGCATGCCGGAGCCGTTGTCGCCGACGATGGGCTTGGGCATGAAGGTCGCGGTCTTGCCATAGCTATGGGCGACGTTGTGCACGATGTATTTGAGAATCTGGGTCCAGTCGGCGCGCTGCACCAGGCTGCCGAACCGGGTGCCGATTTCACACTGGCCGGCGGTGGCGACTTCGTGGTGATGGACTTCCACCGGCACGCCGCAGGCTTCCAGCGCAATACACATCTGGGCGCGGATGTCGTTCAGGCTGTCCACCGGAGGCACCGGGAAGTAGCCGCCCTTGACGGTCGGGCGATGGCCGGTGTTGCCGGACTCGAACTTGTCTGCCGAGGCCCAGGCAGCTTCTTCCGAGATGACCTTGCAGTAGGAGCCGGACATGTCGATTTTCCACTCGACCGCGTCGAAAATGAAAAATTCGGGCTCCGGGCCGAAATAGGCGGTGTCGCCAATGCCGGAAGACTTGAGATAAGCCTCGGCGCGCTTGGCGATCGAGCGCGGGTCGCGGTCGTAGCCCTTGCCGTCGGCCGGTTCAACCACGTCGCAGGTCAGTACCAGCGTGGTTTCGTCCATGAAGGGATCGATGTAAGCGGTGTTCGCATCCGGCATCAGCTGCATGTCGGACGCCTGAATCCCCTTCCAGCCGGCAATCGACGAGCCGTCGAAGGCGTGGCCGTCTTCGAATTTGTCCATGCCGAAGTGGGAGATCGGCACGCCAACGTGCTGTTCCTTGCCGCGCGTGTCGGTGAAGCGGAAGTCGACGAAACGGACTTCCTTCTCCTCGACCATCTTGATTACGTCCTGGGGGGTCATAAAGTGCTCTCCTGAGAGTGAATGTCAAATGCTGGTAATCGATACCGAAAACGAAGCAGTTTCAGTGGGGGCCAATGCCTGCGATGGCAGGCATCATGCAGAAACTGGAGCGGTGCCGCAACCTAATAGCAGTTAGCGTGCCATTTGCACCGCGAAAGAAAGTGATTGTGCCACAAGTCTTTTTGCTTCTCGATCAATCAATGTATGCACCAATAACGGGCATTTTTGGAGAGGTCGGCACTAAAACGGTGCAAGCCTTTGATTGAGCCGGATCGCGACGAACCACGGGTCGTCGGGCAGGGCGGCTGCCACGCGCTGCCGGATCGCGGCGAGAGCGGCTTCGTCGGCAAAGCCGGGAGGCAGAAAAACCTCTGCCTCGACCCGGTTGCCGAGGTAATGCAGGGTCGTCCGCTCAAACTCCGGCGGGTTGGCGCCGAGCAAGGCGCTCAAATGGGCGAGCAGGAAAGCGCGGTCGGGCAACTGGATGGCGGCATTGCCCAGCAGATCGTTTTCGGCATCGACGTGGACCAGCACATCGAGCACTTCGGGGTGACTGTCGAGCACGCGCTGCCTGGCGGATTCGGCAACCCGGTGTCCTTCGGAGACGCTGATGCGCGGGTCGACCTGGACATGGGCATCGACCAGCACCTGGTGCGCCATGCGCCGCGTGCGCAGTTCATGCATGCCGAGCACGCCGGCGGTGCTGGCGATGGTATGCCTGATCGCCGCCACTTCCTCGGCCGAGAGGCCGGTGTCGATCAACTCGCGGATGGCTGCCCAGCCGAACTTGAATCCGGCGCGCACGATCATGGCGCCGACGATGATGGCGGCCACGGCATCGGCGAAGTTGAAACCGAGCAATGCGCCGCCGATGCCCGCCGCCACCACCAGCGATGAAAGCGCATCGGCGCGGGCGTGCCAGGCATTGGCCACCAGCATCGGCGAACGCAGGCGCTCCGCCGTTGCCAGCATGTAACGGAACAATCCTTCCTTGGCGGCCAGCGTAAACATCGCCGCCCACATCGCGGCGACACCGACCGGCGGCGCACTGCCGATGTTCTGCAGGCGCCCCGCCGCCGCAATCAGGATTCCGACGCCGGTGCCCGCCAGCAGCAGGCCAAGCACCAGCGAGGCCGCGGTTTCAAAGCGGCCATGGCCATAGGGGTGGTCGGCATCGGCGGCTTCCGCCCCCTTGCGGTTGGCGAACAGCACAAAGGCGTCGGAAAAAATGTCCGACAGCGTATGCATCGCGTCCGCGATCAGGCTTTGCGAGTGCGCGGCGAAGCCAACCACCAATTGCATGCCGGTCAGCACGACGTTGACGGCCACGCTGACCCAGGTGATGCGCTGGCCTTCCTGGAAGCGTGCATCCTTCAAATCCGCTTCAGTGGGAGGGGTATCGGTGATCGTCTGTGGCTGAGTTTCGCGGGACATGGGGTGACGCTATACTTGACGACTTCACATTCTATCCCGCCTGTCGGGCCGGTCTTGCCATGGGACGCCTTACCGAAATTCTCCAGCTGGCGCAGTCGCGCGGCCGCGAGTTGAATCTGCCCTACGAGGGTGCGCTGACCCCCCGCGAGGCTCATGAAGTATGGCTGCTCGCGCCCGGCGCCAGGATCATCGACGTGCGCACCAAGGCCGAACTCGACTGGGTCGGGCGCGTGCCCGGCGCCATCGAGATTGAATGGCAGGACTATCCCGGCAAGCATCTCAATCCGCATTTCATGCAGACGCTGAAGCACAGCGTGACGACCGAATCGCTGCTGATGTTCCTCTGCCGCTCGGCAAACCGTTCCGGCCATGCGGCGAAAGCCGCCACCGAGGCCGGGTTTCCGGATTGCTACAACATCCTCGAAGGTTTCGAGGGCGACAAGGACGCCAACGGCCAGCGCAACCACACCGGCGGCTGGCGCCTCAGCGGCCTGCCCTGGAACCAGTCCTGAATCGCCGCGTCCAACTCCACGAGTTCACCCCATGCAAACAGCAACGATTTCCTTTGACCGCTTCAACGCCCTGGCCGACCGGGATGCCGGCGAGCGCATTCGCGCCGCGAAGGCCAAGCTGGGCGACAAGGTCGTATTGCTGTGTCACCACTATCAGCGCGCCGACGTCTATGCCCACGCCGACATCACCGGCGATTCGCTCAAGCTTTCGCGCCTGGCGTCGCAGTCCAATGCCGAGAACATCGTATTCTGCGGCGTGCATTTCATGGCTGAAGTGGCCGACATCCTCTCCCGTCCCGACCAGATTTCCATCCTTCCCGACCTTGCCGCCGGCTGCTCGATGGCCGACATGGCCAGTCTGGCCAAGGTCGAGCGCGCCTGGCGCGAACTCGCCGCGGTGCTGGATCCCGACGAGAAAGTGACGCCGGTCACCTACATCAATTCCGCCGCCGACCTGAAAGCCTTCTGCGGCGAACACGGCGGCATTGTCTGTACCTCGTCCAACGCGCCGAAGATTCTCGAATGGTCGTTCGCGCAGCGCGAGAAGGTGCTGTTCTTTCCCGATCAGCATCTGGGGCGCTGGAGCGGCTACAAGATGGGCATTCCGTTGGACCAGATGGTGATCTGGAATCCCGACCTCGAACAGGGAGGACTGACGCGGGAGCAGATCGAGAAGGCGAAGATCATCCTCTGGCACGGCTACTGTTCGGTGCACCAGATGTTCCAGCCGAAGGACATCATCAAGTTCCGCAACCAGCATCCCGATGGCATCGTCATTTCGCACCCGGAATGCAGCTTCGAGGTCTGCAAGCAGTCCGACTACATCGGCAGCACCGAATACATCCTCAACACCGTCAAGGCGGGCGCCCCCAATACGCGCTGGCTGGTGGGCACCGAGCTCAACCTGGTCGACCGGCTGGCCGCGGAAGTGAAGCACGAAGGCAAGATCGTGCAGTTCATGGCCAGCACCATCTGCATGTGCTCGACCATGCAGCGCATCGATCCGCAGCATCTGGCGTGGACCCTGGAAAATCTGGTCGAGGGCCGAGTCGTCAATCAGATCAAGGTGCCCGAGCACGAGGCGAAGCTAGCCAAGATCGCCCTGGAGCGCATGCTCGCCGTCTCCTGATCGCCGTCCCGCCGGCGCCGACTATTGCACTTCGGGTTGCTGCCGCTTCGGTTTCGTGGTCATGACTCATGCGGCCCAGGAAGAGATGTCGGCTGAGTCGGCCGATGTATCTCAGTAAGCTGCCGGTCGTGGGCGTGGCATAAACGACAAGTTGTCGGCCTTTGCAGCCCTTGACTGGAACTCTAATGGACGGCAGCAATGAATCGATAACCAGTCGTTGACGCCAGGCTCCGGAAGAAAGAGATGCGACGGAACGCAAGTGGTACGCCTGCGGCACTGTCACGCTCGCGATCTCGCCCTTCTACTCCGCCTCCGCGCCAACCGAGCTCTGGGAGGTGCATTGTGTGCGCTGAATCGTCCATCAATCTCAGTCAACGTATCCCTAGCTCCGTGCGCATCAATCTCGATCATGATCTCGAACAAGGTGACGCCCGCTTCGCGCGTCGCACCTCCTAATCGATGAAGTGTCAGGGCCAAGTCAATCAATTGAGGCGCTGCGGCCGCTGTGGCAGTGCGCATGTCAGACAGTTCGGTCCGCCAAGCATCCACAAGCTTGCCACTTAACTCCCCTACCAGCTTGGCCTCGTGTGGGAGCATCTGTTGGAGCTTCTCTACAATAAAGTGTGAAGGTGCTGCCGAGAGATCGATCTTCGGGTCCGCAAGGGCTTGCACTACTCGCAGAAGCGAAGTATCCCGTTCAAGGTCATCAAGCAGCCTGAAGATATCAACAACTACCGCAACCAGGTACTTGCCACCACTACTGAGAAGGGCTACCAGCACGTCACTAGCGCACTCGCGAAAATGCTTGTCTGAAATCAGGTTGACTGCTGCATATGCAACGCCGATTCTAGCGGCCTCCGGGCCGGCGCGAACCAATTCCCACATCCTCTCGTGCCACGTTGCATTCGTTGGCTTGACGATTCCGACAAGCCCAACCAACTCACCATACGCTTGTTGCAGGAATGTCCTGCTTGACTCACCCCACTCTCGAATCATTTCGTACACTAATGCGTCATCCCAACGCTGGACATAGGCGAGGAACAGTACAGCCTCGCGGGTCGAGGCGATTTCTGGTACAAGCTTGAATAGTTCTCGGATAAACACGGAAACCGGCTCCGGCGATGCACCGCCAGCATTTCCAAGCCTGTACAGAAGTGCCTTCCACAGCTTTGGATCACGCTCGCGAATCAAGTGCGCCCGAAGCATGCTCATGTACCTATCGCGACCCGCCTCTCCCATATTGAGCAGGACTGAGGCCAACGCAGAAAGAACGCTGAAGTTCCCGCTCGGAAGTGCTGTCGCGCTTCCATGCCCCCATAAGAGGCTTTCGTTCCTCGTTTCTTCGTCCTTTTCGTCAATCGCTGCGGAGTCGCCCTCGTCGTCCCCCACTGCGTTCGTCGTGTCAAGCCATGATTCAAGTATCTGGATCACCTGGTCACCGACAGCGTGGCCCCGGTTTGCGATCTTCTCTATCGCGCGGGCGGCAGAATCCTTGAACTCTCCCTCACCAAATCCCCTAGTATGAAGGTCAATGAAGGCACCAATCACTAGGTCGTCATGCTCTGCATTCTCGGCCAACGCATCGAGAGCGTACGCTGCGGCGCGCTCCTGTTTGCTTGGCTCGAACTGCCCAATCAGCCGGGTAGCCCGTTGGGGTTCAGACTTTGCGAAGTCGGCGAATGCGCGGGACAACTGGATATTTCCTCCGCGCATCCAATGGGTGGGGTGATCCCAGTTCGTTTTGTCAGGTACCTCTGAGAAGATATTCAAGATATCGCGGTCTTTTGCTTTGGCCATGTCGGCGGAATCCATCGGCGAACCAATGACTCCCCCTTCACCCATACTGAATGATCTATCGAACCGATTTCCGAGCGCGCGCTGCTCGGTCACTACTAGTTCCTGGTTCGCAGAAGACAGTCGATCCGGCCCTATCGCTTGCAGGAGGTCCTTTCTACTGGCCCGCACCAAATCAGCAAAAAGCTTCCTCTGGCTCGGCTCCGTTAGATGAGCTGGAATCGGAGGGCGATAGGCATCAACGGCTTCTTCAAATGTGCGCACATCCGATTCGCTCAAATGACCTGCGATATTACGAATCAGACTTAGTGTAGAAGCCCTATGTCCCTGCGAACTGCCCAACTGAAAGCGCCTTTGGTCTGCCAATAACCAACGCAGAGCATCTTTAGCTAGAGGCTTCCCGGCAATCTGGAATCCTCGGGCAATCAATTGTTGTACCGGCATTTGCTCAACGGGAGAGTACTCGTCAACCCATTGCATATATTCGCTGGGATCAGTCTGTGCAAAATTCTCAACTGCAATCCGAGCCGCCTCGATCAACGGACGCTCCCGTGAGTATCGTTTCTCTTCTTCTTGGTTGAAGTCAAGTTCGACGAGGTATCTGCTGGGGTACATATACCCAGGTGCATCGTTCTCACTTCTGACTATCTCCCCAAAAACTTCTACGTACCAAGGCCAGCAAATTCGCATGAATGCAACTGGGGCTGCCTCGGCAAGACTTGGTAGCTCAGTCCATTCTTGAGCGTCCAATAGATTGTCAAAAGATTTCCGCGGATCGCTCCGGAGATACCAGGCAGTTTGCTCCACTTCGCTTCCGTCGCTGGGAAAAGGAGGCGGCGCCGGCTCGTTCTGCGTCTTCTGTAAGAGAAAATTGAGCCGAGATCGAATGGCCCTGAGCGCAAAATCTGTTTGATCTACCGCCAGCGCCATGGCGAGGTTGCCAACCGCCCAAGTGGAAATGTCCGTTCGCCCCAGAATCGTCTCCGCGATGCCTATTAAGTCGTCGTTCCACTTCACGCAATCCGCAATAGCAGTCCACGTGAATGCGTCGCGCGTTTGATCGCAAAGCCAAGTTTCTCGGACGGCTTTCAAAACCAGTTCGGTGTGGATCGGCCACGAGATTCCCAACATTCGGGCCATGACGAAGGCTTCAGAATCCGATCCGTTCATTGCCTCCCGAATTTCCTTTTGGGCGAAATGAGGGAACCAATCCGCATTCTGGCTTATTGACTTCAGAGCCACAGTTCGGGTATCCGGTTCATTTAAGGAGTTCGCCATCAATGCACGCTCGAACTCTATTGGCGACCGAACCTGTCCCAAGAACTCGATCAGGAGCAGCCTTAAGTGTCTGCGCAACGTTTTCACGTTCCATATCTGGAGCAATTCACGTTGGTAAGCACCTTCCTCGGCGCCTCTCAAGTAGTTGAGTGCGGCCCAAACCTTAGATCGCACAAAGAGCGAGTCTTGACGTTCTAGGACATAATTTGCAAGTAAGCCATGATCCCGCACAAATGTGCGCGCCAGAACAAAATCAAACAGCGTTTGATGGCTGAAGGCGATACTGAGGCCGTTGTTGGAGCAAACAACGAGGCCCAGAGCTTCTAGCCGATTGAGCCAAAGCAGGCGATCATCAAATCTTGAGGCAGCCAGCCATAAGACCTCTTCCTCTGCCATCTTCCCTGCCATATCTTCTGCGAGCGAGACGAGTGAGGAACCGTTATCCGCAGAAGCAATTCTTTCGCTCCAGAAGCGAGCGAGCATTGCCTGATAGGTAGTGAATGGCTCCGTGAGCCCATGCTGCACCAGTGAAATAAAGGTCTTAAGCGCCTGCGGAATACGCACCACGTCTCGTGATCTCTCGGGCCAAGAGTCGGCGTTTATCCCGACCGAAGCGAGTTGCTCACGAACTTGCTGCCAAGGAGGAAGGCTCAGCGACATTGCTTCTGCCTCAGTCGAGCGTAGGCGCACGTCGTGATTGAACTCGAATGCTCTAGCTGACAGCAGGACGTGAACATTGGGGACACCAGACACTCTTCTGACCATGTTAAGCAGGACATTTAGGCGTCCGCTCCTGAGGTCAAGCTGGCTAGCAAGCGCATCCAACTGATCGATCAGGAGAAAAGTTGGTCTGGTAACTGCGACGTTCAGGAGCATTGCGCTTGGCAGCTGCGGGAGTTGAAGTGCTACTTGCAAGTCAGCTTCAGTACTGATTTCCGCATTCAAGAAGTCCGCCTTGATCGCAAGGACCGGTAGGCGTTTCTCGCGCAGTTCTGCACCGATCTTCGACAAGAGCGCTGACTTACCCGAGCCAGGCTCGCCCAGGAGGACAGTAGTGCTGAACTCCAACTCAAACCGAATCCAAATAGCCTCTTCTTCAGGCCGGGGCATCCAAGCTCCTGTCGGCAGTGTTTGCTCCCAGGACAGCAGATCCTGCGAACCTTGGGCTAAAGCAACGATTGCTGCATCCGCTTCCACAACGGACGAGATGCTTGCAGCCCCAAGTAAGCTAACGCCCAGCTCCGATGCAGCGACGCGCAGAGCGTCCAGACCTACCCGCTCGAAGTCGTCCACACGAGCATTTACAACCAATCGCACCGAGCCACGTTCGACGCGCACGATCGTGAGCTGCTCGTCCCCAAGCACACCTCTAACTCGCTCCATAACCGCAGCGACCTTTGCGTCGTCCCAATCCTCCGGATTTCCCTCGAAGTTCAAAACATACTCGGATCGCTGCTCGATGGCTTTCGCAGCGCCTTCGGAGGTAAGTGAGGGCGGAGATTTCACATCAACAAGCAATTTCGGCCGCGCACCCGGCACCCTACTTCTAAACGCCAGAATGCTGAACGCAAAGGCTGCTGCGTGCGCTGCAGCAATGGGCTGATCCAGGGCGTCGGCTGAGTAATCTTTACCGGCACACATGTCGGAAATGCCGCGAATGATTATTGCGGGCGTGTCATCCTCGTAAGCGGCGCACATTGCCCCCCACCCTTCCATTTCCACTGCGCCGCAGTTGTTAAAGGTCTGTCGAAGTTGCCTGTACCGTTGAGACTTTCCACCGGCAACTACCTCCTCAACTGAGACGATCCCCTTAATCACAGCAAGTGGTGGCGGCCTATCCGCGTAGGTGCGTTCAGAAGGCAGATCTATGCCTTTCGGGCTCTTGATGCGGTTTTGCCATGCTTTGTTTGCAATGAGTGCTTGCGATGCGGTAAGAAGGAGTCTATGCGCAGCGTGACCAATCGGCCGCGAGAGCACTGCATAGTCCTCCACCTTGCCCGCGTGTCCATTGTGAACATGGTCGCCAACTACAACACTCCCTATCGGAATGTCTGGCTTTAGAGACCCAGCGACGCCAACAAACATAAATACATCAAACTTGCCAAACTCCTGATGCGCCCTGCTTACCGTTAAGGCCGCAGCTGAATTCCCTTGTGCTGTGAGGGCATGAACAACTAGCCAATCGCCTGCGGAGTCGGCAAATCGTCCGTATTCGTAGTTGTTACCTTTGGCGCCCACCAACCATCGAGCTTCAACCAGATGCGCCTGTACGGCCTGCGTCTCGCAGTCGACCGTAGTGAGGATGAGCGCCTTTCGAGGATGCTTGGAGAACTCTTCGTGAACCTCCTTCGGCTCTCCAAAGCGATCTGGCATGACCATTTGCACGTTCTCGCCCACCCGGAGGCGGTGAGCTGTCTCTGGTTTCTGCGCGACAACGCCAGTGGATGATGATGACAGTCCAAAGAATTTCTTTATCCAAGTGAGAATTACCACCAGTCCCTCCTTTTTGGACAGCGTTTCGCCGCCCGCTCTTATTTGTTCCTCAGTCTCGGTCGCCCAAGCCAACTAACTGTCGCACAATAGTCCAACTTGCGGTGAAGACTCACGCCATGTAAATATTGCCACTAACTATGCCATGCTCACATTCGCCGTTTGCACCGCTACGGGGCTTACTCTTCACGCCTTACGCAACGGTGCTTGAACGCGGGTCTGTGCGATAGTCGATGACTGCTCAATCAAGGTAGGCTGTACACAGCGCCAAGCCCGGAGGGCAGGAGTTATAGACTTGAAGTACTGAATGTCTATCTGGCACTGAGCAAAGAGGCATCAAAGACTCCAATGGGTCGGGAACTGGGAAAGCTGACCTGCGGGTGATCCAGACCGCCAACGTCAGCAACCTGGGCGACACCGGCCATACGTTCCGCGACCTTCAACGGCCGGATTGGCCGACGAGCACTCATCCATCACGTGGAACCCAGCGGCAGCAGTACCTCGCCTAGCTGACCGTCAAGACCTGTTGCAGATCAAGAGCAGATCAAGAGTCGGCGCTGGCGGGACGGCGCGGGGGAGGGCCCCGGTCAGGGGCCGAAGTAAGCTCGGCTGCATAAGTCCCTGGAAGGGTCCCGCCGATTACGTGGCTGCCGCGCAGTCACCGTTATTGTGGCTTGGTCAATGAGGGCCGCTTCCAGTGCGATAGACTGGAGCTTTACGGAATCGAAGCATGACACTGGCACTGTCCATCGCCACCTGGAATATTCACAAGGGTTTCTCGCAGTTCAATCGCCGCATGATGGTGCATGAACTGCGCGATCGCTTGCGCGAGCTGTCGGCCGATATTGTTTTCCTGCAGGAGGTGCAGGGGCTGCATCTCGGGCACGCCGCAGAGCATCAGAATTGGCCGTCGCTGCCGCAGCACGAATTTCTCGCCGAGGACGTCTGGAAGAACTACGCCTACGGTCGCAACATGGTCTATGACCACGGCCATCACGGCAATGCGATCCTGTCGCGCTTCCCGATTCTGCACGAGCACAATCAGGATGTGACACACCTGCGTTTTGACCGGCGCGGACTGCTACACTGCGCCGTCGAGTTGCCGCAGTTGGCGCAGCCGCTGCATTGCGTTTGCGTGCATCTGTCGCTGTTTGCGCGTTCGCGGCGGTTGCAGCTGGACGCGCTGGCAAGTCACATCGAGGAACTGGTGCCGGCCGGCGCACCGCTGCTGATCGCGGGCGACTTCAACGACTGGCGCAATCGTGCGGATGACCTGCTGGCGGAGCGCCTCGGCCTGGTCGAGGTATTTGCCGGCGCAGTCCAGCGACCGTCTCGCAGCTACCCTGCCGCGCTGCCCATGTTTCGCCTTGACCGCATTTACCAGCGCGGCCTGCAAGTCCTCGGCGCGGAGGTTCATGCCGGGCGGCCGTGGTCGACCATTTCCGACCACGCCGTGCTGTGCGCCAAACTGCAAATCAGGATCCCCTAGTCGTGAGCGCCGTCCGGCGTGATGCCGAGTCGCATCGCTTGCTTGGCGGCAACCGCCTGCAACTGCTCGAGTCGGGAGCTGAGTACTTTCCGGCACTGATTGCCGCGATTGACGCGGCAAGGTACGAGGTGCATCTGGAGGCCTACATCTTCGCCGACGACACCACCGGGCGCCGGGTCGCCGCCGCGCTGGCGCGCGCTGCCAAGCGCGGCGCCGCCGTGCGCGTGCTGGTGGACGGTTTCGGCGCCCGCGAGTTTGCCGCGGGCCTGGGAGCAGCGCTGGAAGCCCAGGGCGTCGAGGTGATGACCTATCGGCCCGAGATTGGAAGATTTCGCTTCCGGCGGCACCGCCTGCGTCGGCTGCATCGCAAGCTGGCGGTGGTCGACGGCAGCATGGCCTTTGTCGGCGGCATCAATGTGCTCGATGATTTCGACGATGGCAAAGCGGAGTCGGCGCGCTTCGATTACGCCGTCAGCGTCGAAGGCCCGCTGGTGGAACAGATTCACGGCGCCATGCGGCATGTCTGGCGGCTGGTGCGCTGGGCCAGTCTCGGGCGCCGTCCGCCGCCGCCGGCTTCACTGCCGGTAGCGCCCGCCATTTCCGGCACGACGCAGGCTGCGCTGCTGATTCGCGACAACCTGCGCCATCGGCGTGACATCGAGCATGCGTACCTGAGGGCCATCTATTCCGCCCGGCGCGAGATCGTGATTTCCAGCGCCTATTTTCTTCCCGGCCGGCGCTTTCGCAAGGCCTTGCTGGCCGCGGCCAAGCGTGGCGTGAGCGTCAAGCTGCTGCTGCAGGGCCGCGTCGAGTATGTCCTGCAGCACTATGCGACGCAGTCGCTCTACGATCGGATGCTGTCGGCCGGCGTGCGCGTCTTCGAATACGAAAAGGGCTTTCTGCATGCCAAGGTGGCGGTGATCGACAGCGACTGGGCGACGGTCGGCTCCTCCAACATCGATCCCTTCAGTCTGCTGCTGACGCGTGAAGCCAACGTGGTGGTGCGCGACGCAGCCTTCGCCGGGCAATTGCGCGCCAGCCTCGAGGCAGCCATCGACGGCGCGTCCAGGGAAGTCCGGGCCGAGGATCACCGTCGCCGTTCGTGGCTGACGCGCCTTGCCAGCGCTGGCGCCTACAGTCTGGTGCGGATCCTGATCGCTGTCACGCGCTACGGGGGAAAGCAGTACACGGATTAGCGGCGGAACCGGCAGCGGCAATCAGCCGCTGTTGCGCAGACCCGCCGCGATGCCGTTGATGGTCAGGTGAATGCCGCGCTGCACGCGCTGGTCGGTCTCGCCGGCACGGTGGCGGCGCAGCAGTTCGATCTGGATGTGGTTGAGCGGATCGAGATACGGAAAGCGGTTGCGAATCGAGCGCTTCAGCAGCGGGTTGCCGTCGAGCAGTTCGCTTTGCCCGGTGATTGCCAGCAGGCCGTCGATGGCTGCCTGCCACTCGGCCTTGAGGCGGGGGAAGATGGCGTGGCGCAAGTTTTCGTCCGTCACCAGCTGCGAGTAGCGTTCCGCAATCGCAATGTCGCTCTTGCCCAGCACCATGTCCATGTTGGACAGCAGCGCACGGAAAAAGCCCCACTCGAGATTCATTTGGGCGAGCAGCGCCATCCCTGCCGCGCCATGCTTTTCCCGCCATTTCGCGACCGCCGTGCCGAAGCCGTACCAGCCCGGCAGCATCAGGCGGCACTGCGCCCAGGAGAACACCCAGGGGATCGCGCGCAGGTCTTCGATGGCGGTGGTCTTCTTGCGCGAGGCCGGCCGGCTGCCGATGTTGAGCGCGGCAATCTCGGCAATGACGGTGGATTCCCAGAAATACTGCTCGAAGCCCGGCGTTTCGTAGATCATCCCGCGGTAGGCGGCGAATGCCGTGGCCGAAAGTTCTTCCATTGCGGCGAGGAATTCGGGGCGCGGCGCATCGTGCTGGGGTGACAGCAGCGTGGCTTCGAGCGTGGCGGCGGCGAGGATCTCCAGGTTGCGCCGGCCGAGCTCCGGGTTGGCGTATTTCGAGGCGATCACTTCGCCCTGTTCGGTAATGCGGATCTGCCCCTGCACCGCGCCCTGTGGTTGCGCCAGGATGGCCTGGTAGCTCGGCCCGCCGCCGCGACCGACCGAGCCGCCGCGGCCGTGAAACAGGCGCAGCGTGATGCCATGCCGGGCGAAGACCTCGGTCAGGGTGACTTCGGCGCGATACAGCGCCCAGCCCGAGGTCAGGAAACCGCCATCCTTGTTGCTGTCGGAATAGCCGAGCATGACCTCCTGCAAAGCCTGGCGCGAGCCGAGCAGCCGGTTGTAGAGCGGGATTGCCAGCAACCGGTTCATCACGGCGCCGGCATTGGCCAGGTCGCCGATGGTTTCGAACAGCGGCACGATGTTCACGTCGAGCGCATGTTCCAGCGGGCGCAGCAGGCCGACTTCCTTCAACAGCACGGCGACTTCGAGGATGTCCGAAACACCGTCGGTCTTGGAGATGATGACGTTCTCGATGGCGGCCTTGCCGTAATGCTGGTGAATGCTGCGGGCCGTGTGGAAGATCGCCAGCTCGCCACGCGTTTCGTCCGAGTAATTGATGCCGGGCGCCGCCAGCGGGCGCGGCGTTGCCAGCTCTTCCAGCAGCAGCGCGATGCGTGCGTTCTCGTCGAGCGCCTGGTAGTCGGTTCCCGGGCGGGCGATGGCCAGCAGCTCGGCCACGGTGCGCGCATGCACGTCCGAGTTCTGGCGCAGATCGAGGGGCGCCAGGTGGAAGCCGAAAATGGCCACGGCGTGGCGCAGGCGGCGCAGGCGACCGCGTCCGAGCAGGCCCGACTTGTGACTGATCAGGGACCGGTGCAGCACGTCGAGATCGGCAGCAAATTCGGCGGCCGTGGCGTAGGGCTCGGCCTCGGCGACGGCATGGCGTGGCGCTTCGAGATTGTCGAGCTGGAGGGCGGTCGCCGCCAGCCGCGCGTAAAAGCCGGTGATGGCGCGGCGATAGGGTTCGTCGAGGCGGTGCGGACTTTGGTCGGGAGACTGCTCTGCCAGCTTCATCAGTTCGACGTCGGGCACCGAGATCAGCGAGGTCGTGGTCGACAGCTCCGCACCCAGCTGATGCAGTTGTTCCAGCTGGTAGCCGATGGCCTTGCGGCTTTGCGCGCGCATGGCGTTGGCGAGGACCTCGGCGGTGACGAAGGGATTGCCGTCGCGGTCGCCGCCGATCCAGGAGCCGGGGCGCAGGAAAGGCGGCAGACCGGCCGCTTGCCAGCCCGGGATGCCGGCGGCGAGGTGATCCTCCATCGCGTTGTACAGTCGCGGCAGCTCGCGCAGAAAGGTGGTGTCGTAGAAGGACAGCGCGTTGGTGACCTCGTCCATCACCGAGAGCTTGGCCCGCCGCAGCATGCGTGTTTGCCACAGGCGCAACACGGCGCGACGCAGCGCCTCGGCATGCTCGGCCTGTTCTTCCGGCGAAAGCTCGGTGCGGTCGCGCTCGTCGAGCAGGTTGGAAATCTTCCACTGGCAATCGAGGATGCTCTTGCGCTGGACTTCGGTCGGGTGCGCGGTCAGCACCGGCCGCACCTGGGCGCCGGCGAAGAATCCGCTCAGGGTTTCGGCGTCGATTCCCGCGGCCAGCGCGCGTTGCAGCGAAAAGGCCAGGCTGCCCTCGCGCGGCGGTGACCCGGCGCGGGCATGGGCGCGCGCGCGGCGGATGTGGTGCTGGTCTTCGGCGATGTTGGCCAGGTGCGAGAAATAGCTGAAGGCGCGCACCACCTGGTTGGTCCGGTCGCGCGGCAACTGGTGCAGCAGGGCTTCCATCTGGATGCGTGCGGCGGGGTCGTCATCGCGATGGAAGCGCAAGGCGAGCTGGCGGATTTCCTCGACGCGCTCGAATACCGCTACGCCTTCCTGCTCGCGCACGGTGTCGCCGAGCAGGCGGCCGAGCAGGCGGATGTCGTCGCGCAGGGGTTGGTCTTTATCGGGTGCGAATGAATTCATGATCATTTCCGCTGCTGGAGTCGGGTCTGGCTTTGCTGGATCGCGCGTTCGAGGTGGGCGGCGTAGAAGTCTGCCAGGAGAAAGCCGACGATGGGTTCGGCCAATGCCGCGCCATCGGGGCCATGGAACATTACCGTCGGCGCGAAGCGCGCCTGCATCTGCTGCGCGAAGTCGGCGCTGGTGGTACGGCGCCCGCCGAAGTCTATCAGGGGCGTGGCGCGATCGATGTGCAGTTCACGCACCAGCGCCGGGGCTGCCGGGTCGCGCGCCAGCGGAGCGAGATGTTCGCGCCGCAGTCTTTCGCACCAGCTGCAGTCGTCGCGGCTGTAAAGGACCAGCAGCGGCACGCCCTTCGCGGCCGCGAGGCGGCCGTCGGCGGCGAGATCACGGGCTTCGGTCAAGGCGCTCGACGGCGTGCCTTGCGCCAGCGCCGGCGGACAGGCAAGCAAGCACGCCGCGATTGTCGCGAGTCCGCCCGCCAACTTGGTTCCGATCTGCATGATTCCGTTCCTTCCGAGCCCGAGTAAGGAATCTTACCGGCCCCTCGCGCCAGCACAATTACTGTCTTCAATCCTTCGATCAGTGGTGCAGGATTTTCGACAGGAAGAGCTGGGCGCGTTCCGAGCGCGGAGTGCCGAAGAACTCGTCCTTGGTCGCGTCTTCAACGATCTTGCCCTGGTCCATGAAGATCACGCGATGGGCGACCTTGCGGGCAAAACCCATTTCGTGCGACACGCACATCATGGTCATGCCTTCCTTCGCCAGCTCGACCATGACGTCCAGCACCTCGTTGATCATCTCCGGATCCAGCGCCGAAGTCGGCTCGTCGAACAGCATGCAGATCGGATCCATGCAGAGCGCCCGCGCAATCGCCACGCGCTGTTGCTGCCCGCCCGACAATTGGCCGGGAAACTTGGCCGCTTGCGCTTTGAGTCCGACCCGGTCGAGCAGGTTCATGCCTTTCAGATTCGCCTCATCTTCGGATCGACCGAGCACCTTGGTCTGGGCGATGGTCAGATTCTCAACGATGCTCATGTGCGGAAACAGCTCAAAGTGCTGGAACACCATGCCCACATGGGCGCGCAGTTTCGGCAAGTTGGTCTTCGGGTCGCCGACCGAAATGCCGTTGACGACGATCTCACCCTGCTGGAAGGGTTCGAGGCCGTTGACGCACTTGATGAGCGTCGACTTGCCGGAGCCGGAAGGTCCGCAGACGACGATGACCTCTCCCTTCTTGACCTCGGTCGAGCAGTCGGTGAGCACCTGGAAGCTGCCGTAGCGTTTGCTGACATTGCGGATTGAAATCATGCGCCCATCCTCTTGCGGAAGTATCTGACCAGCAGAGATGCCGAATAGCAGATGATGAAATACACGGCACCGGCGAACAGCAGCAGCTCGACCAGCCGGCCGTCGCGATCACCGACCTTGTAGGCGGCGCCGAAGAAGTCGGCCAGCGCGCTGACATAGACCAGCGAGGTATCCTGGAACAGGATGATGGCCTGGGTCAGCAGCAGCGGCACCATATTGCGGAATGCCTGCGGCAGCACCACCAGGCGCATTGCCTCGCTGTAGCTCATGCCGAGCGCGAAGGCGGCCGCGACCTGTCCCTTGGGCACGCTCTGGATCCCGGCGCGAATGATTTCGGCATAGTAGGCGGACTCGAACAGCGCGAAGCCGACCATTGCCGAGGACAGCCGCATGTCGCTGCCGGGCGCGAAACCGAGCAGCCCTTCGAGCAGCCGGGGTACGATGAGGAAGAACCACAGCAGCACCATCAGCAGCGGAATCGAGCGGAACAGGTTGATGTAGCCGGCGGCGAACCACGACAGCACGGGCACGGCCGACAGCCGCATCATCGCCAGCAGCGTGCCCCAGACGATGCCGACGGCGATGGCGGTGAGGGTGATTTCCAGCGTGACCTTCATGCCGTCCCACAGGAACGGCAGGGCGCCGGGAATCGAAGACCAGTCGAAGTCGTAGCCCATCACTTGCCGCCTATGTAGCCCGGCACGCGGACTTTTTGTTCGACCCGGTGCATCGCCGCCATGACTACCACGTTGATGAGCATGTAAAACACGGTTACGGCGATGAAGGACTCGTAAGGTTGCGCCGTGTAATCGACAAGCTGGCGACCCTGAGCCGCGAGTTCCAGCAGGCCGATGGTCGAGGCGACCGCGGAGTTCTTGAAAACGTTGAGGAACTCCGAGGTCAGCGGCGGCACGACCAGGCGCAAGGCCATCGGCAACATGACGTAGCGGTAGGTCTGGGGCAGGGTCAGGCCGAGCGCGAGCCCGGCATTCCTCTGCCCCGGCGGCAGGGAGTTGATGCCGGAACGCACCTGCTCGCAAACGCGGGCGCTGGTGAAAAAGCCGAGGCAGACCAAGGCAGCGACGAACTGTTGCGCGAACGGGTCCATCTGCTTGTAGGCGTCTCCCCAGGCAGCCGGCAGCAGTTCGGGCAGGACGAAATACCAGATGAACAACTGCACCAGCAGCGGCACGTTACGGAACAGCTCGACATAGGCCGCCGCGAGGCCTGACCACAACCGGCTCGGCACGGTGCGCAGCACCCCCATCAGTGCGCCCAGCACCAGGGCCATGACCCACGCCGAGAGTGAGAGCGCGAGCGTTATCCTGAGTCCCGCCAGCATCCAGCCGAGATAGGTGCTGTCGCCGGAAGCGGCGGGCTGGAGAAAGACCTCCCAGTGCCAGGCGTACGTCACAGGTGCAACGCGATTATTCGAAGGCCTTGTCGTTCGGGTTCTTGTAGAGCGCCTTCATGTCGTCCGAAAGCGGGAAGTTGAGGTTCAGGCCCTTCGGCGGGATCGCGCTCATGAACCACTTGGCGTAGATCTTCTCGGCTTCGCCGGAGCTCATCACTTTGGCGATGGCGCCGTCCACGACTTTCTTGAATGCCGCGTCGTCCTTCGGCAGCATGCAGCCGTAGGCTTCGCGAGATTGCGGTGTGCCGACTACCGCCCAGTCGCCGGGCTTCTTCGCCTTGGCGAGCTCGCCGTAAAGCAGCGCATCGTCCATCATGAAGGCGACAGCGCGTCCGGTTTCCAGCGTCAGAAAGGCCTCACCGTGATCCTTGGCGGAGATGATGCTCATGCCGAGCTTCTTCTCCTCATTCATCTTGCGCAGCAGGCGCTCGGAGGTGGTGCCGGCGGTGGTGACCACGTTCTTTCCGGCGAGGTCGGCGAAATCCTTGATGCCCGAACCGGTCTTCGCCAGCAGGCGCGTGCCGATGATGAAAATGGTGTTGGAGAAGGACACCTGTTTTTGCCGTTCGGTATTGTTGGTGGTCGAGCCGCACTCGATGTCGATGGTGCCATTCTGGATCAGCGGAATGCGGTTTTGCGAAGTGACCGGCACCAGTTTGATTTGCAAAGCGGGCAGCTTCAGTTCCGTCTTTATCGCCGCGACCGCCTTGAGCATGATTTCCTGCGAATACCCGATGACTTGCTGCTTGTCGTCGTAATAGGAAAACGGAATCGAGGATTCGCGGTGACCCAGCGTGATGCTGCCGCTGTCCTTGATCTTCTTCAGCGTGCCGGTCGGTTGCTGGGCCAGAGCGGGCAGAGCGAGGGTCGTGAGGGCAAAGGAAAAAATAACTGCGGCGCGACGAATCATTGATGTCTCCTCGAACTGGTTTGTTGGTCAGACTTCGATCAAGTGTTCCTCTTGCTGCAAAGCCCACATTTGCGAGTATAGGCCATTGCTTTCGAGCAGCGCGCGATGGGAACCGCGTTCGACGATGCGCCCGGCGTCGAGCACCAGAATCTGGTCGGCGTTCATCACGGTGGATAAGCGGTGGGCGATGATCAGGGTGGTGCGGCCGACGGCCGCCTGGTCCAGTTCCGCCTGGATGGCCTTCTCGGTCTTGGAATCGAGCGCCGAGGTGGCCTCGTCGAAGATCAGGATCGGCGGGTTCTTCAGCAGCGCGCGGGCGATCGCGACGCGCTGCTTCTCGCCGCCGGACAGCTTCAGGCCGCGTTCGCCGACACGAGTGTTGTAGCCGTCGGGCAGCCGTTCGATGAAATCGTGGATATGCGCCGCCTTGGCCGCGGCGATGACTTCTTCGCGCGGGGCCAGCGGCCTGCCGTACTGGATGTTGTAGAAGATGGTGTCGTTGAACAGCACCGTGTCCTGCGGCACGATGCCGATCGCGGCGCGCACCGAGGTTTGTTGCAGCGCGCGCAGGTCCGAACCGTTGATCCTGACCGAGCCGGCGGTGACGTCGTAGAAGCGGAACAAGAGCCGGGCCAGGGTGGATTTGCCGGAGCCGCTGTGCCCCACCACGGCCACCGTCTTGCCGGCGCCGACTTTGAAATCGACATCGAACAGGATCTGCCGGTTGGATTCATAGGCGAAACCGACGCGCTCGAATTCGATTTCGCAGGGCCCGCTCTCGCCGGCCGCAAACAGCGGCCGCGCATCGGGCGCATCCTGAATCTCGCGGTTCTTGCTGAGCAGCGAAAACATCCGCTCGATGTCGGTCAGCGACTGGCGAATCTCGCGATACAGCACGCCGAGGTGGCTCAGCGGCATGTAGAGCTGGATCAGGAAGGCATTTACCAGCACGATGTCGCCCACAGTCATGTTGCCGGCGGCGACGCCTACCGCGGCGCGCCACATCATCAGCGAGACACCGGCGGCGATGATCAGCGACTGGCCGAGATTGAGCCACGACAGCGAAATCTGGCTGCGGATCTGCGCCACCTCCCACTTCTGCATCTGCTCGTCGTAGCGGTCGTGTTCCCAGCGCTCGTTGTTGAAGTACTTGACCGTCTCGAAATTGATCAGGCTATCGACGGCGCGCACGTTGGCGGCGGAATCCAGCTCGTTGACCTCGCGCCGCAAGACGGTGCGCCAGTTGGTGACGATGATGGTGAAGATCACATAGATCACCAGCGTGCTGACCGTGATCAGGGTGAAATCCCGGTGGTAGCGAACGGCCAGGATGCCCAGCACCAGCGTGATCTCCACCAGCGTCGGCAGGATCGAATACAGCGTGTAGCTGATCAGGGAGCCGATCGAGCGCGTGCCGCGTTCGATGTCGCGCGTCAGGCCCCCGGTCTGGCGGTCGAGGTGAAAGCGCAGGGAGAGCGCGTGCAGGTGCTGGAAGACCTGCAGCGTGATGGTGCGCACCGCGCGCTGGGTGACGCGGGCAAAGAAGATTTCGCGCAGTTCGGTGAACAGGGCCGTGGAAAAGCGCAGCGCGCCATAGACCGCCAGCAAACCCAGCGGTACCAGCAGCATCGCCTGCTCCATCTTGTTGGCGGCGGGCTGCGTGAAGGTGTCGATGATGTCCTTGAATACCAGCGGCACCGCGACGTTGGTCAGCTTCGCCAGCAGCAGGCAGGAGAGTGCAAAGACGACGCGACCCTTCCATGCCCACAGGTAGGGCAGCAGGGTCTTGATCGTCTGCCAGTCGTGGCGGTTATCGGGAATCGGGCCCGGCAGGGCCATGGTGGGGGGAGTGCGACGCATCATGGGTCGATTCTAACAACTTAGCGCGGTGCAACATTTCCGGCGGCGCTGGCGGCCTGACTGCCGGGACATTCATGGCAACCCAGCATCATCGGTCAGTACTATCATCATGTATCCGGGTAGACGAATGAGCACATTCATGATGAATGAGTTGCGTACAGCGGTCCGACAAAGGTCTTGCGGTCGTCGATATGCGCAGCGGTGGGATCGTTGACTCACTGTTAGATACCCGGCAATCATGGCTCGATCAGTCTTTTGCTCTTGGCAAAGCGACTCTGCTCCGCAGGCCAACACAATCCTTGGCGAGGCCGGCGACTCGCCGTCCCGGCAGCGCCGACTTTCTGGAAACGTCGAAGGCCGCGCAAACCAATCCGAAGCCGACTGCTTGTCGCGGCGATGTGACAGCCAAATGGTTAATGGACGAGCACCTCTATACTAGGCGCCATGATTACCGTTCACCACCTCGAAACCTCGCGTTCGCAGCGCGTGCTGTGGCTGCTGGAAGAGCTCGGCGTGCCTTACGAAATCAAGCGGTACCAGCGCCACCCGCTGACGCGACTGGCGCCGCCGGAGCTGCGCGCCGTGCATCCTCTGGGCAAGTCACCGGTCATTACCGACGGTGATCTGACCATTGCCGAATCGGGCGCGATACTGGAATACTTGGTCGAGCGCTATGGTGGCCAGGGCAAGGGGGATGTGGCAAACCTTCAGCCCGCCGCGGGGACGCCGGAGTACAGGCAGTGCCGCTTCTGGATGCATTACGCCGAAGGGTCCCTGATGAACTGGCTGGTGATGAAGCTCGTTTTCGTGAGCATTCCGAAGCAGCCCATGCCGTTTTTTGTCAGGCCGATCGCGCGCAAGCTCTGCGCCCAGGTCCTGGCCAAACTGGTCGACCCGAACGTGTCCACCGCAATGAAATTCATGGAAGAACATCTGGCGACGCACCGGTGGTTTGCCGGCGAGCAGCTGACGATGGCGGATTTTCAGATGAGTTTTGCCGTCGAGGCTGCGCTGTCGCGCGCCGGCAACGGCCGTTTTCCGAACTTGCAGGCGTACAAGTCCAGGATGGAAGCCAGGCCAGCCTATCAAAGGGCCATCGCGCAGGGCGGCCCGGTAATCATGTCGGCTTAAACAGGCTGCGTTCCTGCCGACCCCTGCTGCGCTTTTTTTCAAAGGCTATTCCATGCACCCGATCCACGATGTCGATGTACTTCTTCTGATGGCCACCGCGCTTGCTTCAAAAAGGCGTCCGGCGGAACTCGTCGAGATCATGGCCGCGACCGATCTGATTCACGGCTCGATTCCACTCGACGTGGACCTGGCGGCGGCGTTCGTTCGGCTGTCCACGCACGGCTTGGTCAGCGAGCAGGCGGGCCGCTTCACGCTGACGCCGGACGCGCTGGAGTTCATGGCCGGTGTGCGCCATAAGAGAAAGGCCGAGCCGGCAGAACGCCTGCTCGCCATCAAGCAGGAACTCGCCGGCTACACGCCGAAAGGCGAGGGTGCGGCGATCCGGCTGGCGACGGAACAGATCAGCGCCGCGATTCTGGCGCACCGGGTGTTCCTGAAGAGCCCGGGCCGAAACATGCTGGTGCCCAGACCCAAGGCTGCCGTGGACAAGGCCAAGCGTCCCGGGCAGTGGCGCAAGCTCGACGCCGGACGCCGTTCCAAGAGTTGAAGCGGGCCGGCGTCAGCCGCTGGCGCCGCGCTTTTCGTCGGTCCGCGCGCCCGGGAGCACGGCGGCCGACCACAGCGGCCGCCCGGTGGCGTCCAGATGGCTGAGGTAGGCGCGCAAATCGAACTCCAGCTGGTGATAGTCGGCTTCCATATGCCGGCATAGTTGATAAAAAGCCTTGTCGTGAGCGCGTTCCCTGATATGGGCGAGTTCATGAACGACGATCATGCGCAGGAAGGCGATCGGCATCTCCCTGAATACCGCCGCTATCCGGATCTCGCGCTTCGACTTGAGCTTCTGGCCTTGTACCCGCGAGATGCTGGTGTGCGTGCCGAGTGCCTGCCGGATGACATGCAGCTTGCTGTCGAACATCACCTTGCTCAGTTGCCCGGCGTTGCGCAGATACTCGTCCTTGAGCTCCATCACGTAGTCATAAAGCGCAGTGTCGGTACGCACCGCGTGCGCCAGCGGATACTTGCGCAGCAGCATGTCGGCCAGCAGGTCTTGCTCGATCAGCCGCCGCACTTCCGCTGCCAGTGCGGCAGGATAGCCAGACAGGTAATCCGGCGCGGGTTTCTGGCGCATCGTGGTGGTTGACAGTGCAGTGGATGCCGGATTGTACCGGGCGCTAACGGCGGCGCGAACAGCGATGAAGCGGGCCGGAAATCGGCATATCATGATTTGCCTACCCGGATTCGGGAATACTCAGAGCGCACCCATGAACGCACTTCACGACATCCCGTTGTCCATGCTCGACCTCGTCGCCGTGCGCGAGGGGGGCACCGTGGCCGATGCGCTTGCCATAGCCCTGCGCACGGCACGGCACGCCGAGTCGCTCGGCTTTACCCGCTACTGGCTGGCCGAACACCACAACCTGCAGGGCATCGCGAGCTCGGCCACTGCCGTGCTGGTGGGCTATATCGCGGGCGGGACCAGTCGCATCCGTGTCGGCTCGGGTGGCGTGATGCTGCCCAATCACGCGCCGCTGGTGGTCGCCGAGGCCTTCGGCACGCTGGCCGAGCTCTACCCGAAGCGCATCGATCTGGGCCTGGGACGCGCTCCCGGCACCGACCAGGTCACCATGCGCGCCTTGCGCCGCGATCGGGTCGAGGCCGAAGCCGACTTTCCGCGCGAGGTCGCCGAACTCCAGCAACTGCTCGCCCCGCCCAAGCCCGGCCAACGCGTGGTCGCCATGCCCGGCGCCGGTACCGAGGTGCCGATCTGGTTGCTGGGGTCCAGCCTGTTCTCGGCACGTTTGGCGGCAGAGCGCGGCCTGCCCTATGCCTTTGCCTCGCACTTCGCGCCACGCCTGCTGCTCCAGGCGCTTGACGTCTACCGCAGCCAGTTTCGTCCCTCGCCGACGCTGGCGAAACCCTATGTGATCATCGGCGTTCCGCTGATCGCCGCGCCGAGCGACGACGAAGCTCAATTCCTCGCCAGCAGCACCTATCAGCGAGTGTTGGGCATCCTGCGCGGCGACCGCGGCCTGCTGCAGCCGCCGGCGGCGGATTTCATGTTGCATCTGCATCCGCAGGAACGCGCCGCCATCGACGACTTCCTCGCCGCCGCCGTGATCGGCGGGCCGCAAACGGTACGCCAGGGCCTTGCCGCGCTGCTGCAGGCCACGGCTGCCGACGAATTGATGCTGGTTTGCGACATCTTCGATCCAGCCTTGCGGCTGCGCTCGCTGGACATCGCTGCCGCGGCACGTGCCGCGTGACGGATCGCCGGCCGCGGTCAGGGACGAAACGAGCCGCGGCGCGGCGGGGCTTGGCCGATTATTGCGAAAGAATCCACTGGGCCACGTTTTTCAACACCTTCGGATCCTTGGTGTCGAGAATCTTGTGGTCCTCTTCCTTGCCGTCATCCAGCTTGATCCGCGGGCCCTGGGTCATCTGTCGGAGGACTTTCTGTTCGCCGTCAGCCTTGCCCTTGTACTTTTCCGCGATCTTCTTGAGCGAAGGACCGGCTTTCGCTTTAAGGGGGTCATGGCATTTGCGGCAGTCATTCTCCTTGAACACGTTCTTCGCCGCCTCGACGTCGACCTGAACCGGGGCGGCAAGAGTGGAAGAAGCCGCGGCAACAATTGCAATTGCGACAAATGCCGAAGGCCATGGAGTTGGATAGCTCATAGTTGATTTTTCGCTGAGTAGTCGATGTCTTGCGAGTCGGGGCTGGTTGCTTGCGCGGTGATGCCAGCGGTGATTTTACCGCTACGCGTATTCTGCGCAAAGCTCGCGCGCCGGTCTTGCGCCGGCCAAGCTATACCCGTCCTCGAATCAGGCGGGCCATGCAATAGCACGGCGACATCGTCGCCCCCGGAATGCCGCTGCCGGGCGTCCGGCAGCGGTGTCGATCTGCTCAGTGGTTTAACCGGGTTTCAGATCAGTTGGAGCGCAAGCCAATGTAGCCGTGGCCGCCTCTGGCGCCCGGGTCGCATTCAGTCCGACTGCCTTCGCCACCACCGCCCCCGCTACCGAGCGTGCCGCGTTGCGGTGTGACCTCTGTGTGGCCGGGGCTCTCGCCGCCGCCACCACCACCATGTGCCGCGGTGGTCGATCCGCCGCCGCCGCCGGCGCCCGAGAACTTGTCACCGGCCGAAACAGACCCGGCCGCCCCTCCCGTCGCAACGCCTCCCGAGGTGCGCTTGCCTGAACCAGGCTCGGCTGCCTGTTTGGCGGTCGTGCTGGTTTCACTACGGGCTCCTTCTCCACCGCTGGTCTGCCCGACGCCGGATCCGCCGTGTGCATCCATCTTGCCGGCCATCCGTTCGTTCTGGCCACGGCTTGGGCGAACATAGGTATCGGCTCCGGGCGTTCCCGTGATTACCTCGCCGGTCGCCACGCGGATCATGTTGCTGGGACTGCCAACCCAACCGGGGCCGCCGCCGAAGCCGGCACCGGGCATGCAGGCAGTTCCTCCAGGCCCGCCTGCACCGAGGGTGAGTTTGTATACCCCCTCGGCCAGATTGACCGTCGCCTGGGTTTCCTTGGCACCGGCACCGCCACCACCACCGCCGCCGCCGCCGGTGGCTGCTTTGGCGCCGCCGGGGGCGACTTCTAAAGTCCCGCCGGCGCCGCCGCCGCCGCCATTGGCAAGATAAACCCGGTAGCTGCCCGCCCTAAGTTGTGACGATGAAGAAACACCCGCGCGCGGCCCCACCGTGAGCAAGCACTGTTGATTTACCGCCTTGCCAACGTCGCCCTTGATCGTGAAAAGACCGCGCTCCTTGTCGTAATTGTTATCGAAACAATTCGGTAGATCGGACGCCGACACTTGAGATGCGGGCGGTATGCTGGTGCATCCGGCGCCGATGCCTGCCAATAGCAATATGGAAAGCTTGGTGACTGTCATTTGAATCCCCTTCATGAGAATTACCTTCCCTTCGGCCCGAAGAAGTGATGAGCCGCGCAGGCCGCGCTGTTCGGCGGCATCGGAATGCCGGTCAAACTCGCATCCCAGGGAAAATCCTATGGTTTTGAAGTGCCGCGTTCTGTGCGCTGTCGTACGCAAGGAGGCCAAAGTTGTTTTCGGGTTAGGTCAGAACAACGATATGCGCGCCAGCGCACGGAATCGCACCCTGACATGACGTACTTTTGGAGCGTTACTCCCTTCCAGCGGCCGCGAATTTGTTCAGGGAAGCGGCTTGGCTCAACCTTATAAAAGGAATTTCCATGAAGTATTCAATACTGGTTTCTGCCGGACTGATGGCGCTCACCTTGAGTGCCTGCGACAAGCCTGCTGCCGTAGCCCCTGCAACCGTGATTGCAGTTCCCGTACCGGGGCCGGCCGGGCCGACAGGCGCCACAGGGGCGACCGGATCAACCGGTTACACCGGAGCGCCGGGAGCTTCGGGCGATACCGGAGCGTCTGGCGCGACCGGTGCCACCGGATCGACCGGATCCACAGGTTCCACAGGCGATACCGGAGCGACGGGTCAGCGTGGCAGAACCGGCGGCGACACGGTCATAGTGGTTCCGCCTCCGCCTCCTGCGCGTTAAGCTTCCTGTGGCATGGGATCGGTGTCTGCGGTCGAGGTGCAGTCGTCACGGGCGCTGCCCGTGACGAAGCTCCTCGGGCGTTACCTGCGGAAAATGGTAATTCGCGCGCCCAAGCTCGCTGCGGTGATGGCCTTGAGCCTGCTCGCCACGGCAGGCTGCGCAACACTGCCTGACACCGATGCCTTGCTGCAGGAGCGGCAAACTGCGCAAGCCGCCAGATTCGAAAATGCGCGGGGTCAGCTTTCCGCACAGAAAAGCGCCGCTATCATCGCCGAGCTCAAGCGCAAATCCGGCGACATCGATATTCTGGACAAGCAGATTGCGCTGGAACAGGCAATCAGTGACAGCCCGCTTATCCTGGGCAACAAACTCACCTTGTTACAGGACGGAAAAGCTACCTACGCGGCAATGTTTGCCGCAATCCGCGAGGCCAAGGATCATATCAATCTCGAGTCCTACATTATCGAAGACGATCAGGTCGGGCAGGAGTTCGCGAGTTTGCTGCTGGAGCAGCAGGGTCGGGGCATTCAGGTCAACATAGTTTATGACAGCATCGGTGGCTTCAACACGCCGAAGGCTTTCTTCGAGGAACTGACGAAAGCCGGCATCGCGGTGGTCGAATTCAATCCGATCAACCCGCTCGCGGCGAAAGGGCCATGGCTGATAAATAACCGCGATCATCGGAAATTGCTGATCGTGGACGGGAAGGTCGCATTCGTCGGCGGCATCAATATCAGCAGCGTCAATTCCTCGGGCTCGGCCGGCGTGCCGCCCGGAAAGACGACCGCGCCCAATGTCGCATGGCGCGATACGGACCTTCGGATCGAAGGCCCCGTGGTCGGCGAATTGCAGAAGCTGTTCATGCAAACATGGGAAAAGCAGCACGGCGCGCCGCTTGCCGCGAAGGAATATTTTCCTGCGCTAAAAGCCGAGGGCAATGAAATAGTGCGCGCCATCGGCAGCACGCCCGACGACCCCTACAGCCTGATGTACCTGACGCTGATCTCCGCGATCGGCAACGCGGAAAAACAGGTGTATCTGACCAACGCCTACTTCGTTCCCGACCCTCAGCTGCTCAAGGCCCTGATCGACGCGGCCGGCCGTGGCGTGGATGTGAAGCTGATTCTGCCCAGCCATTCCGACTCGGAAATGGTATTTCATGCAGGGCGTTGGCATTATTCCGAGCTGCTGAACGCCGGGATAAAGATCCACGAGCGGCGCGGCGCGCTGTTGCATTCGAAAACTGCGCTCATCGACGGCGTCTGGTCCTGCATCGGCTCGAGCAACCTGGATTGGCGCAGCGCTCTCAACAACGACGAGATCAATGCGGTGGTCCTCGGCCGCGATTTCGCCCAGCAAATGCAGGCCGCGTTCGCGAAGGACCTTGCAGCTTCGGAAACCATCGCGCGGGAGAGTTGGCAACGCCGGTCCCTTCTCTTGCGGGTCAAGGAACTGATCGCGCACCTGTGGTCGCGCTTGCTCTAGCGCAACACGGACCAGGTGGCGGCAAGACAACGCTGCAAGCCGGCAATCAGGGGCCGGCTCGAGATAGTCGAACCACATCATGCGCGACCGGGCTGCGATGGCGCTTGACAGCCCTGGGCCGCAAATGTCACCATTAAAACGTTTGTTTGAAACTGACGTTTATCAAAGGCCTGTTTGCCCATGGAATCCGATACCCGCTCCCGCATTCTCGATGCTGCCGAAAACCTCCTGGTTCAACACGGGCTCGACGGCACCACGTTGCGCATGATCACCACCGCGGCGCATGCCAACCTCGCCGCGGTTAATTATCACTTCGGCTCGAAAGAGGCCCTGATCGAAGCGGTTTTCCGGCGCCGGCTGACCTGGCTCAACCAGCAGCGGATTGCCGCTCTCGATGCGCTGGAAACCGAAGCCAGGGGTGCGCCCCTGAAACCGCGACAGATCGTCGAGTCCTTCTTCGGCGTAGCGATCCGCATGGCAGCGGAAAACCAGGGCGGCAGAACCTTCATGCGCCTGCTGGGCCGCATCTATACCGAGCCTTCGGAATTCGTGCGCAGCTTTCTCGCCGAGGAATATGCGGTGGTGATAGCCCGCTACAAGGCGGCTTTCTTCAAGGCGCTGCCCGATGTACCGCAGGAGGAATTCCTCTGGCGCTTCCATTTCATGATGGGTGCCTTGTCTTACGCCGTTTCCGGTCCCGATGCGCTGCGCATTCTGGGGCCGATCGACGACACCGATCCCGAGGCGCTGTATTCCCGCCTGATGAGTTTTCTCATCGGTGGCTTGCGTGCGCCCTTGCCTGAAATCCATTCGCAACCCGTCAAGAAGCCGCGCGCAAAGCGTGCCGCTTGACAGTGACTGGCAAAGGAGATGTTATGCGCTGGTTGCTGATTCTGATTGCTGCGGCAGCGGCCGTGCTGTTCTTTCCACCCCTGCGCCGCCTCTTGCTGACAGGGCCGATCTTCGCCGCGTACAAGAAACTGCTGCCCGCCATGTCGCAGACCGAAAGGGAAGCACTGGAAGCAGGCACCGTCTGGTGGGAGGGCGAACTCTTCTCCGGCCGGCCGAACTGGCAAAAGCTGCTGGACTATCCGCGGCCGCAATTGTCGGCGGCGGAGCAATCCTTCCTCGACAATGAATGCGAAGCGCTCTGCGCCATGGTCAGCGATTGGGACACCACGCAGATTGACCATGACCTCGCACCCGAGGCCTGGGCCTACGTCAAGGAAAAGGGTTTCCTCGGCATGATCATCCCCAAGCGCTATGGCGGTCTCGAGTTCTCCGCGCTTGCCCATTCGGCCGTGGTGCAGAAGCTGTCCACGCGCTGCTCGGCGGCAGCGGTTTCGGTCATGGTGCCCAACTCGCTGGGCCCGGCGGAACTGCTGCTGCATTACGGCACCGAGCAACAGAAGAACCATTACCTGCCGCGACTGGCGAAAGGGCTGGAGATTCCTGCCTTCGCCCTGACCAACCCCCATGCCGGTTCGGATGCCGCATCGATTCCCGACACCGGCATCGTCTGCCGCGGCATCTGGCAGGACAGGGAAGTGATCGGCATGCGCGTGAGCTGGGACAAGCGCTACATCACGCTGGGGCCGATCTGCACCCTCCTCGGCCTCGCCTTCCGTCTCAAGGACCCGGACCATCTGCTCGGTAACAGCGAAGACATCGGCATCACCTGCGCGCTGGTGCCGACCGACCACCCCGGCGTCAATATCGGCCGTCGCCACTTGCCGCTGAATGCGGTATTCCAGAACGGGCCGAACTCGGGCACCGACGTCTTCATGCCGCTCGACTGGATCATCGGCGGTCCGGCGCTGGCCGGGCAGGGCTGGCGCATGCTGATGGAATGCCTGGCGGCGGGTCGTTCGATTTCGCTGCCATCCTCCAACACCGGCATGGCCAAGCTCGCGGTGCGCGCCACCGGGGCCTACGCCCGCGTCCGCAGCCAGTTCAGGACGGCGATCGGCAAGTTCGAGGGCATCGAGGAACCGCTGGCGCGCATGGCCGGCAACACCTACATGATGGACGCGGCGCGGACCCTGACGGCCGGCGCCATCGACCTCGGCGAAAAGCCGTCCGTGGTTTCCGCCATCGTCAAGTACCACGTCACCGAGCGTGCGCGCCAAGTGGTGAATGATGCAATGGACATCCTCGGCGGCAAGGGCATCTGCCTCGGCCCCAACAATTTCATGGGCCGCGCCTACCAGCAGATTCCGATCTCCATCACCGTCGAAGGCGCCAACATCCTGACCCGCAGCCTGATCATTTTCGGCCAGGGCGCGATCCGTTGCCATCCCTACGTGCTGAAGGAAATGGAGGCGGCGCGGAGCCCGGATGCGGCGCAGGGCCTGCGTGATTTCGACCAGGCCCTGTTCCGTCACGTCTGGTTCGTCTGGAGCCGGGGTTTCCGCGCCTGGACCATGGGCCTCACGGGATCGCGCTTCGGCTCGGCGCCGGCTGGCGCAGCGCCCGAAACCCGCTACTACTACCGGCAGCTGACGCGATTTTCGGCGGCCTTCGCCGTCCTCGCCGACGTTTCGATGCTGGTCATGGGCGGCGACCTCAAGCGCAAGGAAAAACTCTCGGCGCGGCTGGGCGACATCCTCTCCCTGCTGTACCTCTGTTCCGCGACGCTGAAGCGCTACGAGGACGAAGGCCGTCAGGCCGAGGATGCGCCGCTGATGCACTGGGCCATGCAGGATGCCATGTTCAGGATGCAGAACGCCTTCGACGGCGTCATGGCGAACTTCCCACAGCGTTTTATCGCCGCGGTCCTGCGCTGGAAGATCTTCCCGCTCGGCCGTCGCTATGAGGCGCCGTCGGATCGCCTCGGCCACGAGGTGGCACGCCTGCTGACCGAGCCGTCGGCGACCCGCGATCGCCTCACCGCCGGCATGTACGTGCCGCGCGACGAGAACGATGCGGTCGGTGTGGTCGAACTGGCACTGGAAGCCACCATCGCCGCCGAGCCCGTCGAGGCCAAGCTGCGCGCCGCGGCGAAGGCCGGCAGAGTCGGCGCTGGTGACACGGCGACCCAACTGGGTCACGCGCAGGAAGCCGGCATCCTGTCGGCCGATGAAGTGGCCCTGGTCCAGCGCCACATTCATCTGCGCGACAAGGCGATTGCGGTCGATGATTTTCCGCAGGACTTCTCCGTCGATCAGCCCGGTGCCGCTGAAATCCTCCGGCGGGCGGCGTAATCATGGCCGCTTTCGCCCCCGTCTATATCGTCGATGGCGCCCGCACACCCTTCCTCAAATCGCGCAACGTGCCGGGGCCGTTCGCGGCCTCCGACCTCGCCACCATTTCCGGCCGCGCCCTGCTGGCGCGCCAGCCCTTCGCTCCCGACCGGCTCGATGAAGTGATCGTCGGTTGCGCCGGTCCCAGCGTCGATGAGGTGAACATCGGCCGCGTCATCGCGCTGCGTCTCGGCTGCGGCAACAAGGTGCCGGGCTGGACCGTGATGCGCAATTGCGCCTCCGGCATGCAGGCCATCGATTCCGCGATCGCCAACATTCAGCTCGGGCGGTCGCAACTGGTGATGGCCGGCGGCGTCGATGCGCTGTCGCGCACTCACTTGCTTTACTCGGACCAGATGGTGCTGTGGTTCTCGCGCATGGCGCAGACGCGCACACTCGGCGCCCGGATCGGCCTGTTCGCCAAGCTGCGTCCCGCCATGCTGCTGACACCGGTGATCGGCATCGTCAAGGGCCTGACCGACCCGGTGGTCAATCTGATGATGGGCCAGACCGCGGAAAACCTGGCCTGGAAGTTCGGCATCTCGCGGCGCGAGATGGATGCCTTTTCGGTCGCGAGCCACAAGAAGGTGGCGGCGGCGCAGGCGGCCGGTCGCTTCGGGGAGATCGTGCCGCTGATCGATGCCGCGGGCAAGGTGTATGCGGCGGACGATGGCGTGCGACTCGACTCGAGCGTGGAAAATCTGGCGAAGCTGAAGCCCTTCTTCGATCGTACCTACGGCAAGATCACGCCGGGCAACAGCTCGCAGATCACCGACGGCGCGGCCTGGCTGCTGCTGGCATCGGCCGCGGCCGTCGAAAAATACCGGCTGCAGCCGATCGGCAAGATCACCGACACGCAGTGGGCCGGCCTCGATCCGGCGCAGATGGGCCTCGGCCCGGTGCACGCGGCGACGCCGATCCTGCGGCGTCACGGCCTCGGCCTCAACGACCTCGACGCCTGGGAAATCAACGAAGCCTTTGCCGCGCAGGTACAGGGCTGCCTGCGAGCGTGGAACGACGCCGCCTACTGCCGCGAAGAACTCGGGCTGGACGGCGCGCTGGGCGCGCTCGATACGTCCAAGCTGAATGTCGATGGCGGCGCGATTGCGCTCGGCCATCCGGTCGGTGCCTCCGGCGCGCGCATCGTGCTGCACCTGCTGCATGTGCTGCGGCGTGACAATGATGGCAAACGCAGCAAGCGCGGCATCGCCACCATCTGCATCGGCGGCGGGCAGGGCGGTGCCGTGCTGGTCGAGACGGTTTAGCACTGGCCGCCATGCCCGCGCCGATTCGGCTTGATTACCGCGCCCAGCCTTCGCTGCTGGCCTTCGTGTCGCAGGTCTGGCGGCCGTCGCGTGGCTTTTCCGATGATGGCAGATTGCCCGACATCCAGGCGCGGTGGTCCGGCCAACGCGCTTCGCCGCGGCAGCTTGCCGATTACGTCGGTCTGTCCGGTCTGCCGGCAGGCGAGCAGCTCTCGATTCTTTATCCGCATACCGTCAGCTTTCCCATGCTGATGGCGGTGCTGAGTCACCCGGCCTTCCCGCTGCCGATCTGGCGGGTGCTCCAGGTGCGCAACCGCCTGACCCTGCATGAGGCCATAGCGCCGGATGCGGTGCTCGATTTCACGGTACGCACGGGTGCGCGGCGCCTGCTCGAAAAGGGCGCCGAGATGGATCTTCATGTCAGCGCCGAAACCGGCGGCCGCAAGGTGTGGGAAGCCCTCAACACCTTCTATGCCCGAGGCCGATTTGGTGCGGCGGGCGCGGCGGACGCGGCGGCGCCATCCAGTCCCGCGGTCGCTGGCGAGGCCAGGACGGACTGGAAAATGCCCGCGCATGGTTGCTGGCGCTACGGTCGTCTGAGTGGTGACATCAATCCCCTGCACATGAACAACTGGTACGCGCGCCGCTTAGGCTACGCCGGCGCCTTCGCCCATCCGCAGCGGGTCATCGGCCAGTGTCTCGGCCATCTCGGCGCGGCGCACCATGGCCCGATGCAGCTCGAAACCTGGATCAAGGGCCCGGTGTTCTATGGCGCCCGGGTGACCCTGCGTACCGAATCGCGGCCGGGGGAAGAGGTCTTCGCACTTCACGTGGATGACGATGCGCGGCCGGCCATCGTCGGCCGCATCGTCACCCCCAACGCAAGGAAATCGACATGAGCAACTTCAAGCACTGGGGTCTTGAACGTGAGGCCGACGGACTGGCCTGGGCGATCCTCGATACCGCCGATTCCTCGACCAATACGCTGGGCGCCGACGTCATGGCCGAGCTCGGCCTGATCCTCGACGAATGCGAAAGGAATCCGCCCACGGGCCTGATCTTCAAATCGGCCAAGGAGGCCGGTTTCATCGCCGGTGCCAACATCGAGGAGTTCACGTCGGCCGAGACGCCGGAAAAGGCACGCGCGCTGATCAAGCGCGGCTGGGACACTTACAACCGCCTCGCCGCCATCAGCTACCCGACGCTGGCGCTGGTGCGCGGCCACTGCATGGGCGGCGGTACCGAGCTGGCGCTGGCCTGCCGCTATCGCATCGCTGTCGATGAACCGGGCACGAAGTTCGCACTGCCCGAAGTCATGCTCGGCATCGTGCCGGGCTGGGGCGGCATGTTGCGCCTGCCGCAGGTCGTCGGACCGGCGGCAGCGCTGGACATGATGCTGACCGGCAAGAACATCGACGCGAAGCGGGCGAAGAAAATGGGCCTGGCCGATGCCTGCGTGCCGCCGCGCGTCATGGAAAATGCCTCGCGCATGATGGTGCTCTCGGGCAAGCCGCCGCGTCAGGCGCAAAGCTCGTTCATGCAGAGACTGATGAACGGGCCGCTCAAGGCCCTCGTCGCCAGCGGCGCCCGCAAGCAGGTGGCGAAGCGCGCGCGGCAGGAACACTATCCGGCACCCTACGCGATCATCGACCAGTGGCAGAACTACGGCGGCGAAACGCTGGCGGTTCCCGCCGACAAGCCGACCTCGCTCGACGCGCTGGTGATGCACCCGACCACGCGCAACCTGATCCGCGTCTTCTTCCTGCAGGACCGGCTCAAGGGCTTCGGCAAAGGCGTGGAGAATTTCGCGCCGCGCCACGTGCACGTCGTCGGCGCCGGCGTCATGGGCGGCGACATTGCCGCCTGGTGCGTGCTGCGCGGCATGACGGTGACCCTGCAGGACCAGTCGATCGAGCGCATCGCGCCGGCCGTCGGCCGCGCCGCAAAGTTCTTTGAAAGAAAGCTGCGCGACAAGAAGCTGGCGCGCTTTGCGCTCGACCGGCTGATCGCCGATCCGCAGGGCGACGGCGTGCGCCAGGCCGATGTCATCATCGAGGCGATTTTCGAGAACCTCGAAGCCAAGCAGGCGCTGTTCGCCGACATCGAAGCGCGCGCCAAGCCGGACGCGCTGCTGGCGTCCAACACCTCGTCGCTGAAACTGGCCGACATTGCGGCGAAGTTCAAGGATCCTTCGCGCCTGGTCGGCATCCACTTCTTCAACCCGGTGGCGATGATGTCGCTGGTCGAAGTGGTGGCCGGCGAGATCACGGCGCCGCAGGCGGCGCAGAAGGCAGCGGCTTTCGTCCGCGGCATCGACAAGCTGCCGCTGCCGGTCAGGGATGCGCCGGGCTTCCTGGTCAATGCCGTGCTGGCGCCCTACATGCACGAGGCCATGCGCTGCATCGACGAGGGTATCGCGCCCGAGACCATCGATGCCGCCATGCTGGCCTTCGGCATGCCGATGGGGCCGATCGAACTGGCCGACACGGTCGGGCTGGATGTCGCCGTGGCGGCAGGGCGGCAACTGGTCGGCGAAGCCGATCCGCCAAAGAAGCTGGTGGAGTTGGTAAGCGCGGGACATCTGGGCAAGAAGTCAGGCAAGGGCTTCTACAACTGGGTCGAGGGCAAGGCGCAGAAGTCAGGAGTCGGCGCTGGCGATACGGCGGCGTTGGCCGAGCGCATGCTCAAGCCCCTGCTCGATGCCACGCAGCGCCTGGTGGCGGCCGGCATCGTCGCCGATGCCGAACTGGCCGATGCCGGCGTGATTTTCGGTACCGGCTTTGCGCCCTATACTGGAGGACCGATGAACTATATGAACAGCGGAGGCCGGTGATGGGTCACGAAGGCGTGAAGATTCCGGGGCGCGAACCCGTACTGCGCGTGATGCCGATGCCGGCCGACATGAACGGCAACGGCGACATCTTCGGCGGCTGGGTCATGGCGCAGTGCGACGTTGCCGGCGCAATTCCGGCGATGCGCCGCGCCCGCGGCCGCGTCGCCACCGTCGCGGTGCAGTCCTTCCTGTTCAAGCAGCCGATCTCGGTCGGCGACATCGTCAGCTTCTACGTCGAGGTGATTCGCGTCGGCCGTACCTCGATCACCGTGGACGTGCAGGTCTTCGCCGAGCGTCATCCGGCCAATCCGGTGGTGGTCAAGGTCACCGAGGCGCAACTGACCTATGTGGCGATCAACGACGACGGCACCAAGCGCGAATTGCCGAAGACAAGTTAGGGTGCCTGCTCGCTCCTGGCCAGTCACGCGGAAAACCCGATACGCCGGCAACAGGCCGAGCGGCTTGCTGCCTCACTTCTGCAGCCATTCTCGCTTTTCATTCATCCACCACCACCCCGCCGGACCCTGTCCTATCCACTCGCTGCCGAAGGAGAAGGACACGTAGGCCAGCCAGTTCGGATGCTCGTCATCCTGTCCAACAGCGTTGGAAGTTTCGCGGTAGAGCAATGTCCGATCGCGGTTTTCTTTCGACACGAGGTCGCGCAGGGCGGCGTCGCGCAGGGCAGCGTCGCGCAGGGTCACCAAGCCGTTGGCGGTGTTGCCGATGACTCCTTGGTCCAGCCAGGGCTTGAGTTGCGGGTAGCGATCCCGCAGGCGCCTGATGGCGCGGGTGAGGTCGCCGCCGGAGTACAGCAGCTTTTCGATTTCCGAGTCGGGTGCCTGGGCGTAGACCAGAGCCACGACCTGCTGCGCTTCGATCTTCGTGCCGCCGGCGCCGGAATGGATGCTGGTACTGCCGCAGGCGGACAGCAGCAACGCAGCGGCGCAAACTCCCAGCAGGCGTCGACGGGTTTTCCTGGCAGCAATTGAAAACTGGTTCGACATTTCGCTCTCCCTCTCGTGAGTCAGCCCATCCGCTACGGCGAGGAGAGCGTTTTTTGCTCGACCGCCTTGTAGCGCAGGGGGTCCATCAGAGCCGCCTTCAATGCTTCGACCTGGTCCGTCCGTTCCCAGCTCAGGTCGATGTCGCTGCGCCCGAAGTGGCCGTAGGCGGCGGTCTGGCGGTAGATCGGCCGCGCCAGGTCGAGGGTGGCGATGATGCCGCTCGGCGTCAGGCGGAAGACCTTTTTCACCGCGGCTTCCAACTCCTCGTAGGGCACGCTCCCCGTGCCTTGCGTATCGATCATCACCGACACCGGATCGGCCAGGCCGATGGCGTAGGCAATCTGGATCAGGCAGCGCCGGGCGATGCCGGCGGCGACGATGTTCTTGGCGATGTAGCGGGCCATGTAGGTCGCCGAGCGATCGACCTTGCTCGGGTCCTTGCCGGAGAAGGCGCCGCCGCCGTGGGGGCAGGAGCCGCCGTAGGTATCGACGATGATCTTGCGCCCGGTGACGCCCGTGTCGCCATTGGGGCCGCCGATTTCGAAGGGTCCGGCGGGATTGACCCAGAGGCGGAAATCCCGCGTGCGCAGCTTGGCCGGTACCAGCGGATCGATGATCTCGCGCGTGACTTCGCGCGTCACCCATGCCGGATCGAGGCCGCGTTCGATCTGCGTCGACACCACGACGTCGGCGATGCCGGCCACTTTGTGGCCTTCGTAGAGCACCGTGACCTGGCTCTTGGCGTCGGGACGCAGCCAGGGCAGGGCGCCGGATTTCCTGAGTTGCGCCTGCCTCCTGACCAGGCGATGCGCGAGCCAGATCGGATAGGGCATCAGGTCCGGTGTTTCGTCGCAGGCGAAGCCGAACATCAGGCCCTGATCGCCGGCGCCGAGCTGGCCGTCGGGGTGCACCACGCCCTGGTTGATCTGGATCGACTGATGGTTGAAGCGCACCTGGACCTCGCAGCGATCCGGATCGATGCCGGTCGCGGCGTCCCTGTAGCCCGCATCGCGCAGCACCTGGCGGGCGATCTCCGCGGCCCGATCATGGATCGCGTTGAACAGCGCTTCGTCGGAGGTCCGGAATTCCCCGGCAATGACAATCAGATTGTCGGCGACGAGGGTTTCGCAGGCGACCTTGGCCGTGGCCTCGCGGCTCAGGAAGGCATCGAGGATCGCATCCGAAATCTGGTCGGCGAGCTTGTCCGGATGGCCTTCCGAAACGGACTCGGAGGTGAACAGGTAGGTTCTGGAGTGCATGGTTCAGTCGAACAGAATGACCTGGCGCACGGCCTCGCCCGACGCCAGCCGGTCGAAGCCCTCGTTGATCTGGTCGAGCTTCAGGCGATGCGTGATCAGCTTGTCCACCGGCAGCCGGCCGGCCTTGAACAAAGCGATGTAGTGCGGAATGTCGCGCGCCGGTACCGCAGAACCCAGGTAGCAGCCTTTCAACGTGCGTTCCTCGGCGACCAGATTGACGGCCGGTACGTTGAAGGTGTGCGACGGCGGGGGCAGGCTGCAGGTGATCGTGGTGCCGCCGCGCCGGGTCATCTTGTAGGCGAGGTCGAGCGCCAGCACCGAACTCGCCGCCTCGATGGCGATATCCACGCCGCCCCTGGTCGCGGCCTTGATCTGCGCCACCAGATCGGGATCATCGGCGCGGAAGGCCTGCGTCGCGCCCAGCGCCAGTGCGGTTTCGAGTTTCGCCGGCAGCGTATCGACGGCAATGACCTGCCGCGCACCGGCCGCCAGCGCGCCGAGCAGGGCCGACAGGCCGACGCCGCCGAGGCCCACCACGGCAACGGTTTGTCCGAGCCTCACTTGCGCCGAGTTGATCGCGGCGCCGACGCCGGTCAGCACCGCGCAGCCGAAGATCGCCGCGACGTCCGGCGGCAGGTCGGGAATCACCTTGACCAGGCTGCCGCGATTGCATACGGCATATTCGGCGAAGCAGGAAACGCCGACCTGATGATTCAGCGCCGTGCCGTCGGTGCGCGACAGATGGCGATGGCCGCCGACCATGGTGCCCGCGGTGTTGGCTGCGGCACCGGGTTCGCACAGGGCCGGGCGGCCTTCGAGACAGGGCAGGCAGTGGCCGCAACTGGGGACGAAAACCAGCGCCACGGAATCGCCGCGCACCAGATCGGTGACGCCGGGTCCGGTTTCCTCGACGATGCCGGCGGCTTCGTGGCCAAGCGCCATCGGCATCGGCCGCGGGCGGTCGCCGTTGACGATCGACAGGTCGGAATGGCACAAACCCGCCGCCGTGATGCGGACCAATACTTCATTGGGACCGGGCCCGGCGAGGTTCACCGTCTCGATCGCGATCGGTCGCGTCTTCGCGTAAGGGCGCGGGAGTTCCATCTGGCTGAGGACGGCGGCGCGGATTTGCATGAGATTTTCTGCCTTGCTCGGGTTTATCGGCATCAGTGTAGCGGATTAGATTTGTCCTTATGTCAGCTTCCCGCTATTCGCTTGCTGCACTGCTCGCCAGTTCGACGCTGGTGCTCGGCGCGTGCGGCGTCCTGAATTATGGTGCGCAGTCGCCGGCGCCGGTGGTTTCATCAAGAGTTCCCGGAGGGACGCACAGCGCTGGCGCTGGCGCTACGGCGCCGGAGGCCGGGTCGGGCGCTGCGGCGAGCATCAACGCCAGGGCCAACGACGTGGTGTTGTTTGCACTGGGGCTGATCGAAACCGGTTACCGCTTTGGCGGCAAGAATCCGGAGGCCGGGCTCGATTGCAGCGGCATGGTCAGCTACGTCTTCCGGAAGTCGGTCGACATGCGGCTGGCCGGTTCGGCGGCGGATCTGGCCAGGCAGGGCAAGCCGGTGCCAAGCGCGCAACTGCGTCCCGGCGACCTGGTTTTCTTCAACACCCTCAATCGGCCGTACTCGCACGTCGGCATCTACATCGGCGACGACCGCTTTGTGCACGCACCCAACAGCCGCGGCAAGGTGCGTACCGAAAGCCTGAGGAGCGGCTGGTTCGCGGCGCATTTCGAGGAAGGTCGCACCTACTTCGACTGAAGGCCGCTTGGCGTTTGCCGGGCGCGCCATTCTGATTGCTGCGCCGCACAATTCGGGAGGATAATAGCCGGTCTTCATTTCCGGCAACCGGACTTGGTCATGCAGGGGAAGAGCACCACATCATCACGCCTGAGGCTGATGATTATTCTGGCCATGACGTGCAGCGTCGTGCTGTTCGCGCACGCCATGCTGTACCTTCATTCGAGTTTCATCGACGGCCGGAAGCTTACCGCCCAGTATGTGGTGGAGGTGGCCCACAAGGTGCTGGAGACCAACTACGCGCTTGAGGCCGCCGGCAAACTGAACCGTGCCGAGGCGCAGAAAACCAGTTTGGCGGCCATCCGGTCCATGCGTTATTCGGGTGACGAATATTTCTGGATCAATGACATGCAGCCCGCGATGGTGATGCACCCGAACAGGCCCGAACTGGAAGGCAAGGACCTGTCCGAATTCCACGATCCCAAAGGCAAGAAGCTGTTTGTCGAATTTGTCGCCGCGGTTCGCAGCAGCGGCGGCGGCTTTGTCGAGTATCAGTGGCCGAAGCCCGGGCAAACGCTGCCGGTGAGCAAGATCTCCTACGTCAAGGGTTTTGCGCCGTGGGGATGGATCATTGGTTCGGGCATCTACCTGGACGACATAGAGGCGCAGTTCCGCCGCGAATTCTTGCAGAATGCGGGGCTTTTGCTGCTGATCGCACTGATCCTGGTAGCAATCGCGCGCAAGATCACCCTGAACCTCACGGTTGCGGAAACCTTGCGCGAAGGCGAGGCAAAGCTGCGCGGGATCGTCGAGAGGTTGCCGGTGGCCGCATTGGTCGCATCGGGCCAGCAAACCTTCCTGGTCAACCGCAGATTCACCCAGTTGCTCGGCTACGACGCCAATGATCTGGTCACGCCGGAGGATATGTGGCGTCTGGCTTTTCCCGACCCTGACTATCGAAAAGCGGCATTTGCGACATGGCGGCGGCAGGTCGCCCAAACGCGGGCGAACGATGACGCGGGCAATGTGTCCCGGGAATACCGGATCACCGCCAAGGACGGCGTGGAACATGTGATGGAGGTGAGCCACTGTCAATCTGACGAATGGACTGTAACGTCCTTCTACGATCTTACCGAGCGCAAGCAGGCCGAGGCCCACCAGCGTCTTACTTCAAGGGTGTTCGATACCACCAGCGAGGCGATACTGGTTACCGACACCGACTCCCGCATTGTTGCCGTGAACCCGGCCTTCTGTCGCATCACCGGGTACACGCAGGAGGATGTCCTCGGCAAGAAGCCGAACATTCTGAATTCCGGCCGTCACTCCAAGAGCTTCCACGAGGCAGTGTGGCGCAGCCTGCTCGAAACCGGCGAGTGGAAGGGCGAAATCTGGAACCGACGCAAGAACGGCGAGGTATTCCCGGAGTGGCAGACCGTGAGCAGTGTGCGCGACGAAGAAGGCAAGGTTGCCAACTATGTCGCGGTCTTTGCCGATCTCAGCGAGATCCGGCGCGCGCAGGAAACCGCCGAACACCTTTCCTGGCGGGATGCCCTCACCGGATTGCCCAATCGCTCGCTGTTCCTCAAGCGTCTGGCGCAGAAGCTGGAGAGTGCGCAACAAGAATCGAAATATGCCGTGGTCCTGCTGATCGACCTGGACCGCTTCATGGACATCAACGAAGCACGTGGCATGGCACTTGGCGATACCTTGTTGAAGCTGGTGGGCGAGCATTTTGCCCGGGTCCTCGACGAGGGTGCCGTCCTGGCCAGGCTGAGTTCGGACGAGTTCGCCGTGCTGCTGCCTCAACTCGTGTCGAGCGCCCAATTGGCGGGGCGCCAGGCCTTGACAGCGGCCGAGAAGCTGCGCGCGGTATTGCGTGAAAGCCTCTGGGTCGATGATGAGGCGATTCATCTCGATGCCAGTATCGGCATTGCGGTGTTCCCCCATACTCCGCAGGAAACGGCTTCCGACGTCCTGCGCCAGGCCGACTTGGCGATGCATCGGGCCAAGAGCGAAGGCGGCGGACGCGACGTGTTCTTCGAGAATGCGATGGGTGAAATGGTGACGGAGCGCTATCGTCTCGAAGGCGAGTTGCGTGCGGCCGTGACAGACGGGCAGCTGCGGCTTTACCTCCAGCCTCAAGTGCATGCGGCCGGACATCAGGTCGGTGCGGAAGCCTTGGTGCGCTGGCAACATCCCGAGCGCGGCCTGATTTCACCAGGGGTATTCATCCCGCTGGCAGAGGCCTCCGACCTCGTCGTTGCCATCGATCGCTGGATGCTTGCCGAGGTTTGCGCCCTTCTGGTGAGACTGGATGCGGCGGGCTCGATACTGAGAATCTCGGTGAATATCAGTCCACGCCATTTCCAGAAAGACGACTTCGTCGCCGAGGTGAAATGGCAACTGGAGTCGAGCGGCGCCGATCCGACCAGGCTGGTGCTGGAAGTCACCGAAGGTCTGGTGATCGGCGATCTTGCCGATGTAGTGTCAAAAATGACCGCCCTGCGGACATTGGGTGTGCACTTTTCCATGGATGATTTTGGTACCGGCTATTCCAGCCTGGCCTACCTCAAGCGCTTGCCGATCCAGGAACTGAAGATTGACAAGAGCTTCATCACCGATGCCACCACCGATGCCAACGATGCCGCCCTGATCGAAACCATACTCTCGGTCGCCAAACACATGAAGCTGCAAGTGGTGGCAGAAGGCGTCGAGACTCAGGTCCAGGCGGATTTTCTCAACAGCCGTGGTGACGTGATCCATCAGGGCTACTTTTACGGCCGGCCGATGCCGGTCGAAACGTGGTTGCAATGGGCACCGAACCGGGTGACCAGGCCGGCTTCCTCACAGATCGTCGGCTCGACGCCCAAGAAACTGGCGGGTCACAGAGACTGACCGCTGCACGTGCGGCAAAGCAAGGCGCGCCAGCTTGATGCTTCAGCGGCTGGTTTTCGGCCTTAACCCTGCTACCCGAAACACGGTAGTTCAAATACGCCATTAGGGGTATTCCCCCCGAGGGGCGGTCGCCGTATTGTTCACTACGACAGCGCGGTATTTATTGACCCGCTCACCGCTTACTCCTCCGTCCCGCGCAACGCGGGGCTTTCAAACTCCGGCAAGAGCAATCTCGCCGGTTTTTTTTTGGTCGGGCAGAGTATCGCGCAGCGGGCATGATGCGGTGTTTGCGGATGCGCCAGCCCATGCGCCAGCCATTGCCGTGACGGCTTATGGGACAATCCGCCGCTATGGACGGGACAAACGGCATGGATGACACGGACTACGACGCGAGCATTTCGTGCGCCGCCTGCGAGGCCTGCTGCTGCCGGCTGGAGGTCATGCTGATGGGCGACGATGAGGTACCGGTTGCATTGACCATGCAGGATCAATGGGGCGGCTGGGTCATGCGGCGCCTCGACGATGGCTGGTGCGCGGCGCTGGATCGACACACCATGAAGTGCACCATCTATGAGCAGCGGCCGGGTGTATGTCGCGACTATCAGGTGGGCGCTGCCGATTGCATTGTCGAGCGATCCCGGCTTCTCACGCAAAGACCGTAACCAGGCATGGCATGAACGCAACAACCCAGCCCGACAACCCGCTGCACGGCATCACCCTGGAAATGCTCCTGAACGAACTGGTGAGGTGCTATGGCTGGGATGACCTGGGGCGGCAGATCGACATCCGTTGCTTCACCCACGAGCCCAGCATTGCCTCGAGCCTCAAATTCCTGCGCCGCACACCCTGGGCGCGGCAGCAGGTGGAGTCGCTCTATATCCGCATGCGGCGACGGCAGCAGCAGCAAGCGGAAAATTGACCAGAACGGAAACCGGCGGGATTCAAAATGACCTATGAAGAGCATCTCGACGAAGTAACTACGCTGATCACCGAAAAATACGGCATCAGCGACGAGGCGGCGATCCAGATGGTGATGCGCGCCCAGGCGGATGATTTCTTCAGCCGGCACGACGACGATCCGTCAATCTGTACGCTGGACCGCGCTCACCAGGACGCCAAAGCCGTCTTCAAGAAGTACCAATAGACCCCTCACGGGCGCTGCGGCTTTCCGATCACGAAGCTGGCAAGCTGGCGCGCGATCTGCTCGACGGTTCGCGGCCCCTCCGGCCGATACCATTGCACGGTCCAGTTCAGGGCCCCCAACAGAAACAGGCGCGCGACGTGACTGTCGTCGGCGATCAACCCGGCACCCTTCAAGTCCCGCAGGGCCTTCTGCCACATCACCTCATAGCGATCCTTGAGTGCCACCAGTTCGGCCTGTTCCGCGGGATCCAGGTGGCGGCTTTCGTGCAACAGCGCAGCGGCAAAATCGCGGCCTTGCTCGCCCAACAACTGATCCAGATGAGCGCGCAGCATGGCCTCGAACGTGGCCCGCGGCGCCTTGCCCGAGTTCGCTGCCTTGGCCACCGCCTGGTGGATCGCGCCGATGCCTTCCAGCACCACGGCGCGCAACATGTCGTGCTTGGTCTTGAAGTGATAGAAGGGTGAACCCGAACCCATGCCGACGGCATGAGCGATGTCGCGGATGGTGGTGGCCGAGTAGCCCTTTTCGTGGAACAGCCGTCCCGCCGCGCGCACGATGTCGGCGCGACGATTGGGCTCCTCCGCTGCGGGCTTAGTCTTCGAAGCGGCCATGGCGACCCTCACCTTCGCGGAACCGGTCGGCGCCGGTTTTGGCGTCGCCGCTGTCCAGCGAAATCCGGCCGTGACGACATTCGTTGATCAGTGCTTCCTGCAGCGGCAGGCCCCACTGCTCGTAGCTCGAAAGGCGGTCGTGGCGCATGCAGGTCTGCGGAAAGGCGGCGATCTGGACCGCCAGCGCTTCCGCTGCGGCGCGGGCTGCGCCGTCGGCGACGACGCGATTGGCCAAGCCGATGGCGAGCGCCTCGTCGGCGCCAACCGGACGTCCGGTGAGAATCAGGTCGAGCGCCCGCGAATGGCCGATCAGCCGTGAAAGACGAATCGTGCCGCCGTCGATCAGCGGCACGCCCCAGCGCCGGCAGAATACGCCGAGGCTGGCGGATTGTTCCACCACCCGCAGGTCGCACCAGAGCGCGAGTTCGAGGCCGCCGGCGACTGCGTAGCCGGCGACGGCAGCGATCACCGGCTTCGACAGCAGCATCCGGGTGGGACCCAGGGGCGCATCGCCTTGTTCACTGAGCTGCCATTCATCCGGGTTGGCGACGAAGGCCTTCAGATCGGCCCCGGCGCAAAAGTGGCATCCGGCGCCGCAGAGCACCGCGACAGATGCCGCGGGATCGGCGTCGAAGGCGCGGAAGGCGTCCGCCAGTGCCGCCGCCGTGGCGCGGTCGATGGCATTGCGCGCCGCCGGCCGGTCGATGATGACCGTGGTCACCGCGCCCTGCCGTTCGATCAGCACGCTCATGCGGCGGGCCGGCCGATCGCTTCGTGGTCGAAGTCGCCGCCCGCCTTCCCTTCGCTGATGGCGACCAGGTTGGGATACATCGCATGCATGTCGGCCACCAGTTCGTCGTAGGGCAGGTCGTCGAACTCGCCGCGCTGCCTGACGTACTCCATGTGGCGCTGGTTGGCCGAGTTGTAGGGATGCATCAGCGAGTCGGTCTCGCCGTTGAAGTCCAGCGGCGGCACGCCGAAACGCCGGCACATTTCGATGTTGAAGGCCGGTGTCGCCTTGACCCACCTGCCGTCGAGCCACAGGCTGACGTAGCCGTGCCAGGCGAAAATATCGGTGCCCATCAGCCGCGTCAGCTTTTCGGTGGAGAGATGATTCTTCACGTCGGCAAAGCCCGGGCGCGCCGGAATGCCGATGGCACGCAGGCAGGCCGCATAGAGCAGGGCCTTGGGCACGCAGTAGGCCACCCCGGTCAGAAGGGTGGTGCTGGCCCGCATCGCGTCACGCCTCATGCTGGAACTGTAGGGGTCGTAGCGGATGCCGTCGCGCACCGCGTAGTAGAGCTTCAGTGCCTGCTCTTTCGGCACATCGCCAGCACCGACTGTTGCCGCCACGAAGCCTTGGATTGCCGGATGCTCATAGTCGAGAAACTCGGTGGCGGCGAGCCACGCCGGATCGATGTCGCTCACGTTGGCTGGCCGGGCCAGGCGCGCTCGATGATCCCCGCGAAGTCGGTGGCGGCGGGCAGCGTGCCGAACGTGGCGCCCCAGTGATTCGGCGTCAGGCGGGTGGCGCAGAAGGCGGCCGCTACCGGATCCGGTGCATGGCACAGCAGCAGTGCGCCCTGCATCGCCAGGGCGATGCCCTGGGTCAGCTCGCGGGCGCGAATTTCGATGTCCTGCGGATTGGTGAGGCCGTCCTTCAGCTTCGCAATGAAGGTGTCGAAGGCGCGGCTCTTTCCCAGCGCCGGCGCGATCTCGGCCGCCAGCACCTCGACGCTCTTCGGATGGCGTCCCATGGCGCGCAGCGTGTCGAGGCACATGACGTTGCCCGAGCCCTCCCAGATGGAGTTCAAGGGACTCTGGCGGAACAGGCGTGGCATCGGGCCTTCATCGACGTAGCCGTTGCCGCCGTGCACCTCCATCGCCTCGGCCACCAGCGTCGGGCAACGCTTGCAGGTCCAGTACTTGGCCACCGGCGTCAGGATGCGGCGCAGCAGGCTCTCCGACTCGTCCTCCTGCGCGTCGAAGGCGCGCGCCAGGCGCATCGACAGCGCTGTCGCGGCTTCGGTTTCGAGCGCCATGTCGGCCAGCACGTTCATCATCAGCGGTTGCTGGCGCAAGAGCTTGCCGAAGGCAGAGCGCAGGCCGGTGTGGTGCAGCGCCTGCGACAGCGCCGAGCGCATGATGCCGGTGCTGCCGATGGCGCAGTCGAGCCGCGTATAGACCCCCATTTCCAGCACGGTCGGGATGCCGCGTCCTTCCTCGCCAACCAGCCAGCCCTGCGAGCCCCAGAACTCGGCCTCGGTGCCGGCGTTGGAGCGGTCGCCCATTTTCTCCTTGAAGCGCTGGATGCGCAGTTCATTGAGTCGTCCGTCCGGCGTCCAGCGCGGCACGAAGAAGCACGACAGGCCTCTGGGCGACTGCGCCGTGACCAGGAAAGCATCGCACATCGGCGCCGAGAGAAACCACTTGTGGCCGACGATGCGCCAGCTGCCGTCGCCTGCCGGCTCGGCGCGCGTGGTATTGGCCCGCACATCCGAACCACCCTGCTTTTCGGTGAGGCCCATGCCGATCAGTACGCCGTTCTTCTGCGCTGCGGGAATGAAGCGCTTGTCGTATTCGCGCGAGAGCATTTTCGGCATCCACTCGCGGGCGATTTCGGGTACATGGCGCAGCACCGGCACCGCGCCGTAGGTCATCGTGGTGGGACACAGCGAGCCGTCCTCGATCTCGGCGAACATGACGTAGGCAGCAGCGCGGGCCACATGCGCGCCGGGCTTGGGGTCGGCCCAGGGGCCGGTGTCGCAGCCGTGGCGCTTGAGCCAGCCAAGGCATTCGTGCCAGGAGGGATGGAACTCGACCTCGTCGCGGCGGTTGCCGTAGCGGTCGAACAGGCGCAACTGCGGCGGGTTGTCATTGGCCAGGCGGCCGTGCTCGATCCATTCCGCACTGCCGACCTCGGCGCCGCGTGCGATCAGCCAGTCGTGCGCCCAGCCGGCGCCTTGCAGCGCGACGGCTTCCTGCAGCGGCAGGTTGCGGGTGTAGGTGTTGTAGTTTTCCAGCGCGTGGGCTTGGTTGATGACCTCGTGCGTGGCGGTGAGAGGTGGATGACTGGGTTGCATGATTGCTCCTTGTTTCATCAGGCACTGCGCCAGAACCATTTAGGCCGGCAGCGAGATCGGATCGTTGGCGGGATGTCCGGTCGTGGGTTGAGTCGGTGATTTTTGCCCCCCTCCGTTTGCTTGTCAAGCAAGCGCTTGCTTGGTAGCATGGCGGCCCCGTATGACCACCCCTGTATCGAGGACGGAGACCCCATGATGTCGATTCCGCGCACCCTGTTCGAAGAGGAGCACGAAGCGTTTCGCGATACCGTGCGCCGCTTCATGGAGCAGGAGGTCGCCCCCCATCACGCGCGCTGGGAAGAGCAGACCCACGTCGATCGCGAGATCTGGACCAAGGCCGGCGCCGCCGGCTTTCTCTGCGCGACGATGCCCGAAGAATATGGCGGCGTCGGCGTGGACAAGCGCTTCTCGGTAATCCTCATGGAGGAAGGGGCCCGCATCAACGCCACGGGCCTCGGCTGGGGACTGCATTCGGAGATCGTTGCGCCCTACCTGCTGCATTACGGCAGCGAACACCTGAAGCAGAAATATCTGCCGAAGATGGCCAGTGGCGAGATGATCGGCGCCATCGCCATGACCGAGCCGGCCGCGGGCTCCGATCTGCAGGGGGTGCGTACCACCGCCCAGTTAGTAAAAAGCGGCGAAGGCGATCACTACGTGGTCAACGGCTCGAAGATCTTCATCACCAACGGCTATATGTGCGACCTCGTCATCGTCGTCGCCAAGACCGATCCGGCCCGGGGCGCCAAGGGCACCAGCCTGTTGGTGGTCGACACCTCGATGCCCGGCTTCACCAAGGCCAAGCCGCTGCACAAGGCCGGCATGAAGGCGCAGGACACCTGCGAGCTGTTCTTCGACAACGTCAAGGTGCCGGTGGAAAACCTGCTCGGCGAAGAGAACAACGGCTTCGTCTATCTGATGCAGGAACTGTCCTGGGAGCGCCTGCAGATCGCCGTGATCGCGATGGCCTCGGCCGAGGCGGCGATCGACTGGACGGTAACCTACACCCGCGAGCGCAAGGCCTTCGGCCAGGAGATCATGAAGTTTCAGAATACCCGCTTCAAGCTGGCTGAACTGAAAACCGAGGTGCAGATCGGCCGCGTCTTCGTCGACCGCTGCATCGAACTGCTGCTGCAAGACAAGCTCGACCCGGCGACGGCTTCGATGGCCAAGTACTGGTGCACCGACCTGCAATTCAAGGTGATGGACGAGTGCGTGCAGTTGCACGGCGGCTATGGTTACATGTGGGAATATCCGATCGCCCGCGCCTGGGCCGATGCCCGTGTGCAGAGAATCTACGGCGGCACCAATGAAATCATGAAAGAACTTATCAGCAGGAGTCTGTAATGACCGAAGCCTTCATCTTCGACGCCGTGCGCACGCCGCGCGGCAAGGGCAAGCAGGGCGGTGCGCTGAATCAGGCGACGCCGATCTATCTGGCCGCGACGGCGCTGCGCGCCCTGCGCGACCGCAACCAGCTCGACACGTCAAAGGTGGACGACGTGGTGCTCGGTTGCGTCGAACCGGTGGGCGAACAGGGCGCCGACATCGCCCGCGTCGCCGCCTTGTATGCCGACTATGCGACCAGCGCACCCGGCGTCACGGTCAGCCGCTTTTGCGCCTCAGGCCTCGAGGCCTGCAACCAGGCCGCGGCGCAGATCATGTCCGGCCAGGCCGACCTGGTGGTGGGCGGCGGCGTCGAGTCGATGTCGCGCGTGCCGATGTTCTCCTCCGGCGGCGCCTGGCCGATCGATCCGCAGGTCGCGGCGAAGACGGGCTTCGTGCCGCAGGGCATCTCGGCCGACCTGATCGCCACCAAGTGGGGATTTTCGCGCCACGATGTGGATGCCTACGCCGCCGAATCGCAGCGCCGTGCCAAGCAGGCCTGGGACGAAGGGCGCTTCGCCAGGTCGATTGTGCCGGTGAAGGACATCAACGGCCTGGTCATGCTCGATCGCGACGAATACATGCGGCCGGAAACCACGCTCGAATCGCTGGCGCAACTCAAGCCCGCGTTTATCGAGCAGGGCGAGAAGTACGGCTTCAACAGCGTGATGCTGCAGCGCTACCCGGAAGTCGAGCGCATCACGCATGTGCATCACGCCGGCAACAGTTCGGGCATCGTCGATGGCGCCGCCGCCGTGCTGTTCGGCACGCGGGAGATGGGCGCGGAGCTGGGCCTCAAGCCGCGCGCCCGGATCCGTGCCTTTGCCTCGATCGGCTCGGAGCCATCGATCATGCTGACCGGCCCCTCCTATGCCGCGGAAAAGGCCCTCAAGCGCGCCGGCATGAGCGTCGGCGACATCGACCTGTTCGAACTCAATGAGGCCTTCGCCGCGGTAGTGCTGCGCTTCATGCAGGTGCTCGACGTGTCGCACGACCGGATGAACGTCAACGGCGGCGCGATCGCCATGGGCCATCCGCTGGGCGCCACCGGCGCCATGATTCTCGGCACGCTGCTCGATGAACTCGAGTGCCGTGATCTGGCCACCGGTCTGGCTACGCTCTGCGTCGGCGCCGGCATGGGCATCGCAACGATTATTGAGAGAGTCTGAAATGCTGAACTATTCCATTGACGCGGACGGCATCGCCACCGTCGAATTCGACTACCCCGGCAAGTCGCAGAACATCCTCAACGCCGCCTCGATGGGGGCTTACGCCGAGACCATGCAGAAGGCCCTGGCCGATGCCGCGGTCAAGGGCATCGTCGTCGCCTCGGCGAAGAAGGACTTCATCGCCGGCGGCGATCTCGCCGAGCTCGGCGCCGCTACCGATGCGGCAGCCTTCTACCGCGACATCAGCGCCTGGCACCGCCTCATGCGCGCCATCGAACTCGGCGGCAAGCCGGTGGCGGCGGCGCTCAATGGCAGCACGCTGGGCGGCGGCATGGAAATCGCGCTGGGCTGTCATTACCGCGTCGCGGCCGACAACCCCAAGGCGCGCTTCGGCTTTCCCGAGGTCACTCTCGGCCTGCTGCCCGGCGCCGGCGGCACGCAGCGCGTGCCGCGCCTGGTCGGCATGATGGCGGCGGCGCCGCTGCTCATGGAAGGCAAGCGCATCAAGGCGGCCGAGGCGCAGAAGATCGGCATGATCCACGCCGTGGTGGCGGCGGGCGAGGAGCGCAAGGCGGCGCGGCAATGGGTGGCGGACACCTTGGCTGCCGGCACCAAGCCGCTGCAGCCCTGGGACATGAAAAGCGCCAAGATTCCCGGCGGCGGTCCCAACACGCCTTCCGGCATGCAGATGCTGATGGCGGCCAACGCCATGCTGCGCGAGAAGACCTACGACAACTACCCGGCGCCGCGCCATATCCTCTCCTGCGTCTATGAGGGACTGTCGACCAACCTCGACACGGGACTCGCGATCGAGGCGCGCTACTTCACCAATCTGGTGATGTCGCCGGTGTCGAAGAACATGATCCGCAGCCTGTTCTTCGGCATGCAGGAAGCCAACAAGCTGGCGTCGCGCCCAAGCGGCGTGCCGCAGCAGACGTACACGAAGATCGGCATGCTCGGCGCCGGCATGATGGGTGCCGGCATTGCCATGTCGACGGCGACTGCCGGCATCGACATCGTGCTGCTCGATACCACGCAGGAAGCGGCGGACAAGGGCAAGGACTACGCGCGCAAGCAGTGGGGCAAGCAGGTGCAGAGGGGGCGCATGACGGCCGAAGCGATGGAAGGTTTGCTCGCCCGCATCCACCCCACCGCCAGCTATGCCGACCTCAAGGGGTGCGAACTGGTGGTCGAGGCCGTGTTCGAGAAGCGCGAGATCAAGGCCGAGGTGACGAAAAAGGCGGAAGCAGTGATCGGCGCGGACGCCATCTTCGCCTCCAACACCTCGACCCTGCCGATCACCGGCCTGGCAGAAGCCAGTGTGCGCCCGGCCAACTTCATCGGCCTGCATTTCTTCTCGCCGGCGGAAAAGATGCCGCTGGTCGAAATCATCGTCGGCAAGGCTACGTCGGACGCCACGCTGGCGCGCTCGATGGACTATGTGCGGGCCATCGGCAAGACGCCGATCGTGGTCAATGATTCGCGCGGCTTCTACACCAGCCGCGTGTTCGGCACCTACGTTTCGGAAGGCATGGCCCTGCTCGAGGAAGGCGTGCCGCCGGCGCTGATCGACAAGGCCGGACTGATCGCCGGGATGCCGGTCGGCCCGCTGGCGCTGGCCGACGAAGTGTCGATCGAACTGGTGTACAAGGTGGCGCAGCAGACCCGGGCCGACCTCGGTGCCGCCTATGTCGAGCGCGCCGCCGATCGCGTCGCGACGAAAATGGTAGCCGACCTGGGCCGGCTCGGACGCAAGTCCGGCGCGGGTTTCTACGACTACCCGGCCGACGGGCCGAAGCACCTGTGGCCCGGATTGGCCGAGCACTTCCCACCAAGAGTCGGCGCTGACGGTACGGCGATGATTTCGCTCGAGCAGATTGTCGAGCGCCTGATCCTGGTGCAGTCGGTGGAAACCGTGCGCTGCCTCGAAGAGAAGGTGCTGCGCGCGCCGATCGATGCCGATGTCGGCGCCATTCTCGGCTGGGCCTATCCGCCCTTCCGCGGCGGCCCGATCGGCTGGTTGCACACGCTCGGTCTGCCGCAGGCCGTGGCGGCAATGGATCGTCTGGCGACGCAATGCGGTCCGCGTTTCGCGGCGCCGAAATTGCTGCGCGACATGGCGGCGAAGGGCGAGCACTTCTACGCCTGATAGGGAGTCGGCGCTGGCGGTACGGCGCAAGTGACAGGCCGTATCTCATTTTGATGGCCGGCGCCCGGTCAGCGGCGGTCGTCGTCCTTCGTCAACCCGTTTTATTACACAATCGGCATTTATCCGTACTGCTGTACACTCCGGTCGTCCTGGCTGGTACATGACGCGAAGACGACAAATAACCGGAAAGTCACCAAAAAGACCAGATGGCGGCGAAGGAAGCCAAAGCCCGCATCAAGATCAACAAACTGCTCGAAGAGTCGGGCTGGCGCTTCTTCGACTGCGCTGCGGGCAAGGCCAACATCGTTCTCGAGCCCAAGGTCAGGCTGACCAAAACGGCGGTCGATGCCCTCGGCGAAAATTTCGAGCAAACCGGCAAGGGCTTCATCGACTTCCTGCTGCTCGACGAGAACGGTTTTCCGCTGCTCGTGCTCGAAGCCAAATCGGAAGACAAGAACCCGCTGGTCGGCAAGGAACAGGCGCGCAAGTATGCGAAATCGCAAAGCTGCCGCTTCATCGTCCTGTCCAACGGCAATCTGCATTATTTCTGGGATCTGGAGCAGGGCAACCCGCACATCATCACGCGCTTTCCCTCGCCCGATTCGATCAAGGGCTATCACCGCTTCAAGCCCAATCCGCAACAGCTCCTTACCGAACTGGTCGGCAAGGATTACATCGCGCTGACGCAGATGCCCGGCTATGCGGCCGAGGCCGGCTGGAACAATCCCGCCGAGCGCGACGCCTTCATGCAGAAGAACCGTCTGCGTTTCCTGCGCGATTACCAGAAGCGCGCGGTGCAGGCGATTCAGGATGCGGTCGCCGAGGGCCACAGCCGCTTCCTGTTCGAGATGGCCACCGGCACCGGCAAGACGCTCACCGCGGCCGCCGTCATCAAGCTCTTCCTGCGCACCGGCAACGCCCGCCGAGTGCTGTTCCTCGTCGACCGGCTGGAACTCGAAGACCAGGCCAACAAGGCCTTCATCGCCCAACTCCGGAACGACTACAGCTCGGTGATCTACAAGGAACGGCGCGACGAATGGCGCAAGGCGGAGATCGTCGTCACCACCGTGCAATCGCTGCTGTTCAACGACAAGTACCGGCGCCTGTTCTCGCCGACCGATTTCGACCTGGTGATTTCGGACGAAGCGCACCGCTCCATCGGCGGCAATGCCCGCGCCGTGTTCGAGTATTTCGTCGGCTACAAGCTGGGGCTCACCGCCACGCCGCGCGACTACCTCAAGAAGTTCGACGCCGGGAAGACCAGCACCCGCGACCCGCGCGAGGCCGAGCGCCGCCTGCTGCTCGACACCTACCGCACCTTCGGCTGCGAATCCGGCCAGCCCACCTACCGCTATTCGCTGCTCGACGGCGTGCGCGAGGGTTATCTGATCAACCCGGTGGTGGTCGACGCCCGCACCGACATCACCACGCAACTGCTGTCCGACCAGGGCTACGCCGTTGTCGTGCCCGTTGCGGCAACGGGCACGACGGCGGACACGGAACAGGAAAGCTTTTTCCACAAGGACTTCGAAAAGAAATTCTTTTCCGAGGCCACCAATCGCCTCTTCTGCGAAACTTTCCTGAAAAATGCGTTGCGCGATCCGGTCAGCCGTGAACTCGGCAAGGCCATCGTCTTCGCCGTCAGCCAGAATCACGCCGCCAAGCTGACCCAGGTCCTCAACGAACTGGCCGATGCACTCTGGCCCGGCAAGTACCAGTCGGACTTTGCCGTGCAGGTCACCTCGCTGATTCCGGACGCACAGCAATACACCATCAACTTCACCAACAACAATCTGCTCGGCTCGGCCAATTTCCTCGACGCCTACAAGACCAGCAAGGCGCGCGTCTGCGTCACCGTCGGCATGATGACGACCGGCTACGACTGTCCGGACATCCTCAACCTCGGCCTGATGCGGCCGATTTTCTCGCCCTCGGACTTCGTGCAGATCAAGGGCCGCGGCACGCGCAAGCACGACTTTCTCGAACAGCTTTTCGACAAGCGCTTGAAGGCCGAAATCCTGACTGACGGCAAGCGCGAAAAGACGCAGTTCAAGCTGTTCGACTTCTTCGCCAACTGCGAATACTTCGAAGAGAAATTCAACTACGACGAGGTGCTGAAGCTGCCCCGGCCTGGGGCGGGCGCCGGCGAAGGACAGGACACGGGCGGCGGCGGCACGGTCGGGGCCGGCGGCGACTACATCCACGGCGGCGGCGACGCCCTTGCCCATATCGCCGAAGAACCCGTCGGCCCGCAGGGCATGAAAATCGACCGCATGTTCTTCGAGGGTTTCGAGAACACCGTCAAGGCCGATCCGCACGTGCGCCGGCAGGTCGAGAACGAGCAGTGGGACCAGGCCGTCGATTACGTCGCCACCCGGCTGCTCGACAAACCGGCCGAGTTCTACACCCTCGACAAGCTGCGCCGCGCGGCGGGCGTCGACCGCCGCCTGACGCTGCGCGAAATCCTGGAAAAGATTTTCGGCCTGATTCCCTACTTCAAGGACAAGGACGAGCTGCTCGAAGACGAATTCCAGAAGTTCCTGCTCGATGCCTCGACGGAAAACATCGAAAAGCAGGCCGCAGCCATCGTTGCCATGAAATACTTCTTCAAGGCCTACGCCACCGACGGCCGCCTGCGCGACATCATCGAGCAAGGCAAGCTGACCGACCTCAACGTCAATTCCACCTTCAACATGGCCGACTTCAAGGCCGTGCCCAAGGAATGGCGCGCCAGGATTCCGGAGTACGTCAAGGACTACGTGCCGCTCAACCAGTTCATGTAGCGGCCGATGCGCGATGCTGCTTGAAAAGTGGTGCCGCTATTGATACCATTGATTCATGGCGTCTTCCACCAAGATCCTCGACCAGATGCGACGCGAACCCGGCAATGTGCGGTTTGCCGATCTCAAGAAGGTGTGCGAGGCATATTTCGGGAAGCCGCGCCAGACGGGCACCAGTCACGCCATCTTCAAGACGCCCTGGGTGGGCGATCCGCGGATCAACATCCAGGACGACAAAGGCAAGGCCAAGGCATATCAGGTCAGGCAGGTGCTGCTTGCAATCGACAAACTGGAGGGACTGCGCAATGAGCGTTGATCACTACACCTACCGCGTCACCTGGTCGGCCGAGGACGGCGAACACGTCGGCCTGTGCGCCGAATTTCCGTCGCTGTCATGGCTGTCGAAAACGCCGGAAGCCGCGCTGAAGGGAATCCGGCGGGTCGTGTCCGAGGCGGTGGCCGACATGCAGACTGCCGGCGAGGCCGTTCCGGTTCCCCTGGCGGAAAAGCACTACAGCGGCGAGTTTCGCGTGCGCATTCCGCCGCAGGTGCATCGCGCCCTGGCGACAGAGGCCGCCGAGCAGGGCGTGAGCCTGAATCGGCTGGCGAGCGCAAAGCTGGCGGCGTAAGTCGGAATCGGGGAGTCACTGACTCCCCAATCCTCGGTACAAGTCGCCGTCCCGCCAGCGCCGACTGTTCGCAAACGCACCTCCTTCCCGCAACGCTTGCCAAGAGACGCCTGACCCCATGCTCGACACAGAAACAAAGCGTCGCATCGACACCTGCCGCGACATCCTCGTCGGCAAGGTGCCGGACCCAAAATCGCAGGTCGAACAGATCACCATCGCGCTGATCTACAAGTTCATGGACGACATGGACGCCGAGGCCGAAGAACTTGGCGGCAAGCGCAGCTTCTTCGCCGGCAAGTACGCCAAATACGGCTGGGCCAAGCTCATGGCGCCGGGCATGGGCGGTTTCGACATGCTGGCGCTGTATTCGGAAGCCATCGGCACGATGACCGCGAACCCCGGCATCCCGCCGCTGTTCCGTGACATCTTCAAGAACGCCTACCTGCCCTACCGCGACCCGGAAACCCTGAAGAGCTTCCTCAAGGAAATCGACTGGTTCGATTACGACCACTCGGAAAAGCTCGGCGACGCCTTCGAATACCTGCTTTCCGTGCTCGGCAGCCAGGGCGATGCCGGCCAGTTCCGCACCCCGCGCCACATCATCGACTTCATGGTCGCGGTCGTCGACCCGCAAAAGCACGAGAGCATTCTCGACCCCGCCTGCGGCACCGCCGGCTTTCTGATTTCGGCGTGGAAGCACATCCTCAAACACAACACGGGCAAGCATGCGCTCAAGCCCGACGAGCGCCAGCACCTCGCCGCCAACATCCACGGCTACGACATCTCGCCGGACATGGTGCGGTTGAGCCTGGTCAACATGTACCTGCACGGCTTCACCGACCCGCACATCGTCGAATACGACACGCTGACCAGCGACGAGAAGTGGAACGAAACCGCCGACGTGATACTCGCCAATCCGCCCTTCATGTCGCCGAAGGGGGGAATCAAACCGCACAAGCGTTTCTCGATCCAGGCCAAGCGCAGCGAAGTCCTGTTCGTCGACTACATGGCCGAGCACCTCTCGCCCACCGGTCGCGCCGCCATCATCGTTCCCGAAGGCATCATCTTCCAGAGCCAGACCGCGTACAAGCAACTGCGAAAGATGCTCGTCGCCAACAGCCTGGTCGCCGTCGTCTCGCTGCCGGCGGGCATCTTCAACCCGTACGCCGGAGTCAAGACCTCCATCCTGATCCTCGACAAATCCGTCGCCCGCAAGAGCGACAGCATTGCCTTCTTCAAGGTCGAAAACGACGGCTACGGCCTCGGCGCCCAGCGCCGCGCCTTCGACAAGAACGATCTGCCGCAGGTCAAGGTCGAACTCGCTGCCTACCTCCATGCGCTGCGTAGCGGCCAAGCGGTCGACGAACTTCTGCCCACCTGCGGCCTGATCGTGCCGAAAGCAAAGATCGCGGCGAATGGCGACTACAACCTGAGTGGGGAGCGGTATCGCGAGGGGGTGGCGCAAAACGCTGTGTTTCCGCACGTTCGGCTCGATGCGATGGCGAGAATCACTGCCGGAAATTCTGCACCACAAGGAGACGAATACTTTGTCGGCGGCGATGCTCCTTTCATTCGCACGTCGGATGTTGGAGCGGTTCATCTCTCGGACAATCTTATCGGGGCCGCCGACAAGCTGAACGCAAAGGCTATCGAAGAACTGCGTTTGGAACTATTCCCAGCGGGAACGATTTTGTTTCCGAAGAGCGGCGCTTCCACATTTCTGAATCACCGCGCCGTGATGGGTGTCCCCGCCTACGTTTCCAGTCACCTCGCCTGCATTATCTGTGACGAGATTAAGTCTCTGCCGAAGTATGTGTATGCAATGCTGTGCCGAGTTGATGCTCGAAGCATCACACCAGACCAAGCCTATCCATCGTTGCGGCTAAGCGAGATTGGTGCGATACAAGTCCCCCTTCCGCCGCTGGAGGTGCAGAAGGAGATCGTGGCGGAGATCGAGGGCTACCAGAAAGTCATCAACGGCGCCCGCGCCGTTCTCGACCACTACCGCCCCCACATCCCCATCCATCCCGACTGGCCGATGGTGAAGCTCGGGGAGGTGTGCCATTACGCAGGAGGCACCCAACCACCGAAGGAGACATTCATTTCAGAACCACGCGAAGGTTATATCCGCCTACTTCAAATTCGCGATTACAAGAGTGACAACTGGATCGTCTACATCCCTAGAAGTGAGCGACACAAGACCTGCGAGCCCGAAGACGTAATGATTGGGCGCTATGGGCCACCGGTATTCCAAATCCTCAAAGGTAAACGTGGTGCTTACAACGTGGCTTTGATCAAGTGCATTCCTGACCTGACCCGCCTTGATCGGATGTGGCTCTACCACTTTCTTAGTTCGCGGCGAGTGCAAGAAGCTGTAATTGCGCTTTCGGGCCGTGTGAGACAGTCAGGCGTTAATCCGGCTGACCTTGACGAACTCGAAATTTCCCTTCCGCCCCTCGCAACCCAACAAGCCATCGTCGCCGAGATCGAGGCCGAGCAGGCGCTGGTCGCCGCCAACCGCGAACTGATTGCCCGCTTCGAGAAGAAAATCCAGGCCACTCTGGCCCGCGTCTGGGGCGAAGAAGAAGCGCCCGCTGCCACGGCAGCGTGAGCTGTGGCAGAAGCCGGCGAACTCGCCTTCTGCAGCCGCTCGCCAGCATGCCCGTTTGCATCGAGCCGCCAACAGTCGGCGCTGGCGGAACGCCGCGCAATACGCGCACTGGCGTCTTCCCTCAGGCATAATCGCCCGCAGACCCTTGAAGGGCGATAACTAACCAATTCCCCCGGAGGAAACATCGGGTGTTGCAACTCCTGCAATTGATCGTCAGCGGCGCCGCCATCGGTTGCATTTATGCGCTGCTCGCCCTCGGCTTCGTGCTGATCTACAAGGCGACCGAAACCGTCAATTTTGCCCAAGGCGATTTGATGATGGTGGGCGGCTTTCTCGGCCTGGCAGCCATGACCTTGATCGGCTTGCCCTTCACCGTCGCCTTTATCCTCACCATTGCCGCCATGGCAGTGGTCGGCATGGGCATAGAGCGTTTGGTGCTGCGCCCCCTGCTCGGCCAGCCGGCCTTCACCTTCGTGATGATGACCATCGGCATCGGCTATCTGGCGCGCGGACTGGTGACCATGATTCCCTACTGGGGCACCGAGACCCACACGCTGCCGGTACCGTTCAAGGATGAGGTGGTCTGGATCGGTGGCGAAGGCAAGGGGCTCGTGATGTCGGTTGAGCATCTGGTGATCATCCTCGCCACGGTCGCGCTGGTTGCGCTGCTGTATGTGTTCTTTCGCTATACGCGGCTGGGCATTGCGATGCAGGCGACCTCGCAGAACCAGCTCGCGGCGTTCTACATGGGCATTCCGGTGCGCCGCGTGAACATGCTGATCTGGGGCCTGTCTTCGGCGATCTGCGGCGTCGCCGGCCTGTTGCTGGCGCCGATCACCTTCGTCCATGCCAACATGGGCTTTGTCGGCCTCAAGGCCTTTCCCGCAGCGGTGGTGGGCGGCTTCGGCAGCATTCCGGGCGCCCTGGTGGGCGGCCTGGTGATAGGCATCGTCGAGTCCCTCGCCGGCTTCTACCTGCCGGAAGGCTACAAGGACATCGCCGCCTACGTCGTCGTGCTGGTGATGCTTGTGGTCAAACCGAACGGCCTGTTCGGCGACAACCTGACCAAGAAAGTCTAGCCACCCGCATGCACTTTATTTTCAAGACCCGTTACGAGCAGGACATCAACCTGTTCCGCCATGGCGGCCAGACGTTCTGGTACGCCGCGCTGGCGCTGGCGCTGGTCGCGGCGCCCTGGCTGCTTTCGGAATACACGCTGTCGCAGGTCACCTTCATCGGCATCTATGCGATCGTCTGTCTCGGCCTGATGCTGCTCGCCGGCTTCACCGGGCAGGTGTCCCTCGGCCACGCCGGCTTCCTCGCCATGGGCGCCTACACGGAAGCCTATCTGCAGGCCAATGGCTGGCCCTTCATGATTTCGCTGCCCATGTCCGCGCTGGTGGCCGGGATTACGGGGATCATGATCGGACTGCCGGCGCTGCGGGTCAAGGGCATGTACCTGTCGATTGCGACGCTGGCCTTCGGCTTCATTCTTGAAGAAGTGGTGGTCCAGGCCGAAAGCATAACCGGTGGCAACGCCGGACGGCAGCTTGGCCCGCTGACCATCGGCGGCATCAACTTCGACGACGGCATCAATTTCTACTTCCTCGTCACCGGCATTGCGGTGGTCTGCGTACTGGGCGTGCTCAACCTGCTGCGCAGCCCGACCGGCCGCGCCTTTGTCGCGATCCGTGATTCCGAAGTGTCGGCGCAGAGCATGGGCATCAATCTGGCGCACTACAAGACCACGGCCTTCGCCCTGTCGGCGGCGCTGGCCGGCATTGCCGGGGCGCTCTATGCGCACAAGATTCGCATCATCACGCCCGATCAGTTCGGCTTTCTGCAGTCCATCGAACTGCTGATGATGGTGGTGATCGGTGGTCTCGGCTCGATCCAGGGCGCGATTTTCGGCCCGGCCTTCTGGTTCCTCGTGCAGCAGCTGATCGTGACCGGCAAGGACTGGTTGCCTCCGGCGATCGGTCAGCAGACCGGATTGCAGCCGACGATTTTCGGCATCATCCTGATCGCCATCGTGCTGTTCGAGCCGCTCGGTCTGTATGGGCGCTGGCTCAAGCTGCGTACCTTCCTCGAGATCTTTCCCTTCTATCGCAAGGGCATGTTCAAGCGCCAAAAGAGTTACATGAAATCGGAGAGAATGAAATGACCACTCCGATGCTGGAAGCCGTCAATCTTTCGGTGCAGTTCGGCGGCCTCAAGGCGGTGAACGATGTTTCCTTCAGCGTCTGGCCGAACGAGGTGTTCTCCCTGATCGGGCCCAATGGCGCTGGCAAGACCACGATCTTCAACCTGATCTCGGCGCTGTACCGGCCGACCTCGGGCGAAGTGCGCTTCGAGGGCGAAGTGATTTCACGCATGCCGCCCCATGTCGTGGCGCGCCACGGCATCGCCCGCACCTTCCAGAACATCGAGCTGTTCGAGCATGCCACCGTGTTGCAGAACCTGCTGGTCGGCCGCCATTGCCATCGTCATACCGGCTGGTGGCAGGACCTGCTGTTCACCGGCTCGGTGCGTCGCGCCGAGCTGGAGTTCCGCCACCAGGTCGAGGAGGTCATCGATTTCCTCGACCTGCAGCACTATCGCGACAGCATGGTGGCCGGCCTGCCCTACGGCGTGCGCAAGGTGGTCGAGCTGGCGCGCGCGCTGTCGATGCGGCCGCGCCTGCTGCTGCTGGACGAGCCTTCGTCGGGTCTCAATACCGAAGAGACCGAGGACATGGGTTTCTGGATCGAGGACATCAAGCAGGACCTGGGCATCACCGTGATCATGGTCGAGCACGACATGGGACTGGTCTCGCGCGTTTCCGACCGCGTGCTGGCGCTGAATCTGGGCGAGGTGCTGACGCTCGGCACGCCGCAGGAAGTGCAGGCGCACCCGGGGGTGATCGAGGCTTATCTTGGCGGGGTGGAGGAATGAAGTTCAAGACCGGAAAAGCAGCCACAGAGGACACAGAGAACACAGAGAAAACCTCTGTTCTGCTTCTCTCTGTGAACTCTGTGTCCTCTGTGGCTAAAAGGTTTTAGATCCAATGTCCGACCCCATCCTCCAGCTCAACAACGTCGAGGCCTCCTATGGCGCGGTCAAGGCCATCCGCGGCGTCTCGCTGGGGGTGGCGCCGGGCTCGATCGTGACCGTGCTTGGGTCGAATGGCGCCGGCAAGACGACGATCCTGAAAACCATTTCCGGCATCCTCGATCCGCAGAAGGGCAGCATCGTTTTCAAGAATGACAAGCTCGAGGGCCGCGATCCGGCGTGGATCGTGCGCCAGGGGCTGGTGCATGTGCCCGAAGGCCGCGAGATCTTTCCCCTGCTGACGGTGCGCGAAAACCTGTTGATGGGCGCCTATACCCGGCCGGCCGCCGACAAGGAGGCCGTGGCGAAGGACATCGAAGACGTCTTCGCCTACTTTCCGATTCTCAAGGAGCGCACCCATCAGCCCGCCGGGCAACTCTCGGGCGGCCAGCAGCAGATGCTGTCGATCAGCCGCGCGCTGCTGGCAAAGCCGACCATGATGCTGCTCGACGAGCCCAGTCTCGGTCTGTCGCCGAAGCTGACGCACGAAATCTTCGAGATCATCGTCCGCATTAATCGCGAGCGCGGGGTCACGCTGCTGGTGGTCGAGCAGAACGCGCACATCGCCCTGCGCTATGCAGACTACGGCTACGTGCTTGAAATAGGCCGCATCGTGATGCACGACACCTGCGCCGCCCTGCGCGAGAAGGATGACATCAAGGAGTTCTACCTTGGCGTCAAGGAAGCCGGCGCGCGGGGCGAGCGGCGCTGGAAAAAGAAAAAGCAGTGGAGATAATTTTGGAAAGATGCGATGTGGCAGCTTGACGGCAAACGCTACTGGGCCGAGCATGAGATCGTCGTTGCTGGCGAAACCCTGCCCGAAATGTTCTGGAACGCCGTGGCAAAGCGCGGCGACAAGACGCTGTTCCGCCAGAAGAAGTACGGCCTCTGGCAGAGCCTGTCGTGGAACGAAGTGGGCGCGATCGTGCGCGAAGCCGGGATGGGCCTGCTCGAGCTCGGCTTCGAGGTCGGCGAGACTGCTTCGATCCTCGGCAATACGCGCCAGGAATGGCTGTTTTCGGATCTCGCCGTGCTTTCCTGCGGCGGCATCAGTTCCGGCATCTATCCGACCGACGCGGCGAGCCAGGTCGAATACCTGATGCAGGACTCCAATTCGGTGATGCTCTTCGTCGAGGACGACGAGCAGCTCGACAAGGCGCTCGAAGTGCGCGAACGCCTGCCGCAGCTGCGCAAGATCGTGGTCTGGGAGATGGAGGGCCTGCGCGATCTCGATGACGAACAGGTGATCAGTTTCGACCGCCTGCGCGAACTGGGGCGGACACGCCTCGGCCGGATCGGCGCCGAAGCGGCCGCCGCCGAGTGGCGCGTGCGGGTTGGTTCGCGCCGCGCCGAAGACCTGGCGATCCTGATCTACACCTCGGGCACCACGGGCAAACCCAAGGGTGCCATGCTTTCGCATCGCAACATTCTGCAGTCGGTGCGCAGCTTCAACATGGTCATCGCACAGGATGAAAACGACGAGCGCATGTGCTTCCTGCCGCTGTGCCATGTCGCCGAGCGCAACGGCGGTGCCTATTTCGCGCTCTACACCGGAACCAAACTGAACTTCGTCGAGAACCCGGAGACCATTCCGGAGAACGTGCGCGAGATAGCGCCGACGGTGTTCGTTGCCGTGCCGCGGGTCTGGGAAAAGTTCTACTCGGGGGTCAGCATCGCGCTGAAGGAGTCGAATGCCTTCGAGCGCTGGGCCTACAACCTGGCGATCGGCATCGGTCTGGAAAAGGTGAAGCGCTACGAGGCGGGCCGGCCGATCAGCGGCGGGCTGAACTTTGCCCACTGGCTGGCGCGCGCGCTGGTGCTGAACAATGTTCGGAAGCTGATCGGCATTCATCGCAGCCGCATGCTGATCACCGGCGCCGCGCCGATTTCGCCCGACCTGGTGCGCTGGTACCTGGCGCTCGGCGTGCCGATGCTGGAAGTCTGGGGCATGACCGAAACCGGCGGCGGCTCGACCGCGATGCCGCTTGACCGCATCAAGCCCGGCTCGATCGGCGTGCCGGGCACCATGAACGAACTGAAATTGTCGGCCGAAGGCGAACTCATGGTGCGCGGCCCGAACGTCTTCATGGGCTACCTCAACCAGCCGGAAAAGACCGCCGAGACCATCGATGCCGAGGGTTGGCTGCACACCGGCGACGTCGGCACCGTCGATGAAGAGGGCTTCTACCGCATTTCCGACCGCCTCAAGGACATCATCATTACTGCCGGCGGCAAGAACATCACGCCTTCCGAGCTGGAAAACCAGATCAAGTTCTCGCCCTATGTCACCGATGCCGTGGTCATCGGCGACAAGCGGCCCTACCTGGTCTGCCTGGTCATGATCGATCAGGAGAACGTCGAGAAGTTCGCCCAGGATCACGACGTGCCCTTCTCAAACTACGTCAGCCTGACCCGCTCGCCCGAGGTGCAGAAGCTGATCGCCGGTGAGATCGAGCGGGTGAACCAGCAATTTGCCCGCGTCGAGCAGGTCAAGAAGTTCCGCCTGATCGAGAAAAAGCTCGGCGCCGAGGATGAGGAGTTGACCCCGACCATGAAACTAAAGCGTAAGCTAGTTACTCAGAAATATGCCGAGTTGATCGAGTCGATGTATCGCGACTAGTTCGATTACGGCGTTGGTTTTAACCGGCAAAAGGAGAGAGCGCAATGAAGGTATACAGCAAACTGGCTGCGGCATTGCTCGCGGCTGCGGGAGTCGGCGCCGGCAGCACGGCGCTGGCCGCGGAGCAAATCGGCGTCAGCAAGAACGAGATTGTGGTCGGCACCATTCAGGACCTGTCCGGTCCGCTGGCCGGCTTCGGCAAGGCCTTGCGCTACGGTCTGCAGATGCGGGCCGACGAAGTCAATGCGGCCGGCGGCATCAACGGCCGCAAGATCAAGTTCGTCGCCGAAGATAGCGGCTACGATCCCAAGAAGGGTCTGCTCGCGGCGCAGAAGATGGTGCAGCAGGACAAGATCTTCGCCATGGTCGGCACCGTCGGTACCGCGGTCAATCTGGCGACCTTTCCGACCCTGTTCGACAAGGGCGTGATGAACCTGTTTCCGCTGACGGCCGCACGGGAAATGTACGAGCCGCTGCACAAGCTGAAATTTTCCTTTGCCGCTCCCTATTACGACCAGATGCGCATGGCCATGAAGTGGATGGTCAAGGAGCGTGGCGCGAAGAAGTTCTGCGTCATCTACCAGGACGATGACTTCGGTACGGAGGTTCTGAAGGGCGGCGAGGACGGTCTCAAGGACATCAACATGAGCTTCGCCGAGAAGACTTCGTTCAAGCGCGGTGCCACCGATTTCTCCGCACAGGTATCGAAGATGAAGGCGGCGGACTGCGACACCGTGGTCCTCGGTACCATCATCCGCGAGACCATCGGCACCATCGGCACAGCGCGCAAGATGGGCTGGAATCCGCACTTCATCGGTTCTTCGGCGGCCTATACCGACCTGATCCACAAACTCGGCGGCAAGGCGATGGACGGTCTCTACGCCATGCATCAGGTGGCCGTACCCTACGCGGATGATTCGTCGAAGAACGTCCGCGAATGGTATGCCGCCTACAAGGCCAAGTTCAACGAAGATCCCGGTCTATTCTCCGCCTACGGGTATGTGGCGATGGACATGTTTGTACAGGTCGCGAAAAAGACCGGCCCGAACCTGACTACTGACAACTTCCTTAAGGTCTTGGAGAGCACCACCTTCTCTCGCGACATGTTCGGCAGCCCCGAGTACAAGTTCACCCCGAAGCAGCATCTGGGCAACGACAAGTCGAAGGTTGGGCAAATTCAGAACGGGCGCTGGGTGGCGATCACCGATTATCTGAGCCACTAAGGCGGCGCCCCTTCCGGGGCCAAGTGCAGGTCTGCAACGGGCGTCCTGATCAGGGCGCCCGTTTTTTATGGCCCAGCGTTCTGTCGCGGCCATTCCACCCCCAATCCCGCGAGCCTATACTGAGCGTTGCGCAATCCGGCCTATTGGCAGCTGAAGCACCGCTTATTGTTTCAGGACGAACAGAGGAGTCATTGATCATGTCGTTGAAGAACTTGATGGTCCATCTGGATCAGGGCGAACGCACTGCAGCGAGACTCGAACTGGCGGTCTCGCTGGCGCGCCAGTATCAGGCGCGGCTGGTGGGCGTATTCGGACAGCGGGCCCAGCCACAACAGGTGGGCGTGGTTGCCTCCTGGCCCAGCCAGGATTACGTCGAGGCACGCGATGCCAGCAAAGTCGCGTTCGCCAAAGCCACCGCCGGCCTGCCCCAGGCCGAATGGCAGGACATCAACCGCGGCAGCGACGTCGAAGTGCTGCGCCATCTCACCGACCGGGCCCGCCATGCCGATATGGTCATACTCGGCCAGCATGACCACAGGGTCAAAGCCTACGTGCCGGATGACCTGGTCAGGGAGGTGATCATCGGTTGCGGCCGGCCGGTGCTCATCATGCCCTACGCCGGTACCTTCACCGAAGTCGGCAAGCATCCGCTGATCGCATGGAACAACTCGCGCGAGGCTGCCCATGCCCTCAACGATGCCCTGCCCCTGATCGAGGGCTGCGATGACGCCATGGTCCTGTCTTTTGCCGCACGCCGCGAAGATGCCGACGCATGCTGCGTCGAGGTGGTGAGCCATCTTGCGAGCCACGGCATCAAGGCCAAAACCGAAGTGCTGCTGGTGCAAGACTTCGGCATCATGGACATGCTGCTCAACAGGATTACCGATCGGGGGGCCGACCTGCTGGTCATGGGCGCCCACGGCCAGATCGGCTTTCCCTTTCTCAGCCGTGGCGCCGGCACCCGCTACATCCTCGAGCACATGACCGTACCGGTGCTGATGTCGAATTGAAGGCACGCTCCGGCGGCGGGTGAGGCGATCGACCGAGGGCCTCTCGGCCGATGCTGCGGGTCGTTGGAACGATTCCGCGCTTCCCGAGTGGCTGGCCCAGCGCGCTATGCGTACTTATCGGCTAATCGGTTTGACGCCGGATGCCGCAGCTCGTCATTGCGGGGCAGAGCGATCAACAAACACGCAGCCAAACTTATGTACTACGGGGAGAAGTTCAATGCTTTGACGCATCTCGCCGGGGCCTTGCTGGCGCTGGGGGGTAGCGTCGCGCTCATCTTCGTGGCAGCGCTGGACGGCGATCCGTGGAAGGTGGTGAGTGTCTCGATCTACGGCGCGACGCTGGTATTGCTCTACAGCTTCTCGACCCTTTACCACAGCCTGCGCGGGCGCGCTAAGGACATCCTGCGCGAGCTGGACCACCATGGCATCTATCTGCTCATCGCCGGCACATACACCCCGTTCTGCCTGGTGACGCTACGCGGCCACTGGGGCTGGTCACTGCTTGGCGCGGTGTGGGGGCTCGCGGTGCTTGGGATCTTTCAGGAGCTAAAGCCGAAAAGCGGGACGCGAATATTGTCAGTGACGATCTACCTGGTGATGGGCTGGCTGGCTTTGGTGGCTTTGATCCCGTTGCTCCGAGCCTTGGGGCCGGCCGGATTCGCCTGGCTCGTGGCCGGCGGATTGTTCTATACGATCGGCATCGTCTTCTACGCGCTCGACACCCGCCTCACCCACGCGCACGGCGTCTGGCACCTGTTCGTAATCGCGGGCAGCGTCGCCCATTACGTTGCGATCGTGAATTACGTGCTGTAAGCGAAACATGGGCACACCCGCGCGCCGCCGCGAACGGTATCTCCGGGACAGGGACACCAACGTTCACGGCCATCGGAGCGAAGACCCTGGATTGGACCCATCTATCCGGTTCAGAAATTTCAGTAATGGAATATACCCACTTTACAAAAGTGGTGTATACAGGGAAGCAGTACTCAAAAACAACATCTAAGGAGACGAAAATGACTACCTGTGCGCCGTCGTCAAATTGTCAAAATCCGAGTGAAGAAGGCAGCCAAGCGGGCAAGCGGGTGCTGTTTGGTTCCTGCATTGTTTGTTGGGGTGTCGTCGGAGTGCTGGTGATCGTAGGCTTGGCGTCGATGCTGCTGAGCTGATTTAGATCAGGGGCCGGTGACGCAGGCCCGCTCGCTGTCATCCAGCGGTTCGAACCACTCCCGCTGTTTTTCGAGCACGGCCACGGTTGCCTCCGAGGCATCGCCACTGCGCGCCATCAGGCGGCGGTGCAGTTCTTCCGCGGGCGCTTCGGTGAACTGAATCCGGAAGCCGGCGCCCAGCTCGTCCGCCAGAGCGCGGAAGGTCGCTCGCTCTTCGCGACGCAGGAAGGCGGCATCGACGATCACCGGCCAGCCGGCGACCAGGAGAGCGCGGGCCAGAGCGTGCAGTCGGGCGTAGGTGCGCGCCGTGGCCTCTGTCGTATAAATTCCGCCGTCCAGTGCCGAGCCGCTGTTCTCCTGCGGCGCCAGTCCGAACAGGCGCTTGCGCTCGACGTCCGAGCGCAAGCGCACGATGCTGCCGGCCGCTGCTCCTGTCGGATCGAGCAGCCGCGCCGTGCTGGCGGTGGTCTTGCCCGAACCCGAGAGGCCGCAGGTGATCATCAGAGTCGGCGCCGGCGGCACGGCGATCTGCCATGCCAATTGCAAATAGGCGCGGGCCGAGTCGAAGTCGGCCAGCCTTTGCCCGGCGTCTTCCTGCCGGGCGCGCAGCGCTGCGACCTTGGCGCGCACCACGGCGCGGTACACGGCATAAAAGCGCAGCACGTTCAGCGCCTGGAAATCGCCGCCGACCTCCAGCCAGGCGTTCAGCAGCCACGCGGCGAGGCCCGGCCGGTGGTGGTCGAGCAGGTCGATCCAGACAAAGGCGATCTCGCTGGCGGCGTCGTTCCAGCGGAAATCATCATTGAATTCGATGCAGTCGAAGGGCGTCACCTGACCGTTGATCAGCGCCAGATTTCCCAGATGCAGGTCGCCATGGCCTTCGCGCACGCGACCGCCGGCCTTGCGCGCGGCAAAGTCGGCGGCGCGCCTTGCGAACTCGTCTTCGGTCCACTGCGCCAGCTGCTCGACTTGCGGCTGATCGGCCTGCCGCAATAGCTGGCGCAGTTCCACAAAATTTTCCCGGGCCGCCGCCAGTACCTGGTCAGGCGCGCCAAAGCGCGTCGCGGGCGCGGCCACGGCCGCTGCCTCCCAAAAAGCGCAGAGCGTGGCAGCCAGCTGGGAGAGATGTGCTGGCTGCAACTCATCGCGCGCGGCGACCCGATCGAGGCGCCCCTGCTCCTCGAAGCGCCGCATGTGCACCGCCCACTCGAGGGCCGGCAGCGCGCCTAAGCACGGCTGCTGCGGCGTGCCGCCAATCGGGACCACGTCGAGATACAGCTCGGGGGCGAAACGCCGGTTCAGTACCAGCTCGTCGCGGCAGCACGTCTCGCGCCGCGCTAGCGTGCCGTAATCAAGGAAGGGCAGCGTGATCGCCTTTTTGATCTTGTAGGCGAAATCACCGGCCAGGAGCAGCCACGAGGCATGCGTCTCGATCAGCTCGACCCGTTCGGCGGGATGCGGGTAACGGCGCGGATCGAGGAGAGCGGTGATCAGGGGTGGCAAAGGATCGGACATGGGCGACATTATGACGCCGGCGAGGCGCCGATCTGGTTTCATCAGACGGGTAGTGATTTTGCATGGCGGGATTTGGTATTTTTCCTCGGCACGTGAGATGATGCGCCGCTTTCCCGCACTGCAGCAATGGTTAATTGAAATTGCAAATATATCGTTATGAAACAACGGTATTTTCTGGAGAAATGGCATGTCTGCAAAAGTTGCAAGGGCGCCGGTTATGGAACCAGCATCGCGGCCTGACGATTCGAAGGCCGCGGTAAAGATCAATCTGAGCGACGTCGGTGCGGTACATCAAGCACTGCGGGCGGGCCGCCTGACCCAGGCGCGGCGCACCACGCTGAGTGGCAACGACGCCATCGCCAAGGCGGCGCTGGAAGCGGGAGCGCGCTTCTTCGGCGGTTACCCGATCACGCCGTCGACCGAAGTTCTCGAGTACGCGGCGCGCAACATCTTCAGCTATGGCGGCAGCTACCTGCAAATGGAAGACGAGATTGCCAGCATCGCTTCGGCGATCGGCGCCTCGCTCGGCGGGGTCAAGGCCTTCACCGCCACCTCGGGCCCCGGCTTCTCGCTGAAGCAGGAAAATCTCGGCTATGCCTGCCTGGTCGAAGTACCTCTGGTGGTCATCAACGTCATGCGCGGCGGCCCCTCCACCGGCGGCCCGACCGATGCCGGTCAGTCCGATGTCATGCAGGCACGCTGGGGCACGCACGGCGACCATCCGATCGTTGCGATCGCGCCGGCCACGGTACAGGAGTGCTGGGAAGAGACGGTGCGCGCTTTCAACATCGCCGAGAAATACCGCACGCCGGTGATCCTGCTGCCGGACGCCAAGGTGTCGCAGATGAAGGAACCGGTGATCCTGCCGGCGCTGGCCGACATACCCATCGTCAATCGCGCCAGGCCCTCCGGCTCACCCGAGGAATACGAGGCCTTCGGTCCGACAGCGAATGGCGTGCCATTGATGGCGCCCTTCGGCGAAGGCTATCGCTCGCACTTCACCGGTCTCTATCACAACCGCAAGGGGCTGCCGACCCGGGATGTGCGCCTGATCGACCAGCTGCAGAAGCGCATCCACGCCAAGCTGAACACCCCCGCCGCCCGGCGCGACATCCTCAAGACCGAGACATTTCTCTGCGATGACGCGGAAATCCTGGTGGTTGCCTATGGCATCACCGCCCGCGCCGCCAAGGACGCCGTGCTCGAGGCGCGTGCCGTCGGCATCAAGGCCGGCCTGCTGCGGCCGATCACCCTGTGGCCTTCGGATCGCGAGACCGCGATCAAGTACCTGTCGCGCGTAAAGCGGGTCATCGTTGCCGAACTCAACCTCGGCCAGTACCGACTCGAGATCGAACGCCTGGCCTACGAGGCCGCGCAGCGCAAGCAATGTGTACCGACCACCGTGACCGGCCTGCACCGGGTGGATATGCGGCTTATCAGTCCGCGCGACGTGTATGAGGAAATCTGCCGATGAATGCGAACCCGATCTCTTCGCTGGAAATGCCCGACCTGCGGCGCACCACAATGCGCCGCAACATCTGGTGCGAGGGCTGCGGGCTGGGCAATATGCAGCAGGCGATCTCGATTGCCCTGATGCGCCAGCTCGGCCGTCGCTTCAAGGTGGATTTCATGCAACCGGCGGGCCTCGACACCATCAAGAACAACATCGCCATGGTCTCCGGCATCGGCTGCACCTCGCGCATGGCCGGCCACCTCGACGCCAACACGGTGCACACCACGCACGGCCGGTCGCTGGCTTTCGCCTCCGGCCTGAAGATGGCACGCCCCGACCTCACGGTGGTACTGGCCGCCGGCGACGGCGACATCTTCGCCATCGGCGGCAATCACTTCATCCATGCCGCGCGGCGCAACCTGGACATGACGCTGATCGTCTACGACAACCGCTCCTACGGCATGACCGGCGCGCAGGCTTCGCCGACTTCACCGATGGGCGAGTTCGGCTCTTCGGCGCCGTATGGCGTGTTCGAGGCGCCGTTCAACCTGGTCGATCTGGCCATCGGCGCCGGCGCCGGTTTCGTCGCGCAGGGCGCTGTAACGACTTTGCAGGAACACCAGGACCAGCTCGAAGAACTGATCGCCGCCGGTCTCGACCACAAGGGCTTTTCCTTCATCAACGTGGTCGGCACCTGCCACACCGGTTGGGGTGCCCGCAACAAGCGGTCCGAAGCCTTCCGCTACCGCCAGTATCTCCAGCATCAGGTTACGCCCGTCGAGCGCTGGCGCGAACTGCCGCCGGAAGAACGTGCAGCCTGGAAGCCGCTCGGCATCATTCATAGCGTCGACCGTCCGGATTTGCAGAGCTCGCCCGCCTACACCGACATCGTCGCGCGCGGCAAGAAGGCGGCGGTTGCGCTCGAGGAGCCACTCGAAGACGTGCAACTCGCCGAACTCGATCCCATGGCGAGGCCGCCGCGCACCTGTCTGCGCTTTGCCGGTTCCGGCGGCCAGGGGGTGATCACCGCCGGCGAGATCGCCCTCTCGGCGGCCGTGCTGGCCGGCAAGAACGGCGTGTTTACCAAGAACTACGGCCCCGAGGCAAGAGGCGGCGAAGCCTATTCCGACGTCACGGTAAGCGACGGCGAAATCCACTTCCCGCAGTCCGATGAGCTCGATGTGCTGGTGGCGCTCAACCAGGAAACCTTCGACAAGTTCCGCAAGGACGTCGGTCCGTCCGGCCGCATCCTGGTCAACTCCTCGGCGGTGCGCGAGACCTACGACGATCCGCGCGTAGTCGCCTCGCCCATCGGCGAAATCCTGGCGCGCGACGTGAGGCCGCCCAAGCGCGATCTCGGCATCAACATCCTGGCGCTGGCACTGGTGCTTGACTACCTGGGGCTGATGTCGCGCAAGGCCATCGAATCCGCCGTGATGAAGAGTGTCGGCAAGAAAAATCCTGCCCTGAACCAGAAGGCGCTCGCCGCCGGCTTCGCTGAAGCCGAACGGCTGAAGGCGCATTGAACGAGGTGATGCAATGAGCTTGATGAATCCAGTGGCCTCCACTGCCAGCCAGCGCCAGGTGGCACCGCCGACGGCGGCTTGGCGCGAGGAAATCGATACCTTGGTCGACCTCGCCCGCAACGAGGGCTACCACGTCGAAGGAATGCCGCTGGCGCACGCCCTGACAGGGCCTGACGAGTTGAAGGGCTTGCGCCAGACCCTGTTCAATAACGCGTCCTTGGCCTGGCTCAAAAGCCGCGTCAAGCGCATCGAATTCATCGCCGAGGGCCCGCTGCCGCCGGAGCTGCTGCTCGAGCCGGCCGCCAAGTCGCAGCCGATCTACCGCCAGGTCATCGATTACACGCTGTGCAAGGGCTGCCGCCTGTGCATCCAGGTCTGCCCCAAGCACGTCTATAGCGACGACGGCTTCGGTAAGCCCGACGAGCTGCGTCACGCCGAGGAATGCACCGGCAATATGCAGTGCGCGCAGTGCGTCTACATCTGTCCGGAGCGAGCCATTTCGCTGGAAATGACCAACCCGCTCTATGAGTCGACGCTGTTCGTGCAACTACCCAATGCCTATGCCATGGCGGAGGCTGCACGCACGCCGGCGCGTGACTTCTTCGTCCCCAATCCGCTCACCCTTAACGCCGAGCTGAAGGTCGGGGTGTTGCCGGTTGACGACCTTGCTGGCGCCAACCGCGTTCTCGAGGTGGCCGGCTTCTACCCGCTGATCGAAACCCGTGGCGTGCAGAAACACTTTGTCGACAGCCGCGAACCGGACGCAGAGCTCGATCGCTGGGCGCGGGAAAACGGCCGCAGCCCGCGCCTGGTCACACGCGCTGTTGCCTTGCTGTACCGTTTGCTGCCGTCACTTGAAGGCGTCGTCCAGGGTCAGTACGAACTCGGCGCCATCATCCACCGCGTCGCCGACGAGATTTTGAATGCCGAGATCGACCCCGACACCCAGGGCGGCCTCAAGCTGCTCAAATCCATCCTCGAGGAGTCGCGCATCGCGCAGACTCATCTTGGCGCCAAGTGCCGTCCGATCGGCGGCCTGCTGCCGCCCGGCACCTCGACCGCCTGGAAGACGCCCTACGGCAACGAGGTGCCGGTCTATAGCCACCTCGACAAGTGCCTTGGCCCCGAGTGCGCGTTATGCGTCACGCACTGCCCCGAAGGCAGCGGCGGCGAGCACTCGGCGATCCGCATGATCCCGCTGGTGCCTTTGAGCACCGTGCCGGCCCTGGTGCGCGGCCTGAAAGCCTTTCTGCTGAAGGCCGATGGCAGCCATAGTCGCATCGAAGACATGGAAGACCTGATCGGCAGGCAGCCCTTCGTCTTCGAGGTGGACGCCGACTACTGCAAGTCCTGCGGGATCTGCATTTCCTGCTGCCCGCATGATGTTATCGAAGGCGCACAGCGCAGCTTCGACATGGGAGAAGCTGCATGAACCTGATTGAACTGGGCGCTGACCCGCGTGTGCTGGCGAGCCGCAACAAGAACCTGCCGGCCTTTGCCCGCGCCGTGCAGATGGCCTCGCACGGCCGCATCGGCCTGACCCTGGACGGCCTGCGCATCGGCGATCTGGAGGATAACGAGGCGGGCGGTGTCGATAGCGCCGCACGCGATTTTCTGGCAGAAATCATCGAAGCACCGCTCAAGCCCGGCAACTATCCGGTCGAGGCCCTGCTCGCCTACCGCGCCGAGGGCCTCGGTGCGGGTGCGGCGCTGGCGAAACTTTATGCGTCGCATCCGCTGTTCGCCAGCCAGGACTTCGTCGGCCGCATCGAGTCGCGCCAGCTCAAGGTTTTTCTGCTCGGTTCGGCCGGTTCGGGCGTCGTGTCGGCGGTACAGGACCTGGTGGCCGCCTTCGTCGAGGCCGGCTACCACGGCCGCGCCTTCCCGATGTTCGACCCCTCGAAGAAGGGCGCGCCGGTCAAGGGCTTCGGCGTGGTGAGTCGCGAGCCGATCCTCAACCACGCGCCGTTCGCCATTCCGGACATCGTGCTGCTGTTCGATCCGAAGCTGTTCCCGCTGCTGCGCAGCCTGCTGCGCGAGTGGCCGCTGCACGACCCGAAGAACATCGCCATCCTGGTCAACACCAGCATGGAGCCGAACGCCTTCCGTACCGCCGCGAATTTCCACGAGCCCTATCACCTGTGCACCCTTGATGCCGATGAGCTGGTGCGCGGCAAGCGTATGCCGCCCAACTATGCGCTGATCGGCGGCATGCTGAATTTGCTTGGACCGGAGGCGGTCGACGGCGATGCCTTTGCCAAGGTGGTCGAGGAATCATTGACCCGCAAATTCGGCCCCGGCGACAAGGTCAAGGCCAACCTCAACGCGCTGCGCCTGGCGCGCCAGCAGGTGATCGGCGATGCGCCGAACCTGCCGGCCCGCGCCGCGCTGGGTCGGATCGAGAAGTTCACGCTGCCCGCCGGCCAGGAGATACTGTGCGAGGAAGGCAACCGCGCCATCGCGCGCGCCGTGGCGCAGGTGCTGAACCAGTTTCCGTCCGTGGTGGCGGCCTACCCGATCACGCCGCAAACCGCCATCGTCGAGTATCTGGCGCAGATGATCGCCGATGGCGAAGTCTCGGCCGAGAGCGTCACGCCGGAATCGGAGCACGGCGCAGGCGGCGCCATCATGGGTGCCGCACGCGATCGCGTGCTGGCCTTCACCGCTTCCTCCTCGCAGGGCTTGGCGCTGATGAGCGAAATCCTGCACACCATCGCCGGCATGCGCATGGGCAATGTGGTGATCTCCAACGTGGTGCGCTCGCTTAACGCGCCGCTCGATGTGGAGAACGACCATACCGACCTCTACAAGATCGCGCTCGATGCCGGCTTCGTGATATTGATCGGCCGCGACGTGCAACAGGCCTACGACTTCCACCTCATATCGTGGCTGATCGGCCTCTACGCCGAGTATCGCAAGGCGCCCCTGCTGGGCCTCGACGGGCGCGTGCACCGCGACACGCTGGAGATGGTGCCCGACCGCTCGGTGATGCTGCCGGTGATCGTTGCTACCGAGGGTTTCGAGGTCAGTCATGCGCCCGAGCGCTACCTGGCGCTGAGCGACGGACAGGCGCAGCAACTCTATGCCGATCCCTTCTTCGATTACATCCGCAGCTTCGTGTTCACGCCGAACGAGTCGATCATGGGCGCGCTGCAGTTGTCCAATGCGCGCATGGACACCGACTACCAGCGCCATCAGGCGATGGATCTGGCGCTCGAGGTGATCGAGCAGGTGTTCGCCAAGTTCGCCGCCTGCAGTGGGCGCCACTACAGTCCGGTGCAGGCGTGGAATCCCCAGGCGAAAACCCTGTTTGTCGTCGCCGGCGCAGCGAACGGCACCTTCGAGGAGGTCGCGCGCGAATTTGCCAAGAACGGCATGGATGTCGGCGTTGCCCATCCCAATCTGCTGCGTCCCTTCCCCAAGGCGGCGTGGGCCAAGCTGATCGAGGGCAAGCATGTCTTTGTCTATGACCGCGACGATCCCTTCGGCGCCGTCGGCGGCCGGCTCTACACCGAGCTGGCCGGCGTGCAGAACGAGTTCGATCTGGCCGCCAGCGGCACCCGGCTGTTCTCACGCATCTACGGCATGGGCGGACGCACCCCCTCGCTGGCAATGGCGCGCGAGGAAATCGTCAAGGCCCTGCGCGAACAAACCGGCGAACTTGCGCTGGCGCGCGAGAAAATCTATGTCGGCGTAAATCTCTGAGGTCGATGCACATGGCAAAGAAAGCAAATGCAAGCAGCGCCGGCGATTTTTTCGGTCCGGCAAAACTCGATGCGAAGGCGGTCGGCAAGCTTGCGGAGCGCATCATCGAGCAGGCGCGGGCCCTTCCCGCCGGCGTGAACCTGCTGCTCGGCGGCAGCCCGCTGGCGCTCTCGATTGCCGAATCCTCGGCTGAGGAGTTGTCCGGGCTGATCCCGCGCGAGCGCTGGCTGACGGCCGCTGCGGTGGTGGAGATCATGGGCCGCCTCGGCGCCGAGTTGAAGAAGCGCGACTTCATGCTTGACGAACTGATCGACGAACTGGTCAGGCTGCCGGCGTTTTGTTCCGCTGCCGGCGAGGCCTGGAAGACACTCGCGGCGCTGGCGCAGAAGGGCCTGCCGCTCTCCGGCCTGCCCGCCGACCCGGCCGGCGCCGATCAGGCGCTGCTGAAGGTGTCGCAGAGCGTACATATCGCCCTCGAATACCTGCTCGGCAACCTGCAGAAAGTTGCCACGCTGCTCAGGTGTCTTGGCGTGCGCGACGAGGCGATCAACGCGAGCAGCCTGTTTCATAATTTCATGAGCGGTTTCGTCGAGATGGATCTCGCCCAGGCGAGGTTGGCTCCGGTACGGAAGCTGATCGATCGCGCGACTGATCTTGCCGCGCAGGGTTGCGAGCTTCGTGTATTCAGCGGGGGCGACTTCAATCTTGCCGTGGCGCACATGGATGCCGCGGACCTCGAGGCCCTGGCTGAAGAAACAGGGGCAGGCTACAACGTCTCCGACGAGACTTTCCGCCGCTTCCTCGACGCGCTGGTCTCGCGCGAAGAAACACGCCTGCGCGCGGCGCCGCAACTCACTTTGCTCGAGCTGCTGCAGGCGTTCAAGTTCCCCGAGGCCGAGCGCGAACTGGTGTCGCGCCCGGGCGAGGTACGCGGCGACGATCCCACGCGCTGGCAGGAAACACCGCTCGGCCGGGCGCTGACCCTGCTCAAGCCGAGCCTCAACTGGCTGGCGGTGTCGGCCGGCATCACGATAGCCGGCAATCTCGAGGAGGCGCGACAGGACGCCGCGCTGCGTGAAACCTTGAAGGAACTGCGCGCCGCCACCGAAGGCTACACCGTCACTGTCGATTCCGGCCGCGGCGAACGCCGCAGTGCGCAGCGCTTGGGCGAGTTGAGCGAAGACGACCTGCTGTTCGATCTTTACTGTCTGGCGGTGATGGAAAAGCGTCCCTTCGGCGAAGTGCTGGAAACGGCGAGAAGCGCCCTGGCGCTGATCCAGGCACTGGAAAACCCGGATCCGCGGGTCAATCTGAATGACATCGTCAGCGCACGACTGGCCGGTGACACGCTGTCCGACATTCTCAACAGCCAGGGACTGGCGATGTACAACTTCTCGCTGGCCGAGGCGCTGGGCAAATTGCGCGCGCTCGCCGGCAAGGTCAGCTTCACCGTCAACGACGAGCGGGGCAATGCCGTCGGTCTGGACCGCGTATCGCTCGACGAGTTCCGCCGGGCGATGCTGGAGATGGGCCGCCATCATCGCGTCGACAGCACCCCGGGGCGGGTGCTGGCCCTGATCCGCGACAAGATCGTGCCGGAGATAAAGCGTCTGCCGAAGGCGGTGATCGCCCCCGGGACGCACGACCTCGCGCGCGTTCTCGAGCTTGCCGGCGCCGGCATTCCGGCGCGCTATCCGTTGCGCCGCAAGTGGACGCGGGTCAATCTCGACCCGCTGGCCACCATGGGCAGCGGCCTCGAGCCCGGCATTCGCAACTGCCTCGGCTGCCCGGTCAATTCGCTCTACGGCCTGGTGACCAAGACCGCCTGCGCGACCGGTTTCGAGGAAATCATCACTTACGAAGCGACCGGCTGCTTCGAGGTCTATTCCGGCATCTGGCCCTATACCGGCAAGAAGAATCCAACGCTGCATGGCGTCTTCGGCGGCGCCCCGTCCGAGTTGCTGGGCGGGCTCGCGGCGAAGAAGGCGCGTCTGAAGTATGCGCACAAGATCAACGGTGCCGAGGGCGCGGCGATGCGCGCCGAACTCAAACGCACCCTGCACCTTGGCTGGGGCGGCGACGGCGCCACCTTCGACATCGGCTTCGGCAACCTTTCGGGCCTGTTCTCGCGCCTGCAGAAGCTCTCGCAGGACAAGTTCGACGATGAGCTCAAGCAGCGCGCGCTGTACGTCTGCTATGACAACGAGGGTTATCAGAACACCGGCAACCAGTATTCCGCGGCATCGTCGCCGGGCGGCCACACTACCACCAACCCGCAGGGCATCGACAAGCCGATGGGCAACGAGTTGCGCAAGAAGCACATTGTCGAGATCATGGCCGATCACGGCGTTTCGATTGCAGCGCGCATGAACCTGCACCGGCAGGAGCACATCACCCGCGTGGTTTCGCGGGCGCTCGAAGACGGCGTCGACGGCGCCTTCCTGCACTTCCTGCAGCCCTGCACCACGGGCTGGAAGTTCACCGCCGACAGCATGACCTACGACCTTTCCTACCTCTCGGAAGAGGGCGGCCTGTTCCCGCCGGTGACCTTCGAGCATGGCGTCCCCTATCTCGAGATGTACCCGACGCCGCGCAATCCCGGCGACACCTTCCTCAAGCTGCAGGCGCGCTTCAAGCACTTGCTTGGCGGCGGTGCCGGCGACCGCAAGCACATCCAGCGCGTGATCGATTACTACGCCGATGAATGGATCCGCAACCTGCAGCTGTGCGGCTTCGAAGGCGAGATTCCCTACGCCGACCGCCTCGGCTATCTGGAAGAAGAGCACCGCAAGCCGCGCATCAACATTCCGGGTTGATCCGGATCGCGCACTGCTCGCGCGGATAAGCCGCAAGCCGGAGCCCCCGGCTGCGGCGTGGTCGAGCGTTTGCTCACCCCGCAAGCTTTTTGTCCGTTTGCGCAGAGGGGGTTGACATAAACGAACGATCGTTCTATAAAGCAGCCATGGGCAAAGGCGAACAAACACGGCAGGCAATCCTCGACGAGGCATTCTCGCTGGCGAGTTGCATTGGTGTCGGCGGCTTGAGCATCGGCGTGCTGGCCGACCGCACACACATGTCGAAGAGCGGCTTGTTCGCCCATTTCGGCTCCAAGGAGGAGTTGCAGCTCGCCGTGTTGCGCGAATCGCAGCAACGCTTCGCCGAAGTGGTCGTCCGTCCGGCCTTGCGCCTGCCGCGCGGGCTGGGCCGGTTACGCGCCATCGTGGCCAATTGGCTGGACTGGACCAAGACCTGCAATCTGCCGGGAGGCTGCGTGATCAACGCCGCCGCCGCGGAGTTCGACGATCAGCCCGGCCCCCTGCGCGACGAGGTCAGGAACGCCTTGCTGGCATTGAACCGTAGCTTGGCCGCGACCGTGGCCAAGGCCGTGGAAACCGGTGAATTGAGCGCCGACACCGACATCGAGCAGTTCGTCTTTGAATTGAACGGAATCTACCAGGCGACACAGCAGCGCCGTCGCCTCTTCGACGACCCGGAAGCGGACCGCCGGGCGCTTGCCGCATTCGAGCGACTGGTCCGCGACAACGCAGTCATTCATGCCAAGGAGTGATCATGGAACTGAATCTCAAACCCGCTTTTTTTTGGCCCATAAATAGCACGAGCGTTCGTTCGTTTAAGTTCTCGACGAAATTATTCTCGCAGCGCGCGATCTTCCGTCTGCTGTCACAAGTCGCGCCGCGACAGGCCGTCGAGCGTGCGATTCGGGTGATGCTGACGCCGCCGCGCCAGCCGTTTTCCGATGCCGAACTGGCGGTGCTGGAAGAAGCCAGCCTGCTGCCGGTGCCGCTGATTTCCGGCCGCCTGATCGGCTGGCGCTGGGGCCGCGCGGCAGACCCCGCAGTGGTGCTGGTGCATGGCTGGGGCGGGCGCGGAACCCAGCTCCGCGGCTTCATCGAACCGCTGCTGGAACGCGGCTTTTCGGTCGTGGCCTACGATGCGCCGGGGCACGGCATGACCGGCGGCGCAGAGTCTTCCCTGCCGCACTTTTTGCAGGGACTCAACGCGGTGCTCGATCATCTCGGTACGGTGCATGCCATCGTCGGCCATTCCCTGGGCGGTGCGGTCGCCGCGATGGCCATGGCGCAACGTCCGGCAGTGAAGCGTGCGGTGCTGATCGCGCCACCGGCGAGCCTGGCTGACTCCTCGCGCCGGATTGCCGCGGCTCTGCAGTGGCCGGAGGCCCTGCGCGCGACCGTGCAGCGCCGCATCGAGTATCGCTTCGGCCTCAACTGGAGCGCGTTCGAAGCCGAGCAGGCGCGCGGGGCGCAGCCCCTGCTGGTGATCCACGACCGGCAGGACCGTGAAGTGCCCTTCAGCGAAGGACGTCGTCATCTGAACAACTGGCCCCGCGCGCGCCTGTTGGAAACCAGCGGCCTGGGACATCGCCGCGTACTGGAGGATGCGACGGTGATCCAGGCCACAGCGGACTTCATCGCCGGAGACCAGCCGTGAGCGCCCGCCAGCCGTGGGCAGACTCGACGCGTTTGCAGGTGCGCGCAGTCGGTCCGCATGATCACGCCCGCATTGCCCGCTTTCTCGCCGCGATGGATCGCGCAGGGCTCTATGAGAGGCATTTCGCCCATGGCGAGGCGCCGAACCAGGCGCTGCTGCGGCGCATGGAAGCGCTCGACCAGCGTGAGCGCGTTGCCGTGGTCGCCGTCGGCCACGACGGCGAGCTACTGGGCCATGCCGAGTACGTAGCGGAACACGGTGCGGCGGAATTCGCCCTGATGGTGCTGCCCCTGTTCCGCGTCCGCGGCATCGGCCGCCGCTTGCTGCACACCTTACTGGAAATCGCCGCGGCTGCCGGCCAGCGCGAGTTGCACGGTATCATTCAGGCCAGCAACCCGCGGGCGCTGCAACTGGTCCGGAGCAGCGGTTTCCGCCTCGTTCCCGGCGCCGACCGCACGACCGTGATAGCCTCGCGTCAGTTGCCGCCGAGCCCGGATGCAACCCAAACCGTGCCGGTCATCGCCGCCGATCATCGCCCGCTGCCATTCATTCGACATGACTCTGACCGAACTCCGCTACATCGTCGCCCTGGCCCGGGAGCGTCACTTCGGGAGGGCGGCGGATAAATGCAACGTCTCCCAGCCGACGCTGTCGGTGGCGGTGAAGAAGCTCGAGGACGAGCTCGGCGTCGCGCTGTTCGAACGCAGTTCGGGTGAGGTCCGCACCACTCCGATAGGCATGCCGGTGGTGGCGCAGGCCGAGCGGGCGCTGGCCGAAGCCGCCCGCGTGACCGAGATCGCAGCGGCCGGCAAGGATCCCTTGAGCGGACCGCTGCGCCTCGGCGTGATCTACACCGTAGGCCCCTGGCTGCTGCCGGCGTTGGTGCCGCAGGTCAAGGCGCGCGCGCCGCAGATGCCGCTGTTCATCGCCGAGGGCTACACCGAGAATCTGCTGGACAGACTCAAGTCCTGCGAGCTCGATGTGCTGGTGCTGGCGCTGCCGATCGAGGAACCCGGCATCGTCGCCCAGCCGGTGTATGAAGAAGCCTTTCGCACCCTGGTCCCCGTCGGCCACCCCTGGGCCAAACTCAAGTCGCTGCGGCCGCAACAACTGCTCGACGAGCCACTGCTGATGCTCGGTGCCGGCAATTGCTTCCGCGACCAGGTGCTCGATCTGTGCACTCGCGCCAGTCGCGGCGAATCGCCGCAGGTGCTGGAGGGCAGCTCGCTGGAGACCATCCGCCACATGGTCTCCTCGGGCGTCGGCGTCACCGTGATGCCAGCCAGCAGCGTCGATGGCATCCCCGCGGACGACCCCCTGTTGCGGGTCAAGCGCTTCGTCGAGCCGACACCGTCGCGCCGCATCGGTCTGGTCTGGCGCTCCAGCTTCCCGCGCCACAAGGCCATCGATGTGATGCGCCAGGCACTGCTCGACTGCCATTTGCCGGGAACCCATGCGATCCGCTGATAGCCAGCCTCTATCGCCTCGGTCAAAAAATGCAATTGGAACTTGTCGGATCCCTCGACTACAGTTTGTGCAGGTCCACGGGCTTCAACGTTCCGTGACTTGGAGCCGGGCCCCGGCTCGGCGCCTCCAACCCCACCCAGAGGAGAACCACCATGCAACTCAAGGGATCCAAAACCGAAGACAACCTGAAGGCCGCCTTTGCCGGCGAATCGCAGGCCAACCGTCGCTATCTGTATTTCGCGAACAAGGCCGACATCGAAGGCTACAACGACGTCTCCGCCGTGTTCCGCTCCACCGCCGAAGGTGAGACCGGTCACGCCCACGGCCACCTCGAGTATCTCGAAACCTGTGGCGATCCGGCGACCGGCTTGCCCTTCGGCGAGACCGCCGCCAACCTGAAGACCGCGATTGCCGGCGAGACGCACGAGTACACCGACATGTACCCGGGCATGGCGAAGGCCGCGCGCGACGAAGGCTTCGCCGAAATCGCCGACTGGTTCGAGACGCTGGCCAAGGCCGAGCGCTCGCATGCCAACAAGTTCCAGAGAACGCTGGACAGCCTGAACGGCTGATAGCCGCATGGCGACACGGCGATGCATTTGCATCGCCGTGTCGCCAGCGCCGACTTTCAACGGCAAGGAAAAATCATGCGCGAAGGCAATCTGCAAGCTCCGACCCGACACCCCATCGCCTGGAAGAACCCCGACTTCTACGACGAGGCCTTGTGCGAGAAAGAGTTCGAGCGCATTTTCGACATCTGCCACGGCTGCCGTCGCTGCGTTTCGCTGTGCAATGCCTTCCCGACGCTGTTCGACATGATCGACGAAGCGGGCGATCTCGAGACCGCAGGCGTACCGAAGGAAAAATTCTGGAAGGTCGTCGACCAGTGCTATCTGTGCGACGTCTGCTACATGACCAAGTGCCCCTACGTGCCTCCGCACCCGTGGAACCTCGATTTCCCGCACACCATGCTGCGCGCCAAGGCGATCCAGTACAAGACCGGAAAGATGAAATTCCGTGACAAGCTGCTGACCTCGACCGAGCTGGTGGGCACCTTCGCTTCGATTCCGATCGTGGTGCATGCCGTGAATGCGGCGAACAAGAATGGCCTGGCTCGCGGCGTGATGCAAAAGGTGCTGGGCGTCCATTCGGCCCGCGAGCTGCCCGAATACGACAGCGCCAACTTCCGCGCCACGGCGACGCCGAGCTGCAACTACCCGGTGCGCGACGGTGCGAAGAGTCCCGGCAAGGTCGCCGTGTTTTCCACCTGCTACGTGAATTACAACGAGCCCGGCATCGGCCACGATTTGCTGAAGCTGCTCGACCACAACGAAATTCCCTATGTCATCGTGCGCGGCGAAACCTGCTGCGGCATGCCCAAGCTGGAACTCGGCGATCTGGAAACGGTGGAGAAGTACAAGGAGCGCAACATTCGGTTGATGCATGAGCTGGCGCAAGCCGGCTATGCCATCGTCACCCCGGTGCCTTCCTGCACCCTGATGTTCAAGAGTGAAATTCCGCTGCTGTTTGCCGACGATGCGCGCTGCAAGGCGGTGTCGGAGGCGATGTACGATCCCTTCGAGTACTTCGTGCTGCGCAACAAGGACGGCCTGCTGAAGACCGACTTCAAGGTTGGCCTAGGCCGCGTCTCGTATCACATCCCCTGCCATTCGCGGGTGCAGAACGTCGGCCGCAAGACCGAGGAAATGCTCAAGATGACCGGGGCCACGGTGAATACGGTGGAGCGCTGCTCCGGCCACGACGGCACCTGGGGCGTCAAGGAAGAGTACTACGCGCTGTCGATGAAGATCGGCAAGCCGGTGTTCAAGGCCATGGCTCTGGCCGAGCCGGACTACATCAGTTCCGACTGCGCCATCGCCGGACGGCACATCCTGCAAGGCATGAATGAGGCCGGCGATTCCGCAAATTCGGGCCGCAAGGAAAAGCAGCATCCGCTGACGCTGCTGCGCATTGCCTACGGGCTGGACTAACAGCAAGACCTTCTAGCCACAGAGGACACAGAGTTCACAGAGAAAGGCATAGACAGAAGTCCGAAGGGGTTTTCCTCTGTGCTCTCTGTGTCCTCTGTAGCCAAGCTTGGTTTTGCAAATTTCCCGGAGACCCCAATGATTACCCGCGACTCCCTGCTGACCCTCGAAGCCTATGCCAAGGCCCGCCCGGCCATGCGCGCCGAAGTCATGGAACAGAAGAAGCTGCGCCGCGTCTTCCTCGGCGAGCATCTGCTGCTGATTTTCGAAAACGAACTGACGATCCGTTATCAGATCCAGGAAATGCTGCGCGTCGAAAAGATCTTCGAGGAAGACGACATCCGGCACGAGCTGGAATCCTATGTACCGCTGGTGCCGACCGGCAGCAATTTCAAGGTCACGCTGCAGATCGAGTACGCCGAGGAAGCCGAGCGGCGGCGCATGCTGGGGCTGCTCAAGGGCGTCGAGGATCGCATCTGGGTCCGCGTCGAGGGCTTCGAGCCGGTGTTTGCGGTGGCCGATGAGGATCTGGAGCGCGAAAACGCTGAAAAGACCTCCGCCGTGCATTTTCTGCGCTTCGAATTGAACGCGGCGATGGTCGCTGCCGCCAGGCGCGGCGCGGCGCTGTCCGCCGGGGTTGATCATCCGCATTACACGGCGTCTACCGGACCGCTGCCGGAGGCTGTCCGCGCTTCGCTGGCGGCCGATTTGGGCTGACTTGATGCGGATCAACTGATTCAGGCGGAGGCTCCACTACACTGCCGGTCTGTTTAAATGGGGACGGTACGTGGTGGCAAAACCTCAACTAGTGTGTCCGGCCGGCAGTCTGGCGGCGCTCAAGGCGGCGGTCGATAACGGCGCCGACGACGTCTATCTCGGCTTTCGCAACGACACCAATGCGCGCAACTTCGCCGGGCTCAATTTCGACGACAAGAGCCTGGCCGAAGGCATTCGCTACGCCCATCAGCGCAAGCGCCGCGTGCTGGCGGCGATCAATACCTACGCCCAGGCCGGCCGCTTTGCCGACTGGACGCGTTCGGTCGATACCGCCGCCGCGCTAGGCATCGACGCGGTCATCATCGCCGATCCGGCGGTGCTCGACTATGCCGCGCAGAAGCACCCCGCGATGCGCCGTCACTTGTCGGTGCAGGCTTCGGCCACCAGCTACGAAGCAATCAATTTCTGTCGCGAGAAATTCGGCATCCAGCGCGCGGTGCTGCCGCGCGTGCTGACGCTGGCGCAGGTCGAGAACGTGATCCGCAACACCGAGGTGGAGATCGAGGTGTTCGGCTTCGGCAGCCTGTGCGTGATGAACGAGGGCCGTTGCTGGCTGTCCTCCTACGCCACCGGCGAATCGCCCAATACGGTCGGCGCCTGCTCGCCGGCCAAGTATGTGCAGTGGGAAAAGAAGCCCAACGAAATGGATGTACGCCTGAACGGCATCCTCATCGATCGCTATCGAAACGACGAGAACGCCGGCTATCCGACCATCTGCAAGGGCCGCTTCGAAGTTGCCGGCGAGACCTACTACGCGATGGAAGAGCCGGCCAGCCTCAACGTCCTGGAAATGCTGCCGGAGATCATCAAGATCGGCGTCGCCGCGATCAAGGTCGAGGGTCGCCAGCGCAGCCCGACCTATGTCGCTCAAGTCACCCGCAACCTGCGCCAGGCGCTCGATGCCGTGATCGCCGCGCCGGACAAATACAGCGTCAAGCCGGCCTGGGCTGCCGAACTCGGCAAGGTCTCCGAGGGCTCGCAGATCACGCTGGGCGCCTACAACCGGCCGTGGCGATAGAGCTTATGAATAAATCTACTGCGCGTGTCGGATCGGGGCTTGGGCGGTGCTCGCTATCCTCATGTACAGAAACGTACATTCCGGTAGCTGCACTCCGGCCGCACCCCGCTGCGACCCGCTCGCTACGATTTCTTCACAAGCTCTTGTAACTATGCAGATCACATTAGGGCCCCTGCTGTATTTCTGGCCGAAAGCCGAGGTCATGGACTTCTACGCCCAGGCCGCGCAGCATCCGGCGATCGCCCGCATCTATCTCGGCGAAGCCGTCTGTTCGCGCCGCCAGCAATTGCGCATTGCCGACTGGATCGGTCTGGCGAAGGATCTGCGCGATGCGGGCAAGGAGGTCGTGCTCACGGCGCAGGCGCTCCTCGAATCCGAAAGCGACCTCAAGGCCTTGCGCCGTCTGATCGGCGAAGCCGGCGGCATGATCGAGGCCAACGATCTGGGCGCGGTCAAGATCGCCTGCGACCAGGGTCTGGGCTTCGTCGCCGGGCCACACCTCAACATCTACAACGAACACACGCTGGCTTTCTTCGCCGCGCAGGGTGCCAAGCGCTGGCTGCCGCCGCTGGAAGTTGCCGGCAGCGTGATCGAGGATTTGCACCGGACCCGACCGGCCGGCATGGAAACCGAGGTATTCGCCTTCGGCAAGCTGCCGCTGGCGTTTTCGGCGCGCTGCTTTACCGCGCGCCACTATGGACTGAACAAGGACGACTGCCAGTTCAAGTGCCTCGATCATCCGGAAGGCATGCTGGTGAACACTCGAGAGGGGCAGCACTTCCTCACCCTGAACGGCATCCAGACCATGTCGGCGCAAACCTTCAGCCTGCTGGCGCAGATGCCTGAGTTAGTGGAACAGGGCATCGACGCGGTGCGCATCAGCCCGCAACCGGCGCATACTTTCGAAATTGTTGATGCCTTCGATCGGGCGCGCAGTGGCCAGCCGGCCACGGATGACGCCGCCTGGGCGCCCGACGGCCTGGTCAATGGCTTCTGGTTCGGCCGCGCCGGCATCGTGCAGCAGGCCGCCTAAAATGAGTTCAGTGCAGGCTAACGCCGGTCCTATCGGCGTTAAGCGCAGCGGGCCGTAACTACAAGGTTTTTCCATGACCACTCGTTTCAAGGCTCCCGTGATTCCCGCCTTCGCCCTGCCGCCGCTGGTTGCGTGGCTGGGCGCGCGGCTGCCGCAATGGCCGCACTCGGTGAACCTGGTGCTGGCGCTGAATGCCGCGCGCAAGCTCGGCGTGCTGCCCGAAGAAACCCTGCAGGAACTCGAAGGCCGCCAATTTCGCGTGACGGTGCTGGATACCGGCATGGTGGTGGACTTTGCCTACCGTCAGGGCGCGTTCCGGCCGGTCTTCATCTCGGTGGGCACGCCCGATCTGCACTTCACGGCGCGCCTGTCGGCCTTCCTGCAGATGGTAAGCCGGCAGGAAGACCCGGATACGCTGTTCTTCAATCGCACCCTGACCGTCGAGGGCGATACGGAACTGGGCCTGCGGGTCAAGAACATGCTCGATGCCCTCGAATGGCCGCGCCTGTCGTGGCAGGGCATGCGCCCGACCTTCCTCAAGTCCTGAGCAGCAGATCCAGGCAAGGCGTCCGCAAGGGCTGGTCCAATAGTCAGTCCCTATCAATCAAATCGCAATAACTCATTGGATTTGGCTATTGGCTCGCCCTAACATGTGCAGCGTCAACCCCATCAACAAGGAGACGCAACATGGCAAGCCAATCCGTGACCATCAAGAACCTCGAAGCGGCCTTCGCCGGCGAGTCGATGGCCCATATCAAGTACCGCTATTTCGCCAAACTCTGTCGTGCGGCAGGCGACGAGGCGACGGCAAAGACCTTCGAAGAAACCGCCGACCAGGAATTGCTGCACGCTTTCGGCCACCTCGATCTGCTCTATCCCGCCGCGGAAATGAACCCGGCGCGCTGCCTGCAGATGGCCATCGATGGCGAAACCTACGAGTACACAGAAATGTATCCGCGGTTCCGGCACGCCGCCGAAGCGGAAGGCCATGACGCTTCGGTAAAGGAAATCGACGAGCAGATTGCCGAGTCGAAAGAGCATGCCGCGCGCTTTGTCAGGACGCTGGCGATGGCCGCCAGGCGTTTTGCCGCGCTGGCCAAGGTCGAAGAGCGCCATGCCGCCCACTACCAGGCCCGGCTCGATGCCGTTGCCGCCTGACACCCTATTCACGATATTCACCAGGAGATGAAAATGAAGAAATGGCAATGTATTGTTTGCGGCTGGGTTTACGACGAAGCAGCCGGTGATGCGGAACATGGTCTCGCCCCGGGCACGCTCTGGGCCGACGTTCCTGACAGTTTTGTTTGCCCGGACTGCGGCGTGGCAAAAGCTGACTTCGTCATGGTCGAAGTCTGAAACCGGGCGGGCGGCGAAAGAAATCCGGGAGATTGGGGCGGGCTGTGTTACAGTCCGCCCCGTTTCACCTCCTCAGCGACCGCGCCCCAGTCTGCCGGTCGTGCCTGAATGGCGACACAAAAGTCCCATCGAAGGTTACACCCCATAGAAGTTTCCGCCCAGATTGGCCTGCATGTATGCGGGGGTCGGCTTCAGAGGTAATCAACATGCAGTTCACCGATCTCGGCCTTTCGGCCGAGCTCCTGCGCGCCATTGGCGAGCAGGGTTACACCACGCCCACCCCTGTCCAGCAACAGGCCATCCCGCACATCCTCGCCGGACGCGATCTCGAGGCCTTGGCCCAGACCGGCACCGGCAAGACCGCAGCCTTCGTGCTGCCACTGTTGCAGCGCCTGACCAACCCGCTGGTCAGCCCGCTGCAAAAGGTCACCCACACCGCACCGCGTGTGCTGGTGCTGGTGCCGACGCGCGAACTCGCCGCGCAGGTGACGGAAAGCGTGCGTATCTACGGCGCCCACACCGGTTTGCGTAGCCTCGCCGTGTTCGGCGGGGTCGGCATCAACCCGCAGATCCAGACCCTGCGCCGCGGCATCGACATCCTCGTCGCTACACCCGGCCGCTTGCTCGACCACTTGGGCCAGCGCACCGTCGACCTGTCGAAAGTGCAGACCCTGGTGCTCGACGAAGCCGATCGCATGTTCGACATGGGCTTCATCCGCGACATTCGCCGGATCATCGAGCGCCTGCCCAAAGTCAGGCAGAACCTGATGTTCTCCGCCACCTTCGCCGCCGAAGTGCGCGAACTGGCGCACACCGTGCTGAAGAACCCGGCGCTGGTTGAAGTCGCGCGGCGCAATGCGCCGGCAGAGCTGGTGTCCCATGCCGTGATCAAGGTGGACAAGGAACAGAAGCGCGACCTGCTGCTGCACCTGTTCGAAGCCCACGGCTGGCATCAGGTGCTGGTGTTCTGCCGCACCAAGCACGGCGCCGATGCTCTGTCCAAGAAGCTCGACCAGTCGGGCGTGCGCTCGGCGGCGCTGCACGGCAACAAGTCGCAGAACGCCCGCACCCGCGCCCTGGCCGACTTCAAGGCCGGCAAGCTCGCAGCGCTGGTGGCCACCGACATCGCCGCGCGCGGACTCGACATCGATTCCCTGCCGCGCGTGGTCAATTTTGAACTGCCGAATGTGCCGGAAGACTATATTCACCGCATCGGCCGTACCGGCCGTGCCGGCGCCAGCGGCGAAGCATTGTCCTTGGTGAGTAGCGACGAGCGAGTTGAGTTGCGCGACATCGAACGCCTGCTCAAGCGCGAAATCGCCACCTCGGTCGTACCGGGGTTCGAGCCGCAGCACAACAACTCGGTGCCGCGCGCCGCCGCCGGCCGCCCGCCGGCGCACAAGCCCGCTCAGGCGCGCACGCGCACTGGTACGGGCGATCGCAGCAGCGCCCCGCGCTCGCCGCGTCTCGCCCGGGACGGTGGCGGCGCCAAGACCGCCAGCCATCACAGCGGCCAGCGGCATCGCTGAAATAACTTCAGCCCGCAGCAAACGACAAGGCCCCGCGAGGGGCCTTGTCGTTTTGGCCATCGATAAAGTGCGGCCATGTGTTGCCGACGTGCCCCCACACGTGTTACATAGGTGCGCTGTCGTTCTGTCCGCAGCGACGGCCAATCATCTGTCGAACAGAGCCTCATCGAAAGCCCGTGCGTTCACGCAGGCGGAGGAGGTACCTTCCTCCAAATGTTGGTTCGGCCTCTTGCCAGTAAAGGATATGCCCGTGAAACCAATTGTGATTCTTTCCTCTGCAGTAATGGCCTTCTGCCTGACGGATGCAATGGCCGGGCTCCTGGTCACCGAAGTCACGGGCAGGGCCGAGCTCGAAGGCGCGGGAGCGGTGGCGACACTGGCCCAAATTCCCGATGGCTCGCGCTTGTCGCTGCAGGCGGATGCCACCCTCGTTGCGGTTGATCTTGGCAGCGGTAAGGAATATGTCCTGAAGGGCGGTCAGGATTACCGCGTTACGCCGCAGGGCCCGCAGGGCAGCGGCGGCAGCGTCACCTCCACCGCGTTGCCGGCCAAAGGCATGTCCGATATTCACATCGCGCCAGACATGGTGGCCTTAGCGAAGCCGGCGACGCGTAGCCGGACCACCCGGGCGAGTGTGCCGAATCCGATCTCACCGGTCAAAACCATCGTCGTCTCGGATGCGCCACTGTTCCGCTGGTCTGCTGTCGATGTGTCCACCGGCTACCGGCTCTCCGTCCTGAAACCGGATGGCTCTCTGCACTGGGAAGCCCGAACCCAGGACACCCAATTGCCGCTGCCGAAAACGCATCGACTGGCGCCCGGCAAGAAATACACCTGGCGCATCGAGTACTTTGCCGAAGGCGGCCGTACATCCGACGCGTCGGCGGAATTCTCGGTAGCGCCAGCGGCGACCATCAAGCAGCTGTCGGCCCTCAAGGCCGACGCCCGCTCGCCGTTTTCGCGGCGTGTGCTTTACGCGGCACTGCTGACAGAGGTCGGCGCGAAAGAGGAGGCTCGAGAGCTGTGGAAGGAGCTGGCGCAGGAAAAACCGGACGACAACGTCCTGCGCAAGTTCGCCGAGGCGCGCTGATCAGTTATGCTGCACACAGGTTTTCTTTTCCTGACCCAGAAAGGTACTTTGCATGAAGCATTTCATACCGGCCATCCTCGCCATTCTGCTGTCGGTCAATGCCGGCGCGGCGTCCCTGATCACGGAGTCCGAGGCCAAGCTGCCGGCGGCCGTTGAAGCGAAATCCCGCAGCATTACGCGCGGCCCCGGAATCCGCGTGATTTCTCCCGATCCGGCAACAACGATCAAGTCACCATTCAATCTCAAGGTTGCCTTCGAACCCCGTGGCGGAGCGAAAATCGTCCCGGAGAGCATCAAGGTGACCTATCTCAAGGCGCCAGCGATTGATCTGCTGGATCGCGTCAAGCCGGGAATCTCCGAACAGGGGATTGACCTTGCCAACGCCGAGGTTCCCCCCGGCGAGCATCGGATTCAGATGAGCCTGGAGGACTCGGAAGGTCGCCGGACGACCACCGTGATCAAGTTGAGCGTGGTCAGGTAGGTGCAGTGTCCCTATTGCATCAGCGAGGTAAGTGATCAGGCGCTGGCCTGTCCTCACTGCACCCGTGACCTGTACCTGATCAAGCCGCTGCTGGAAAAGATCGAGGCCCTCGAGCAGCAGGTACAGGAACTGGCGGGGAACGCCCAGGCAGCAGCACCGGCGATCGACACACCGGCAGCCCTTCAGCCGGTGCCTTTCGGCACCCGGGCCGACTGGCTGCTGCTGTGGCTTGCGCCGCTGCTTCTGCTGCTTGCTGCCCATGGCGTGATCACGGTCATCTACGACCTGAATACGCTATACCTCCGCCTTGTGTCGCTGCTGATTCCACTTCCTTTCGCTTTCCTGCTGATGCGACGCCAGCGGTCGTTTCCATTCTGGCTGGGCGCGGGCTTCACCATGGCGGTGCTGGCGGTACTCGGAATGAGCGGAGTCATCAGCCTGGTCGATCACACTCCCCTGTGGCCCCAGGATGCGCGTGAATGGCGCGAGTTCGCCGAATATGCCGCCAGTATCGGCTTCTCCTACACTACCGGCATGGTCCTTGGCCGCATGCTGCGACAAAAGCTGGAAGCCGTTTCGCCGGCCGCCGCCAAGGGGCTCACGGTCAAGGTCGTGACCCTGCTATCGACCAGCAAGAAGCGCGCTGACCAGCTGCAGGCGACCGTAAAGAAGGTGCAAGAGGTGCGCGGTACCCTGACGGCGCTGACCACCGCCGGGCTCTCGGCCTACACGGGACTGCAAGGCTTTTTTGGCCGGGGTGGCTGAGCCGTCCGGGGTCATCGCTCCTGGGGCAACTCGCGAATTGCGCCGGCGAGATCGTGGCCAACACCGGCCGTGGCGCGTCCAAGCCCGGCCACCAGCGCCGGATAACCGTCTGCCGTCAGACGTTCGCGTACAAAACTTCTTCCGCTGCGCGGCGGTTGGCCCTTGCGTCTGAGGGTCCATACCGCTTCGACCAGCGCAAAATCGCCGAGGGCAGCCTCGAAGCGAAGCACGTCCACGTCGATCCGCAGATCCGCGTCACCCGCGCCCTCCTGCCCCTGAATGCGCACGCGCGTCGATTTGAGTTCCCGCGCCAGATCGGTCGCCAAGCGGCGGGGAAATGCCGCCTTCAGCGGTTCCGCCCAGCGATTGAAGTCGCTGGCATGGACAGAATGTTCGCCGGTCAGGACGACGATCTGCGGGCGATCCACCAGTTCGGGCAGCGTGACCGGACCAATGACGACGTGCAGGCGCGACTCCGCGCGATTGCCATCGTCAAGTTGCGGCACCGGGGAAGCCTGGAGCGCGTAGAGCTGGGTTTTTGGCGAAGTGCCGCAGCCGGCGCTCGCCAAGGCCAGCAACAACACAGCGAAGCGAAACAGCATTGAACTCGGGGTCGTCATGGCAGTTCCTCCCGTTTTCCCTTGAGCAGGGCTTCGGGTTGTCGGTCAAGGGTGTCGGCGAGGGAACGCAAGGCCTGAGCGGCGCGCGCGATCTCCCGCGCGGCATCACGCACATCGGAGAGTACGGGCGAGTCCGCGGCCAGCGTGCGCTCCATATTACCCAGCGTAAGCCGCAGGCCCGCGAGGGCTGCCTGTGCCTCTGGCGCCACTTCGGACTCAAGTCGGCGCGCCAGCTTGTCCAGCCCCTGCAAGGTCTGGCGTGCATCATCCGCAACCGCGGCAAAGGGAACCTGCTCCAGATTTTTCAGGATGCGTCCCAGCGATGCCTGCAAGTCCTCGAGGCTGGCGTACACCGTGGGGAATTCCGGAGGGACCGTCGCCGGGTTGAGCGCTACCTTTTTTGCGTCTTTGAAGAAATCCAGCGCCACATAGAGCTGTCCGGTGAGGAGGTTGCCGGTTCGCAGCTGGGCACGGAATCCGCGTTCGACGATGGCCTTGAGCAGGCCCTTCTTGACCCGCAGTGCATCGGTACCCGCATTGGCCGGCGCTCCCCCCGGCGGGCGCCGCATCGCTATGCGTTCGGGATAGATGGCGACATACACCGGGAAGTGAAACCACTCTCGCTCCGGTTCGTATTCGACGCCGAGCGAAAGAACCTCGCCGACCACCACGCCGCGGAAGTCCACCGGTGCCCCAGGCGACAGGCCGCGCAGCGATTCCTTGAAGTTCATTACGTACACCTGCATCTGCCCGTCCGGTGCTTTCATCGCTTCTGCCCGGTCCCGATGCAGGGTGAACGTCGAATCGGCCGGCGCCTGGCCGAGATTAGCGTCGCCGGGCAAGGTTTCAAATGCCACTCCGCCGACCAGGATGGCCATCGCGGATTGCGTCTGCACCCGCAGACCAGAGCTATCGAGAGTAACGTCGATGCCGCTGGCATTCCAGAAGCGGGTCGTCGGCGTCACATACTTGTCATAGGGCGCACTGATGAATACCTTGAGACTGACGCCTCTGCCATCCTTGTCCAGGGAATAGGCCTCGACCTCGCCGACCTTCAAGCGCCGGTAGAAGACGGGAGAACCAATGTCGATCGAGCCAAGGTCGGGCGCATGGATGCTGTATTGCCGTCCGGGCAGGCCGGCGGTGACAATCGGCGCCACTTCCTCGCCGACGAATTCGCGCGCCGAGTCGGAAGATTTGCCGACATCGACACCGATATGCGCTCCCGAGAGCAGAGTGCCGATGCCGGTCAGTTGTCCGCCGGCAAAGCGCGGACGCACCACCCAGAAACGCGTGTCGGCCACCAGCAGCGGCTCGGCCCGCTTCAGGAACTGGGCTGTCACCAGCACGCGGCTGCGGTCCGGCGACAGCGAAATTTCCTTGACCATGCCGATGTCGACGTCCTTGTAGCGGATGCGGGTCTTGCCCGATTCGAGCCCCTCGGCGGTGGCAAAACTGATGGTCACTGTCGGGCCGCGCTCCATGACGGCGCGCAGCGCAAGCCAGCCGCCGATGAGCACCGCAATGGCGGGAACCAGCCAGATCAACTGGAGCCGATAGCGGTGCCGGGGCGCCACCGTCGCCGGGGGAAGTTCAGGAATTTCTGTCATTGCGGGTTTGTTCTTTCCGGTTGTCCCAAATCAGACGTGGATCAAAGCTCATCGCGGCAAGCATTGTGAGTACCACCACGCCTCCAAAAAAAAGCGCCCCCGGTCCGGGGCGGATGGTGGCAATCGACTCAATCTGCACTAGGGCGGCAAGCAGCGTCACCACGTAAATATCCAGCATTGACCAGCGGCCGAAGAACTCGAGCACCCGATACAGCCGGGTTCGCGCCCAAGCCGAGCCGGGCACGGAACGCTGTATGGAGACCAGCAGGAATGCCAGGGCGAGCAGTTTTCCGGACGGCACAATTATGCTGGCGAAGAAGACCAGCGCGGCGAGATGCCAGGACCCCGATGTTGCCAGAAAAACCACGCCACTCATGATCGTATCCTGCTGCGATCCGAACAGGGACCCCGACTCCATGATGGGCAGCAGATTTGCCGGAATGTAGAGCACGCAGGCGGCAAGCAGCAGTGCCCAGGTGCGGGCAATGCTGTGCGGCTTGCGCGCATGCAGCGACGCCTCGCAGCGGGGGCAGGACACCTCGCAGCCGACCAGGTCCGGTGGGCGGCAAACCAACCCGCAGCAATGGCAGGTGACCAGGCCGAGTTCCAGTGCGGTGACTATCGCAGTCATTCGGCAGCACCGCGATTCGCAACGGCCCACAGTTCCCGGCCGTCGATATTGCTCCAGACGGCTGCCAGCAACAGCATCAAGGCCGCATAGGACCAAAGCGCAACACCAGGCACGACATGGGCCAGGTGAGCCAGCTTTACCAGCGACACCAGCACGCCGAGCATGAACACTTCGACCATACCCCAGGGGCGAGTGCCCGAAATGATCCGCAGCATCAGCCTGATCGGCCGCGACGGGCGACCCGCCTGCAAGGCGCCCAGAATCGCGGCGAGCAGGGCCAGTTCCAGAAACGGCACCAGCAGTGTGGTGACAAATACCAGCAGGGCAAGCAGGTGCATCTCCGCATCCCAAAGCAGGCCGACCGCCCCCGGCAGCGACGTGGCGTTGTAGCGCCCCTGGGTCTCTATGGTGGCAATCGGGAAGGCGCTGGCGATGACAAACACGACCAGAGCCGTGCAGGTAAGCGCAAGGGCACGGTCGAGATGGCCGGTACGAAACAGCGGCGAGCCGCAGCGTGAGCACAGCGCAGCGCCCCCCGCCGCAAGTGGAATGCTCCGCTGCAGCATGTCGCAGGTGTGGCACGCCACCACCTCAGGCAGTGCGACTGCTGTGCAGCGAATCTGGGGTCCATCGATCACCGAGTTATCCGCGATCTTGCATCGCGGCGTTTCTGCGCTGACTGCGAAGCCATCAATGACTGATTTCCTGTAGGGTGGAACTATTTTTCGGCACCAGCGCCGCAACGCGGAATTGTACGCATGATCGGCACCTGGGCGTCCAGCCCGGTTCCTTCAGTTTCGCGATTGCGGTTTCGACCGGGGCGTTGAGTATAGCCAGTGCCCGGATCATGGGTGCTGGCAAGTATTCGCCCGTCAGAACGACGAGCCGGGCTGCTTGAGGAACTCGATTTCCTCGGTCGTCGAGACGCGGCCAAGGATGGCATTGCGATGAGGAAAACGGCCGAAGCGGGCGATCACCTCGCGATGCCGCAGCGCGTAGTCGTAGGCGCTGTCGAAAGTCTCGTTCTGCATTTCGCGACTCAGGCCGGCGAAGAGAGCCACCGCACGCTCCTGCTCGAGCAGCGACTCGCTGTGCTCGAACGGCAGATAGGCGAACCAGCGCTGGCAGGGCGACAGGTTCTTGTCGCGACCGGCAGCGACCAGAATTTCCGCCAGGGCCAGCGCTTGCGCATCGCCGGCAAAGGCGCGCGGCGTGTCGCGGAAAATATTACGGGTGAATTGGTCGAGCAGCAGGATGCGCGCCAGCAATTCCTCGTCAGACCCGTCGTCGTCGGTGCCGCGCAACGCGGCTGCCACCTCCGCGCCGAAGCGTTCGCGGATGGCGGCATCGAAGGCTTCATCCTTGCGGAACCACTCGGCGCGCGCTCGTCCATGGCCGGGGTGCTCCGGCGGCAGGAACCAGAAGTCGAGAACGGCGCGGGTGACGACAGGCGCCGCGTCCGTCATTCGGCCTTCTTGGCTACCGGTTTTTTAGCCGCGGGCTTGGTCGCCGGTTTCTTTGCGGTGGCTTTTTTCGCTGCCGGCTTTTTGGCCACGGTCTTCTTCGCGGGCGCTTTCTTTACTGCGGGCTTCTTGACCACGGCCTCTTTCGCCGTATCGCCAGCACCGACCTTTGGCGCGGACTTTGCGGCGGGTTTGGCCCCGGCCTTGGGCGCCCTCGGTTCGAATTCGAAGCCGACCTTGCCGCTGGCCGGATCGCGCACCAGATAGGCGGAAAACTTGCGGCGCGTCTTGTTGGAGATGAAGCCCTTGAGCAGGTTGGTCTTGCCCGTCTCCAGCAGCTTCTGCATGTCGCTGCGCGCGACTTCCTGCTGCAGGATCACCTTGCCGGAACGGAAATCGCAGGTCTTCCCCGCGCCCACGGCTTTTTCGCAGACATAGGCCATGCCGTGTTCGAAGACGCGGCCGCCGCATTTGGGGCAGGTGCCCAGCGCTTCCTGAGTCGAGAAATCCACCTCTTCGGCGTCGGCATCGGCGTCCGACTGGCCGAAATCGAACTCCGGCATGTGGTCTTCCTTGAGCTTGATCATCGCCGCGAAGGGGCGCCCCATCTTGCTGCGGAAGCCCTGCAGCGGACCGATCACGCGATTGGTCAGCAACTCGTCCATTTCCTGCGGCTCCCACTGCCGGCTGGCGACGATCTTCCACAGGCTGTAGTCGCAGGACTTGCACTGGAACTTCTTGTAGTTCTCCTGGATCACGCCGCCGCAGCGCGGGCAGGGTGTCTTCAGCGTCGAGAAGGCGGCTTCGGGCAGTTCGCCGGTCTTGATCCGTTCGACCATCTCGCGCGTCTTGTCCATGATGTGGTTCATGAACTCGTCGCGACCGAGGCGCCCGTGCTCCATTTCCTTGAGCTTGTATTCCCATTCGCCGGTCAACTCGGGCGAGCGGATTTCGTCGACGCCGAGGTTCTCCAGCGCGAACAGCAGCGAGAAGGCCTTGGCCGTCGGCTGCAGTTCGCGGCCGTTGCGGTGCAGGTATTCCTCGGCCAGCAGGCCCTCGATGGTGGCGGCGCGCGTCGCCGGCGTGCCGAGGCCGCGCTCGGCCATGGCGTCGCGCAGTTCCTCGTCCTCGATCAGCTTGCCGGCGCCTTCCATGGCGGTGAGCAGCGTGGCTTCCGTGAAGCGCGGCGGCGGTTGGGTGGTCTTGGCCTTGACCTCGACATCCTTGGCCCAGATGCGCTCGTTCTTTTCCAGCGGCGGCAGGTTGAGGTTCTCGCCGGCTTCTTCGCGGGTCTCCTGCGATTCCTTGCCATACACGGCCAGCCAGCCCGGCGTCACCAGCACCTTGCCTTCGGTTTTGAAGGCTTCCTGTTCGATGCGGGTGATGCGCGTCGTGATGTTGTATTCGGCGGACGGATAGAAGATGCCGAGAAAGCGCTTGGTGACCAGGTCGTAGATCTTCTGTTCCGGTTCCGAGAGGCTCTTCGGCGCGGTGCCGGTGGGGATGATGGCGAAGTGGTCCGAGATCTTGGCATTGTTGAAAATGCGCTTGTTCGGATGCACCCAGCCGTTCTTGATGATCGCGCCGGCGAACGTGGCGTAGGGCGTGCCGGCCATCGCGGCCAGGGTTTCCTTGACCGTGCCGATATAGTCCTCGGGCAGGTGGCGGGCGTCGGTCCGCGGGTAGGTCAAGGCCTTGTGTTTTTCGTACAGCGCCTGGGCGATGCCCAGCGTATTCTTGGCGGAGAAGCCGAAGCGGCCGTTGGCCTCGCGCTGCAGCGAAGTGAGGTCGTAGAGCATCGGGCAGGCTTCGGTCTTGGGCCGGCTTTCCTCTTCCACCGTGCCGTGCTGACCGAGGCATTTCTTGCGCAGGGCCTCGGCGCGCCCCTGGTCCCAGAGCCGCTCGGCGCGGGCGTGTTCGTCTGCGGCCTTCTTGAACTTTTCGTCGAACCAGCGGCCGCGGTAGGTGCCGGCGACGCACTGGAATTCGCCTTCGACTTCCCAGTAGTCACGCGCGACAAAGGCGCGAATGCGGCTTTCGCGTTCGACCATGATTGCCAGGGTTGGCGTCTGCACGCGACCTACCGGTGTCTTGTAGAAGCCGCCTTCCTTCGAGTTGAAGGCGGTCATGGCGCGCGTGCCGTTGATGCCGATCAGCCAGTCGGCCTCGGAGCGGCAACGCGCGGCGTCGGCCAGCGGCAGCATTTCATGGTCGGTGCGCAAATGCGCGAAGCCGTCGCGGATCGCGGTGCTGGTCATCGATTGCAGCCAGAGGCGGCGGATGGGTTTCTGCTTGGCGCCCAGGGCGTGCTGCGCCACGTAGCGGAAGATCAGTTCGCCCTCGCGCCCGGCGTCACAGGCGTTGATCAGGCCGGTGACATCCTTGCGCTTGATCAGGCGGGTCAGCAGACGCAGGCGTTCTTGCGTCCTTTCGATCGGATTCAGCGCGAAATGCGGCGGAATCATTGGCAGATGGGTAAAACTCCACTTGCCGCGCTTGACGTCGTATTCCTCCGGCACTGCCAGTTCCAGCAGATGGCCGATGGCCGAGGACAACACATAGTCGTCACTCTCGAAGTAGTCGCCGGTTTTGGCAAAGCCGCCCAGCGCCTTGGCAATGTCCTGGGCGACAGAAGGTTTCTCGGCGATGATCAGTTGCTTAGACATTGTTTTTGGGCGATTCGGGGCCAATACACGATCAGGAGCGGCGCATCATAAGCGCGGCTCTCTCAATAAGGCAAGCGGGGGCTTAATTCAGCAGGATACGCGCGACGTCGTCCCCGGCGCCGAAATCCTCGTCCTCGCTGTCCTCGGCAAGGAGTTCCTCGAGGATCAGGGCATCGACTTCGTGGCGGTAGCGCCAGATCACGGCGAGCACGATCACCTTGAGCCGGTCGAGGCTGACTTCGGCGTCGGGCAGGGCCAGAGCGCGCTCAATGATGGCTTCGCGCAAGGGCGCATCGATGGCATCTTGCTGCTCAAGAAAGCTGATGAAGCCGCGACAGGCGGCGGGCAGCCTTTCCTGTTCTTCTTCGTCGTAAATGCGCATGGCGCCGGCGAGCGCCGGGCTGCGGCAACGGCCGTTCTCTTCCCCGGCGAGACCGTCGAGCCAGGACAGCGCTGCGCTGATGTCGTCGGTGCCGAAGCCCGCCGCCGACAGCTTTCTGGCCAGCACGGCAGGTTCCGGACAGGCATCGGGCAGGTAGTTCTCGAACAGGTAAACCAGAATATCGATCATGAATGAAGTCTTTGGTAGAGGCCGCCGGGCAATTGGGCAACGCGGCCGGCGAGTTCCATGGGCAGCAGCATGGCAAGAAGGTTGGCGGGCGTCAAGCCGCTGCGCGCGGAAAGAGTGTCGATAGCGCATGGCGCATCACCCAAAGAAGCGAGCACTTGCTCTTCGCTACCGTTCGGTGTCCCAGATACCTGGTCGGGACTGACTGCAGCGTAATGGGATGTTTCCCAGCGCAATTCCTCGAGAATGTCCTGCGCCGATTCGACCAGTTTGGCGCCTTGGCGGATCAGTTGATGGCAGCCGCGCGACAGCGGTGAATGGATTGAACCGGGAATTGCAAACACCTCGCGTCCGGTTTCCCCTGCCAGCCGTGCCGTTATCAGCGAGCCGCTGCGCAGGGCTGCCTCGACCACCAGGCAGCCTAGGCCCAGACCGGCAATGATGCGGTTGCGGCGCGGGAAGTTGGACCCCAGGGCCGGGGTGCCGAGCGCGAATTCGCTGAGGACAACGCCTTTTTCTGCAATGGCACGCGCCAAGGCCTCGTTGCGTGCCGGGTAGAGGCGGTCGGCGCCGGTGCCAATCACGGCCACCGTGCCCGCCGCCGTCGCCAGCGCGCCGCGATGAGCAGCGGCATCGATGCCCAGCGCCAAGCCGCTGACGATGGTCAGCCCGGCATTGCCGAGTGCGGTCGCGAAGGCCTCGGCGTCGCGTACGCCTTGCGCGGTCGCATTGCGGCTGCCAACCACAGCCAGCATCGGGCGATTGAGTATTCCGGTGTCGCCCTTGGCGTAGAGCAGCACCGGCGGGTCATCCGAGCTCAGCAGGCTTTGCGGGTAGTCTGCATCGGCTAGGGTCAGCAGCCGATTCCCGGGTTGGGCCGCCCAGTCCAGTGCAGCGTCGATCTCGGCGCTGCACTCATGGCGCAGCAGACGCTCGGCCAGCGCGGGATCGACGATCGCGGAGAGTGCGCGCGGACCCGCCTCGAAAATCGCCTGGGGCAGGCCGAAGGCCTTGAGCAACGCGCGCCGAGCTTCGCCGCCGACGCCCGGGATCAGCGTGAGACGGAGCCAGGAAGCGAGTTCTCGGCGCTCCGTCATTACCGACCTAGGGCGTACGTACCGTGTCGCCAACCACGACTGGCTGCGTCGCGTTCATCACCAGGGCGTAGGAAACCCGGTCGAAGACGCGGAACACGAAGACCAGGCCATTGCGGGAGTCAGGAAGCCGGTAGGTGGTCTTTTCACCCTTGTAACGGTTGTCCACCGTGGCCCCGGCCAGGTCGGCGGCGAGTACGTGGCCCGGTTCCACTCCGTCGACCTTGCCGCGATTGATGGTGATCACAGTTTGCGGACCGCCAAAGTTGACTCCGCTGTAGATGGACAGCACCTTGGCCCTGATCATGGTCGCCGGGGCGTGTGGAATGTAATTCACCACATCCTGTCGCGGCGCCGGCAGCAGACGGTCGTCACGGACGATTTCCTGTTTCGAGGTGAGTACCAGGAAGCTCGACGGGACACCGGTTCTGGTCAGGCGTGCGGTGCCGAGGAAAACGGCTTCGTGCCCCAGCGTCTCCTTGGTGTCGGGGTCGACCAGCGGCTTGCCGGGGCGGAACAGCTGCCAGATTTTGTTCTGCGCGGTGGCCTCGGTGGTATACACGGTGTCGCCGGCGCCGGCGATGACGCGGTCGCTCTCCAGGGCGACGACGCGGGGGGCGGCGTTGAGGCCGTTCTCGTCGAGAACGCGCGGCTCACTGAGGAAGGGCTCGATGTCCTGCGGCGGGATCGACGGAATGCCCTTCTTCAGCGGCTCGATGTACTCGCGGCGCTGTTCGGTCACCGTCGCCAGCCTTAGGCGAGGCTGGTTGCCGCTTCTGTCGAGCACGATGACCTGGCCCGGATAGATGCGATGCGGGTTCTTGATCTGCTCCGCGTTCATCCGCCACACTTCGCCCCAGCGGTAGGGATCCTTGAGAAACTTGGCCGAGATGCCCCACAGGGTATCGCCGGATGTCACGATGTGACGATCGGGCGCGCCGTCGGCCAATTCGATTGGCTGTGCCCCCTGTGCGGCTGCCACGGTGGTTGAAATGCTGATGAGTAGCGCAGATATAATGCGACGCATGGCTTGATCTCCTGGCCGAGTGTCTATGTGGATGGCGAACCACCCTAGTATCTGCCCGATTCTGCCCGACAATTCCCCCGGCATCAATTCTTTCAAGAGCGGTTTCATGGCCCTATTGCAGATTTTGCGTTACCCCGACCCCCGCTTGCACCGCCGCGCCGCCCCTGTCACGCAGGTCGATGCGCGCATTCGCCAGCTTGCCGCGGACATGGCGGAAACCATGTATGCCGCGCCCGGCATCGGTCTCGCCGCGCCGCAGGTGGACCAGCTCGTGCGCCTGATCGTGATCGATATCTCGGAAGACAAGTCGCAGCTGCAGACCTTCATCAACCCCGAGCTGCTGGAAAAATCCGGCGAATGCGAGGGCGAGGAAGGCTGTCTTTCGGTGCCCGGCATCTACGACGTCGTGAAACGCGCCAGCCACGTCAAGGTGCGTGCGCTGGGGCTGGACGGGCAAGCCTTCGAGCTGGAGGCCGACGACCTGCTCGCGGTGTGCATCCAGCACGAAATGGATCACCTGGAAGGCAAGGTCTTCGTCGAATACCTTTCGCGCCTGAAGCAGACGCGGATCAAGAGCAAACTGCTCAAGCAGGCGCGCGAGACCTTTTAGATGAAGATAATTTTTGCCGGCACGCCGGACTTTGCCGCGCGTGCGCTGGAAGCCCTGCTGGCGGCCGGGCATCGGGTGGTGCTGGTGCTGACCCAGCCCGACCGTCCTGCCGGGCGCGGCATGACTTTGCAGGCTTCCGCCGTCAAGCAAGTGGCGCTGGCCCATGGCATCCCGCTGTATCAGCCCGAGCGGCTGAAGGACCCGGCGACGCACGAGCCGATCCGCGCCGCCTGTGCCGAATACGGCGCCGAGCTGATGGTGGTGGCCGCCTATGGCCTGATCCTGCCGCAGGCCGTGCTCGATCTGCCGCGCCGCGGCTGCGTCAACATTCATGCCTCGCTGCTGCCGCGCTGGCGCGGCGCGGCGCCGATTCATCGCGCGATCGAGGCGGGCGATGCGCAAACCGGCATCACGATCATGAAAATGGAAGCCGGGCTGGATACCGGTCCGATGCTGCTCGCCGAGGCCGTCGCGATCGACGGACAGGACACCACCGGCAGCCTGCATGACCGCCTCGCCGGGCTTGGCGGCAGGCTCGTAGTCGATGCGCTGACGCGCTTCGACCAGCTGGTCCCCGTCGCGCAGCCGGCAAGCGGCGTGACCTACGCGAACAAGATCGACAAGGCCGAGGCCAGGCTGGACTGGAATCAGCCCGCCGCAATCCTGGCGCGCAAGGTGCGCGCCTTCAACCCCTTCCCTGGTGCGGTGCTGACGCTGGCCGGCGAGCCGGTCAAGGCCTGGCGCGGCGACGTGGTGGCCGCCAGCGGCCGGCCGGGACAGGTACTGGCGGCAGATGCCGCAGGCATCGTGGTGGCGTGTGGCGAAGCCGCCCTGCGCCTCACCGAATTGCAGAAGCCCGGCGGCCGCCGTGTTACCAGCGCCGACTTTCTGAACGGCAGTTCTTTGCGCCCGGATTGATCGGCGCCCATGGACATCCTGCGCCGACTGCCGCTCCAGCTCACCGCAGAAGCCGCTTGCGGCCCGTTGCGTTTCGGCGTCACCGCGGTAGCCAAGCACGCCCCGCCCATGTCTCGCCGCTGAATCTTGTTGTCATCCGGGATGCCTCTGCCTCCCGGATCCGATTCATTGCCGCGGAACTACCATCACCATGAACCACGCCACCCCCGTCGCGCCTTTGCGAACGGCGCCAACCGGCTCCGTGCCGGCCGACTCGCCGATCATCGGCGGGCGCGTCGAGTTGCAATTGCTGACGACGCTGAAGTGCAATCTGAAATGTACCTATTGCTCGCTCGGCGTCGGTGAAGTTCTCGGCTCGCAGACCGAGCTGAAGTACGACATCCGGCAGCTCGCCGCCTTTGTCGAGCGCCATCTGGCCGGCAAGGAGGTCTATGTCACCTTCTACGGCGGCGAGCCGACGCTTAACAAGGGCATGCTGCTCGAGGTGATGCAGCATTTCCCGCAATTCCGCTACCAGCTGCAGACCAACGGCACCCTGCTCGACAAGCTGCCCGATTGGGTGCTGGCGCGCCTGTCGAATGTGCTGGTTTCGATCGACGGCGGCGAGGAAATCACCGACGGCTATCGTGGGCGCGGCATCTGGAGCAGCGTGATGCGCAATGTGAATGGCATTCGCGACCGCGTCGGCGGCACGCTGACGGCGCGGGTCACCTGGGGCAATCCGCAGACCAGCTTCGAGGAACTCGACGGGCTGGCGGAAAGCTTCGATTACCTCTACTGGCAGTTCGTCGCCGACGAGATGTACGCAGGAGATTCGGTCGAGCGGCGCAAGGCCGTGCTGGTGCAACTGATCGCCAAGTTTTTCTCGCGCACCGATGTGCTGTATCCGCTGGTGCCGCTGATGGGCATAGTGCGCAACAAGCTGCTGCCGAATCGCGCCGTCGAGCGGTATGCGGGGCAGACCCAGTGCCGCGTGTCGACCCACCTGCTCAATGTGATGCCCAACGGTCAGATCTTTCCCTGCCCCGACATGATGTACGTGCCCGCCATGCAGATGGGCGAGATTCAGGGCAACTGGCTGCAGGCAAGCCCCCTGCAGCCGCACGCCGACATGCCCTGCGCGGGCTGCGAGGCCTTTTCATGGTGCCGGCGCAACTGCCTCAAGAATCTGCATCTGGCCTATGTAAAGAGCGACGAACGCTATCGCCGCAACGTCGTCGAGCCTGTGTGCGATCTGTTGCGCTTCATGGGCCGCGAAATAGACCGGCACAACCCTCAGGCATGGTTTGCGCGCCTGCCGCTTCCCCTGCGTCAGCGCCTGCTGGACGCCGAGGTCTATGAATACGTGGAAATCATGCCCTGACGCACGCTGGCGAGTTACACGCCGACGTAGCGACCCGACTTGTGATTGACGGCGATGACCAGGTTGAGCGCCACGGCGCCGATGATCGACAGGCCGACGCTGAGCGGGTCGCGCACCAGCAGGGCGGCACCGACGATGACGCAGTCGGCGGCCATCTGCACCTTGCCGGCCGGCCAGCCCCTGCTGTTCTGCAGATAGATCGCCAGCACGCCGACTCCGCCCAGACTGGCCTTGTGCCGGATCAGGATCAACAGGCCGACGCCGATCAGGAAGCCCGCCATGACGGCAGCAAACAGCGGGTTGAGGCTCTGAATCGAAATCAGCGCAGGCAGCACCTCCGTATAGATGGCCAGCAGGCTCACCGCAATAAAGGTCTTGACGGCGAATTCCCGGCCCATGGCGCGCACGGCGAACACGTAGAAGGGCAGATTGATGGCGAACACGACGACGCCCATCGGCCAGCCGCTGGCATAGTGGATCAGGAAAGCGATACCGACGGTGCCACCCGTGAGCAAACCTGCCTGGCGAAACAGCAGCACGGCGAAGGCGACGAACAGAGGTGCGATGAGCAGGGCCTGGATGTCTTCCGACAGGCTGTGAGGAATCTCGGCGGTGGGAGTCATGAACGCGGATGCAGGAGACGGACGGCTGAAGTGTAGCGGACGCGATTGTTCGCGCGCCAGTCGATCCGGCGGCGAACAGGCTGGTATGCTTGATCGATGCAGATGCTCCCTCCCCTGGCCGAGGCCTTGCACGCGGCGGCCGGCCTGATTGCCGCAGTGCTCGCCGGGCGCAATTTCGATGTTGCGCTGGCGCGCGCCGCCCTGCCCGGACCGCTGCGCGCCGCGACCATGGATCTGGCCTACTCGACCCTGCGCGCCTTCGGCCGCGGCGACTTCCTGCTCGGCCTGCTGCTCGAGCGCCCGGTGAAGGACGCGGCGGCGCGCGGCCTGCTGCTGGCGGCCCTGGCGCGGCTCGAAGCGCGGCCGGACGAGGCCCACACCATCGTCGATCAGGCGGTGACCGCGGCGGCGCGACTGGCCCGCGGCCAGTTCAAGGGCCTGGTCAATGGCGTGCTGCGCAATTTCCTGCGCCGGCGCGAAGAACTGCTGGCCCTGGCCGCTGCCGACCCGGTGGCGCGCTGGCAGCATCCGGCCTGGTGGATCGCGCGTCTGCAGCAGGACCATCCGGCGCATTGGCAAAGCATTCTCGCCGCCGGCAACAGCCATCCGCCGCTGTGCCTGCGCGTCAATCTTCGCCGTACCACCAGCGCCGACTATCTGCAACAACTCCATGCCGCCGGCATTGCGGCGCGCGCGCTCGACGCGACCGCCATCCTGATCGATAAGCCGGTGCCGGTCGAGCGCATCCCGGGCTTCGGCGCGGGCCTGTGTTCGGTACAGGACTGGGGCGCCCAGGCGGCGGCGGGCCTGCTCGACGTGCAGGACGGCATGCGTGCGCTGGATGCCTGCGCGGCGCCCGGCGGCAAGGCGGCGCACCTGCTGGAAACCGCTCGGCTCGATCTGACGGCGCTGGACGCCGATGCCCTGCGCGCCGCGCGCGTCACGGACAACCTGCGTCGGCTGGGTCTGGCGGCGACGGTCAAGGTAGCCGACGCGCGTGCCGTCGATGCCTGGTGGGATGGCCGTCCCTATGACCGCATACTGGCCGATGTGCCCTGTTCGGCCTCCGGCGTGGTGCGCCGCCACCCCGATGGGAAATGGCTGCGGCGCGAGTCGGACATTGCCGGTTTTGCCGCGACCCAGATGGCAATTGTCGACGCCCTGTGGCGAACTCTCGCCCCAGGTGGCAAAATGCTTTATGCCACCTGCTCGCTGTTTGGGGAGGAGAATGCCCGTCAGGTGGAAGCCTTCACCGGTCGCCATGCCGATGCCCGGCGCCTGCTGACGACAATCGCTGCACAACTGCAACATTTGCCCGATGCCGAACATGACGGCTTTTATTACGCGCTGCTGCAAAAGGATTGAGGCCGGGTTGCCGAGACTGGCGCTGGCGCTGCTGCTGCTGACGGCCGCTGCCGCCCAGGCCGGCAGCATCGAGCCGAAGCGCGCCGCGCTGACCCCCGGCGAGGACGGCTATACGCTTTCCGCCGAATTCGCGATCGATCTCGGCTATCGGCTGGAAGACACCGTGGCGCGAGGCGTCCCGCTGTATTTCAATCTCGAGTTCGTGCTCGAGCGCAGCCGCAAGTATTGGGTCAACGAACATATCACCACCCACAACCTGACCTACAAACTGGCCTACAGCAGCCTGATGCGCCAGTACCGGCTCAGTACCGGGCACCTCCACCAGAATTTCGGCAGCCTGGCCGAGGCGATGCGGGTGGTCGGCCGCATTGCGGCATTGCCGGTGGTCGACAAAAATCTTATCCAGCCCGGAGAGTCTTACGAGGCGGCGGTGCGTCTCTCGCTCGATCGCAGCCAGTTGCCCAAGCCCTTCCAGGTCGATGCCATCATGGATCGCGACTTGCAGGTGGATACCAAGGTACTGCGCTGGCATTTCGTGGCTCCTGCGGCGACGCCATGAGGGTTGCGCTCGCGGTAGTCGCCGCGCTCGGCGCGATTCTGCTGTTTCTGCTGGCATCGGCCTCGGCCAATACGGCGTTGTTTGCCGAGAACTATCCCTGGCTGCTGGCGATCAATGGCGCCGCCGCCCTGGCGCTGGTGGTGCTGGTCGGTCTTCAGTTGCGGCGCTTGCGCCGCGATTTCAGAAACGGCGTGTTCGGCTCGCGCCTGAAATCCCGGTTGCTGCTGATGCTGTCATTGATGGCGGTGCTGCCCGGCGCGCTGGTGTATGGCGTTTCGATGCAATTCGCGGTGAAGAGCATTGATTCGTGGTTCGATGTGCGCGTTGATGCCGCACTGGAGGGCGGCCTCAATCTCGGCCGCAGCGTGCTTGATACCTTGCAGGCCGAGTTGCTGGCCAAGACCCGTGATGCGGCGCTGGATCTGGGTGACGGCAGCTTCGTCAGTCCGAGCCGGCTGAACCGGCTGCGCGAGCAGACCGGCGCCCAGACCGCGACCCTGCTGACGCTTTCCGGCCAGGTGCTGGGCAGCAGTTCCGGGCAGATGGGCAGCCTGATGCCTTCAGTTCCGGCGCCCAGCCAGCTGCGTGCCGCGCGCAGCGGGCGCGGGCTGGCAGTGCTTGGCGACGCCGAGGGCGGCGGCCTGATGCTGCGCGCCTTGGCGCCGGTCAGCAGCAGTGGCCTCAATCTCGATCCGCGGATTCTGCAATTGACGCTGGCAGTGCCGGTATCGATTGCAAAAAGTGCGGAAAGCGTCGAGGCGGCGCACCGTGACTATCAGGAGTTGCAACTCGGCCGCACGGGCTTGAAGCGCATCTACACGCTGACGCTGACGCTGGCCCTGCTGCTGGCGTTGTTCGCCGCGATTGCCCTGGCCTTTTTTCTCGCCGAGCGCCTGGCACGCCCGCTGCTGATTCTGGCCGAAGGCACGCAGGCGGTGGCGGCCGGCGACTTCACGCCGCGCGCCACGGTGGAGGCATCCGACGAACTGGGTGTGCTGACGCATTCCTTCAACAGCATGACGCATCAGTTGAGCGAGGCGCGCGTACAGGCCGAACATAATCGGCAGGAGATGGAGGCGGCGCAGGCCTACCTGGAATCCGTGCTGGCGAATCTCTCGGCCGGCGTGCTGGCTTTCGATCTGCGCTTTCGCCTGCGTGCGGCGAACCGCGGTGCGCTGGCGATTCTCGGCGATGACCTCGGCGGCTTTGAACAGACACGGCTGCAGGACTGGCCGCGCCACGAGACCCTGGCCGCGGCCATTCTGGAGGGCTTCGCCAAGCGCGGCGACGAATGGCAGGAACAACTCGAAATCGCCCGTCCGGACGGCATGCCGCAGGCGCTGCTGGTGCGCGGTACGGCTCTGCCGGCAGCCGGCGGTGGCGGTTATGTGGCGGTGTTCGACGACATCACCCGGTTGATCGCCGCGCAGCGTTCCGCGGCCTGGGGCGAGGTGGCACAGCGACTCGCCCACGAGATCAAGAACCCGCTGACGCCGATCCAGCTGTCCGCCGAGCGGCTGCAGCACAAGCTGGCCGACCAGCTGACGGGCGCCTCGCGGGAGCTGCTGGATCGCGCCACGCAGACCATTGTCAGCCAGGTCGAGGCGATGAAGAACATGGTCAATGATTTCCGCGACTACGCGCGCACACCCCTGCCGCAGCTCGCCAGCGTTGATCTGCAGGCTCTGCTCGGCGAGGTGCTCGGTCTCTACGAGAACTCGCGGGCCGTCATCGCCGCAGCGCCAGCGCCGACTGTTGCCGCCCTGCCGCCGGTGCTGGCCGACGCCAACCAGTTGCGCCAGGTGCTGCACAACGTCCTGACCAACGCGCAGGATGCGCTGACCGACGTGACGGAGCCGCGCATCACGATTACCACGGCGCAGGAAGGAGCGCGGGCGCGACTCACGGTGGCCGACAACGGCCCGGGCTTTCCGCCGCAGATTCTTTCCCGCGCCTTTGAGCCCTACGTCACCACCAAGTCCAAGGGCACCGGCCTGGGGCTGGCGATCGTGAAGAAGATAGTGGATGACCACGGCGGCGAGATTCGCCTGGCGAACAATCATGGCGGTGAGGTCAGCATCTGGCTGCCGCTGGCAGCGCAGGATGCAGTAAAGAGGAACTAGGAAAATGCCAAAGATACTGGTGGTCGACGACGAAATCGGGATACGCGAGCTGCTCTCGGAGATCCTGCGCGACGAGGGTCACGACGTTCAACTCGCGGAAGACGCCGCGGCGGCAAGGGCGGCGCGCGAAGCCGGACGACCCGACATGGTCCTGCTCGACATCTGGATGCCCGATACCGATGGCATTACGCTGTTGAAGGAGTGGGCCGGCAACGGTCAGCTCAACATGCCGGTGGTGATGATGTCGGGCCACGCCACCATCGACACGGCGGTGGAAGCCACCCGGATCGGCGCGCTGGATTTTCTGGAAAAGCCGATCGGCATGCAAAAGCTCCTGGCGGCGGTGAAGAAGGCGCTCGAGCGCAGCGCGCGCCATGTCGGCGGCGGCCTGTCGCTGGCGGCGTTTGCGCGGCCCGGGCCGTTGCGCGATCTCAAGCGCCGCATGGATCAGGTGCTGGCCAAGAGCCCATTGCTGTTGCTGCGTTCCGCCCCCGGCGGCATTGTCGAGCTGGTGGCGCGCACCGCACAGGTCGCCGGCAAGCCGTGGATCGATATCGCGCACGACTCCAATCCCATGAGCATCGAAGTGCTGCAGCGCGCCGCCGGAGGCGTGCTGTGGTGCGAGGAACTGGCGCGTTTGACCAGGCTGCAGCAGAAGAACCTGCTGTTCGCGGCCGACCGCCTCGACCGCCATGGCCTGCGTCTGGTGGCGGCGACCACGCATAGCAGCGCGGAACTGGTGGCACAGGGTTGGGATGAGGCCGGGCTGGTGCGCTTGTTCGAAACCGGGCTGGGGGTCCCGGGTCTGGCCGAATTGAAGGACGAAGTGCCGGATATTGCCGCGCATCTGCTGACGCAGTTGATGGAAAGCGACGAGATTCCCCTGCGGCGGTTTTCCAGCGCCGCCCTCAATGCCTTGCGCCAGCATGCCTGGAGCGGCGGCTACGGGGAACTCAAGGGCGCCGTGAAGTCGCTGGCGCTGGCCAGTCTGGGCGAGGAAATCGGCGAAGAGGAGGCGCTGCAACTGCTGGCGCCGGCGGGCGAGCCCAACCTGGTACCGGCAGGCCTGGCGCCGGATGTGATCGAGCGGCCCCTGCGCGAGGCACGCGAAGCCTTCGAGCGCATGTACTTCGAGTACCACCTGGCGAAGGACGGCGGCAACATGACCCGTCTGGCCGAGAAGACCGGGCTGGAACGCACTCATTTGTATCGCAAGCTGAAGGATCTCGGGCTGCGCTGATGAGAATCGTCATTCTCGGCGCCGGCCAGGTCGGCGCTTCCGTCGCCGAAGCGCTGGCTTCGGAAACCAACGACGTCACGGTCGTCGATCAGAACAGCGCCAGCCTGGCGCAACTTGCGGATCGTCTGGATGTGCGCACCGTGACCGGCAATGCCGCGCTGCCCTCGGTGCTCAGGAGCGCCGGCATCGAGGATGCCGAAATGCTGGTGGCGGTGACGCAGTCTGACCAGACCAATCTGGTCGCCTGCAAGATTGCGCGCGGCTTGTTCAACGTGCCGACGCGAATCGCGCGCCTGCGCGGCGTTGACTTGCTCAAGGATCAGAATCTGCTGGCCGACGACATGTTCAGCGTCAGTCATGCCATTTGCCCCGAGCAGGAGGTCACCGACTACATCGCGCGCCTGATTGCATTTCCCGAAGCGCTGCAGGTGCTCGAGTTTGCCAATGGCAGCGTCACGCTGGTGTGCGTGCGTGCCTACGAGGGCGGACTGCTGGTGGGCAAGACCATCAACACCATGAAGGACCATCTGGGATCCAAGGTCGAGGCGCGCATCGCCGCCATCTTCCGCGACCTGCAGCCGATCGATCCGCGGGGCGATACGGTTATCGCGGCCGGCGACGAGGTTTTTCTGCTGGCAGCGACGCGCTTCATCCGCCCCGTCTTGCGCGAGCTGCGACGCATGCAGGAGCCAGTCAGGCGAGTGATGATCGCCGGCGGCGGCAATATCGGGGCGCGGGTTGCCGAAGCCCTGGAAGCAGATCATGAGGTCAAGATCATCGAGCGTGACCCGCGTCGCGCCGAGACCATTGCGGTGCGTCTGTCCGGCGCGCTGGTGTTGTGTGCCGAAGCCACCGACGAGAAGGTGCTGGCGCAGGAGAACATCGACGAAATGGATATGTTCCTCGCCCTGACCAACGATGACGAAGACAACATCATGGCGGCCTCGCTGGCCAAGCGGCTGGGCTGCAAGCGCGTGCTGGCACTGATCAACCGTCGCGCTTATGCCGACATGGTGCAGGGCGGGCCGATCGACATCGGCTTGTCGCCGGCCCAGATATCCATTGGTTCGTTGCTGGCCTATGTGCGGCGCGGAGATGTGGCGCGGGTGCACAGTCTGCGCCGCGGGGCGGCGGAGGCACTGGAACTGGTAGTGCATGGCGATCGTGCAACGTCAAAGGTGGTCGGCCGTCGCATCGAGGAGTTGCCGGTGATCAAGGGCGCGCGCATTGCCGCCATCGTGCGTCGCGGCGCACAAACCAGCGTAGTCGAACGAGGCGGCTTTCTGTTCGATGAGCTCCTCGATGAGGTGGTCATTCCTCATCACGACACGCTGATCGAGACCGGGGACCACGTCGTGGTGTTTTGTACCCGCAAGCAGCAGGTAGCGCAAGTCGAGAAACTGTTCCAGGTCAGCGCCGGCTTTTTCTGATGTTTTACCGCCTGCTTCCGGTCAGTCACGTGCTCGGCGGGATGCTGATGTTTTTCAGCATCGCCTACCTGATGCCCATCGCCAGCTCGCTGATCTATGGCGACGGCACGCTGATCGATTTTATCGATGCGATGTCGATCTCGTTTGCCGCTGGTTTTGTACTCTGGTTCGGCACGCGCCGGCACAAGCGCGAACTGAAGCCGCGCGACGGCTTCCTGCTGGTGACGCTGGCCTGGATTCTGATGGCCGCGATCGCCACGCTGCCGCTGATGCTGGTGATCGACGATCTGTCCTTCACCGACGCTTTTTTCGAGACCATGTCCGGGCTGACCACTACCGGCGCCACGGTGCTCTCCGGACTGGACAGACTACCGCCCTCGATCAATCTCTGGCGCCACGAACTCAACTGGCTGGGCGGCATGGGCATCATCGTCCTGGCGGTGGCGATCCTGCCGCTGCTCGGTGTCGGCGGCATGCAACTGTACAAGGCCGAGACCACCGGCGTGATGAAGGATTCCAAGTTGACCGCGCGCATCGCCGACACCGCCAAAGCGTTGTGGCTGGTGTATTTCGGCATTACGGTGGCCTGCATCCTCTCGCTCAAGGTGGTCGGCATGAACTGGCTGGACGCCATCTGCCACGCCTTCGCCGCGCTGGCGCTGGGTGGGTTTTCGACCTATGACGACAGCGTCGGACATTTCGATTCGCCGGCCATCGAGGCGGTGCTGATCTTCTTCATGATGGTCGCCGGCATGAATTTCGCCACCCACTTTGTCGCCTGGCGCGGCCGCTCGTTGCGCGCCTACTGGGTGGATGCGGAAGCCAAGGCCTTCGTCGCCCTGATCGCTGCCAGCATTCTGGTCTGCACGTTGTATCTCACCGTGCTCGGCACCTACCCGAGCTTTCTGACCACCCTGCGTCACGTCTCCTTCAACCTGGTTTCCATTGCCACCGACTGCGGATTTGCCAGCGTGGACTATGACAAGTGGCCGATCTTCGTCCCGCTGTGGATGCTGTTCCTCTCCTGTGTCTCGGTCAGCTCCGGCTCCACCGGCGGCGGCATCAAGATGATCCGTACGCTGATCCTCGCCCAGCAGGGCCTGATCGAACTCAAGCGCCTAGTCCATCCGCAACTGGTGGCACCTTTGCGCGTGGGAGGTACCGCGATTCCGCCGCAGATTGCCGGAGCAGTACTCGGCTTCATCTTCCTTTACATTCTGGCGGTAGGCGAACTGACGTTCTTCCTGGTCGCCAGCGGGATGGATTTCACCTCCTCGATTTCCGCCATTGTCGCCTGCATCAACAATGCCGGCCCCGGCCTCAATGTCGTCGGCCCGGCCCGGAACTACGGATCGCTGACGGACTTCCAGACCTGGGTGTGCACAGTCGCCATGCTGCTCGGGCGTCTGGAGGTGCTGTCGGTCTTCGTGCTGTTCACGCCGGCGTTCTGGCGTCGCTAGCGCCGGCGGGCAGGTGCTTTGCATGCCTGGGACGCCGCTTTGTGGGCAGGTGCTTCGCATGACGGGGATTCCGCTTCGCGGGCCTTGCTTTGCATGCCTGGGATACCGCTGCGCGGCAGGCAATGCGATAATTGCGTCTTTGCTTCGCTGGATCGCACCTCATGCCCACCTCGGCTCGCCCCAAGAACGATACTTTTTTGCGTGCGCTGCTGCGCGAACCCGTTGATTACACTCCGGTCTGGCTGATGCGCCAGGCTGGGCGCTATCTGCCTGAATACAACGAGACGCGCCGCCGCGCCGGCAGTTTCCTCAATCTGTGCAAGAACCCGCAACTTGCCTGCGAAGTGACACTGCAGCCCCTGTCGCGCTTCGAACTCGACGCGGCAATCCTGTTCTCCGACATTCTCACCGTACCCGATGCGATGGGCCTCGGCCTGTATTTCGCCGACGGCGAAGGGCCGAAGTTCGAGCGACCCCTGCGCGAGGAATGGGCGATTCGCGATCTGACCGTCCCCGATCCCTATGTACACCTGCGGTATGTGATGGATGCGGTGGCCGAGATTCGCCGCGCACTGGGCAACTCGGTGCCGCTGATCGGCTTTTCCGGCAGCCCGTGGACCCTGGCCTGCTACATGGTGGAGGGCGGCTCCGGCGCGGCGACGGACTACCGCACGGTCAAGACCATGCTCTATGACCGGCCCGATTTGATGCATCACATTCTGAATGTGACCGCCACGGCCGTGACGGATTATCTGAATGCCCAGATCGAGTCCGGCGCGCAGGCGGTGATGATCTTCGACTCCTGGGGCGGAGCACTGTCGCACGCGGCTTACCGCGAATTTTCGCTGGCCTACATGGAGCGCATCGTGGCCGGCCTGACGCGCAGCCATGACGGCCAGCGCGTTCCGAGCATCGTGTTCACCAAGGGTGGTGGCCAATGGCTGGAGGCCATTGCCGACATCGGCTGCGATGCGGTCGGTCTCGACTGGACCACCGATCTGGGTGAAGCGCGCCAGCGTGTCGGCGACCGTGTTGCATTGCAAGGCAATCTTGATCCGATGGCCCTGTACGCATCCCCCGACAAAGTGGCGGCTGAAACGCGGCGCGTGCTGGACAGCTTCGGCGGCGATGCCGGCGGAGGCAAAAATCCGGGTGGCCATGTCTTCAATCTTGGCCACGGTATTTCGCAATTTACCCCGCCCGAGAACGTCAAGATTCTGGTTGACACGGTACACAGCCACAGCCGGCGCGGGTCCGCGCGGAGCTGATTTTTGGAAGCCAAGGGCGGCGCGGTTCGGGCCGTCTACTCCCGCGAAAAAGGCCATCCAGCAAGGCTTGCCGTGCGGGCCAGAAAACGCCCTCCGCTGTTGACTTATGCACAGAAGTGGGTCCGGCACGGGAAGTCCGGCCCGGCACTTGGGGATTTCCATCACCGGTGCGCAACTTGTTGTTTTTGAACGATATTATGTTGTTCAAATATTGCGCAGAGATGGGAATCACGTTGCCGGGCGGCCACTTAGGCGGTTTCCGTGGTGCTTACTCACAAAGTTATCCACAGAATTTGTGGGTAAGCCATTTTCTCTTTTGCAGCAACAGCTTGAGGGCTTATGCCAAGAAGTTGTCGAGCATTGGCCGGCAAGCGTCTGAGTCGGCATGAACATCGTTCGTGTCGCCCTCGATTTGCCATTGCCGAGACTCTTCGATTATCTCGCGCCGAATTGCGTCGAAAGTGATGTCGGGCGGCGGGTGACGGTGCCTTTTGGCACGGGTTCGCGAACCGGAGTGATCGTCGCGCTGGCGGCGGCCAGCGATCAGCCCGACGACAAGCTGAAGGCAGTTACCGAAATCCTGCGCGACATGCCCGCGCTGCCTGCCGAGTGGTTGGCGCTCTGCGAATTTTGCGCGCGCTACTACCAGACGCCGTTGGGTGAAGTGACCTCCTTCGCCCTGCCACCGATGCTGCGGCGCGGCAAGTTGCCGCGCATGAAAAAGGAGGCGGCGGCGATCGCCGCATCACCAACGCCGACTCCTGAGCCGTGGTCCGCGCCCGCGCTGCCGCGACTGATGGCTGCGCAGCAGGCGGCGGTGGCGGCCATCGCCGGGATTGCCGGCTTCCACACCCTGCTGCTGCATGGCGTCACCGGCAGCGGCAAGACGGAGGTCTATCTGCGCGCGATCGACGCCGTGCTGGCGCGCGGCGGCCAGGCATTGATGCTGGTGCCGGAAATCGCGTTGACGCCGCAACTCGAAGGCCGCGTCGCCGCGCGCTTTCCTCGCGCACATATCGTTTGCGCCAACAGCGGCATGGCCGATGCCGCGCGCGCCCGCGGCTTTCTCGAGGCGCTCTCCGGTCGTGCCGAGATCGTGCTCGGCACCCGGCTCGCGGTGTTCATGCCGCTGCCGCGCCTGCAGTTGATCATCGTCGACGAAGAACACGATGCCTCCTTCAAGCAGCAGGAAGGCCTGCGCTATTCGGCGCGCGATGTCGCGGTGTGGCGTGCGCATCAATTGAACATTCCGATCGTGCTCGGTTCGGCGACGCCCTCGCTGGAAACCTTTCATCACGCCAGCACCGGCCGCTACCGGATGCTGGAACTGCCCGAGCGCGCCGTGGCCGAGGCCATGCCGATCGTGCGCATCATCGATACGCGGCGCGAGAAGTTGCAGGAAGGCCTTTCCGCGGTCTTGCTGGCCGGCCTGCAGCAGCGGTTGGAACGCGGCGAGCAGAGCCTGGTGTTTCTCAACCGGCGCGGTTATGCGCCGGTGCTGGCCTGCCCGCCCTGCGGCTGGATTTCGCGCTGCCAGCGCTGTGCGGTCAATCTGGTGCTGCATCTGGCCGACCAGCGCTTGCGCTGCCACCACTGCGGCTTCGAAGCCGCGATTCCGCGCGCCTGTCCCGACTGCGGCAACGTCGATCTGTTGCCTTTCGGGCGCGGCACGCAGCGGCTTGAAACCATGCTCGTCGAACGTTTCCCCGAGGCCCGCGTGCTGCGCATCGACCGCGATTCGGCGAGCACGCCGAAGAAGTGGCAGGCACTGCTGGCGACGATTCATGCCGGCGAAGCCGACATCCTGGTTGGCACCCAGATGCTGGCCAAGGGCCACGACTTTCCGCTGCTGACCCTGGTCGGCGCCGTCGGTGCCGATGCCGCCCTGTTCGCCGCCGACTTCCGCGCCCCCGAACGGCTCTTCGCGCAACTCATGCAGGTCGGCGGCCGCAGCGGCCGCGCCGACCTGCCCGGCGAAGTGCTGATCCAGACCGAGTATCCCGATCATCCGCTGTATCGCGCGCTGGTCGATCACGACTACGTGCGCTTCGCCCGCGCGCAACTCGACGAGCGGAGGATTGCCGGCTTTCCGCCTTTCAGCTTTCAGGCCATGCTGCGTGCGGAAGCCAGAAGCATCGAGCAGTCGCTGGCCTTTCTGGTGGCCGCGCGCCGCGCCGGCGAAGCCGTGGCCGACGGCGTTACCCTCTACGACGCGGTGCCGATGCGCATGCAGCGTCTGATGGCGCTGGAGCGCGGCCAGCTGCTGGTCGAATCGACCAGTCGTCCGGCCCTGCAGGCTTTTCTCGCGGCCTGGATGGAAAAGCTCTATGCGCTGAAAATGCCCGGCGGCCTGCGCTGGCATCTGGATGTCGATCCATTGGAATTCTGAGCCATACGGCGCTACCATGTCGCCAAGGCACCAACAAGGTGTCCGTTCAAAACAAACCATTACGGAGAGAGACATGGACATAACCCGCCGCGGCTTCCTTGCCAGCAGCGTCGCCCTAGGCGCCTGCACCGCCCTTCCCGATCGTGCCGCAGGGAGCGATGTGATGTTCCCGGTGCCCGCCACCTACATTCCCGTCGTCGGTTCGGCGCAGAAATTCCAGGTACGGCGCATCTACTGCGTCGGCCGCAATTACGCGGCGCATGCGCGCGAAATGGGTTCCGACCCGACGCGCGAGCCGCCGTTCTTTTTCCAGAAGCCAACCGACGCGATCCAGTTGGTGCCGCAGGGCGTGACCATCGATCACCCCTACCCGTCGATGACCAAGAACTATCACTACGAGGTCGAGCTGGTCGCCGCCATCGGCAAGCGCGGCAAGAACATTCCCGCGGCACAGGCGCTGGATTACGCGGTTGCCTACGCCGTCGGGCTGGACATGACGCGGCGCGATCTGCAGCGCGGCATGGGCGACCAGAAGAAGCCCTGGGAAGTCGGCAAGTCCTTCGACAATTCGGCTGTCATCAGTCATCTGCATCCCGTTGCCATGACGGGTCATTTCACCAAGGGCGCGATCTGGCTCAAGGTGAATGGCCAGACCAAGCAATCGGCGAATCTGTCGCAGATGATCTGGTCGGTGGCCGAGCAGATCGCCCACCTGTCGCAGTTCTACGAATTGGCTCCGGGCGACATCATCTACTCGGGCACGCCGGAAAATGTCGGGCCGGTGGTGCCGGGCGACATCATGGAAGCCCATATCGACGGCATTTACGATATCCGGGCCAAAGTGGTTTGAGCGCTGCTATTTCTGGTGTCGCGCGCCGCCGAGGAACCAGAGCCAGCTTGCTACCTGCAGCGCCAGCAACCCGCCGAAAGTGATCTGGTAGGCCGCGCGCGGCGCGTGGCCGGCGGCCTGCAAGGCATCCACCGCGGCGCCGAAGCCCCACTGGATACCGAAGGCGCCGACGAAGACCATCAGGTTCAGCGCGGTGTTCACCCGGCCGGCCAGCGCGGGGCTGTAATGGCTCTGCAGCAGTGCGTAGGCAAGATTGCCGACCGAGAAGATCAGACCCAGCGTGAACCAGAGCGGTTCGCCGGGACCGGCGTCGAGCACGATGAGCAGGGTGGCGAGCAGCGCCAGCCCCATGCCGCCCGTCAGCAGTCGGAGTGGTGTCGCACCGCGCTTGGCGAGCGGCCCGACGCCGAAGGCCAGGCCGAGAAAGCCGGCCAGCATGCCGCTGCCCATCAGCAGCAGATGGTGGGCGGCGGCGCTGCGCTCGAGGCCGGCGAAGTTCATCAGCCAGGGCACCGCCCACAGACCCTGCAACGCCAGGAAGCCGCCGATGATCAGCATCGATTGCGGTGCGTAGCGCCAGAAGGCGCGGCTGGTCAGCAGCTCGACGAGGCCGGCGATCTGGCTGGAGAGCGGTTCGCGCTGGGCACCGGAGGGCTTCTCCGGGGTGCTGAAGATACCGGCGGAGGTGAGCACGCCGGCTACCGCGAGCGCGACGAACACGGTCCGCCAGCCGACGAGCGGAATCGCCCAGGACAGCGGCGTCGATGCGGTCAGTGCCCCGAGGCCGCCGGCCGCCATGATGGCGGCATTGAGCGAGGCCTGGCGTTCGAGGCCGAACCACTGGCTGAAGGCCTTGAAGGACGCCATCAGGCAGGATGAGACGCCGAGCCCGATCAGTGCCCGCGCAATCGCCAGTTCAGTCAGCGAACTGCCAACGGCGAACAGCGCGCAGCCCGCCGCGGCGATCAGCAGCAGGAAGGATTCGACTCGGCGCGGGCCGTAGCGGTCCAGGGCGAGGCCGAGCGGCAACTGCGCGGCGCCGAAGGCGAGCAGGTAGGCGCTGGTCAACAGGCCCAGATCTGCAGCCGAAACCCCCAGCTCGCGCGTCAGTTCCGGCGCGATGACGGCATTGACGTTGCGCAGGAAGTAGGAGAAGAAATAGCCTACCGCGAAGGGCAGAAAAACACGCCGCCAAAGATTCATGTTCCGTTTTCCGGTTCGTTGTTGCGCAGCCATTCGATGCGCTGCATCAGCTTGCTTACCCATTGCGCATCGAGCCCGCTGGCATGCGCCAGCCGGGTCAGCGCGTCGATTGACGGCCGCGTTGCGCGGGTCACGCGCCAGAATTCGGCAAGGGTCACGGCGTCGGCCGGCCGTTCGATGTGTTCCAGCCAATCGCCCGGCGCAACTTCTCCCGCCTCGAGCACTCGGTAGTACCAGCCGGCCAGGCCGTGTTCGGCGACGAACGCCGCCACGCCCTCGCAGGCGGTGCGATGGTCGATCTTCCAGCAGGGCGTGCGCGGTTGCGAGAGCTGGATGCGGGCGCCGCCGAGACGGAATACGTCGCCGATGCAGACATCATTTTTCGTCAGGCCGCGGGTGGACAGGTTTTCGCCGAGACCGCCGGGCACCAGGTGCTGCGCAGCGGGGAAGGCCGCCGCCAGCCGCGCGTAGTGTTCGGCCGGATACTGGTGCAGTGCCTTGCTGCTGCCGCCATGCGCCCGGCGATCGGCCTGGGTATCCCCCGTCAGGCCTTCCGCCGTCAGCAGGCAGCGCCCGCTGACCGGCGTTTTGACAATGGCGCTGCTGCGGCTGTCGCCCGCGAGCCGGGCTACCTGCCCGACGAACAGTCCGTCAACCGCGATGCGCGGGTTCATGGCCACAACCAGGCTGCGCCACGCACGCCTGAAGAATCGCCGTGGTGATGCTTGAGCAGCCTCGTCGCGACCTGGTCGGAGAAGACGTGTCGGGCCCAGAGGCGCGGCACGCTGTCGTAGAGACGGTCCATGTTGGAAAGTCCGCCGCCGAGCACGATGACATCCGGATCGAGGATGTTGATCACCTGCGCCAGCGCGCGCGCCAGACGGGCCTCGTAGCGTTGCAGCGTGGCTTCGCAGGCGGCATCACCGGCGGCGGCATTCAGCGCGATTGCTTCCGCCGAAGAGTCGGCGCCGGTGCTGCGGCGATGATCGGCGGCGAGGCCGGGACCTGAAAGATACAACTCAATACAGCCTCTGCGTCCGCAATAGCAGGCGTCGCGATGCTGTTCGCCCGGCATCGGGTTGTGGCCCCACTCGCCGGCGATGGCGTTGGCGCCGGTCAGCACCTTGCCGTCGATCACGATGCCGCCGCCGACGCCGGTACCGAGAATCACGCCGAACACCACCTGCGCACCCGCACCGGCGCCATCGACCGCTTCCGACAGCGCAAAGCAGTTGGCATCGTTGGCGATGCGCACCTCGCGCTGCAGTCGCGCCTGCAGGTCGCGCCGCAGCGGCTTGCCGATCAGGCAGATCGAATTGGCATTCTTGATCAGGCCGCTGGCGAGCGATTCCGCACCGGGGATGCCGATGCCGACACTGGCCACCGCAGCGCCGGCGCCGACTTCTCGTTCCGCGGCCTCGACCAGGTCGGCCACTGCCATGACGGTCGCCGCGTAGTCGCCCTGCGGCGTCGCCACGCGTTCGCGCAGCAGCTCCCTGCCATCGTCGCCCAAAGCTATGATTTCAATCTTGCTGCCGCCGAGGTCCACGCCGATTCGCAACATGCCGCCTTTCAATTGTCCGTCGAAGTATAGTCACATCATTGGCTACGCGCCTGGCTTGCCGGCGCGCAGGCCTCACCGACAGTCGGCGCCTGATTTCACCTCTCAATCAAACGCAACATACGCGAGGGGTGGATCAGCAGCGCGATCCCGGGCACCAGCCCGGGAAGGAGGACCGAGATGAGCGACATCCTGAAGCCCGCCAACGAACCGCATGCCTTGAAAACCGTCGATCATTGCAAGATGTTATCGACCATGATTCATGACCGGCAAGATTCCGTGGAGTCCCACCGCAGGTGGTGAAGCGCTCATAATGAGCCGCTTCGCGCTATCGACGTAGCGCCTACCTGCCGCCTGTCCCGTGCCGCCCATGCCGAATCCCGGTTCCGATCGCATCCTCGCCATTCTTGCCCTGTCACTCTTGGGGGCGGGTTGTGTGCTGGTGCTGTGGCCCTTCCTCACCGCCTTGGTCTGGGCGGCCATCCTTGCCTCCACCAGTTGGCCGGCCTTCCTCTGGTTGGACCGCAGCGTGGGAGAGCGTCGTGCCCTGGCCGCAAGCCTGATGACATTGCTCGTCACGGTGGTGCTGTTGGGGCCGATAGTGGCCGTGGCCCTGGGCTTGGCGGATAACGTCGCCGAGCTGGGCCGTGCCGCATCTGCGCTGATCAAGAACGGTTTGCCCGACGCACCTTCCTGGCTGGCCGGCGTGCCTTTGGTCGGCCAGTCGATCCACGACTACTGGCAACAGTTCGCTCACGACAGCCAAAGTCTCATGGCGGCACTGGAAAAACTCGCCAAGCCGGCCCAGACTGCGGCCATGGCCAGCGGCCGCGTGATCGCCAAGGGCGTGCTGGACATGACCATTTCCGTGTTTCTTGCCTTCTTCTTTTTCCTCCACGGCGAGGTCCTGGCCAGACGACTGCGTGTCGCCCTGGAACGACTGACCGGAGAGCGTGCTGCTTACCTGCTGGGGATTGCGCGGGGCACCGTGAGCGGGGTGATTTACGGCATCCTCGGCACCGGGCTTGCCCAAGGGGTGCTGGCCGCCATCGGCTTTGCCATCGCCGGCGTGCCCGGCGCAGTACTGCTGGGCGTGGTCACCTTCTTCCTCTCCGTGGTGCCGGTGGGGCCACCGCTGGTCTGGGGTGGTGCGGCGATCTGGTTATTCCAGCAGGGTGAGCCAAGCTGGGCAATGTTCGTTGCCGCCTGGGGCTTCTTCCTGGTCAGCACCGTGGACAATGTCATCAAGCCCTTCATCATCAGTCGCGGCGCCAGCCTGCCGTTCGCCATCGTCTTCCTTGGTGTGCTGGGCGGCATCCTGGCCTTCGGCGTGATTGGCGCCTTCCTTGGCCCGACTTTGCTGGCGGTGGGCTACCGCTTGGCAACGGAATGGACGGCAGCAGAGTCGGCGCCGTCAGCAAAGGTAGACAGCGAGCGGAAACGTTGAATTGAGGCGCGCAAAACGCGCGGCTCGGTACGCCAAAACCGCCGTGCCGCCAGCGCCGACTCTTTCGACCGCCGGCTGACACTGAAGTCCTTCGATCAGGTCCGGCCCCTCGGCATGGAATGCAACAGTTCGTTGTACTGGTGGTTGGCTGGCAGGTTTTGAAATGATGTCCTCGCTCATCTGCCAAACAAGCCCTTGAGCTTGTCCTTCAGCTTGTCCTCGACCTTGGTCTTGACCTCCTGCTTCTTCTCTTCGAGCTTGGCCTTGGCGACGTCCTCAACCATGCTGCCGAATTCGATCTTGTAGGACAGATTCTCGAATGGTCCGGTGACACGCACCGGGACGGTGAGTCCCTTCAACTGGTCGAGGCCCTGTCCGCCTTGTCCGGCACTGGTAGCGACCACGCTGGCCTTGGCCAGGTAGTTCATCTGGCCGCCGCCGAGGTCGATATCGCCGGCGCCCGAGATTCTCAGGAAGGGCGATTTCATCGCGAGGTCTTCATTGTGGGCAACCCCGTTGGCGATCTTGAGCGAGGCGGTGAGTTCCGAGAAGTCGGTCTTGTCGCCGGCTTTGGCCTGCTGCGTCGAGTCTTCGCGTTTGCCAGATGCGGCGCCGAGTTTGCCCTTGACGTCGCGCAGGCTTTGCGCCAGGTTGATGCCCTTGATCGCGCCGTCCCTGAGGCTCACCGCGGCGGTTCCCGCCAGCACCTTCTTCATCGCCGTGACGCTGTCGCCGCGACTGCTGACGTCGAGCGTCACGTTGCCGCGCCCTTCCACCAGGTCCTTGTTGGCGAGATCCTTCATCAGCGGGTTGATGCTGATGCCGGTCAGGTTCTGTCTGAGGGCGACGGCGTTGCCCGCCGCGTTGAGCGACAGGCTGCCGCTGGCCGCGCCTTCGTAGAGGTTCAGTGTCAGCGGCGCCACATCGAGACGGCCGCCGGCGAGATTGATCTTCGCATTCAGCTTGGCCAGTTTCAGCTTCGACACCTGCAAGGATCCGATGCGGATCACGCCATTCACGTCGAGTCCCTTCAGTGCCGAGAAATCCAGCTTGTTCTCCTTGGCGGCCTTTTCCTCGGCCGTCTTCGGCGGCAAATACTTGTCCACGTTGAGCGTGTCGATATCGAGATCGAAGCCCAGTGCCAGCGGATCAAATTTCGCCACCTTGAGTTTCGCTGCAATTTTCGATTCATCGAACCGGGTGGCGAATTCGAGCGCTGCCGTGTGATGCGTCAGATCGGCGTGCAGATTGCCGGCAAGCGGCAGCTTGATCTGTTTCATCGGCATCTGCGGATGGGCGAGATCGACGCTGCCGGTGATCTTCTCCAGCGCAATGGTCTGCGCCTCCGGATTCGCCGTCACCGGTGAATCGAGATGGGCCTTGACTGTCGTCTCGCCCGATTTGGCATCGAGATCGAACACCAGCTTGCCGATCTTCAGGGTCTTGGCATTGCCTTCGACGGCTGACAAGACCAGCTTCGCCGCGACGGTGCGGCCGCTGCCGGCCAGTGTTGCGGTCAGGCTCAGCGACTCGCCGCCGGCCTTTTCCGGTGAAACGGCCAGCCTGGGTGCCTCGAGCTTCAGCTCGAAGGCGTCGCTTCCGCTCTTGCCTTTGGCGCCGAGGGACAAGGCGTCTATCGCCAAGGTCTGTTTGCCGCCATCGGCCTGTACGCGCCCGGTGCCGAGATCGAGATTGGACAGCGCCGTGGTGCTGCCGCTCTTTTCGTCGCGCCAGGTCAACTGCGCGTTGGCTACCTTGATGCCGGCAATGTCGATCTGCAGCGGTGCGCCCGCCGTACCGCCAGCGCCGACTGTTGGGCCAGGTTTGGCGCCACCCGGCTTCTCGCTGCTGCCGAGCAGGTCGGCGATGTTCAGCGTGCCGTCCTTGCGTTTCACCAGTGTGGCCTTGAGACCCTCGACCTCGACGCGCTGCACCTGCACCTGCTTCGATAACAGCGGCATCACCGCCACCGCCACACGCGCCGAATCGAGCGCGAGAAACTCTTGCTTGCCGCCGGGTTCCGATAATGTCAGGCGATCGACCTTGATGCTGACGTCCGGCCATACCGAGAGTTCGAGCTTGCCGGCGATATCCAGCTTGCGCTGCTTCTGCTCGAGCACGACGCGGCTCAGTTCGCCCTTGATCTTCTCGCCATCGAACAGTGCGTAGAGCACGCCGATGCCCGCCGCGAGCAGGGCAAGCACCAGCCCAAGGGCGATGCCAAGGATGCGGAGTGCTTTCATCGGATTCTCCCGTTCTGGCGAAATGCGCTAGATTGCCGACATTATCAGCCGTTATCAGCCGGAGAGACGCCCGCATGAATTCCGCATCGCGTTCCACCACACCAATGCCGGTACGCTCGCCCTGCGTCAAGGTTTGCGAGATGGATGAGGCAACCCGGCTTTGCCGTGGCTGCTACCGCACGCAGGAAGAGCGCGACTGGTGGGTGGCCTATTCCGACCAGCAACAAAGAGACGTGCTGCTGCGCTGCGAACAGCGCCGCGAAGTGCTGGTGGCTGGGGAGGGAGTGCTGGCGCCCAGCATGGGCATCGTCGAGCCGCGCCGCAAGGGCGGCAGACTATGAAGCGGGATTTCTGCAGTGGCCAAGCTATCCGGGCCCTGCCGGACCAAGCTCCTGCTCGATAATTGCCACCAGTTCCTGGGTAGTTACCGGCTTCGCGATGACGATATGCTCGCCGGATTTTGTTTCCTGGCTCTTGCTCAGCAATGCGGTTAGGAAAACCAGCTTGATGTGCCTCAGCTCCGGATCCTCTTGAAGTGCTGTCGCCACGTCGCTGCCATCCATATCCGGCATCATGATGTCGAGGAGGATCAGATCGGGGCGACAACTTCTGGCGGTTTCTACGGCACGAACTCCCAAGTTTTCCATAAACACTGTGTAGGCACCTGCTGATTCAAGGCCCAGCTTGGTCATCCGGCGAATCGCCGGATCATCGTCAACCACCAGAATCCTTTTCATCTCAATACTCCTAATGCTCGCTGCGAGAGAGCGGATGCCATTCACGTCCGATCTTATGCTGCGGTCAACGCACCAGGCAAATCGCCCCCGCTCCCGCTCACGAGTTTCGATTGCGACGCTGCGCATGGTCTGTACGGCAGCGAACACACGATTTCAGGACACGGTGTTCTACTACCGGCGGCGAGGGACGGTCGGCCAGGCCGGCTCAACGTCAGCGCTTTCCTTCGCGAGCCGCAAAGAGCACAATCATTCGCGGATCACGGATACCTGCATTCTTGCGAACATCAGCAGCGAGCCCTGCCCCATGAAATTCAAGGACTATTACGAGACTCTCGGCGTTGCGCGCAGCGCCACGCAGGATGAGGTCAAACACGCCTACCGCAAGCTGGCGCGCAAGTACCATCCGGACGTCAGCAAGGACCCCGATGCCGAGGCGCGCTTCAAGGAGCTCGGCGAAGCCTATGCGGTGCTCAAGGACCCCGAGAAGCGCGCGGCCTACGACCAGATGGGCAGCCAGTGGAAGACCGGGCAGGACTTCCAGCCGCCGCCGGGTTGGGATGCCGGCTTCGAATTCAGCGGCGGCGACTTTGGCGCCGGGCTGGGCGGCGATCACAGCGATTTCTTCGAGGCATTGTTCGGCCGTCATGGCGGTGCCGGGCAGCGCGCACACCGGCCGGCGCAGGGTCAGGACCACCACGCCAAGGTGCTGATCGATCTGGCCGACGCCTACCGCGGCGCGCAGCGCAGCATTTCGCTGCGCATGCCGGCGCTGGATGCGCAGGGCCGCGTCACGATGCAGGAGCGCAAGCTCGACGTCAGCATTCCCAAGGGCATCCGCGCCGGGCAGCACCTGCGTCTGGCCGGCCAGGGCGCGCCGGGGCTGGGCGAGGGCCCCGCGGGCGACCTGTATCTGGAAATTGCCTTCAACCCCGATCCGCAGTTTCGCGCCGATGGCCGCGATGTCTATCTGAATCTGCCGCTGACGCCCTGGGAAGCCGCGCTGGGCGCCTCGGTTGCCGCACCGACACCGGCGGGGCCGGTACAGCTGACGATTCCCCCCGGCTCGGCAGCGGGCCGCCAGTTGCGCCTGAAGGGCCGCGGCATTCCCGGGACGCCGCCAGGTGATTTGTACGTGGTGCTGGCGATTGCCCTGCCGCCGGCCGACAGCGAGGCCGCGCAGGAGGCCTATCGAAGCATGGCCAAGGCCTTTGATTTCAACCCGCGAACCAAGATGAAAGGCGACCCGCCATGAACCAGATTGCCGTGACATTTATTCAGGGGCCGGTGGTCGAAGAGGAAGTCCATCTGACGCTGGTGGAGCTGTGCCAGGCCTGCAACGCCGAAGAGGAATACGTGACGGCCTGGGTTTTTGAAGGGCTGCTGGAACCCGTCGGCCAGTCACCGCAAGACTGGCGCTTCAGCGGTGATTCGCTGCGCCGCGCGCGGCTGGCGCTGCGGCTGTCGCGCGATCTGGAAATCAATCCGCCCGGAGTGGCGCTGGCGCTCGATCTGCTCGATGAAATCGCCGAGTTGCGGGCGCGCCTGCAGCGCGCCGGAGTCCGCTGAAGCAGAGCTAAGCCGTGCACATCCACGGCCTCAGCGCCGAGCAGGCTCTTGCCAGCCTGAAGACCACGGCGGCCGGCCTCGCCAGCGCCGAGGCAACGCGCCGGCTGGCCGAATTCGGGCCGAACCATGTCGAGGAAGTCGCCCGCGAGCATCTGCTGCTCAGCTTTGCCCGCGAGTTCACCCACTTTTTCGCCATCATCCTGTGGATCGGCGCCGCGCTGGCATTCGCCGCCGATTACTTCGACCCGGGCCAGGGCATGGGCCGCCTCGGGGTCGCCATTGTCGGCGTCATCATCGTCAATGGCATCTTTTCCTTCTGGCAGGAATACAAGGCCGAACAGGCCGTCGAAGCGCTGCGCCAGTTGTTGCCGCAGAAGGTGCAGGCGCTGCGCGGCGGGGAGATCGTCGAGCTGCTCGCCAGCGCACTGGTGCCCGGCGACATCGTGGTACTGGAGGAAGGCAATTTCATTCCGGCCGACTGCCGCCTGATCGAAGCCTCCGCGCTGCGCGTGAACACCGCGACGGTCACCGGCGAATCCCTGCCCAAGGCGCGCACCATCGAGCCCAGCACGGAGGACTCGCCGCTCTATGCCAAGAACGTGGTGCTGGCCGGAACCTCGGTGGTGTCGGGCCAGGCGCACGCGGTGGTGTACGCCACCGGCATGCATACCGAGTTCGGCCGCATCGCCCATCTGACGCAAACGGTCGGCACCGGCCCGTCACCGCTGCAGCGCGAGATTGCGCGCCTGTCGCGCATCGTCGCGGCGCTCGCCACCGGCATGGGCGTGGCGCTGTTCTTCATCGGCCAGGCGATGGGCCTGCCGACCTGGGAGAACCTGCTGTTTGCCATCGGCATCATCGTTGCCAACGTGCCGGAAGGCTTGCTGCCGACGGTGACGCTGTCGCTGGCTATGGCGACGCAGCGCATGGCCAAACGCAATGCACTGGTGCGTCACCTGCCCGCGGTCGAGGCGCTGGGCTCGACGACGACGATCTGCTGCGACAAGACCGGCACGTTGACGCAAAACCTCATGTCGGTGCAGCGCCTGTGGCTGGGCGGCGGCTTTCTTGATTTCGGCGATCTCGCCGCGCAGCCACGCCTGACCGAGGACAACCGCGAACTGTTCGTCAATGCCGCGCTTTGCCACAGCCTGAAGATCGTCGATGAGAAATTGCTGGGCGACCCGATGGAAGTGGCGCTGGCCGGCATGGGACGGCAGGTTGCGGGGGCGCTGGCCGACCACAAGAAGCTTGACGAAATTCCCTTCGATACCGACCGCAAGCGCATGTCGGTACTCTGCGCAACGCCGCAGGGCCACATGCTCTACTGCAAGGGTGCGCCGGAGACGGTGCTGGCGGCCTGCGAGTTCGTGCAGTTCGACGCCGGTGTTGTGCCGCTCGATCCGGTGGCAAGAACGCGCCTGCTGGCCGCACAGCGACAGATGGCCGAGGCGGGGCTGCGCGTGCTGGCCTTTGCCCATTGCGCAGTCAAGGACGGCATGCCGTCTGAGGAGCGCGGCATGATCCTCTCCGGGCTGGTCGGGCTGGAAGACCCGCCGCGGGCGGAAGTTCCCGATGCCGTCGCGCGCTGCGCCACGGCCGGCATCCGCATCATCATGGTCACCGGCGATCATCCGCAGACGGCCCTGGCGATCGCGCGCCAGATCGGCCTGGTGAAGGGCGACCAGCCGGTGGTCATCACGGGCGACCAGTTGCGCTCCATTTCGCCGGCGCACCTGCACCTGGCGCTCGATGCCAAGGAGATCATCTTCGCCCGCGTTGCCGCCGAGCAGAAGATGCTGATTGTCCAGGCCTTGCAGAAGAGGGGCGAGATCGTCGCCGTCACCGGTGACGGCGTGAACGACGCGCCGGCGCTGAAGACCGCCGACATCGGCATCGCCATGGGCATCGGCGGCACCGACGTGGCCAAGGAGGCCGCCGACCTGATCCTGCTCGACGACAACTTCGCCAGCATCGTCGCCGCGATCGAGGAAGGGCGCGCGGTGTTCGACAATATCCGCAAGTTCCTCACCTACATCCTGAGTTCGAACATTCCGGAACTGGTGCCCTACCTCGCCTTCGTCCTGTTCCGCATTCCGCTGCCGCTGACCATCATCCAGATCCTGGCCGTCGACCTCGGCACCGACATGCTGCCGGCACTCGCGCTGGGCGCCGAGAAGCCCGATCCCGGTGTCATGCAGCGGCCGCCGCGGGCGCGTAACGAGCGCCTGCTATCATGGGGCCTGCTGGTCCGCGCCTACCTGTTTCTCGGCGTACTCGAAGCGGCGGCGGCGATGACGGTGTTCTTTTTCGTGCTCGATGCCGCCGGCTGGCATTACGGCGTCAGCCTCGACCGGGCCGATCCGCTGTACCTGCAGGCGACCTCGGCCTGCCTGGCGACTATCGTGGTGATGCAGATGATGAATGTCGTGCTGTGCCGTCACCCGTTCAAGTCGTCGTTCTCCCTCGGGCTGTTCGGCAATCGCTACATCCTGATGGGGCTGGCGGCAGAGCTGGGCGTGATCCTGTTCATCATCTACACGCCGGCCGGCAACTGGCTGTTCGGCACGGCTCCGATCGGCGCAAACGCGTGGCTGCTGGCGCTCGCCGGCGCGGGGTTGATGTGGGTGCTGGAAGAAATGCGCAAGGCCTGGCTGCGGCGGATGCTGGTGCGCAAATTCGGCACCTGAGCTATTCGGCGAAATGCACCGCCAGCCAGACGGTCGGCGTTTCCGCCGCAGTCGATTCCACGCGGTGACGCCGATGCGGATCGATCTGCAGCCAGTCGCCCGGGCGCAGGTGGCGCGCTTCGGTTTCATCCTCGAACCGCAGTCGGGCCTCACCGCTCACCAGCACGACCCATTCGGCATCGACCTGGTCGTACCAGAATCCCGGCGGACTGGCCTGGCCGCTCGACACGATGCGTTCGATGCGCAGGCCGGGTCGGGCCAGCAAAGTCACCAGGCGCTCGGCTGCTTCCGGCGCAACCGGGAGGTCGGCGAAAATATTGCCTGCCATCAGACCCCCTCCAGCAGCTCGGTGTCCTCGTGCGAATAGGCCGGGCTGCAGCAGCAGAGGATACGCAGCGGCTCCGCGCCGGTGGCTTCGATCCGGTGCGGCGTGCCGGGCGGAATCAGCACCGTGTCGCCAGCGCCGACTTTGAAGCGGTCATTGCCCAGGGTCATGATGCCGCTGCCGGCGGTGACGTGGTACAGCTCTTCGGTCACCGCATGGCGATGCAGTTGGGTCCGCGCTCCCGGCTCGACGGTGGCCTCGGCCAGGCTTTGCCGGTGGTTGCCGTGCAGCGACGGATGCATCAGTTCGCGAATCGCGGAACCGTCCTTGGTGATGTAAGCAGGGATATCTGTGTAGCGGGTTCTCATCCTCGCGCTACCTTCTTCTGCAGCAGGCAATAGAGCAGGGCCTGCTCCGCCGGCGCCAGTTCGGCGTCGGCATCGCTGGCCGCGAAATGGCGGCGGAAGGCCTGGCGCGCGGTGGCCGGCACGGCGACGTCATAGCCCAGCGCCTGCAGGCCCAGCAGCGCATCGAACCCGGCCGGCGCGGCCGGCGGCGGCGTTTCGCACCACAGGCCGAAGCCGCGGGTCGCCAGCCGCTGCCAGGGAAACAGGCGGCTCGGATCGACCTTGCGCGCCGGCGCGATATCGCCATGCCCCAGAAAATTGGCGGCCGGAATGCGATAGCGCGTGCGCAGTTCGTCAAGCAGGGCCAGCAGGGCAACGATCTGCGCTTCGGCAAAGGCTTCGTCGCCGGTGTTGTCGAGCTCGATGCCGATCGAAGCCGAGTTGAGGTCGGTGCTGCCGCCCCACCAGGATTCGCCGGCATGCCAGGCGCGAGCGGCCTCATCGACCAGTTGCAGGACTGCGCCATCGCGCCCGATCAGATAATGGGCGCTGACTTTGCGCTGCGGATCGGTCAGCGTCGCCAGGGCGGTCGCCGTATTGTCGTTGCTGGTCTGGTGCAGGATGACGAAATTGGGCTGGCGCTGGTCAAAGTTCGGTGAAGGCTGCCAGAGCGAACCTCGTCCCTGACCCGGGGGCAGCGGCGCACAGGCCGCGAGTGCCGCAAGCAGGAGGACGACCAGCCCGCGCAGCATGATCGTCTGTCGTCAGACGACGACGATCGGCTTGGCGAGTCGCGCCCGGCTTTGCGCCTCGGACTTGTTCATCTCCGATACCTGGCGCCCGTAGGCTTCGCGTGCGGCCTGCCCCTGGCGGGTAGCCTCGATGCTGCGGATGCAGCGCCAGCGCTTGCCGGCCTTGGTTTCGATCTGGCGCATCTCCGATTTCGGATGATGCTGACGACAGTGGTAGCAGAATGCGGTTTCGGCCATGCGGATGGACCCAATCGGTAAAGAAGTTGCATTTTAATCCGACTTGCACCAATGGTCCTATAGACTCGCAGCGGGCCGCAGCCTCACGCTCAATCGGTTCCCGGTCCGGCAAGGGCCCTGCGCCGGGCTTGAATCACCGGATATCCAGATGACAGACGACATTTTGCACACGACCCCGGGCATTGCGACCGAGCCCGAGCTGCCGCTCTACGAGGGCGTGACGATCGCCGACATCGTGCTGGTCGACTCGCCGGCGTCCGCACATGACGCGTACCGCGCGTTGCTGGAGGAAACCGTTCTCGGCTTCGACACCGAGGCGAAGCCGACCTTCGCCAAGGGTGAGGTGTCGAGCGGGCCGCATCTGATCCAGCTGGCAACGGAAGACCGCGTTTACCTGTTCCCGGTCAGGCACCAGACGGATCACCACCGCCTGCGCGAGATCCTCGAATCGCGGCGGATACTGAAAGTGGGTTTCGGCCTCGGCAGCGATCTCGCGCAGTTGCGCGCGCGCCTCGGCATCGAGACGCAACATGTGCTCGACCTTTCGCGGGCGCTTCCGACCGACAAGCCGCGGCAGACCCTGGGGGCGAAGACCGCCGTCGCCAGATACCTCGGCCGGCGCATGCAGAAATCCAAACGGACCACCACCTCCAACTGGGCCAATCCGCGGCTGACGGAGCGGCAGATTCTGTACGCGGCGAATGACGCGCAGGTCGCCCTGCGCGTCTATCGCGCGGCGCTGTCAGCCGGTTCTCTTCAGGCTTTCTTGGCGCGCGGATGCGCTGCGTCGTAGATCTTCGCCAGATGCTGGAAGTCCAGATGGGTATAGATCTGCGTTGCGGCGATGCTGGCGTGGCCGAGCATTTCCTGCACCGCGCGCAGGTCGCCGGAGGACTGCAGCACGTGCGAGGCAAAGGAGTGCCGCAGCATGTGCGGATGCACGTGCACGCCCACGCCCTGCCGTTGGGCCCACTGCGCGAGGCGGCTTTGCACCTGCCGCGGTGTCAGGCGGGTGCCGTTGCGGCCGAGGAAGAGTGCCGGCTGCGCGTCGGACCCGAATCGCGGGCGCAGCGTCAGCCATGCTTCCAGGGCAATGCGCGCCTTGTCGCCGACCGGCACCTTGCGGGTCTTCTGTCGTTTGCCGGTGACGGTGACTTCGCCGCTCGCCAGATCGAGCCCGCCGGGCCAGTCGAGGCCGACCAGTTCTGACAAGCGCAGGCCGGAGGAATACAAGAGTTCGAACATCGCGGCGTCGCGCACCTGCAAGGGATCGTTTGCCGAATTTCCCTGCGGCCGGTCGAGCAGGGCCGCGGCCTGATCGATGCCGAGCGCCTTGGGCAGGGTGCGCGGACGCTTCGGCGCGCGCAGGCCGTCGGCGGGATTGAGGGCGATGATGCCGCGCCGTGCCAGCCAGGCGTAATAGCTGCGCCAGGCCGACAGGGTGCGGGCAATCGAGCGCGGCGCGAGTTGCTGCGCGTGCAAAGTCATCAGGCCGCGCCGCAGTTGCGGGGTTTTCAGTGCGGCCAGCTCGATGCCGGCCGCCAGGGTGGTCAGGCGCGCCAGATCGCGGCGGTAGGCGTCGAGCGTATGCGGGCTGGCGCGACGCTGTATCTCTAGCTCGGCAAGAAAACTCTCGACCGAGGCATCCATTGGATTACGGCGCGACTCGCAGCAGCGCCGCCGCTGCCATCTCGCCGATGCGTTCCAGATACAGCGTGCCGAGCTCCGCATAGAAGCGCTGCGGTTCCTCGCTGGCCATGATCAGCAGGCCGAAGCAGGCGCCGCCGGATTCGCGCAGCGGTACTTGCGTCATCGAGCGCAAATGCGCGGCGGCTTCGCCAAACCAGGCCAGCGACTCCTGCCCGGTCACGGTTCCGCAGTAAGGCCGCTGCAGGCTCGTGGCGAAGGCCTTGACGGCATCGCTCACGGTGTCGAATTCATGGCCGTCGCCGGGTTCCGTGCCCCATAGCCGCAGCGTGACATGCGGCACGGCGAAGGCGCCGCCCAGATGCGAGTACAGGGCGCGCACCACTGCCGCGCGGTCGGTGGCCGCGATCAGGGCCACGGCAAGTCCATGCACCTTGTCGGAAATGGCGTCGTTCTCTTCGCCGAAGCCGATCAGTTCGACCAGCTTGGCTTCGAGCGAGCGCACCTTGTCGCGCAAGTTCAACAACTGCTTTTCGGTGATCGACACGGCACGGCCGCTGTGCGGATCGGTCAGGGTCACCAGGGCCAGCAGCTCAGCGTGTTTCTCGAAGAATTCCGGGTGATCGTGGAGATAGTGGGCGACGTCTTCCGATTTCATATCAGGTCTCATGTCAGGTTGCTCGGTAATTCGATATCTGCGGTGAATACGGTGGTAGCCGGGCCGGTCATCATCACCGGGCTGCCCGTTTTGCCGTCCCAGGCGATGGACAAATCGCCGCCGCGTGTGGTGACGCGCACCGGCGAATCCAGCAGGCCGCGGCGCATGCCGGCGACCACGGCGGCGCAGGCGCCGGTGCCGCAGGCCAGCGTTTCGCCGGCGCCGCGTTCAAAGACCCGCAGGCGGATGGCGTGGCGGTCGACGATCTGCATGAAGCCGGCATTGACCCGGCGCGGAAAGCGCGGATGGGATTCGATCAGCGGGCCGAGCCGGGCGACCGGTGCGGCATCGACGTCGGCCACCACCTGCACGGCATGCGGATTGCCCATCGAGACCACGCTGATGTCGATCTGCATCTCGCCCACGCTGAGCGGCTGCACCACCGCGTCCGTGTCGCTGTCGAAGGGAATCTCGGCCGGCAGGAAACGCGGCGCCCCCATGTCCACCGTGATCTGGCCGTCGGCTTGGAGGCGCGGCGTGATCAGGCCGGATTGCGTTTCGACGCGAATCTCGCGCGCCTTGGTCAACCCCTGCTCATGCACGAAGCGCACGAAGCAGCGCGCGCCGTTGCCGCATTGTTCCACCTCGCCGCCGTCGGCATTGAAAATGCGATAGCGGAAATCGACGCCGGGCGTCTCGGCACGCTCGACGACCAGAATCTGGTCGCAGCCGATGCCGAAGTGGCGGTCGGCGAGAAAGCGCGCCTGCGCCGGCGTCGGCACGAAATTCTGGCGGATCGCGTCGAGCACGACGAAATCATTGCCGAGGCCGTGCATCTTGGTGAAGCGAATCTTCATGGGAGGAGCATACGCCGTACCGCCGGCGCCGACTTTCCGCAATTGAGGGGTCAATAAACCCCTTTTTCGCCCGGCGGCCGCGTCTTGAAGCGTTTGTGCAGCCAGTAGTACTGCTCGGGCGACTGCAGCACTTCGGCCTCGATGAAGGCATTCAGGCGCCGCGCGTCGGCCAGGTCGTCACCACCGGGAAAATGGTGCCACGGCTCGCCGACGGTGGCGACATAACCGCCAGGCTCCATGCGCGTCACGAGCGGGATTAGCGTCGCTCCGGTCAGCCTGGCCAGACGGGCGAGGCCGGTGATGGTGGCGGTCTGCACGCCGAAGAAGGGCACGAAGACAGACTCCTTCGGGCCGTAGTCCATGTCCGGCGAGTAGTGGAAGAAGCGGCCTTTCTTCATGATGCGCAAGGCTTTCTTGATGCCTTCCTGGCGCGACACCAACTCGCAATTGCCGAAGCGCTGACGACCGTCGTTCATCGCGGCTTCGAACAGGCTATTCTTCTGGTGGGTGTACATCGCCACCACGCCATGCTCCAGCATCAGGCGGATGGCACCGGCGTCGATGCCGACGAAGTGCGGCACCAGCAGGATTACCGGCTTGCCTCTGTATGCCGCGAGTCTCTCGCCGCCATCGAGGCGCACCAGGCGCCGGATGCGATCCGGGGAGGCGTGCCACCAGAGACCAAGTTCGAGGAAGCTGCGGCCGAAGGCCATCAAGTGGCGTCTCGCCAGCGCCGACTTTTCGGCCGCCGTCAGTTGCGGAAAGCACAGGCCCAGGTTGGTCAGCGTGACGTGCCGCCGTTCGCCCACCAGCACGTAGAGCGCCAGTCCGAGCGCACGCCCGACGACCGCAAGCAGGGGTAGCGGAAGCCAATGCAACAGCCACATGAGGCCGAGCACCAGGCGCGTCATGGCGGCGGCTCGGCCCCTGCCGGCACCTTGTAGCGGTTGTAGCCCCACAGATACTGCTCCGGGCAGAGCCGGATCAGGGTCTCGAGTTCACGATTGAGCTGCGCCGCGCGCTGCATCAGATTGCCCTCGAGGGCAGCGGAGAGGGGAAACAGCTTGAGGTGATAGCCGGCACCGTAATGCAGGCGTTCGCCATAGGCCAGCAGCACCGTCGCACCGGTTTCGGCGAGGCGCGCCGCCAGCGTCATGGTGTAGGCGGGACGACCGAAGAACGGCAGCCAGGCGCCTTCGCCGTTGCCGGGCACCTGGTCGGGCAGCATGCCCACCGCCTCGCCGCTCTTCAGCGCCTTCAACAGGCGCCGCACGCCGGACAGGTCGGCGGGGGCGAGCTTGAGATTCGCGCCGCGTCCCTGCTCGATCAGCGGCGCCAGCCAGCCCTGCTTGGGCCGGCGGTAGAGCACCGTCATCGGCTTGCGCGCCGCGTAGTATTGCGCCGTGATCTCGAAGCAGCCCAGATGCGGGGTCAGAAACAGGATGCCGCGCCCGGCTGACCAGGCGCCCTCGACCAGCTCCCAGCCCGAGACCCTGACCACGCGTTCGACTACCTCGTCCTGCGGCCGCAACCAGATCGCGGGCAGTTCCAGCAATGCCTTGCCGGCCTCGGCAATCGCCTCCGTCTTCGCCGCGGTCATGCCCGCCTGCGCAATATGTGCGGAAAAGTTGCGCCGGTAGGTGGCCGACAGCAACCATGCCAGCCAGCCGGCGAGCGCGCCGAGGTTGTGCAGGAGCGGCAGCGGAAAACGGGCCAGCGCTTTGAAAACAACGGGGAACACGGAGGGCATCGAAGAATGGGAAGGTGCCAAAGCAAGTAGAATTATCGTCTACTGTTCGCCCATCAGACCATTCTCCTGATTTCCGTGTCATGACAAAGAAACTGCGTGCCGCCGTCATCGGCGTTGGTTATCTGGGCCGCTTTCATGCCCAGAAGTATGCCGCGCTCGGCGGTGTGGAGCTGGTCGGAGTGGTGGACGCGCATCCGGAGACGGCGCAGCGCGTGGCGAAAGAACTCGGCGTGGCGGCCTACACCGATTATCGCGAACTGCTCGGCGCCCCCGGTTCCAAAGGCGCCAAGCCGGATCTGGTCTCGGTCGCCAGCACCACCGAAACCCACCACGCCGTGGCACGCGACTGCCTCGCCGCCGGCGTGCATGTGCTGGCGGAAAAGCCGATCACGGTCACCGTGGCGCAGGCCGACGAACTGATTGCGCTGGCCGACGCGAGGCACCTCGTGCTGCAGGTCGGCCATCTCGAGCGCTTCAATCCGGCCTGGCTGGCGGTGAAGGACAAGATCAGGCGGCCGGTATTCATCGAAGCGCACCGCATGGCGCCGTTCAAGGCGCGCGGGATAGACGTTTCGGTGGTGCTCGACCTGATGATCCACGATCTCGACCTGATCCTGCCGCTGGTCAGCAGCCCGGTCGCCGACTTGCGCGCTTCCGGTGTTTCGGTGCTGACCGACGGCATCGACATCGCCAACGCGCGCATTGAATTCGCCAACGGCTGCGTCGCCAACCTGACCGCCAGCCGCACGTCGACCGCCAGCTTGCGCCGCCTGCGCGTGTTCCAGCACCACGAGTACATTTCCGTCGATTTCGGCGATCGCCGCATCGGCATTTCGCGGCGCCGCGAAGCCTTGATCGAAGGCGAATCACCGATCGACACCGAAACCTTCCAGCAACCGCCCGGCGATGCGCTGATGACCGAGATCGAGGCCTTCGTCGATGCCGTGCGCAACGGCACAAAGCCCGTGGTCAGCGGCCGCGAGGGCCGCGACGCGCTGGCCATCGCGCTGGAGATCGACCGCATGATCGCCGCACGCCAGAGGCTGCCGACATGAAACTGCGAGAACAATTAGCCACAGAGGACACAGAGATCACAGAGGTCAAACAGTTCTGCTTACTATGGGTTTTCTCTGTGATCTCTGTGTCCTCTGTGGCTTGAATTAGGGTTTTTTAAAAATGAACATACCGATGCTTGATCTCAAGGCCGAATATGCCTTGCTGCGCGATGAAATCGAACCCGCCGTGGTGGCCGCGCTGGCTGCCTGCCAGTACATCGGCGGCCCCAACGTCAAGGCCTTCGAGGCGGAAGCCGCCACTTATGCCGGCGTCAAGCACGCGATTTCCTGCGCTTCCGGCACCGACGCCCTGCTGATCGCGCTGCGCGCCATCGGCCTGGGGCCGGGCGACGAGGTCATCACGACCGCATTCACCTTTGTCGCCACTGCCTCGACGGTGGTCATGTGCGGCGCCACGCCGGTGTTCGTCGATATTGATTCGCGGACTTTCAACCTCGACCTGAACCAGGTGGAAGCCGCAATCACGCCGCGAACCAAGGCCATCGTGCCGGTGCACCTGTTCGGCCAGCCGGTGCATCTGGCACCGCTGAAGGCCCTGTGCGCCGAGCACGGGCTGAAGCTGATCGAGGATGCCGCGCAGTCCTTCGGCGCCGACTACGCGGGACGCAAGTCGGGTGCCTACGGCGACATCGGCTGCACCTCCTTTTATCCGTCGAAGAATCTTTCGGCCTTCGGCGACGGCGGCCTGATGCTGACCGACGACGACCAGCTCGCCGCCGAACTACGCGTGCTGGCCAGCCACGGTTCGCGGGTGCGCTACCACCACCATGTGCTGGGCTACAACTCGCGGCTCGACGAAATCCAGGCCGTGATCCTGCGCGTGAAACTGAAACGGCTCGACCATTTCAACGATCGCCGTCGCGCCATCGCCGAGTCTTACAATGTGCAACTGGCCGGTCTGGTCGAGACGCCGTTCGCCGATGGTTATGGCCGCCACGTCTATCACCAGTACACGATCCTGTCCGATCGTCGCGATGCGATCCAGAAAGTGCTGACCGATGCCGGCATCGCCTGTGCCGTCTACTATCCGGTGCCGCTGCACCGGCAGGAGATGTTTGCCGCGACGCACGGCCAGGTGACGCTGCCGGTGACCGAGAGCGTCGCGCGACGCTGCCTGTCGTTGCCGATTTCGCCGCTGCTGAGGGAAGATCAGATCAGGCACATCGCCGGAGTGATGGGGCAGGCGCTGACGTGAGTATCCACCCCACGGCCGTCATTGCCGCCGACGCGAAGCTGGGCGCCAACATTCGCATCGGTCCCTTCGCGGTGATCGAGGAAGACGTCGTGCTCGGCGACGATTGCGAAATTGCCGCGCATGCCGTGATCAAGCGCCACACCCGCATGGGCGCAAGGAACCGCATCGCCGAACATGCGGTGATCGGCGGTGATCCGCAGGACTTCAAGTTCCAGGCAGATTGCCTTTCCTACACGGAAATCGGTGACGACAACTGGCTGCGCGAGGGTGTCACGGTGCACCGCGGTTCGCGCGACGGCACCACCACCCGGCTCGGCAATGGCTGTTTTCTCATGGCCTACAGCCACATCGCCCACGATTGCGTGGTCGGCAACCAGGTGGTGATGGCCAATACCGCCGGCCTCGCCGGCGAAGTCGTGGTGCATGACCGCGCCTTCATCTCGGCCGCGGTCACCGTGCACCAGTTCTGCCGCATCGGTCGCAATGCGATGATCGGGCTGTCGGCGAAGGTGGTGCAGGACGCGCTGCCGTTTTGCATCACCGACGGCAACCCGGGCCGCGCCCGCGGCCTCAATCTGGTCGGTCTGCGCCGCAATGGTTTTGGTGCGGATGAGATCAGGACGCTGAAAGAAGCCTACCGCCTGCTGTATTCGCGAGTACCGCTCGAACAAGCACTGGCGGCCATGAAGGAGATGAAGAGCGCTGCCGTGGCTGAACTTGCGAACTTCATCGAGGGCTCAAGGCGGGGCTTCGCCCACCCGACGCGCTAGCGTTTTCCGCCTGCCAGTGTGGTCGCCTCAGGCATCCGGCGCAGGCGCCAGATTGCCAGCGGCCCGAGCAGGCCTCCCAGTCCCAGCGTCGACCAGGCCAGCCCCCACACCACATGATCCGGCAGGGCGCCGCCGGCCCGGCCCCAGTCCAGCACCAGGCCGAACAGCCACGGCGAAATTGCGCCGGCACCGAAGCCGAGCACCGAGCGCAGCGAATACGCGGCGCCGAGATAACGGGGATCGATGAGCTCCGTCAGCGTTGTCGAATGGATCGACGAGTCGGCTACGCCGGCGACGTTGTAGAACACCGCCACGGCAACCAGCAAAAACATCGGCAGACCGATCATCCAGCCGAAGACAAAGGAACAGGCCAGGCTGGCCACCGACATCAACAAGGTCACCTTGGTGCGTCCGAGACGATCCGACAGCGAGCCGCCGAGCACGCTGCCGACCATCGCCGCGAGATAGGTCAGCGCGCTCAGAGTGGCGCCGAGGCTGGCTGCCTGCGTTCCCGCCGTGCCACCGGCGATGGCTGCGGCCGCCAAAAAGGCTGGCAACCAGGCCCACAAGCCGAGCAGTTCCCAAGCATGGAAGGTATAGCCCCAGATCGAGAGCATCGCCGGCTTGTTGCGCACCACCTCGAGCAGGCGGCTGCGGTCGCTGTGTCCGTCGGGCGAAGCATGGACGATGTTCGGCACCTCGCGCAGCGCGCGGAAGCCCAGCACCACGCCCAGCAGCGGGCAGCAGGCCATGGCGACCAACGCGCCGCGCCAGCCGGCCAGCGGAATCATCGCGCTGGCGATCAGCAATCCGGTGGCATAGCCGAGCGAAGCGGCCGCGAGGTAGTAACCGAGGGCGCGGCCTTGCCGCACGCGCATCTGCTGGGCGACGATGGCCAGCCCCGGCGTGTAGGAGCCGCCCGAACACAAACCGGTGAGACCGTAAAGCAGCAGCGCCGAAACGAAGCCGTCGGCGAACAGGGCGAATATCAGGCCGCTGACTGCCGCCGCGACGCCGGACAGCAGGTAGATGCGGCGCGCGCCGTGGCGGTCGGAGAGGAATCCGACCGAGAACAACGAGATCAGGAAGCCGACGTGATAGGCGGACTGCACCATGCCGCCCTGCCATGCGCTCATCTGCCAATCGGCCTGCAGCAGAGGCAGCATCGCCGACCAGGCGGTGAACATCGTGGCGAAGGCGGCGCGTGCCGCGCAGAACTGGAGCAGCCAGGGCATGGGCGGAGCTTATCACCGGGAATTGAGGGCGGTGACCGATCACGCCCGGAGGCTGGTACAATGCGACCTGTTCCGCCGAGTTAAATGACAACTTGCGTGGCGGAGAACACCGGCAACGGTGGGAAAACAAATTACGCTAAAGCGTCGCCCGCTCACGCCTCGAAGCCGGCCTCGCCGCTGCAACGAGGCGTTTTTGTTTCTTTTGTTTCAGGAGCGAGATTATGTCCAACGATTTTCTCTTTACTTCCGAATCGGTTTCGGAGGGCCATCCGGACAAGGTGTCCGACCAGATTTCCGATGCCATCCTCGATGCCATCCTGGCGCAGGATCCGCATTCCCGCGTCGCCGCCGAAACCCTGTGCAACACGGGCCTGGTGGTCCTCGCCGGCGAGATCACGACCCAGGCCAACGTCGATTACATCGGCGTCGCACGCGGCGTGCTCAAGCGCATCGGCTACGACAACACCGAGTCCGGCATCGACTACAAGGGCTGCGCCGTGCTGGTGGCCTACGACAAGCAGAGCCCGGACATCGCCCAGGGCGTGAACAAGGCCTACGACGACAACCTGAACCAAGGCGCCGGCGACCAGGGCCTGATGTTCGGCTACGCCTGCGACGAGACGCCGGTGCTGATGCCGCTGCCGATCTACCTCGCGCACCGCCTGGTCGAGCGCCAGTCGATGCTGCGTCGCGACGGCCGCCTGCCCTGGCTGCGCCCGGACGCGAAATCGCAAGTGACGATTCGCTATCAGGACGGCAAGGCCCATTCCATCGATACCGTGGTGGTCTCCACCCAGCATGCGCCGGACATCGAGTTGTCGCAGCTGCGCGAAGCGGTGATCGAGGAGATCATCAAGCCGATGCTGCCCAAGGAGTTGATCAAGGGCGAGATCAAGTATCTGGTGAACCCCACCGGCCGCTTCGTCGTCGGCGGCCCGCATGGCGACTGCGGACTGACCGGGCGCAAGATCATCGTCGACACATACGGCGGTGCGGCCCCCCACGGCGGCGGCGCATTCTCCGGCAAGGACCCGTCGAAGGTCGACCGCTCCGCCGCGTATGCAGGCCGCTACGTGGCGAAGAACATCGTCGCCGCCGGCCTGGCCAGCAAGTGCCTGGTGCAGATCTCCTACGCCATCGGCGTTGCCGAGCCGACTTCGGTCTGGGTTACGACGCAGGGCACCGGCAAGATCGCCGACGCCACCATTGCCGAACTGGTGAAGAAGCATTTCGACCTGCGGCCGAAGGGAATCGTGCAGATGCTCGACCTGCTGCGCCCGATTTACGAGAAGACCGCGGCCTACGGTCACTTCGGTCGCGACGAGCCGGAATTTACCTGGGAAGCCACCGACAAGGCGGCGGCGCTGAGGGGCGACGCCGGGCTATAAGTCGATTCGCAGGGAGTGGCAAATGGCCCGCTCGCGGGCCATTTTTTTTGCGGCGCGCAACCCTGTAGTACAGTCCATGGTCAACAGTGCTGAAGAACTTGGAGAACAACATGCATGATCTGGCAAAAAACGTTTTGGGCGGCGTCCTGCAGCCGTGCAGCACCGATCCGATGACGGGGTTTTTCCGCACCGGCGACTGTCAGGTGACCGAAGAGGATGTCGGCAACCACGGCGTTTGCATCGTCGCCAGCGCCGAGTTTCTGGCCTTCTCCAAGTCACGCGGCAACGATTTGTCCACCCCGCACCCGGAATTCGAATTTCCCGGCGTGAAGCCTGGAGATCGCTGGTGCCTGTGCTCAGCGCGCTGGCAGGAAGCCTTGCAGGCCGGCATGGCGCCGCAGGTGGTGCTTGAAGCGACGTCCTTTGCCGCGCTGGAAGTCGTGCGCCTGGCCGACCTCAAACGCTACGCGGTCAAGCTCGACCAGGAAAAATGATGAGCGCGTTCTACAAGTTGTCGGCCAAGCGCCTCGATGGCAGCACGCAGTCGATGCAGGACTACCAGGGCAAGGTCTTGCTGATCGTCAATGTCGCCAGCGCCTGCGGCTTCACCCCGCAGTACGCCGGGCTCGAGGCGCTGTGGCAGAAGTATGGCAAGCGCGGCCTGGTGGTGCTGGGTTTTCCCTGCAACCAGTTCGGCGGACAGGAGCCGGGCGATGAAGCTGCGATCGGCAAATTCTGCAGCCTGACCTATGACGTGACGTTCCCGATGTTCGCCAAGGTGGATGTCAATGGCGGCGATACCCATCCGATATTCGCCTTTCTCAAGGCGGCGGCTCCCGGCGTGCTGGGGACCGAAGGCATCAAGTGGAACTTCACCAAGTTTCTGGTCGACCGCGAGGGCAAGGTGGTCGATCGCTACGCCTCGGCGCACAAGCCCGAGGACATGGCGGGCGACATCGAGCGGCTGCTCTGAGCCGGTACTGGTAATGCGCCGCGTGCTGCTTCGCGTTGTTGTGGCAATCCTCGCCTGTTTGGCGCTGCCAGTGCGCGCCGAGACGCCGGTGGTCAGCGTGCCGGAGGTGGATCTCGCGCGCTACATTGGCAAGTGGTACGAGATCGCCAGTTTTCCGATGTTCTTCCAGCGCAACTGCGTTGGCGACACCACCGCCGAATACGCGCTGACACCGGAGGGGGAGGTATCGGTCACCAATCGTTGCCGCACCGACAGCGGATTCGATGAGGCGCGAGGCAAAGCCTGGGCTGTGGCGGACAGCAACAACGCCCGCCTCAAGGTGTCGTTCTTCTGGCCCTTTCGTTCGGACTACTGGGTGCTCGGACTCGATGCCGACTATCGCTGGGCGGTGGTCGGCAATCCCAACCGGAAGTATCTCTGGGTCTTGTCGCGGACGCCGCAACTGCCGAAGCCCCTGCTGGATGATGCCCTCAAGGCGGCGGCAAGGCAGGGTTACGATCTGACGCAGCTGCGTTACACGGCTCAGGGCGCGCCGGCGAAGTCTCCCTAGCCGTCGCGGCCCATGGCCCGGCCCCTGGCCGCAAGGCGAAACGAACTCGTCAGGCCGCCATCTTCTGCCGTCTGGCGGGCGTGTCCGCGCGCTCGCTGTCCTCGGCCGGGTCGTCCTCCGCGCCGCTGAAGCGAATCACGCTGACGCCGGCCGGCAAATCGGCCTTGCGGCCCAAAAGCTCCTTCAGCCAGTGGTTTTCGGGGGGCGCGAGAACATCCATGAGACTTACGGCTTGGTGGTCCATTTGCGGCTCCTGCATTCACTGTGGATATCGTCCCCAGCCCGGAGGCGGGGAGGGTAAAGGCGAAGGCCCCACTCACGTGAGGCCTTCGGGCGGCTGGAGGGGGAGACCAGCCACCGGGGAACGTCATGCCCTAGCGGTCGAGATAGCGGCGCGAATCGGCAAGAAATTTAAGAATCGTATCTAACTGCATGCTCGTCTCCGTTGCTGGTCTGATTACTATTATTTTATAGATGGGGGCGCCGGCGATTGGTTCAATGGCGAATTGAAACAACTTGTTTCACGCCTCAATTACCCCGTCCACGTAATACCAGCGGCCGTCCTCGCGCACGAAGCGGCTGATTTCATGCATTCGTTGTGCACGTCCGCCGACGCGGCAGCGGGCGACGAATTCGACGCTTGCCGTGTTAGCCGTTTCTGTATGCGTTTTGACTTGCAGTCCGAGCCATTTCGGCGGTGCGGCGGCCAGATCCAGCGCCGCCGGGCGGGTGGACGCGTGCCAGGTGGCCAGCAGATAGTCCTCCAGTTGCAGCACATAGGCACTGTAGCGCGAGCGCATCAGCGACTCGGCATCAGGCGCCGGGCTTCCCTCATGGTAGAGCCCGCAGCACGCCGTGTAGGCGAGTGGACGACCGCAGGGACAGGGCTGCGGGATCAGGGGTGCTTGCCCGGCTCGGGCGGCAGGGCGCATTTCTGGCAGTCGCGACCGAAGGGTGAAAGGTAGCGCCACCAGATCCAGATCAGCGCCGGCAGCACGGCGATCAGCGCGATATCGCTCCAGCCCGGCTGCGTCAACTCGCCGTGCCACCACGCGACGGCGGCACGCAGGGCTTCGATCAGCAACACCATGTAGGTGAAGCCGGCGGCCAGCAGCACGACGCGCCTCATGCTCCACCCCGCTCATACACCCATTCCAGCAGGGCATCCTGCGCCGCCTGAGCGGCTCCGGCATGGGCGTGATTGACAAAGAACACCACGATCCAGCGCCGCCCGTTCTTGTCCAGCACATAGCCGGCAATGCTGCGTACGCCTTCCAGCGAGCCGGTCTTGATATGTGCCTGGCCGGCCACGCCGTTCTGCTTGAGACGCTTTTTCATGGTGCCGTCGGTGGCGGTCACCGGCAGCGAGGCCATCAGCTCGGGCATTACCGAACTTTTCCATGCCGCCTGCAACAGGCGGCCCAGGCTTTCCGCAGAAATCCGCTCGCGGCGCGACAGGCCGGAGCCGTTTTCGAGCACCAGCTCCGGCACACCGAGACCCCGCGCGTCGAGCCAGGAACGGATCGCCGCGGCGCCGTCCTCGGCGCTCGCCGGGCGGCGTCCGGCTTCCATGCCCAGCGTCAGAAACAGCTGGCGCGCCATGACGTTGTTGGAGAACTTGTTGATGTCGCGCACCACTTCTGCAAGAGTCGGCGATGGCAGCACGCCGACCGCACGCGCATCAACCGGAACCGGACCTTCGCGGACGCCGCCGGCCAAGGAACCGCCGAGCTCCGCCCATAACTGGAGGAAGACGCCGAGCACGAATTGCGGGTGTTCCTCCACGGCGAGGTTCCAGCGCTGCTCGCCGCAACTCTGGGGAAACGCGCCGGTCAGTACCACCCGCGTCGTCAGTCCGTGGCTGAAGACGTCGGCGCGCAGACGTTCCTTCCAGTCACCGCAGCCATTGCCGTTGCCCAGGGTGATCTTGTTGACCAGGTCGAGATTGGTTGGCGCCGGCTCCATGGTGACATTCAGGGTTCTCTTCTCCAGATCGGGAATCAGCTGCAGGGTGACCGCCTTGAAGTTGACCAACAAGGCATCGGGGGCGACGTTGTAGGGGCGCATTGGCTGCGCGTCGAAGTGTCCCGGTTCGGCCGCGCTGATGGCAAAGGCGCCACGATCCAGCACCAGGTCGCCGCGAATTTCCCTGATGCCGCGAGCGCGTATCTGTCGCAGCAGGCGCTCGAATCGGTCATAGGTGAGCTTGGGATCGCCGCCGCCGCGCAGGTACAGATCGCCGCTCAGCACGCCGTCGTTCAGTGCGCCGCTGGCAAAGGCTTCCGTCTTCCAGGCATAGGCCGGCCCCAGCAGGTCGAGCGCGGCGTAGGTGGTGACCAGTTTCATGGTCGACGCCGGATTCATGGCGAGACGGGCGTTGACGGCCAGGCGTGGCCTGGCGGCGTCCACTTCCCGGACCCAGACGGCCGCCGCCGCGACGGGAATGCCGGCGCCTTTCAGCGCCTGCGCCACCGGGGCGGGCAAGTCGTTGGCGGCTGCCTGCAGCGCCCACAGGCAAAGCCAGGAGAAGAATAAGTTGCGCATGGCCACATCTTATCGCGGGGATACCGTCCCCGGCTCTCGCCTTGGCCTTGCACGCCCGAGATTTCGCTTTGCGAGCGGGCGACATATAGAATCAGCCAGCGAAACGAGGGGGCGATCAAGTATGGAAAATCCCGCAAGCGTGCTGCAACCGGCGTGGCAGCCATCGGCCACCACGATAAATGCGGCGAAGATCACCGCCTTCACCGACTGGCTGGCGGCCGAGCGCGGCTTGAGATTCGCCGACTACGACGCCCTCTGGCGCTGGTCGGTGGCTGATCTCGAGGGCTTCTGGGGCGCCGTCTGGGATTACTTTGCGATCCCCGCCACAACGCCGCGTACCAGGGTGCTGGCCGATGCGCGGATGCCCGGTGCGCAATGGTTTCCCGGGGTGACGCTGAACTACGTCGACCAAGTCTTCCGTCATGCCACGCCGATCCGCCCGGCAGTCGTTGCCCGCAACGAAGCCGGCGTCGATTGCGAGCTGAGCTGGTCCGAACTGCAGCGTCAGGTCGGTGCGCTGGCGGCCAGCCTGCGCGCCATGGGCGTCACGCGCGGCGACCGCGTCGTGGCCTATCTGCCCAACGTCCCCGAAACGGTGGTGGCCTTCCTCGCCGTGGCCAGCCTGGGCGCGATCTGGTCGGCTTGCTCGCCCGACATGGGGCGGATTGCCGTGCTCGATCGCTTTCGCCAGATCGCGCCGAAGGTGATGATCGCGGTTGACGGTTACCGCTATGGCGGCAAAGCGCATGACCGTCGCGCGCTGATCCATGAGCTGCTGGCGGAACTGCCGAGCATCGACCACATGGTGCTGCTGCCCAGCCTCGATGCGCAGGCCGATCCCGCCGAGTTTGCCCACTGCACGACCTGGGCGGCAGCGACCGCCGGCAGTGCACCGCTGCAGGTCGAGCACGTGTCCTTCGAGCATCCGCTCTGGGTGGTGTATTCCTCGGGCACCACGGGGCTGCCCAAGCCGATCGTGCATTCGCACGGCGGCATCGTGGTCGAGCAGGTCAAGCTCGGCGCCTTTCATCTCGATCTCGGCCCGGAAGATCGCTTTCACTGGTTTTCGAGCAGCGGCTGGATCATGTGGAACTGCCAGATGATGGGCCTGCTGCTGGGCAGCACCATCTGCATCTACGACGGCAACCCGGGCTGGCCGGACTGGAATGCCCTGTGGCGCTTCGTCGGCGAAACCCGCGTGACATTCTTCGGCGCCGGCGCCGCGTTCTTCCTGTCCTGCCTGAAGGCCCATGTCGAACCGAATCAGGTCGCCGACCTTTCGCACCTCCGCGCCGTCGGCTCCACCGGGTCGCCGCTGCCGCCGGAAGGCTATCAGTGGATTTACGACCACGTGCGGCGCGACATCTGGCTCAATCCGATCTCCGGTGGCACCGATTTCGCCGGCTGTTTCGTCGGCGGCGTGCCGACGCTCCCAGTGTATCTGGGGGAGATGCAATGCCGCTGCCTAGGCGCCAAGGTGGAAGCGTTCGACGAAGCCGGCCGCGCGCTGATCGACGAAGTCGGCGAACTGGTCTGCAGCGCGCCGATGCCTTCGATGCCGCTCAAGTTCTGGAACGACCCGGAAGATCGCCGCTACCGCGAGAGCTACTTCGACATGTACCCCGGCATCTGGCGCCATGGCGACTGGCTGCGCATCACGCCGCGCGGCGGCGCCATCATCTACGGCCGTTCGGATGCCACCATCAACCGTTATGGCATTCGCATGGGCACCAGCGAGCTATACCGCGCCGTCGAGGAACTGACCGAAGTGCTGGACAGCCTGGTGGTCGATCTCGAGTTTCTCGGCCGCGAATCCTGGATGCCGTTGTTCGTCGTCATGCGCCCCGGGCATGAACTGACGCCGGAACTCGAAGTGACGTTGCGCGAGCGGATCAAGGTCGCCCTGTCGCCGCGGCATGTGCCCAACGAGATCTTTCAGGTGGCCGAGATTCCGCGCACGCTGTCAGGCAAGAAGATGGAACTGCCGGTCAAGAAACTGCTGCTCGGCCATGCCCTGGACAAGATTGCCAACCCCGACTCGATGGCCAATCCGGGCAGCCTGCAATGGTTCGTCGAGTTGGCCGTAAAGCGTTCTGCGGCGGAGCGCGAGGCATGAACCCGCGCATTGCCGTGCCGCTGCCCAAAGCCTACCGGCTGCTCAACCACGGCCCCACCGTGCTGGTCTCCAGTGCTCACGGCGGGCGGCGCAATGTGATGGCGGCGTCATGGTCGATGCCGCTCGACTTCGATCCGCCCAAGGTGGCGGTAGTGATCGACAAATCCACCCTGACCCGCGAGCTGGTCGAGGCCTCGGGCGAGTTCGTGCTTAACGTGCCGTCACGGCGGCAGGCGGCAATGACGCTGGCGGTCGGTACACAGTCGGGGCGGGAGACCGACAAGTTTTCAATAGTCGGCGTTGGTGCTGCGGCGGCAAGCCTGGTCGGAGCCCCGCTGATCGACGGTTGCCTGGCCTGGCTCGAATGTCGGGTGATACCAGAGCCACGCAATCAGCAGGCTTATGACCTGTTCCTCGCCGAGGTGGTCGCCGCCTGGGCCGACCCGGCGGTGTTTTCCAATGGCCGCTGGCACTTTGCGGACGACCAGTGGCGCAGCATCCACTACCTGTCCGGCGGCAGCTTCTTCGCCACCGGCGATGCGTTCGACGTCTAGCCGAAGGGCTGCACCCCGATCAGCCAGAGATGGCCGTAAAGCGCAAACAGCGCCCAGGCGACGAGGCCGATCGCCATCGCCATCGCATCGCGCGACCAGCCGACTACCGGGTAAGTGCGGCCTGCGGCCCGGTCACGCTTTCGCGCCGAGACAAAGTCCAGCACTGCCCAGATCAGGAAGGCGCCGAACAGAACAACGGCGGCGAGCTTGCCGTTGACCAGCAGGTGGGCCAGCGCCCAGAACTTCACGCCGAGCACCATCGGATGGCCGACAAGGGCCTTGATGTGGCTGCCCGGAAGGTAGGCCGCCACCAGGAGAATGAAGGCCGGGAGAATCAACGAGGCGGCCAGGTGCCGCGTCCAGATCGGCGTGGTCCAGAGCATGGGAGAGTCTGCACGAGCCATGCCGTAACCCCAGATGATCAGCCCCAAACCAACGGCAGAGACGAGTGAGTACACACCTTTCCAGCGCATTTCGCCAAGGCGGGCAATCTGCGCGTCGCGCCAGTCGCCGGCAAAGATGCGCAGCGAATGGGTGCCGAGGAAAACAATCAAACCGAGGATCAGGAAACTCATTGCGACTCTTTCTGCAACACTGAAGTGCCGCGATGATACTTGCGATTTAAACGTTCCGGGCCCATCTTGGGGGTATCGCAAGGAGAACTCCCATGTCCGTTCGCCGCCTGCAACAGATCATCCGCTCCGTCGCCACCTCGGATGGCGCCGGTGTCAGCCTGCGCCGCAGCCTCGGTCAGTCGCAATCGGCGCGCGTCGATCCCTTCCTGATGCTCGACGAGTTCTTCTCGGACAACCCGGACGACTACATTGCCGGCTTCCCGTCGCATCCGCATCGCGGCTTCGAGACCGTGACCTATATGCTCGATGGCCACATGCTGCACGAGGACCATCTCGGCAATCGCGGCGATCTGCTGCCCGGCGGTGCGCAATGGATGACCGCCGGGCGCGGCATCATCCACTCGGAAATGCCGCAGCAGGAGAGCGGGCGCATGCGCGGCTTCCAGCTCTGGATCAACCTGCCGGCCGCGGAAAAAATGAAGCCGGCGCACTATCGCGACATCCGCCCCGAGGAGATTCCGCTGGCAGACCTGCCGGGTGGCGGCGAGGTCAGGGTGATTGCCGGCGGTATCGTGGTCGAAGGTCGCGAGATCGCCGGCCCGGTGCAGGGCCTGTCGACCGAAGCGCTCTACATCGATGTGCACCTGCCGGCCGGCGGGCACTTCGCTCAAACCGTGGCGGCAGGTCACAGCGCCTTCGTCTATGCCTACGAGGGCAGCCTGGCGATCGGCCCGGCCGACGAGCCCCGCCCTTTGTCGGCACAGGACGCCGGCGTGCTCTCCGCCGGCGAACGGGTGGAAATCAGCGCTACAGCGGGTCCTGCCCGTTTCCTGCTGCTGGCAGCGCGGCCTTTGGGCGAGCCGGTGGTCCAGCACGGCCCCTTCGTGATGAACACGCGCGAGGAAATCGAACAAGCCATTGCCGACTACCGCAACGACCGGCTGGTTTGAGCCATTTTTTCGGCTACCCCCTTGAAGAATCGGTCTTTAGGCCCTATTATTAGCACTCGTTGGCGATGAGTGCTAATAGTTTGTCATCCGCCCGACTCAGACCTGCGGCCCGGCCGCACCGGCTTATTTCTGTAACAACCCAGTTTAAGAGGAGCTCAACCCCATGAAAATTCGTCCTTTGCATGATCGCGTTATCGTTAAGCGTGTCGAAGAAGAGAAGAAGACCGCCTCCGGAATCGTCATCCCCGACAACGTCGCCGAGAAGCCCGACCAGGGCGAAGTGAAGGCTGTCGGCAACGGCAAGATTCAGGAAGACGGGAAGGTTCGTCCCATGGCACTCAAGGTCGGTGACCGCGTGCTGTTCGGCAAGTACTCCGGCCAGACCGTCAAGGTCGATGGCGAAGAACTGCTGGTTATGCGCGAAGAAGACATCATGGGCGTAGTTGAGCTCTAATCACTACAGAATTACAGGAGATATACACAATGGCAGCTAAAGAAGTTCAATTTGGCGATTCCGCTCGCCAACGCATGGTGCGCGGCATCAACATCCTGGCCGACGCGGTCAAAGTAACCCTCGGCCCCAAGGGTCGCAATGTGATTCTGGAGCGTTCTTTCGGCGCCCCGACGATTACCAAGGACGGCGTTTCCGTCGCCAAGGAAATCGAACTGAAGGACAAGTTCGAAAACATGGGCGCGCAAATGCTCAAGGAAGTCGCTTCCAAGACCTCCGACGTGGCCGGTGACGGCACCACCACCGCCACCGTGCTGGCGCAATCGATTGTGCGCGAAGGCATGAAGTACGTGGCCGCCGGCATGAACCCGATGGATCTGAAGCGCGGCATCGACAAGGCCGTCGCCGCCGTCGTCGAGGAACTGAAGAAGATTTCCAAGCCCTGCACCACGACCAACGAAATCGCCCAGGTCGGCTCCATTTCGGCCAACGCCGACGCCGATGTCGGCAAGATCATCGCCGATGCGATGGACAAGGTCGGCAAGGAAGGCGTGATTACCGTTGAAGACGGCAAGTCACTGCAAAACGAACTCGAAGTCGTCGAAGGCATGCAGTTCGACCGCGGCTACCTGTCGCCCTACTTCATCAACAATCCGGACAAGCAAATCGCGATTCTGGACAATCCCTTCGTTCTGTTGCACGACAAGAAGGTCTCCAATATCCGTGACCTGCTGCCGGTACTCGAGCAAGTCGCCAAGGCCGGCCGTCCGCTGCTGATCGTCGCCGAAGATGTCGATGGCGAAGCGCTGGCCACCCTGGTGGTGAACAATATCCGTGGCATCCTCAAGACCGTTGCCGTCAAGGCGCCGGGCTTTGGCGACCGTCGCAAGGCCATGCTGGAAGACATCGCCATCCTGACCGGCGGCACGGTGATTGCCGAAGAAGTCGGCCTGACCCTGGAAAAGGCCACGCTGAAGGATCTCGGCCAGGCCAAGCGCGTTGAAGTCTCGAAGGAAAACACCACGCTGATCGACGGCGCCGGTGCCGAAGAGGCGATCAAGGGCCGCGTCACCCAGGTTCGTGCCCAGATCGAAGAAGCCACCAGCGACTACGACAAAGAGAAGTTGCAGGAGCGCGTGGCCAAGCTGGCCGGCGGTGTTGCACTGATCAAGGTCGGTGCCGCAACCGAAATGGAAATGAAGGAAAAGAAGGCCCGCGTTGAAGACGCCCTGCACGCGACCCGTGCAGCGGTGGAAGAAGGCATCGTGGCTGGCGGCGGCGTCGCTCTGCTGCGTGCCCGCGCGGCCATCAAGCTGAAGGGTGACAACCACGAACAGGACGCCGGCATCAAGATCGTTCTGCGTGCGCTGGAGCAGCCGTTGCGCGAAATCGCCGCGAATGCCGGCGACGAGCCTTCGGTGGTGATCAACAAGGTGCTGGAAGGCAAAGGCAACTTTGGCTACAACGCCGCGACCGGCGAGTACGGCGACATGGTAGCCATGGGCGTGCTGGATCCGACCAAGGTGACCCGCACCGCGCTGCAGAATGCCGCTTCCATTGCCGGCCTGATGCTGACCACGGACGCCATGGTGGCCGAACTGGTCGAAGACAAGCCGGCCGGTGGCGGTATGGGCGGCATGGGTGGCATGGGTGGCATGGGTGGCATGGGCGGCATGGATATGTAATCGGCTTCACCGATTGCATATCCAGTGGAAGGAACCGGAGGAAACCCAGGTTTCCTCCCGTTACCCACCTTCCTTCTGGGATCGCTCCGAAAAGCCCGGCCTTTATGGCCGGGCTTTTTCATGGCGCTCACTGCGCGGGGGGCAGTATTGCGCGTGGATTCGACGACCGGATGCGCGCAAGGCCTTGCCCTTTTTGCGGACCGCTCCGGTCTGGTCCGCTGCGTAAGTTATGCGACCGGGGCCGCGGCGTGTTTTGTTTGAAAAACTAATACCCGACGAGGCATCGGACAAGCTATCATTTCCCCATAATTCTTATAAAGGAGGCTGGCCATGAGCGGCGAAGGCATCTATCACAAGACTGAAAAGGCACGAACCGAGATTGCGACTCGCGCCAACAAGCTCGGCCTGCGGGAGCGGGCTATGCTCATCATGGTGGACGACAAGACCTCGCGTAGCGGTCTGCTGTTGAAAAACCCCCACCCGACCAGCGAAGGTATTCTCAACACCCTGCTGGCGGACGGCTACATCGAGATCGTTGGCGGCAATCAGCCTGTCGCCGAGGCAACACCTGCGGCTGCGGCCGCTCCCGCAAGTCCGGTGGCAAACCAGCCGCCGGTCGAGGTTTCGCTGGTATCGGCCTCGCGCTTCGCTTGTCGCGCCCTGGTGACTGTTCTTGGGCCAGGAGCGGACGATCTGACCTCTCTGGTCGAGAAGTGCAAGGATCTGGACGAGCTCACGGCCAGACTCGAAAAATGTCGCATGGTTATCCAGGGCATGGCCGGCAAGAAAAAGGCGGACGAATTCTGGGCGGGCGTCAGCGCCCGTTTGCCACAGGGGTGAATCGTAGCAACCTGCGCAGGTTCATGACGTCGCCATGAGACTATTGCTAGCAGAAGACGACCGCATCATTTCCCAGGGGCTGATCGCCGCCCTGCGCAAAACCGGCTACGCCGTGGATCATGTCAATAACGGTGCGGATGCCGACACGGCCCTGCTTTCCCAACCCTACGACTTGCTGATCCTTGATCTGGGTTTGCCGCGTCTGCCGGGCATCGATGTGCTCAGGCGTCTGCGTGCGCGCAAACTCACCATGCCGGTACTGGTGCTGACGGCACAGGACGGCGTCGAAGACCGGGTGCGCGGACTCGATGCCGGCGCCGACGATTACCTGACCAAGCCTTTCGCGCTGCCGGAACTGTTTGCCCGGGTGCGGGCACTCACGCGCCGCGGCACCGGCAATCCGACGCGGATCGAGGTCGGCCCCTTGTCGTACGACCAGTCCGAGCGCATTGCCCGCATCAATGGCGAACTCGTTGACCTGTCGGCGCGTGAACTGGCGCTGTTCGAAATCCTGCTGCTGCGCGCCGGACGTCTGGTGGCGAAGGAACAACTGGTCGACCAATTGTGTAGTTGGGGCGAGGAAGTCAGCAACAACGCCATCGAGGTCTACATCCATCGTCTGCGCAAGAAGCTCGAACCCGGCGGCACCCGCATCGTGACGGTGCGCGGCTTGGGCTATTGCCTGGAGAAACCGGCCGAACCGGCAGACTCGACAGTTGGCAAAGCCTGATGCCGTCCCCCGAAGCGGAATCGTAGGCATGCAAAGCCACGATAAACCCGCCCCAGCCGCGTCGGCGGGAAGGCAGGTCGGCAACCCGTTCGTCAATTTCGAGTATCCGAATTCGCTCTTCGGCGAGATTCTCGACTGGATGCTGGCGCCGCTGCTGCTGCTATGGCCGATTTCGATTGCGGCCACCAATCACGTTGCCAACTACATTGCCAACCAGCCCTATGATCAGGCCCTGGCCGACAACGTTGGGGCCATCGTGCGCCTGGTCAAGATCGAAGGCGGCCGGGTGACCGTCAACCTGCCGGCGTCGGCGCGCAGCCTGCTGCGTGCCGACGATATCGATACGCTCTACTATCAGGTGATCGGCGCCAACAACACGCTGATCCAGGGCGACCGGGAAATCCCCTGGCCGACGCTGCCGGAAAAGCTGGAAGCCGGCAAGGTATTGTTTCGCGACGAGCGCATCGAAGCCGACAGCGTGCGCATCGCCTACGCCTTCCTTCCCGTCAGGAGCGGTCTGCCGCCGGCAGTAGTCCAAGTGGCCGAAACCCTGCACAAGCGCGAGGCGCTGTCTTCCAGCATCATTTCCGGTGTGCTGCTGCCGCAATTCGCCATCATTCCGCTGGCGGTGATTCTGGTCTATCTGGGGCTGACCCGCGGTATCGCCCCTTTGCACTTGTTGCGCGATCGCATTCGGCGCCGGCGCCCCACCGATCTGTCGCCGATACCGGTCCAGCGCGTGCCGGACGAGGTGCGGCCGCTGGTCGTCGCCTTCAACGAGATGATGGGGCGGCTGGAAGAAAATCTTCAGGCGCAACAGCGTTTCATCGCCCAGGCCGCGCACCAGATGCGCACGCCGCTGACCGGGCTCAAGACGCAGACCGAGCTCGCGCTCTCGGAAACCGATCCGGCACAGATGCGCCATGCGCTGCAGCTGATTGCCGAAAGCACCGACCGCGCCTCGCACATGATCAACCAGTTGCTGATCCTGGCGCGCGCCGAGGCCAGCCACGAAAAGTTGCACAGCGTGGTGCCGCTCGAACTCGACGCGCTGGCCCGTGAAGTTACCGGGGAGTGGGTGGTGCGCGCGCTGGCGAAGCGGATCGACCTCGGCTTCGAGGACAGCGGCCGCGCACTGCGGATCAACGGCGTGCCCTTATTGTTGCGTGAATTGCTCAACAACCTGGTGGACAATGCGCTCAAGTACACCCTGCCCGGAGGCCACGTCACGGTGCGCGTCCGTGCCGGTCGGCTGGCAGTGGTCGAAGTCGAAGACGACGGCATCGGCATCCCTCTCGAAGAGCGTTCGAGCATTTTCGAGCGCTTTTACCGCGTGCTGGGCACCGACGCCGAAGGCAGCGGCCTGGGCTTGCCGATCGCCGCAGAGATTGCCGAACTGCATCAGGCCAGAATAGACCTGCTGACCGGCAAGGATGGCAAGGGCAGCCTGTTCCGCGTCAGTTTTCCGCGCCACTGGGAGGCTGACCAAAACTCGCCGAGTCAGGCCAGACCCGCCTCGGACAGCTTTCCAATCGGGCTGTAAGCCGGTCTGTAAGTTTCCCGTCAGGATTGCCGGCTAACAATGGCACCATCTTGGGGCAATTGGCGCTGATCAAAGCCGTTGGTGCTGCTCCGGGAATACGGTAGGCGCGCGACACAGGGGAACCCCGGGGCGCGTCTCAGGAACGGCGGACTGTTCCGGTTCGCCGCACAGTCAAAGGAGGAGTGCCACATGCAGCTCACTGAGAAGCATCATAAGTACTGGAGGATCAACCTGCGGATAACGGGCATATTGCTTGCGATATGGTTCGTTGTTACTTTCGTCATGGGCTGGTATGCCCGCGAACTGAACGAGATCAACTTCATCGGCCCTTTGGGCTTCTACATGTCGGCGCAGGGCTCCCTGATCATCTACGTCGCCATCATCTGGTATTACGCGCACTACATGAACAACCTGGACCTGGAATACGGCGTCCATGAAGGGGAGCTCGACTGATGGCCACGCAAACCACCCAATCGCAGTTTTATGCGAACCTGAAGCGTTATTACTCCTTCTATACCGGCGGCTTTGTCGCTTTCGTCATTGTCGTCGGCATCCTCGAACAGATGGGCGTGCCGAACAAGGTCCTCGGCTACATCTTCCTGTTCGCCACCATCATGCTGTATGCCGGCATCGGCTTCATGGCGAAGACGGCGGATGTCGCCGAGTACTACGTCGCCGGGCGACGCGTGCCTGCCTTCTTCAACGGCATGGCGACCGGCGCCGACTGGATGTCGGCCGCCAGCTTCATCGGCATGGCCGGCACGCTGTATCTGTCCGGCTATGACGGACTGGCCTTCGTCCTGGGCTGGACCGGCGGCTTCTGCCTGGTGGCTCTGTTCCTTGCGCCCTACCTGCGCAAGTTCGGTCAGTTCACGATTCCGGACTTTCTCGGCGCGCGCTTTGGCGGCCACCTGCCGCGCTTCATTGGCGTGCTTGCTGCGGTCGTCTGTTCCTTCACTTACGTGATCGCGCAGATCTATGGCGTCGGCATCATCACCAGCCGCTTCACCGGCCTCGAATTCCAGGTCGGCGTGTTCGTCGGCCTCGCCGGTATTCTGGTGTGTTCCTTCCTCGGCGGCATGAAGGCGGTGACCTGGACCCAAGTGGCCCAGTACATCATCCTGATCTTCGCCTACATGATCCCGGTGGTATGGTTGGCGGTCAAGGATACGGGTATCCCGATTCCGCAGATCGTCGCCTACACGCATTCGCTGCCCAAGATCACGGCGCTGGAGAATGAGTTCAACGACAAGGCCTCGCCCAAGGGTTCCAAGGAAGAGTCGGTGCGCGCCATTTTCCGCGAACGTTCTGCGGCCGGCGCTGCCAAGCTGAAGGGTCTGGAAACCGGCGGAGCCACCTTCCTCGCCGCCGAAAAGCAGAAGCTGGTGGACAACGCGGCGGCCCTCAGGGCAGCCACGGAACCGCCGGCTGATCCGAAGGCGATCGACGCCGCCGAAAAGGCTGTCAAGGCCTTCCCGGCCGATGCGGTTGCGGCGAAGGCCGCGTGGACTGCGGAGAAGGGTCTCGGCGCTCGCGCCGCACCGGTCATGCACCACGCGGAGGCTTTCGCCGCTACCGGCAAGACGCAGGAGGAGGTCGAGAAGAACCGCGGCATCAAGAAAAAGAACTTCCTCGCGCTGATCGCCTGCCTGATGATCGGTACCGCCGCCCTGCCGCACATCCTGATGCGCTACTACACCACGCCTTCGGTGAAGGAGGCGCGCCAGTCGGTGTTCTGGGGCTTGTTCTTCATCTTCCTGCTTTACTTCACGGCACCGGCGCTAGGGATCCTGGCCAAGTACGAGGTGTATACCCACGTTGTGGGTTCCAGCTTCGCATCGTTGCCGGCCTGGGTGAGTAACTGGTCGGTGGTCGACAAGACGCTGATGAACATCTCCGACATCAACGGCGACGGCATCGTGCAACTGGCCGAAATCGTCATCGGCGGCGACCTGATCGTATTGGCAACCCCGGAAATCGCGGGTCTGCCTTACGTGATTTCGGGTCTGGTGGCGGCCGGTGGCTTGGCCGCGGCGCTGTCTACCGCTGATGGCCTGCTGCTGACCATCGCCAACGCCTTGTCGCACGACCTGTACTACAAGATGATCGACCCGAACGCCTCGACGGTGCGCCGTCTGGCGGTATCCAAGGGCCTGCTGCTGGTGGTGGCGCTGATTGCGGCCTATGTCACCAGCCTGAAGCCGGGCAACATCCTGTTCCTGGTCGGCGCGGCGTTCTCGCTGGCAGCCTCGGGCTTCTTCCCGGCCCTGGTCTGCGGCGTCTTCTGGCGAAGGGCGAACTGGCTGGGCGCGGTGCTGGGCATGTCTGCCGGTCTGGGTATCTGCGGCTACTACATGTGGCTGACCTATCCCTTCTTCGGCGTCAATGCTCCGTTGTGGTGGGACATCAATCCGATCTCCGCCGGTACCTTCGGCATTCCCGCTGGCTTCCTTGGCGTGATCATCGGCAGCCTGGTTTCTCCGGCGCCGAGCAAGGAGATTCAGGAACTGGTCGACCATGTCCGCTATCCGAGCCTGGAAGGCGACATCGACACCGCCGGCGTCTGATTCGATTTATGGAGGAGGAGGGGGGTTAGGGAGAATACCCGCCCCCATTGAACCGGTCCCTGGGCAACCACGGGCCGGTTTTTTTATCGCCGGCCCGCGAAGCGGAATTGCCTGCCTCGTCCCGCCAGGGGATACCGTCCCTGCGGGATATAAAGGGAAACCCAGGTACGCAAAGCGAAGGCCGGCAAAGCCCCGATCCCATCTTGGATGGGGACGGTACACAAGGGCATGTCTTGCCCCGAAAGGGGAAGACGGCATCTACGGGAACGGCCTCCGCCTCTGGCGGGGGTCGATAGCCACGGATGTGTCGCCGTCCCGCCGGCGCCGACTATTGGCGTGACAGCGACTATTCGTAAATCAGAAGGGAAGGTCCGGAATGTATTTCATCAGATCGGCGCGCTCCGTGTCGTGCACCAGTTTCTTCGCCCGCTTGGGTTCAAAACCGACCAGGCGCCTGACGATGCGGGTGACGTCATCGGGACGGTTGGCATGATGGTAGGCCATGCCCAGTTGATAGAAGCCCTCGCCGCTCATGGGCTGCAACTCGACGACTTTTTCCAGCGCCGTCACCGCCTCGGCATGCTGCCCGAGGCGCGCATGGGCCAGCCCCATGCCATACCACGCCCGGTCCTGCGCGGGCACCAAACGCACGGCCTCGCGGAAGGCCGCGATCGCCTGCGTCGGCTTGCCCGCGGCTTCGCGCACGAAGCCGAGGTTGAACCAGTTGGGGCCGTCGTCCGGGGTCAAGGCCAGCGCCGCCTCGAACCATTTTTCCGCGACCTCATAGTTCTTCCGTTTCGCAGCAATTGCCGCCAGATGCCGTGCCGACCGAACGTCCTGCGGGTTGATGCGAAACGCGGTGCTGTAGGCCTCGAAGGCGCTATCCTCGCGGCCGAAGAAGTGAAACACCCAGCCGCGGGCATAATTCCGCCAATGTTCGTAATTCATGAGATTGACCAAACTGATAATGGAGACCGAAACATACCATGAGCCATCCTGAACTGTTCATCCTCAGCATGCTGCGCGCGCTGGTCGAGGTCGCGATGCTGTTCCTCCTCGGCCAGGGCCTGCTGGCCCTGCTGGCGGGACACCGGCGGCACACCAACACCATGTACAAGCTGTTCCTGATTGTCACCGGGCCGGTGGTGAAGACCGTTCGCAAGATTACGCCGCGGCAGATCATTGACAAACATGTGCCTTTCATTGCCTTCGCCGTGCTGTTCTGGCTCTGGATTGTTCTGGCGTATCTGAAAAGGCTCTACTGCGACGCGCACATGCTGCAATGCTTCTGAGCTTTCTTCAGACGTAAAAAAGCCAGCCCGGATAATTCCCGGGCTGGCTTTTTTGTTTGCTGCGGTATTGCGCTTTGCGCCCGCGTCAGTGGCCGGATGCGCTGGAACTGCCGACACCGGTTTCCGAGCGGATCAGCTGCGCCGGGAACAGGGCACGTTCCTTGGCGGCCTGGGCGCTCCTGTCGAGCAGGGAAACGATCCAGATCACCAGGAACGCCGCGGTCATCGAGAAGATCGCCGACGAAGCGTAGGGGAACAGCGCCGACCCCTTCGGATGGCCGAGCGAGGCTTCCCAAACCGCGGGAGACATGATGGTCAGCGCCACGGAGGAGATCAGGCCGACCGTGCCGCCCGCCACCGCACCCTTGGTGGTGCAGTCCTTCCACAGCACGGACATGAACAGCACCGGGAAGTTGGCCGAGCAGGCCACGGCGAAGGCCAGCATCACCATGAAGGCGACGTTCTGCTTCTGGAACACGATGCCGAGCGACACGGCGAAGATGCCGAGGCACACGGTGGTGATCCGCGACACGCGCAGTTCGGTTGCGGAATCGACATTGCCGTGACGCCACACCGAGGCGTACAGGTCATGCGACACGGCCGATGCGCCGGACAGCGTCAGACCCGCCACCACCGCCAGAATCGTGGCGAAGGCCACGGCGGAGATGAAGCCCATGAAGACGTCGCCACCGACGGCTCTGGCCAGATGCACCGCCGGCATGTTGCCGCCGCCCTTGAGACCCTTGGCGAGGTCGCCGCCGACGAAGTAGTCCATCGGGTTGGGGATCAGGTTGGTGATGGCGCCGAAGCCGATGATGAAGGTCAGGATGTAGAAATAGCCGATCCAGGTCGTCGCCCAGGCCACCGACTTGCGGGCCTCCTTGGCGCTCGGCACGGTGAAGAAGCGCATCAGGATGTGCGGCAGGCCGGCGGTGCCGAACATCAGCGCCATGCCGACCGAGATCGCCGAAATCGGGTCGGTAATGAAGGTCCCCGGCGACATGATGGCATCATGCTTCGCATGCACTTCCACCGCCTTGGCAAACATCGCCTCGGGGCTGAAGCCGAACTGGAACATCACTGCCCCCGCCATGAAGGTCGCGCCGACGAGCAGCATGCAGGCCTTGATGATCTGCACCCAGGTGGTTGCCGTCATGCCGCCGAACAGCACATAGGTCATCATGATCACGCCGACCATGATCACGGCCACGGTGTAGTCGAGACCGAACAGCAACTGGATCAACTGGCCGGCGCCGACCATCTGCGCGATCAGGTAGAAAGCCACCACGGTCAGCGAGCCGCAGGCCGCGAAGGAGCGGATCGGGCCCGCGTCGAAGCGATAACCGGCAACGTCGGCGAAGGTGAACTTGCCCAGGTTGCGCAGCCGCTCCGCCATCAGGAAGGTGATCACGGGCCAGCCGACCAGCCAGCCGATCGAGAAGATCAGGCCGTCGAAGCCGGAAGCGAACACCAGACCGGAAATACCCAGGAAGGACGCCGCCGACATGTAGTCGCCGGCGATCGCGAGGCCGTTCTGGAAGCCGGTGATGCCGCCGCCGGCCGTGTAGAAGTCGGCCGCGGTCTTGGTCTTGGTTGCGGCCCACTTGGTGATCCAGAGCGTGACGCCGACGAAAATCGCGAACATCACGATGGCGGTCCAGTTGGTCTCCTGCTTCACCACCTGACCGATGTCGGGGCCGGCTGCCAAGGCAGTTCCGGCCGCCAGCAGGGCGGCAATGCCGCCGAGAATATGTTTGGCCTTGATCATTTGGAAGCCTCCCTGACGATTTCATCCTTGATGGCGTCGAATTCATTGTTCGCGCGGCGGACGTAGATTGCGGTGATGACGATGGTGAAGACCAGCACGCCAATGCCCATCGGAATTCCGATGGAAGTCACGTAGCCCGCGCCTATCTTGATGGCGAGAAAACTCTTGTCAAAGGCGATGAGCCCGATGTAACCGAAATACACGATGATCATCAGAATGGACAATACGATCGCGTAGTTGTTGCGCATGCGCACGAACTGCATGAATTTTGGATTTTTTGAAATCCGTTCGACAATATCTTCGTCTTTCATGGTTTCCTCCTCCGGAAGTGGAATTGCCTAGCTTTACTGAGCGCTGGCATCGTAGAGCGGCGCTCTTACGCCGTCCTTACGCAGGCCGTAAGCTAGATGTCAGCTCGACGTCAGCTGCAGGATGGCGCCTCGCCTAGATGCCAAGTTCCGGGCCCGAAGCCCCTTTGACGCCGCAACGTCGAACGCCTATAATCCGCAGCCTTTCCGGCTAGGTAGCTCAGTTGGTAGAGCAACGGATTGAAAATCCGTGTGTCGGCAGTTCGATTCTGCCCCTGGCCACCACTTCAGTGCGGGGGTTCTTCGGAACCCCCGCAATTGTTTGCAGATCCGGTTGCCAGCCGACGATTGGAATCACTGCATGAATCCACCCCCTGATTACGCACGCCGCTTCGGCGGTATCGAGCGCCTGTATGGCGCCGGAGCGCTGCTGCGCGCCGCCGCGGCGCATGTGGTGGTGGTCGGCGTCGGCGGTGTCGGGTCGTGGGCGGCAGAGGCGCTGGCCCGCTCGGGAGTCGGGCGCCTGACCCTGATCGACCTCGACCACCTGGCCGAATCCAACATGAACCGCCAGATTCACGCCCTGGAATCGACCTTCGGCGCGGCCAAGGTGGTCGCCATGCGCGAGCGCATCGCGGCGATCAATCCGGCCTGCGTGGTCGATGCCGTGGAAGAGTTCATCGACGAAAGCAACGTCGCGACGCTGATCCCGCCTTGCAGCGCGGTTATCGACGCGATCGACCAGGTGCGCGCCAAGGCCGCGCTGATCGCCTGGTGCCGGCGTGCCGGCATCCGCGTCGTGACCACCGGTGGCGCCGGCGGACGCACCGACCCGACCCGGATCGAGGTCATCGACCTGGCGCGCACCACGCAGGACGCGCTGGCCTCGAAAGTCCGGGCGCGGCTGCGCAAGGAATACGGCTTCACGCGCGATCCGAAAAGGAAGTTCGGCGTCGACTGCGTGTTCTCGCCGGAGCAGGGCCGCCGTCCCGCCGGCGCCGTCCCCGAGGATGCCGGCCCGCGAAGCGGCAGCCCCGGCATGCAAGGCACCGCTGCGCATAACTCTTGTGCTGTTGATGAAGGCTTCGATGCCGCCGCCGGGCTGGGCTGCGCCGGTTACGGCTCCTCGGTCGCGGTCACGGCAAGTTTCGGTTTCGCTGCGGCGGCAGCGGTTCTCGCCGGTATACTTACGGCATGACGAATCAGCCCGTGGTCCTGGTTACCGGCGCTGCCCGCCGCGTCGGCGCCGAGATTGCGCGTGCACTGCACGCCGCGGGCGCCCGCGTGGCGATTCACTATCGTTCGTCGTCCGCTGCGGCGGTAGCCCTTGCCGCCGAGCTGAATGCGGTGCGGACCGAAGCGGCAGGTGAATCGGCCGCGGTGTTCGCCGCCGATCTGCTGGACATCGAAGCGCTGCCGCGACTGGTGGAATCGGTCGTGGCACGCTTCGGCCGGCTCGATGCGCTGGTGAACAATGCCTCTTCCTTTTACGCCACGAAAGTCGGCGCTGTCGACACGGCGGCATGGGACGACCTGATCGGCACCAATCTCAAGGCGCCGCTGTTCCTGGCTCAGGCTGCCGCGCCGCATCTCGAGCGCAGCGGCGGCTGCATCATCAACATCACCGACATCCATGCCGAGCGCCCGCTCCGGGGCTACCCGCTGTACTGCGCGGCGAAGGCCGGCCTGCTCGGGCTGACCCGTGCCCTGGCGCTGGAACTGGCACCGCAGGTGCGGGTCAACGCGGTGGCGCCCGGCGCCATCGAATGGCCGCAAAGCCAAAGTGACTTTTCGGCCGCGGAGCGCGCGGCTATCATTGACCACACGCTGTTGAAACGCGTCGGCGCGCCGGCCGACATCGCCCGCACCGTAAAATTTCTCGTCTTCGATGCGCCCTATGTCACCGGGCAGGTGATCAACGTCGACGGCGGACGCACTGCTTACCTATGAACGCACCGTTGACCACCGCCTCGAACCCGTCGCCGACCGCCCGTCAGGCACAGAAAACCGCGTTCGAGGCTAACAAGCTGGCCAAGCGTCTGCGTCGCGAGGTCGGGCAGGCGATTGCCGACTTCAACATGATCGAATCGGGCGACAAGGTCATGGTCTGCCTTTCCGGCGGCAAGGATTCCTTCGCGCTGCTGGATGTCCTGATGTTTCTGCGCGAGCATGCGCCGATCGACTTCGACATCGTCGCCGTCAATCTGGATCAGAAGCAGCCGGGATTTCCGGCCGAGGTGCTGCCGAACTATCTCGCCGGAATCGGCATGCCCTTCCACATCGAGGACGAGGATACCTATTCCATCGTCAAGCGCGTGATACCGGAAGGCAAGACCACCTGTTCGTTGTGTTCGCGCCTGCGCCGGGGTGTCCTGTATCGCGTCGCCGGCGAACTCGGGGCGACCAAGATCGCGCTCGGCCACCATCGCGACGACATTCTGCAAACCCTGTTTCTCAACATGTTCTTCGGCGGCAAGCTGAAAGCCATGTCGCCCAAACTGGTGTCGGATGACGGCCGCAACATCGTCATCCGCCCGCTGGCCTATTGCCGCGAGAGCGATCTCGAAGCCTGGGCCGCGGCCCGCGCTTTCCCCATCATTCCCTGCAATCTGTGCGGCTCGCAGCCCAATCTGCAGCGCCAGCAGGTGAAGCAGATGCTGCAGGACTGGGACAAGCGCTTCCCGGGGCGTATCGAGAGCATGTTTCGCAGCCTGAGCGACGTGGTGCCTTCGCATCTGCTCGACGCCAACTTGTTCGATTTTGCGAGCTTGAAGGCGACTGGAACCCCCGATCCGCAAGGCGACATCGCCTTCGATGCGCCCGCGTTGGACACCGCTTTGCCGCAAGCCATCGCCTTTCAGGCCAGGGAAGACTGATGGACGCGCGGCGCCTGCCTGCCCGTCACGGCGTCCTCTGGCTGCTGGCCGGCTTCGCCCTGTTTCGCCGCCATCCGCCTCTGGTAACGGCGATTACCTTCGGCTATCTGCTGACCGTGATCGTGGTGAATCTGATCCCGAAAATCGGCCCCTTTCTCCTGCCTTTGCTGTTGCCGACCCTGACCGTCATGCTGGCCAACGGTTGCCGCGCGATTGAACGCGGGCAGCCCTTCACCAGCGAGACCCTGATCACCAGCATCAGCGCGCAGCGTGTCGGGCTGATACGCCTCGGCGGCCTGCATCTGGTCGGATCGAGCCTGCTGGTGCTGGGAGGCTTTGCGCTGGGTGAGCCGATCAACATCAGCGACGGCATCGACCCGGCCGAGGCCATCGAACTCGCCAGCGATCTGGCGGTGATTCTGCTGCTGGCCTCGCCGCTGTTGATGGCCTTCTGGTTCGCGCCGCTGCTGACAGCATGGGATGGCGTCGGCGCCGGCAAGTCGCTGTTCTTCAGCTTTATCGCCAGTTGGCGCAACTGGCGCGCCTTCATGATGTATGGCATGGCGCTGATTCTGGTGGGCGCCCTGCTGCCCGGCTTGATTCTGGTCATCGCCGGACTGATCTCTGAGGCTTTGCTCACGGTGCTCTCCATTGCGCTGCGCATGCTGCTGATTTTCGTCCTGGCGCCGACCATGGTGGCCAGCGTTTATCTGTCCTATCGCGACGTGTTCGAGACGCCGGCCAATCCCGATGAGTGATGTCGGCGCAGGAGTGCTCGGCCTCTTCGGCGGCACCTTCGATCCGCTGCATATCGCGCATCTGCGCCTGGCGATCGAAGCGCGCGAGACGCTGGGTCTGGCCGAGGTGTGTTTCATCCCGGCCGGCAACCCGGCCTTGCGCGAGGCGCCGCAGACCGCCGCCGTCCATCGTCTGGCGATGGTCGAGCGCGCGCTGGCCGATGCCCCCGGTTTCAGCATTGATACCGCGGAAGTGCTGAACGCGGCCAGCCGGCCGAGTTACACCGTCGAAACTCTCGAGCACCAGCGCCGGCTACAAGGCCCGCAGCGCCCTCTGGTGGTGCTGCTCGGTTCCGATGCCTTCGCCCGACTGGAGGCTTGGCATCGCTGGCGCGAGCTGTTCGATCTCGCGCATTTCGCCGTGGCGACACGGCCGGGCCATGAGTTAACAGTCGGCGCCGGTGATACGGCGCTGGAGCGTGAATTTGCCGCCCGCCGCGGCGACCCGGCCGATCTCGCCAAAGCGCCTGCCGGTCGCATCGTTCCCTTCGCCATCACGGCGCTGGAGATTTCCGCCACCGCCATCCGCAAGCGATTGGCTCAGGGCCTCAGTGCGCGCTATCTGGTTCCCGACGCCGTTCTCGACTATATTGAATCACATCAAATCTACCGGACCCCGCATGGACATTAGAAAACTTCAGAAACTCGCCGTCACCGCCCTCGAAGACGTCAAGGCCAAGGATATCGAGGTACTCAACACCAGCAAGCTTTCGGCGCTGTTCGACCGGATCATCATTGCCACCGGCGATTCCAATCGCCACGTCAAGAGTCTGGCGCGCAACGTCCATGACAAGGTCAAGGAGGCCGGCGGCCAGGTGATCGGCATCGAAGGCGAGGAAACCGGCGAATGGGTGCTGGTTGATCTTGGCGACATCGTGGTGCATGTCATGCAGCCCGCGGTGCGTGCCTACTACAACCTCGAAGAGCTGTGGAAGGTCGTGCCCAAGCGTGCCAGGAAGGCGACCGGCAGCGACGCTGCCGGCGAATGAAATTGATCGTCGCGGCGGTGTCGAAGCGGCCGCCGCAATGGGTGGTCGCCGGCTGGACCGAGTATGCGAAACGGATGCCGCGGGAGTTGCCGCTGGAACTGCTGGAGATCAAGCCCGAGCCACGCACTACGGGCAAGACCGCCGAAGCCATGATGGCGCTGGAGGCGACCCGTATCGAAGCGCAATTGCCGGTTGGCGCTCGCCGCATTGCGCTGGATGAACGCGGCGATGCGCCGACCACGCGTCAACTGGCCGACCGTCTGGCAAAATGGATGGCGAGCGGCGATGATGTCGCCTTCATCATTGGCGGTCCCGATGGGCTGGATGCCCGTATCAAGAGCAATGCCCACGAAACCATGCGTCTTTCCAATCTGACCCTGCCTCATGCCCTGGTCCGGGTGATCTTGGCCGAGGCCCTGTATCGCGCCGCGAGCGTGTTCAAGGGCCACCCTTATCATCGGGACTGAAATGATCAATTCTCGCATCTACCTCGCCTCCAGAAGTCCACGCCGCCGCGAATTGCTGGCACAGATTGGCGTGCGCTTCGACTTGCTGCTGTTTCGCGCTGCGCCGCGCGAAGATGAGGCAGTGAGCGAGGCGTGGCTGCCCGGCGAAACGCCGGAAGCCTATGTTGAACGTGTGGCGCGGGCCAAGGCAGTTTTTGCCGCAGGCCTGTTTACGCAGCGGCACATGGTCGCGCGCCCGGTGCTGGCCGCCGACACGACGCTCGACCTCGACGGCGAGATTATCGGCAAGCCGCGTGACGAAGCCGACGCAACGGTGATTCTGGGGCGTCTTTCCGGCCGCAGCCATCGCGTGCTTACCGCCATTGCCATGGCGCGCGGCGAGCGGGTGGAACACCGTCTGTCGATCAGCGAAGTGCGCTTTCGCCAGCTCAGCGCAGACGAGATTCGCCGCTACGTGCAGAGCGGCGAGCCGATGGACAAGGCCGGCGCCTACGGCATTCAGGGTCGCGCCGCCGCCTTCATCGAAGAGATTCGCGGCTCACACTCCGGCGTCGTCGGCCTGCCGCTGTGCGAAACGGCGCTGCTGTTGCGCGAGTTCGGCTATCCGCTGTAACTTTGGAAACCATAATTCAAGCCACAGAGGACACAGAGATCACAGAGATGTCGCACCAAGGACTACCACCTTCCGCCATCGCCTGCATTCTGGAGACGTTTGCCAGTCGGCCTTTCTCCGCCAGGCGAAAGGTCTTGGACTGCAAGGCGCAAGATATGGTTCTTACTCTGTGAACTCTGTGTTCTCTGTGGCCAACTGGTTTTTCCCCAATGACTGAACAGTTCCTGGTTAATTTCACGCCGCAGGAAACTCGTGTCGCCTTGCTGCAGCAGGGCGTGGTGCAGGAACTGCATATCGAGCGAACCAACGGACGCGGCATAGTCGGCAATGTCTATCTTGGCCGTGTGGTGCGCGTGCTGCCCGGCATGCAGTCGGCTTTCATCGAAATCGGACTGGAACGCACCGCCTTTTTGCATGTGGCCGATATCTGGAGCGAGCGTCCCGGCGGGAACGGTTATGGCAGCCACGAAACGCGCCCCATCGAACGTCTGCTCAGCGAGGGACAATCGCTGATGGTGCAGGTGCAAAAGGATCCGCTCGGCACCAAGGGTGCGCGCCTGACCACCCAGATTTCCATCGCCGGGCGCCTGCTGGTGCACCTGCCGCAGGACACCCACATCGGCATCTCACAGCGCATCGGCGAGGAAGCCGAACGCGAAAAACTGCGCGCCCGTATCCAGGCCCTGCTGCCGGCCGATCAACCCGGTGGCTATATTCTGCGTACGGCTGCCGCCGATGCGAGCGACGACGAGCTGGCGGCTGACATTGCCTATCTGCGCCGCATCTGGCGCGAGATCAAGAGTCGCGGCGTCGGCGCCGTGCCGCCGACCCTGCTGCATCACGATCTGACGCTGGCGCAGCGTGTGTTGCGCGATCTGGTGAGCAGCGAAACCACCGGCATCATCATCGATTCGCGCGAGAACTTCCAGAAGCTGCAGAGCTTTGCCCACGAGTACGTGCCGCAGGTGACCGACCGCCTGCAGCACTACACGGGCGAACGGCCGCTGTTCGACCTGCACGGCGTCGAGGACGAAATCCAGAACGCGTTGGCGCGTCGCGTCGATCTCAAGTCCGGCGGCTACCTGATCTTCGACCAGACCGAGGCGATGACCACCGTGGACGTCAACACCGGCGGTTATGTCGGCTCGCGCAACTTCGATGACACCATCTTCAAGACCAATCTGGAAGCGGCGCAGACCATCGCCCGCCAACTCAGATTGCGCAATCTCGGTGGCATCATCATCGCCGACTTCATCGACATGGAAGATGAAGAGCACAAGACCGCGGTGCTGGCGGAATTCAACAAGGCGCTGTCACGCGACCACACGCGCATTACCGTTTCCGGCTTCACCCAGCTTGGGCTGATCGAACTCACCCGCAAGCGCACCCGCGAGAGCCTGGCCCATGTGCTGTGCGAGCCCTGTCCTACCTGCGGCGGCCGCGGCGAGGTGAAGACGGCGAAGACCGTGTGCTACGAGGTTCTGCGCGAACTGCTGCGCGAGGCGCGCCAGTTCACCGCGCGCGAGATGCGCGTGCTGGCCTCGCCGGCCGTGATTGATCTGTTTCTCGACGAAGAATCGCAGGCGCTGGCGATGCTTTCCGAATTCATCGGCCTGCCGATTTCCCTGCACGCGGAGAGCGGCTACACGCAGGAGCAGTTCGACATCGTTCTGATGTAGCGCTAAAATTCGTGCCCGACGCGGGTGTCGTATAACGGCATTACCTGAGCTTCCCAAGCTCATGAAGAGGGTTCGACTCCCTTCACCCGCTCCATTCAAAGTCGGGCATTCCGCCAAACACCTGGGGCGGTCTGGGCGAGAAAATGCGCGTCAGGGATTGGCAGCCGTGAAGCGCCGTTGCGGATCATCCTCGTTCACCCAATTCTGTAGCCACCAGGCATCGATCTGGCTGCGCGTCCATGGCATATGCACCAGCAGCGCGTCGAGCGCCCCGGCGACCTCGGCGATGCTTTGCGGTCGCGCCGCCGGGTCCTTTTCCAGACAGCGTCCAATCAGGGCATCGAGTTCCGCTGGCACCGCGAAGGGGGAGCATTTGGAAGCGAGCCGCGGCACGGTGTGCAACACCTGGTAAGTCAGGTCGTGCTCGGTTTCCGTCTCGAACAGGCGTTTGCCGGTGAGCAGGAAAAAGCCGACCGCCCCCAGCGCGTAGATGTCGGCGCGGCCGTCGGCATCGCTGGGGTTTCGAATCCGCTCGGGCGACATATAGAGCGGCGTGCCGAGGATGCGCATGGTGCCGGTGAGGTCCCGCGTCTGCTCGCCCGACACCTGCTTGACCAGGCCGAAGTCCAGCACCTTCACCACGTCACGCTCGCCGCGAATCTCGCAAAGCATGATGTTCTGCGGCTTGATATCGCGATGTACCAAGCCGCAGGAATGCGCTTCCCATAGCGAAGCGCAGGCCTGGCGCAGGATGTACGCGGTTCGCGCCGGCGGCGCCGGCCCGTAGCGATCGACCAGATCGGCAAGCGACAGGCCTTCCAGATACTCCATGGCGTAGTAGAACTCTCCGCTCGGCCCCGTGCCGTAGTCATAGATGGTGATGGTGTTCGGGTGGCGCAGGAGGCTGGTCAACTGGACCTCGCGCTGGAAGCGGGCGGTCCATTCATCCGAGGTGGCCTGCTGCTTGAGCACCTTTACTGCTGCCGGCCGCTTGAGCATGCGGTGCTGCGCCAGATACACGTTGCTGATGGCACCCTCGCCGATCTGTCGCAGCAGTCGGTAGGGGCCGAGCTGGCGCGGCTTGGCGTGCCGCCGCAGCAAGCCAGCCAGGGCGCTCGGCGGCAGGAACCCGGACAGCCACACGGCTGCCATCATGAGCAAGATGATGGGAAAGCCGATCTGCAGATAGGTAAGCGGCGCATAGGCTTCGCTGGCCTCCATCTCGATCGCCACGCCGACATCGTGATCGCTCAGCCAGCGCCATGCGCCGATGACTTCGCGGCCGAGATAGTTCGGGTAGGGTTGGAGCAGGACGCCCTCGCCGCCGCTGGCGCGTTCCGCCACCGCCTTGGCCGCCAACAGGGTCGGTGCGTCTGCTTCCACATCCGGCAGGGCCAGGCGGGGCGCCAGGCCGCGCTGTTGCAATTCTTCGCCATACCGGCTCTCCGACAACAGCCAGCCTTCGGCGTCGAACACCAGGGATTCCCCGGTGCGGCCGGGGCGAGCAGTCTTGAAGAGATCAGAGAATCCCGCGTCGACCTTTGACCCGAGGGCGATGACGGCAACGATCTTGCCGTCCGCGGCGCGGATCGGCGCGGCGACCCAGGAACGGCCGATCGCCCCTGTACCGGTTGCGCCGCCGACGCGATAGGGGCGGACGAATGCCGAGCGGCCGGCGAGTGCCGGCGCCAGATGCGCGAAGAAGTCGGGCGTCACCCGGCGGCCAATTCGCTGGACGTCGCTGGCGGCGAGCACCTTGCCTTGCGGGTCGATGACGAGAACCGCAGTGATGCCGATTACCCCGGACTGGCCGAGAATTCCTTCGACTATGCCGGCACGATCACCGCCGCGGCCAACGGCGAGTCTGGCGATGTCGTTTCTCAACCGGGATTCGGCGGCCAGTTGTTCCGCCTCATGGCGCCTTTCGGAGATCCACTGCTCCAGCGTTCCGACCTGGGTGTTGAGGAGTGTCTGCATGCCGGTGGCGCGAATCTCGCGCAGGGAATCCCCGACGCTGCGATAAGCCCACATGCCGACGCCGAGCAGGGCCGCAAGCAGCAGGAGCAAGGCGAGATGGGTCCGGTCAAAATGCGTGTTCATGATTTCGCTATGCAAATCTGTCCGCGCCGCATCAGCCACTTCTGCGCTTCGACGGTCGATGAAGAGGGTTCGACTCCCTTCACCCGCGCCAGGCCTTAGTCATCAGGCCAAGTCCTCACGGTCCTTACTGTTGGGTCGTTTCCGCCTTGATCGAGAGCCACGTTCCGGCTCGCAATTCAAGCAGATACTCCTCCAGGGATTCAACTCGATAGGGCTTCCCGGATTGCCGCCCCTGCTCGATCACCACGGACCTTAGACTGATGATGCGGTCGCAGGCGGTACCCGCCGCGGGACTCGCCAGTTTGCCCTCGGTCCACACGCGGCGCTGCTGATAGTTCTTGAGCCCGTTCATGGCGGCAATCGTGCTCTGCGCAAGTTCCTCGCGGCCGAGCTCGACGCTGGTCATCTTGCCGTCGGTGCCGCGTATCGTGGCGCGAACGGTTGCCTCGGGCGCGAACATGGCGATGATTGCCTTCGCGTCGTGGCGGGCAATCGCATCATCCAGCTGTCCCAGCCACGTCGTCGCAATCGTGTTCGGTGCGCATTCGCCGGTAGCTGTGGCAGGCCCCGTGACCGGTGCAGCGACCGGCGCCGCGCCAGTGGCCGCCCCCGACCTCTTGCGCCTTTGTTCCAGTTCGCGCCGACTGTCCTGGTCGGCGGTCTGCGAGTAGCCGTCGAGCTCGGCGTCAAACTCGCCGGGGACATAGAAATTCGGCACCTTGTCCAGCAATACCGGCATCAGGATGGTGATCAAGGCGCGTCCCTTGAAGCTGCTCTTGTGGTCCTTGGTGAGTGCAGGGGCGAAGCCGACGCGCCCCGCGTCGATATCGAGTTTGTTCTCGCCAACCTCCATGGTCGTTCCGCCGCGATTGACCTTGTCGTAGGTTCCCTCGCGGTTCGACGTGGCCGCGGCCAGTTCCGCCGACAGCACATAGGGTTCATGGTCGGTCCCGCGAATGCCGATGGCGGCAGTGGGAGTGACAACCTTGTGTCCGGAGCGATTGGTGCTGGCAATCCAGCCGCTGATAACCCGCAGCGAACCGGTGACCAGACGCAGGGTGAGATTGTCTGTCGGCCCGTCCTCGGCGACGAAGCGCTCGGCGACAAACTCGGTGCTCGGGCGAATGGCGACGAAGCCGGCATCTTCGGTCTTGAGCACCGCCTCGGCCAGGGCGGCGGCGCGCACGCGTTCACCGACGTAGACCAGGTCGCCTTCGCGCAATTTTCTTTCCTTGCCGGCGGCGCTGCCGGAAGCAGATGCGGCGACCTCGCCGCGGACGCGCAAGACTGCTGCAAAGCGCTTGCCGGGTTCCGGGCTTGCCGTGGACTCGGCTGCTGATGCCGAATAGCTCGGCAAGGAACTGCCCATGAGGATGCAGAAGACACCCAGGCTGACTGTGATGGCACTCATCCTTGCGCGATTCAACGACCAATTCATGCTGCGCCCCTGCACTTTCTTGAAAATTGAGGAATCATTGCTGTCGCCATTGAAGCACACTCATTGGCAATGAGCCAGTGCAGCCTGCGGCAACATCTCGCGCCGCACCTGGCCACCAGCCAGAATGACGCCGGTGATGTCATCGTTCATCGTCGCAGCATATTCCAGACCATGGCCACACCATCCTGCAGCAGATCGCCGATGTCGGTGTTCAGCCCATAGCCGCGTTCGCGCTGGCGCTGGCGGCGTTCCCGTTCGCTGAACAGGATCGCCTCGGCCAGCAGCGTGGGATCCGGCGGGGCCGCCTGCTTCGTCGCGGCCCGCTGATAGCCGGCCAGCGCCGCTTCGACAGCCTGCGTGTCGAGAATCGCGATCGGCGCGCGGCAATGCTGGCAGGCGCTGTCCTTGCGGATATCCACCGGGGCGCCGCAACCCGTGCAGCGCACGACCCCGATGCGCAGCTTGAGTTCATCGAGCTCGGCACCCGTCAACTGACGCACAAAACCCTTCTCGATCATGAACTCGGCAAAGGTGATAAAGCGGCCATGCTGGCCGCAGCGCAGATAGTTGAACAGCCCGCTCTTGACGCGATCCTGCGAATGAATCAGGCGTTCGTTGCAGCGTGGGCAACGCAAGGGGCTGGCCAGCGGCAGGCGCTGGTCGTCGCGGTGTTCGTGGATCAGCTTGAACAGCCCGATTACGCCGGCCGGCGCGAGTTGCAGGCTTTCGTATTCGTCGAACCAGATGCCCTGACAGGCGAAGCACAGATCAAGCTCGACCGCGCCGGTGATCTTGCGCAGAAAACGATGCGTGCTCATCGGCGCTCGGCAGGACGGACATGCGGTGATGGCAGACGCAGACATCGAAACCTCTCAGAACACACCCGTCATCCAGTTCGGGTCGGGCGTACTTACCTCGAACAATGTGTCAGATCGAACGGATGACGCCGCAGGCCACGCGCTTGCCGGAGTTGCCGGCAGGCTGCGACTTGTAGTCATCGGGATCGGCATGAATCACCACGCTGCGTCTGAGGATGCCACCGGGGCCTTCGGTCAGCGACAGCATATCCACCTCGGCGGAAAGCGTGGCCTTGCCGGAACTGTCGGCCACCAGATTCGGCATGTCACCGGCATGGCGCTCGGCGCTGCCGTGATGGCCGTGCGGCCGACCCGCCGGGTTGAAATGCCCCTTGGCGCTGCTGGCATCGGGCGCGCTGCAATCGCCTGCTTCATGCACATGGAAACCATGCGCGCCCGGCGTCAGCCCGGCGACACGGGCTTCAATGCGAATCTTCTGGCCGCTGGTCTGAAAACTGATCGTGCCGGTGACGGTGCTGCCGGAACGGGGTTCAAGCGTGGCTTCGGCTTTGGGGCCGGTGGCCTCCATGCTCGCGCAGGCGTTGAGCAGGCTGGCCGCAGAGACGAAACAGGCGATGCGAATGGCGGGCCAAAAGGCGCTGTGCGGTTTCATGATGCATTCTCCTTGCTTGGTTGGCGGAGCGGAAGAGGAAGAGACTAGGGAGGAGACCGGCGGACCGGATGGAGTTGGCTGACAGTGAAAAGCTGGGGGCGTGTGTTCATGGCTCTGCTCCCGAGCAGAAACGAGTTGAAAGATTGTAGCGGCTTCGTCCCGGTTCGCGCACTGCAGAAGGGCGGAGCGACAGGCAGCCAGACCGTGCGTGGGTAGTGTCGTTTTTCATGGCCTCATGCGAATCTGTGATGATCGAGCCGGTATCAGTAATGTATGGTCCACCGCCGACCCCTGTCGAGGAATTGAGATGAGCAACAGAAATCCGGCGCCGCAGTCGCCGTGGCAGAAAATGCTGGGCATCGAATTGAGCCCGGTGAGCCATCGTGAGCGGCTGGTATCCGCGCTTGGCGGTTTTGTCGGCCTGCTCGTCGTTTTTCTTGCCAGTCACGTTCTGGGTGGCGCACCGTCGGCACCGCTGGTGATTTTTTCAATCGGGGCGTCGGCGGTGCTGGTGTTCGGGGTACCGCACGGGGCTCTCTCGCAGCCATGGCCGGTGCTCGGCGGGCATCTGGTTTCCGCGTTGATCGGTGTCGCCTGCGCGCACCTGGTGCCGGATACGGCGCTCGCGGCAGCTGTCGCGGTGGGCCTCTCCATCGCCGCGATGCACTACCTGCGCTGCATCCATCCGCCCGGCGGGGCAACGGCACTGGCGGCCGTTCTGGGCGGCGAGTCTCTGCGCGGGCTGGGTTTCGGCTTCGTGCTGTCGCCGGTGCTGCTCAACGTCATGGTCATCCTGGCGGCGGCGGTGGCCTTCAACGCATTGTTCCCCTGGCGCCGGTACCCGGCCTTCCTGGCGGAACCGGCCAGCGCCGGTTACGCGGCGATTTCGCACGAAGACTTCGTCTATGCTCTCGCGGAACTGGATTCCTTCATCGACGTTTCCGAAGATGATCTGCTGCGCATTTACGGCCTCGCTACGGGACGGCACCGCGCGGTGGAGGCACAGGTCGCCGCCGCTGCATGACAAATCGCCGTACCTCCAGCGCCGACTCTGACAAAGCCTATGCGGCGAAATCGATCCGCTCGGCGCCGTTGAAGACCATGAAGCGTTCGTTACGGGCGCGACCGATCAGGGTGACGCCGCACTGGCGGGCCACGTCGAGCCCCATCTCGGTGGTGCCGGAGCGGGAGACCAGGACCGGGATGCCCATCTCGACCACCTTGATCACCATTTCCGAGGTCAGCCGGCCGGTGGTGTAGAACAGCTTGTCGGAACCCGCTTCGCCCTCCATCCACATCAGGCCGGAGATCGAATCCACCGCATTGTGGCGACCGATGTCCTCGACGTGATGGAGGATGCGGCTGCCCGCCGCGAGCACGCAGCCATGCACGGCGCCGGAGCGCTTATAGACGGTGTCGAGTTGGCGCACCCGATCGATCAGGGCGAACAGGGTCGAGCGGGCGACGCGGAAGCCGTCGTCCCGCAGCGGTGTCAGGCGCTCCAGCGCGTTGCCGAACTGTGTACCCTGGCCGCAGCCGGCAGTCACGGTACGACGGCGCAGCAGATCGTTGCAGCGCTCGCCGCCGTCACCGTCGAGCGTGGTGATGGCCGCTGCGCCGACCTGCCAATCCACCTGGATCGAGGCGACATCGCGCAGGTTCTCGACCAGGCGCTGGTTGCGCAGGTAGCCGAGCACCAGCGCCTCGGGCAACTGGCCGAGGCTCATCAGGGTGACGATCTCGCGCTTATCGAGATACAGGGTCAGCGCGCGTTCGCCGGGCATCTGCGTCGGCAGCTGTTTCCCGTCCTGATCCAGCACGGTACCGGCGATCACCGGCTCGCAGCGCGCCTCGGAGAGCAGGGGGCGACATTCCATTAGCATCGCAGGCTCCCTATTTCTTTACGGGCGCAGCGACGACCGGCTTAGCAGCGGCAGCAGGAGCAGCCGCGGGCGCAGCGGCAGCTGGAGCAGGAGCAGGAGCAGGAGCAGCTGCGGGCGCAGCGGCAACCGTCACCGGCGGTACGAATTTGCCGGGATCGGCGCAGGGCGCGCCGCCTGTCGTTTTCTTGCCCTTGCCCGCCGGCGTCGCGAGGTAGCGTTTGGCGGTCTTGTCCTGCGACTGGCAGACCTGGTAGGCGGCGATCTTGTCCTTGTGCGCGTTCTCGGCTTTGGTCAGTGCCGCCTTTTCCTTCGCCTCGGGCGAGGGATCGGGCAGCTTGGCGAAGGCGCTGCCGGCAACAAGGGCAGCGCTGAGGATGAATGCAACAGCTTTCATGGTCGGCTCCTTCAATGGACGCGCTTGTATTCGTTCTGGGTCTGGTTGCGGGTGCGCAGGGCGGATTCCCACTTCGCCTTGTCGCCGCCGTAGTTGGCCTCGTAGGGCTTGGCATCGGTCTTGCCGCGATAGTCGCCGACCGTCTGGACCGCTTCGCCGCAGCCCGCCAGCAGGCCGGCGCTGATCAGCATCGCCGTGAGCATTCTCATTTTTGGACCTCCTTCTTTGCCGGTGCCGGTGCCGGTGCGCCGTCCTTGCCATACGCCTGTTGCCAGCCCCAGAGTTCGCCTCCCTTGCCGCGAGTCAGCGCGCGCTCGCGGAAGATTTCCGAGATCACGTCGGCATCGCCGGCGAGCAGCGCCTTGGTCGAGCACATTTCGGCGCACAGCGGGAGCTTGCCTTCCGCCAAACGGTTGCCACCGTATTTCTGGTGCTCGTCCGCCGAGCCGTCCTTTTCCGGCCCACCGGCACAGAAGGTGCATTTGTCCATCTTGCCGCGGATGCCGAAGTTGCCCTCCTGCGGGAACTGCGGTGCGCCGAACGGGCAGGCGTAGAAGCAGTAGCCGCAGCCGATGCACTGGTCCTTGTCGTGCAGCACCACGCCTTCGTCGGTGCGGTAGAAGCAGTCGGTCGGGCAGACTGCCATGCAGGGTGCGTCGGAACAGTGCATGCAGGCCACCGAGACGCTCTTCTCGCCGGGCAGGCCGTCACCGAGCGTGACGACGCGCCGGCGCTGGATGCCCCACGGGGTTTCGTTCTCGTTCTTGCAGGCGGTGACGCAGCCGTTGCACTCGATGCAACGTTCCGAATCACAGAGGAATTTCATTCGTGCCATCGTCTTCTCCTCAGGCTTTCACGACCTGGCAAACGGTCGTCTTGGTTTCCTGCATCATCGTCACGCTGTCGTAGCCGTAGGTAGTGGCGGTGTTGACTGCCTCGCCGCGCACGATCGGGTGCGCCCCCTCCGGGTAGTACTTGAGCATGTCTTCGCCCATCCAGCGTCCAGAGAAGTGAAACGGCATGAAGCAGGTAGTGGCATCGACGCGCTCGGTGACCTGCGCCTTGACCTTGAGCTGAGCGCCGGTCGGCGTCTTGACCCAGACATCCTCGCCGTCGCGGATGCCGCGATCGTTGGCCGCCTTGGGGTTGATCTCGACGAACGCTTCCTGCTGCAACTCGGCCAGCCACGGGTTGGAGCGAGTCTCCTCGCCGCCGCCTTCGTATTCGACCAGGCGGCCGGAAGTCAAAATCAGCGGGAAGTCCTTGCCGATGTCCTTGTTCTTCTGCTGCACGCTCTTGAACAGCGTGGGCAGTCGCCAGAAGGCTTTCTTGTCGTCATGGGTCGGATATTTTTCGACCATGTCGGCGCGCGGCGAGTACAGCGCTTCGCGGTGCAAGGGCACGGCGTCGGGAAAGTTCCACACCACGGCGCGCGCCTTGGCGTTGCCGAAGGGGTGGCAGCCGTGCACCTTCATCACCACGCGCTGGATGCCGCCGGACAGGTCGGTCTTCCAGTTCTTGCCCTCGGCTTCCTTCTTTTCCTCATCGGTAAGGTCGTCCCACCAGCCCAGTTTCTTGAGCAGGACATGGTCGAATTCGGGATAGCCGAACTGCAGGTCGGCGCCTTTCGAGGCCGAGCCGTCACCGGCCAGGAGCGAGACGCCGTCGCGCTCGACGCCGAAGTTGGCGCGGAAGTTGCCGCCGCCGTCCATCACGTGCCTGCTGGTATCGTACAGATTCGGGCTGCCCGGGTGCTTCATCTCCGGCGTGCCGTAGCAGGGCCAGGGCAGGCCGAAATAGTCGCCGTCGCACGGGCCGCCCTTGGCCCTCAGCGTCTTCACGTCGAAGGTGTGCATGTTCTTCATGTGCAGTTTGAGGCGCTCGGGCGACTGGCCGGTGTAGCCGATGGTCCAGCTGCCCTTGTTGATTTCGCGCAGGGTGTCCTCCATGCTCGGCTCGTTGTTCGTCACCTTGATGTTCTTGGTGAATTCCTTCTCGAAGCCGAACTTCTGCGCCAGCAGATACATGATGGTGTGGTCGGGCTTCGATTCGAACAGAGGCTCGATGACCTTTTCGCGCCACTGCAGCGAGCGGTTCGATGCAGTGACGGAGCCCACCGTCTCGAACTGCGTCGATGCCGGCAGCAGGTAGACACCGTCCTTGCGTGCCATCGCTCCCATCGCCGCGGTGGCCGACGGGTAGGGATCGACCACCACCAGCAGATCGAGCGCCTTCATGGCTTCGATCATTTCCTTGCCGCGCGATTGCGAGTTGGGCGCCATGCCCCAATACACGACGGCCTTGAGGTTGGGTCCCTGGTCGATGTTCTCGTTCTTTTCCAGCACGCCGTCGATCCAGCGCGAGACCGTGATGCCCGGCTTGGTCATCATCGCCTCGGAGGCGTAGCGGCTCTTGATCCATTCGTAATCGACACCCCAGACGCGTGCCCAGTGCTTCCAGGCGCCGGCGGCGATGCCGTAGTAGCCGGGCAGCGAATCCGGATTGGGACCGAGGTCGGTGGCGCCCTGCACGTTGTCATGGCCGCGGAAGATGTTGGCGCCGCCGCCCGACTTGCCGATGTTGCCCAGGGCCAGTTGCAGGATGCAGAAGGCCCGCACCATGGCGTTGCCGATCGAATGCTGGGTCTGGCCCATGCACCAGACGATGCTCGAGGGCCGGTTCTTGGCCATGGTTTCGGCGACCTTGAACAGGGTTTCGCCATCGACGCCGCACGCCTCCTTGACCACCTCGGGTGTCCATTTGGCGACTTCCTCGCGCACCTTTTCCATGCCGTAGACGCGGTCGGCGATGTACTGCTTGTCTTCCCAGCCGTTCTTGAAGACGTGGTACAGGATGCCCCAGATCACCGGGATGTCCGTGCCGGAGCGGAACCGCACGTACTGGTCGGCCTTGGCCGCCGTGCGCGTGAAACGCGGGTCGGCGACGATGATCTTGGTGCCGGACTCCTTGGCATGCAGCACGTGCATCATCGCCACCGGGTGGGCTTCCGCCGCGTTCGACCCCATGAAGAAGATCGCCTTGGCGTTCTGCATGTCGTTATAGGAGTTGGTCATCGCTCCGTAGCCCCAGGTATTGGCGACTCCGGCGACGGTCGTGGCGTGGCAGACGCGGGCCTGGTGGTCGCAGTTGTTGGTGCCCCAGAAGGAGACGAACTTGCGCATCAGGTAGGACTGTTCGTTGCTGTGCTTCGAGGAGCCGATCCAGTAGACGGCGTCGGGGCCGTGCTGCTTGCGGATCGCCAGCAGCTTTTCGCCGATTTCGTTCAGCGCCTGGTCCCAGCTGATCTTCTGGTACTTGCCGTCGACCAGCTTCATCGGGTACTTGAGGCGCATCTCGCCATGACCATGCTCGCGTACCGAGGCGCCCTTGGCACAGTGGGCGCCGAGGTTGATCGGTGAATCGAATACCGGCTCCTGGCCGACCCAGACGCCGTTCACCACTTCGGCATCGATCGCGCAGCCGACCGAGCAGTGGGTGCAGACGGTGCGGCGTATTTCGACCTTGCCTTCCTTCCCCGGGTCGGCGGCTTCGGCCTGGCGCATCATGCCGCCACCGAGCTGACCGGCCACCGCACCGACCCCGAGGCCGATGCCGGAGCGCTTGAGGAAGGTGCGTCGGTCGATGGTTTCCGGTGCACTGAGCGAGACATCGCGGGTCAGGCGGGACCGGCGCGTGGCGGCAGTCTTGTTTTTTTGCATCAGCATGTTGTCCTCCTCAAGTGCGCGTGGTGCGGTAGTAGTGCAAGACGTGATCGGAAGTCTGGTAGCCGCTGCCCTTGACCTCCGGCGCGGCGGCCGGCATCTCCGGTGTGATCGGACTGCGCGTCGCCACGACGGCGGCAACGGCGCCCGCACCGCCGAGCGAGGCCGTCAGCAGAAAGTTGCGCCGGCGCAGATTGGCTTCGGGTTTCTGGCGATCTTCAGGTTTCATCATCTCTCCTCCTCAAGGACACTCGGATGGCACATACGAGAAAACTCAGCGTGCCAACAATTCTTTTTCGACATCCAGCACGCCGTGCGCAAAACGCGCCGCCGCCCGATAAAACTCGCTGTTGTCCGCTTCGAGGCGCTGGCACGGATGCGCGTACCAGGGCGCCAGGTGGCGGCGGAAAAAATCGGCCTGCTCGGCGCGCCCATCGGCCACCAGCATTGCCATCACCTCGAGCAGGGCGGCGAGGTGGTCTTCCGGTTCGCGCACCTGCGGATCGCGCTCGAAGCCCAGTTTCGCGAGGTCATCGCGCAGGCGGGCGAGCGGCACGTCCATCAGCGATCCGCTCTGGTACCAGGATCCGTAGAGCATCACGCGCGGCTCACCGACGCTGAAGAACAGCTCGCTGTATTCGTCGGCCAGCCGGCCCAGCGCCGTATCGTCAGCGCCGACTCTTGTGGCCAGCGTGCAGAGCTCGTTCCAGGCACTGCCCAATTCGTCGTCGGCGCCGCGTGCGGCGTCGGCCAGGGTGCTCACCAGCGCGGCATCGGGCGGCGCCGCGAACAGGCGCGCCAGCACGCGATAGCAGTCGGCGCGCATCTCGTCGTCGGTCGCGATCAGCAGTGCGGCGTTCATGGACGGTCTCCCATAATCGACATTTCCTTCGGGTTCTTCATCATGTCGATGACCCGGCAGTCGGCGCACATCTGCAAGCGGCGCAACTCGGCTGCGCCGGAGAACATGCTGTGGCCGGAAAGGCGGGTGAGCATGGCGGAAATCATCTGCTGCGTGCCGAAGACTTTGGCGCAGGAAACGCAGTGGAAGGGTTCGGTGGCGTTCAGGGTGCGTGCGCGGCGGGCATCCTCGTCAAGCCACAGGCGCGGCGTGAGCGTGATTGCCTGCTCGGGACAGGTCTGGGCGCAGAGCCCGCACTGCACGCAATTGCGCTCGATGAAGCGCAGTTTCGGTTCTTCGGGGGTATCCAGCAGCGCACCGGTCGGGCAGGCGCCGACGCAGGACATGCATAGCGTGCAGGTGCCGGCATCGACCTCGACGGTGCCGAACGGAGCCTTCGCCGGCAGATCGATGACGCTTGGCGCCGCGGGCGACCGCAGGGCAAGATGGCTGATCGCCATGTCGAGCGCGCTGCGCTTCTCGATGGGAAAGACAAAGGAAGCCGGGGCCGGTAGCGCCGCCTGCACGGGCAGGTCCCAGAGTGCGCCGGCCAGGTCGTCTGCCGCGACCAGCGCGAGTCGTCCGCTGCCCAGGCCGAGCGCGGCGAGAATCAGGTTGCCGAGATCGACTTGCTGCTGCAAGGCCTGGCGGTAGCCATCCGGCTGGTCGGCGTCGACCATGATCCTCAACTGCGCGGCGCCGTAACAGATTGTCGCCAGCGCGTAGTCGAGGCCGAAAGCCGCGACGTCGTGGACTTCAAACGGAATCACGCGTGCGGGCAGTCCGCGGTCTGCGCGCCCCAGCTCGATCAGGGCGTCGCGACGGCTGGTGGCGTGGATCAGCAGGCAGGCATCCCGCCCGCCAACCTCGGCATAGCGCACCAGCCCGCGCCGGATCAAGGCCATCAGCTCGGTCGGCGACGAATAGACATGGCGCGCGGCGCCGGTCGGACAGACCGTGGCGCAGCCGCCGCAGCCGGCACAAAGTTCGGCGCTGACGACAATGCGGTTCTTGACGCTGCTGATCGCGTTGGTCGAACAGACGTCGATGCAGCGTGTGCAGCCGGTCTTGCCCTGGCGATGATGAGCGCAGCGCGTTGCGCTGTGCGCCAGATAGCGCGGCTTCTGGAACTCGCCGACCAGGCCGGATAGTGCGCGCGCCGCCTCGCTTTGCTCCAGCGGGTCGGCCCCTGGCGCAAGGTAGCCGTCGGGCAGGTGCGGCCAGCGCAGCAGCGGCTGACGCGAAAGGTCGAGCACCAGGTCGAAGCGCTCCAGTGCGGCGGGCGCCGCCATGCGCGCAAAATCGATCGCGGCCAGATCGCCGCAGGCACTGATGCAGGCATCGCGGCAGGCGCCGCCGGGGGTGCAGCGCGCCGCCTCGTGATGCGGGCCGAACCCGCCGGTGATTCCGCTGCCGCGCGTAATGGCGTGTTCGGGGCAGGCGCGGACGCAGGCGCCGCAACCGGTGCAGCGTTCCAGGTCGATCGGTCCGGCGGCTTTCCAGGAGAGATCGAAGGCACCGAGATGGCCGGAAAGCCGGATTTCGCGTCCTTCCCGGATCGGGAAGTCGCGTCGCGCCGGCAGCCCCGGGGTGTCGGTAGTCACCACGCTGACCTCGAGCTGGTCGCCAAGGCGCTGCGCCCAGTCAATCGCAACTTCGGCCGGACCAACGATCACCAGGCTGCCGCCGGAGGTCAGATCGATGCTGGACACTGGCGTCGGCGCCGGGGCGGTTGCCATCGCCAGCAGAGCGGCGATCTTCGGTCCGGACGCAGCCGCCTCCTGCGACCAGCCGGCCAGTTCGCGCAGATTGACAAAGCGCAGTTCGGCCGGCGAGTCGAGACGATCGGCGATTTCGCTGAAGAAGGCCGCCTCCTGGGTGCAGCCGACTACCACCGGGCCGTTCTGCCGCACCGCCTCGCGAAAAGCGCCGACGTCGCCACGACACAAAGCCTTGACCGGCGCGTCCTTGCCGACAAAACCGCCGGCGGCGAAGGCCGCAACCGGCACGCTGCCGTTGCAGGTGCAGGTCAGACAGGGCACGGTGGATTTTGACGGGCTAGCCGACATTGGTGCTTCCTTCTGCGGCTGCTTGAACATCATCTTCCGCTGCGTCGGCGGCATCAGCCGCAGGTGCGGTTTCAGCAGGCGCCGCTACTGCCACCGCTGGCGATGCATCATCGAACAACAGACCCTTGGCTTGGACCAGCGACCGCAGCGTCGCCTCGTCGATCGGGTCGGGCAGGGAGTAGTCGTCGATATAAGTATCGAGGCCGTCCATCACATTGAATTCAGCGGAATGAAACAGCTTTTTCAGGGCCACGCGCTTGAGTCGCTCTTCGACTTCCTGCCGCAGGAAGCCGGTGAAGTCATCTTCGAAGCTCATCGTCGCCGGATCGGGCAACGGCACCGCATTGGCTGGCGTCGCGGCCGATGCCGGCATCGGTTCGCCTCGTTGTTTCAGGCGCGCCCAGCGCGAAAAGAAGTTCTCGCCTTGGCCCGCGATCATGCGCGATGCTCCTGCCGGCTCGTCGCATAGCGCTTGTTCTTGGTCTTCTTTTCCGGCGGCTGGTAGTGGTGACGGGCGAAATCCTCGATCCATCCCTTGAGGTCGGCCGGCAGCGGCACGCCCTCGACGTTTTCGCCGGCATCCATCATGCGCGCAGCTTCGCCGTAACTGACCGTCACCATCAGTACCGACGGAACATCGTCCTCCAGCCTCCAGACCACGAACAACATGGGCTCGGGCGTGGTGAGATTGAGCAGGTAGTTTTCGGCCTCGTCGGAATACAGTCGCAGTTCAAGATTGTCCCGCACCAGTTCGGCGCCCTCGAGCCCGGCACCCGCCGGTGCCATGGCGACCAGACGCCAGACATGGTCGGCCCAGCGGCTGACCAGCGTCAGACGGGTGAAGCCAACGGCGACGACAACTGCCTGCGGAGGATTCATCAGGCGCGCTTGTCCTTGGCGGTGACTTGCTCGAACCAGGCCGAGTGGTGATCCCTGGCCCAGACTTCATCGACCTCGCCGGTCTTCATCGCATCCAGCGCCCCTTCGACCCCGATGGTGCCGATGTAGATGTGGCCCAGCGCCATCAATGTCAGCATCAGGGCGCCGATGCCGTGCACCAGATTGGTGGTCTGCAGGCTGGCGCGCAGTTCGAGGATGCCCGGAAAGTCGAGCAGGAAGCCGGAGGCGCTGACGGTCAGGCCGAGGATCGTGACGCCGAACCAGAACCAGGCCTTTTCGCCGAAATTGAAGCGCCCGGCAGGCACATGGCTGTGGTCGAGCAGCCCGCCGGCGCGGCGTATCCATTCGGCATCGAATCGGTCCCAGATATTGTCCTTGGCCCACATCACGATCATCACCAGCAGGGCTGCAGCGAACACCAGGCCGAGGAAATTGTGCACCGGTTTCAGCAGCTGCATCAGCAACGAGAACACCGTGTGGCCAAGCCATGGCACCAGTACGTGCTTGCCGAAAATCATCATCAGGCCGCCGGTGGCGAGCAGCACAAAGCAACCGGCCACCGTGTAATGCACCACGCGCTCGGTCAGCGTAAAGCGGGGAATCTTGCGCCCGGTAGGAGGCGACGACAGCCGCAGCTGGCCCTTCCAGGCGTAATAGGCCCAGATCGAACCGACGACGACCAGCAACAGGATGCCGCCGATCAGCGTGACCGGGCCATTGCGCAGCTTGCGCCACGCGTTACCCTCGGATTGAACCAGCACGCCGGTTTCGGCGCCCTTGATGGTGGTGACCCCCGGAACGCCACGGCGCACGTCGCGCCACATCGGCGCCGCGTTGTGGCCGTCGGCCTGGGTCAGCTTGAGCGGACCCGCGCTCGCATTGGCCGGCGCCGGATCGGCCGCCTGGGCGGGGAGCATGGCGCCGAGCAGCAGACCGGCGCAGGCACCCATGACGAACGTACGCAAGTAAGCGTGCAGTTTCATGTCTCCTCCATTATTCTTGTGTGAATGTTGCTTAGCTTGAGATATAAAGCTATTTCCATGCCAATATCGGCGTGACGGAAAATCAAGATGTTGCAAAGCTCTGCCACTTTCGGTCAGTGAATTGAGACAAATCGACGCAATCAAATCTGTCCATGCTGGACAAAATGTCCAACTCGGGGGGAGAATCGCTGCATGGGGCAAAATCAAGCACAAATCGAACAAATTGGCCCCTCTGAGGTCACCGGCCTGCTAATGGCGGGTGGGCTCGGTCGCCGCATGGGGGGCGTAGACAAGGGGCTGATGGCCATCGACGGGAAGCCGATGGCGAGTTGGGTGTTCGAACGTCTGCGACCCCAGGTCGGGCAGGTGCTGATCAATGCCAACCGCAATCTCGAGGAGTGGCAGAGCTATGGCGTGCCGGTCGTGAGCGATGCAATTGGCGGCTTTTCCGGCCCGCTGGCCGGGTTCCATGCGGGACTGTTGGCCTGCACCACACCATGGCTGGCAACGGTGCCCTGCGATTCGCCATTTCTTCCGCACGACCTGGTGGCGCGCCTGGCCGCCGCCGCTACCGAGGCTGGCGCCGATCTCGCGGTGGTGCGCAGCGAACGGCGACTGCAGCCGGTATTCGCCTTGCTGAGACGCAAGCTGCTGCCCTCGCTGGAGCACTTTCTGCAAGGCGGCGGCCGCAAGATTGACCGCTGGTTCGAGGAGGTCAAGCTCGCCGTGGTGGATTTCGACGATGCTGCCGCCTTCACCAACATCAACACCCCCGAAGAGTTGGCCGGCGCGCGCCAGCACTGAGCCCTTTTCGGCCGTCGAGGAGATGACATTGGGTTCGCTGCCCGCCGTTGCGGATGTCGATTTTTCACCGTGGAAACACCAGTCGGTGCTGGTGGTCGATGATGAACCGGGCATGGTCAGCTTTCTGCACCGCTCGCTGGCCCAGCGTTGCGGCTGGGTGGCGACCGCGGGCAGCGTGGAACAGGCTGCCGAATTACTCAACCGGCGTCACTTCGACCTGATCGTGCTCGACATCTCCCTGCCCGGCCGTTCGGGTGTCGAATGGCTGCACCAGTTGCGCGACCAGGGCTTTGTCGGCGACGTGGTGCTGATGACCGCCTACGCCGATCTCGAAACCGCGATCGACGCGCTGCGGGCCGGCGCCGCCGACTTTCTGTTGAAGCCATTCTCCGTGGCGCAGATGCTGAACGCGGTGAAGCGCTGTTTCGAGCGCTCGTCGTTGCGACGCGAGAATTTCGTCCTGCGCCGCGAACTGGATCAGCGCGATGGCAGCGTTGAAGGTGTGATCGGAAACTCGGCCGCGATCCGCGACGTGTGCGCGCGCATCAAGCGCATCGCACCGACACCCTCGACCGTGATGATCCACGGCGAATCGGGCACCGGCAAGGAACTCGCCGCCCGCGCCCTGCATCGCATGAGCCCGCGCGCCGACGGACCCTTCGTGCCGATCAACTGTGCGGCGATTGCAGAACATCTGATCGAGTCGGAGCTGTTCGGCCATGTCAAGGGCGCGTTTACCGGTGCCGCGGCGGGCCGCGAGGGATTGTTCTACTACGCGCGCGGCGGCACGCTGTTTCTCGACGAAATTTCGGAGCTGCCTCTGCCGCTACAGGCCAAACTGCTGCGCGTACTGGAAGAGCGCAAAGTGCGCCCGGTGGGATCGGAGCAGGAAGTGCCGGTGGATGTGCGGGTGGTCGCCGCCACCAACCGCAAGCTGGTCGAGGAAGTTGCAGCGGGGCGTTTTCGCCGCGACCTTTACTACCGGCTGCAGGTGGTCGAGGTGGTGATGCCGCCCCTGCGCGACCGCCTCGAAGATCTGCCGGATCTGGTGGATTATTTCATCGGCCAACTGGCGCCGCGGCTGGGCGTCACCGAACTCGTACGCGATGCTGCAGCGCTGGCGCGCCTGACCCGCTACGGTTGGCCGGGCAACGTGCGCGAACTCAAGAACCTGATCGAACGTTCGCTGATCCTTGGCTACTTTGCCGACGATTTCGTGCCGGATGAGGAGGCTGTCGCCGCGTCGCCAGCGCCGACTCTTGAGCCGAGCGGCGACGCCTCGCTCGCCGCCATCGAGCGGCGTCACATTCTGGGCGTGCTCGAAACGTGCAAGGGCAACAAGTCGGAGGCGGCGAGACGCCTCGGCGTTTCGCGCAAAACGCTGGAGCGCAAGTGCGCGGCGTGGGGAGTCTAGGGATCTTCTCCCGCCTGCGCGCGCGCTTTCACGGCTCGTTGCGCTTCAAGCTGCTGGCGCTGGCTCTCGGCCCCCTGCTGGTCGCCGTGCCGATACTGATCGGCATACTCGCGGGCTGGGGAGCGGTGTATTACGACCGCCTGCTGATCACCAAGGTGCGCAGCGACCTCGCGGTCGGGCATGGCTATTTCGAACAGGTCAAGGAGGGCGTCGGCCGTCGCGTTGAAGCGCTGGCCGGCTCCGAGCGGCTTGCGCGCGCGTTGCGCATGCGTAGCCACGTTTCCGCGACGACAGCGTTACTGCGCGACGCCCGCGCGCAACTGGGGGTGGATTTCCTGATTCTGGTCGACGCCGAGGGCCGGGTGCTCGCTGCCAGCGGCGGCCCCACCGCAGGGCTGGCGTATCCGCTGCCGGCGGCGCGAATGAAGCAGCCTGGCGCCCACACCGGGATCGATATTCTCGCTGCCGGCGTGTTGGCCGCGATCGATCCGGTACTGGCCGGAAAGGCCCACACGCCGCTGATCGCCACGCGCAACGCGACCCCCACGGTGCAAACCGATGAGTCGCGCGGCATGGTCATCCAGAGCGTGGCGCCAGTCGCGGTCGACGGCGAGGCGGCACCTCAGTTTCTGGTCGGAGGGCTGCTGCTCAACAAGAACCTCGACTTTGTGGACCGCATCAACGACATCGTCTATCCGGAAGGCACTCTGCCACCGGGCAGTGCGGGCACTGCGACACTGTTTCTCGACGACGTGCGAATCGGGACCAATGTGCGCCTCTTCGAGGGCGAACGGGCTATCGGCACCCGCGTCTCGGCGGCGGTGCGCCGCACCGTGCTGGATGAAGGCCGGACCTGGCTGGATCGCGCCTTTGTGGTCAACGACTGGTATGTCTCTGCTTACGAGCCGATCATGGACAGCGCCGGGCGGCGGGTCGGCATGCTTTACGTCGGCTTCCTCGAAGAACCCTTTCAGCGCGCGCGGCAACTGGCGCTGGCGGCGGTCGCCCTGCTGTTCGCCTTGACGGTGGCGGTGGCTGCGTTTGTTTCCCTGCGCTTGGCGCGGCATGTCTCGCAGCCGGTGGAACGCATGCACGGCACCATGAGCGCGATCGAGTCCGGGCAGACAGAGGCGCGGGTCGGCGGCGGTCTGTCGGATTCGACCGCCGCTGACGAACTGGCCGAATTGGCCGCCCATTTCGATCGCCTGCTGGATCGGCTGGCGGCGCAGACCGAGGCGCTGCAACGCTGGGGCAGCGAGCTCGACAGCAAGGTAGCCGAGCGTACACAGGAATTGGCTGCCGCCAACCAGACGCTACGCTCGGCGCAGCAGCGCCTGGTGATGTCGGAAAAGCTCGCCGCGATCGGTCAGCTTGCCGCCGGCGTGGCGCATGAAATCAACAATCCGGTGGCGGTGATCCAGGGCAATCTCGATGTGTTGCGCGAAACCCTGGGCGACGCGGCCGCGCCGGCGATGCCGGAGATTCGTTTGATCCAGGATCAGGTGTTTCGTATCCGTCTGATCGTGACCAAGCTCCTGCAGTTCGCGCGACCGGCAGAATATGCGGGCTATCTGGAACCGGTACGCCTCGACCAGGTGGTGCAGGACAGCCTTGTTCTGGTGGCGCACCAGATGAAGAAGACCAGCGTTGCCGTAATGCAGGAAATGCACGCCAGCCGGCCGGTGACAGTGAATCGCAACGAGCTGCAGCAGGTGCTGATCAATCTGATCGTGAATGCCCTGCAGGCCATGCCCGAGGGCGGCACGCTGCTGCTGGCCAGCGGCGATCGCGACGAAGGGGGCATCAAGGGCGGCTTTGTCGCCGTCGGCGACAGCGGCCCCGGCATTGCGCCGCAAGACCGCGAACGACTGTTCGACCCCTTCTTCACCACCAAGACCAGCGACGGCACCGGTCTGGGTCTGTGGGTCAGCCTCGGCCTGGTGCAGCGCTATGGCGGCCGCATTGATGTGGCCTGCCCGTCGACCGGCGGCTCGGTGTTTACGGTGTGGCTGCCGAATGAGGCTGTGGCGGCCTGAGCCGTTGTTTAACCGCCCGTTGCGTTGAAGCGCTTCTCGATTTCCGGGGCCGGAATATAGCCCGGGACACGTTCGCCGTTGGCGAAATAGATCGTGGGCGTGCCGTTGATGCGCAATCTCGCGCCAAGCTGTGCAGACTTGTCCAGTCCCGTGGTATCGCACTTGGCGGGTACGGCAGGCAGCGCCTTACCGTAGCTCATCCACTCAGCCCACACTTTGGCCTTGTCCGGCGCGCACCAGATTGCCTTTGACTTTTCGTAGGAATCATCGCCTAGCACCGGCAAAAGGAAGGTGTAGACGGTCACATCCTTCAATGTCAGGATATCTTTCGCCAGCTTCTTGCAATAACCGCAATTCGGGTCTTCGAAGGTCACCAGGATGTTCTTGCCGGACCCGCGTACCTGCTTCAGGGCCAGATCGAGCGGCAGGGCGTTGAACTGGCGTTCCGCCGTGATGTTCTTGCCCGTCTTCGTCTCCAGCAGACTGCCAAATAACACGTAAGTGCCCTTGTCATCGGCGTACAAAACCTGGCCATCCACCGTAACTTCCCAAATGCCGGCCATGGGTGCCCTGACGATCTTTTCGACCTTGCCAAGTTTGGCCTCGACGGCTTTTTTCACATCGGCCTCGTTGGCAACCGCGACGAGGGATACACAGGCCAGAGCGGCTGCAAGCAGGGGTAGTTTCATGGATTCTCCAGGGATTTCAGGACGCCAGTGCGTAGCGGACCAGCAAGTCCTTTACGACCGGCAAAGCGTTGGTGAGGTTCAATCCGAGATTGCGCAGACTGGTCAAGGGGCCATCCGAGGGGCGGAAAAGGTCGTGCAGACTATCAGTCACCGTCTGCAAAGTCACCACTTCTTCCTTGCGCGCCCTCTCGTAGCTGCGCAGCAACCCCAGATCGCCGCAATCCACGTGACCGGGTTTGTCGCACAGGACGCCCGCCAGAACTTGCGCGTCCTGGAATCCCAGATTGATGCCGTGACCGGAGAGCGGATGGATGGTATGCGCGGCATCACCGATCAGCGCCAGTCGCGGCGCCACGGTGCGCGGCGCACGCATCAGGCGCAGCGGAAAACCGGCAGGCGCTGTAATCAGTTCCAGCGCCCCCAGTCGCAGGCTGCCCGCCTCGGCAACGCGCGCGCATAGCGCAGCGTGATCAAGCGCCAGCAGCTCGCGCCCATGTTCTTCCCCGGTGGACCAAACCATCGAGATGCGATTGCCTGGCAGCGGCAACCAGGCCAGTACCCCGTCGTGACGGAACCACTGAAAGGCGGTGCCGCGATGCGGCTGCTCCGTCGCGAAGTTGGCCACCACGCCCAATTGGTCGTAAGGGTCAAAGCGCACATCGATGCCGGCCGCAGCGCGGGTCCAGGAATCAGCACCATCTGCGGCGACGACCAGTCGCGCGGAAAGTCTGCGGCCATCGTCCAGCGTCAGTTGCGCAGCATCAGGACCCAGCGCCAGCGTTTTCGGGCGCGCCGGGCAGAGCAGGTTGAGATTGCCCTGACGCTTGACCGTCTCCCACAGCTCGCGCTGCATCAGTGACGATTCGAGGATCCAGGCCAGTTCCGAGACTCCGCTGCCATAGGCGGTGAGGTCCAGCCGGCCGCCGGCGTCACCGTGGATCTCCATGGCCCGTACCGGCTCCCTGCGCGCCGCATCGAGATGGCGCCAGACGCCTACAGCATCAAGAAAGCGTGCATTGGCCGGGCTGATCGCGTAAATACGCGAATCCAACCCTTTGGGTAAAACAGGCAGCGCCCCTTCGATCAAGGCCACCGACAAAGTCGAGCGGCGCAACGCCGCCGCCAGGGCCAATCCCGCCAGGCCACCCCCCACAATCACGATATCGAAGTCCATGCCCCAATTGTCGCCTACCGGCGCTTACCTTGACAAGGCAAGCGTACGACGAGGATAATTCCGCCCCTTTGCACGGTGATGTAGCTCAGTCGGTTAGAGCATCGGATTCATAATCCGGGGGTCGGTGGTTCAAGTCCACTCATCACCACCAATTTCCTAAGAGCCGTTGATCCCACAAGGTCAGCGGCTCTTTTGTCGTCAAGCCTCGCCGGTGCTGAACAACAGCTATCTCGTCAAGAGTCCGCGGAGCGGCGGGCTGAACGGTCGCCCGGCGCTCGCCGTTGCGGAATCAAGCCGGGGTGGCGGCGCTCCAGGAAATTACGCAACTGGCGCCACGCTTGCCAACCCAGAAAGCCACGACGCACCCAGCGCAATGCGCGTTTCGGCCGAGCGACGGCCAGTGCGACACCTGCCGCAACGGCAATCAGCGGGTTGCGGCGTAGCCACCGGGCACCCTCGACTGCGTAGTCGGCCGTGGTGAAGGCCGGCGCCAGTCCCGCTGCGTAACCACCGAACTCGGCGCGCAAGCTCTCGCTGGCGATCAGGAGCCGCTGTTTTTTTAGCGCGAGTTCAAGGGCTGTGGAGTTCACTGTGACCTTGTGGTGTCGCCGGTCGACAGCGCATCACGATCCTTGCGCAGTTCGGCCAGGCTGGCAGAAAACAGCTTTGACCCCGAGCGCGCCAGGTTCCTCGCCAGAATCAGGCTGGCGACGCCGGCGCCGAGGAAAAGCACCGAGAAAACGCCCAGTGCCAGCAGCCGGTTGCTATCCCATAGCAACACGGTGAGAAAGATGGCGAGGAAAATCAGGCCGGCAGCGATGCAGAGAAAAGCTGCTCCGCCGTAGGCAAGTAGCGAGACAAGCCGCACCCGCTCCTCGGCGAGTTCGACGCCGAGGAGTTCGAGGCGATTCTGGAGCAGGGTGACACCGGTACCGAGCAAGCCCTTGGTCGACGCGAACAAACCGCGTTGGCCCGACGCCCTGCCCGTCTCGTCACCCATCGCCGCGCTCAGCGACGGCCGATCAGCAGACCGACGATGAAGCCGAAGCCGGCGGCGACGCCGACCGAACGCCAGGGATTGTCATGCACGTAGTCGTCGGCAACGCGGCCGACCTGCTTCGCCTTGTCCACCAAGGCGGCCTCGGCTTCGGCCATCTTGATCTTGGCGGCAGCGAGACGGTCCTGGGTTTTGGCACGGATCTCGGCGATCTTCTCGCCCGTCTGGCCGGCTGTGGCGCGTAGCAGTTCTTCGGTATCGGCGATCACCAGCTTTACGTCGGCAATCAGTTTTTCTTTGGTGACATCGCTTACGTCGCTCATGGTTTTCTCCTGAATTGAATAACTACAGCTTGAAGGCTACCGATTTTATTGCCGTGCTGCAATGACTTATGTCATACGGGAGGCAGATGGTAATCAACCGTCAGCGGCGCATGATCGGAAAAGCGCTGATCCTTGTAGACGGCCACATGATGCGCTGCCGCCGCGAGGCCCGGAGTGGCAATCTGGTAATCGATGCGCCAGCCGACGTTCTTGGCCCACGCCTGGCCCCGGTTCGACCACCAAGTGTAGGCCTCCCCGGTCGCCTCCGGCAAGAGCCGGCGATGGACATCCACCCAGCCCAGATCACCGAAGACGGCAGACAGCCAGGCTCGCTCCTCGGGCAGAAAGCCGGAGTTCTTCTGGTTGGCTTTCCAGTTCTTGAGGTCGATTGGCCGGTGCGCGATGTTCCAGTCGCCGCACAGCAGGATTTCACGCCCGTCGCGCCGGGCTTCGTGCGCCAGGCGTTCGAGTTGAGGCCGGAACTGGTCAAGAAAGCGGAATTTGGCCTGCTGGCGCTCGTCGGAGCTGGAACCGGAAGGCAGGTACAGCGAGACGACCGAGAGTTTGCCGAAATCGGCCTGCAGGTAGCGGCCTTCGGCATCGAACTCGGCGTTGCCGAAACCTTCGACGATGCGGTCGGGGGCCTGCCGGGAATAGATGCCGACCCCGCTGTATCCCCTTTTTTCCGCGGCATGAAAGCAGCCGGTGAAACCCGCCGGCTCGCGCAACGCGGGGGTCACGTCGGCGAGTTGCGCCTTGAGTTCCTGGACGCAGACGATGTCGGCCTGCTGGGTCGCCAGCCACTCGAAAAACCCCTTGCCGGCGGCGGAACGGATACCATTGAGATTCAGACTGAGTATTCGGAGCTTGTGCTTGAGCATGTAGAATGCCTTGGATGAATGCGAACGTCGCCTTTACCGTCAACAGCGCCGTCAGCAGCGAGCTGAGCCGCGAGTTTATCGCCTTCGCCTGCGAACTGGGCGTGTTGCGCTTTGGCGAATTCAAGACCAAAGCGGGACGCATGAGTCCGTATTTCTTCAATGCGGGCCTGTTCAGCGACGGCGCGTCGCTGTCGCGCCTCAGCGATTTCTACGCGCGCCGCATTCTGGCGGCGGGGGTCGAGTTTGACGTACTGTTCGGGCCGGCCTACAAGGGTATCCCGCTCGCCGCCGGCGCGGCCATGGCGCTGGCGGGCCTTGGGCGCAACGCCCCTTACGCTTACAACCGCAAGGAGGCCAAGGATCATGGCGAAGGCGGTACGCTGGTAGGCGCGCCGCTCGAGGGCCGTGTCCTGATCATCGATGACGTGATTTCGGCGGGCACGTCGGTACGCGAATCGGTGGAATTGATCCGTAATGCCGGGGCGACGCCTGTTGCGGTGCTGATTGCGCTCGATCGTCAGGAACGAGGTCAGGGCGAGCTCTCGGCAGTGCAGGAAGTTGAACGGAATTACGGTATTCCGGTGATCAGCATCGCCAATTTGACCGATCTGATCGATTATCTTTCCGGCCAACCGGAACTTGAAAGCAAGCTCGCCGCCGTGCGCGCTTATCGTGCTCGTTACGGCATCGAATGATGCCTATGACCTTCCAGGGAGACTCCCCATGCGCCTGATTTCCGCCCTGCTGTTTGTTTCTTCCGCCGTGCTTGCCCAGGGTGCCGCTGCCCAGACACGCATTTATTGTTGCAATGATGCCAAGGGGACCAAGGTGTGCGGTGATTTCATGCCGCCGGAATGCCAGGGCCGGGCTTATGAAGAGCGCGACAGTCGCGGCTTCGTCGCCAAGAATGTCGAGGCTCCGCTGACCGCAGAGCAGCAGGCGCGCCGCGAGGCTGAGGCTGCAAAGAAGGAAGAAGCAAGGAAGAAGGCGGGTGAGGAACGCCGCCGCACGCTGGCCTTGATGGCAACCTATTCCAGTGAAAAGGATATCAATACCGCGCGGGATCGTGCCCTGGCCGAGGTTGACAAGAACATGAAGCAGGCCCAGCAACGGCTGGAGGAAGCCAACAAGAAGAAGAAGAAGCTTGAGGGCGACAAGGAGTTCTACAAGGGCAAGGCGCTACCTCAGCAGGTCAAGGCCGATGTCCGCGACAACGAAAAAGAGATCAAGGCGCAACAGGCAGAGGTGGAAGCCAAGGCCAAGGAAATGGAAGAAGTCCGCAGCCGCTTTGCAGAGGAGAAGAAACGCTATCTGGAGCTGACGGGCAAGAAGTCGATGGAAGCCGCGCCTGCTGATGCACCTGCTGCCGCAGCGGCGCCGGCACCCGCGCCCGCACCGGCAGCGGCGCCCGTACCGGCGGCGGCGGTAGCCAAACCCGCCGCGAAGAAGTAATCAGGCGCCGAGTTTTTTCTTCAGCAGGTCGGTGACCTGCTGCGGGTTGGCCTTGCCACGGGTGGCCTTCATTGCCTGTCCGACGAGCGCGTTGAACGCCTTTTCCTTGCCGGCGCGGTATTCCTCGACCGACTTTTGATTGGCTGCAAGCACTTCATCCACCAGCGCTTCGATCGCTCCGGTATCGGTGATCTGCTTCAGGCCCATTCGCTCGATAACTTCATCAACTTCCTGATCCGGACCTGTCCACAATTCAATGAACACTTTCTTGGCCCCAGCATTCGAGATGGTTGCGTCAGTGATTCTACTGATCAACTTAGCCAGTTTTCCGGCGGGAATGCGAATGACGTCGCGGCCGGGTAGTCCATCGCGAACCTCACTAGCTAGCGGCTCGCCTTCCTGGTCGCTGGCACCCTCGGACATAGAGCGGCGCACTTCGTTGATAACCCAATTGGCGACAAGTTTCGGCTGGTTGCAGACGTCGACGGCTGCTGTGAAGTATTCGGCCATACCGCGCGAGCCGGTAAGTATCGCCGCGTCGTAGGGCGACAAGCCGTAATCCGCCTCGAAACGGGCTTTCATGGCCTGCGGCAGTTCCGGCAGACCGGATTTCACCTGCGCGATCCAGTCCGCCGTGATTTCCAGCGGCAACAGATCGGGATCGGGGAAATAGCGGTAATCGTGGGCGTCTTCCTTGCTGCGCATCGAGCGGGTTTCGCCGCTGTCGGGATCGAACAGCACGGTGGCCTGATGGATGGCGCGACCTTCCTCGATCTCGTTGATCTGCCACTGCACCTCGAAGTCGATCGCCTGCTGCATGAAGCGGAAGGAATTGAGGTTCTTGATTTCGCGCCGGGTGCCGAATTCCTTCTGACCCAGCGGTCGTACCGAAACGTTGGCATCGCAGCGGAAAGACCCTTCCTGCATGTTGCCGTCGCAGATGCCGATCCATTGCACCAGGGCATGCAGCGCCTTGGCATAGGCGACCGCCTCGGCGGACGAGCGCATTTCCGGCTCGGTGACAATTTCCAGCAGCGGCGTGCCGGCGCGATTCAGGTCGATCCCGGTGCGGCCATGGAAATCCTCGTGCAGCGACTTGCCGGCATCCTCTTCGAGATGTGCTCGTGTCAGATGCACGAACTTTTCCGTCGCCGTGTCGCCAGCGCCGACTCTTATGGTCAGGCCACCGCCCAAAACCACGGGGATTTCGAACTGGCTGATCTGGTAGCCCTTGGGCAGATCGGGGTAGAAATAGTTCTTGCGCGCGAAGATCGAACGCGGCGCGATCTGCGCTCCGACGGCGAGGCCGAACTTGATGGCGCAGACCACGGCCTCGCGATTCAGCACCGGCAGGACACCGGGCAGCGCGATGTCCACCGCGCTCGCCTGCACATTCGGCTCGGCGCCGAAGGCGATGCTGCTGCCCGAAAAAATCTTCGACTTCGTTCTGAGCTGGGCGTGGGTTTCGAGCCCGATGACGACCTCCCAATTCATTTCACACCTCCCGGCATCCGCGTGTGCCAGTCGGTGGCTTTCTGATACTGGTGCGCGACGTTGAGCATCTTCGCCTCGCCGAACCAGTTGCCGATGATCTGCAATCCCACCGGCATGTCATTGTTGCCGAAGCCGCAGGGCAGCGACATTCCCGGCAGGCCGGCGAGGTTGGTGGAGATGGTGTAGATGTCCGACAAATACATCTGCACCGGGTCGGCGCTTTTGGCGCCGAAGGCGAACGCCACCGAGGGCGAGGTGGGCCCCATGATGACGTCGCATTCCTTGAACGCCGCAACAAAGTCGGCGGCGATGAGACGGCGGATCTTCTGCGCCTGGAGGTAATAGGCATCGTAGTAGCCGTGCGACAGCACGTAGGCGCCGATCAGGATGCGCCGCTTCACTTCGGCGCCGAAGCCCTGCGCGCGGGTGCGCGAGTACATCTCCGCCAGGTCGGCATACTCCGGCGCGCGGTGGCCGTAGCGCACGCCATCGAAACGCGACAGGTTGGAGCTGGCCTCGGCCGGCGCGATGACGTAATAGGCCGGCACCGAGAGACCGGAGTTGGGCAGACGCACTTCCACCGTGGTGGCGCCCAGCTTGCGGTACTCGGCCAGCGCGGTTTCGACCGCGGCGCGCACGTCGGCATCCATGCCTGCGCCGAAAAATTCCTGCGGCAAGCCGATCCTGAGACCGGTCAGCGGCTGGTCCAGATCGCGGCTGTAATCCTCCGGGGGGCGCTCCAGCGAAGTGGAATCGCGGGCATCGAAGCCGGCCATCGCACTCAGCAGCAGCGCGCAGTCCTCCGCGCTCTTCGCCATCGGCCCGCCCTGATCGAGACTGGAGGCGAAGGCGATCATGCCGTAGCGCGACACCACGCCATAGGTCGGCTTGAGGCCGGTGAGACCGCACAGGGCGGCCGGCTGGCGGATCGAGCCTCCGGTGTCGGTACCCGTGGCGGCCGGTGTGAGCCGTGCCGCGATGGCTGCCGCCGACCCACCCGAGGACCCGCCGGGCACGCATGAAACATCCCACGGATTCTTTACCGGCCCGAAATACGAGGTTTCGTTCGACGAGCCCATGGCGAACTCGTCCATATTGAGCTTGCCCAGCGTCACCATGCCCGCGGCGGCGAGCTTCTCGACGACGTTGGCGTCGTAGGGCGAAACAAAGTTAGCGAGGATTTTCGAGCCGCAAGTCGTGCGCCAGCCCTTGGTGCAGAAGATGTCCTTGTGCGCCAGGGGGATGCCGCACAGCGGCGAGATCGCCGGGTCGCCAGCGCCAGCGCTCTGCGTCCCTTTGGGAACTTTCAGCCGCTCGTCGGCGGCCCGGGCCTGGGCCAAGGTCTTTTCATGGTCGAGGGTGATGAATGCATTGAGCGCGGGATTGAACTTCTCGACGCGGTCGAGGAACAGTGTGGCCAGTTCGACGGCGGAAACCTTCTTGGCCGCCAGCGCGGCGGAGAGCTCGCGGAGCGATGAATTGATCAGGTCGCTCACTCGACGACCCTCGGCACGAGATAGAGTCCCGCCTCGGTTTCCGGCGCAAGCGCCTGGAAATCGGCGCGGCGATCGGTTTCGGTGACCGTATCCGGGCGCAGACGCTGGACCACATCGACGGCATGAGCCATCGGCTCAATGCCTGCGGTATCAACCGCTTGCAATTGCTCGATAAAGCCGAGGATGCCATTCAGCTGGTCGCGCGTGGTTTCTCGCTCCGCGGCGGAAAGTTCGATGCGCGCCAGCCGGGCGATGCGGGCGACGTCTTCCAGGTTCAGGGACATGATGACAAGAGGGGGTTAGTGATGGTGGACCGGCGTGAAACAAGGCCTGATCGGTGCTTAATTTGACCGGCGCGATAGAGTATCATAAGCGAACTTTTTTGCCCCAGCCCTCTCTGGGCCGGCTTCAACACTGGGACCACGATGTTCGGCTTTCTCCGCTCCTATTTTTCCAACGATCTTGCCATTGACCTCGGTACCGCCAACACGCTGATTTACGTGCGCGGCAAGGGTGTGGTACTCGATGAACCGTCGGTCGTCGCCATTCGTACCGAAGGCGGTCCCAACGCCAAGAAAACCATTCAGGCGGTCGGCCGCGAGGCCAAGACCATGATCGGGCGCAATCCCAAGGAAATCCAGGTCATTCGCCCGTTGAAAGACGGTGTGATCGCCGATTTCACGGTCACCGAGCAAATGCTCAAGCAGTTCATCAAGCGGGTGCATGAGTCGCGCCTGTTCTCGCCGTCCCCGCGCATCATCATCTGCGTACCTTCGGGCTCGACCCAGGTGGAGCGCCGCGCCATTCGCGAGTCGGCGCTGGGCGCCGGCGCTTCGCAGGTGTATCTGATCGAGGAGCCGATGGCCGCTGCGATTGGCGCCGGCCTGCCGGTATCCGATCCGACCGGCTCGATGGTGGTGGATATCGGCGGCGGCACCACCGAAGTGGGTGTGATTTCGCTCGGCGGCATGGTCTATGCAAACTCGGTTCGCGTCGGCGGCGACAAGTTCGACGAGGCGATCATCTCCTACATCAGCCGCAACTACGGCATGCAGATCGGCGACAACAGCGCGGAAAACATCAAGAAGCAGATCGGTTCCGCATTTCCGGGAGCTGAAGTGCGCGAGATGGAAGTCTCCGGCATCAACCGCGCCGAGGGCATTCCGCGCAAGTTCACCATCTCCTCCAACGAGGTGCTCGAAGCGCTTTCCGAGCCCCTCAATCAAGTGGTCAAGGCGGTCAAGGACGCGCTGGAAAAAACCCCGCCCGAGCTTGGCGCCGACATTGCCGAGCGCGGTCTGGTGCTGACCGGTGGCGGTGCGCTGCTGCACGACATGGATCGTTTGCTGACCGAAGAAACCGGCTTGCCGGTGATTGTGGCCGACGATCCGCTGACCTGCGTCGTGCGCGGTTCCGGTATGGCGCTTGAAAAGATGGACAAACTTGGCAGTATTTTCGCCAACGAGTAAGGCTCGCCCCGTGTAGTTTGCAAGCATGCCCCGTGGCCGCTGATCATGGGGCTCCACCGGGTTTCCATCTTTCTTGAGAGCACACCTGCCTTGATGTCCGTTGTTGGTCATGCTCCGCCACCCTTCTTCAAACGGGGTCCGGCGCCGCTGGTGCGGCTGGCCTTCTTCGTCTCGCTTTCCCTGATCCTGCTGGTGGCCGATCTGCGCTTTCATACGCTGGAATGGGCGCGCTTAGGCGTAGCCACCGTGGCTTGGCCCTTGCAGCGCATCACCTGGATGCCGATCGATGCCGCCGGCGACGTCGGCGGCTATCTGGCGCGGCAATCCACTCTCTTGAAAGAAAACGAGGAACTGCGCCGCCGTCAGCTCGGCACCGCCAACCTGTTGCTGCGCCAGCAGCACCTCGAACAGGAAAATGTGCGGCTGCGAGCCTTACTCGACATGCGCGCGCGGCTGCCGGTCGAAGGTCGCATCGCCGAGATTCTCTATGCGGCGCGCGACCCTTTCTCGCGCCGGGTGATTATCGACAAAGGCATTCAGCACGGCATCAGCGCCGGCCAGGCGGTGGTGGACGACGTCGGCATCATCGGCCAGGTGGTGCGGGTGTTTCCGCTCACCGCAGAGGTGTTGTTGCTGACCGACAAGGACCAGGCGATACCGGTAGAGGTGCAGAGAAACGGCTTGCGCGCCATTCTCGCCGGTGCCGGAGCGGGCATGATGGAGCTGCGCTTCCTCGCGGCGAACGCCGAGGTGCAGGTCGGTGACATCCTGGTGACTTCGGGACTGGACGGCGTCTATCTGCCTGGCCTGCCGGTGGCCAAGGTGGTCAAGATCGATCGCGACAGCGCCTACTCGTTTGCCCGCATTACCTGCGCGCCGCTGGCGGGTGTCGAGCGCCACGGGCTGGCCCTGGTACTGGGCGGTCGCATCGCCTTGCCGCCGCAACCGGACGACATGCCGTCAATCGCGGAACAGCCCGCTCGCGGCAAGCGGGTAAAGAAGAAAGCGCACTAGATGCAGCCGACTCATGCCTCGCGCCGCATTCTGCTGCCGGTCAGAAACTGGTTCATCGTGCTGACCCTGTTTCTCGCCTTGTTGCTGAACCTGATTCCGTTCGGGCGGCTGCCGGGCATTCCTGACTGGGTGGCGCTGGTGTTGGCCTTCTGGTGCGTTCATCAACCCTTGAAAGTCGGCATGGCCGCCGCCTTCGTACTCGGGCTGGCGATGGACGTGGCCGATGCCAGCCTAATGGGGCAGCACGCCCTCGCCTACGTGCTGCTGGCTTTCGCCGCTGCCGGGTTGTCGCGTCGGGTGCTCTGGTTCCCCCTCTCGCAGCAGGCGCTGCAGTTGCTGCCCCTGTTTCTCGGCATGCAACTGGTCATGATGGCAACGCGCATGCTGAGTGGTGCCGAGTTTCCGGGCGTGCTGTGGTTTCTTTCCAGCTTCACCGCTGCGCTGCTCTGGCATCCGGTGACCTATCTGCTCCTGATTCCCCAGTTCCGTCCGGAAGACAAAGACGTCCATCGTCCGATTTGAATCCGAAAAACACAAATCCAGCCACAGAGATCACAGAGGACACAGAGATGGCAAGGCTTCGCAACAATTGCGCCCTCGATTGGAAGGTGCCGGCAGACCTGCGGCATTTCGTTGTTCTTCCTCTGTGAACTCTGTGTCCTCTGTGGCTGCCTGAGGTTTCAATCTTAAATGGAATTCAAGAACCCCCAGGAGGAACTCGAGCGCTTTCGGTCGCGGCTGGCCGTGGCGGGCGGCTTCGTGCTGTTCTGCTTCACCTTGTTGTTCGTCCGCTTCGTCTGGTTGCAGATCATCCAGCACGACTACTACCAGACCCGTGCCGAGGACAACCGCATTTCGCTGGTGCCCATCGTGCCCAACCGGGGTCTGATTCTTGACCGCAATGGCGTGGTGCTGGCACGCAACTACTCGGCCTACACGCTGGAAATCACGCCCTCCAAGACCAGCGACCTGGAACAGATCATCGATGGTCTGGCCGGAATCATCGATATCCAGGTCAAGGACCGCAAGCGCTTCAAAAAGCTGTTGGAAGAAAGCCGCAATTTCGAGTCGCTACCGATCAGAACCCGGCTGACGGACGAGGAGGTGGCGAAGTTCATCGCCCATCGCTATCGCTTTCCCGGCGTCGATATCAAGGCGCGCCTGTTTCGCCAATATCCGGGCGGCGCCTTCGCCTCGCACCTGCTGGGCTATATCGGCCGCGTCACCGACCGCGATCTGGAAAAGATCGAGGAAAAGGAACAGGAGGCGAACTATCGCGGCACCGAGCACTTCGGCAAGACCGGACTCGAGCAGCACTATGAGTTCGATCTGCACGGCAATACCGGCTTCGAGCAGGTCGAAGTCGATGCCGGCGGCCGCGCGGTGCGCACCCTGTCGCGCACCGCGCCCTTGGCCGGCAACAATCTGACGCTAACCATCGATGCCGAGTTGCAGCGCATCGCCGAGCAGGCCTTCGGCGACCGCAAGGGCGCGCTGGTCGCCATCGAGCCAGCCACCGGCGGCATCCTGGCGCTGGTCGCGATGCCCAACTACGATCCCAACCTGTTTGTCGATGGGATTGACACGCAGAACTGGAAGGAACTCAACGAATCTCCCGACAAGCCAATGGTCAATCGCGCCCTGAATGGCACCTACCCGCCGGGTTCCACGTTCAAGCCCTTCATGGCACTCGGCGCCCTGACGATAGGCAAGCGCCGCCCGGAGCAACTGATTTTCGATCCCGGCTTCTACAGCTTCGGCGGCCACAACTTCCGCGACGACAAGAAGGGCGGCCACGGCATGGTGGATATGTACAAGTCGATTGTGCAGTCCTGCGACACCTACTACTACATGCTGGCCAACGACATGGGGATCGACAACATTTCCAGCTTCATGGGCCAACTCGGACTCGGGCAACGCACCGGCATCGATATCGATGGCGAATCGGAAGGCGTGCTGCCCTCGCAGGAGTGGAAGAGGAAGCACTTCAAGAAGCCGGAGCAGCAGAAATGGTATGCCGGTGAAACCATTTCGATCGGCATCGGTCAGGGCTATAACGCTTATACGCCGATCCAACTGGCGCAGGCGACGGCGATCGTGGCCAACAACGGCGTCTTGTTTCGACCGCATCTGGTGAATTTCATTACCGATACCAGGACCGGCAAGCGGACCCCGATCGAGCCGCAGCCGGCACGCAACCTGGGACTCAAGCCGGAGCATATCGAGGTGATCAGGAACGCCATGGTCGGCGTGAATAAGGAGGGCACCGGCGCGCGCGCCTTTGCCGGCGCCGAGTATGTCTCCGCGGGCAAGACCGGCACCGCCCAGGTGTATTCGCTCAAGGGCTCGGACTACAAGGCGGGCGGGGTCAAGAAGGAACTGCGCGACCATGCCCTGTTCATCGCCTTTGCTCCCGCCGACAAGCCGACAATTGCCTTGGCGGTGCTGGTGGAGAACGGCGGCTTCGGCGCTCAGGCGGCGGCCCCGATCGTACGCCAGGTGCTTGACTATTATCTGCTCGGCAAGCGGCCCAACGCGCCCGCGCCGGCCGATGAAGCCGCCGTCGAGGAGGACGACGAATGAACCGCGGAATGGGTCTCGCCATGATGCGCAACCTGGTGCAGCGTCTGATCGCACCGATCGATCCGCCGCTGATGCTGATCGCCGGAATGCTGCTGCTGCTGGCCATCGGCGTGATGGGCAGCGCCTCGCCCGAGCGACTCAATGCGCAGTTGCTCAATGTTGTCGCTGCCCTGGTGGTGATGCGAATCCTGGCCCAGCTTCCGCCGCAGCGCCTGATGCATATGGCCGTGCCGGTGTATCTGGTCGGCATCCTGCTGCTGATCGCCGTCGCCGTGTTCGGCGACGTGTCCAAGGGCGCCCGGCGCTGGCTCAATCTCGGTTTCATGCGTGCGCAGCCCTCGGAACTGATGAAGATCGCCGTGCCGCTCCTGCTCGCCTGGTTTTTCCAGAAGCGCGAAGCCATGCCGCGTCTGCGCGACTATGGCATCGCTGTCGTGCTGCTGCTGCTGCCGATAGTCCTCATCGCGCGTCAGCCGGACCTGGGCACGGCGATTCTGGTTCTGGCGGCGGGTTTCTACGTGATCTTCTTTGCCGGGCTGTCATGGAAGATCATGGTCGGCATGGCCGTCTCGGCACTGGCCGCCGCACCGCTGGCGTGGAATCTGCTCCACGATTATCAGCGGAGCCGCATCATCACCCTGTTCGATCCGGAAAGTGATCCCCTGGGCAAGGGCTTCCACATCATTCAGTCCACCATCGCCATCGGTTCCGGCGGCATCTTCGGCAAGGGCTGGCGGATGGGCACCCAGGCGCAACTGGAATTCATCCCCGAGCGCCATACCGACTTCATCTTTGCCGTGTTCTCCGAGGAGTTCGGCCTGTTCGGCAATCTCCTGCTGCTCACGCTCTATACCTTGCTGATCGGTCGCGGACTGATGATCGCGGCCAATGCGCCCACGCTGTTTTCGCGCCTTCTGGCAGGCGCGGTCACCATGATTTTCTTCACTTATGCCTTTGTCAATATGGGCATGGTCTCCGGCATCCTGCCGGTGGTCGGTGTGCCGCTGCCATTGATCAGCTACGGCGGTACGGCCCTGGTCACCCTGTTCGTCGGCATCGGGATCCTGATGTCGATTCACGGCCATCGCATGCTGGTGCAGAAGTGAACAGCAGAACCCTTTTAGCCACAGAGGACACAGAGCACACAGAGGAAAAGCTCGTTTTGCCTTTCTCTGTGCTCTCTGTGTCCTCTGTGGCCAATTGGTTTTGCTGTTTGCGTCGTCCCTCTTTGCTGCTCCTGTCCGCCGTTCTCGCTGCCTGCGGTACGCAGGCGCCGCGCCCGGTTGCGGATCGTGGCGAAGCGCCCGCCGGCGCCGTATCGCCAGCGCCGGCTCCCAGGAGTGAAGCCAGGAAGCCGGCGCCCGCCATCAAGTACAGCGGCGGCTTTTACAAGGACGACGGTCCCGGCGACAAGCCGCCCGAGGATATCGAGGCGATTCCGGATGCGGTGCCGAAGGTCGAGCCGCTGCACCGTTTTGCCAACAATCCGTATTCGGTGCTCGGCCACGATTACGTTCCGCTGCGCGACATCACGCCCTACAAGGCGCGCGGCATCGGCAGCTGGTACGGCCGCAAGTTTCACGGGCAGAAGACCTCGAGCGGCGAACCCTATGACATGTACGGCATGACCGCGGCCCATCCGACCCTGCCGATTCCGTCCTATGTCCGGGTCAGCAATCCGGCCAACGGTAAATCGGTGGTGGTGCGCGTCAACGACCGTGGTCCGTTTCACGCCGGGCGGCTGATCGACCTGTCCTGGACGGCGGCCTGGAAGCTCGGCTACATCGGCGAGGGCAGCACCGTGGTCGAGGTGGAAAGCGTGCTGCCGGGACAGACTCTCGCCGCGGCGCCGGCCCAGGGGCTATCGCCACGCATCACCGATGCCGAGGACCCGATCGCCGCGCTGGCCGCGGCGGAGCCCGAGCCGCCCCTGCCCCAAGTCCATGACGCGCGCGGCCACTTCCTGCAACTGGGCGCCTTCGGCAACCGCGACAACGCCGAGGCGCTGCGGGCGCATCTCGCGCGCGAACTGGGCGATCTTGCCGGGAAGCTGGTGGTCCAGTCTGCCGGCAAACTGTTTCGCGTCCAGCTCGGACCGTGGCCGGATGCCGCCGCGGCGCAGCTCGCCGGCGGGCGCCTGCGCGAAAGCTTCGGCATGACGCCGGTCATCGTGCAGCGCTAGCTGCGCAGAGGCCATGGATCGGGCCGTCTATAATCCACCTTCTTTTCAACCACGATTTCTTCATGCGATTCCTTGCTTTTTTTCTGGCGCTGCTACCTGTCGCCGCAACCTGGGCGCAGCCGATGCCCGTACCGAGCCTGAGTGCGCGGGCCTGGATCCTGATGGACTACGCGACCGGCCAGGTGCTGGCTGCGCAGGAGGCCGACACCCGACTGGAACCGGCCTCGTTGACCAAGGTGATGACCACCTATCTGGTGGCGGACGCACTGGCACAGAAGACGTTGTCGCCGCAACAAGCGGTGACCGTGTCCGAACGCGCCTGGCGGACGCAGGGCTCGCGTAGTTTCGTTCCCGTGAATAAGGGCGTAACCGTCGACGACCTGTTCAAGGGCATGGTGATCCAGTCCGGCAACGACGCCTCGGTGGCGCTGGCGGAGGCCATCGGTGGCAGCGAGGACGCCTTCGCCGGCATGATGAATCGCACGGCGCAGCGCATGGGCTTGAAGGACACCCACTTCCTCAATGCCAGCGGCTATTTCGAAGGGCCGGCCCCGAACCATTATTCCACCGCGCGTGATTTGGCCCGGCTGGCCGCCGCGCTGATGCGCGACCACCCGGAAACCCACGCCCTGCATGCGACCAAGGAATATACCTACAACGGCATCCGCCAATACAATCGCAACCGGCTGCTCTGGGCCGACGCGACGGTGGACGGGCTCAAGACCGGGCATTCCAATGCCGCCGGCTTCTGCCTGATTGCCACCGCTAAACGCGGACCGCGGCGGCTGATCTCGGTGGTGCTCGGCACCGCGTCGGAAGACGCCCGTGCCCGCGATTCGCTGAACCTGCTCAACTGGGGTTTTGCCGGATTCGATGCGGTAAAGCTTTACGACAAGGGGCAGGCCATATCGCAGCTCAAGGTGTTCAAGGGCGTGCAAAACCTGGTTGGCGCCGGGTTTGCCGAAGACTTCGTGGTTTCGGTGCCGCGCGGCATGGCCGACAAGCTGTCGGTGCAGCTGGTCAGCCAGCAGCCCCTGATCGCACCTGTGGCGGCGGGCGCCGTGGTCGGCACGCTCAAGCTGGCCGTGGCGGGCCAGCCCTGGGGCGAGTATCCCGTCGTGGCACAGAGCGCGGTTCCCCTGGCCGGATTCCTCGGCCGGCTGTGGGACGATCTCCGGCTGTACTTCCAATGACGGCGCGGGTCTTTCTCAACGGCGAATGGCTGGCTGCGGACCAAGCCCGCGTCTCGGTCATGGATCGCGGTTTTCTGTTTGGCGACGGCGTGTATGAGGTGATTCCGGTTTATTCGCGTCGGCCCTTCCGCCTCGAACAGCATTTGGCGCGCCTGCAGAAAAGTCTGAACGGAATCCAGCTTGCCAATCCGCATCGACCGGAACAGTGGATCGCCTTGGTCACGCAACTGGCAGGCGAGGCCGATTGGGAAGACCAGTCGATCTACATCCAGGTGACACGCGGGCCAATGGCGGTGCGCAATCACGCCTTTCCCACGGAGATCAAGCCGACGGTGCTGCTGCTGGCGGAGCCGATGAGCCCGCCGCCCGCCACTCAGCGCGAGCAGGGCATCGGCGCCGTATCCGCGGCCGACATCCGCTGGCTGCGCTGCGACCTGAAGACCACTTCGCTGCTGGCCAACTGCCTGCTGCGCCAGCTCGCCGTATCCGCCGGCTGCGTGGAAACGGTGCTGTTCCGCGACGGCTTTCTCACCGAAGGTTCCGCCTCCTCCATCTTCGTGGTGAAGCACGGCGTGCTGCTGGCGCCGATCAAGAACCATCTGATGCTGCCCGGCATTACTTACGACGTCGTGCTCGAACTCGCCGTGCAACACGGGCTGCCGCATGAAGTGCGCGACATCACCGAGGCGGAAACCCGTGACGCCAACGAGCTGTGGATGTGTTCGTCGACCAAGGAAGTGCTGCCCATCGTCACCCTTGATGGTCGCGCCGTTGGGTCAGGAGTCGGCGCCAGCGGTACGCCGGGTCCGGTCTTCGCGAAGATGTATGCCTGGTATCAGGAGTTCAAGGCCACGGTGATGCGGACACCGGCATGAACCGCCCGACGCTGCTCGAATTCCCCTGCGATTTCCCGCTGAAAATCATGGGCCCGACTGCGGCGGATTTTGCCCAGACCATCGCCGCCGTGGTGATCCGGCACGCGCCCGATTTCGATGCCGCGTCGATGGAAATGCGCCCCTCCAAGGCCGGCAACTATCTGTCGCTGACTTGCACGGTGCGCGCCGTTTCGCAGGCACAGCTCGACGCCTTGTATCGTGATTTGACTTCGCATCCGATGGTGAAAGTAGTCCTGTGATCATCAGCAGGCTGGGCCGCGTCGACTACCCGGCGACCTTCGCCGCGATGCAGGAGTTCACCGCCGCCCGCGGTGACGACACTCCGGATCAACTCTGGCTGTGCGAACATCCTCCGGTATTCACGCAAGGTCTTTCGGGCAAGCCGGAGCACCTGCTCGAGGACATCGGCATTCCCGTGGTGCAGATCGATCGCGGCGGTCAGATTACCTACCACGGGCCGGGTCAGGTCGTGGCCTACCTGCTGCTCGACCTGCGGCGCAACGGGCTCAAGGTGCGCGAACTGGTGAATCGCATCGAGCAGGCGGTGATCGATCTGCTGGCCGACTACGGTGTCAATGCCGCGCGCCTGGCCGGCGCCCCCGGTGTCTATGTCGGCAAGGCCAAGATCGCCGCCCTCGGCCTGCGCATCAAGCACGGCTGCAGCTATCACGGCGTTTCGCTCAATGTCGACATGGATCTGACGCCCTACGCGGCGATCAACCCTTGCGGCTACCAGGGCATGGCGGTGACGCAACTGCGCGACCTGGCCGGCGAGTGGGATACTGTCAAGGTGGGCGACGCTCTTGCGCAGCATCTGGCCCGGCAACTGGACGAACAGAAATGACGACGAAGCAAAAAGGCGAGGCGAAGACGGCGCGCATCCCGATCAAGGTCGTGCCGGCAACGACCGTGCTGAAAAAGCCCGACTGGATCCGGGTCAAGGCCGGCAACAGCGCGGGCCGCTTCGGCGAGATCAAGCAGATCCTGCGCGAACACAAGCTGCACACGGTGTGCGAGGAAGCCACCTGCCCCAACATCGGCGAGTGCTTCGGCAACGGCACGGCGACGTTCATGATCCTCGGCGACCTGTGCACCCGGCGCTGCCCCTTCTGCGACGTCGGCCACGGCAAGCCGCTGGCGCCGGACGCCGAGGAACCCGAAAAGCTCGCGCGCACCATCGCGGCGATGAAGCTCAAGTACGTGGTGATCACCAGCGTCGACCGCGACGACCTGCGCGACGGCGGGGCGCAGCACTTTGCCGACTGCATCGCGAAAGTCCGCGAGCTGTCGCCGGGAACGAAAATAGAAGTGCTGGTGCCCGACTTTCGCGGCCGCCTCGACATCGCGCTGGAGATACTCGCGGCGACCCCGCCGGACGTTTTCAATCACAACATGGAAACCGTGCCGCGCCTCTACAAGCAGGCGCGTCCGGGCGCCGACTATGCCCACTCGCTGCAGCTGCTGCAAGCCTTCAAGGCGCGCCAGCCGGCGATTCCCACCAAGTCCGGCCTGATGGTCGGTCTGGGCGAAACCGACGAGGAAATTCTCGCCACCCTGCGCGATCTGCGTGCACACGACGTCGAGATGCTGACCATCGGCCAGTACCTCGCGCCCTCCACTCATCATCTGCCGGTGTTGCGCTACGTGCATCCCGATAGCTTCGCCATGTATGCGCGTGAAGCCACCGCGATGGGCTTCACTCACGCCGCGTCGGCACCGCTGGTTCGCTCCAGCTACCACGCCGACCTGCAGGCGCATGGCGCCGGAGTGACCTGACCTGTAATATTCACCACTACGAAAATAGAGGAGACTGGAAATGGACAAGTTGTGGCTCAAGCACTATCCCGCCGGCGTGCCTGCGGAAATCGACACCGCCAAATACGAAACCGTGTCACAGGTGCTTGAAGAGTCCATGAAAAAGTACGCTTCGCGTACCGCTTTCCTCTGCATGGGCAAGTCGATTTCCTATGCCCAGCTCGACACGCTGTCGCGCAATCTGGGGGCGTGGCTGCAATGCCGCAACATCGCTCCTGGCGGTCGCGTCGCGCTGATGATGCCGAACATCATGCAGTACCCGGTCTGCGTCGCGGCGGTGCTGCGCGCCGGCTTTGTGGTGGTCAACGTCAATCCGCTGTACACGCCGCGCGAGCTGGAACACCAGCTCAAGGACAGCGGCGCCGAGGCGATCGTCATCATCGAGAATTTCGCCACGACCCTGGAAAAGGTCATCGCCAACACGCCGGTGAAGCATGTGGTGGTGGCCAGCATGGGCGACCTGCTGGGCGGCCTCAAGGGTACGCTGGTCAATTTCGTCGTGCGTCGCGTGAAGAAGATGGTGCCCGAATGGTCGCTGCCGAATTCCGTGCGCTTCAACGCGGCGGTGGCGCAAGGCGGTGCGCTGACGCTCAAGCCGGTGGCGCGGACGCGGGAGGACGTCGCCTTTCTGCAATACACCGGCGGCACCACGGGCGTGTCGAAGGGCGCCACCCTGCTCAATCGCAACATCGTCGCCAACATGCTGCAGGTGGAAGAGTGGATGCAACCCGCGCTGGATACCCACGGCGATACCCAGATCAACTTCGTCTGTGCGCTACCCCTGTATCACATCTTCGCGCTGACCGTCTGCAACATGATCGGCGTGCGCACCGGCTCCTGCAATCTGCTGATTCCCAATCCGCGCGACATACCCGGCTTCGTCAAGGAGCTGTCGACCTTCAAGTTCAACGTCTTTCCCTGCCTCAACACGCTGTTCAACGCGCTGGCGCATAACCCGGAATTCGCCAAACTGGATTTCTCCAGCCTGAAGATCAGCCTCGGCGGCGGCATGGCCACGCAACGCGCGGTCGCGGAAAAATGGGTGGCACTGACCGGCAGCGCGATTGTCGAAGGCTACGGCCTGTCGGAAACCTCGCCGGTCGCTACCTGCAACGTGGCCACCCTCAAGGGATTTACCGGCACCATCGGCTTGCCCGTGTCCTCGACCGAGATCGCCATCCGCGACGAGGACGGCAAGGACCTGCCGCTCGGCGAGGCAGGCGAGATCTGCATTCGCGGGCCGCAGGTGATGGCGGGGTACTGGAACCGGGCCGACGAAACGGCGAAGGTCATGACCGCCGACGGCTTCTTCAAGTCCGGCGATATCGGCATCATGGATGCCGAGGGTGCGACGCGCATCGTCGATCGCAAGAAGGACATGGTGCTGGTCTCGGGCTTCAACGTCTATCCGAGCGAAGTCGAGGAAGTCGTCATGAATTGTCCCGGCGTGCTGGAAGCCGCCGCGATCGGCGTGCCCGACGAACATTCGGGCGAGGTGGTCAAGCTGTTCATCGTCAAGAAGGATCCGGCGCTCACCGAGAGCGCCGTGCAGGACTTCCTCAAGGAACAGCTGACCGGCTACAAGCGGCCGAAATACATCGAGTTTCGCGCCGATCTGCCGAAGACGCCGGTCGGCAAGATCCTGCGCCGCGAGCTGCGCGCCAAGGGCTGACGCGCTTCGCACACCGCCGCGTCGGCAGGGGTGTGCGAGAATCGCATCTTGCCAAAGGAGACCCTGCCATGCGCTCGTTCCTCACCCTGCTTGCCGGAATGCTGCTGGCCACGGCCGCCAGCGCACTGTCGTTGGCAGATATTTCGGGCAAAGACGCCAGCGGTGGACTCAAGGAAGCGCTGACCCAGGGCGCCGGCAAGGCCGTCGAAATGCTCGGCAGGCAGGACGGTTTTTTGGGCAATCCAAAAGTGAAAATCCCGTTGCCGGAAAGTGCGCAGAAGGTCGAGGGTCTGCTGCGCGGACTCGGCATGGGCAAGCAGGCGGATGAACTGATCACCACCATGAATCGTGCCGCCGAAGCGGCGGTACCGCAAGCCAAGGCCCTGTTGGTGAATTCGATCAAGCAGATGTCGGTGGAAGACGCCAAGGGCATCCTGTCCGGCGGCGAGGATTCGGCGACGCAATATTTTCGTCGCACGACATCCGGGCCGATGGCGGAGAAATTCAAGCCCGTGGTGCGCAATGCCATGGCGCGCGTCAAGCTGGCGGAGAAGTACGACCAGTTCGCCGGCAAGGCCGCAAAATTCGGGCTGGTGCGCGAGCAGGATGCCCATCTGGAGAACTACGTGACGCAGAAGACGCTCGACGGCCTCTACCTGATGATTGCCGAGGAGGAAAAGGCGATCCGCAAGGACCCAGCAGGTGCGGCCGGCAATCTGGCGAAAAAGGTCTTCGGCGCCCTCAAATAATCATCGATCAACGCGGCAAGCCGCGCCGAATTCTGAAAGTCGGCGCTGGCAATACGGCGCCGCGAATGCTTACCCCATGGTCAAACTGAATCCGGCGCAACTCGAGGCCGTGCGCCACCTTGACGGCCCGCTGCTGGTGCTGGCCGGCGCCGGCTCGGGCAAGACGCGCGTCATCACGCACAAGATCGCCTACCTCGTCGACGAGTACGGCATCGCGCCATCGCATATCGCCGCGATCACCTTCACCAACAAGGCGGCGAAAGAGATGAAGGAGCGCGTCGGCAAGCTGATCGGCGGCCGCGCCGATGGTCTGATTGTCAGTACCTTCCATGCCCTGGGCGTGCGCATCGTGCGCCAGGAAGCCGCTGCCGTAGGCCTCAAGCCGCGCTTTTCGATTCTCGATGCGGCCGATACCACGGCACTGTTCCAGGAACTCGCGGGCAACATCGACAAGGGCCGGCTGCGCGCCCTGCAATCGCGGATTTCGCTGTGGAAGAACATGCTGGTCGAACCGGCAGCGGCGCTGGACGATGCGGCGGACGCGATCGAGGCCGCCGCGGCGAAACTCTACGCCGATTACGAACGCACCCTGCGCGCTTATCAGGCCGTCGATTTCGATGACCTGATCCGCCTGCCGGTGACGCTCTTCACCGCGCACGAGGAGATCGCGCAACGCTGGCGCAGCCGCATCTGGCATTTGCTGGTGGACGAGTATCAGGACACCAACCGCGGCCAGTATCGCCTGCTGCAACTGCTGACGCAGGGGCGCGATTCCTTCACCGCTGTGGGTGACGACGATCAGTCGATCTACGCCTGGCGCGGTGCCGACAGCGAAAACCTGCGCCTGCTGAAGGACGACTACCCTGGCCTGAAGGTGGTCAAGCTGGAGCAGAACTACCGCTCCACCTCACGCATCCTGCAAGCCGCCAACACGTTGATCGCCAACAACCCGAAGCTGTTCGAAAAGACGTTGTGGTCGGAGCATGGACAGGGCGACGCGATCCATATTCAGACCTGCCGCGACGGCGATCACGAAGCGGAGTGGGTCGGCTCGCGCCTGTCCGCCCATCGTTTCGAGCGGCGCAGCAAATTTTCCGACTACGCCATCCTCTATCGCGGCAACCATCAGGCGCGCGCCATCGAGCAACAGTTGCGCGCGCAGCGCATTCCCTATGTGATCTCGGGCGGGCAATCCTTCTTCGACCGCGCCGAGATCAAGGACATCACCTGCTATCTGCGCCTGCTGGTCAACGCCGACGACGATCCGGCCTTCATCCGCGCTGTGACCACGCCCAAGCGCGGCATCGGCGGTACCACGCTCGAGGCGCTCGGGCGCGCTGCCGGGCGCCGGCATCAGAGCCTGTTCGCCAGCATCTTTGCACCGGGGCTGGATGCCGAACTCAACGTCAAGCAGCGCACCGCCCTGCGCGAATTCGGCGACTTCATCAATCGCATCGAAGGGCGCGCGGCGAAGGAGCCGGCCGGCCAGGTGCTGAACGACCTGATCAAGGCCATCGGCTACGAGAGCTGGCTGTTCGAATCGCTGGAGGTGCGCGAGGCGGAAGGCAAATGGGCCAACGTCTGCGACTTCGTCGAGTGGCTGGGCAGGAAGGGCGAGGAGGAAGGCAAGACCCTGCTCGAACTGGCGCAATCGGTGGCGCTGCTGTCGATGCTGGACAAGAACGAGGAGGGGCAGGATGCCGTGCAACTCGCTACCCTGCACGCGGCGAAAGGCCTCGAGTTTCGCCACGTGTTCCTGGTTGGCGTCGAGGAAGGCTTGCTGCCGCATCGCGACTCGCTGGAACCGGCCAAGCTCGAAGAGGAGCGCCGGCTGATGTATGTCGGCATCACGCGCGCGCAGGCCAGCCTGACGGTGACGTGGTGCGAAAAGCGCAAGCAGGGCCGGCAATGGATGCCGCGCGAGCCCTCGCGCTTCATCGCCGAAATGGGCGAGGCGGCGCAGAAAGCCTCGGAACAAGGAAATACGGTGCCCGATGCCGGTACCGCGCGCGCCAGGGCGGCTCAGTTGCGGGCCATGCTTGCCGGCAAGCCGTAAAAAAGGGACCGCTCGCGGTCCCTTTTGCCTGCTTCGCAGGTCTCGCCGCGGCTGATTACTTGGCCGCTGGTTCCTTGAAGTTGGCGCCGGCCTTGTTCGCCATATAGACAATGGCGCGAGCCAGTTCGGTGTCGTTGGCATCAGAACCCGCCCGGGGCGGCATGGCGTTCTTGCCGGCAATTGCCGACTTCAACAGGCCATCGAGCCCCAGCGCGAGACGCGGCGCCCATGCAGCCTTGTCACCGAACTTGGGGGCATTGGCGACGCCGGCTTCATGGCAGGCGATGCAGGTCGTCTTGTACATCTGCTCGCCGCTGCGGTCACCGGCTGCGGCACCGGCAGACGGAGCCGCAAGCTCGACCCGGGCGACCGGCGCAATGCGGCTGTTAACGGCCTCCTCGTTGTCCTTGGGCCGGCCGCCCATGGCAAAAACGCTGACGGACAGAACAAGCGCGCCGGCAGCCGCGAGGGTACGGATATTCAACGGGAACATGAGCAACCTTCCGGGAAGAGTCAAACGAGGCCGTCGATTATAGCGGATTCACCCGCCCGGCATTGGACGCCGGCACCTGAACGGGTTATGCTTCGGCCCCTCGTGCGCTCGTAGCTCAATGGATAGAGTACTGGCCTCCGAAGCCAGGGGTTGTGGGTTCGATCCCCGCCGAGCGCACCAAAACCTTGCTTCACAAGGTTTTCCAGCACCAAGCTATCCGCCTGTTGGCTTACTCCGGGGATCTTGCACCCGGATCGTTTGGCGCCGAGTCTGTCGCGGCTAGCAAGGATGCCTGTTTGGCAAGCAAGCTGTCTCTGACGAAACCGATGTGTCCGCGCAGCACATAGAACAGGTCGCCGAAAGAAGCCGGCACGGTTATTTTGCTTACGGTGTTTTCGATGTGGTCCAGGTGCCGCAGCAGATCCTCGCACCTGGCCGCATCAACCGAAGGCTTGAACGCATCGCGTTCGAGTTCCAGCAATGCCCGGTACCACTTGTAAATACGCGACTCGACCCGCCAGCGGTAAATGGCTGGGGCGATCTTCAGCCCGGGTATCAGCAATAGTGCGAGCGGCACGATTACGGCGAGGGCTCGCGCGATAAGACTCGCCACCCAGAAGGGGAAGGTACGGTAGAGAAAGCTCTTGCCCGATGCGTAGTAGCGGCTGGCGTCGGGGCTGATGCGGAATTCGTGCTCCAGCGGGGCCGGGAATTCGCCGCGCTTCTTGAAGATGCCCGGCGTGCTGTGCACTTCCCGGGCGGCTTCGAGGAGCAGGTCGGAGAGCGCCGGATGCAGGCTGTTGCGGGCGATGATCTCCACCGTGGGACCAATCAGATACAAGTTTTCGGCGGGGATGTTCTTGCCGAAATCGAGCGCGCCTTTGGGCAGTTCCAGCTTGTTCAAGTAGTTGATGCGGCGGGTATAGCCATCGGCCTGGACAAAACTGAACAGATGGATATCCGGAGTGTGCAGCAACTGGCGCATCGAGTCCGTGGAGGTGGAATCGCCCATGAGGAAAATCGCATCGATGCGATCCTCGAGCAATTCCCGGACCGGGTCGCCGGCAGCAGTGCTGGCGAGACTGGTGCCGTCATTCGGCACAATGCCATTGGCCTTGAGCAGCGTCAGTGCCAGGGAACGCGTGCCGCTACCCTCTTGGCCAATGTCCAGCCGCCGGCCCTTGAAATCGGACAGCAGGGTTTTGGTTTCGCCGCGATAAAAAACCATGAGCGGCTGGTAGGAAATGCTACCCAGTGAAACCAGCTTTTCAAGGTCCACGCCGCTGACTTCGCCGCCCAGTACAAACCCGACATCGACCGCAAGCTCGGGATTGGACAGCTTCTTCAAGTTGTCCACCGAGCCCTCCGACGGAAGGATCTTCAGCGTAACGCCTTCCTTTGCCAGAATTTTCCTGTACCTCTCGGCGGTTTTCTGGAACACGCTGCCATTTGGCCCGCTGGTGATGGTGATGGTGTTCGGCGCGGCTGAATTCATGAACACCACGGCGGCAATGCTGATCGCCAGCGCGATGAGCAGAATTGCGCCGATGGACACAATCAGACCCCGCCCGAAAAGCGCGTCGAGTTTGGCTATTGCTCTGGCAAGCAGGATTCTTGGGTTAAGCATGGTCGGCCACTTGGTAGATCATCAAAGACTCGGTGTCGATTCTAATCCTGCTGTCTTTGCTCCCGGCGGGCGCCTTGCTCTGCTACTGGCGAACAGCCTGGAACCGTGCCAAGGTGCGCGCCCGCGCCGCGGCATGGTCCACCACCGGCGCCGGATAGTCATGCCCGATGCGAACGCCGCAAGCGGCCTGCTCTGCGGCATTCATTGTCCATGGCGCGTGGATGAACCGGTCCGCGACCGAGCAAAGTTCCGGCACGTAGCGGCGGATGAAACGGCCTTCCGGATCGAACTTTTCCGATTGCGTGACCGGGTTGAAGATGCGAAACCAGGGTTGTGCGTCGCAGCCGGTGGAGGCTGCCCATTGCCAGCCGCCATTGTTGGCGGCCAGATCGAAATCCAGCAGCTTTTCGGCGAACCACGCTTCGCCCTGCCGCCAGTCCAGTCCCAGATCCTTGGCCAGGAACGATGCGGTAATCATGCGCAGGCGATTGTGCATGTAGCCGCGGGCAGTCAGCTGTCTCATCGCGGCATCGACCAGCGGATAGCCGGTGCGACCGGCGCACCAGGCCTGGAACAGGTTGGGGGCGGCGTCCCAGCGCAGGGCGTCGCAGGCCGGTTTGAAGCACTGCCTGGTCACCCGCGGGTGATGCCAGAGAATGGCGTGGTAGAAGTCGCGCCAGATCAGTTCCGTGAGCCAGGTTGCGGCACCCCGGCCGGGCTGGGCCTGGGCATAGGCGGCGAGTTGGCGAATCGAGATGGTGCCGAAACGCAGATGTGCTGAAAGATGCGAGGTTCCGTTGATGGCGGGAAAGTCGCGCGTTGCGGCATAGTTGTCGATGCGTTCGATGAAGTCGCGGAACAGGGCTTGCGCGCCACTCATTCCGGTGGGCAGGGGCAGTTCGCCCGGATCGGCGGCTTCGAAGCCGAGTTGTTGCAGCGTTGGCAGCGGTTCGGCACTGTGCGGCGGCGCCAGATGGGCCTCGTATTCCTCGACCGGCCAAGGTTGCAGGCTGGCCGCATCGAGCTTCTTCAGCCAGGCATTCTTGTAGGGCGTAAATACCGAGAAGGGTGTTCCGCCGCGCGTCATCACCTCGGCGCGGTCGAAAATAACCTGATCCTTGAAATCGACAAAGTCGGCGCTGGCGAGACGGCGTTTGACTTCCGCGTCACGGGCAATGGCTGCCGGCTCGTAATCGCGATTGACGTACACCGTCGTTACTCCCAGCTCCGTGGCGAGATTCTGGATTTCGAGCAGCGGATCGCCATGGCGCACGATCAGCGCGCCACCCATCTCCCGCAGGGCGGCGGCGACTTCCTCTACGGCGCGCAGGATGAACTCCACGCGTCGGTCGCGGCGCGGCAGGGAATCGAGAATCGTGGTGTCGAAGACGAAGACGCAATACACCCGCCGGTGCGTCTTCAGCGCGTGATGCAGGGCGGCGTGGTCGTGCGCGCGCAGATCGCGACGGAACCAGACAAGGGCGGCGGACATGGAATCGGCAATGATCGAGGCGGGGATTCTCGGGAAGGGACTGAGAGATTACAATGTCGGCACATTCATGGATACCGTCAGTCTCGCCAACCACTTTCTGATCGCCATGCCCGCCATGGTCGACCCGAATTTTTCCCGCACGCTGACCTACATCTGCGAACACAACGCAGACGGCGCCATCGGCATCATCATCAATCGCCCCATCGACATGAGTCTGGCCGGACTGTTCGATCGGGTCAGCATTCCACTCGAAGACGAGCAGGCCGAGGCACGCTTCGCCGACCTGCCGGTGTATTTCGGCGGCCCGGTACAGACCGATCGCGGTTTCGTGCTGCACCGGCCGGCCGGGCAATGGCAATCCTCGCTCAATGTCGGTGGCAGCATAGCGCTGACCAGTTCGCGCGACATTCTCCAAGCCATGGGCAGCACCGGCGAGCCCGCCGAAGTATTGGTCAGCCTCGGCTATGCCGGGTGGACCGCCGGACAGCTCGAATGGGAGCTGTCACAAAATGCCTGGCTGACGGTCGAGGCGGACATGGGCATCATCTTTGCGGTGCCGCCCGAAGAGCGCCTGCCGGCAGCGATGCAACTGCTCGGTGTGGATTTCGCCAACCTCTCCGAAGTCGCCGGTCATGCCTGACGAGTCCGGCTCCGTGCTCGCCTTCGATTTCGGCCTGAAGCGCATCGGCGTTGCCATCGGCATGCAACTGGGCGCTGGTCGGCTAGGTTCGGCGCGCGCCCTGACCACTATCGACAATGAGGCCAACGAGGCCCGCTTCGCCGCCATTGCCGGGCTGATCGCGGAGTGGCAGCCAGTGCGCCTGCTGGTCGGCCGCCCCTTGAATGAAGACGGCACCCCGCACGAAATGACCGCGCGTTGCGAGCGCTTCGCCAACCAGTTGCGCGGCCGTTTCCGCCTGCCGGTCGAGGACGTCGACGAGCGCTTCAGCTCGACGGAAGCCGATGCGAATCTGCGCGAACGCGGGCTATCCTGGCAGCAGCGCAAGACACAGGTCGATGCCGAAGCCGCACTCATTATTCTCCAAAGCTGGTTTGAACTTCATGTCCGCAACCAAGCAACTGCCTGACGCCGAAGCCCTCTGCACCGCCCTCGCCGACGCCATGCGAGGCCACGTCGATCCCGCCGCAACGGCGCTGGTCGGCATCCATACCGGCGGCGTCTGGGTCGCCGAGCGGCTGCATGCTGCTCTTGGACTCAAGATACCGCCCGGCTCGATCAATGTGTCCTTCTATCGTGACGACTACAGCCAGCGCGGCCTGCACGCCAATGCCAAGACCTCGCATATCCCCTTCGATGTCGAAGGCGCACACATCGTCATTGTCGATGATGTGCTGCACACCGGCCGCACCATCCGCGCCGCGATGAACGAGCTGTTCGATTACGGCCGACCGGCCAAGATCGACCTTGCGGTGCTGACGGACCGTGGCGGCCGCGAACTGCCCATTGCTCCGACTTTTTGTCCCCACTCGCAGAGCTGGCCTGACGCCCAGATACTGGCGCTGGAGCGGGCCGACGACGGTGGACTTTCCTTCCGGTTGATAAAGAAATGAGCACATTCGGGATGCAAAAGAGTCCGCAACTCAACAGCCACGGCGAACTGCAGCATCTGCTGACCATCGAGGGCTTGCCGCGTGACGTGCTGACGCACATTCTCGATGCCGCCGCGCCGTTTTCCGAAGTCGCCGAACGCGAGGTGAAGAAGGTGCCGCTGTTGCGCGGCAAGAGCGTGTTCAACCTGTTCTTCGAGAACTCGACGCGCACCCGCACCACCTTCGAGATCGCCGCCAAGCGACTTTCCGCCGACGTCATCAATCTCAACATCAACACTTCCTCGGCCAACAAGGGAGAAACCCTGCTCGACACGGCCGACAATCTCGCCGCAATGCAGGCCGACATGTTCGTCGTGCGCCATGCCTCGAGCGGCGCTCCCTTCCTGATCGCGCAGCATATGGCGGCCACCGGGCGCGACCACATTCATGTGGTGAATGCCGGCGACGGCCGCCACGCGCATCCGACGCAAGGCCTGCTCGACATGTACACCATCCGTCACTACAAGACGGATTTCACCCAGCTCACCATTGCCATCGTCGGCGACGTGCTGCATTCGCGCGTGGCACGCAGCCAGATCCATGCACTGACCACGCTCGGCGTGCCCGAAGTGCGCGTCATTGCGCCCAAGACCCTGCTGCCCACCGGCATCGAACGCCTAGGGGTCAGGGTGTTCCACGACATGCGCGAAGGCCTGCGCGGCGTCGATGTGGTCATGATGCTGCGGCTGCAGAATGAACGCATGCAAGGCGCCCTGCTGCCCTCGACCCAGGAGTATTTCAAGTCCTACGGCCTGACGCCGGAAAAGCTGGCGCTGGCCAAGCCCGACGCCATCGTGATGCATCCGGGACCGATGAATCGCGGCGTCGAAATCGACTCGGCGGTAGCCGATGGCGGCCAGGCCGTGATCCTGCCGCAGGTCACTTTCGGCATCGCCGTGCGCATGGCGGTCATGGCCATGCTGGCCGGAAACTAGTGAATAAATCTACTGCGCGCGCCGGATCGGGGATTGGGCGGTGCTCGCTATCCTCACGTATAACGACATACGTTCCGGTAGCTGCGCTCCGGCCGCACCCCGCTGCGGCCCGCTCGCTACGATTTCTTCACGAGTTTTTGACGCCATGAAAATACATATCCGCAACGGTCGCTTGATCGACCCCGCGAGCAAGACCGACAAGGCTCTGGACCTGTTCATCGCCGCCGGGCGAATAGTCGGCGTTGGCCACGCGCCGGCCGGCTTCGAAGCCAACAGCGTGCTCGATGCCACCGGCTGCATCGTCTGTCCCGGACTGGTCGATCTTGCCGCACGGCTGCGCGAGCCGGGTTTTGAATACCGGGCCACGCTGGAATCCGAAATGGCGGCGGCCGCGGCCGGCGGTGTTACGCGCCTGGCCTGCCCGCCGGACACCGATCCGGTGCTGGACGAGCCGGGACTGGTGGAAATGCTGACCCATCGGGCGCGGCTGCCCGACTTTGCCCACGTGCATCCGGTGGGTGCATTGACCTTGCAACTCGAAGGCAAGGCGCTGACCGAAATGGCGGAGTTGGCTGAAGCCGGTTGCGTCGCCTTCGGCCAGGCCAATCGCGCCATCGTCGACACGCAGGTGCTACTGCGCGCCATGATGTACGCGGCCACCTTCGACTTCCCGGTCTGGTTGCAGGCGCAGGACCCTTTCCTTGCCCGCAAGGGCGTTGCCCATGACGGCGAGGTCGCTGCCCGCCTTGGCCTCGCCGGAATCCCGGTGGCAGCGGAAACCATCGCGCTGGCAACCATCTTGCACCTGGCCCGCGAGACCGGCGCCCGGGTGCATGTGACACGGATTTCGTCCGCTGCCGGCGTTGAGATGATCGTCGCCGCCCGCGCCGCCGGCATTGCGGTGACCTGCGATGTGGCGATCCACCACCTGCATCTGTGCGAGATGGATGTCGGCTTCTTCGATGCCCACGCCCGCCTCGACCCGCCGTTGCGCTCGCAGCGCGATCGCGATGCCTTGCGTGCCGGTCTTGTCTCGGGCGCGATCAACGCCCTGTGTTCGGATCACACGCCGGTCGATGACGATGCCAAGCAGATGCCTTTCGAGGAAGCCGAAGTCGGCGCCACGGGGCTCGAACTGCTGCTGCCGCTGACGCTCAAGTGGGCGCAGGAAATGAATCTGCCGCTGGTGACCGCTCTGGCCCGCGTCACTTCCGACCCGGCACATATTCTCGGCGTCAAGGCCGGCCGCCTGGCGCTTGGCGCCGCTGCCGACATCTGTGTTTTCGATCCGGCTGCCGAGTTTCGGGTTACGCGCGAAAACCTCCGAAGCCAGGGCAAGAACACGCCTTTCCTCGGCTTCGAACTGCCCGGCCGCGTGCGCTATACCCTGATCGATGGCCATCTGGCCTTCGACGGCACGCTGAGCTAAGAGCCGCCGAGGCGATCTCTTGCGAGCGACGGCTCGACGCCGCTGACGCGCACCCGCTTGGCACGGGACGTGTCGCCGCTCACCAGGCTGATCGAGCTTTTGGCGACGCCAAGCCGATCGGCGAGAAACGCGATCAGGCAGGCATTGGCCTTGCCATCCACCGGTGGCGCCGCAAGGCGGATCTTCAGCGCCTCGCCGTGCAGGCCCACCACTTCGGTTTTCTTCGCCCCGGGCTGGATGTGCAGCCGCAGCGTCACTCCATTGCCGTCGGCGACCAGCCAGCTCATGACATCAGGATCATCGGCAGCACGCTGTTGCGCAGGTTGGCGACCACGAAGAGAGCGATTTGCAGCACCAGCAACAGCGCCAGCGGTGACAGGTCTACGCCGCCCACGGCAGGAATCACGCGGCGAAACGGGCGCAGCAGCGGCCGCGTCAGCGTGTTGAACACCTCGGCCAGCGGCGCATAGGGATTCACCCAGGAAAACACCGCGGAAACGATCACGGCTCCCATCACCAGATACAGGCTGATCTTCGCCACCTCCAGCAGCGCCAGCAGGGCCACCACAAGAGTCGGTGCTGGCGACACGGCGTGCAGCACTCCGGATAGCCCCAGCGCAAGCCCCTGATAGACCACCTGCCACAACCAGGCCAGCAGCAGGCTGGCCATGTCGAGACCGAACAGGCCGGGAATCAGGCGACGCACGGGACGCACCATCCAGTCGGTGACGGCGACAATGAACTGCCCCAGCGGGTTGCGGAACGGAGTGCGCGCCCATTGCATGGCGAAGCGCACCAGTAGCGCCAGCGTCAGGAAGCCGCAGACCGTGTCGAGGATGAAGAGGATGATTTGGGTCAGCATCAGTCTTTACCCAGGATGTCGCCCAATTCGCGGCCACGCGTGTCGGCAGCCATGATGCCGCGGCCGATCGCCTCGGCAATGCCGCTGGCATTGAAGGAAAGCAGCGCCGCTTCCGTGGTGCCGCCCTTCGAGGTGACGCGCTGGCGCAGGGTCGCGATTGGCTCGCTGCTTTGCTCTGCCATGCGGGCAGCGCCGATGAAGGTTTCGATGCTGATCCGGCGTGCCGTGTCGGCATCGAAGCCGAGATCGAGGGCGGCCTTTTCCATGGCTTCGAGGAAATAGAAGACATAGCCCGGCCCGCTGCCCGAGACGGCGGTGACCGCGTCCATCTGCGCCTCGTCATGCACCCAGAAGGTGCTGCCGACGGCACGCAGGAGGTTCTCGGCGTTGTCCCGGCCGTCCTGGTTGACCCCCGGAGCGGCGCAGAGCCCGGTGATGCCGGCGCCGATCAGGGCCGGCGTGTTGGGCATGGCGCGCACCACGTGGCGGTGACCGCCGAGCCAGCGCGAAATGTCGGCCAGACGCAGCCCGGCGGCGATGCTGACGACCAGTTGCGCGTTCAGCTTGCCGACCAGGGGGGCGACTGCTTCGCGCAGCTGCTGCGGCTTCACCGCCAGTACAAAGACATGGCAGTCCAGCGCGACTGCATCCACGGCCGCCGTGCAGCGCACGCCGAAGCGTTCGGCGAGGGCGTCGCGGGCTTCCGTGAAGGGCTCGACGACCTGGATCGCCGCTGCCGGAAAACCCTGCCGGTACAGGCCGCTGATGAGTGCGATGGCCATGTTGCCGCCGCCGATGAATGTGATTTTCATGTCGTGTAATTCCTTTCGCCGAATATCGCCGTGCCTACCCTGACCAGCGTCGCGCCTTCCATTATGGCCGCCTCGAGATCATGCGACATGCCCATCGAGAGTGTATCGAGCCCGAGGCCTTCTGCGTTGAGCCGGTCGCGCAATTGGCGCAGCAGGACGAAGCGGCTGCGTTGCAGGCTGCTATCTTCGGCGGGTTCAGGAATGCCCATCAGTCCGCGCAGGCGCAGCCTGGGCAGGGCTGCCACGGCATGGGCCAGCGTGGCGGCCTGATCCGGCGCGCAGCCGCTCTTCGAGGCTTCGCCGGAAACATTCACCTGGATACAGACCTGCAGTGGCGCAAGGTCCGGCGGGCGCTGCGCGGCAAGCCGTTCGGCGATCTTCAGGCGGTCCACGGAATGCACCCAGGAAAAGTTTTCGGCTACCAGCCGCGTCTTGTTGCTTTGCAGCGGCCCGATAAAATGCCATTCAAGGCCCGATTCGTTCAGGCCCGCCAGTTCCGCTGCCTTGTCGACAGCTTCCTGCACATAGTTTTCGCCGAACGCGCGTTGTCCCGCCGCAACGGCCTCGCGCACGCTGGCGGCGGGCCATGTCTTGGACACAGCCAGCAACCGCACGGATTCCGGGGGCCGTCCGGCGGCAATGCTGGCGGCCGCAATGCGTGCACGCACAGCTTGCAAGTTGGCGGCGATTGATGTCATATAGCGGCTTCAAAGTATATCGCACCCTCTCTACAGGAAAGCGCTCATGGACATCACCGAACTGCTCACTTTCATTGTCAAGAACAAGGCGTCCGATTTGCATTTGTCTGCCGGCCTGCCGCCGATGATCCGCGTCAATGGCGACATACGCCGCATCAACTTGCCGGCGATGGAGCACAAGGATGTGCATGCCATGATCTATGACATCATGAACGACGGGCAACGCAAGGTCTACGAGGAAAATCTCGAATGCGATTTTTCCTTTGCGGTGCCGAATCTGGCGCGTTTCCGCGTCAATGCCTTCGTCCAGAACCGGGGTGCGGCGGCGGTGATGCGGACCATTCCGTCGAAGATCCTGTCGCTCGCGGATCTCGGCGCGCCGAAGATCTTTGAAGAATTGGCCGACCAGCCGCGCGGGCTGGTACTGGTGACCGGACCGACCGGTTCGGGCAAGTCGACCACGCTGGCCGCCATGGTCAATCACAAGAACGAAGTCGAATACGGGCACATTCTCACGGTCGAGGACCCGATCGAGTTCGTTCATGAATCCAAGAAATGCCTGATCAACCAGCGCGAGGTCGGTCCGCATACCCTGTCCTTCAACAACGCCCTGCGCTCGGCGCTGCGCGAAGACCCCGACGTGATTCTGGTCGGCGAAATGCGCGATCTTGAAACCATCCGGCTGGCCATGTCCGGCGCCGAAACCGGTCACCTGGTATTCGGTACGCTGCACACCTCCTCGGCGGCGAAAACCATCGACCGCATCATCGACGTGTTCCCTGCCGCGGAAAAGGAAATGATCCGCGCCATGTTGTCGGAATCGTTGAAGGCGGTAATTTCCCAGACCCTGTGCAAGACCATGGATGGCAAGGGCCGTGTTGCCGCGCACGAGATCATGGTCGGCACGCCGGCGATTCGCAACCTGATCCGCGAGGCCAAGGTGGCCCAGATGTATTCGGCGATTCAGACCGGTCAGCAATATGGCATGCAGACGCTCGACCAGAATCTATCGGATCTGGTCAAGAGAAAGATCATCTCTCCCGCCGAAGCGCGCAGCAAGGCCGCCAACAAGGACAATTTCCCGGGCTGAAACCTGTTAGCCACAGAGGACACAGAGCTCACAGAGAAAAAACGCGCCATGGACGGTTTGGGTTTTCTCTGTGCCCTCTGTGTCCTCTGTGGCAAAACGCCTCTTAGTTTTTGACGTAAAGGAAAGATGATGGAACGCGATGAAGGCCTGAAGTTCATGTACCAGCTTCTGACGATGATGATGCAGAAGAAGGGCTCCGATTTGTTCATTACATCCGGTTTTCCGCCGGCGATGAAGATCGACGGCAAGATGACCCCGGCGACTACGCAGCCGCTGTCCGCTCAACACACCCAGGAGCTGGCGCGGGCAATCATGAACGACAAGCAGGCCGCCGAGTTCGAGGCCACCAAGGAATGCAATTTCGCGATCTCGCCCGCCAGTATCGGTCGCTTCCGCGTCAATGCGTTTATGCAGCAGGGGCGCGTGGGCATTATTCTGCGTACCATCAACGTCCAGATCCCCGAAATGGAGGATCTGAAGTTGCCGCCGGTGCTGAAGGATGTGGTGATGACCAAGCGCGGACTGGTGCTGTTTGTAGGCGGCACGGGTTCCGGCAAATCGACTTCGCTGGCGGCGATGATCGGCTATCGCAACCAGAACAGCTACGGCCATATCATCACCATCGAAGACCCGGTCGAATACGTTCATGATCACCGCAACTGCATAATTACTCAGCGCGAGGTCGGCGTCGATACCGATTCCTGGGAGATCGCGCTGAAGAACACCCTGCGCCAGGCGCCAGACGTCATCCTGATCGGTGAAATTCGCGACAGGGAGGTGATGGAACACGCCATTGCCTTCGCCGAAACCGGACACCTGGCGTTGGGCACGCTGCACGCCAACAATGCCAATCAGGCGATCGACCGGATCATCAATTTCTTCCCCGAAGAGCGTCGCCCGCAACTGTTGATGGATCTTTCGCTCAATCTCAAGGCCATCATTTCGCAGCGCCTGATTCCGGTGAAGGAAGGCAAGGGCCGCGCGGCGGCAGTGGAGGTATTGCTCAACTCACCGCTGATTGCCGATCTGATCTTCAAGGGCGAGATTCACGAAATCAAGGAGATCATGAAGAAGTCGAAGGAACTCGGCATGAAGACCTTCGACATGGCGCTCTTCGATCTGTTTGAAGAGGGCCGCATCAGCTACGATGATGCTCTTCGCTTTGCCGACTCGATGAACGAAGTGCGGCTGAACATCAAGCTGCACAGCAAGCAGTCGCAGGACGTGGATCGCAGCGCCGGCATCCAGCACCTCGATATCGTCTGACTTTTACGATGCGTGAGCTACGCTCACGCATCGTAAAAGTAAGACGAATAAACATAGTCCCCCCCACCCCCAACCCCCGCTCCGGGGCGGGGGCCAAAGTTCGCTCGCTGCGCTCGAAATCGCGGGGCGCTTCGAACCGATTGCGCCTTATTGCGTTCGCTCCCGGCGATGGCTGCCGGCGGTGATTTCGATGTTGTACAGCCGGCATTCGAGCGCGCCGTTGTAGAGCGGAATCTTGCGCGATGTCTGGAGCCGGATCAGCTTGGGCAGTCGCGTGTCGGCGGACAAGAACCAGCAACTCCAGCCGGCAAAGCGCTGCTTGAGTGCATCGCCCAGCAGCGGGTAGAAGGCAGCCAGTTCCTCCTCGCTGCCCAGGCGTTCGCCGTAGGGTGGATTGGCGACCAGCACACCTGCGGGGGCAGGGGCCGGTCGCGTCAGCAGGTCGGATGTTTCCAGCGTGACCAGACCGTCGATCCCGGCATGGGCGAGATTCTGCCGCGTGCGGGCGACGGCATCGGCGTCAATGTCGCTGCCATACAGCGACAACGCGCCGGCCTCGCGGCGGCGCCCGGCGGCTTCGCGCTGCAGCGTGCGCCAGAGGCCGGCGTCGAAAGACTTGAGATGTTCAAAACCGAACTCCCCCGCCTCGCGTGACAGTCCTGGCGCGTCGTCGAGGCAGATCTGTGCTGCTTCGAGCAGGAAGGTGCCGCTGCCGCACATCGGATCGAGCAACGGTGCGCCCGGCTGCCAGCCGGACAGGCGCAGGATGCCGGCGGCGAGATTTTCCTTGAGCGGCGCACCGACCTTGGCCAGCTTGTGGCCGCGCAGGTAGAGCGGCTCGCCGGAGGTGTCGAGGTACAGCGTCGCCTGCTGTTCGGTGATGAAGAGGTGGATGCGGACCTCGGGATTCTTGGTATTGACGCTGGGGCGTCGTCCGGTCTCGGCACGGAAGCGGTCGCAGACGGCGTCCTTGACTTTGAGCGTGATGAACTCGAGGCTCTTGAGCGGCGAGCGGATCGCCGTGACATAGACGCGAATCGAGCGATCCACGGAAAACAGCTGCGACCAGTCCACGTCGTAGGCCAGTTGATAGACCTCGGCTTCGCCGCGATAGCCGCCATGCGCAATACGCGACAAGACGCGTGTCGCGATGCGCGATTCAAGGTTGATGCGATAACCCGTCTCGAGGCTGCCATTGCAACTGGCGCCGCCCGGCACCGCTGCAACATCCTTGCCGCCGGCACCGGCGAGGTCTTCCGCGAGCAGGGCTTCGAGCCCGCGCGGGCAGGTGGCGAAATAGTGATTCACAATGGGAGACTCATGACTAGAATGGTTTTACCACGGCCAGAATGCAGATCGCGATCAGCGCCAGCACCGGCACCTCGTTGAAGAAGCGAAACCACACGTGGCTCTTCGTCGTGGCGCCAGCCGCGAAGCCGGTGAGCAGCCGGCCGCACCAGACGTGATAGGCGATGAGACCGATGACCAGCGTGGTCTTGGCATGCAGCCAGCCACCCGTGAAACCGAAGCCGAACCACAGCCACAGGCCCAGCCCCACCGCCAGCACGCCGATCGGCGTGACGAAGCGATAGAGCTTCTGCGCCATCAGCAGCAGGCGTTCCCGTTCGGCCACGCTGCCAGCCGGCACCATGGCGAGATTGACGAAAATCCGCGGCAGGTAGAACAGTCCGGCGAACCAGCTGACGACGAAAACGATGTGAAAGGCTTTTACCCAGAGCATGGTGCTTCCTCTATAAAGCGGCCGGGATTCCTGCGGCCACGGTCGGGTAGCGCAGGCGCAGGCGCAGTTCCCGCTTCATCCGCGTGTTGTCCATGCGGCGTGACTCGTTCATGAACGACCACTGCAGCGGCGGCACCGCACGGCGCACCTGCTCGCGCGGCAGGCGCGGCGCCCGCGGCAACGCAAAGGCGTCGGCCAGGGCATCGAACCATTCGCCCATCGCCAGCGCCGAGTCGTCATTGATGTTGTACACCCGATTGGGCCGCCCGCGCTGCAGCGCAGCGATGCAGGCACGACCGAGGTCATCGGCGTGGATGTGGTTGGTATGGCTGTCCTCCGCCGCCAGCATCAGGGGCAGGCCCTGGCGCAGCCGCTGTAGCGGCAAGCGGTCGGCGGCATAGATGCCGGGCGCGCGCAGGATGCTGACGCGACAACGGCGTCCCCGCTGGCGGCCGAATTGACGCAAGCGCCGTTCCGCGTCTACCCGCCGCGCCGCGCGCGCCGACTGTGCCGCGGGTACGCGCGTTTCGCTGACCCGGGCGCCGCCACAATCGCCATAAACACCGCTGGTGCTGATGTAAACCAGCTGGCGTGGTAGACTTTTTCCGCGTCGCAAAATGGCAAGCAGATTTCGTGTGCGTGTGTCGCCTGTGCCTTGCGGCGGAGGCGGTGCGCTGTGGATCACCGCATCCGAGATGCCGGCCAGTCGCTTCAGGGTCCCGGGCAGGTCCAGATCGCCCTCGATCTGCGTTACGCCCAGTGCCGCCAGTTGCGGGTCGCGTTGACGCACCAGCGCCAGCACATGCCAGCGCAGCACGAGTTGCGGCAGCGCGCGGCGCACCACGTCACCGCAACCAATGATCAGCAATCTACGCATCGGACAATTATCGCATGGCCCCAGCCGCCTCATTTCACGTCACCCTTCAGCCCAGCGGGCACAGCTTCACCACCGACGGCAGCGACTCCGTGTTGCAGGCCGCTCTCGCCGCCGGGCTCACGCTGCCCTATGGCTGTCGCAATGGCGCTTGCGGCGCCTGCAAGGGCAAGGTGCTCGACGGGTTGGTGGATCACGGCGCGGCGGAGGAGCAGGCCTTGTCCGCGGCGGACCGCGCCAGCGGCCTGGCATTGTTCTGTTGCGCAAAGGCGCTTTCCGACTTGGTGCTCGAATGTCGCGAGGTGGGCACCGCGAAGGACATCCCGGTCAAGATCATGCCCTGCCGGGTGCAGAAGATCGAGCGGGTGGCGGACGACGTGATCGTGTTGAAGCTCAAATTGCCAGCCAACGAGCGTTTGCAGTTTCTCGCCGGCCAGTACATCGAGTTCCTGCTGAAGGACGGCAAGCGCCGTGCTTTCTCGATTGCCAATGCGCCGCATGATGACGGCTTCCTGCAAGTGCATGTCCGCCTGATCGCCGGCGGCGAATTCACCCAGCATGTGTTTTCCGCCATGAAGGAAAAAGACATCCTGCGCTTTCAGGGCCCCTACGGCAGTTTCTTCCTGCGCGAGGAATCGGCCAAGCCCATGATTCTGCTCGCCGGCGGCACCGGCTTTGCGCCGATCAAGGCGCTGGTCGAGCATGCCATTCACAACCAGATCACGCGACCGCTGGAAATCTACTGGGGTGCGCGCAACCGCGCCGGGCTCTACCTGCCAGACCTGCCTGCAGGCTGGGCCGCCGCGTACAGCCATATCCGCTATGAACCGGTGCTGTCCGACGCGACCGCCGGGGACGCGTGGGCCGGACGCACCGGCCTGGTCCACCGCGCCGTACTGGAAGACCACGCCGACCTCTCCGCTTATCAGGTCTATGCCTGCGGGGCGCCGGCCATGATCGACGCTGCGCGTGAGGAGTTTGCCGCGCATGGCATGCCACTCGAAGAATTTTTCGCCGACGCTTTTACTTTTGCGCCAGTAGTGACTGCCGCGACGCCTGCTTGATTGTCTGGCACCAACGCATGGCGCGGCAGTACTTCCCTCGGAGCTATTCGCCCAGATAAGCGGTGCGCACGCGTGAATCGGCGAGCAGTGCCGCCGAGCTGTCGGCCAGCGTGATCACCCCGCTTTCCATGACATAGCCGCGCGCGCAGACCTCCAGCGCCAGGCGTGCGTTTTGTTCCACCAGCAGTATGGTCATGCCCTCGGCAGCGACCTTGCGCACCACCTCGAACACCTTTTGCACCATCAACGGGGCCAGGCCCATCGAAGGTTCGTCGAGCAGCAGCAGCCGGGGACGGCCCATCAGCGCGCGGCCGATGGCGAGCATTTGCTGCTCGCCGCCGGACAGGGTGCCGGCGACTTGCGCCCGGCGTTCCAGCAGGCGCGGCAGCAAGTCGTAGATCCGCTCCAGATCAGCGGCAATGGCATTGGCATCATGGCGATGATAGGCGCCCATCATAAGATTTTCGGCGACGGTGAGTCGGGCAAACACGCCGCGGCCTTCGGGTACCAGGGCCAGGCCCTTGCCGATCAGTTCGTGGCTCGGCAGCGTTTCGATGCGTTGATTGCCATAGCGGATCTCGCCGCGCGAGGGAATCATGCGCGCCAGTGCCTTGAGCGTGGAGGTCTTGCCGGCGCCGTTGGCGCCGATCAGGCAAACCATCTCGCCCTCCTCGACGGCGAAGGAGATGCGCTTCACGGCCGCAATTCCACCGTAGTGGACCTCCAGATTCAGCGCCTCAAGCAGTGCTTGCGCCAAGATAGGCCTCGATGACGATTGGGTTGGCGCGAACGGCTTCGGGCACATCCTCGGCGATTTTTTCGCCATAGTCGAGCACGGCGACGCGGTCGCACAGCCCCATCACCAGCTTGACGTCGTGCTCGATCAGCAGCACGGTCAGCCCGTCGCGGCGCAACCCTTCGATCAGACTGCGCAGGGCCGTGGTCTCGGTCGCGTTCATGCCGGCGACGGGTTCGTCGAGGGCCAGCAGTCTGGGTTCGGTGGCTAGCGCACGCGCGATTTCGAGCCGGCGCTGGTCGCCATAGGAAAGCTGGCGGGCCAGATCGTTGGCATGATCGGCGATGCCGACATAGTGCAGCAGTTCCTCCGCCCGGTGGCGAATTCCGGCTTCCTCGGCGCGTTCCGCGCGGGTGCGCAGGATGGCGCTGAAGACGCCGGCGCGCGTGCGGACATGACGGCCGACCATGACATTTTCCAGCGCGGTCATGTTGGCGAAGAGACGAATATTCTGGAAGGTGCGCGCGATACCGGCAGCGGCCACCGCATGCGGGCTTCCGAGATCCAGCGCCTTGCCGGCAAACTGCACCTCGCCGCTGTCGCGCGCGTAGAGTCCGGTGAACACGTTGAACAGCGTCGTCTTGCCGGCGCCGTTGGGCCCGATCAGGCCGTAGATTTCCCCGCTGCGAATGGTCAGCGAGACGTCCTTGAGCGCCTGCACGCCGCCGAAGCGCTTGCCGATGTTGCGGGCTTCGAGAAGGATGTCGTTCATCGCGGGGAAACCTCTTTAGCCACAGAGGACACAGAGATCACAGAGAAAACCTTTCTTGCCTTTCTCTGTGCCCTCTGTGTCCTCTGTGGCTAATGGTTTTGACTTCACGTGCGTCCCTCGCTCATCTCGCGGCGATGGCGGGTTTCCGGCCACAGGCCGGCGGGGCGGAAGCGCATGGTCAGCACCAGGGCCAGGCCGAACACCAGCATGCGCAGCACCTCGGGGTCGATCAGCAACTTGCCGAACAAGGCCATTTGCGCCGGCTCCACGGTGTAGCGCAGCAATTCGGGGACGAAGGAGAGCAGCACCGCGCCGGCAATCACGCCCCAGATGTTGCCCATGCCGCCCAGCACCACCATCGCCAGCACCATGATCGACTCGTTGAGGATGAAGCTTTCGGGGCTGACGAAGCCCTGGATCGCGGCAAACATGCCGCCGGCGATGCCGCCGAACGAGGCGCCCATGGCAAACGCCAGCAGCTTGATGTTGCGCGTGTTGATGCCGCTGGCCTTGGCCGCGATCTCGTCCTCGCGGATGGCAACCCAGGCCCGACCGATGCGCGAATCCTGCAGGCGGCGGTTGATCACGATCACCGCCAGCAGCACCAGCAGCAGGAAATAGTAGTACTTGATCGGGCCGCTGAAGACCAGCGCACCGAATGTGTCGCTGGCGGAGAAATTCAGCGGCCCGATCTGGAACGGGTCGATCCGGTTGATACCTTTCGGGCCGTTGGTCAGATTGACCGGCGAGGAAAGATTGTTCATGAAGATGCGCACGATCTCGCCGAAGCCGAGCGTGACGATGGCCAGGTAGTCGCCGCGCAGGCGCAGCGTCGGCGCGCCGAGTATGACTCCGGCAACGCAGGCCACCGTGGCGCCGATCGGGAGGATGACCCAGAATGGCAGGTGCAGCCCGAAATGGGGCGAGGCCAGCAGCGCGTAGACATAGGCGCCGACCGCGTAGAAGGCCACATAGCCGAGGTCGAGCAGGCCGGCAAAACCGACCACGATGTTCAGGCCCAGCGACAGCAGCGCGAACAGCACGGCAAAGTTGGTGATGCGCACCCAGGCGGTGCCGGCCATCGCCAGCACGAAGGGCAGGGCGATCAGTGCCAGAGCGACCAGGGCCAGGCCAGCACGCTCGCGATGCGTCTTCATGCGCGCTCCGAGACACGCTCGCCAAGCAGGCCCGAGGGGCGGAACACCAGGACCAGAATCAGCATCAGGAACGCAAACACGTCCTGGTAGTTGCTGCCGAAGAGCACGAAGTTCCCGCCGTCCGCGCATTGCGCGCTCAGCCAGCCATGCGCCATGGGCCAGCTGCAGAGGTCGGTTAGCTCGCCGACGTAACCGGTGCCGAGCGCTTCCACCAGACCGAGCAGAATGCCGCCGAGCATGGCGCCGGCGATGTTGCCGATGCCGCCCAGTACCGCCGCGGAGAAGGCCTTGAGGCCGAGGCTGAAGCCCATCGTGTAATGGGCGATGCCGTAATAGCTGCCGTACATGACGCCGGCCACGGCGCCCAACCCGGCGCCGATGACAAAGGTGGCGGCGATCACGCGATTGGCGTTGACCCCCATCAGGCCAGCAATGTGCACATTTTCCGCGGTGGCGCGAATCGCGATGCCGAAACGGGTGCGATAGACGAACCAGGAGAGGCCCGCCATCATCGCCAATGACAAAAGAATGATCGCGATCTGCACGCTGCTGATCGCCGCACCGCCGATGCCGAACACCCGGTTGTCGATGATCTGCGGAAAGGCCAGCGGATTGCGGCCCCAGGCCAGCAGGGCCAGATGCTGCAGGATGATCGACATGCCGATGGCGGTGATCAGCGGCGCCAGGCGCGGGGCGTGACGCAGCGGACGATAGGCCACGCGTTCGAGCAGATAGCCCATGATCATGCAGGCCGGAATCGCCGCCATGACGCCGGCGAGGACGATCACCAGCGGCGGCAGGTGGCTGCCGGCCAGCGAGGTGATGACGGAAAAGGCCACCATGGCGCCGATCATCACCACTTCGCCGTGGGCGAAGTTGATCAATTGAATCACCCCATAGACCATCGTGTAGCCGAGTGCGACAACGGCATACACGCTGCCGGTGGTAAGGCCGTTGATGATCTGCTGGAGCAGGATGTCCATGTACGTATCGGGCGAATCCTCTGGGGATACCGTCCCCGGCTTCCCGCCGGAGACATGAAAACGGGGAAGCCGCCGGAGGGCGGCTTCCCCGTTCGTTTCAGCAGATGCTTACTTCTTCGCGGGGGCAGCGGGAGCCGGAGCCGCCGCGGCCGGTGCAGGTGCAGGTGCAGCAGCCGGAGTAGTGGCGACAGCGGAGGCGGCAGCAGGAGCAGCGGCACCGGTACCAGCAGGAGTCGGCGCTGGCGCTACGGCGGCAGGAGCGGTGGCCTGCGCATACTCATCCAGCGTCATCGACTTGCCGCTCTTGAGGATCGCCACCGGCGTGATCTTGCCTTCCTTCAAGGTAAAGATCGTCATCTCGGCATCCTTGCGATCGCCTTTTTCGTCGAACTGGATGTTGCCGCTGGCACCGTTGTAATTGCTCGCGGCCAGTGCCGGCAGGTATTTCGCCGGGTCGGGCGAATCGGCCTTCTTCATCGCGGCAATCAGCAGGCTGGCGGCGTCGTAGGTGAAGGGCGAGTAGAGGATGGGATCGACCTTGAACTTGGCCTTGTAGGCGTCGAGGAACTTCTTGCCTGCGGCCTGGACCGGAATGCCGGCCTGCGAGCAGAGCAGCCCTTCGGCGGCCGGGCCGGCGAGTTCAGCCATCTTGTCGGTGCAGGCACCATCACCAAAGGCGAATACGGCGGTCATCTTCAACTCGCGCGCCTGCTTGATCAGGGGACCGGCGGTGGCATCCATGCCGCCGTAGAACACGGCGTCGGGTTTCTTGCCCTTGATCTTGGTCAGCACGGCCTTCCAGTCCACCGTCTTGTCGGTCCCCTTCTCGCGCGGCAGAACCTTGACGCCGGCAGCCTTGAGGGTTTTCTCGACTTCGTTGGCGAGGCCTTCGCCGTAGGCCGTTGCGTCATCGATCACGGCGACGGTCTTCGGCTTGGTCTGGCCGACAAGGTAGTTGGCCACGGCCGGGCCCTGCTGGTCGTCACGGCCGACCACCCGGAACACGCCCTTGAAGCCCTGCTCTGTCAGCGCCGGATTGGTGGCCGAGCCGGAGATCATCGGCAACCCGGCCTGGTTGTAAATGGCCGAGGCGGGAATGGTGGTGCCGGAATTGAGGTGGCCGACAACGCCGGCGACTTTGGCATCGACCAGCTTTTGCGCCACGGTGTTGCCCACTTTCGGATCGGACTGGTCGTCTTCCGACATCAGTTCGAACTTGACCTTCTTGCCGCCGAGGCTTACGCCGCTGGCATTAGCTTCGTCGACGGCGAGGCGGGCGCCGTTCTCGTTGTCCTTGCCCAGATGCGCAATGCCGCCAGTGAGCGGGGCCACGCTGCCGATCTTGATCACCATGGGTGCCGGCGGAGGTGGCGGCGGCGGCGGCGGGGGTGGTTCCTCCTTGCCGCAACCCAGCAGGGCAACAGCGGCAATTACGGAGAGCGCGAGGGCATTGGAGGGCAGATTCATGGCAAGGCTCCGTTCAGTTCGGGGAATAGCCGGATGATACGTCGGATGGCAAATCAGCCGCGTGGATTCTTGCCTTCTGCCATGGACTTGTCAATGCCGTCGGAGTGCGGTCGCCGTGACGCAACATCCCGCCCGGGATACCGTCCTCGGCCGGGCGCCGGGCTTTGCACGTCTTCGCTTTGCGTGCCTGGGATTCCCCTTCGGGGGCAGGCAAAAAAAAGCCAGCCCCGCGCTTGGCGGGACTGGCCTTCCTGCGGTCTGTCAGCAGAATTACTTGGCGCCAGCGAGAATCCACTTGACCAGGGTCTTTATATCCTCGTCCTTGACCGCAACGTTCGGCGGCATCGGAATCGGACCCCAAACGCCCTTGCCGCCTGCCCTGACCTTGGCAGCCAGCATGGCCTCGTCGGAGGCCTTGTACTTCTTGGCGACGTCCTGATAGGAAGGACCGACCAGCTTCTTGTCGACAGCGTGGCAAGCCAGGCAACCGCTCTTGGTGGCCAGTTCCTTGTTGGCGAAAGCCGGGGCAGAAGCCAGAACGCCGGCAGCAACCAGTGCGGAGATCAATACCGATTTCATGTTGAATTCCTTGTGTAGGGGTAAGAATAGATTGGGACAAACACCGCGAATGCTACCGGATTCATGTTGTGAAAAAATGCTCTAAATCAATTAACCACTTCGTCCAGATTCGCTGTCGGGGCTAAACAAGTAACGCCGCGACACACCCAGGCGTTGACGTGATCGCTTTCGGGCTTGGCCAGAGCCGCGGGCAGGCCCGTAATTCCGTTGGGCAGGGCCAGCACAAGGCGGCGCGGTGCGGCGCCCAGACTGCGCCGCCATTCCACCATGCGGTCGGCAGGCCCTCGCAGGATAACGATGTCCGGCGGAGTGAGCGCTTCTTCCAGGGCCAGCAACAGGCTGCCGAAGCCGGCGGGCGAGCGGCTGATCTGCGGCCAGAACAGCTGTAGCGTTTTCTCGGCGGCGGTCAGGTAGCGGCCCTCGCCGAGCAGGTGTCCGAGACGCTGCAGGGCAAATGCGGCGATCCCATTACCGGCCGGAGTGGCATTGTCGTGGCCGGACTTGGGGCGGTGGATCAGCACCTCATGGGTGTCGGCCGTGAAGAAGAACCCGCCTGCCTCGCGGTCTTCGAACCGCGCCAGCAGGGTCTCGGCCAGTTCGATGGCGAAGGCCAGATCCTGGTTGCGAAACTCGGCCTGCATCAGCTCCAGCAGCGCGGCCAGCAGGAAGGCGTGGTCGTCGAGATAGGCGTCGAGGTGGGCACGGCCGTCCTTGGCCGTGGCCAGCAAACGTCCGTCCTGCCACATCGTGCGGCGTACGAAATCCATTGCGCGCTGTGCCGAGCGGAGCCAGTCGTTACGTTCGAAGACGCGCGCTGCATGGGCCATGCCTTCGATCATCAGCGCGTTCCAGCTGGTCAGCACCTTGTCGTCGCGGCCGGGACGGATGCGTTTTTCGCGCGTGGCAAACAGCTTTTGGCGGGCCGCTTCGAGCAACGGGAATTCTTCGGCGCTCAACTCACCGGCGATCCTTGCGTGCCAATGGCGATTCTCGAAATTCGGCGGGCCGCCGAAGCCCCAGCGCCGTAGCGCCAGCGCCGACTCTTGCGCGGTGAGCAGCGACTCCACTTCGCGGCGATCCCAGACGTAGTACTTGCCTTCTTCACCTTCCGAGTCGGCGTCGAGCGAAGAATAATAGCCGCCATCGGCAGCCTGCATTTCGCGCATTACCCAGCTCGCGGTTTCTTCGGCGACGCGAGCGTAGAGGGAATCGCCGGTTTGCGTCCAGGCATCGGCGCTGAGTCCGAGCAGCGGTCCGTTGTCGTAGAGCATTTTTTCGAAGTGCGGAATTTCCCAGCGTTCGTCCACGCTGTAACGGCAGAAGCCGCCGCCGATCTGGTCGTAGATGCCGCCCTCGCTCATGCGCGTCAGCGTGGTCAGCGCCATCTGGCGCAGGCCGGCATCGGAGCGGCGCAAGAGGAAGGCAAGATCGGTCGGATGCGGAAACTTCGGCGCGCCGCCAAAGCCGCCATTGCGGTGGTCGAAACTGCGGGACAGGGATTCTCCTGCGGCCACCAGTGGCGCCGGGTCGAACCCGGCGGTCGTTGCCGGCGCCTCCGGCACCGTGCCGGCCAGGGCGAGGCGGAGTTCGGCATTCTGCGTCTCGATGTCGCTGCGGCGATCGCGGAAGGCTTCCGCAACGCGTTCGCAGAGGTCCGCAAAGCCGGGCAGGCCGTAGCGCGGTTGCCGCGGGAAATAGGTGCCGCCAAAGAAGGGCGTGCCGTCCGGTGCGAGAAACATGGTCAGCGGCCAGCCGCCGCTGCGCTGGGTCAGCATCTGGTGCGCGGTCTGGTAGATCTGGTCGAGATCGGGTCGCTCCTCGCGGTCGACCTTGATGTTCACGAACAGGCGGTTCATCACTGCCGCCACCTCCGCATCCTCGAAGGATTCGTGCGCCATCACGTGGCACCAGTGGCAGGCGGAATAACCGATCGAAAGCAGGATTGGCCGGTTCTCCTGGCGGGCAAGAGCGAGCGAAGCCTCATCCCAGGGTTGCCATTGGACCGGGTTGTCGGCGTGCTGCAGCAGGTAGGGTGAGGTTTCGGCAGAAAGCCGGTTGGTGAGTACGGGTGACATGGCAAGTCCAAGCGGAAGCCCCAACTATACCCGATAAAATTAGTCGGGTATAGCCTTTGGGGTCCTGCTGGGCCGGCCGCTCAGATCCCCATCTTTTCGAAGATCTTGTCGAGTTTTTCCTGCAGCGTGGCGGCCGTGAAGGGCTTGACGATATAGCCCGAGGCCCCCGCCTGGACGGCAGCGGTGATGTTTTCTTTCTTCGCTTCGGTGGTGATCATGAGAAACGGCAGGGTCTTCAGCTTGGCATCGGCGCGCACAGTCTGCAGCAGCGTGAGTCCGTCCATATTGGGCATGTTCCAGTCCGAAACCACGAACTCGAAACCTCCTTCGCGCAACTTGGCCAGCGCCACGGCACCATCCTCGGCTTCCTCGACGTTGGTTAAACCGAGCTCCTTCAACAGGTTGCGCACAATGCGGCGCATGGTCGCAAAGTCGTCGACCACCAGAAACTTGAGTGAGCTGCGGTCGGGCATGGTCTGGTCCGTGCGGATGGCGAATAGCACGCACTATGCCTCAAGCCGGAGGGGGCTAAAACCGCGAATACGGGCGGGAACCGCCTAGCTATCTCCGAGCAAGCTTTGCCACCAGCGTTTCCTGTTCTCGGGCGCCTGGCGCAGGGGGATGATCGGGTCCGGCGGCACGCGGCTCATGATCCAGCCGGGCAGAGGGGGATTGTTCGACGAGCCGCAGGAAGATCCCAGATTGTTGGGGTCGTAGATCTTGATCAGGCGCGGGTTGTCGAAATCGTCAACGTAGACGATGCCGCAGTAGGACTCGTGGTGCTCTGCCCGCAGCAGGGCGTCGATGCGTTCGATGAAGGCGCTGACGGCGAGGGCATCGGCTGCACTGGTAATAGTCGGCGCTGGTGCGCTCTGCGTGACGGGGACTCCCCTTCGGGGGCCATCAACGCCGACCGCTTGCAAATACCAGCCGGCGGCGGGATCGATGCGCTGCCACAGCGCCGTCAGCTGGTCCCAGCCCATTACCGCCCAGACGCGGCCTCTGTAAAGGCGCTGGAATGCCGTCGTCGGGCTGTTTTCGGTCATCACGCCCGACATCCTACCCGACGCGTCGACCATGGTCGAGGACGCCTGGAAGGACAGCGACCGATCTACTTCTTCGCAATCATGCTGTACGTACCGTCGGCGTTGAACTTGACGTCGGCGTCGAGGAAGAAAGCCTGGACCTTGCCGCCCAGCAGCTTGACGGTGTCGTAGGCCTCGCCGGAACGGGCGCCGGTACCGCAGACGAAAACCACCGGCTTGTCAGTGGGCAGCGTGGCGATCTTCTTCTCCAGTTCGTTCATCGGGATATTGACCGATCCCTTGATCGTGCCGGCAGCAACTTCCTTCGGATCGCGCACGTCGACCAGCATCAACGAGCCGGGGTTGGACTTCCAGACCTGCTCGAAAGACGCCACGGTGACGCTGCCTTTTTCCTTGCCCGCAACCAGGGCCGCCGGGGCCGCCGCAGCACCGCCTGCCGCAGCGGTCGCCGCGCCGGCGACGGCTGGTGCCCCATGCAGTTTTTCCCATTCCGGATAGCCGGGCGGATAGGTCAGGACGTTCGTGTAGCCGAGCTTCCTGGCCTTTTCCGCCGAGTTGTCGGAGAGCACGCATTCGAGGCCGCCGCAGTAGTAGATCAGCGTCGTGGCCTTGTCGGCGGGCAACTTGTCGGCGTTCTTGTCGAACTCGGTGTCGGAGATGTTGATCGCGGTAGGGATCATGCCCTTGTCGGCGACGCGCCTGGGCCGCGCGTCGATCAGCACATAGGGCGCCTTCTCGTCGATCAGCTTTTTGATGTACGCCGCGGATACGGATACCTGGGCACCCTTGGCCTTCCAGTCGGGCGAGCCGGCCGGGTAGACCTTGATGTTGGTGTAGCCGAGCTTCTCGGCCTTGAACGCCGAGTTGTGGCTCAGCATGCATTCCAGCCCGCCGCAGTAGAACAGCAGCAGCGTCGCCTTGTCGGCCGGCAGCTTGTCGACCATCTTGTCGAACTGGCTGTCGGGGATGTTGACTGCGCCAGGAATGTGGCCGGGATCGTATTGTCGTGCCGCCGGACGCGAGTCGATGATCATCACGCCCTTCTTCGGCGGAATGCTCACGTTCTGGCGCACGAAGTCGAAATCGACCAGCGCCTTGTTGTACCAGCCGTCCCTGGGCTGAATGACGGCTGCATCAGCGGCAAGGGCCTGCACCGGATAAGCCAGCGGTGGAGCCGCGAGGCTGGCGCAAACGGCGAGGAACCGTGCGAGTTTTTTGGTGCTCATGATGATCTCCTAAAGCAGGGTAAATTTTTCGGTGGATTCGTTGTAGCGCACCAGTGCGTACCAGAGCAGCAGCAGGGCGCCGCCGGCCGCCAGGGTCCACCCCCAGCTGCCCCACATTTCCGGCAGGTAGGCCTGGAAGCCGACGCGGGTCATCTCGAAGCTCTCGACATTGGTTTCGTCGATCGCGGTCAGGTTCAGTTTCTTGAACACGGCGCTGGCGATCGATCCCATCCAGGCAAAGAAGAACATCGTCACCCAGAGCTTGAGGTGGCCTTCGCCCATGCGCCACAGCGAACCCGAAGCGCAGCCACCGGCGAAGACCATGCCGATGCCGAAGATAAGGCCGCCGACCAGCGAGCCGACCCAGAAGGTCGCGGGAATGGCGAGGTAGGGATCGATCACCTTCTTCTGGAACAGCAGCGCGGCGATCGGGATGCCGATCGCCAGCGCCAGGATCACGGCCTTGGTCATGTCGCCTTCGGCGGTCATGAAGGGTTCGCGGAAGGCCCGCGCGAAGCACAGGCGCGAGCGATGCATGATGAAACCGATGGCGAAGCCGGCGAGGACGATCACGGCACGCGCCACCAGCTTTTCGTCGCTCGAGCCGTACCATTGCGTGGCCCAGATCAGCACGCCGACAACGACGGCAAGACCGAGCAGCGGGTAGTTGCGCGTGACGCCCTCGGGAATGTCGAGTGCGGGTGGCGCCTGCATGCCCCACTCGATGTGGTCGAGGGTCCATAACAGCAGCTTGAGGCCGATCGCCGCGCCGGCCAGCAGGCCCAGCCACATCGCCCAGCCGGCAGGCGAGGAATGCAGCACGGGATTGAAGAAGCCCCCGGTGGTGCAACCGCCGGCGAGCGCGGCGCCGATGCCGAGCAGGCTGCCGCCCATGGCCGCCCAGAGATATTCGAGCGGCGGCGGACGATTCGGACTGAATTGATGCGACAGCAATGCGGCGCTGAACGCACCCAGCACCAGCATGATGTTCATCAGCGACATGCGGTGCATGAGGAAGCCGTCGAGGTCGTGCGGCACGCCGAGCACGGGGCCGAGGCCGATCAGATTGTTGAACCAGTCGCCCCAGAACTTGACGCCGCCGAACACGCCCCAGACCAGGCCGCTCAGCATCAGGCCGATGATGACCAGCACCAGCAGGATGGCGCCGACAAAGGGCGACCATGCCTCGACGAAGATTGTCTGGTAATCCGCTTTGAAGCCGCCAAGCCAGCCGGCACTGTCTTCTTCGCTCATTGCATATCCATCGTCTAGAACACCAGCACCTGATCGGCGGCGCCGGTCCAACCGGCGAGTTCGTCGAGCGTGCCGCGATGGCAGCCTTCGATCAGATCGTCTTCGGTGAGGCCGCGGGCATCCATGCAGGTTCCGCAAACCCCGACTTCGCCGCTATGGCGGTGCAGGTTTCCCAGCATGGTCTCGATGCTGTAGTAGCCCACCGGCAGCTTTTGTCCTCGCCGGGCGCAAGTGGCCGCATCGCCCATCAGGAAGACCCGAACGGCATGATCCTCGCGCCGGGCGATGGCATTGGCGAGCCGCAGACCGTTGTAACTGCGTTCGCTGCCATAAGGAGCATCGTTGAGGATGAATAGAAAACTCTTCATGTTGAAATCCTCATGCTTGCTTTAGCCATTCGCCCGGCGCCTGTTCCGGCGCGTTGCGGTAAATCAGCTGCAGGTGGCCGGTGCGCCCGTCGTCGCCTATCGGGCACCCTCAACGGCTTGCTCGGCGGTGACCGTGCCGGTGCCGCGGCGCTCGAACCATGAGCCGAAATAGAATATGGCAATGAGCGCAAGTCCCAGAACGGCGAGGACGACGGGTTCCGGAGTACCGTAGACGTCGGTAAAGGTGTCACCTTCCGCGATCAGCCAGGCGGCCTTCAGGGACTTGAGCGCTGCCCCGTAGAAAACCGCAAATCCTGCCGTACCAAGCACAACGCCGACGATAAATACCAGAGCGTCGAGGCGACCGGAGAACAGGCCCACCACCGAAGTGCCCGGACAGTAGCCACCCACCGCAAACCCCGCACCCACCAGCGCGCCGCCCACGGCCGACGCCATCAGCGCCGCCTGGGGAACGGCAATCGAGTCGGGCTTCATCAACCCGACGAGCCGCAGAAGCCACAGACCGACCGCCGCCACCACGATGGCGGTGAACATGACCTTGAATACCGCCCAGTCGCTCAGCTTGAACTGGGCGCTCAATTTGACCGGGCTGCCGAATCCGGCATTCTCCAGCACGTAGCCGAACAGGATGCCGCACAGCAGGCCCGACAGCATACCGTTGTCATTTAGTGGGAACATGTCAAACTCCTTTGACCATGCGGCTGACGATCATCCCGGTTGCAAAAAACAAAGCCAGGAAGACAAAGGCCGAAATACCCAGTGCCGCCGCGCCCGAGAGCCCCAAACCACTGGTACAACCTCCGGCTATGCGTGCGCCAAGACCGGCCATGAAGCCGCCGGCTAAAGTGCTGATCAAGCGCGCCGGGGTGCCGACGCTGCGCGCGCCATCCAATTGCACGCGAAAGCGACCGGCCATGAAAGCCGCCACCAGCGCGCCGATGGCAACGCCGAGGATCTCCCAGGTCATCCATGAGCCCATCGGGCTGCCGTCCGCCACCATCGGTCCGAGGTAGCCGTTCGCCCTGGTGGCCTCCGGCGCCAGCTTCAGCCCCACGCCGGCGACCATGTCGTTAGCCGCCCCACTGGCCCCCAGGCCGTGGCCGGACAGAACAAAGGTCAGCAGCAAGGCCAAGCCGAGCGCGATGCCTGCCGCCAGGGGTGACCAGAAGGGTTTGATTTCCGGATTGCCTTGCTTTTCTGATGCGGTCATGATGCTTTCCTTTCGATCGCCGAATCGCTGTCGCTGCCGGGCGCCAATCTCATTGTCGATCAGGCGCAAAAGGCCGGCGCGCCGCCCCGGGAGGCGCACGCCTTCGGCAGTGCCCTTGTCAGCTGCAGGTGGCCGGAGAGTCGCCGTCCTTGGCACCCTTGGTCAGGAACGCGGAGATGTCGTCCATCAATTCCTGATCCGGGGTATCGGCAAACTTCTCGGCGGCCTTGTTACCCGACTTGATGCTGGCGCGATAGGCCTTGCTGACGTACTGCTTGACGGTGTCCTTGCCCTTGTTGTGCTTGTCGGCCTTCAGGTAGGCCGCCCATTCCGCCTTGGTCTTGGTGCTCGGATTGATCGCGCCGCTAGGGGCGACGGCGTGGCAGGAGGTGCACACGCTGCGGTAATAGACGCGGCCGCGCTTCCAGTCGGCGTCGTAGGCGATGGCCGAAGCGGCGAACAGGGAAAGCAGGGCAGCGGCGCTGAGGGTTTTGGTGAGTTTCATGGTCAGACTCCTTGCAAATAATGGGGTGTTTGATTAATCCACTTCTTCCCAGCCGGTGATCATGGCCTTGATGTGGGCCAGCGGGGTGTGCCCGGCGGTGGTCAGATAGACGTGGGCGATAAGGAAGGCGAGCATCAGGAAGGCGCCGATGATGTGGCCGGTGGCGACCCATTCCAGTTGCACGGCGGTGAGTCCCCACGCAGCCCAGTTGGCATAGAACAGATAGAGCACGCCGGTGACCCAGATCAGCGGGCCGACGAACACCATGATCGCCAGGTAGGCCAGCCGCTGCAGCGGGTTGTGCTTGCGCAACTGCGTCAGGCGGAAGGGATGCGGCGCGTCCTTGAAGATGCCGAACAGATAGTAGTTCATCATGGCCACGACTTTTTCCGTGGTCGGGATGTACTGTTTCCATTCGCCGGTGGTGAAGTGCCAGAAGATCGCGAATACCCACAGGCCGATCAGCGACCACGCGGCAATGGTGTGGTAGGCCACCGCCTTCTCGAAGCCGAAGATGGTGTAGGTGCCGTGGATATCGAAAGCGGTGAGCATCAGAAACATGATCAGACCGGCTTGCGACCAGTGCCAGAAACGCTCGAAGCGTTTGAAGACGTAGATACGTTCAGACATTTTCAATACTCCTCAGGGCTTGCGGCTGGATACGATGCGCAGGGCGCCGTGGCCGAATACGCCGAGCAGGGTCAGGAACACGATGCTCCAGCCGATGGTGTCCAGCAACTTGTTGTTGTCACGCACCGGGATGTAGATGCCCGGGATGCCGGCCAGGCGGCTTTGCTTGCTGTGACACTCGGCGCAGCCCAGCGCCTTTTCCTTGGGTGCCACCATGTGCGTGATCGGCCAGGACATCTCGGTCTTGATGAAATCGATCTTGCCCGAGAAGGGATGGCCGGAATCCTTCATGCCGACCGTAATGGCCTTGTCCCAGTCCAGATTCTTCCAGTAGCCGGTATCGTCGTTGCCCGCCGTGTGCGGCGTGACCAGTGTCTTGTTGACCGGGTCGTAGGGCTGCGTGCCGCGGAATACCTTCATCGGCCAGATCATCGACTTGCCGTCGGTCGGGCTGCCGCCGAGCTTGTTGATCGGCGTGCGCTGCTCCGACTTCTCGATCTTGTCGGTGATCAGCGTGTAGGTCACCTGGCCATTGAACCAGACGTATTCGGGCTTGACGTTCTCGGCCAGGGTGAAATCACCCTTGCGCGATTCGTAGATGATGTGACCCTTGGCGTCCTTCAACGTGATTTGCTTGCCTTCGGCATCGCGCTTGCCGGCGGTGGACCAGTCCCACACCATCTTGGTGGGGATGCCGCCGCGTGCATAAGTCGGGATGTGGCAGGTCTGGCAGGCGATCTTGGTCGCGTGCTGGTTCAGCCGCGCTTCTTTCTTGTGCGGACCGTTGCCGTGACAGGCGACGCAGGTGGCCGGGTTGCCCTTGTCGGCCTTGCCGCGGATGCGGGCGCCCTGCTTGTCCTGGGCGGTCGGCGTGTAGCGGCTGCCGGCGACATCGTGGCTGGAACTGGTATGGCAGGTGCCGCAGGTGAAATCGAGACCTTCGGCATCCATGTGCACGTCGAGTTCCTTGGTCGGCGCCGCGAGCGAAGTGTCCATGTCGCCGTGTTTGACGCCGTCACCGCCGCCGCCGTTGAAGTGGCAGGCGCCGCAGGTATCGCGGCTGGTCTTGCCGATCTTCTGCGCGATCTTGGAGAGATTGATGCCCTTGATGATCTTGCCGGAACCGGGCGGGAATTCGGTGTCCTTGACCACCGGGTTGCCGGCGAAGCCGGGCGGCTTCCTGTAGTTGCCGGTGGTGTCATGACAGACCAGGCAATCCACGTTTTCTTCGGACTTGAAGTCGAAGCTGGCGTCTTTCCAGCCGTAGCCGACGTGGCAACTGGTGCAGGACGCGTAGTTGGAGGCAATCGAAATGCAGAAGTTGTTGACGACGGTCTTCTTGCCCAGCGTCTGGCCGGTTTGGGGATTCAGGTACTCCCACTTCCAGTGCTTGGTGCGGTGAATCTGGCCGGCGGCTTCCGTGTGGCAGGTCAGACAGACCTTGGTCACCTCCGGCCCGGACGTGAATTCCTTTTGCAGTTCCTTGAACTTGGTGTGATCGGCGGTGGTATTTAGTTTTAGCGGCTTTGCTTCATCCGCTAGAACTGGCCCTGCGGCGGCCAGCCAGCCGGCGTAACACATCACGAGTGCAACTCGGGTGAACGCGCGTTTCATGATTTTTCCCCATGCAAGACATAATCTCAGCTAATCTGTAAATAAGTATCGGCTGATATATCCGTGGGATTTTGATCCAGGTCAACTAAGCTGCGAAATATCCCGCACTGCACCAGTGTCGGCCGACGTCGTCATGGCGGCATAGGCCAGGAGCGCGGCCGAGACTTCGCGCTGGCGATTGAGCGGCTTCCAGGCGTGTACGCCGCGGGCTTCCATCGCTGTGCGCCGTGCCGCCAGCGCCGACTCTTGCACGGCGAGGTGGATGCGCCGGTTGGGAATGTCGATCTCGATCGTGTCGCCTTCTTCGACCAGGCCGATGGCCCCGCCGGCGGCGGCTTCGGGCGAGGCATGGCCGATCGAGAGCCCCGACGTGCCGCCGGAAAAGCGGCCATCGGTGAGCAGCGCGCAGACCTTGCCCATGCCCTTCGACTTGAGATATGAGGTCGGATACAGCATCTCCTGCATGCCCGGGCCGCCTTTCGGACCTTCATAGACCACGATCACGATGTCGCCGGCGACGATCTGGTCGGCAAGAATTTTCTCGACCGCTTCTTCCTGCGACTGGCAGACGCGGGCGCGACCGGTGAATTTGAGATTGGAGTCATCGACGCCGGCGGTCTTGACCACGCAGCCCTTCTCCGCGATGTTGCCGTACAGCACCGCCAGTCCGCCGTCCAGCGAGAAGGCATGAGCCAGGTCGTGGACGCAGCCGTTGGCGCGATCGAGATCGAGTTTGGGATAGCGGCGATTTTGCGAGAAGGCGGTCTGCGTCGGTATGCCGCCGGGGGCGGCGCGATAGAACTCGTGTACCGCCGGATCTTCGTTGCGCTTTACGTCGCAGCAGTCCAGCGCTTCGCCCATGCTCGGGTAGAGCACGGTCGGGCAGTCGCGGTTGATCAGGCCGGCGCGGTCGAGCTCGCCGAGGATGGCCATGATGCCGCCGGCGCGATGCACGTCTTCCATGTGGTACTTCTGCGTCGACGGCGCCACCTTGGCCAGGCAGGGTACCTTGCGCGACATGCGGTCGATGTCGGCCAGGTTGAAATCGACGCCGGCTTCCTGGGCCGCAGCCAGCAGGTGCAGCACGGTATTGGTCGAGCCGCCCATGGCGATGTCCAGCGCAATGGCGTTCTCGAAGGCGGCAAAGCTGGCAATCGAGCGCGGCAGCACGGACGCATCGCCCTTTTCGTACCAGCGCCGGCAGAGTTCGACAATGACGCGGCCGGCCTTGAGGAAAAGTTTTTCGCGGTCGGCATGCGTCGCCAGCAGCGAACCGTTACCCGGCAAGGACAGGCCAAGCGCCTCGGTCAGGCAGTTCATCGAGTTGGCGGTGAACATTCCGGAACACGATCCGCAGGTCGGACAGGCGGAACGCTCCATGCTGGCCACTTCCGCATCGCTGTTCTTGTCGTCGGCGGACTCGATCATGGCGTCGATCAGGTCGACCATGCGGTAGCCGCCATGCCACTTGACCTTGCCTGCCTCCATCGGTCCGCCGGAAACAAATACCGTCGGAATGTTCAGCCGCAACGCTGCCATCAGCATGCCCGGGGTGATCTTGTCGCAGTTGGAAATGCAGACCATCGCATCCGCGCAATGGCCATTGACCATGTATTCGACCGAGTCGGCGATCAGCTCGCGGCTGGGCAGGCTGTAGAGCATGCCGCCGTGGCCCATGGCGATGCCGTCATCGATCGCGATGGTGTTGAATTCCTTGGCCACGCCGCCCGCTGCCTCGATCTCGCGCGCCACCAGTTGCCCCATGTCCTTCAGATGCACGTGGCCCGGCACGAACTGGGTAAAGGAATTGACCACGGCGATGATCGGCTTGCCGAAGTCGCCATCCTTCATGCCGGTGGCGCGCCACAGCGCGCGGGCGCCGGCCATGTTGCGGCCGTGGGTTGAAGTACGGGAACGATAGACGGGCATGGGAATCTCCTGCGATGGGCGCGGCGGCCGGGAAAGAGTCGGTAATTCTAGCGGAAGCCCTGTGGCGAATGAAATCGCCGTCCCGCCAGCGCCGACTTCTGGCGGACGGTTAGAATCCGGCCACCATGCTGATCCATCCCCAGTTCGATCCCATCGCCCTGCAAGTCGGCCCGCTGGCCGTGCGCTGGTACGGCCTCATGTACCTGGCCGGCTTTATCGCCTTTCTCTGGCTCGGCAAGCGGCGCGCGGCGGCGCAGCCGTGGCACGGGATGAACGCGCAGGACATCGACGACCTGTTGTTCTACGGCGTGCTCGGCGTGGTGCTCGGCGGCCGCTTGGGCCAGGTGCTGTTCTATGAGCCGGGCTACTATCTTTCGCATCCGCTGGAAGTCCTCGCAGTGTGGAAGGGCGGCATGGCCTTTCACGGCGGCATGCTCGGTGTGTTCGTGGCGATGTGGCTGTGGGGCCGCAAGGCCGGCAAGACGTTTTTCCAGGTGACCGACTTCATCGCCCCGCTGGTGCCGCTCGGCCTGCTGGCCGGGCGCATCGGCAATTTCATCAACGGCGAATTGTGGGGCCGGGTGGCCGATGCGACGCTGCCCTGGGCGATGGTCTTTCCCCAGGTCGACCGGCTGCCGCGCCATCCGTCGCCGCTGTATCAGGCGGCGGGAGAGGGCTTGCTGCTGTTCGTGATGCTCTGGCTGTTCTCCGCGCGGCGGCGCGCGGCGGGGCAGGTATCCGGGATGTTTCTCATCGGCTACGGCGTGCTGCGTTTTGTTGCCGAATACTTCCGCGAGCCGGATGCCGGAATCTTCGGGCTTTCCTATACGGTCAGCATGGGGCAGTGGCTGAGCCTGCCGATGATTCTTGTCGGGCTCTGGCTGCTGCTGCGCAAGCCGGTGCGCCGGGAATAAGAAAGCGCCGACCCCCGCCGGCAACTGCGGGCGAGGACCGGCGCTCGATCATTTGGCGATCAGGTCGCCCGACAAGACCCGCTCAGCCGCCGGCAATGATCGGCACCAGGGCGACCCGATCGCCGCTGCGAATGCGCGTCGCCTTTTCGCCCGACAGCACCATCTCGCCATTGACCGCGATGTTCCACGAGCTGTCGTTCAGGTCCGCCGCCGCCTCGGGCAGTTTGCGCAGCAGGGCCTGGCGCAGTTCGGTCACGTCGCCCACGTTCTCGTCGATGACCACGATCTGTTCCGGAGCCCCGGGCAGTTGTCTTGGCAGGTCGACGCGTATGGCAAAGCCGGTAATCCAGCGCGAGAGTTTTTCGTGCCATTCGCCGGCCGGCAGGCCTTCGGCATTGAGGCCGGTGACGGTGTAGAAGCGCTTCTTCATCGCCTCGAACTCGGTGCGGTCGATCTTCTCCCCGGCGAAGGGACCTTCGGTCAGAGCCTCCTCGAACCAGCGGCGGGGCAGGGTGTCGTCCTTCGCGCGCAGACCCAAGCGGAAGTTCAGCATGTGCTCGATGCCGCTGATGTTGCGGCCGATCTCGTCCATTTCGGCTTCGACGAAGGGCTGACCGGTCAGCGACGTCAGCTGCACGGCGAAGTCGCCGGGGTCGGGCAGGGAGGGCGAATTGAACAGCTTGGTGTTGAAGCGGCACATGCCCACCGAATCGCCCACCGCGAAGTTGTTCTCGCACTTCCTGACTGCGTATTCCTTGCCCTCGTAGCTGTTCGGCTTGGCGCTGACGACGCCGTTGTAGAGCGAAGCCTTGAGCGCTGGATCGTCGTTGATGCGGGCATTGATTTCCAGCGTCGGGCGGCTGCGCAGGTGGTCCATGCCGCGCGTGGCGACCGACAGGCCGAGGGCGAAGGCCTTGAGGATGCGCGCATCGTGGGGGTCGGACTGGAACAGGCCCTTGACCGTCATGCGGTAGTCGAGCGCCGCTGCCGGGTACTTGCCGCGCTCCACGGCGCGTGCAGAGTCGGCGATGGTGTCGCCGAAGCCTTCGCGTTTCGCGGTCATGAACAGCAGCTTTTCGATGACGTCGTAGTTGCCCCAGGACAGGTCCAGCCCACCGGTATCCTTCTGCGTGATGATGCCGCGCTGGTAAAGCTCCATGGCCCAGGCGATGGAACTGCCGCACGAGGCGGAGTCGAGGCCGAGGTCGTTGAGGATGTTGTTGAGGCGCAGCACCTGCTCGGGCTCCTTGATGCCGATCAGCGGGCCGAACTTGCCGAGGGTGACGTACTCGGGACCGTCGCCCTTGTCGTACTTGTCGAACTTTCCGTCGTGATGGATGCCCGTGTAGTCGCGCGCCTTGCCATGCTCGACCGAGGCCTGGGCCTTGTCGTAGCTGGCGTTGCCGGTGAGGCCCTTGAGCGCCGCCGCACCCCAGCCGCCGTGACCCTCGGGCGTCATGTCGTTCTGGTTGCGGCAATGCACCGGGCACAGGTAGCAGCCGTCCATCCCGGGGCGGTAGGGATCGAAGTTATCGGCATCGAGGGCTTCGGTCCAGCTGGTCTCCTGGTGGTTCTTGGCGCCCAGCGCGCAGAGCACGCGGCTGGGCTTGTAGAGGAAGGGCGTGCCGACCATCTTCAGCGCGTTCTTGATCACGCTGGTGGTAATGATCTTCTTGCCGATCACCTTGTTGTATTTCGCCATGGGTTCGACCGGCTGCAATTCCCTGGGCGTGCCGTGCACCATGATGCCCTTGAGCTTGAGCGAACCCATCTTGGCGCCGCCGCCGCCGCGCGCCCAGATCGCCTTGATGCCGCCCATGATGCCGGCGCACAGCACCTGGTTCTCGCCGGCCGTGGTGATGCGGGCCAGCGCCATGTCCTCGCGCTCGACGCAGTTGAAGTCGCGTTCGATCGCTTTCGGCAGTTCGAGGTTGTCCATGCCGACGTAGGGCGCGGCGTCGACCAATTCGACATTCTCGTAGGCGATCTTGAGCAGCGTCCAGGACGGCGCGCGACCGTAGAGCACGATGTGGTCGTAGCCGTGGGTGCGCAGGAAGGAGGGGAAGTAGTCGCCGCCGTTGGCGTCGAGGATGGCATCGCTTTCCGGCGACTTGCTGGTGAAGTTGCCGCGCGTGGCCGAGGGCATGCTGCTGGTGAGGATGCCGGTGCCGAAGATCAACGGGACCTCGGGATCGAGCGCGGCGCGCTCTTCCTCGATCAGGTTGTAGAGCAGCCACATGTTGGCGCCGCGTCCGCCGAGAAAGTTCCGCATGACCTCGAGCGGCAGGTACTTCTTCAGCGTCTTGCGCTGTTCGAGATCGACGAAGAGCACGGCACCCTGCGAGTTGTATTGCGGTGTGTCGTGCATGCGCGCGGCTAGCTGCGCCAGTTTGTCTCTGATACCCATGTCCTCGGCTCCTTGTATTGGCTTGATCAGGCGGCTTTTTGCGCCATCAGGCGCTCGTACTTCGCCTGCAATTCGTCCTTGCTTTCGCGGTGGGCCGGATCGGGAACGCAGGCCCGTACCGGGCAGACCTTGACGCACTGTGACACCGCGTGGTGGCCGACGCATTCGGTGCACAGGTCCGGGTTGATGGTGAAGATGTCTTCGCCGGCCGTGATCGCCTTGTTCGGGCAGGCGGCCAGACAGACGTCGCAGGCGATGCAGAGGTCATTGATGAGTAGCGCCATTTGTATTTCCCCTCGATTGATGTTCAGTTTGAAAGTGGGCCAATGGGTTTGCGCGCAGACAGCGGGCGGTTATTCCTGCCCCAGCGGCGGATCGGGATCTTCGAGCACCCTGGAGTCGTCAGGTCCGCATTCTGCAAGATAGGTTTCCAGCCAGCCCATGTGCTCATGTTCTTCGTCGGCAAATTGGCGCGCCAGTTCTTTCACGTCGGCCGCTTCCGCCGTGTTCGCAATCTCCGCATAGAAATCCGCTGCTTTGCGCTCATGCTCGAACGCGAGCAGGATGGCCTCCCGCACCGACAACTGATAATTCACCCTGCCGATCGCTATGGCCTCGGGGCTTTCACTGCCGCTCCACTTGAAGTCCCACGGCGCGTAGTGCGGCAGCTGGACTTTCCTGCACATCTCGTCGAGTTCGCCGAGGTGGGCTTTTTCCGCCTTTTCCAGGCGCCGGAAGATCGCCGCGACAGCTGTCTTGTGGTGCGTCTCCATCTGGTCGGCGAGTTCGCCATAGCGTTCGGCCGCCTCGTTCTCCATCGCCAGCGCATGCGCCAGAAGCTCGGGAAGCGTGCGAATGGCGCCGCCGTCCTGCGGCTTTCCGCTCATAGCAAAAACCTCGCTTCAAGTTCCGCGATCGAACCGTTGGTCTTCTCGAATTCCGGCCGAAACGGCGGGCGTTCGCCCTTGTACAGCACCTTGCCGACATTGAAGCCGTCGTCGGTCATCAGGCGCCGTGCGGCGCGCGCGGCATCGTCGGTGTAGTCGACCACGGCGGTGCGCACGATGTCGCGCCATTCGGCCTGTTCCGGGCGGAAGGTGACGCATGGGCTCAACACCTGGACCAGCGAAAACCCGGGGTGCCGTATGGCTTCAACGATGATCTGCGCCATGTTCACCGGGTCGCTGCTCGACACGCGGGCGACGAAATTCGCGCCGGACGCCAAACCGACCACCAGCGGCTGGAACGGGTTGATCCCGGTCCCTTCCGGAGTGAGTTTGCTGCCTTCCCAGTCAGGAGCGGTGGTCGGCGACGCCTGGCCCTTGGTCATGCCGTACACCTGGTTGTCCATGACGATGTAGGTCAGGTCGACATTGCGCCGGCAGGCGTGCAGGAAATGGTTGCCGCCGATCGAGAAGCCGTCGCCATCGCCGCCGGTCACCAGCACGGTCAGGTCGGGTCGCGCCAGCTTGAGGCCGGTCGCTACCGGCAAGGCGCGGCCATGCACGCCGTGGAAGCCATACACGCTGGTATAGGCCGGGATGCGCGAGGAACAGCCGATGCCCGAAACCACCGCGACCTGTTCCGGCGCCAAACCCAGTTCGGCCAGTGCCCGGGTCAGCGCATTGAGCACCGTGTAATCGCCGCAGCCCGGACACCAGATCGGCTTGAGCTCCGACTTGTAATCCTTTGCCTTGTATTTCCGCGTAACCGCTTCCATCACGCTCTCCAGGTATTGAGTTGTTCGAGGATGCGGCCGGGACCGAATGCCAGCGGGCCGGCCTGATGCAGGGAGCAGGTTTCACGCGGCAGATCATAGAACGCCCGCAACATGCGATGGAACTGGCCGCTATGCGATTGCTCGACGACCACGGCGCGGGTGATTCCCTTCAGTGCGGCCGCCATCTTTTCCGGCTGCACCGGCGCAATCAGCCGCACCGAGATCAGGCGCGCCTTGCCGCCGGCGTCCGAGAAGCGGCGCAGGGCTTCGCGCGCCGGCCCGGTCGAGGAGCCCCAGGTGATGATCGCCGTGTCGCCGGCGCCGACTTCTGCGTCTTCGATGTCGGCCCAGTGGTCGCCATAGTTGAACTGCGTCAGCTTGCGGCTGCGCTTGTCCATCTGCGTGTGGTGATCCGAGGCCTGCGAGGACGGGGTGCCGAACTCGTTGTGCTCCAGCCCGTCCGCAGTATGCGTCAGGCCCGCGGTGCCGGGAATCGCCATCGGTGACACGCCGGAGGCCGTCACGGCATAGCGCTGGTAGCGTTCGCCTTCGACCGCTGCGGTGGCGGTGATGCGCTGGCCGATGAAGGCCAGCTCGGCGGGACGCGGAATAATCGCGCGCGCCTGGCCCATCGCCTGGTCGCTGAGGACCAGGGTCGGTGTCTGCATGGCTTCGGCCAGATGCACGGCCCACTGGGTGGTGAACAGGCAATCGGCCACCGAGTTTGGCGCGACCACGATGTGCGGCGCATCGCCGTGCAAACCGTAGACCGCGATGTTGAGGTCGCTCTGTTCCGACTTGGTGGCGATCCCGGTCGAGGGCCCGACGCGCATGACGTCGACGACGACGACCGGCACCTCGGCGGCAACCGCCAGCCCGAGGGATTCGATCATCAGGGAAAGACCCGGGCCCGAGGTGGCGGTCATCGCCGGCACGCCACCGTAGGAGGCACCGATGATCTGGTTGATGGAGGCCAGCTCGTCTTCGGCCTGGACCAGCACGCCGCCGACTTTGGCCAGTGACGGCGCCAGCCATTCGAGGACCTCGGTGGCGGGCGTGATCGGATAGGCGGCGACAAAGCGCACGCCGCCACGTATCACGCCGAGGCCCGTGGCTTCGTTGCCGGTGATGCTCCAGCGCGGCCCGGACGCGGCGGCTACCGCAGGCAGTTTCGCGATCGCGGGCAGGTCTGCGGCAGCGGCGACGCCGGCGTGGAAGGCCGTCATGCTGGCATCGATCGCCGCCTGTCCCTTGCGCCGCAGGTTCTTCTCGACGACGGCTTGCATCGCTTCGGGGGGCAGGCCGATCAAGGCGGCGATGGCGCCCAGAGCGACCATGTTCGGCCGGCCGTTCTCGATCCTGCCGGCAATTTCAGACATCGGCAGTGCGGCCTGGCGCGGCTTGCCGCTCAATAAGGCTGCCGGAGCATCGCCGTGGGCCGGATCGCCGACAATCAGGCTCGCCTCTACCAGCGGGATTTCGGCCGAGAAGCGACTGATGTTTTCCCAATCGATGGCCATCAGCAGGTGAAAGCTGTCGTCGTGCGACATGATCGGCTCGGTGGCGAAGCGCAGCATCGCCGCCGCCTCGCCGCCGCGAATCTGCGGTCCCGACGACCGGCTCATCAAGGCATACCAGCCGGCATTGGCGGCCGCGTCCAGCAGCAAGGACCCCGCGGTGACGACACCTGCTCCACCGCTGCCGGCGATTACCAGGGAGACACTTTGTACCGTCATTTGTTCTTCCTCTCCTCATCGGACAAACATCGATCCGCAGCCGGAGCGATGCCTTCCTTGCCTAGTTTGGCCGTACCAAAGACCCTACCGCAGAATATCCAATTTTTAGATGGACGTCAAACTATTTGTGGTCCATCGGTAGTCGGCTGGTGCCGGCGCCGGATCACGCTGTCTTTCGGCGATCCGGCACGGCCGGCATGGCACGCTGACCAGGCCTTGCTGAACTTGGTTCGCCAGCGAACAGATGATCCGTGCAGCGACGCGTACTTTGCAGACATCGAACCACAACACGAACCCGAGAAAATAAAGCCATGCTCAAGTCGCGAGAAGGTCAGCCAGTCCCCCAAGTCACTTTCCCGATTCGGGTCAATGATGAGTGGCAGAAGGTCAGCAGCGATGCCCTGTTCAAGGGGAAAACAGTGGTGCTGTTTGCGTTGCCGGGCGCCTTCACGCCAACCTGCTCCAGCACACACCTGCCGCGTTACAACGAACTGGCGGAGGTATTCAAGGCGAATGGGATCGACAGCATCATCTGTCTGTCGGTCAACGATCCCTTCGTGATGGAAACTTGGAAAGAAGAGCAGCACGCCGAAAACATCTATTTCCTGCCTGACGGCAACGGCGAATTTAGCCAGGGCATGGGCCTGTTGGTCGACAAATCGGAGATCGGCCTGGGCAAGCGGAGCTGGCGCTATTCGATGCTGGTGAAGGATGGCCGGATTGAAAAAATGTTCATTGAGCCGGAACAGCCTGGCGATCCGTTCATGGTGTCGGACGCCGACACCATGCTCAAGCACATCAACCCCAAGGCCCGTCCCCCGGCACGCATCACCCTGTTCAGCAAACCCGGCTGCCCGCACTGCGCCCGCGCCCGCAAGATGCTCGGCGACAGGAAGTATCGTTTTGAAGAAATCGAATTGGGCAGCCATGGCATCAGCTACAGCTCCCTGCAAGCGGTGACCGGACGCGGGACTACACCCCAGGTGTATATCGATGGTCAGCACATCGGCGGCGCCGACGAACTGACCGCCTGGCTGGCGAAATGAGTTTTCGCGGACCGCGGTCAACAGTACTACGTGGCCGCCATAAGCGTTTGGCCTCAACAATCCGAAATTTCCACTGGAGCAATTTCCCATGACCCCAATCCACGTCGATGTCGCCATCATTGGTTCGGGCACCGCCGGGATGGGTGCCTATCGGACCGCGCGGGCCCATGCCGGCTCCGTCCTGCTGATCGAAGGCGGCGCCTACGGTACGACTTGCGCCCGCGTCGGTTGCATGCCCAGCAAATTGCTGATTGCCGCGGCGGAAGTGGCTCATCAGGCGCGCCATGCCGACCGATTCGGGGTCCATGCGCAAGGTCTGGCGGTTGACGGCGCGGCGGTGATGGCGCGAGTGCAGGGCGAACGGGACCGCTTTGTCGGGTTTGTGCAGGAGTCGGTTGATTCCATTCCGCCGGCCGACCGCCTGGCGGCAAAGGTCAGTTTTCAGGATGCCAATACCCTGGTGACGGAGCAGGGTCAGCTGATTCACGCCCGGCGGATCGTCATCGCCACCGGCAGCATTCCGGTTCTGCCGCCGCTGTTAAAGGGATTCAGGGCACATCTGCTGACCAATGAAAACATATTCGACTTGGCTACCTTGCCGACCAGTCTGGTGGTGTTCGGTCCGGGTGTGCTTGGGCTGGAACTCGGGCAGGCAATGAGCCGCCTGGGGGTGAAGGTCAAGATGTTCGGCGTCGGCGGTGGCATCGCCGGCATTCGTGATCCGGCGATTCGCGACTACGCCAACCAGGCCTTCAATGAAGAGTTCTATCTTGATGCATCGGCCGAGGTGAAATCGGCCAGTGAATCCGCCGCCGGGGTCGAGGTCAATTACCTGCATCGGAACGGCACCTGGCAAACCGAGCAGTTCGACTACGTGCTGGCGGCGACCGGTCGTGCGCCGGATGTCGCCGGACTGGGATTGGAGAACACCGGACTGCAGCTGAACGAACGCGGCGTGCCGGTGTTTGACCGCTTCACCCTGCGGTGCGGCGACAGTTCTATCTTTATTGCCGGCGACGCCAGCAACGAGATTCCCCTGCTGCACGAAGCAGCCGATCAGGGACGCATTGCCGGCGAAAATGCCGGACGTTATCCGGACGTACGACCAGGCTTGCGCCGCACGCCGCTGGCGGTAGTCTTCACCGATCCGCAAGTGGCGTCGGTCGGGCTCAACCTGGACCAGATCGGCCAGCATTTCAAGGATCGCTTCGCAGTGGGGCTGGTGTCCTTCGAGGATCAGGGACGCAGTCGCGTCATGCTGCGCAACAAAGGCATACTGAAAGTCTATGCCGAGCAAGGCAGCGGCTTGTTCCTGGGCGCGGAAATGTTCGGCCCCGCCGCCGAGCACATCGGGCATCTGCTGGCCTGGGCGGCGCAAAAGCGCATGACGGTTGCCGAAATGCTGGGAATGCCCTTCTATCATCCGGTCATTGAAGAGGGGTTGCGCACCGCACTTCGTGACCTCAACCATCAGATGCACACCGATTCAGAAGTGGTGGAGCGCTGTATGGATTGCGGACCGGGCGCCTAGATATTCGATCTCAGCAACCGATTCGGCGCAGTGCTGGCTGGACGGCAGTGTTGCAAACCTCAGCGGAACACCACGGTCTTGTTGCCGTGAACCAGCACGCGGTCTTCGAGGTGATAGCGCAGGCCGCGCGCGAGTACGGTCTTTTCGATGTCCTTGCCGTAGCGCACCATGTCCTCGACCGAATCCGAGTGGTCGATGCGGATCACGTCCTGCTCGATGATCGGGCCCTGGTCGAGGGCTTCGGTCACGTAATGGCAGGTGGCGCCGATCAGCTTGACGCCGCGCGTGTAGGCCTGATGGTAGGGTCTGGCGCCGACGAAGGAGGGCAGGAAACTGTGGTGGATGTTGATAATCCGCGCCGGATAGGCGGCGCACAGCTCGGGCGAGAGGATCTGCATGTAGCGCGCGAGCACCATGGTGTCGCCGCGCACGTCCTCGAACAGGTGCTGGACCTTGGCATAGGCTGCAGCCTTGTGCTCGGCCGGCACCGGCACATGATGAAAGGGAATGCCATGCCACTCGACAAAGCCCCTGAAGGTGTCGTGATTCGAGATCACGCAGGCAATCTCGATATCGAGTTCCTTCGACTGCCAGCGCGCCAGCAGGTCATAGAGGCAATGTTCCTGTTGCGAGACGAGCACCACGATGCGCTTCTTGACCGCCGAATCGTTGATGCGCCAGTCCAGTTGCAGTTCGTCGGCCAGGGGCTGGAAACGGCTGCGGAACTCGGCGAGCTGGAAGGGCAGCGAATCGGCCCTGACTTCAATGCGCATGAAGTAGCGCCCGTCGAGGTCATCGGCGTGGAAGCTGGATTCGAGAATCCAGCCCTTGTGTTCGGCAATGAAGCCAGTGACGCGCGCAATGATGCCGACCTGGTCAGGGCAGGAGGCGGTCAGCGTGTAGAAGCGGTTACGGTGCATGGGAAACCCCTTTAGCCACAGAGATCACAGAGTACACAGAGAAATTCGTCACATGTCTTTCCTCTGTGTTCTCTGTGGCTAGATTTTTTTGCTTGCCTTGTCGATTTCGCTGCGCAGTTCGCCGTAGCTCATGGTTACCGGATATTGCGGAAACGCGTCGATTACGCTCTGCGGCGGATGGAACAGGATACCGGCGTGGGCCTCGGCCAGCATGGCCGTGTCGTTGTAGGAATCGCCGGCGGCGATCACCTTGAACTGGAGTTGGCGGAAGCGCCGCACGGACTCCATTTTCTGGTTCGGCATGCGCAGGTGGTAGTTCACCACAAAACCGGCGGCATCCACTTCCAGCTTGTGACAGAACAGCACCGGCATGTTCAGTTGCGCCATCAGCGGCATGGCGAATTCGTAAAAGGTGTCGGACAGAATGATGACCTGATAGTCGCGCCGCAGGGCGTCGAGGAAGTCCTTGGCACCGGCCATCGGTCCCATGTCGGATATCACCTTCTGGATATCCGGCAGGCCCAGCTTGTGGGTTTTGAGCAAGTCCAGACGATACTTCATGAGCGTGTCGTAGTCCGGCTCGTCGCGTGTGGTGCGGGACAGTTCCGGGATGCCCGTGCGTTTGGAAAACTCGATCCAGATTTCGGGAACGAGGACGCCTTCGAGATCGAGACAGACGAGTTGCACTGAAATTCTCCAAGAGTCGGCGCTGGTGGCGCGCCACTTGGCGCCGGCATGCGCCATGAACGGGCGCGATTCTACCTGTTCGGCGCCGTCACCGCCTCATGGCCGCGCGTCGGCCGGCCGTTGCGACACGCTGTTCAGAGGCCGACGGCGCTCGGGTCGATATCGAGGTTTTTCAGTGGCGGACACCAGAAACAGGTGCCGGATACGGGGCGCGTAAACCGCGACAGGGCATCCGCCATGCCGGGTTGAACGCCATTCATTGCGCCTCCTGGTCACATCTCAGCGGCTGGGGGCAGGCCCGCCATCTCCCGAAAGGGCCTCCGGCCCAATATAATGAGCAATGCAGGCCCGCTCCCGCGGCCACGGATACAGGTTTTGAACTTGTTGTTCAGGCCGTATGGGTTTCTAATGGCCGCTGTCGGCCATTCTAGTGTCGTCTCAGGGTCATATCGCCGTGCAGTTGTTCGCTCTTGGCATCAACCATCATACCGCCCCGCTGGCAGTGCGCGAGCAGGTGGCGTTCGACCCATTGCTCATGGGGCAGGCTCTGCACGACCTGTTGCGGGCGAAGAATGTGCGAGAAGCGGCGATCCTGTCGACCTGCAATCGCACCGAACTGTATTGCGCGGCGGAAAATCCGCAGGCAGCTGCGGACTGGCTGGCGGAATACCACTCGCTGTCGCCGCAGAAGATACATCCGTACCTGTACCAGCATCCGCAGCAGGATGCCGTGCGCCACATGTTCCGCGTCGCCGCCGGACTGGATTCGATGGTGCTGGGCGAGCCGCAGATCCTCGGCCAGATGAAGCAGGCGGCACGCGCCGCCGAAGAGGCCGGCACGCTGGGCACGCTGCTGGGCAAGCTGTTCCAGCGCACTTTTGCCGTGGCCAAGGAAGTGCGTTCGACCACGGCGATCGGCGCCAATACGGTTTCCATGGCGGCGGCGGCGGTGCATCTTTCGGCGCGCATTTTCGACAGCCTCGCCGAGCAAAGGGTGCTGTTCATCGGCGCCGGCGAGATGGTCGAGCTGTGTGCTGCGCATTTCGCCGCGCAGAAACCGAAGCGACTGACGATCGCCAATCGCACGCTGGAGCGCGGCGCCGAGCTCGCCGCCCGCTTTGCCGGGGACGCCATGCGCCTCGATCAGTTGGGTGAGCGCCTGGCGGATTACGACATTGTGGTGTCCTGCACCGCCAGTTCGCTGCCCATCATCGGCCTCGGAATGGTCGAGCGCGCCCTGAAAGCGCGCCGTCACCGGCCGATGGTGATGGTCGATCTCGCCGTGCCGCGCGACATCGAGGCCGAAGTGGCCCAACTGGACGATGTCTTTCTCTACACCCTCGACGATCTCGGCCAGATCGTCGAATCCGGTCTTGAATCGCGCCAGGCCGCCGTGGTCGAGGCCGAGGCGATCATCACCGACCGCGTTTCCGGTTTTCTGCACTGGCTGGAATCGCGCGAGACGGTACCGACCATCCGTGCCCTGCGCGATGCTGCGGAACGCGCCCGGCGTCATGAACTGGACCACGCCCTGAAGCTGTTGGCGCGCGGCGACGATCCGGCCAAGGTGCTCGACGTGTTGTCGCACAGCATTACCAACAAGCTGCTGCACGCGCCGACTCACGCCCTGAATCAGGCGGAAGGCAGCGAGCGCGCCGAGGTTTCGTCGCTTATCTCCCGCATCTATCACCTCAATTCCGGGGAGTAGGTGCGTGCTGTCGCATCGATCGCCCGGGCGCAGGTTCGGCCGCCAGTGAGCAGGCTGCCCTTTTTCGATTTCACGGGCTGGACGCTGGACGTCCTGCGCCGGATTCTTTATCTGGTGACGCGTACCCGGGTGTTCCCGGAAACACCGGAGATGCTGGGCCTGCGCCCCGATCTGGCGGTTTGCTACGTGCTCCACGAGCACCATCTTTCCAATCTGCTGGTGCTCGATCACGAGTGTCGTCAGCTGGGTTTGCCACCGGCATCGCGACCCATGCGGGATGCTGCCTTCACCTCGCCGCGGTCCTACTTTTTCCTGTCGCGCAACGAGCGTGGACGCCTGGTGCCGAATCCGCGCAACTATCATTCGCGGCTGCTCAAGTCCCTGGTCAGGACCGCGTTCGCCGACCCCCGCTTCGATGTGCAATTGGTCCCGGTAACGATACTTTGGGGGCGCGAGCCGGACAAGCAGGACTCGATCCTGAAAGCCCTGTTCTCCGAGACATGGCAATCGGTCAGCACCTTGCGGCAGCTGTTCGCCATATTGATTCATGGCCGTCATACCGTGGTGCGTTTCAATGCGCCGATCTCCCTGCGCGACCTGCTGAGCGGAGATATCGACGAGGCGCGCGCGGTGCGCAAGCTGGGGCGGGTTCTGCGCGTGCACTTCCGGCGTCAGCGCGAAATGGCAATCGGTCCGGATCTGTCCCATCGGCGCACCCAGTTGCGCGCGTTGCTCAGCACGCCCTCGGTGCGCAAGGCGATTGCCCTCGAAGCGGAGACCAAATCGATTTCCCTGGTCGCCGCGCAGCGATCAGCCCGGGCCTTCGCACTCGAGATCGCTTCCGACTACACCTATTCAGTGGTGCGGGCGTTCGCCCTGTTCATGACCTGGGTCCTGAACAAGGTCTATGACGGCGTCGAGGTGCATAACTTCGAGCGCGTGACTGCGGTCGCGCCGGGTCATGGCATCGTCTATGTGCCCTGCCACCGCAGTCATGTGGATTATCTGCTGATCTCCTACCTGATCTTCAACCGGGGCCTGATGGTGCCGCATATCGCGGCCGGGGCCAACCTCAACCTGCCGTTGGTCGGAGTGATCCTGCGGCGCTCCGGGGCCTTCTTCCTGCGGCGCAAGGTCAAGGGCGAGCCGCTCTACGCGACGGTATTTCTGGAATACCTGCACCTGATGATCGATCGCGGCTTTCCCATCGAATATTTCATCGAAGGCGGGCGCAGCCGCAGCGGGCGCATGCTGGCGCCCAAGGCCGGCATTCTGGCCATGACGGTGCAAAGTTTCGTGCGCAGCCGCTCAAGGCCGCTGGTGTTCGTGCCGGTGTATATCGGCTACGAGAAGTTGATGGAGGGCAACAGTTATCTGGCCGAACTCCACGGCCGGCCCAAGAAGTCCGAATCGCTGATCGACTTGCTGGGTGCAGTGCGGTTGTTGAAGCGCAACTTCGGCAGAGTGCATGTGAATTTCGGTCCGCCGCTGGCGCTCGCTGAATTCCTTGATGCGCATCATCCGGCGTGGCGCGAGGAAAGCTTCGATGCGCAGGCTCCCTGGATGCGCGGCGCAGTTGACGCAACGGCCACCGCGCTGGCGCGCAGCATCAATGCGCTGGCGGTGGTCAATCCGGTCAATCTGCTCGCCGTGACGCTGCTGTCGACGCCCAAGCACGCCGCGGATCTGCGCCTGCTGCAAAAGCAGATCGAGCATGTGCAGTACCTGCTGGCCGAGACGCCCTATGCCGAGTCCGTGATTTCGTGCAACCTGCCGGCCGGCGAGGTGATCGACTATGTGCGCCGGCTCGATCTGGTGGAGTGCCATCCGCATCCTCTGGGCGACATGATCCGGGCGGCGGAACAGCAGGCCGCGCTGCTGGCCTATTTCCGCAACAACGTGCTGCACCTGCTGGCCCTGCCCTCGCTGCTGGCCTGCCTGCTCAGTCACAATCAGGTACTTACGCGGCAACGCGCGAGGGAGGCGATCAAGGGCATCTACGGGTTGCTGCGCGCCGATCTGTTTTTGCGCTGGGAAGCCGAGGAGCTCGATGCGGTGATCGACCGCACGCAGGCAGCACTGTGCCAGCGCGGGCTGCTACTCGTCGACCACCAGACCGAAATTCTGCACGCGCCGCCGCCCAACAGCGAGGCCAGCCCGGAACTGCAGCAACTGGGCGAAATCATTCGCCCGACGCTGGAGCGGCAGTTCCTCACGCTGGCCCTGCTGCAACACCATGGCAGTGGCCAGTTGACCCGCACTGCACTCGAGGACGCCACCCATCTGCTGGCGCAGCGACTGGCCATGCTCTACGAATTCAACTCCGCCGAGTTCTCGGAAAAGCTGCTGTTCGCCAATGTGATTCGCAACCTGATCGATGCCGGGATCTTGCAGGTCGATGATGCCGGGCTGCTGTGCTTCGACGAGCGGATAACCCTCGCTGCGGCGCAGACCGAACTGCTGCTGGCGGCCGATGTGCGTCACAGCATCCAGCGCATCGCTCGCGCCGCATCGCCCGCCAGCCAATGATCCGCCGGCGGCCAAGCTCGATCATCCAGCCATGAAAAAAAGCATACTCGACAAACTCGAACGCTTGAGCGAGCGCCTGGCCGAAATCGACGGCCTGCTCGGCGGCGAGCAGGCTGCTCGCGACATGGATAGCTATCGCAAGCTCACCCGCGAGCGGGCCGACATCATGCCGGTGGTGGAACTCTTCCAGGCTTACCGTAGCGCCAGCGCCGACTATTCGAGCGCGGCTGACATGCTGGCCGATCCCGAGATGAAGGAACTCGCGGTTGCCGAACAGCAGTCGGCGAGCGCCGAAATGGCCCGGCTCGAAGTCGACCTGCAGCGTGCCCTGCTGCCGAAAGATCCCAACGACGACAGAAACCTGTTTCTCGAAATCCGCGCCGGCACGGGTGGCGACGAATCCGCGTTGTTCGCCGCCGACCTGTTTCGCATGTACAGCCGCTACGCCGAGCGCCAGCGCTGGAAGGTGGAGATCGTCTCGCGCAGCGAATCCGATCTCGGCGGATTCCGCGAAATCATCGCCCGCATCGATGGCAAGGGCGCCTATTCCAAGCTCAAGTTCGAATCGGGCGGTCACCGCGTGCAGCGTGTGCCGGTCACCGAAACCCAGGGCCGCATCCACACCTCGGCGTGCACCGTCGCGGTGATGCCGGAAGCCGATGAGCTGGTCGACATCGACATCAATCCGGCAGACCTGCGCATCGATACCTTCCGCGCTTCGGGCGCGGGTGGCCAGCACATCAACAAGACCGATTCGGCGGTGCGCATTACCCATGTTCCCACCGGCATCGTCGTCGAGTGCCAGGACGACCGCTCGCAGCACCGCAACAAGGCCCAGGCGCTGTCGGTGCTGGCGGCGCGCATCAATGATGCCAAGCAGCGCGCGCAGCAGCAGAAGATCGCCTCCGAGCGCAAATCCCTGATCGGTTCCGGCGACCGTTCGGAGCGAATCCGCACTTACAACTTTCCGCAGGGGCGCGTTTCAGATCATCGCATCAACCTGACGCTGTACAAGATCGACGCCATCATGGACGGCGATCTGGATGAACTGGTAGGCGCCTTGACGGCCGAGCATCAGGCCGAACTGCTGGGCGCGCTGGCCGAATGACCACGCTGGCCGCGGCGTTGGCAGCGGCACGAGCGAAGCTGCCGGCGAGCGAGGCGCGCCTGCTATTGGGGCATGTGCTGGGCCGGCCAGCGGCCTGGCTGATTGCACACGACGACGAGGTGCTGGGCGAAGCCGCGCTGCTCAGCTTCGCCTCGCTGGTGGCGCGCCGCGCGGGCGGCGAACCGGTGGCCTACCTCATCGGGCAGCGCGAGTTTTTCGGTCGCGAGTTCGCTGTCTCGCCCGCCGTGCTGATCCCGCGTCCGGAGACCGAACTGCTGGTCGACATTGCCCTCGCAGAAGTCGGTGCTGGCAAGACGGCGACCGGCGCGGTCAGTATTCTCGACCTCGGTACCGGCAGTGGCTGCCTTGCCATCACGTTGGCACTGGAAATCCCGCAGGCGCAAGTCACAGCGGTAGATGCTTCCGCGGCAGCTTTGAACATCGCACGCGGGAATGCAGAACGACTGGGTGCGCAACTGCGCTTCCTGCAAAGTGACTGGTTCGCCGCGCTGGGCAGCGAAAGATTTGATCTGATCGTGACCAACCCGCCCTACATCGCCGCATCCGATCCCCACTTGGCCGCAGGCGATCTGCGCCACGAACCGCAGGCGGCGCTTGCCAGCGGCGCGGATGGCCTTGACGCCATCCGCCACATCATCACCGCCGCGCCGGCGCATCTCGCACCGGGCGGACAACTCTGGCTGGAGCACGGCTACGATCAGGCCGAGCCGGTGCGCGAACTGCTTGCGGCGTCAGGGTTGGTCGACATCGAACAGCACCGCGACATCGCGGGCATAGTTCGCGTCAGCGGCGCTCGGCTGAGCTGAAGAGAATCCGGCGGGTACCGGGTGCTGGCCGACCGTTGCGACTACAATTTGACGTATTAAGCAAACCCGACGGGCCGCGAGAGGGAAGAGGAAGGTGCGATGAAGTGGGACAGCAGTTTCGCGATTGGCATTGAAGCCATCGACAATCAGCACGAAAAGATCTTCGAACATCTGCTTGCTATCGAGAACTCGGTAACAAAAAGGGACCCTTGGCATATCCTGCGTTTCTTCCTGACACAAATGTCGGATTACATGAAGTTCCATCTGGCGGTCGAGGAGGCCCTGCTGGAAATCATCAGGTATCCCGACTACGCGGAGCATTGCGTAGAGCACGCAAGGCTCATGGAGCAGATTGCCGAATTGCAGGATCAACTGGAGAAGGCGGGGTCGGGTCGGGCCCCGGTGGGGCAGCCGCTACCAGCAGAGAACCTGGTCGATTTCTTTGAGGACTGGTTTGTCCGCCATGTCCTGAGCAGTGACCGGGAATACGCGGCCTATGTCAAAGAGGAGTTTCCGGCGCTGTTCGGCAAGCGCCCCGCGTAGGCTGCTGCGGACGGAGCCGTCCGGCGGGCCGCCCCTTTTGGCCGCAACGAGGATTCCTAGCGCAGCCCGGCGATGTAGTCGGCCACTGCCTTGATTTCTGAGTCGGTCATCTTGAGCGCGATGGTCCGCATCATCTTGTTCGGGTCGTTGGTGCGGGTGCCCTCGCGGAAGCTTTTCAGCTGTGCTTCCATGTATTCCGGAAACTGGCCGCCGATGCGCGGATATTGGGCTGGAATGCCGGCACCGGTCGGGCCATGACACCCGGCGCAGGCAGGCAGACCTTTGGCCTGATCGCCACCGCGATACAGCTTCTGGCCGCGTTCGATGGTTTCGCGATTCTTCGCTGTTTCGCCCTTCTGGGTTTGCGTCGAAAAATAAGCCGCCAAGTCGCGCATCTGGCCTTCATCGTAGGCCGCGATCATGCCGTTCATGATCGCATTGACGCGCTCAGGCGGCTTGCCGTCGGTGCCCTTGAAGTTCTTCATCTGCTTCAGCAGATAGTCGGGATGTTGTCCCGCCAGCTTCGGGTTGACGGGAATCGGACTGTTGCCATCCGGGCCGTGACAGGCAACGCAGACCGTGGAGACGATGGTTTGGCCGCGTGCGGCATCACCTTTGGGAACTGCCTTGGCGGCATCGGACGCGTTAGCACCGAACGGGATCATCGCGCACAGCAGAATAAGCAGGGAACGCTTCATGAACAAAAACTCCTCGGAAACTGCAGGATTCGGAAATTGTAAACCTGATATTCTATCGTAGCTCGCCCGATTTCTCCATGTCAGCCAGTCATGGCGACGTGTCTCTGACGTATCGCCCATGTCCTTATTCCGCCACGCCACCTTCGAAGTTTCCGTAGCCCAGCCCAGCGGCCTGCCTCCACCGCAGGGGGCGGAGATCGCCTTTGCGGGTCGCTCGAACTCGGGAAAGTCGAGCGCCATCAATACCCTGGTAGGGCACACCCGGCTCGCCTTCGTCTCCAAGACGCCGGGCCGGACCCAGCTGATCAACCTGTTTCGCATGAAAAATGGCGCGGCGCTGGTTGATCTGCCCGGCTATGGCTATGCCCAGGTGCCTTTGGCGGTTCGCCTGCAATGGCAAGGCTTGCTAGAACATTACCTGACGTGCCGGTCCAATCTGGTCGGCCTGGTGCTGATCATGGATTCGCGCCGGCCGCTGACTGAACTCGACTGGAAGATGATCGGCTGGTTCGGCTCCACGGGGCGGCCAATCCACTGTCTGCTGACGAAGTCGGACAAGCTCACGCGCCAGGAGCAGACCAAGACCCTGAAGGAAACGCGCGCGGCGCTTGCCGAGTTCGGCGACCAGGTCACCGTGCAGTTGTTTTCCAGCCTGAAGAAGACCGGAATGGAAGAGGCGGAAAAGGTCGTGGGAAACTGGTTGAAAAGCGACGGCGTCGTTGCGTCAACGGGCTGACGCAGTCAGCAAACCAGTCACCCCCTTTCCCGGAAAGGGGGCCGGGGGATAGCCCTTACAATTCGCCCGAAGGGCTTTTATTTTGGCTTCACCAAAATAAAAGCCCTCGACCAAAGGGGAGGAGGTCGAGGGCGAAACACCTTGAAATGTTCAAGGTACCCGCTCAGGGAGGTAAGCGGGAGACGGCGCGAACCAAAGCCCGCCACCATCTGTTTATATGATAGGCCGTATGCGTTAAAGTTCAACTAATTCTCAAAATATTCTGAAGGTTAAGCCAATGATTCCAAAAGGTGTATTTCCCGGAACACGGATGCGGCGGATGCGCCGTGATGATTTCTCGCGGCGTTTGATGTGTGAGCACACACTCACGGCCAGCGACTTCATTTACCCGGTCTTCGTCCTCGAAGGCGCGGGCCGCACGGAAGCGGTGGGGTCGATGCCTGGCGTCGAGCGCATGTCGCTGGATCGTTTGTTGCCGGTGGCCGAAAAGGCGCTGAAGCTGGGTGTGCCGGCACTGGCCCTGTTCCCGGTGGTGGATGGCAACAGGAAGACCCCGGGGGCGGAAGAAGCCTGGAATCCGGCGGGCCTGGTACCCACCGTGGTGGCTCGCCTGAAGCGCGAGTTTCCCGAACTTGGCGTAATCACCGATGTCGCGCTCGACCCCTACACCAGCCATGGACAGGATGGCCTGATCGACCCGGCCGATCCGAGCGGCTATGTGATGAACGACGAGACGCTGGAAGCCCTGGCCAAACAGGCGCTGTGCCACGCTCGCGCCGGCGCCGACGTGGTCGCGCCTTCGGACATGATGGACGGCCGTATCGGCCGTATCCGCGCCACGCTGGATGCCGAAAAACTGATCCATACCCGCATCCTGGCCTACTCGGCGAAATACGCTTCCGCGTTCTATGGCCCCTTCCGCGACGCGGTGGGTTCGGCCGGCAATTTGGGCAAGGGCAACAAATCCACCTACCAGATGGATCCGGGCAACAGCGACGAGGCTTTGCGCGAAGTGGCGCTGGATCTGGACGAAGGCGCCGACATGGTGATGGTCAAGCCCGGCATGCCGTATCTCGACATCGTGCGTCGGGTGAAGGACGAACTCGGCGTGCCGACCTATGCTTATCAGGTCAGCGGCGAATACGCGATGCTCAAGGCCGCCGCGCAGAACGGCTGGCTGGCCCATGACGCGGTGATGATGGAGGCATTGCTTTGCTTCAAGCGCGCCGGCTGCGACGGGATACTGACCTACTTCGCGCTGGAAGCGGCGACATTGCTGAAAGCGTAAGAGTCGGCGCCGGCGGGACGGCGACCACGCCGTTTGTCAGCGCGCCAGAATCGGCCACTGCGCCGGCCAGTTCGCCAGCGGATCGTGCTTGAAGCCGCTTTTGACGAAGCGCTGCCAGCGACCCACCGTATAGCAGACCAGCAGGTCGGCATGCGCGCCGAAATCATGTTCGGCAGTTAACGCCCCTTGCGCCGAGGCGACTTTCAAGCACTGCTTGAGGGTGGCTTCGATGCGATCCAGCAACTGGTTGATCCGTGCCTGCAGGCGCGGGTTCTCGTGTACCAGCGCGTCACCCACCAGCACCCGCGTCAGGCCGCGGTTCTTTTGCGCAAAGCGCAACAGCGAAGTCACGATGGCCTCGGCCTGTTTGAGACCGGATTCCTCGGCCGCTTCGATCTGGGTGATCACCGAAAAGACGCCACTCTCGATGAACTCGATCAGCCCCTCGTACATCTGCGCCTTGCTCGCGAAGTGGCGGTAGAGGGCTGCCTCCGAAACCTTGAGCTGTTTGGCGAGGAGAGCGGTCGTTACCTTGTCCGCCGCCGGACGCTCCAGCATTTCGGCAATGGTCTGCAGGATCAGTAGCTTCTTTTCACCAACTTTTGCGGCGCGGGCTTCGTTCATGGCGGGTTCAATCACTTTGATTTGATCAAGGTACCGACGCCTTCGTCGGTCAGAATTTCGAGCAGCAGCGCATGTTCGACGCGGCCATCGATGATGTGCACTCCCCTCACGCCACTGCGCGCGGCATCCAGCGCCGAACTGATCTTGGGCAGCATGCCGCCTTCGATCGTGCCGTCCGCCACCATGTCGTCGATCTGCTTGGGCGTGACACCGGTCAGCAGCTTGCCAGCCTTGTCCAGAACGCCGGGCGTATTGGTGAGCATGACCAGCTTTTCGGCCTTCAGCACTTCGGCGATCTTCCCGGCTACGACGTCGGCATTGATGTTGTAGGTTTCGCCCTCGCTGCCGACGCCGATCGGTGCGATCACCGGGATGAAGGCGCCGCTGTCGAGCAGGGCGATCAGGCTGGGGTCGATGGAGATGATGTCGCCGACCTGTCCGATATCGATCAGATCGCCGGGGGCGTCCTTGTTTTCCATCATGAGTTTTTTGGCGCGAATGAAGTTGCCATCCTTGCCGGTGAGACCCACGGCCTTGCCGCCGTGCTGATTGATCAGGTTGACGATTTCCTTGTTGACCTGACCGCCGAGTACCATCTCGACCAGCTCCATGGTGTCGGCATCGGTGACCCGCATGCCCTGGACGAACTCTCCCTTTTTGCCGACGCGCGCCAGCAGGCTTTCGATCTGCGGGCCGCCGCCATGCACCACTACCGGGTTCATGCCGACCAGCTTGAGCAGCACCACGTCGCGCGCGAAGCACTGCTTGAGATTTTCGTCGGTCATCGCATTGCCGCCATACTTCACGACGATGGTCTTGCCATGAAAACGCTTGATGTAGGGCAGGGCCTCGGTCAGGATGCCGGCCTTGATGACGGGAGCGAGCTTTTCGGTCATGGGTGTCAGCGAGAGCAAGTGGTAACTTCGCTCATTCTACCGGCCGGCCGACAAAACGGGGCAGCCCGCCGGGATATCGGCGGGCTGCTCCGTCACTCGGTTTGCCTTGAAGTCTTTGCGGCGGCGTGGCGGACTCTGTCTGCCGCGGATTCCGCTTCGCGGGTCGGCAAGCGCCGACTGTTACTGGATGGTGATTCTGCGGGCCTGGGTCGCTGCCTTCTTCGGCAGTGTCAGTTCGAGTACGCCATCCGTATACTTTGCGGTGACCTGCGCCTCGTCGATTTCCTGCGCCAACTGGAAGCTGCGCGACACCTTGCCGAAATAGCGCTCGGCACGCAGTACCCGTTCACCTTCTTTCACGTCCTTCTCCTCGCGCCGCTCGGCCGTGATGGAAACCACTGCACCATCGACGGCGACGTGGATGTCGTCCTTCTTGACGCCGGGGATTTCGGCCTGGACCACGTAGCTGTTCTCCCGTTCCTTGACGTCAATCGTTACGGCAGGCGCATCAGTCTGGGATCCGAAATCGACCGGGCGAACGAAGAAACCACGGAACAGGTCATCGAGAGGGTCGCGACGAATCAGGTTGCTCATTTCATTCTCCTTTTTGGTTACGGCCGCTGCACTTAACGCCGATGAGGCTGGCGTTAGCCTGCACTGAAACTTCGTTTTCAATTCGGTTGGTGGCCGCCGTGCAAGCAAGGCCTTGTGCACTACATGAGCGCCCATGCATAAATTGCAAGAGGTTCCCGATTGGCTTCGGCGCGAGCCGGGACACGGCCAACTCACTGCCCGAACATCGCGTCAACGCAGCCGCTGTGGGAACCACGGGCTGGCGCCCCCTGTTACGACGGGGTGGTTCCTTGGGCGAGTCGGTCGGGCAACTCGAGGATGGCATCGCGGTTGCTCCAGGAAAAGCAGGCGGCGGCGGCTTCCCGCCAGGGCAGCCAGCGATAGCTCAGATGTTCGTCGGGCGCGATGGTCACGGAGATCTGTTCGGGCAGGCACAGACTGAAGACGTGCTCGGTGTTGTGCGTGATGCCGGGCGCGTAGCGGTAGCGCCACTCGGCGAAGATCTCGTAACGATTGGTCAACTGCCAGTCGATGAAATCGGCTGCGGCGGCTTCGATGCCGGTCTCTTCGCGCACTTCGCGGCGGGCCGTCTCGAGCAGCGGCTCATCGTCTTCCTGGCTGCCGGTGACCGATTGCCAGAAGCCGGAGTGACGGGCACGCTCCAGCAGCAGCACGTCCAGCGCCACGGTGTGGATTACTACCAGCACCGAAACTGGTTTCTTGTAGTGCATCAGCCCGGTTGGGGGACCGTCGGCAACCAGGCAATGCCGTCTGCGTGCATATCGACCAGGCACCAGAAGGGCACACCGTCCTCGCGCCACTCTTCTGCGGCGGACTGGAAGGTCTGCATCAGGGCGACGAAATCGGCTTCGGCGTGGCCATGTATGCCATCGCAATGATCGAGAAGAATCACGTAGCCTTCGGCCGGGCGCCAGCCCATGTCGAGCAGGCAGTCGTTCAGCGCATCCCAGTTGTGGCCGAACCATTCCGGAAAGCCGAGGGCTTTGCCTATCGCGTCCAGCATCTCGTTCTTGTCGCGGGCCTGCGCCAGATCGACGCGCTGCACCAGGCAGCCGGCGGCTTCGGCCCCGGCAATCAACGGTTCCAGGTCGCCATGCGGCAAATGATGGACTCCGGCCTTGCCGGCGTCGGCAAACAGGGCATGGTAGTGGTCAACGGCGCTCATCGTTTTAGTCCTTGCGCTTGATTCGCCGGAAACTGCGGTAGTGATCGTCAGTGTAGTAGAACACCGCAGGGGGCTGCTCGCCGGTGATGATGCGCCGCGCGCCGCGGTCCGTGCTGCCGGGAGTGGTCACCGTGTATTCGCGATAGTAGCCGCGCGTCTTCTGCGGCAAGCGCCGTTCGAGATTTTTGAAGATGATGCCGTCGCGACGGTAGGGATAGGGGCCGACGCGGTCAATCAGGCGCAGGGTTTCGCGCGCTTCAGGCGGCAGATCTGTGACGGCAATGCTGCCGGGTGCACCCTCCCGCGCCCCTGCCGACAGCGCAAGACCGACGCACAGCAGGCCGACAAGATGGCGCAGCATGCTCAGGATTTTTCAACCTCGACCTGAGTTTCGACTTTCTGCCGCAGACGGATGTGCAACTCACGCAACTGCTTTTCATCCACGTCAGAGGGCGCATCGGTCAGCAGGCACTGGGCGCGTTGCGTCTTGGGGAAGGCGATCACGTCGCGAATCGATTCGGCGCCGGCCATCATGGTGACGATGCGGTCGAGGCCGAACGCCAAACCGCCGTGCGGTGGCGCCCCGTACTTGAGTGCGTCGAGCAGGAAGCCGAACTTGGTCTGCTGCTCCTCGGGGCCGATGCCGAGCGCGTGGAATACCTTCTCCTGGACCTCGGCACGATGGATACGGACCGAGCCACCGCCCATTTCCCAGCCATTCAAGGCGAGATCGTAGGCTTTGGCCAGACAGGCTCCGGGATCGGTGGCGAGCAAGGCCTCGTGGCCGTCCTTGGGGCTGGTGAAGGGATGGTGGCAGGCCGCCCAGCGCTGGTTGTCCTCGTCGTATTCGAACATCGGGAAATCGACCACCCACAGCGGTCGCCAAGCCGAGCCATCAAGGTAGCCCTTGTCGTGGCCGAGCTTGGTGCGTAGCGCTCCGAGCGCGTCGTTTACGATCTTGGTCTTGTCTGAACCAAAGAAAATCAGGTCGCCAGATTGTGCCCCGGTGCGCTCGATGATGGTCTTCAGGGCTGCCGGATGAAGATTCTTGACGATAGGCGACTGCAGTCCCTCTTCGTTCAGCTTCGTTGCATCGTTGACCTTGATGTAGGCCAATCCCCTGGCGCCGTAGATCTTGACGAACTCGGTGTAGCCGTCGATCTCGCCCCGGGTCAGCGCCTTGGCCCCGCTCGCCCCGCCTGGCACGCGCAGCGCGGCGACACGGCCGCCCGAAGTCGCCGGGCCGCTGAAAACCTTGAAGGCGACGTCGGCCACCGCATCGGTGACGTCGGTGAGTTCCAGCGTGACGCGCAAATCAGGCTTGTCGGAGCCGTAGCGATTCATGGCTTCGGCATAACCGATGCGCGGGAAAGGATTGGGCAGATCGACGGCCAGCGACTGCTTGAAGACGCTGCGGATCATTTCTTCCATGAGGGCGGTGATCTGCTCCTCGCCAAGGAAGGAGGTCTCGATATCGACCTGGGTGAATTCCGGCTGACGGTCGGCACGCAGGTCTTCGTCGCGGAAGCACTTGGTGATCTGGTAGTAGCGGTCATAGCCGGCCACCATCAGCAACTGCTTGAACAATTGCGGCGATTGCGGCAGGGCGAAGAACTTGCCGGGATGGACGCGTGACGGCACCAGATAGTCGCGCGCGCCCTCGGGCGTCGATTTGGTCAGCATCGGTGTTTCGATGTCGATGAAGCCGTTGTCGTCCAGGAAGCGGCGGAAGGCCATTGCCACCTTGTAGCGCAGCATCAGATTCTTCTGCATTTGCGGGCGGCGCAGATCGATCACGCGATGGGTGAGCCGCACATTCTCCGAGAGGTTTTCTTCATCGAGCTGGAAGGGCGGCGTGACGGCCGTATTGAGCACTTCCAGTTCATGGCAGAGAATTTCGATTTCACCCGAGGCCAGATTGGGGTTCTCGGTACCCTGGGGTCGGCGACGCACCTTGCCGGTAACTTTCAGCACGAATTCGTTGCGCACGTCTTCGGCAATCCTGAACATCTCGGGGCGATCCGGATCGCAGACAACCTGCGTCAATCCGGCACGGTCGCGCAGGTCGATGAAGATCACGCCGCCGTGATCGCGGCGGCGGTGGTTCCAGCCGCAAAGAGTGACGATCTGATCGACATGGGAGGCATTGACCTCGCCGCAGTAGTGGGTGCGCATAGGATTTCCGGACTTGTTGTGATGCCCGTAAGGGCGGTTACTGATGCTGGGTACGCCCGCGGGGATTTCTCATGGGCGGGGCGGCAACACCCATGGAGACAATGTACTTCAGGGCTTCGTCGACGTTCATGTCGAGTTCGATGACGTCCTTTCTTCTGACGAAGAAGAAGAAGCCATTAACCGGGCTCGGCGTGGTCGGGATGAAGACGCCAACGTGTTCCTCCGGCAGCATATCGGCGACATCGCGGGCCGGATGCCCGGTCTGAAACGCTACCGACCACGCCTCGGGATGCGGATAACGGACCAGCAGAACCTTGCGGAATGCGACCCCGCTACCCGAAAAAAGCGTATCGCTAACCTGTTTGACGCTGTAGTAAATCGACTTTACTACCGGAATGCGGGCGAGCACCCGTTCCCAGAAACGCACTAACTTCTGGCCGACGATGTTCGTCGTCACCAGCCCGGTAACGAATACCACCAACAAAGTAAGCAGGGCGCCGACCCCGGGAATATAGATTCCCAACAGATGCTCCGGCTGAATCGCCTGCGGCAACAGCAACAACGACTGATCCATGGAACGCACGATCAGCGACAACACCCATACGGTGATCACCAGCGGGATCCAGATCAGGAGCCCCGTAATGAAGTACTTTTTCAAGGCGGACCGAGTCAACTGTTGGCAGCGCAACTACCCGTGCCGCCCTGGCAGGGCGGCGGACTGTCGCTCTTGGCCGCCGCCGGCTTGCCGCCGCTACCCCCTTTGAAGTCGGTGGCGTACCAGCCGCTGCCCTTGAGCTGAAAGCCGGGTGCGGTTAGCTGCTTGGCGAAGTTCTCGGTCTTGCATTCGGGGCAGGTGGTCAATAGCGGATCGCTGACCTTCCGCATGACATCTTTCTCAAAGCCGCATTCGGTGCAGCGATAAGCGTAGATCGGCATGACATTCTCCGGCATTCTGGCAAAGAGGAACATTATAGCTGAAGCCCTTGGCGCGCCAGCCACGGCCGCACCATCCCGATGTTGGAGGGATGGGGCCTGACAGCGGATTTTCAAGGGGCTAGAGGCTGACGCCGAGATAGGCGCGAGTCAGGGGTTTGCCCCAGACCAGTGCAATAGCACCTGCTGCAGCCAGATATGGGCCGAAAGGAATGGGCACATTGCGGCCGTGACGGGCAAAGACCATCAGGGCGACGCCTACTGCTGCACCGACCAGGGAAGAGACCAGGATGGCCAACGGCAGCATCTGCCAGCCAAGCCAGGCGCCGAGCGCCGCCAGTAGCTTGAAATCCCCGTAGCCCATGCCTTCCTTGCCGGTGATGAGCTTGAACGACCAATATACGCACCACAGCGACAGATAGCCCGCCATGGCGCCGATCACCGCGCTCTTCAAATCCGTGTAGACGCTGAATGCATTCAGCGCCAAGCCCAGCCAGAGCAGAGGCAATGTGATGTCGTCGGGCAACAACTGGGTATCAAAATCGATACTGGTCAAGGCAATCAGGGCCGCCACGAAGACCATGGCGCCCAGCGCGGCAGCGTTGAAGCCGAAATGCCAGGCGACAAAGGCAAACAGCAGTCCGGTCAGCGCTTCGATCAGCGGATAGCGCAAGGAAATCGGGGCGGCGCAACCCTTGCACCGCCCGCGCAGCAACAGCCAGCTGATGACGGGGATGTTCTCCAGCGCAGTGATCGAATGCCCGCACTGCGGGCAGCGCGAACGCGGGCGGGCCAGTGACAGCACTTCGAAAGCGGGCAAAGGTTCGCCCCTTAGCTCCGCACACTGTGCGGCCCAGTCGCGCTCCATCATGATCGGCAGGCGATGGATGACGACATTGAGGAAGCTGCCAACCATCACGCCGAGCAATCCAGCGGCGACGGCAAACACCGCCGGATCGGCGAACTGGGCGATCATTGCCCGCGCTTAGCCAACGACGGAACCGAGTTTGAAGATCGGCAGGTACATGGCCACCACAAGGCCACCGATGAGTCCGCCGAGGAAGACCATGATCATCGGCTCCATCAAACTCGAGAGTGCTTCGACCGCCTCGTCGACCTCCGCTTCGTAGAAGTCCGCGGTCTTGCCGAGCATTGAATCAAGCTGACCGGATTCTTCGCCGATGGCGACCATCTGCGTGACCATCGGCGGGAACAGCCCTGAATTCTCCATCGACACCGTCAAGCTGGAACCGGTAGACACCTCGGCCTGGATCTTCTTGGTGCCCATGGTGTAGACATAGTTGCCGGCGGCGCCGCCGACCGAATCGAGGGCGTCGACCAGCGGTACTCCGGCGGCAAACATGGTGGACAGGGTTCGCGTCCAGCGCGCGATGGAGGATTTGACGAGCATGTCGCCGAAAACCGGCAGTTTTAGCGAATACTTGTCTTTTGCGATCTGCAGCGCCGTCGAACGCTTGAAAGCCTGGCTAATGGCGTAAATAACCGCGTAAATTCCGCCGAAGATGAGGTACCAATTGGCTGTGAAATAATCGGAGATTGCGATCACGATCAGGGTCGGGGCCGGCAGTTCGCCGCCGAAACTGGCAAATACGCCCTTGAACGCGGGTACGACGAAAATCATGATCACCGCGGTGATGATAAAGGCGATGATAAGGATGGCGACCGGGTAGGTCAGGGCGCTCTTGATCTTGGACTTGATGGCCTGAATCTTTTCTTTGTAGGTCGCCAGACGATCCAGCAGCGTGTCGAGAATACCGGCCTGCTCTCCCGCCTCAACCAGATTGCAGTACAGGGCATCGAAATACAGCGGATACTTGCGAAAGGCCGAGGCGAGGTTGGACCCGGTTTCGACGTCAGCCTTGATGTCGAACAGCAACTTGGCCAGGGCCGGATTGTTGGTGCCCTTGCCGACGATGTCGAAAGATTGCAGCAGCGGCACGCCGGACTTGACCATGGTGGCGAGTTGGCGGGAGAAGAGCGTTATGTCCTTGTCCGAGACCTTGCCGCCGGACCCGATTTTCTGCTTCTTCAGCTTGGTGACGTTGATGCCTTGCCGCCGTAGTGCCGCGTTTGCTACCGCTTCGCTGGCTGCCCTGAGTTCGCCGCGAACCACCTTGCCCGTCTTGTTCTTGCCTTCCCAGGAAAAATTGAGCTCCTTTGGGCCCTCCTTTTTTTTCTCTTGCTTGCCTTCTGTGGCCATCGGCTTCTCCCGCTTGAATTTTAGTTTCGGCCGCTGCACTTAACGCCGCTATCCGCAAGGGATACTGTCCCCGCTTCCTGCGGGGACATAAAACCGGCCTTAGCCTCCACTGAAACAAGGACGTTTTGGTTTCGGCTTAACGCCTATAAAACCGGCCTTAGCCTCCACTAAAACTCCGTTTTGAGCATTCTACGCTCTGAGTATGCCGAGAGTATCACTCTCCGGCGGGACGGTGAAGACGTACCATCTTGACTTTTCGATCCTGTGTTTGCACGATCTCCATCGGCACACCGTCTACTCGCACGCCAACGCCCACCTCGGGGATGTCCTGCAAGTGCTCGACAATCAGTCCATTGAGCGTACGCGGCCCATCGAGGGGGAAATTCAGCTTCAGCATTCGATTGAGTTCCCGCAGGCTGGTCGCGCCGTCCACCAGCACCACACCGTCATTGTTCCAGGCCAGCGAACCGCCGAAATCCGACTGGCGCGTGGTGAATTTTCCGACAAGCTCTTCGATGATGTCTTCCAGCGTTACCAGCCCCTCGATCTCGCCATACTCGTCTACCACGAGGCCCATGCGCTGCCGGTTTTCGCGAAAGAACTGCAACTGGGTGTAAATCGGCGTCGCCGCTGGAATGAAATAGGGCTCGGACATGCGTTCGCGCAGCGCCGCATGGTCGATCTCTCCGGCAAACGCCTCGGCCAGCAGTCGTCGCTGAAACAAGACCCCGACGACATTGGCCGGGTCGTTCTCGAATACCGCGATTCGTGTGTGAAAACTGGTCGCCAATTGCGCCTTGATGCTTTCGATCGGTGCGGCAATGTCGATCGCCTCGATTTCACCCCGTGGCGTCATGATGTCGGCCACGGTCAACTGCTCCAGTTCGAACAGGTTGAGCAGGATGGAGCGGTGCTGCTGTGGAATGAACTGGCCTGATTCGAGCACCAGAGAGCGCAACTCCTCGGCGCTGAGCCGGGAGTTTTCGTCTCCGGCAGCCGGCTTGAGGCGCAGCAACCAGAGCAGGGCACTGACGAAGAGGTTGACGAACCAGACGATCGGGTAGGCGGCTCGAAGCAACGGCCAGATCAGAAAGGCCAGCACTCGCGCCAACTGGTCGGCGTGAGCGGCGCCGAGAATCTTCGGGGTGATTTCTGCGAACACAAGGATGGCAAAGGTGACGAGCAAAGTACTGATGCTCAGGGCCCACTTCTCCTCGCCGAACAACTCGATGGTGATGACCGATACCAGCGTTGCGGTCGCGGCATTGAGCAGATTGTTGCCGAGCAGGATCACGCCCAGCATCTTGTCTGTGCGGCCGAGCAGTTCAAGGGCCAGCTTCGCGCCGCGATCCCCCTGGCTGGCGAGATGGCGCAGGCGATGGCGGTTCGACGCCATCATCGCGGTTTCGGCTACGGAAAAGAAGGCGGAACAGCCCAGCAGCACCGCCAGCGCAAGGAACTGCGCGGATAAGGGAATCTCGTCCATCAGCGGCCGAGGATTACCTCAAGCACGAAGCGGCTGCCGACATAGGCCAGCAACAGTGCTACAAAGCCGGCCAGGGTCCAGCGCAGCGCCACGCGGCCACGCCAGCCGCGCAAGTGGCGACCAGCCAGCAGCGCCGCGAAAATCAGCCACGACAGTATGGCGAATACCGTCTTGTGGTTGAAGGTCAGCGGCTTGCCAAACAGGGTTTCGGAGAAGAACACGCCTGAAATCAGCGTCAATGTGAGCAAGACGAAGGCGACGTGGATCAGGCGGAAGAGCAGCTTCTCCATGGTCAGCAAGGGCGGCAAGCCGGCCAGGAACGGCGAAATGCGGGCCCGATGCAGGCCTTTTTCGGCGGCCGCCATCAGCAGGGCGTGCAAGGCCGCCAGAGTGAACAGACTGTAGGCCAGCATGGCCATCAGGAAATGCAGGCGAAAAGCCACAGAGCCGGCATTGGTCAGTATATGGACCTCGGGGAAAATTGCCGGCAGCAAGGCTGCCACGGCCGCCGCCGGCAGGCCGAGAACCTGCAAACCGTCCATCCGGGCGTAGAAACTTTCGATCCAGTACAGCGCAATAGCCAGCCAAAGCATCACGGAAAGCGCAATGGCAAAACCGAAGCGCAGGTTCTCGCCGTCGAATATCGCCATGCGCAGGCTGACGGCATGCGCCGCCAGTGCCAGCAGCAGCAGACCGCGTTCGCCGAGTTTGAGTCCGCCGGCAGGCTGGTCGAGCGCCGGTCCGCGCCAGCGGGTACGCCAAAGATGTGCCGCCAGGCCCGCATAGAGGGCTGCGGCCAGCAGATGCATTAAGATTGCGGACATTGGCGAAGTCTACACCAAGCCTCCACTCTCTTTGTGCATCCGACCCCTATTCATTCATGCTAGATAACCTTACCCAGCGTCTTGGCCGTGTCGTAAAAAACCTGCGCGGACAGGCCCGTCTGACCGACGACAACATTTCCGACATGCTGCGCGAAGTGCGCATGGCACTGCTGGAAGCCGACGTGGCTCTGCCGGTGGTCAAGGACTTCATTGCTCGCGTCAAGGAAAAGGCGCTCGGGCAGGAAGTCATTGGGTCACTGACTCCAGGCCAGGCATTGGTCGGCGTCGTGCACCGCGAACTCACCGAATTGATGGGCGGCGCCAGCGTCGGCCTCAATCTCGCCACGCAGCCGCCGGCCGTGATCCTGATGTCCGGCCTGCAGGGCGCGGGCAAGACCACGACCACAGCCAAGCTCGGCAAGTGGCTGAAGGAGCGGCAGAAGAAAAAGGTGCTGACGGTGAGCTGCGACGTCTATCGTCCCGCCGCCATCGAACAGCTGAAGGCCGTATCGGCGCAGGCCGGGATCGACTTTTTTCCCTCTTCGGGTGAGCAAAAGCCGGCCGACATTGCAGCAGCGGCACTGGATTACGCCAAGCGGCACTACTACGACGTGATCTTTGTCGACACCGCCGGGCGCCTCGCCATCGACGAGGCGATGATGGCCGAAATCAAGGATCTGCATGCGCTGCTGAAGCCCATCGAAACCTTGTTCGTGGTCGATGCCATGCTCGGCCAGGATGCGGTGAATACGGCGAAAGCCTTCAGCGAAGCGCTGCCGCTGACCGGCATCATCTTGACCAAGCTCGATGGCGATTCCCGCGGCGGTGCAGCGCTGTCGGTGCGCCACGTGACGGGCAAGCCGATCAAGTTTGCCGGCGTCGGCGAAAAGCTTACCGGCCTCGAGGAATTCCATCCCGAGCGCATGGCCTCGCGCATCCTGGGCATGGGCGACATTCTCGGCCTGGTCGAGGATGCACAGCGCGGCGTCGATCAGGACAAGGCGCAGGAATTCGTCAAGAAGATGAAGTCGGGCAAGGGCTTCGATCTCAACGACTTCAAGGATCAGATCGGCCAGATGAAAAAAATGGGCGGCATGGCCTCGATGCTGGAAAAGCTGCCGGCGCAGTTCAGCGCCATGGCGCAAAAGGCCGGCGGTGGCATGGAGGACAAGACGGTTCGCCGTCTCGAAGGCATCATCAACTCGATGACGCCGACGGAGCGCAGCAAGCCCGAGATCATCAAGGCCAACCGCAAGCGCCGCATCGCCACCGGAGCCGGGGTATCGGTGCAGGAAGTCAACCGTTTGCTGGCGCAGTTCGAGCAGACGCAGAAGATGATGAAGCAGTTCTCCAAGGGGGGAATGCAGAAGATGATGCGCGGCATGAAGGGGATGTTGCCGGGGATGCGCTGACGTGCCTGCCGGGTTGCCAGCGCCGACTCTCAAGGCCGTCGTTGCTGAAAGCAGCGACTATCGCGGCCCGATCACTCGCGGCCCCCAGCCCCACTGCTTCTCCCACGCCCCGCGCACCATGTTCGGATACTCCGGCTTGCCCAGACTGCCGTTGTAGCGCCCGAGCGCGCGGTAGATGTCGCCGTTTTCGATATCGAGATAGTGGCGCAGGATGGTGCAGCCGAAGCGCAGGTTGGTGCGCATGTGGAACAGGTTGCTGTCCTTGGTGCCGATCAGGCGCACCCAGAAGGGCATCACCTGCATATAGCCGCGCGCGCCGGCCGCAGATACCGAATATTTCTTGAAGCCGCTTTCGACCTGGATCAGGCCGAGCACCATCTGCGGGTCGAGGCCGGCGCGCTTGGCTTCGTAATACACGGTCTTGAGAAACTCCAGTCGCGCCTGGCGGTCCGGCATGCGATGGGTCAGGCGCGACGACATGTCGGTCAGCCAGTTGACCTTTTCCTGGATCGAGGGGAATTGCGGTTCAGGTGCCGCGCGGTCGGCAATCGACTCGTGCAATGCTGCCTGTACGCTGGCGGCCAGCGGCTCGTACTGCTGCGCGCCGGCGTAGGCCGCCGTGGGCAAGAGTGCGACGGCAAGACTCAGCGCGAGGCCAGGAATCAGCCGCACAACTTCTGTTTCAGGAAAGCCACCATTTCGTTTGCAGTAACCATGGTGGCCTCGGCATCGCTGCGGCCCTTGTATTCGAGTTTGCCGTCCTTGAGGCCGCGTTCGCCGACCACCACGCGATGCGGGATGCCGATCAGTTCCCAGTCGGCGAACATGAAGCCGGGCCGCTCGTCGCGGTCATCCAGAATCGCGTCGATGCCGGCGGCGAGCAATTCGGCATGCAGCGCGCCGGCTGCCGCGCGCACGGCTTCCGACTTGGCGTAATTCATCGGCACCACGGTGACCGCAAACGGCGCGATGCTGGCGGGGAAAATGATTCCGCGCTCGTCGTAGCCCTGCTCGATGGCGGCGCCGACGATGCGCGAAACGCCGATGCCGTAGCAGCCCATCTCCATCACCTGATCCTTGCCCTGTTCATCGAGGAAGGTGCACTTCAGCGCTTCTGCATACTTGGTGCGCAACTGGAAGATGTGGCCGACTTCGATGCCGCGGCACAGTTCCAGCGCGCCCTTGCCGTCGGGCGAGGGGTCGCCCTCGACCACGTTGCGAATGTCGGCAACGGTCTTCGGTATCGGCAGGTCGCGACCGAAATTGACGCCGGTAAGGTGGTAGCCCTCTTCGTTGGCGCCGCAGACGCAATCGCTCATGGCTGCGACGCTGCGATCTGCGACGACTCTGCCGGCAAACCCCACCGCGCCTATGTAGCCGGCCTTGCAGCCGAGGGCTTCGACGATTTCCTCGTCGCGGGCGAAGCGGAATTCGCCGATCACCTTCTGTGCCTTGATTTCGTTCAGGTCGTGATCGCCGCGCAGCAGTAGCAGGACGAACTCGCTGCCGCTTTCCTGTTCGGTCATCACGGCGATGGCCTTGACCGTTTGCGTCAGCGGCAGACCGAGGAAAGCCGCCACGTCTTCGCACTTGGTTTTGTTCGGGGTGGCCTTTTTTTCCATTGGCGCCGGGCCGCCAGCGCCGACTGTTGGCGGGGCCACGGCCTCGGCGAGTTCCACGTTGGCTGCATAGTCCGACGCCGGGCAGAAGGCAATCGCGTCTTCGCCCGAGTCCGCCAGGACGTGGAATTCGTGCGAGCCGGTGCCGCCGATGGCGCCGGTATCCGCGGCCACGGCGCGGAATTGCAGGCCGAGACGGGTGAAGATGCGGCTGTAGGTGTCGTACATATTGTGGTATTCGCGTTCCAGATCAGCGTACGAGGTGTGGAAGGAATAGCCGTCCTTCATCAGGAACTCGCGCCCGCGCATGACGCCGAAGCGGGGCCGGATCTCGTCGCGGAACTTGGTCTGGATCTGGTAGAAATGGCGGGGCAATTGGCGATAGCTCTTCACCTCGCGGCGCACCACGTCGGTGATGACCTCTTCGTGAGTCGGGCCAATCACGAATTCGCGCTGGTGGCGGTCCTTGAAACGCAGAAGCTCCGGTCCGTACTTCGGGCCGCGACCGGATTCTTCCCACAATTCAAAAGGTTGTACCGCCGGCATGAGCAACTCGATGGCTCCGGCACGATTCATCTCCTCGCGCACGATGTTCTCGACCTTGCGCAGCACGCGCAAACCCATCGGCATCCAAGTATAGATGCCGCCGGCGAGGCGGCGGATCAGGCCGGCGCGCAGCATCAGCTTGTGGCTGACGATTTCGGCGTCGGAGGGAGCTTCCTTGAGGGTGGCGATGAAGAACTGGCTGGCGAGCATGGCGTTGGGCTGAAAAGCGGAAAGTGCGCATTTTACCTTCGACCGCGAATTTGCAGATTCGGCAGATGCAGCTTTCCAGCGGGGCGCGATTGTGAAAGAATGTTTACCAGTCAATCATTGGAATATGCATCATGCTCGATCGTGAAGGCTTTCGCCCGAACGTCGGCATCGTTCTGGTCAACAGTCGCAACGAGGTCTTTTGGGGCAAACGGATCCGCGAACATTCCTGGCAGTTCCCGCAGGGGGGCATCAAGAAGGGCGAAACGCCCGAGCAGGCAATGCTGCGCGAACTGCAGGAGGAAACCGGCCTCAAGCCCGAACATGTGCGGATTATCGGCCGCACGCGTGACTGGTTGCGCTATGAAGTGCCGAAGCACTGGATTCGCCGCGAATGGCGCAGTACCTACAAGGGACAGAAACAGATCTGGTTTCTGCTGCGCCTGGTCGGCCGTGACACCGACGTCTGCTTGCGTGCCAGCGATCACCCGGAATTCGATGCCTGGCGCTGGAGCAGCTACTGGGTGCCGCTGGGCAACGTGATCGAGTTCAAGCGCGGCGTGTATGAGACAGCGTTGCTCGAACTGGCGCGCTTGCTGTTCGTGCATCCGGACGAGCGCATACCGCGCTGGGAGACAGACACGGTGGGCGATACGAAATGAAGCGCTGGTTGGCTTTCGTTCTGGCCGGTGTGATGGGGAGTGCGGCCGCGCAGTTCGGCTCTCCCATGATGGGCGTTCCAGCGCCGAACAAATACCAAGGTGACGAGGAAGAACAGCCCTGGCAGGAACTGGAGAGTGAGCCACCCGCATTTCCTAAGCAGGAAAACCTGCGTGAGTTCTATGTCAGTGCGGTGGCCACCAACCAGTATTTCATCGACGCCAGTACGCTGGCTGTCGGCGCCGACCGCGTGGTGCGCTATGTGCTGGTAGTGCGGACGTCAGGGGGAGCGACAAACGTCAGCTTCGAGGGCATCAATTGCAAGGAGAGCACCTGGAAGCACTACGCGACAGGTCATGGTGACGGCACATGGATGAAGTCGCGCGCCCTCCGCAACGAGTGGCGACCGATCGAAAACAAGCCGGTCAATCGGCACCATGCTGCGCTGAGCCACGATTTCTTTTGCCCGGCGGGTGTCGCCATCAACACGGCTGACGAAGGGCGCAATGCCTTGCGTTTGGGCAAACATCCCAATGCAAACTGATAGCCGAGAGACCTTCTTGATCGACACCCTCATTCCGGAATTCGACAAGGCGCTACGCGCCGTCTTTGCCGCCGCACCGACCCGCCGTCCGATGCCTGGTGCGGACCTGCCCGAGGCCGAGATGGACGCGCATGAAAGGCGCCACGTCGCTGCATTGATGCGGGTTAACCACTGCGGCGAAATCTGCGCCCAGGCTCTGTATCAGGGCCAGGCGCTGAGCTCGCGCGATCCGGCAGTCAAGCGTGAGCTGGACCAGGCAGCGTGGGAGGAAACCGAACATCTCAACTGGACTGAGCGGCGCATTGCCGAACTGGGTGGTCGCAAGAGCCTGTTCAATCCGCTCTGGTACGCCGGTTCACTGGCTATCGGCTTGCTCGCCGGAAAATGCGGCGATGCCTGGAGTCTAGGTTTTCTGGCCGAAACCGAACGTCAGGTGGAAGGGCACCTTGAGAGCCACAAAGCCAGCCTGCCGGCACAAGATCGCAAGTCATGGGAAGTACTTGAGCAGATGAAAGTCGACGAGGTTCGCCATGCTGAAACGGCGACTCATTTCGGCGCCCGGGAACTGCCGCTGCCCGTCAAGTTGGCCATGAAAATGTCATCGAAGGTGATGACGAAGCTGTCATACGTTGCCTGACTAAGCCTCAACCACCTCGAAGGTGTGGTCGATCGCGGCGGTCTTGCCGAGCATGATCGACGCCGAGCAGTATTTCTCCGCGGACAGTTTCACCGCGCGCTCGACAACCTCGGGCTTCAGATTCTTCCCGGTCACCACAAAGTGCATGTTGATCCTGGTGAATACCTTGGGATCCATCTCCGCGCGCTCGGCCTGAAGCTTCACTTCGCATCCGCTGACCTCATGGCGGCCGCGTTTCAGGATGAGCACAATATCAAAGGCCGTGCAGCCCCCGGTCCCGGCCAACAGCAGTTCCATGGGTCGTGGCGCCAGGTTGCGACCGCCCGCTTCAGGCGCGCCGTCCATGCATACCAGATGACCACTGCCGGTCTCGGCAACAAAGCTCATCCCCTCATGCCAGCGTACCGTGCATTCCATGCCGCTCACTCCTTCAGACAATAGTCAGCATTCTAGCGATGGTGCCGAAATGCGGATATGGCGTCGCACCAAACCGAGCCGATTTACCCATTCAAGCTACTTGCTCAAAGCAGTATAGACAAACTTGCTGGCTCAGAATATAGAATTAATTCATTAATTATACATATAATCAATTAGTTGTAACTTAAGCAAACTCTTATGAAGCCAAGTAATTGCGCAATGCACAAAAAAATCTTGCATAGCAGCAAAGGCTGTGTGAGAATTGTTGCAACTGAACACCGATTGACGCAGCAAACAGATTAAGTCAGTCCGTGTTCGACCCTTGTCTCCTCCACCCTCCTCCTTTGGTGTGGATTAAGCGCAGCCCCAGTCGGGTTGCGTTTTTTTTGTTGGTTCGCCGGCGATACTCGAAAGTTGTCAGGTTTTTCAGGCAGGTTTGACAGCCCCCGGGAAGGTCTGTAGGATTCGCGCCCTTCTAGGCTGGGTCGGTAGCTCAGTCGGTAGAGCAGCGGACTTTTAATCCGTTGGTCCCGAGTTCGAATCTCGGCCGACCCACCACCGTAAGATATAATTCTTCATTCGGGTTGTTAGCTCAGTTGGTAGAGCAGCGGACTCTTAATCCGTAGGTCGAGTGTTCGAGCCACTCACAGCCCACCAGTCATACAGCGGCCTCCAGCGATGGGGGCCGTTTTTCTTTGGTGTCCCACGTAGCCAAATCGTAGCCAGCGAGAACGGAATCCAACCGTGAAGCCGCGACTGCCAAGCTCTCCGGCGCAAGATGGGCATATCGCTCCACCATCGCCCCGGTACGCCACCCACCCAATCGTTGCAGCTCATGAGTTGGTGTGCCCGCCTGTCGTTGCCAGGTCGCCCAGGTATGCCTCAAGTCATGCCAACGGAAATCTTCGATGCCTGCCCGTTTAAGGGCCGCATGCCAGGCTTTCGTATTGACCGAGTTGATGGGCCTGCCCCGGAACGTAAAAACCCGCTCACGGTGCTTCCCTACCTGTCGCACGAGGACGGCCAGCGCCACATCGTTCAACGGTACGGAGATCGGGTGGCGATTCTTCGATTGCGTGCCCTGTACCCAGGCATGGCGCAATTCCAGATTCACCCGCCCCCACTCCAACCGCAGGACGTTGCTTTGCCGTAGTCCCGTTGCCAGAGAGAACAGCACCAATTCGCGCTGATGCTCCGGCAACTCGTCGAGCAAGCACTTCGCCTGCTCATGCGTGAGCGACCTTTCGCGGCTTGTCGTTTCTTTAAAGAGCCTGATCTTCGGCACCTTATCGACCCATTCCCATTCGTCACGCGCCCGAAGCAGAATGGCCCGAACCAGCGCCAAATATCGGTTGGTCGTGCCCTTGGAGGCTTCCTTGAGTTTGGCTGAGCGGATTTGGTCGATCACGTCCGAGGTGATTTGATCCAAGCTCCGATCCCCGAGAAAGACATGAAGCCAAATCAGCTTCTTCTTGTCCTCCTGGTGAGTCGCCTTCTCTGAAGTCTCTTCCAGCCAGCGAACAACCCCCTCACGCCAGGAGCGACTCGGCTTAATGCCCAGCCGTTCCTGATCCCACAGCGAGGCCTTTAGCTTGTCGTGGTACTCCGCGGCGAGTTGCTTGTCGGGAGTCCCAGTGCTTCGCTGTATCGGCGGTCCGCTGCGTGGCGTGAGTTTGACCCACCAATTTGGGGAGTCCTTGCGTTTGAAGAGTGACATGTGATGTTCCTTTCATGCTCACCCTGCAACGCTCGCCGTGGGTATTGTGACCGGATGTACTCAACCAGGTCAATCTTCACGAACACCCAGCGCTTGCCGATCTTGGCCCCCGGCACAATGCCGGCGTTAGCTTTATCGAGCAGCGTCACCGGGTGAATCTTGAGAAAGTCGGCGGCTTCTTGCAGGGTCAGCGTTTCCACGGACTAGCTCCAGGAACAGGCCCAGCCGGCCCGATCATCCTTGCTGCGCCAGACGAAGCCCACATTGCCAGCCGTTTGCTTCAGGTACTTGAACATGAACTGAATCACATCCAGCCGATACTCTTCCGGGAGGTCGATGGTTTCAAACGGCACCGCGATCCCAAGCGAACTGCGAAACCGGCGGGCGTTGAGTCGTCGCGTCTCGGAGTCGTCAAACCCTTTCGCCAGGTACTTGCCGAGATATGCGACTAGCCTAAGTTGGCGCTGCATCTCGTTGCCCCTCGGCGCGGATACGTCGATGTTCCCCTCGCCTACGACCTTGTGCCAGCAGGCGCGCAGCAGATTCACATCCTGCCGACCAGGAACGGCAAGATGCCAATGCCAGGCCCCGCGCTTTTGTCGTTCAGCCACGGCGATGAAGAGCCATTTCGGGTGGTGCTGCCTTACGCGCCGAATGAACTTGGTCAGATCGGACGATGCCTGGGTGAAGTCCTCTTGATTGCTGCGATAGGTCAGCGTGAGCAGATGGTCGGCCTTGGTGGTCAAAATCAGCTTCCGGAGCCGGCTTCGAGCGCGACGAACGGCACGCTGCTCGTTTAGGTCCCTGAAGTCGGATTCGCCTTTGCCTACCGCGATGGGTCGCAGAACCGGGACAAAAGACCAACCAATTTCGGCCAGGCCGTTTCCGTAATCGGTCAGACTGACTCGGTAATGGGCTTCGTTGAGAAGTGTCCTCTTTTCAAGTCTAGGGACGGCTGCGCCGCCCCGTCCGTCCGTTCGCTCCGCGATACGGGCGGGCGAGGCGTCTTGCATACCCACTGCCGTTGCAGAGGGTTCTTTCTTGGATTCCATTTTTCGTGACTCCTGTTGAATTGAAGGAGCACGAAGAATCTTGCGGAGCGCAAGACGAGAAAATTGGATAGTTGCAATTGGGACGGATGCAAAAAACTTCCCAATTGTTTGTTGCGCTTGGTCAGGGAGTTAGCGCCCAAGCGGATGATGCATTCAGGCAGGTTGTTTGGGCTTTCGTCCAGATACTCCGCGAATGCCATCGGGTGCCAAGTCCCGAATGTGCTTGCGAATGGCGCTGTCAGACAAGGCGGAGGCCTTCAATGCCGGAACGCGCTTGAGTCGCCGGATCATGTCAGCAATGGAGAGTTGATCGCCCTGCGCCCAAAGCGTCTTGGCCGCGACCCGGATAGCCTCCCAATTACCCGCCTGCACCTGGCGCTTGCCTGACTTTTTAGGCGGCTCCTGCGCTTCGGCAGACTCGGATGAGTCGGGGCTTGCGGTGGGTTCAGGCTCCTGCGCTGCCGTGGGAGCGTCGGCGCGGACGAAGGAGAACGTTTGCAGGTTGTTGTCCTCGATGCAGCGCAGCACGTCCGGCAGTTCCTCGACTTCCTTGGCAATGCGGCTTTCTTCGCTCGATAGCGCGAAATCCTCCAGCGAGGGGGTTGTCAGCAAACTGCCTCTCAAGTATCGCCGGGGGATTGCTCGGCATTCGAGGATGCCGTCCATCTGCTTGGGCGTGACCTCATACAAAGGCACCCCAATGCCGAGCCTTTGGTAGACCAAGCGGGCTATGGCCTTCAATTCGATTCGCGAACGCCAATGGCCCCAATCGAACCCGTCTCTATAGATGTGATACCGATGGATATCCTCTTCGCCAAGCTCCGCGATCTTCTCGATCAGGATGGGCGCCAGGAGTTGCTGATCTGAATCATTCCGGTCTAGCTTCTTGGTGGTTGTCAGAACCCGGAGCGGACACCAAAAGCGTTGTTCATCTGTCGTGCAGAGCGTGGCCAGGTGCTCAAGCAAGTTGCTGGGCTGTTTGTAGGTCCAGAGGCCGTCATAAATCTCATCCTCGACCCCTTCCAGCCATTGGCTGCGGATGCCGAAGAGTTGCGCCGTCGTGTCCAGTATCTCGGGAGTCAGCGCGGCAAGCAGCTTGGCAGGGGATTGCAGGTCATCCAGCTTGAGCTGCGGCAGCAAGCGCGGAATTTGCGAGGCCTCGACGCCGTGATCCCGGAAGGCTTGCAGGAAGCGCCCGGCGACATTGCTTACCGTGTCCCTTTGGGGTTTTCCGAACAGTTGGCGCAGGGTCTTCTTGGGTGCGTCGAAAAAACTGGGCATTGGTTGTCGTGAGGTTGTCTTTGCTGCCCGATTCTACCCAGTACGCAAAACCCCACAGGCGGCCGCCGCCTTGGCCATGTGGGGGCCGTCAGCGTCCGCCTGTGGATTTTTGCTGGGCTAGCAATTCGGGCCGCACCTTCTTCTTGGTTTGACTAAGCACGTCGTTTGCATAAGTGTATGCACCTTCAGGCGAATGGGTATCATAGTCCGTGGACTGATAGTCCTCATTGCGGCATTCTTGTTGCATGGACTCCACCGTACTTGCTCAGCTTGGTTTAAGGATTCGCGGGAAGCGGAAGGGCCTTGGGTGGACACAGGAAGATCTTGCAGCGCGAGCTCAGATTGACCGCTCTTACATTGGCGGTGTAGAGCGAGGCAAGCGTAACGTGACGTTCACGGTGTTGTGCGAGATTTGCACGGCGTTGGGTTGCGATGTTGCCGAAATAACCACCGGCATTCCGGAGATGGTGCCGTGAAGTGGTTGCGCACCATTGTCGTTTTCGATAAAGGTGCTGTTCTGTCTTCGACAGACTGGGCTTCCGTCCATGACAGCTACGTTAGGTCAATTCAAAGCGTCGATTTCCCGGAGGGCTCCGGAACGCTAAAGCTGCGTCGCAAGTTGAAGCGGCCTGACGGTCAGTGGAACCGGAACGGCGTCGGTTACCTGAAACGCAAATTTCTGGAACACATGGTCGGTATGGAGGGGTGGCGAGCCGAAGTTGGTTTTGATCTCGGCCGCAACAGGACTCCGCCTGATCTAAAGCTTTACCCGAGCTTAGCACCGCACCAAGAGCCAATCACCTCAGAGTTTGGCGACTTCGATCTAGTGACGACCGCCCCAGGTGGAACACACGTCGCAATCGAATGGGAGACAGGAAACATATCTTCTTCCCATCGCAGCATGAACAAGCTGGCAATTGCACTCGGAACTGGCAAGATCCATGCTGGTGTCCTGATTGTGCCAAGCCGCGTTCTGTACGAGCACCTTACGGACCGAATTGGCAACATTGGCGAGTTGTCGGGATATCTATCGATGTGGAAAGATTTGGAAGCACGGGTTGAGCGCGGCGTTCTAGCTGTCAGCATCGTTGAACACGATTTGCTCACTGACGACGAAGACTTCCCCTATCTGCCGTCGGGCAACGATGGCAGGGCCGTTCAGGGCCGGGCTAAGAGGGGCTGAAGAGCGGTTGCTGCTGCTGTTCTGAATCTGGTTCGCAGACGCACTCAGGCTCGCGGCCGTTAATTCTGTAATTCTTTGAAAGCGGCGTCCCGGACTTTGCTCGCCTGGCGATGGTGGCGGCAGTAAAAAGTGTGTTCTTGTTCGCTTTGATTTGCTGGATATGCTCTCGGTCGCCGTCAAGCGATCCAAAGCGATCAAGGATGTCATCGCAGTGAAGTTCGCTGCCAATCCATCGGCGCCCAGTTAGTTCAGCGGCGACGAATGTTGTTCCTGATCCACCGAATGGGTCTAGGACCAGCGAGCCGGGATCGCTCGCCATCGATACGATGCGATCCATGAGTTTCAGTGAAAGTGCATTTGCGTCGCGCTTCTTGTACTTCGCGTGCCGCACCGGCGGGATGTCAGTCCACACGTCCGAGATATTTACCCCAAGCGGATTCATCTTATCTTTGTACCCGCCGTAGTCCTTTAGCTCCCCGCCGCAGTGCCGGCAACACGGAATCGGAAGGCGGTCAGGATGAAAAATCGCTGGTTTCGGGCCTTTGACGAAGTACAGCAAGCTATAGTGCGATGGGTACAGGCGACCTTGAATCGGCAACGAATACTTAATATCTACCGCGATCCAATTCCTGAAGGTAAGACGCTCACCAAGGTAACCACCGAGTTGCAAATTCCACTTCGGCAGATTCCACAGCATCAGCGTTCCGCCTGGTTTCAGGGCTCGAACCATTCCATCAAGCCATTCCTTGCACCAATCTATGTACTCATGGGCGGCGAGATCGTCATCGATTCCGGATCGGTACTTCTTGCCCAGGTTGAACGGCGGATCGGCAAACGCGAGGTCCACGGATTCAGGCTCAACCAACGAAAGCAGTTCAAAGCAGTCAGTTTGGTACAACTCCCCGGCTGGTGTCTTCAAAATGGGTATCATAGTCATCATAATGACAGTAACGCCGTCCAATTGCAACTTACCCGCTCCGGGCCTCCGGAGGCCAACTTTCGGGATGCCAGGGAAACACGCCGACTGACCTCTTATCCCAACCGAATAGCCAATCGGCTCCTATATATCATCAGTGTGTATCGGTTCTGGAAGAGCCATGCGCTGCTAGCGTAGCCAGAACGTAGCTGGCCCACATTGCCGCACGCGGTTTTCCTGCTATCTGAGGCTAAGTATGACGCTGGCGAGCGTTGTAGGGTATTGATTTAAAAGCCCCTAATTACCCCTGGTGATTCTCTTAATCCGTAGGTCGAGTGTTCGAGCCACTCACAGCCCACCAGTCATACAGCGGCCTCCAGCGATGGGGGCCGTTTTTCTTTCTGCGGTTTTCGGTGCCATGTAACCACCATGTAAGCGGATTTCATCTATCCGGCTGCTGCGACGCCAGCGACTCCGCCCCGTCTTCCCGCGTGTTGCTCATGTGTCTAGGCACCTTCCATGCCTTCATGATTGCCGTCGACACGGAGCGCTTTTGCAACACGATCCTCTCGTCGAGCACCTCCTGCGATTGTCAGGTGCACGTTCAGCGCCTATGATGGCGCCCTAACCTCAACGTTCCACAATATGCCTCCGGCCGCGACTCCAGCAACAATAGAGCAAGATGTCCTCGATCGGGTCAATGCGCTCCTTGCTGGACTCGGCAGTTACATGGATGAAGGCGACCCTCTCTTGGTCGACCTTACCCGTGAGACCAAAAAACTAGTGACAGTCGACCCGATCGCCGGCCACCTCATGTACGCCCGGGTTGCACAGCTGGCCGGTAACATTGACAAAGTGCGACATCACATTGACAATGCAAAAGCACTTACTGGAAGGTTGGAGGCCGCGCGTGCTGCTGTCCCAGTTTTCGGTAATCTTGGACTCTTTTCCGATGCGTTGGCCGCGGCCCGAATCGCCTATCATCCGATTACTGGGTGCGGCTGGCTTTGCGCTGATGTGGTAGTAGGCATTTCCAACTGCGCCTTTCGGACATTTGATGACTTTCTTACGCAAGCGGAAGAAATGAAAATCGATCTGTCGGCGATCACTGAGGACCGCAAAGTTATTGCGCGGGCGGCCCGTGTACTCGAAGCAGCTGGGGTGACGGATGACGCGGTCGCCAGGATGATAGATATTGCTGGTGAAGTCATGCGCGATCACCGGCTGATATACCAAGGCCAGACACCGGATGTCGACATCGATGACCGGCCTGGATTAGGTAACTGTGTGTATGTGACCTATCGCGTCCGGGCAACCGCCGCTGAGGCTGCCGATCTCTACGCCGAAATGGTTGAAAAGATCACGGACCGAATCAACCCCATTCCGTCAGCGTTTCACGTTTCACTCAGAGCAGCTGCGTGAGTACGGATCCGCGGGCTTTCCTCGCACAAGCCACGGCGCAGCTTCCTTCGGGTACTGAGGACGGCTTTCGCTGTGCGATCAATCGGGCCTACTACGGGGCCTATCATGGTGCGAGGGCGTTCCATGATGCTCTTCCGGCTCATGGACAATCGCCGGTAACTAGTATGGGTGTTCACGCCACGCTCTACCATGCGCTCGCTCACCCGCAGATTTCGATGGCGAACAAGTCCTACAGGCCATCACAACAACTAGGCTATCTCGGCATCGGGCTCAAACGTATTCGCACTCGTGCGGATTACGACCTTGTCGATACCCTAGAACAGCATGACGCCGATACGGCAATCGCCGAAGCCGGCAAGATGTTGGCGATTGCAGGGTTGTAGTGCGTGCAATCGTCGGCCCGGCGTCCCAGCTTATTTCTTGATCCCGATTGTCGCCTCAATACGGTTTTGTAGCCTTCGCTTGAAGTCGGGCAGATTCGCAGGATCCCAGGTCACAAACGAATACTGCCGATTATCGAAGTGAATGGCCTTCAACTGGTCCTCCCTGCAGGTCCAGATCACCTCAAGTCCTAGACCAAGGGCGAAGCCGGCCTCAAAGTAGACGCCACCACGCTGCTCGGTGAAGTCAGCCACAATGAATTTGCTGCGACGGATCATGGCAAGAATCTCGTCATCGATCCGATTGTTGTGTTCATGGGTATCAATCCGCTTTGGGTCATATCCGGCATCACGGATTGCTTTCTCGATTCCGTTCGTCCAGACTGGCTTTACTTGGTCATCGAACCACATCGCACAGAATCCAATATTCGATGCTACTCGGCTGTGCTGAATCTCTTGCAGGTAGTTATACCCCTTCGGCGTAATGTTGCCGCGGTAGATGCCAATGACGTAGCTCTTCGTCATTCTTTCCGCAGTTTTGATGAGATACTCGTCCAGGAGGAATTGCACCTCATCCCATTTCTCGCTCCATGTAATTGCGAGAAACTTAGGGTTAGAAGAGTCGATCTCGACCTGCTCGCCAACAATAGGAAACATGCGCGCGGCCTCAATCAGGAGGCGATCGGCCCGATCTGCCACCGAGGGGGCTCTTACGATAAGAAGATTCTCGACGTCATTCGAGCCGATCGTGATGGATTGATGCTCGCGAATCCATCCACTTGCGTTTGCCCTTTGGCGTGCACTTGGGGCACTCATGGCCCAAGCTCCCACCGCTGTACCGGTGATCTGAAATTCGCCACACCGACTACAGATACAAGTCGTTCCCTCAAAAGCGCTAAGCACTTCGGTTGCGGGCTCGTTGGCGCAAATCGGGCAAGGTGTAGAGGACATTTCTAAGCTTTCTCTGTGTTTCCTAATTGCATAACTCTACGCTTCATTGGCGCGCTATCATTGCTACCCCTTAACGTCCTCTCTGAAAAGCATCCGATGCGCGATGGCGACAAGAACGATTGGTACGACCCGAAGGCCTATCGGTCGGACCCGTTCGATCCCTATCCGCAGCCTCCGAGAGGCCCCGGGTTTTTTAAGAGTTTGTTGATCTGGCTTCTTATCGGCGGTGGATTACTTCTGGCCTTCCAGGGCTACTGGAAACTTCCGGAATGGACGCGCAATTTATATCGCTATTGCATATTGCATGCCGTCGCAGCCGCCTTTCGACGTTGGCGCAGATGGGACGGCGAGGAGTGGGGGCACCAGAACTAGACCAGTCACCCGTGAAATCAATGAAGACACCTTAGTGTCGGGTATCCCTCATGAATGCAGTAGTACGTCGGCGCCATCACAATTGCTGCGGCGATGATGATTCCCGCTGCGACAATTAGCGCGGCGATGATTCGAGGGTCTTTCACAGCGAGGGCCTGCGCGCTCTGGTGGCCGCGAGCTCCTGTTCGAGAGTTGGTCGCGGAGGACCTTCATCTTTGTCCTCTGCAAGTGGCCGGATCGCAAGCAATTCTGCCGCGGGGTCACCGCTCTTTGAGATTACATCAGTTCGTGACCTCAACCATCCTCCGAAGGCAATCATGGCGGCACCTGGGAACGCGCCGCCATAAATGAGGACTGCCGGACCCCAATTGTGCCAAGCGAATCCGGCATACAACGGCGCGATGGTGAAGGTGACTGGACCGAGAAAGAACGCCGCAACTAAGCCGACAGCTCCGGCCGCCTCGAAAATGATCAGCAAGCACACCCAGAAACCAGCGAGCCCGAGCAGCACAAAGAGCGCATAACCAAGCGCAATAAACCCGCCGCCAATAGCTTTCATGTCCATCCCTTTCTAGCCGTGCTGACCGCTGGAAGTCTGCCAGGTTGCGCCTGAGCGAGCCCCGACAGCAGTTAGCTTACGCCTTTGGGTAACCCCTGCAGTATCCGTTTCCGGCAACTCCCTTTTACTGATTCCAGAAGCCTTTCCAACGCTCCGCGCGCGCGTACTGGTCAGGATAAGGGCGCGGCTCGATCCGTTCTGAGCAATACGCGCGCGCGTATGTTTCCAGAGATGCCACAGCCCAACAAAACCCAACAATGGCAGGAGCTCGTTCTCGGCGGCAGCAATGTTGAACCCTATCATTCCCCAGCAGGCGGGCGGCGTCTGTTTCTAGTCCTCCGGTGCGGACTCACTGCGGACTTTGGGTACAACCGATGGTGAAGCCGCCAACGCTGTAACCCCATTGCGGTGCGAACCTCGCTGCGAACTAGATATTCTGCCGGGAGCAGAAACAGGCCGGGCGGGCGATTCCCCGTAGGGTGCGCTCCGTTGTGAGTTCGTACTCATTGGCGATTGCCAGGGGGCGCTGTGCAAGTTCTGTTGCAATAGCCACTTTTGACAACAGCCGCGCACCTTGTTGGTCTGCTGTTTTGCATGGCCAGAAGTAGGGCATCTTTGGACATTCGATAACCCTGCTTAGGTGCGCCGCTCGCGCCGTAACGCGCTGCTATTGCGGCAATCCATTGCTACAACCTTGCTATCCTGCAGTAGGACATTCTTGGACAGCCTGTACCCTGCTTTAGCTGCGTACCTCCATTGCGTACTGGCCCGCTCGAGCATCGTTCGCTCTGCCGTTATTTCCAGGCTGTTGAGCAACTTAGCCATTCCCGCATCAATCGCGGCGCGAACCAACGGTTTTAACAAGTTGTGTCAGGTTTTGTCAGGTTCTCTTCGCCGATCGACGCTGTAACGCTTAGGGTCTTTGGTAAGAAGGGCTCCATTTTGACGCGCCGCTCTCCCTGTCCCTGAATCCCCAACAAATCCCAACACGCATGCGCGCGGAGCGGGCGGAGTCCATGAAGCATTCGCGCGAGGAACCCTAGCAAACCTTAACATCCCTTAATATCGCCGAAAGTTTGCCGCTGACTTCATCGCGCCTTCCTCGCTGCGTCCAGCGCCTCGATAGCTTCCTCAACGATGCGCCAGCGTGGCCACCCTCTTTGGTTGGCCAGGGCTTTCAGCTTGCCGGCCACGTCCGTGCCGATGGTGATGTCGAGCCTGGTGCAATCGGCCTTGAGTCTTTCCCGATGCTGGCGTGTGCGGGCGGTCGAGGTTGCGGCTGCTGTGTTGCCGGAAACAACAGGTGTTTCGTTCATCGTGCATTCTCTCCCTGGTCGATTCTTCCAAGTGCCGTCCGCGTCGAAATCAAATCCGCCCGGCTTAGCCGCTACTGGCGCCACCGCTTTCGCTAGTCCCTAATAGTTGGCCGCCTCGCTCGTCCCGTTCGATCCAGACGACCCCGCTGAACTGCTCGCTTTCTTCTGGAAGTCAGCAGGATTGAACGGCTTGGCGGGTGCAGGAGCGGCGGCCGGTTTGGGAGCAGAAAACTCCCCGGCCGGATAGCCCATCGATTTAAAGAATCCAATCTTGTTGGCTTGGGCCTCCTTGACCTCGGCTTCGTATTGATCAATCTTGGCCTGTACTGCGGGCATGTCCTTGCGGAGCGTATTCTCCATCTGACTCCTCGCCATGTTCATCATGGACGTGGCCGCTTTAATATCCGCATCGTAGCTGGTGATCAGCATTCGTCCCGTAGCCGTATCGACCTTGCCATCGGTAGCCTTTTCCTTGGCCGCCTGTAACTTCATGTCGGCAATCTGCGTCGCGGTATCGGAGCGCAGTTGCTGCAACTGCAGCATCTGTTCGGCGCGGGCCATCATGGCATCGCCGCGCTGATTGGCACCGAGACCAACGCGCATCTTGTAGGCGCCTTCATGGTCGCCGATCGCATCGAGGGCTTGTGCCATGGTTTCAGGATCATTCGCCACTTTCTTTCGCGTGGCGTCCTGGGCATCCGTGTTATCAACCATCGTGGAGTTGTCCTTACGATAGTCGCCGGCAGCCTTGTACGCGAGGTCGGCATCGCTTTGGGAGATCAAGCCTTTCCCGAGAGCATCGTTGTAGGCGTTCCCCGCTGCGTCTGCTTGCGCATTCACATCATCCGGCGTCGACATTCTTTGAGCAGGAACGGCGCCGGCCGCTTGGTCCGCCTTCCCGTTGATGATGTCCTGCACTTGAGCGGCGCGTGCCTGACGCAACTGCTCGGCGGCCTGCTGATCCGACAAGGTATTCGCGGCATGCGTCTGTTGCCCAAGATGAGCCCGCACCTGAGCAAGTGCGGTCTCCCGGTCTTGCGTTACCAGCGCTTGGAATTGGTCCAGCAGGCCAGCCGAGCCGACATCGGCCGCCGCGCCGATACCGTAACCAATATTGTCGATAAGTCCCATGGTCAAGACTCCTGTGGTGAAGAAATGTTCGATTGATCGGAAGCATAGGACGGCGTCGCGACATCAACCGGTTGTTGTCGTTTTTCCTGGATCCGGTCAAAGCGACGCAGGAATGCGATGTACGTGACGGTCCGCAACAATTCGTCGTCGTGCCGCGGCTGAATCACCAGCGCGCCAGATTCTGGGTCGTAGTCCGCCAGCGTGCCATCGCTCCCCAGCGTGGCCTGGTCGGAGAACTCGGCAAAGAGTTCCCGGGGGGTGATGCTGGGGTCTTCCTGCAAGCGCGCGGCGATGAGCTTGCTCAAGTCGTCAGGCGCCTGCGGCCTAGATTTCTTCGATTGCCGGTACGCCGACACGACTTCCATGCCGGCCGTAAAGAACAACTCCTTGTCGCCACGCCTGCCAGCGAAAAGAACAGCAACCGCGCAGAGTGCGGACCAGGGGTCACGGCGCTCCCGCGGGAAGCTCGCCATTACCTCGATAACCTCGGGCTGGGAATCGTCGATCGGGATGCCGTGCGCGACGATCTGCGCGACACACGACTCTGCGGCCTCGATGTCGGCGGCTTTCCATCCGGATAGGCGCCATCCAGCCGCTTCCGAAATATCTTCCAGACTCAGCAAGCGGCACCCGCGCGATACGGGCGATTTGGGGCGCTTTTCTGGGTCGGGTGATACCGCACCCTTGGCTGACTCGATAAAGTCTCGCCACGGGCTGATTGCAAGGGGCGCTGGCTTAGTGGCAAGCATGGCCGCCTCGCATTTCCTCAATCGATGCCGCCGCGTACCGGGTGGCGAATTCGAGACGCGCAAGAAGGTCAAGAAGTTCGCTGAGCCGGGGGGTCTCGTTGGGCAGGTGCACATACAGGTCGCGAAAGTCATCCGCCACGTCGCCGATGGTTTCGATGTGGCGCGAAAGCAGAGCGAGTGCATTGGCGTGATTGGGGCGGGCGCTCATGGCGTGCTCCGTGCAGCCTGTTCGCTGATGGCCGGCGCTGTCGAGACGGCGCGATAGCGGAGATATTGCGGCGAACGCGGATCAGTCAGCCGCTCGATCTCGCCGATGTGCGCCAAGTAAGCCACAGCCCATGAGACGGCGCCCCGGTCGGCCTGGCATCGGTGTCGGAGTTGTCCATGCTCAAGCGCCTGAGGCGCCACGCGGCGAAGCTCATGGAGTACCCGCTCCGTCACCGAACCCGACCGGACGCCGCGAGGAAATGGATTAACCGGCCAGGTGGGGCGGTGCGCCTCCGTCCGGGAAGCGGAAACAGCCAGCAGCATTTCGAGCATCGTGGGCAAGCGCCGGGGGCTCGTCGTCATGGCGCTCCCTTTCCTGCGCTCCGGCGCCTTCTACCTATTGAGGCTTCATACCTCCGTAATGGCTTAAAAGCTTTTGACTTGTCTGGTCTGGTCTTATCTAAAGACCGTTCGGTAGACCAATGGGTAGACCGAACGGTTGACCGTTGAATGTCTCTATTCAAGGGCTTCTCCACGGTTTTTGCGCTTCTTATTGGTGTCTTCTGCGCTCTTAACCTGATCCCGCCTGATGCGCGCTCGATAGGCTCGGTAGTCATCAAGTTCAGGGCTGAAAAGCTCATCACCAGCGACCGTGAAGAAGGCCATGACCGCCGGCAGTACCGCGCGGATTTCAACGGCTGAGTACCCGAGTACCTTTGCCAAAACGGCCGGATCCGCTGGCGCGGTTCGATTCACCCAGCACTCAAGGCGCAGTGAATACAGCAGCCCACGTTCGGCGAGCGTCATGGCCCGGTACTCGCGTCGAACAAGCATGCAGGCCGCGTACTCCTGAAAGGCGGGGGGCTCTCGATTCTGAGTTTTCATATCCGCCCCCCGATCAACCGAAACAGGGAAAGAGCGGCAGTGCATCCGGTCTGGCGCCAGAGACGGCCGGCAGCGGCATGAGCTTGGCGGGCTTCCTCCATGGCGTAGGCGGCGACCCAGAGCCCTCGGGATAGACGGTTAAGCATGATCGCCCTCCCTCAGCAGTTCGGCACCACGCAGCATGGCCGCGCTGATCTCCGCATCGACAGCCTTCTTGATGCTGGATTCGGAGACGCCGCGGCCACGTCGATATACCTGCTGCCGCTCCGCGATCTTCTCGTTGCGGTAGTCCAGCCAGTCGGTGCCGGCTATCCCGATCGGTACGGCAATACCGCAGCCGAGAACCGCAGCGGCCTCCTGCGCGGCTTTGACGCCCGGATTGATGCCCGTCTTCCTCTCGGTTGCCAGATCGTTGTCAGCGGCCACCACGACCATGCCGCGACGGGGCAACGCCTCGGCAACGCGCACCAGGTTGCCGGCATTGAAGCCGACAACAACGCGAGCCGTCGGCACGGCGGAGAAGATAGCCAGGCCAGTTGCCAGCCCCTCACAGATCACCGTCAAGGATGCGCTGCGCCGCTCGATCGTGTAGCTGGCGCCTCGGGTCGGTGCGCCGGACCAGAAGAGCTTTTCACCGTCAGGGCTGATGCGCTGCACGGATGTGAGTGCGCCATTGATATGCATCGGCACAACCAACCACCCGGCATCATCCGTTCGCAGTCCAAAGCAACCGGCCATGTCCAACAGCTTGTGCGCCAGATATGGATGACCCTCTCGAAGCGGCTTGCAGGCGTCGAAGTAGTCTCGCGCTGATCGCATCGCTGCCGCGATCTGCCGGCGCTCTTCTGCACGGCGGCGTTGGATGGCGGCCCGGTCAATCGGCGTGGGCTGGTTGGACGCGTTCGGCTTCCAGATTAACGGCTCGGGGTGAATGGCCCAATCTTGGACAAAGCCAAGGTCACCGTCGACCATCAGCTTGTAGGCTCCGTTTCTCGATTTTGGGTGCGATTCGGTAGGGCATCGATGCCAGCGGCCATCGGGCGTGATGTCGCGGGGTATCAAGCCAGCAGCTCGGCAGAAGTTCGGGAAGTCGATCATATTGATGCACTCCGCTCGCTGTGTTGCTTGCTGCGGACTTTGTGCCAGGCAACGGCAAACGACTTGATCTTGTTCCGTACTTCCTTGGTGGGCGTCACAGGCCGGGTGTGTTCAAACTTCTGCGTGGGCCACGCGCCGGACAGCTTCATGTATTGCGCCAATGCCCATTTGTCGTTCTTCCCCCACTCGTTCGCCAGACCGACTATCTGCGGCCAGATATTCCGGTTCAGCGCAGCCCTGTTTCCGGAAACAACAAGCTCTTTTAGCGTTCCTTGAGCGTGAGTGATGTTGCTGGGTTTGGCCGGATACTCGAAACCGCAGGCAGGGCATCTTGGCGCAGCGGCATGGACACAGAAGCACTGCGAACACTTGACGACCTTCTTATCCTTCGGCTGCGAGGGTTCTTTCTTTCTCCGCGCGCCGTCATCAAGCTCTGCAATGCCGTGCTCGAAAAAGTCCTGCATCTGGTCCCAAAACCGCACGCAGTTGCCTGAGTGGTCCAGCACCAGACAATCCGCCTTTCCCGTTTCCGGCGAAGAGCGAAGACCCCGCCCCAGGATCTGGATATGTTCCGCCAGGCTGGACTTGAGCGGTCTCGCCATGATGATGCAGCCAACGTCTGAAACGTCGAAGCCCTTGGAGAGAGCGGCAACAGAGATCAGGCCGCGGATGCTCGAATCCGGCTTGCGGAATTCCTTCACCATGGCGCCGCGGGCATCGTCGCCAGTCTTGTAGGTGTAGAGATCGCACACAACCCCGGCCGCCATGAATTGGCGCTGTAGTTCTTCGCAATGCGCCACCGTCGCACCGAAGGCAATGAACTTGCGGCCCTCGCCATGTTTCAGGTACTCGGCAACACAGTCGCCAACGATCGGCATGGAGCGCTCGGCCGCTTCACTGTCCGACCATTCGCCGGCCGTCACCTTGGCGCCGGTCATGTCTGGCTCCGATGCGGCGAAGATGCGGAACGGCACCAGATGCTTGTCAGCAATCAACTTGTTGGTACTGACCACACTCACCACGGCGTCGTAATGCTTCCCGAGCCCGCGCGTGAAGGGTGTTGCGCTCAGTCCGATCACCACGGTGTCACGCTTGCCGATGCGATCGGTAATGGTCTTATGCAGGCCGTGGCACTCGTCCACGATGATCAGATCAGCATCAGGCCACTTCCGGCGTGCCAGGGTCTGAACGCTGGCGACCTGGATGCGTTCCCAAGGTTTCCAGCGCCAGTGCTGCGCCTGGATGACTCCATGCGGGATGCCGTAACGGTCCAGCGTCTCGCTCGTCTGTTCGATCAGCGCAATCCGGTCCACAACGAAAACGAGGCGCTTCATCTTCTTTTCGCACTCGTCGGCTAGGTAGGCGCCGACTACCGTCTTGCCGGATCCGGTGCCCATACAGAGAATTTGATTCTCGATGCCGGCGTGAATGTTGGCGCGCAGAAATTCAACGGCCTCGCCTTGGTAGTCTCGAAGTTCGATGCTCATAGGGCACCGCCTTTCAACTTCGGCAGGATCTCGGAATCACGCTCAACACCAAGCGCGGCGCGAATCTTGGCGAGCACCTTGCCCTTGCGGGTAGCCTCCCTCTGCGCCTCGTTGCTGGTGGTCAATGCCTGATTCAGCCGGCCTTCAAGCTGGTGGTAAAGCTTGATGCGTTTATCCAGTTCGCCGGCCAGATCGTCCTTGGTCAAGGAGTCGATTCGCTCCTGCAGCGCGCGATTCTCGGCAACCTCGCGTTCATAGTCGGCAAGCAGATCGGCGTGCGCGTTGGTTTCGGGTTCGATGGTCGGCTCGGGTCGGGCCTTCCCAACCGTTCCCTGCGCCCGATGGTTATGAACCGCCTCGCGCGCCACGCCCTTGATCTGCTCTGGTTCAGCCGCCGCGACAATCGCCTGTTCTTCCTTCGGTAGATCGGCTACCTGTGACGCCAGGTTGAGCGACATCGCGCCAGACTTCACGGCTTCAACAACTTCAGCGGGGGATTCGCGCTCTACCTTCGCGGCTGTTTGAACAGATCGCGGCGATACTTGGAGCATTTCTGCTGCGGCTGATTGGCTAACCTTTGGCAAGTTTGCGGAAGGTTCAACGTTTGTGCGCTCGCCTTGTCGCATGTTCGCCATACTCGCCGCAATCATCGCCCGCTGGCTCTCGGTGAGGTGCCGGCGATGCATATTCGCAGACAGCACGAAGGCCATTGGATCCGTGCCGGAATACTCCACGGTTGCCGGCTCGATACCAATTTCCACGCAGGCGCGGTATCGGTTGCCACCGTCGAGGATCTGGCCACTATGAATAACGATCGGCTGATTGAGCCCATTCGCTGCGACGTCGGCCTTGAGCGAGGCAAACTCAGCATCGGTCATGCGCGGAAACAATTTGCAGAGGGGATGCAGTTCTATCGCGCCATGCGCGCTATTCTGTGTTCCGAGGTTTCCCGCCTCTGTTGCTTCCCCCGCGCCACGAGCCCCGACAGGCCGTGGCGCTGTCATTTCCGTCTCCGGTGCCGGAAAGCGTCAGCGCAGGCGTCATTTCTACCGGCATTCATGCCGCCACCTGCACGGGTTGATGCTGCCTGGTTAACTGCTCGATGGAATCGTCAGGCCAAAGAAGCTGGCGGTTCGGAAGCTTTGCGGGCTTGATCCCATAGTAGGAACCCTTACGACAAAGGGCGATCCGTAGGGTATGTGGCTGCAATCCAAGTTTTGCAGCCAGTTGCTCGGTGGTCATGGTCAGTCTCCAAGTAATGAAGCTGACCGTATTTGAATACCGCGAAATACCCCTACGTCACGGCATTACAGAACCCCGCCGAAAATCACCACAGCTTTTTTATCTGATTGGGAGGATGCCTGATGCGGGAATATCTTGTCTTCAAACGTGGCAACACGCTCCGATCGAAGGCGCGCCCTGCCTTCTCGCAGTCTTCCTTTTCCAGTGCTTCTATCGCGGCGCTGTCGCTAACTTCCCATCGGATAACCTGCAAATCATAGCTGCCGAACCTCTTCTTTAAGTCCGCACGGTTGAGCATCCTCTTTTCGGCAAAGAGACGACACTGCATTCCTAGAACCCTTCCCTCAAACCGCGCTTCCTCCTGCTTGGTCAAACTTGGTGGCCGGCCGGTTTGGTCTTCGGGTGGCGGTGTCGAAGACGCGAATAACAGCCCTCCATTCTTCTTTCGCCTTCGCGCTTCTGGCGATGTGGCGAGTCGTATCTGCGACAACAGGTACTGCGTTGCTTTCTCCCGATCTCCCGGGGAAAGCAGGTTCAGTGGGCCATTCCATAGATACTCAACTCCGCGAATCTCGCGCATGACATCATCAAAGTGCTTGTTGAACCATTGCTTTCGCGCTCTGCTTGATGGCTTTCCGCCCTGTCTAGCCCGGCGAGCATTCATCCATTTAACCTCCGCCAATATCCGCGCAAGGTGGCAGAGAATCAAAACGCCAGCTTTCCTTTCGGTTGGCGTCTCGGCGCTCACCGCGTTTATTAACCCCGTGGGTTTCTTGTTCATATCACGCCGCTACTTAGTGTTTCCTTAGTGAGTCCCGGGATATAGAACCCCGGCCCGAGCCGGGGCGGTGGCGGCGGCGGTCATTGCGCGTTCTTCGGCATGAGATAGACAACGTTACCCTAGGCGCGGCGAAGTTGGCCACTACTTGGCAGACCCTTCCAGGGCTTCGAGGATTAACCCCTTCATGCGCTCCTTTGCTTCCTCTGGAAGGACGATCCAACTGTTATAGAGCATGGCGAGCTCCACTCGCCGCTCTGGCGGTATTCCATGTCTGTAACAGTAATTATTGAAGTCATCCCAGCTCATTTGTTGCGGTTCCGGCTGAGTTTGTACTACGGGCTCGGCTTTTATCACCTGTCTGCTCTTGATTGGAGTCACACATCGCGGGAGCCTGCCTCTGCGTCCTGTCTGCTGTACCGGCTCGCGCTCGCTGCTCAACAGACAAACTACGTTATCCGCCAGACGGCGGCGAGAAGGGGCTGCTAGACCGGAAAAGAAGCTAGATCCCGACGCCGTAATCGTGTCGGAGCTCATGCCGCACCCCTATAGTCGGCCATCGATACAATCTTGCGCCTAGCCTTCCCGGCTTGCTCGATCGCAGCATTGTCGGCGGCTATTTCGTCTTCAATCTTCTTCATCTTGATCTGAAACTCTTGGTCTGTCATTGCCGAAAGCGGGAGCCAGCCTCCTGGCGACAGATCCACCGTGCAGTCATCGCGTTCCTGCATGATGAACTCGGCGAGCACCGAGACGGCGCCTTCCTGCTCCGGTGTCATGGGTCCGATGGCAGCAGCAAAGGCGCGAGCAATAGAAAGGCGCCTCGCATAGAAACCGGATGCCGTTTCGCTGGAGAAGGCCGGATCATAGCCGGCTGTCCGCAGTTTGCGCAGGGCGTCCAAGCCCTTGAGGGCTCCGGCGACGCGGGCGGATTCGATTGTCGTGGCACTCATGCTGCACCGCCTTCTTGCGCAGAAGCCAGCACCTGGCTCCGAAAGTTCTGATAGCTCGAATCTTCCGCAGCATCGCGGACGTGTTGGGACGGCACCTTGCCCGGTTTATGGCACCACTCAATCACAAAGCGAAGGCGATCCGGCTCATCCCGATAAAGGTGGCCACGCAATAGTTTGGTCGCTTGCCAGTTCCGGTGCACGGGAAGATTCTTGAAGAGGCCGGTAGCGCGGAATTGTTCCTCTGAGCCTCGCCATACAACGCAGAGCGCATCATCCGCGTACGACGATCGATGCGCAGTCTCAACCGACACCTTCAGCCCGCATTGAGTGGCGCGGGCAGATGCCAGACGCACGGGAGCGGGGAAATGGTCGACCTCTGTTGGCTTGGTCCCGTCGAGATTGCACAACATTTCCTGTAGCACCGGGTCATCCTTTGCCGCCTGCTGCTGAATCGCTTGGATTTCTCCGGAGCGTGCCGCGGCGCTGAAAATGACTTCGGAGTTATTCAGAGATGACACGGCTTCCCGCAGTTCGTCCATGAAGTCTTCGAGAGCATCTTCTGAGTATCGATACCCACCACCAGCCTTTTGCAGTTTGGCATAGCCAACAACGGCGCAGGTAACGAATCGATCAAGGGCCTTCGCCCTAAAATCATCGGCCGATACCGGCAGGGCGCTGATGCGCTTCTGCGCCTCCTCCTGCAGTCTCGCCGATTCGCGCGCATTAAGCTCCGCCGTGCTGAAGTCGATACGGACCGCGAAGGACTTTTTCCCCCGGCGATCGATCGTGACTTTCTTGGAACCATCGAAGCCGCGCCCGGTGGTCTTACCCTGGTTTGGCTCTCCCGGAAACCATGCCGACTCGACAAGCTTTGCCGCGATCAGGGCTTCTCGGCTCCCGTAGTAGTAGCAACCCCAATCGTATTCCTCGCGGGTAACGCCAGGGGCATACAAAGTCCGGTTATCCTTCTTGGTAGCCATGTTTGCATCTCCTTATTAGGTGCTGCGTGGTTAGGCGGCTTAGGTGGGCTCTCCTCCGCTTTTGCCGCCGCTCTTACTGCTATTGCTAATCATCGCGCCTCCGGTAGCTCACCAGATGAGCCTATGCCACTGGCTCGCCGGTGCGGAGTGTCGATATTTCTCTTAGTACGTTGGATCGTTTGCTGCTTCAACGTCTAACCGCATCGTGGTCCATGCTCGAATCTTCAGCAGCGCAGACGCCCATTCCTGAGGGCCAAGCTTGCGCCAACCTCTTTCCGGGCTGGGCCAAAGGCGGCGAACACGAAAGCCCTTTATGTCGCACCAGTGTGGGTCGGCCGGATTCGGTACTTCCGCGCAGGTGTAAAGGACACAGTACCCAGGGATTCCGGCCCTCTTGGCGAGGCGCTTTGTGACGGTCGCAGACTTGTAAGGCTGCCCCACGTCCCGCGCCGTTTCGATCAGGGCTAGCGGCTCCTTGCTTCCGCTGTCGTACTCGACATACAGCGCCGCATCCAGATCGATCATTGCAAGCAATTGAGCTTGGTCGATCCCAATGAAGCGCCGCGTAGAGTGCCGTCTATGCCATGCCGAATAGGACCGGTCCCGCGTACCGTATCGCTCCTCCTGCATGATCAACTCCCGCCGCTTCTTAACTTGATGGATTGCGGGGCTTCGGAGTGAGTAGACTCAGGGGTAGCCATGGTGCAAACCTCCTGCTTAGGTTGCTTCTTGGTCAGGCGGGTTCGGTGTTACTGCACCTTGCCCGCCGCATTGCCTGATACCGTCAGGCGGCGGTACTGAAATCATTACTTCGCGCGCCGCAGCCCTTTCGCGGGCTTTTCCTCGGCGCTGATCTTGATCCCGGCCTCTTCCAGAATCCAGGCCTCAATCTTGGTATGCCAGGCGCGCAGCAGATCAAGCGGGCGCTGGCGGTAGTGCTTCTCGGCGGTGGCGCTCGGCTTGTGCCCCATGATCTGAGCAGCAACGCCCGTGGGGCATTCAACCCATTCCGCCAAAGTACCGAAGGACCGGCGCAGGCCGTGCAGGGTCATGCCATCGATGCCGGCAACGGCACAGGCTTTGCGGTGCTGGATGCTCGGCTCCTGTAGCCGGCCGGATGCCGCGGCGCGGCTGCTGAAAACCCATTCGCTCGGCTTCCACTTCGGCTGCGGTTCTTTCTTTTCCGCGGGCTTCTTCGCCTTGGCCTTGATCTCCTTGAGCTTCGGCGGCGTGTTGTTGATCCGGTGCAACTCGGACAGCAGAGAATGAACGTAGGGCGTCAGCGGAATCACGCGTTCGCCCTCTACCTTGTCATGGATGGTCAGGCTATTCCACTTGAAGTCGACGTCTGTCCACTTCATCCAGGCCAGTTCCTCACGGCGCGCGCCGGTCAGCAACAGGGCTTGCAGGTAATTGGCAATCGTCGGATTCTTGATCTTGCCTACGGCGGCGAACCATGCTTTCAGTTGTTCTCGTTGTAGGCAGTCTGTTTTCGGCTTCTGTTTCGCCAGGTTCTCTTTCGACATCCGCGGGGAACAGGCATCAACTCCGGCCAGCCCAGCATAGGCCGGCGTGTCGTTGCACCAGTTCAGGAAGGCGCGCAGCAGGCGGAAGGCGAGGGCGGCCTGAGTCGGGCGCCGGGCCGTCTCGTCGCGCAGCCAAGCCTTAACGCGCTCCTTGGTGATGCCGGAGAGGCGCAGAGGCAACAAGGTGGCCAGTGACCCCGGCTCTTTCTTCTGCCCCTTCTTGCCGCGCTTGACGGCTCGGCCTCCAAGGTCGGCGATGTTGTTGTGGTCCAGCAGATGGCGCACGCTCCACTTGTGCCGGCGAGCCTCGATGTAGACCGGCCAGAGTTCAGCGACGGTCAGATCCTGCCGATCGGCCTCAACACGCTTCGCCTCGACCCCGGCCATCCGCTCTGCCTTCGCCTGGCGCGGGTCAATGCCTTGGTCGATCAGAGTTTGAAGTCGTCGGGCTTCTTCGCGGGCTCCCGGTCGGTCATGGTCGCCAGTCTCGATGTCCCATGATTTAACGTCGCCGATGGTGACGCGAATTGAAACCGCATTGAGTTTGCCCTGGAAGATATAGGACTTGGCGCCGTTGGTCGTGGCCCGGATCGCCAGTCCAGGGGCGTCTGTGTCCCAAAGGAAGGTTTGCGTCTTTCCTGCCTCGCAGGAAAAGTCCCGTACCCGTCCCGCCGTGAGTTTGACCCGCGCCACTTTGAGCCCCCGATTACCGGGTTACATGGCCTTGACGCCCTTCGCTGAGGGTCCGAAAATCGTTCCATGTAACCACTGTGTAACCGGAATCATACAATACCGATCAACATAAATCAACATGCGGATTATGGGTTACACGGAGAAAGCCGCTCTATTACTAGGTTTTCTTGTGTTAAGGCAATGCCGATCAATACCCATCAACAAGCCACTTGCACGGACTCTTAATCCGTAGGTCGAGTGTTCGAGCCACTCACAGCCCACCAAAAATCAAGCCGAATCAACTTGCTTAGTTGATTCGGCTTTTCCTTGCGTATTACTGGCGCATAACACCCCCGCCGGACTATTCGGCAATGGATGTGCACACCACTATCGGACGCAACCGATACCCACGAGATTGGCAAGCGACGAGTCTCAGCGCCAATCCCTGCCCGCAGCCGCTTACTTCAGGGCATCGTGGAGATCCTTGTCGCTGATCTTCCCTGATCGATGCAGCCATAGCAGGATCGCCAGCGGCTTGGGAATATTGCGGCCCGATTCATACCGGGAGCCGCCCGACTGCGTGACGCCATACCTCACCCAGAAATCCTTTTGATTGAGGTTTTCCTTTTTGCGGTCTGTCGCGATGTCACTGAAATCAAGTTTCTTCTTGCGGGCCATGACGTTCTCCTGCTGGTGGGTGATCAAGTCGCTATGCTATCGTTTTTTTTCAAAGCCTGCTTTGCGCGCTGGCAGTTCGCATTGGTGTCATATTCATGACGAAATTCAGTCGTTGCGGCATGCCTGTTTCGGATGCGCGCCCTCGATTTGATCAGTGTAGGGTGATCACCAGGCCGAGCAGCAGAAGCAGCAGGCCGCGTACTCCGCCCCAGCGGCAGAGTCTGGCACGCAGGGCATGATGCCACGGACCCTGCACACCGGGTCGCAGCCAGACCGGCAATAGATGAGCCGCGGCCCCGCTCACCAGCGGCAGCAGAAAAGCGATGACAAAACCAGCCACTGCGGGCCGCGCCGGCAGCCAGCCGAGCCCGTGTGCAACACCCGATACCAGCAGGCCGAGTAATCCCAGCGCAGCTGCCATCAAGGAAGGCGCCGCGCCGTGTGCCTGCAACAGCGCTTTGCCGAACCGGGACTGCCATGCACGCAGCATGCGCAGGACGATCCAGCCGTAGAGCGCTGTGCCCAGCAGCGCAAGCGCCGGGCCTGCCATGGAAACAGATTCCGGCAGGGGTGAGGACACGCCGACGGCGATCAGTAACGCACCGGCGGCAGCCCATTTGAGGTCGCGCCGCAGACGCAGAGCGGCATCGGGGTCGGCCTTCCCCAGGCAGGTGGGTAGCAACACCTGCAGGGTACCCAGCGCGGTAAGTCCGACAAAGCCGAGCAGATTGGCATGCAGGTGGAACAGACGCAGGGCGTTGCGCTGGGCGGGGAACAGCGGCATCAGGACAACTGCCAGCAGTGCCAGCAGCAGAAAGCCGAGCGCGGCCAGATACCAGTCCAGCCCGCGATGGCGCGGACCGAACATGCGACGCGCCCGATTCAGGGTCCAGCCGCCAAGACTCAGCGCGGCAAGCCCGCCCAGTGCCGCCGCCAGACTCAGTCGCGCCGGCGAAAAATCGCCGGCGAACGAGAAAACCGCCAGCGTCCCTCCGGCCCAGGCCAGTGCGGGGGGCCACCAGGCGGCAAAGCCTGTTCCGGCGCTGCGCGTCAGCACTGGAACGAAATAGCTCATTGCCGCCAGAATCAGCGGCAGTACCCCCAGCGCGAAGGCTACGTGAGCAGCGAGTTGCGGCGCACCGTGTCCGGTGATCAGCAATACGGCGGCGGTTGCCAGCGACAGCAGGGCGGCGATTGCCAGCAACGGCAGCAGGGTTAGGGATGGCATGGGTGGATTGTAATGGCCGCAACACCATGCGACACTCGCGCACCATGTCTTCCACCCCCATCCCGCGCGCCGGGCTCGTCTTGCTCGGCCTGCTTTCCCTTGGCTGGGGTTTCAACTGGCCGATCATGAAGGTGGTCATCACCGAGATTCCACGCTTGATCTTTCGTGGCGACTGCATGCTGCTGGCTTCCATCGGTTTGTTCGGCATTGCACGGCTTTCCGGTCAATCCTGGAAGGTGCCTGCGGGGCGCTGGCGGCAACTGGTCGCTCTGGCGTCATGCAACATTGTTGGCTGGAACGTTTTCGCGATCTATGGCGTGAGCCTTCTGCCCTCGGGGCGCGCGGCCATTCTCGGCTACACCATGCCGCTCTGGAGTGCACTGCTTTCAGTCTGGTTTCTCAATGAACCCCTTACCCGGCGCCGGCTGACCGGCCTGGTATTGGGCATGAGCGGCATGGCGCTGCTGATTGGCGCCGAGTTCGAGAAACTGGGCAGCGCACCGGTTGGCGTGCTGCTGATGATCATCGCCGCCATTTTCTGGGCCGCCGGCTTGGTGATCTACAAAGCTAATCCGCTGCCGATGCCCATCACGTCGCTGACGGCCTGGCAGGCCCTGCTGGGCGGGCTACCCATGGCCCTGGCTGGACACGCGCTGGAAAGCGCCGATTGGGGCCGACTCACCTTCTGGCCCACATTCGGTTTCTGGTACAACGTCTTCATCGGGCTCTTGTTCTGTTACTGGGCCTGGAACAAGCTGGTGCAGATGGTTCCGGCCTCCGTGTCCTCGCTTGGCTCGCTGATCATTCCAGTGGTTGGAGTCTTCAGCGGGATGGCCTTCTTGAACGAGATCCCGCGCTGGCAGGATTTCGCCGCATTGCTGCTGGTGCTGACAGCCATCGGAACGGTATTGCTGCCGGCACGGCGGTCGATTTGATCCTGCGCAAGCCGTGGCGAAGCCGTTTCGGGCACAATTAGCCATGCTCAATGTTTCAGGTTTGGCCTGTTCCCGCGGTGAACGCCGCCTTTTTTCCGACGTCGGCTTCTCGCTCGCCGCAGGCGAATGGTTACATGTGCAGGGCGAAAACGGTTCCGGCAAGACCAGCCTGATGCGCCTGCTGGTGGGCCTCTCCCCAGCCGATGCGGGCGAGATCCGCTGGTGCAATGAACCGACTCCCTCGACCGAGTTCCGCCGCGACCTGATTTATCTTGGACACCATGCCGCGGTCAAGGAAGACCTGACGCCGCTGGAAAATCTGCAACTCGCCGCCGCGCTGGACGGCGTCGCGCTCGACGAGCGTGCCTCACTGGCCGCCTTGATCCGGCTTGGGCTGCGCGGCCGCGAGGAGTTGCCGGTGCGCGTGCTTTCGGCCGGGCAGAAGCGACGCGTATTGTTGGCCCGCCTGCTGACGCGGCCGGCGGTGCTGTGGGTGCTTGATGAAGCCTTCAATGCGCTCGATGTCGCGGCGGTGAAGCTGCTCGGAGAATTGATTGCCGAGCATCTGTCCGCGGGCGGGATGGCGATATTGACCAGCCACCAGCCGCTGCCGGTGCCGGGCGGCAAGGCGCTGGTGCTATGAACGCCTTTCTCGCCACGGTACGTCGCGACCTGCTGCTGGCCCTGCGGCGCAAGAGCGAGGTACTGACGGCCGTGTTCTTTTTCGTCATCGTCACCAGCCTGTTTCCTCTGGGAATCGGACCGGAGCCCGTGCTGCTGAAGAAGATCGCTCCCGGCATTCTGTGGGTTGCCGCGCTGCTAGCGACCCTGCTCGGCTTGCCGCGTCTGTTTGCGGCGGATCATGTCGATGGCACGCTGGAACAGATGGCTTTGTCGCCATCTTCATTGGGACTGCTGGTTGCAGGTAAAATACTGGCCCACTGGTTGTTGTGCGGTCTGCCGCTGGTGCTGCTGGCGCCGGTACTCGGCTTGCAGTTCGATCTCGACGCGTCGGCTCTGGGTATTCTGACGCTGGCACTGTTGCTCGGTACGCCATTGCTGTCCCTGATCGGAGCGATTGGTGCCGCGCTAACCCTGGGAGTGCGTGGCGGCGGCGTGTTGCTGGCGCTGCTGGTATTGCCGCTTTACATTCCGGCGCTGATCTTCGGCGCAGGAGCGGTGGAGGCCCACATCGCCGGTCTTGGTGCGGGTGGTCATTTGTCGTTGCTGGCAGCGATGCTGGCTTTGGCTGTGTTTTTTGCGCCGTGGGCGACTACGGCCGCTTTGAGGATTGCATTGGAGTGAAACAGTCGATTATTCAGTGGTTCAAGTTTGGCAGCCCGCAAGCCTTCTATCCACTTGCCGGGCGCATGATCCCCTGGTTCTGGGCCGCCGCCGCCGCCTTCGGCATTGCCGGTCTGTGGATTTCCTTCTTCGTCGCGCCGACCGATGCGCAGCAGGGGGAGGGATACCGCATCATCTTCGTGCATGTCCCGGCCTCGTGGATGTCGATGTTCATCTATCTGGTGATGGCCTTCTGGGCCGGTCTCGGGCTGGCGCTCAATACGCGGCTTTCGGGCATGATGGCGCAGTCGCTGGCGCCCACCGGCGCCCTGATGGCGGCCTTGTCCCTGTGGACCGGAGCCCTGTGGGGCAAACCGATGTGGGGCGCCTGGTGGGTGTGGGATGCGCGGCTGACTTCCGAACTGATCCTGTTCTTCCTGTATCTGGGTTTCATGGCGCTGCAGGCGGCCATTGATGACCCGCGCCGCGCCGACAAGGCCGGGGCTATTCTGGCATTGGTCGGCGTAGTCAATATACCCATCATCTATTTCTCGGTGAAATGGTGGAACACGCTGCATCAGGGCTCCACCATCAATCTGACCAAGGCGCCCTCGATGGCGCACACCATGCTTTGGGGCATGCTGCTGATGGCGCTGTGCTTCTGGATGTACTCCATCGCGGTGGCGCTGACCAGGGTGCGCGCCATCATTCTTGAACGCGAGCGACACACGGATTGGGTGAAACATGCAGTGGAATAGCGCAGGTGAATTTTTCGCCATGGGTGGCTATGCCTTCTACGTCTGGGGCAGCTTCGGTGCCTGCGCCCTGCTCATGTTGGCGGAACCTTTTCTGGCCAAGCGGCGTCTTAGCGAGGTTCGCCAGAGCCTGATCCGCGAACGACTTGCCGACGAACTCGAACTCCAACAGAAAACCTCATGAAACCGAGACACAAGCGCATCGCACTGATAGTCGGCGGACTCGCTTCGCTGGCGATCGCCGCCGGACTTTCGCTGAATGCCCTCGACAGCAACATCGCCATGTACGTGACGCCTTCAGAAGTGGCTGCCGGCAAATCGCCGCAAGGGAAAGCGTTCCGCATCGGCGGGCTGGTCAAGGAAGGCTCGGTCAAACGCCAGGATATGACGGTCCGTTTCGTCATTACCGACATGGCGAAGGAAATCCCTGTCGCCTATACGGGAATTCTTCCCGACCTGTTCCGTGATGGCAAGGGTGCGGTGGTGCAGGGCCGGCTCGGTAGCGACGGTGTTTTTGTCGCCAGTGAAGTGCTGGCCAAGCACGATGAAAATTACATGCCTCCCGAGGCCGCCGCGGCCCTCAAACAGGCACAGATGAACCAGAGCGCGGCGGAAGCCAAGCCCGCCATAGACCAGGCACCGAAAAAACCATGACTCCCGAACTCGGACACTTCGCCCTCATTCTCGCCTTCGTCGTATCCCTGCTGCAGGGCGTGGTGCCGCTGGTCGGCGCGCAGCGCGGGCAGGCGCAATGGATCGCCCTGGCGCGGCCGGCGGCGCAAACCCAATTCCTGCTGGTTGCGATTGCCTTCGGCTGTCTGGCGCAGAGTTTTCTCAGCAACGATTTCTCGGTGAGCTACGTCGCCCAGCATTCCAATACCCAGTTGCCGAAGATGTACCAGTTCGCCGCAGTATGGGGGGGCCACGAGGGCTCCCTGCTGCTGTGGATGCTGATGCTCACCGGCTGGGGTGCCGCCGTATCAGTGGCCTCGCGCCAGTTGCCGGAGGTGATGGTGGCACGCGTGCTCGCCGTGATGGGACTGATCGGTATCGGTTTGCTGGCCTTCATCCTGTTCACGTCCAACCCCTTCGACCGTTTGTTGCCGGCCGCCATGGAAGGACGTGACCTCAACCCACTGTTGCAGGATCCCGGCCTGGTCTTCCATCCGCCGATGCTCTACATGGGTTATGTCGGCTTCTCGGTCGCCTTCGCCTTCGCCATTGCGGCGCTGATTTCCGGCCGGCTCGATGCGGCGTGGGCGCGCTGGTCGCGGCCGTGGACCACGGCGGCATGGGTCTTCCTCACGCTCGGCATTGCGCTGGGTAGCTGGTGGGCGTATTACGAACTGGGCTGGGGCGGCTGGTGGTTCTGGGATCCGGTGGAAAATGCATCCTTCATGCCCTGGCTGGTGGGCACGGCGCTGATTCATTCGCTGGCCGTGACGGAGAAACGGGGCGCTTTCAAGAACTGGACCGTGCTGCTGGCCATCGCGGCGTTTTCGCTCTCGTTGCTGGGTACCTTCCTGGTTCGTTCCGGCGTCCTGACATCGGTCCATGCCTTCGCTTCGGATCCGCGGCGCGGGATATTCATTCTGGTGCTGCTGGCGGTCGTGGTCGGCAGTTCGCTGACGCTGTTTGCCTGGCGGGCGCCGAAGGTCAATGCCGGCGGCAGCTTCGGCCTGGTTTCGCGCGAAACCATGTTGCTGATGAACAACGTGCTGCTGGTGGTCGCCGCCGGCAGCGTGCTGCTGGGAACCCTTTATCCGCTGATCATCGACGCGCTGAACCTGGGCAAGCTTTCGGTAGGGCCGCCCTATTTCAATTCGGTCTTCGTCCCGGTCATGGTGCCGCTGCTGCTGCTGATGGCCGTTGGCCCACTGGCGCACTGGAAGCACGCCGACCTCAAGGCCATTGCGCGCCGCCTGCGGGTGAGCATGGTATTGGCCGTCATCGCCGGTATCGCCCTGCCCCTGTTGATGGGGGCATGGACGCCGCTCACCGCGATGAGTTCATTGCTGGCGGTGTGGATCACCGCCAGCGGTGTCTTCCAGATCATCGACCGCACCAGGACGGGCAAGCCTTCCGCTTCATTCTGGGGCATGCAGCTGGCACACTTTGGAATCGCCGTATTTGTCATCGGTGTGTCGATGGTCGGCGGCTATCAGGAGGAGAAGGACGTCCGCATGGAGCCGGGCGACACCGTGCATGTCGGCGGCTACGGCTTTCGCCTGATGGGGGTGACAGAGGCCCCCGGACCCAACTACCGAGCTTCTGTAGGTAGCGTCGAGGTGTCGAAGGACGGTCGCATGCTAATGACTTTGCATCCCGAAAAGCGCAACTATTTCTCGTCGCAGATGCCGATGACAGAAGCCGCGATCGACGCCGGATTCACGCGGGATGTTTATGTTTCACTTGGCGAGCCGCTCGACAAAATGGGCGCCTGGAGCGTGCGGGTCTACTACAAGCCCTTCGTCGACTGGATCTGGAGTGGCGCCCTGTTGATGGGCCTCGGCGGCTTCATCGCCATGCTGGACCGTCGCTACCGGCTGCGGGTCAGAGCCGGCGTCCGCATCCCTGGGGGGGTTCCGGCGTGAAGCGTTTCCTGATTCCGCTGGCCGCGTTTTTCGTCCTGGTGATTTTTCTTGCCATCGGCCTGACCCGTGATCCGCACGATGTGCCCTCGCCGCTGAAGGACAAGCCGGCGCCCGCATTCACGTTGCCGCAGCTGGCCGCGGCCGACAAGAACTTTTCGCCGGCGGACATGGTGGGCAAGGTCTGGCTGCTTAACGTATGGTCTTCGTGGTGCGTCTCCTGCCGAGCCGAGCATCCGGTGCTGGTGGCCTTTGCCAATCAGAGCAAGCTGCCCCTCGTCGGTTTGAGCTACAAGGAAGTCCGCGGCGACAGTGACATCGATGCAGGCAAGCTGTCAGCGGACGACGAACTGAGATTGACGCGCCGCCGTGCCAGCGCATGGCTGGCCGAGCGCGGCAATCCCTATACCACGGTGGCGCTGGACGTCGACGGCCGCGTCGGCATCGACTACGGTGTCTATGGCGTACCGGAGACCTATGTCATCGACAAGACCGGCATGATTCGCATGAAGCACACCGGTCCGATCACGTCGGAATCACTGAAAAAGCAGATCCTGCCACTGGTCGCGGAGTTGTCGAAATGAAGCTGCGTAGCTTATTGGTCTGTTGCGCCCTGATGTTCACCGGCGCGGCAATGGCGAAGGAAGCGGCGCCGATGGCGGCCGATGTGGAAGTGGAAAAGCGCATGGTGGCTATCAGCGAAGAGCTTCGCTGCCTGGTTTGCCAGAACGAATCGCTCGCCGGTTCGCATGCCGAACTGGCGCAGGACCTGCGTCGCGAGATTCGCAAGATGATCGGCGAAGGCAAGACGGACAAGGAAATTCTCGACTTCATGGTTGCCCGCTACGGCGATTTTGTGCGCTACCGGCCGCCGATGAAACCGACCACCTGGCTGCTCTGGGGCGGACCCTTTCTGCTGATGGCCGGCGGCATCGCTGCGCTGATTGCATTTCTCCGGCGGCGCGCCAAAGAAGCCGCTGCACCCGAACTTTCCGAAGAAGAACACCGCCGCGCTGCGGCCTTGCTGGACCAATCCAACTCATGACCTACTTTTATCTTGCAGCGGCGGCGCTGGTCGTCGTCGCTTTGGCGCTTCTGTTGCGTCCGTGGTGGCGTGCCGGTCGCCGTATCACCAGCGCCGACTCTTTGCCGGTCCTTAATGCCGCCATCCACCGCGACCGCCTTGCCGAACTGGAGCGCGATCGCAGCAATGGCACCTTGTCGGCAGCCGACCTGGCCGAGGCGCGCGAAGAGTTGCAGCGGCAACTGCTTGACGACACCGCGGCCACCGAAGTCGTGACTGCCGACCGGTTCAGTCGCAGCAGCGCCATCGCCATAGTCATCCTGCTGCCGCTGATCGCCGTTGCCATGTACGCGCTGCTGGGCAGCCCCCGGGCGGTGCTTCCCGGCGAGGCGCAGACGCAGCGTGCCAGTGCCGAAATGGAGGAGCTCGTCGTCAAGCTGGCGAAAAAGCTGGAGCAGAATCCCGACAACCCGGAAGGTTGGGCGATGCTGGCGCGCTCCTACAAATCACTGGGCCGCTGGGACGATGCCGAACGCGCATTCACCCGTATCGGGCCGACGCTCAACAGCAATGCCGGATTGTTGGCGGAGTATGCAGAGATGCTGGTGCAGAAGGACAACGGATTTTCAGAGCGTCCGCGCCAGTTGATTCAGCAGGCGCTGCGTCTCGAACCCGAAAACATGCTGGCCTTGTTCATGGGTGGCGGTGATGCGTTCGACCGCGGCAGCTACGCCGAGGCCATAACGCGTTGGGAGCGCCTGTTGCCCCAACTCGAGCCCGGTGGAGAAGACGCGCGCATGGTCGAAGCAAGCATTGCGAAGGCGCGTGAGCGCAGCGGTGGCGCCAAGCCGGCTATCGCCAAAGCCGATGTGATGCCGGGCGCAGTGGCGCCCCAGGACGACGTGCATCGGGCGGCGGCCAAGGCGGCACAAGGTGCGGCGCAAGCGCCGGCGGCCCCGGCCGCTGCCCCGACCGCGACGTCGGTCAGCGGCCGTGTCGAAATTTCTCCCGCGCTGAAGGGCAAGGCCAATCCCGATGATGTGGTCTTCATCTTCGCTCGCGCCGTTGATGGCCCGCGCATGCCGCTCGCCGCGAAACGTGTGCGGGCAGCCGATCTGCCGCTGGATTTCGTACTCGACGATGCGCAGGCGGTGATGCCGGGAGCGACCATCTCCTCGGTGCCGCAGGTGCGTGTTGAAGTCCGTGTCTCGAAATCCGGCCAAGCGCAGGCGGGCAAGGGTGACCTGACCGGCAAGAGCGCCGCCGTAAAGCCCGGGGCCAAGGGGTTACGGATAGTGATCGACCAGATCGACCAGTAAGCAGAACGGCTGCTGCGACGGTCTCGCAAAGGACTTCGTCGCAGCCTTCCTCATGACGGCACCGGCAGGTGCCGTTTTTTTGCCGCAAGCGATTCGGTCGAATTCCTCAGGCGATGCTGATCGCGGCCACCGGACAAGGCGCCACGCAGGCCCCGCAGCCGGTGCAGGAATCGGCATCGACCTCCGCCACAGGCGGTCCGCCTAGGCGCGGGCTGAAGCGGATGGCCGCCACCGCGCAGTGATCGCCGCAAATCCGGCACTCGACGCCGCGCTTTGGCAGGCAACTCCCGGCTATCTGCGCCTTGATCGTCCAGGGAGCGGCATGGTCTTCGGCACGCAGCAAGGCGCCATCCTCGCAGGCGGCCACGCAGGCACCGCAGAACGTGCATGCACCGCGCTGGAAATCGACTTCCGGATAGCCGCGCACCAACACGATGATCCGCGTCGGACAGACCGGAAGACACTCGCCGCAGCGCGAACAGGCATTGGCGAAGGCCTCCTCGGCGAGTGCCCAGGGCGGGCGTTGTGGGGCTTTGCGGGTCTTGAAATCACCCCGCATGAATTGTCGGCGACTGACCATGAAATGTATTTGATTGAACTCAGGACGCGATTCTGCCTGTGCGCGGTCGATCGTGCCGGATTGTTTGTCGCGATCGTCCGGAACTCGATGAACACGATCTCCGGCAGTCGCCGTTGCGTCTCTATAATCGCTGCATCGCCTTTGGCGCAGGAGTCTTGCGCCCGTTTGTCTTTACTGGAGACCCGTCATGAACCGTGTCTTGGTCCTGATCCATCTTGCGGCCGTGATTGTCTGGATCGGCGGCATGTTCTTCGCCAATGTCTGCCTGCGGCCGGTTGCCGCGGCCCAGTTGCAGGCACCGCAGCGCCTGCAACTGCTGGCCGCCGTTCTCGGGCGCTTTTTTGCCGTGGTCGGCTGGGCGCTGGTGCTGCTGTGGGGCAGCGGTCTGATCCGCTTCGCGCAGGTCGGCGCCGCGATTCCCTGGAATTGGTTTTCAATGATCGGGAATGCGGCCGTGATGACCGTCATCTTCGGTTTGATCGTGTTCCGTTTTCACCGCCGGATGATTGCGGGCGTGGCAAGCCAGGACTGGCCGGCGGCGGGAGCGGCGATGAACGCGATTCGCCAACTGGTGTTGGCCAATCTGGTGCTCGGCTTTGTCACTGTTGCGATCGCTGTGCTCGGCTCGTAGAGCGCGTCCGCTCGCGCCGATTTAGGTCGCGCGCTACCGATGCTCAAATATTTCTTGACGCATATATGGCGCCACGCGTATATTCAAAACCATGGATACTCAATTGATATTCGACGCGGTCGCCGATGCCACGCGTCGCCGCATTCTGGCTTTGCTGGCGAATCAAGGCGAGTTGTGTGTCTGCGAGCTCACTGCCGCGCTGGATGACATTCAGCCCAAGATCTCCCGCCACCTGGGTGTGTTGAAGGACGCCGGCATAGTGGTGCCGCGGCGCGATGGCACCTGGATGTTCTACCGCCTGGCCGCCGCGCTGCCGACATGGGCCGATGCCCTGCTGGAAACGCTGACTACGGGTGCCGTGCCGGAACTCAAGGCCGATCTGAAGCGGCTGAAAGCCATGGCCGGGCGGCCTCAGCGCTGCGCGGCCTGATCGTTAACGGGAATCGAGACGCATCATGAGCACATTGACTGACATCGACCGCATGTCACGCCGTCCGCCCTGGGGCTGGCTGGTTCTCGGTTTTGCCGCATGGATCGCCGCCTACGCCAGTCTGATTCCCGTTGCGGATAGCGCCATTGCCGCACTCGGGCTGGCGCGCGAGACGCATCTGGGAGAGGCCGTGCATTTCTTCTTCTACGACACGCCCAAGGTGCTGTTGCTGCTCACCGGCATCGTGTTTCTCATGGGCGTGGTGCATACCTTCGTTTCGCCCGAACGTACCCGGGCGATGCTCTCCGGCAGGCGGCTCGGCGTTGGCAATGTGCTGGCGGCGAGCCTGGGCATCGTCACGCCGTTTTGCTCCTGCTCGGCGGTGCCGCTGTTCATCGGTTTTCTCTCCGCCGGCGTGCCGCTGGGCGTGACTTTCTCTTTCCTGATTTCGGCGCCGATGGTGAATGAAGTTGCGCTGGCGCTGCTGTTCGGCCTCTTCGGCTGGAAGGTCGCCGGCTTGTATCTGGCGCTGGGCCTGGGCGTGGCGATCATGGCCGGCATGGTCATCGGTCGGCTCGGCATGGAGCGCCATCTCGAAGACTGGGTGCGCGCGATGCAATCGACGACACCGGCCGAATACGTCGGCGACACGCTGCACTGGGCCGAACGCGTCGATGCCGGCGTCGCCCATGTCAAGGACATCGTCGGCAAGGTGTGGCCGTACATCCTCGCCGGCATCGGTCTCGGCGCCGGCATCCACGGCTACGTGCCGCAGGATTTCATGGCTTCGATCATGGGCAGGGATGCGCCTTGGTGGTCCTTGCCGGCGGCGGTCCTGATCGGCGTGCCGATGTACAGCAACGCCGCCGGCATTCTGCCGGTCGTCGAGGCGCTGATCGGCAAGGGCGCCGCGCTGGGTACCGTACTGGCCTTCATGATGAGCGTGATCGCCTTGTCGTTGCCGGAAATGATCATCCTGCGCAAGGTGCTCAAGCTGCCGCTGATCGCCACCTTCGCCGGCGTGGTTGCCGTCGGCATTCTGCTGGTCGGCTATGTATTCAATCTCGTCCTGTGAACTCGCCATGAAGAACATAAAGGTCCTCGGCCCCGGCTGTGCCAACTGCAAGAACACCCTGAAGCTGATTGATGAAGTGGCGCGGGCCAAGGGTGCCGAAATACATCTGGAGAAGATCGAAGACCTGCAACAGATCATGAGCTACGGCGTGATGTCCACGCCCGGCGTGGTGATCGACGGCAAGGTGGTTCATGCCGGCGGCGTGCCGGCGCGGGCCAAGGTCGAAGGCTGGTTTTGACGGCGCCAGGCATGTCAGCCAATTCGCACCACGATCACGACCACCACCAGGTTGCGGCGAACTTCAGCCGCGCCTTCGCCATCGGCATCGTGCTCAACATCGGCTTCGTCGCGGTCGAAGCGTTCTATGGCTGGCGGGTCGGTTCCCTGGCATTGCTGGCCGATGCCGGCCACAACCTGTCGGATGTCGCCGGGCTGGTGCTGGCCTGGGGAGCCGCAGTGGCCGCCGCCCGGTTGCCGGATCATCGCCATACCTACGGCTGGCAGCGTGCGTCGATTCTCGCCGCTTTCGCCAATGCGGTGCTGCTCCTGGTGGCGATGGGTTCGCTGTTGTGGGAAGCAGGCCATCGCTTGCAATCCCCGGCGCCGACCGACGGACTTACGATCATGACCATCGCCGCCATCGGTGTGCTGGTCAACGGCGCGACGGCCGCGCTGTTCATGTCCGGCAGCAAAGGGGACATGAATATTCGCGGCGCCTTTCTGCACATGGCGGCCGATGCCCTGGTCTCGCTCGGCGTGGTGGCCGCCGGCGCAATTTATCTGTGGACCGGGTGGGCCTGGCTCGACCCGGTGACCAGCATGGCGATCGCCCTGGTGATCATCGCCGGCACCTGGGGCTTGTTCCGGCAGTCCCTGCACCTGCTGTTCGATGGCGTCCCAGAAAGTGTCGTTCTCGCCGAGGTGGATGCCTTGCTGCGAGCCCTGCCGGGAGTCGAGGACGTGCATGATCTGCATGTCTGGGCCATGAGTACCACCGGCATCGCGCTGACCGCGCATCTGGTGATGCCGGGCGGGCATCCGGGCGACGCCTTCCTGGAGCAAATTGGGCAGGCGCTGCAGGACCATTTTCACATCACGCATCCGACGATCCAGATCGAGTTCAACGGGCTCGATCATGGCTGCGCCCAACCGCTCAACGACCCGACCACATGACTGCACCTGCCTCGCCTGTCCCCGTCAGCTTCCCGCTCATCCTCAAGACCTTCGCCCCCGGCTGGCCGGCGGCCGTCATGGGCACCGGTGCCTTCGCCCTGGCAACGCTGCATTTCTCCCATCGACTCCCCGTGCTGGCAGGGCTGGCCTGGGCGCTGCACTGGTTCAATCTTGCGCTGTTCGTGCTGATCAGCATCCCCTGGCTGTTGCGCTGGATCATGGCCTGGCCGGCGGTCGTGGCCAGTTTCAGACATCCGGTGGCGGCCCACTTCTATCCTTCCTACGGTATCGCGTTGCTGGTGCTGGCGGGCGAGTTGCGCGCCTTCGGCGGCTGCGACACTGCCGCGCTGGCCGCATGGTGGCTGGGCGTGGCGCTGCTGTTCGGCCTGACCCTGGCCGTGCTGCTCTCGATCTTTCAGGGCGAGCACGTCAATCTCGATCACATCACTCCCGGCATCTTCATACCGCCGGTGGGCATGGTGGTGATTCCGATGGCCGGCGGGCCGCTGCTCGCGGTGCAACCGGAAGCACTGCGCGATCTGGCGCTGACGATCAATGGCCTCGGCCTCGGCGCCGGCATTTTCATGTATACGGCATTGCTGGCGCTGGCCTTCCATCGCTTCTATGTGCACAAGCGTCTGCCGCCGATGATGGTGCCGACCTTCTGGATCAATCTGGCGCCGCTGGGGGTGATCGTGGTGAGCCTGCTCAATCTTGTTGCCGCCGCCCCCTTCGCCGGCGACAAGTCCGCCTATCTGCTGACGGTGTTCCTGATCTGGGGCTTCGGCGCCTTCTGGCTGGTGCTGGCAGTGCTGTTCACCTGGTCGGTCAGAAAAAGCACCCCGCTGCCTTTCTCTCTGACCTGGTGGGCTTTTACCTTTCCTCTGGGGGCGTTCACGCTCGGCAGCCAGCGCCTGAGCGAAGCCACCGGGCTGAGTACGCCGCTGGCATTCGGCTGGCTGGCGTGGACCCTGCTGGCCGCGATCTGGACCCTGACGCTGGTCAAGACCGTGGCTGGCGTGGCCAACGGCAAGCTGTTTCAACCGCTTCCCTGAGCCATCATGAGGTTCGAGGCCCGGCAGGCCCCGCTTGACCCGGCGGAAGAGTGCCGATAAGATAGTAACCAATTACTATCTATTGGACCGGGAAGCGATGGACATCAGAGCCAAGCCACGAAACTTGCCTGCGGACGAGCGCCGGGCTGTCACGGTCGAAGCGGTTATCGAACTGACGGCCGAGCAGAATCCTGGCGACATTACTACCGCGGCGATTGCGAAGCGAATGAATCTTACGCAGGGCGCGCTGTTCCGCCACTTTCCGAGCAAGGATGCGATCTGGCAGGCGGTCATGGAATGGGTCGCCGAGCGATTGCTGCAGAGGGTGGACCGGGCCATGCAAGGCGCGGCATCACCGCTACTGGCGCTGGAAGCGGTGTTCATGACCCATATCGAGTTTGTCGTTGCGCATCCCGGTGTGCCACGCCTGCTGTTCGGCGAGTTGCAGCGCGCTGACGACACCCCCGCCAAGCGCATGACCCGCACCCTGCTCGGCAGCTACAGGCAGCGCTTGAGCGGCCTGATCGAGGCGGGGAAAGCCGGCGGCGAAGTGGCGCGAGAGGTCGATACCGCGGCGGCTGTCGTGGCCTTCATCGGCAGCATTCAGGGTTTGGTCATGCAATCGTTGCTGAGTGGCAAGGTTAAACAAATGCGCGCCGACGCGCCGGGCGCCTTCGCCATCTACCGTCGGGGAATCAGGAGTCTCAAATGAAGTTCCAGCGTACCTTGAAATGGCTCGCCATCGCCGCTATCGCCTTTGGCGTCCTCACCGTGTTTAGCGGCGGCCGGGCATTGTTCGGCAGCGTCGAGGCGCGCGCCGGGCTCGGCAACATCGTGCCCTTCGTGCTCTGGTTCAACTTCGCGGCCGGCTTTGTTTATATCCTTGCCGGAGTGGCGCTGCTGCTGGCCAAACCTTGGGCCGCTGCGGTTGCGACGTTTCTCGCAGTGTCCACCGTTCTCGTCTTCCTGGCCTTTGGCGCGCACGTCGCCGGCGGCGGCGCCTTCGAAATACGCACCGTCGGCGCCCTCTCGCTGCGCTCGCTGTTCTGGATCGTGGTGGCGCTGGTGGCCCGCCGCGCGGGGGAAACGCCGGCAACCGGGAGCAGCGCGCGATGAGATTTGCCTTCAGCCGCCGTTCCGGTTTCATCCTCGCCGGCACAGCACTGGCGGCCGCCTTTGTCTGGGTTCTGGCGCGCAGCGGGCCGCTGGCTCCGGTACGGGTGACGGTGGCGCAAGTTGCGCGTGCCGACCTGGCGCCGCTGCTGTTCGGCATCGGCGTCGTCGAAGCGCGGCGCAGTTATCTGGTCGGCCCCACCACTGCCGCTCGCGTTCGGCAGGTGGCGGTGGATGTCGGCGACATGGTGCATGCCGGTCAGTTGCTGGCAGAGATGGATCCGGTCGACCTCGACCAGCGCCTTGCTTCCACCGCGGCCGCCGCCGCCCGGGCCAAGAGTGCAGTCGATACCGCGGCGGCGCAGCTTGCCGACAGCATCGCCCGGCGCGAAGTGGCCGCGGCCAATGCGCGCCGCTATGAAGAGCTGGGACAAAAAGGCTTTGTCAGTTCCAGCGTGACCGAAGGCAAGGCGCAGGAACTGAAATCCGCCGCGGCCCAGTTTGCCGGCGCCGAAAGCGCATTGGCCGGAGCGCGGCAGGATCTGGCCCGACTCAACGCCGAACGCGAAGGCGCGCAACAACAGCGTGCCAACCTGCGCCTGCTGGCGCCGGCTGACGGCCTGGTGACTGCGCGCGATGCCGAGCCGGGATCGACCGTTGTCGCCGGCCAGGCCGTGTTGCGCCTGGTTGCGGCCGACAGCCTGTGGGTCAGGCTGCGCCTCGATCAGAACCGTTCGGCCGGCCTGCAAGTCGGCCTCCCGGCGGAGATCGTGCTGCGCTCGCGGCCGGGCCAAGTGCTGGCCGGCAAAGTCGCCCGCATCGAAATGCTCAGCGACAGCGTGACCGAAGAGCGGATTGCGCAAGTGAGCTTCGACACGCCACCCAAGGATGTTTCGGTCGGCGAGATGAGCGAAATAACCCTGCGCTTGCCGAACACCAGGCAGGCGCTGGTGGTGCCCAACGCTGCGTTGCGCCTGCGTGGCGGCAAGACCGGGGTCTGGCTCCGGGCCAATGACGCACTGAGCTTCGTTGCGGTCAAGGCCGGAATCAGCGGCGCCGATGGCAGGGTGCAGATCCTCGAGGGACTCAAGGAAGGTGACGCGGTGATCGTGCATAGCGAGCGCGACCTCGCCGAGCAGAGCCGCATCCAGGTGGTCGCGGCGCTCGCCGGCGCGTGAGCTTGTCATGATCAGTCTGGCCGGCCGCGACATCCTGCATTCCTGGGGCAAATTCGTCCTCACCGGGATGGGCCTGGGCCTCCTGATCGGCGCTACGCTGACCATGGCCGGCGTCTATCGCGGCATGGTCGATGACGCCAAGGTTCTGCTCACCAGCAGCGGGGCCGACATCTGGGTGGTGCAGAAGGACACTCAGGGGCCGTATGCGGAAGCGTCGAGCATCAGGGATGATGCCTACCGCGGCGTGCTCGGCCTGCCCGGCGTGGCGCAGGCCGCCAGTGTGACCTACCTGACCATGCAGGTACGCCATGGCGCGCGCGACGAGCGCACCATGGTGGTCGGCTTCGAACCGGGGCAGCCCGGCGAGCCGCCGAATCTGCTGGCGGGGCGGCGCCTGTTGCGCGGCCATTTCGAGGCCATCGCCGACGTCAAGACCGGCTTCCGGCTGGGCGAGCGCATCAGCATCCGGCGCCACGACTATGAAGTGGTCGGCCTGACGCGGCGCATGGTGTCGACGGGCGGCGATCCGATGGTCTTCATTCCGCTCAAGGACGCCCAGGAAGCGCAATTCCTCAAGGACAACGACGCCATCATCAGCGAGCGCGCACGCACGGCGTCCAACCCCGCCCTGAATCGCCCCGGCGTGCCCGGCCTGCTCGACGCCGTAAATGCCGCGCAGACCGTCAACCACAGCGTCAATGCCGTGCTGGTGAGGGTCGCCGACGGCATTCCGGCCGAGCAGGTGGCGCAGGAAATCCGCCGCTGGAAGCACTTGCAGGCCTACACCCGCCAGCAGATGGAAGAGATCCTGATCGTAAAACTGGTCGCCACTTCGGCCAAACAGATCGGCATGTTCCTGGCGATCCTGACCATCGTCAGCGCGGCCATCGTGGCCTTCATCATCTACACCATGACGCTGGGCAAGATTCGCGAGATTGCGGTTTTGAAACTGATCGGCACCCGCAACCGGACCATTGCCGGGATGATCCTGCAGCAGGCCCTCGGGCTCGGCCTGATCGGCTTCGTGGTCGGCAAGATCTCCGCGACCTTGTGGGGCCCGGCATTTCCCAAGTATGTGTTGCTCGAGCCTGGCGATGCCGTGCGTGCGCTTGTCATCATCATGGTGGTCTGCGCGCTGGCCAGCACGCTGGCAATCCGCGCGGCGCTCAAGGTCGATCCGGCCACGGCGATCGGGGGCTGAGATGGACGAAGGGATCTGCATCGAAGGCCTCAGCAAGCGCTACGGCGAGGGCGACACCGCCGTCGATGCGCTGAAGGATGTGAACATGAGCATCGCTCCCGGCGAAGTGGTCGGCCTGGTCGGCCCCAGCGGCTCGGGCAAGACCACGCTGCTCAAGTGTCTCGGCGCGGTGATCGAACCGACCCGCGGCCGCATGACCCTGGGCGGCGAGGTGATCTACGACAGCGCACAGGGCGGCTGGAAGACCGCCGATCTGCGCGCGTTGCGGCGCGACCGGATCGGCTTCATTTTTCAGGCTCCGTATCTGATTCCCTTTCTCGACGTCACCGACAACGTGGCCCTGCTGCCGATGCTGGCGGGGCGTGCAAACGGGCCGTCGCGGGCGCGGGCACAGGAGTTGTTGCAGGCGCTCGATGTGGCGCATCGCGCCAAAGCGCAGCCGAGCGAACTTTCCGGCGGCGAGCAGCAGCGCGTTTCCATTGCCCGCGCGCTGGCCAACCAGCCGCCGGTGATTCTTGCCGACGAACCCACCGCGCCGCTCGACAGCGAGCGGGCGCTGGCCGTGATGCGCATCCTCAACCAGATGGCCAGTCAATTCCAGACCGCGATCATCGTCGTCACCCACGACGAGAAGATCATTCCGATCTTCAAACGCATTTACCACATCCGCGATGGACGGACGGAGGAAGAGGCGGGTGAAGGGAGGGGGATTGCGTGAGCCGGCAGAGCGGATCTTCGTAAAGGAAGCCACCATGAGCAAAGTGTTCAAGGTACTGGTGCTGTGCACCGGCAACTCGGCCCGCAGCATTCTTGGCGAGGCGCTGTTCAATCACCTCGGCGCCGGGCGCATCAAGGCGTACTCCGCGGGCAGCAAGCCCGCCGGCACGGTCAATCCGGTCGCGCTGGAGACACTGGCGCAGCACGGCGTTCCGGTGACGGATGCGCGCAGCAAATCCTGGGACGAATTCGCCGCGCGGTCAGCGCCGACTCTTGACTTCATCTTCACCGTCTGCGGCAATGCGGCCGAGGAAGCTTGTCCGGTCTGGCCCGGCCATCCCGCCACTGCGCACTGGGGCATTCCCGATCCGGCCCAGGTCGAGCCGCTGGCGGCGCGGCGGGAGGCCTTCGAAGAGGCTTATCATTCGCTCGAAAAGCGCATCCGTGCCTTTCTCGCCCTGCCGCTGGAAACCATGACGGCGCAAGAGTCGGTGCTGGCGGCACGGCGAATTCACACAGGAACCTGAGATGTCCGCCCAATGCGAAGTCGCTGCCAAGCGCGCCACCGCCGCGTCGATGAGTACTTTCGAGCGCTACCTGACGGTCTGGGTCTTCCTCTGCATCGTCGCCGGCATCGCCCTCGGGCAATGGCTGCCGGCCCTCTTCCAGATGCTGGAAAAACTCGAAGTGGCGCGGGTCAATCTGCCGGTCGGGCTGCTGATCTGGATCATGATCATCCCGATGCTGGTCAAGGTCGATTTCGGCGCGCTGCACGAAGTCAGAAACCACGTCAAAGGTATCGGCGTCACGCTGTTCGTGAACTGGCTGGTGAAACCTTTCTCGATGGCCTTCCTCGGCTGGCTGTTCATTCGACACCTGTTCGCGCCGATGCTGCCGGCCGGCCAGCTCGACAGCTACATCGCCGGCCTGATCCTGCTCGCCGCCGCGCCGTGCACGGCGATGGTTTTCGTCTGGAGCCGGCTGTCGAACGGCGATCCGCTGTTCACCCTTTCGCAAGTGGCATTGAACGACAGCATCATGATCGTCGCCTTCGCGCCGCTGGTGGCATTCCTGCTCGGCATCTCGGCCATCACCGTGCCGTGGGACACGCTGTTCACCTCGGTGCTGCTCTACATCGTGATTCCGGTGATCCTGGCCCAGCTCTGGCGCAAGTCGCTGCTCGCCATAGGACAGGAGCATTTCGACGCGACGATGGAAAAAATCGGGCCGTGGTCGATCAGCGCGCTACTGGCGACGCTGGTGCTGCTGTTCGCCTTCCAGGGCAAGGCCATCATCGAGCAGCCGCTGGTGATTGCGCTGCTGGCCGTGCCGATCCTGATCCAGGTCTTCTTCAATTCGGCGCTGGCCTACTGGCTCAATCGCGCGCTGGGCGAGAAGCACAATGTGGCGTGCCCCTCCGCCCTGATCGGCGCCAGCAACTTCTTCGAACTGGCCGTCGCCGCCGCCATCAGCCTGTTCGGTTTCGAATCCGGCGCGGCATTGGCGACCGTGGTCGGCGTGCTGATCGAGGTGCCGGTGATGCTGCTGGTGGTCAAGGTGGTGAATTCCAGCAAGGAGTGGTACGAGCGTGGCTGAAATCATTCTCGAATCGACGCTGACCTGTCCGCTGTGCGGGCACGTCAAAACCGAGACCATGCCCACCGACGCCTGCCAGTGGTTCTACGAGTGCGCAGGCTGCCACGCGCTGCTCAAGCCCAAGCCCGGCGACTGCTGCGTATTCTGTTCCTACGGCACGGTGCCCTGCCCGCCGATACAGGAAAGCGGGCGGGGACATTGCTGTTGAATCCCACGGGCATTGTTATTGACCGCCTGATTGCCGCATCGCCAGCGCCGACTCTCAAAGGAGCAAATCATGAGTGAGTCCCACCAGTTTTCCTTCACCTTGGAACAGCAGGAAGAGTTCGCCTTTCTGATCCGCTTCGACCAGGACATTCCACCGCTGCTCGCCGACGAGCCGCAACCTTTGGGCAAGGGTGCCGGCCCCAACCCTTCGCGCCTGCTCGCCGCGAGTATCGCCAATTGCCTTTCGGCCAGCCTGCTGTTCGCGCTGCGCAAGTTCAAGAACAATCCCGGCCCGATCGTCACGGTGGTCACCGCCCACATGGAGCGCAACGAAGAGAAGCGCCTGCGTGTCGGCAGCGTCGATGTCACGATCCAGGTCGATTCGCCGGCCGATGCTCTCGAGCATCTCGATCGCGTGCTCGACCAGTTCGAGGATTTCTGCGTCGTCACCCAGAGCGTGCGCAGCGGCTTCCCGGTCAACGTGACCGTGCGCGACGGCGACGGCAAGGTGCTCAAGCCGGTCTGAACGCTACCGCTTTACGCCCGCGGCGCGCAGATGCAGCGCCCCGTTCGCCCGCGACAAACTGCCATCGCGCTCCAGGGTCGCCAGCGCGCGGTACAGGGCTTCATGGCTCATGCCCAGTTCCGCCGCGAGATCCATCAACGCCCCCGGCGTAGCGTAGCGCCCGTCCGCAGCGCAACGCAGGCGCAGGAATTGCAGGACGCGCTGTGATGCCGAGCGGATCTGCTTGAGCTCGTAACGGCTGCGCAAACGCTGCAGGCTGTGCGCGAGATCCGCGCTGAAGCGCCACAGGCTTTCCGGATCGCCGCGCAGGGCCGTTGCCAGCGCCGCCTTCGGGTAGCGCCCGATCCGGCTTTCCGTCACGGCGACCGCATCGCAGTGATAGCGTTCGCTGAACAGCGACGCCTCGGCAAAGGTCTCGCCGGCACGCACCTGGTGCAGCGTGACCGCCGTGCCGTCCGGCGTCACGCGTTGCAGACGCACACTGCCGGCCAGCAACAGAAAAATGCCCCGACTGCGATCCCCCTGGCGAAATACCGTGGCGCCGGCTGCCACGGTTTGCAACTCGGCGGCGACACCGGCCAAGGCGGGGGCGGTCTCCGCCGATTTGGTATCGATCTGTTTCATATGATTGCAATCATAAGCGCTGCTACGCCGACCCGCTAGCATCTAGCACTGGGCGCGTTCCTGTGGGAACTCTTGAGAGGATTGCAGATGAAGAAAATCTTTGGTTTCGGCCAGACAGTCGAAGGCTACGCGGTGCCGGTGCTCAATGAGCGCGAAGTGCGAGCGAGCGCCGGCATATTGTTCTTCTTCGCCCTGGTGTCATTCCTGAACTCGTGGTTGATCGGCAATTTCCGCCTGACGAGAATCTTCGTGATTGCCTTCCTGATCGACTTCACCATCCGCATTTTCATCAATCCGAAGTATTCGCCGAGCATGATCCTCGGCCGACTCGCGGTGAAGAATCAAGTGCCCGAATGGTCCGGCGCGCCGCAGAAGCGCTTCGCCTGGGCCGTGGGCTGGACGCTGGCCGTGGTCATGTTCTACCTCATCGTGCTCAACAACGTGATCGGCCCGATCAACCTGATCGTCTGCGCCACCTGTCTCACGCTGATGTTCTTCGAGAGCGCCTTCGGCATCTGCCTGGCCTGCAAGATCTACAACGCCTTCTCGCGCGAGCAGGCGCAACATTGCCCCGGCGGCACTTGTGAAATTGGCGAAGTCTTTACCCCGCATGCCAGCCAGAAAGTCGGCGCTGGCGGGACGGCGATCGTCGTGATGTTTCTTGCGCTGATCGGCTTCGTCGGCCCGCATTGGTTCCCCGCCGCCGAGGCCGTCACGCCGACCGCTGAGGCGCCCGCGGCCGTGACGGCCGCTGGAGGCAAATGTACGCCGCCGGACTGGGCCGTGGCCATGGGCCATGCCGAAATGTGGAAGCTGCACAACAACTGCAAGTAAGGAAAGCACAATGCAAACCCGCAGACATTTCCTCGCCGCGCTTGCGGTATCCGTCCTGACCGTCACCGCCGGCCACGCCCTGGCCGCACCGCCGACGATGGAGATTCTTGCTATGCCCCACCCGCCGGTCAAAATGGCACTCGCGCCGTTGCGTGAATGGCTGGCGGCGCAGGGCACAAAGCTCAAGGTCGTCGAAACCGACATTGAAAGTGCGCAGGGCGCGAAGCGTCTCGCCGCGGTTGGGCTGAGTGGCCACGTCCCGATCGTGATCCTGATCGACGGCAGCTACCGCCATCGACGCAAGGACGGAAGCAGCGTCGAGTTCGTCAACTTTCCCGCGATCAAGGGCAGTCCGCCCGGCGCCCTCGGCAACTGGACCACGGCGGATGTGCAGGCAGCGCTGAACGAGCGCGTGAAATAGGACGCCGTACCGCCACTGCCAGCGCGGTGCGTCCCTGCGGGAACTCTCGACGCGATCAGTGCGTCGGCAGGCGCAGCGCCATGCCGCCGGTGCAGCGCACGGATTGCCGCGCGCAGTGGATCAAAACTCCAGCGCCTCCTTGATGGCGTCGATACCCGCCTTGGCGCACTTTTCGTCCTGGTCGCCGCCCGGCGCGCCGGAGACGCCGATGCCGCCGACAATGCTGCCGCCGCCCTCGATCAGCACGCCGCCGCCGACCATCACCACATGGGGCAGGTTACGGATGCCGCTCGCCGGCTTGCCCGCCTGTGTTTCCGCCGCCATCGCGGTGGTGTTGGTACGGAAGCTCACCGCCGTCCACGCCTTGCCGATGGCGGTTTTCGGTGTATGCGCGCCGGCGAAGCGGTCGCGCAGCATCACCTGCGCGAGCCCCGAGCGGTCCACCACCGCCACCGCGACCTGGAAGCCGCTGTCGCGGCACGACTTCAGCGCCGCCTGTGCGGCCTTGAGCGCCGTGTCCGGTGTCAGGGTGCGGGTGCTGTAGGTAGCCTCCTGCGCGATGGCAGTTCCGGAAGCCAGCGCGAGCGCCAGTACGGTGCGAAGAATCGTTTTGCTTGTCATGTTCCCCTCCTCAGCGAAAGTCACGATAGGAAATCTACCACTCCACTTCTGGCCACTGGCATCAGCCTCCCATTTTTTCATGATACGTCAGCAAGACACCGGGTTCCAGATCGCTGCAGGGATTGCGCCAGGCGGTGCTGCGCATAATCGCTTCGATCCGGATCCAGCGGCGCGCACTGAAACTCGAGCAAGCGCATTTTGACTTCATCGAAACTCGAGCAAACTCGTTTTGACTTCATCGAAACTCGAGCAAACTCGTTTTGACTTCATCGAAACTCGAGCAAACTCGTTTTGACTTCATCGAAACTCGAGCAAACTCGTTTTCATGCAGAATGCGTGCATGGCTTTCGACCGGTTCATCGCCCTGTGGCAGAACTACTCGCTCACCGAGTGGGCCGACGCCGAGGGCCGCTTCAACGACTTGCTCGGCGTCGATCAGCCGCGTCGCCGCCGTATCGCCAGCGCCGACTCTTCATGACCGCGACGAATACACCGAACGCCGCGCCGCGCATTCCGCCCGCCATTTGGGCGCTGGGTTTCGTCAGCTTGCTGATGGATGTTTCTTCCGAACTGATCCACAGCCTCCTGCCGGTGTTCATGTTCACCGCGCTCGGCATTTCCGCCTTCAGCATCGGCCTGATCGAGGGCGCGGCGGAGGCGACGGCGCTGATCGTCAAGGTCTTCTCCGGCGTGCTGTCCGACTGGTGGGGCAAGAGGAAGCCGCTGGCCCTGCTCGGCTACGGCCTCGGGGCGCTGTCCAAACCGCTGTTCGCGCTGGCCGGCGGTGCCGGGCTGGTGGTGGCCGCACGCCTGATCGACCGCGTCGGCAAGGGTATTCGCGGTGCGCCGCGTGACGCGCTGGTGGCCGATATCGCGCCACCCGAGGTACGCGGCGCGGCGTTCGGCCTGCGCCAGTCGCTCGACACCGTCGGCGCTTTTCTCGGCCCTCTGCTGGCGATGGGGTTGATGCTGCTGTGGGCAAACGATTTCCGTGCGGTGTTCTGGGTGGCGGTGATCCCGGCCTTTCTCGCCGTGGCGCTGCTGCTGTTCGGCGTCCGGGAACCGGAACGCAAAGCCGATGACAAGCGGGTCAATCCGATCCGGCGCGAGAATCTGCGCCGGCTGCCCGCCGCGTATTGGTGGGTGGTGGGCATCGGCGCGGTCTTCACCCTGGCGCGCTTTTCCGAGGCCTTTCTGGTGCTGCGCGCCGCGCAGGGCGGCTTGCCGCTGGCGTTGACGCCGCTGGTGCTGATCGCGATGAACGTCGTCTATGCGGCCAGCGCCTATCCGCTGGGCAAACTGGCGGACTCGATGAGCCACGCCAGGCTGCTGGCGGCAGGGTTGGTGGTGCTGATCGCCGCCGATGCCGCGCTGGCTTATGACGGCCACTGGCTTGCGGCGTGGCTGGGCATCGTTCTCTGGGGCCTGCACATGGGCATGACGCAGGGCCTGCTCGCGGCGATGATCGCCGGCACCGCGCCGGCCGATTTGCGCGGCACGGCCTATGGCTTCTTCAACCTCGCCAGCGGTATCGCCTTGCTGGTCGCCAGCGCGTTGGCCGGGCTGCTCTGGGACAGCTTCGGCGCGGCGTTTACCTTCGTCGCCGGCGGCATCTTCAGCGCGGTCGCGCTGATTGCCATCGTTTGGCGCGAAGCGCGGCGACGGGGCTGAACTCCCCGTGCCGCCGGCGCCGACTTTCGGCATTGGCTTGTTTCAGGATTAAAATATTCTTACGCTGCCGGTTGCGCGCCGCTGCGGCAAACCCCAGCTTGACAGTTGCCTGCCGCAGGCGCTAACTTCGCGCCGTCAGTCCGAAGCGAATCACTCTCACCGCAGGAGAAATAACCATGGCACCACCCCCACTAGCCTCTCGCGAGGCGGTACGCGAAGAACGGTTCAACGATGTCTGGGCCAACGAACTGAACGATGCGTTTGCGGACATCGCGCGCTATTACGACCGTGCCAACGAAATCGCGGCGCTGGGTCTGTGGAGCACGTTTCTCAAGCGGTTCATGCGCTCCGTCGACATCAAGCCGCAACAAAAGGTGCTCGACGTCTGCGCCGGCACCAACGCCATCGGGATTGCGCTGCTCAAGCGCGAACCGACGCTGGACGTGCATGCCATGGATCGCAGCGCCGAGATGCAGACGGTGGGGGCGCAGAACGCCGCCGCGCTGGGCTTCCAGATCAAGAGCACGATCGGCGACGTGCACAAGCTGCCGTTTCCCGACAATCATTTCGACGTCGTCACGCTGCAGTTCGCCTCGCGCCACCTGCGGGTGCGCGAAGTGTTCACCGAGATTCTGCGCGTGCTCAAGCCCGGCGGCCACTTTCACCATTCCGACATGCTGCGCCCACGCAACGTGATCGTGAAGAACCTGTATTACGCCTACCTCAAGACCTGCCTGAATTTCACCAGCCTGATCGTCGGCAGCAGTCCCGCGGCGACCAAATTCAAGCAGTATTTCATCGACGCGCTGGACCTGTTCTACACCGCCGAAGAACTGTCGATCGTGCTGCGCGAGTTGGGTTACGTCGACGTGACCGTGGATACGGTGTTTTACGGCATGATCGGCTTCCACCGCGCCGTCAAGCCGTAGCTGAGCTGAGGGGGCTTCAGCCCTCAGCGATTTCCAGCCTGCGCATTTTTTCCCGGATGGCGCTCACGCAGGGGAGGTACGTCCTGGTCGAGGACGACCTGGTGCGGTGACGCCGACGCCAACCACCATCCGGTCCTGGATCGCGCGCAGCCGCTTGGACTGCATCGAGGGTGGCATTTCGCCGATCTGATCGAGGGACCATGAACCTCCCGCCGGCGGCCCAAATATCCGTATTAGAATGATGGGTATTGCTACGCCAAAACTTGGGCGCTGCGCCGACCAATTCATGACAACAAGGGAGAGGGAAGATGAGTATTCTCAGTTGGCTGAAAAACACGCTGGCGGGAGAATTGCCGACCAAGATGGAGTTTGCCGATCACGAGCAACATCTGCATGGGCTCGACATGAAGTCGGCGCTTGATGCTCATGCCGCCTGGAAAACCAGGCTCGAGGCGCAGATTCGCGGCGACGCCGGGGAGACGCTGAGCGTGGCGACGGTCGCTGCCGACAACAACTGCGCACTCGGGCACTGGATCCACGGCGACGGTCAGAGCCAGTTTGGCGAGTACCCCGAGTACGCTCAGTTGCGCAAGGTACACGCGGAGTTCCATCTGTGCGCCGGCGGCATCCTGAGCGATGCCCATGACGGCAATGCCGTCGCCGCGGACGCGTCGCTCAAGAAGCATTTCCGCCATCATTCCGACGCCGTGCAACTGGCCTTGGTGCGTCTTTACGCGAAGGGCCTGGAAAACGAAGGGAATTCGCCCGGCCAGCGCCACTGATCGCTCGACTGACTTCGATACCGCTCGATTAGCTTCATTTCTTCATGCTCGCCCTAGTTCATCCGCCCTATCCATCAGCGGAATGGGGCGGTGGACTGAGTCACGACAGGGTGAGCCAGCGCAATGCAACGCGCGCCCATTTGGCCTTGGACGTGACCGGTGACGGTGTCCTGGACTGGGATCTGGCGACCGGTGCGTTCTGGTTTTCACCCAGCTGGGCATCCATGCTCGGCTATGCCGAAAACGAAATCGGTGACAGTTTCGGAGAGTGGGATGAGCGCTTGCATCCGGACGATCGCGAACGCGTTCACCGACAATTGGCGATTCATCTTGCTGGTGACTCCCCGCTCTTTCGGGAGGAATGCCGCCTGCGCTGCAAGGACGGCTCGCACAAGTGGGTCGCAATGCGCATCAAGGCCGTGGAATTCGCGGCGGATGGCCGACCGCTGCGCCTGGTAGGAATCCAGACCGATGTTTCGGTGGGCAAGCATGCGGACCAATTGGCAGACGAAAATGCCGAGCGTTACCGGGTGTTGTGGGAGCAATTGCCCTTGCCGATGCTGACACATGTTGCGGGCGTTATTCGGCACATGAACCAGGAGTGCGTCACACTGCTGGGGGGCAAGGCCGCCGACGAGTTTTATGGCGCCTCGATTCTGCAGGTGATCCATCCGGACTATCAGGCGATAGCCATGGACCGCCTCCAGCGCCCCGTTCAGGGTGCGCAGAATGCCGAATCGATTGAACTCAAACTGATTCGCCGGGACGGCAGCGAGACATGGGTCGAAACTACCTGTCTCGCCATTCCCTGGGCGGGACAACAGGCGATCTGCCTGGTCGGCAAAGAGATCAACGACCGCAAGCGGGCAGAGGCGCAGGAGGAAAATCACCTGCGCGAGTTCGAATCCATCTATCTGTTGAGCAAGGCGGTAACTGCCGCCGATTCGCTCGATCAGGTCCTTGAAGCCGCAATGGATGCCTTCCTGACCGTCTTGAAAGCCGACCGTGTTTCAATCCGGCTGCTCGACTTCGATGCTCGCGTCCACTTCGAGTCATGTCGCGGTCTTTCGGATGACTACTGCCGGGCGACCGCTGGCAACTCGCCGTGGCTGTCGGACGAGTTTGATCCCCAGCCGGTCTTTGTCGAAGATATCGAAAGCGATGATCGGCTGGCCTGGTTCAGGCCGGCAGCCAAGGCGGAAGGTATCAGCGCAATAGGTTTTGTTCCGCTGCTGCGGCAAGGTCGGACGGTGGGCAAGTTCACGGTCCATTTTGACGCGCCGCGTCGCTTCTTCACCGCTGATATCCGTCTTGCCAAGACTATCGCTGCTCACGTCTCCTTTGCTGTTGAGCGCCAGTTGGCGGAAGAAACCTTGCATCAGAGCAAGGAATTGCTGCAAATGACCCTGCGCTGCGCACCCGATGCCGCCTTCATCTGTTCGCAAGACGGCCGCATCTCCTACGCCAACGACATGTTCGTCTCCATGCTGGGCCGCAGCCGCGAAGAATTGTACGAGGCGACCATATTCGATCTGTTCCCGCCGGACCGGCGCGAGCGTTATCGGCAGGAATTCAGGCTGGCCTTTTCCTCCAGTGATCGCCATGTCGAGGAAATCAGACTGCTCCGGAAAGACGGCAAGAAGATCCCTCTGGAATTGAACGCAGCGCTGCTGCCAAACGGCCAGGTCTATGGCGCCTGTCGCGATATTGCCGAACGCAAACGCATGGAAAGGGAACTGCGCATTGCCGCGACCGCTTTTGAAACGCAGGAAGGCATCCTCGTTACCGATGCCGACAACCTCATCCTCAACGTCAATCAGGCCTTTACCACCGTCACGGGTTACAGCGCTGAGGAGGTGTTGGGCAAGACTCCGGCCATATTGAACTCCGGCAGGCATGACGCTCAGTTTTACCAGGTCATGTGGGAACGCCTGACTCACGACAAGTTCTGGGAAGGGGAAATCTGGAACCGCCGAAAAGACGGTTCGGTATATCCGGAACGGTTGGCGATTACCGCGGTCACCGACAACGCAAACACGGTGATCAATTATGTTGCGACTTTCTCCGACATTACGCGGCAGAAGAGGTCCGAAGAGGAAATACACAATCTGGCATTTTTCGATCCCTTGACCAGCCTGCCCAACCGTCGCTTGCTGTTCGACCGGATACAGCAGTCCATGGCGGCCAGCGCGCGGCACGGGCAGCATGGAGCGGTCATCTTCATCGATCTGGATCATTTCAAGACGCTCAATGACACCAAAGGTCACGAGATGGGCGACCTGATGCTGATCGAAGTTGGGCAGCGCCTGCAACATTGCGTGCGTGATTTCGATACTGTGTCGCGGCTCGGCGGGGATGAGTTCGTCGTCCTTCTTGGAGCATTGCGCCGCGACGGGAACGAGGCCGCCAGCCAGGCGGCAAAAGTGGCGCAGACAATACGCACCACCCTCAGTCAGCCCTATCTGCTGCAAGGCCACGAATTTCATTACACCCCCAGCATCGGCGTTGCCATGTTCCGTGGTCGCGAAGAAAGCATCGACAACCTGATCAGGCATGCCGATATCGCCATGTATCAGGCCAAGTCGGCGGGGCGCAACGCGGTGCGATTTTTCGACGTTGCGATGCAGGCGGCACTGGAAACCCGCATGGATCTGGAGCAAGCGTTGCGCCAGGCCCTAAGCCAGCAACAATTCGAGCTGCATTTCCAGATACAAGTACATAATGCGCACGGCATCATAGGGGTCGAGGCGCTGCTGCGCTGGGCCCATCCGGAACGCGGCATGATGTTGCCGGCGGCATTCATTCCCTTGGCGGAAGAAACCGGCCTGATCCTGCCGATCGGCGAGTGGGTGCTACGTACCGCTTGTGCCCAGATCAAGGCGTGGTCGGAAAATCAGGCCACGCGCCAGTTGCATGTCGCGGTGAATGTCAGCCCCGTGCAATTCGCGCAGGCTGGTTTCGTCTCGCAAGTGCAACAGGTATTGGCCGAGTCAGGCATCGATCCTGCCTGTCTCAAACTCGAGCTGACCGAGAGCCTGCTGCTGGATAACGTCGATAGCGTTATCGGCAAGATGCATCAGCTCAAGGCGCTCGGTGTCAGCTTATCGATGGATGATTTCGGTACTGGCTTCTCGTCCCTATCGTATCTGAAGAGACTGCCCCTGGATCAGCTCAAGATCGACCAATCGTTTGTGCGCGACCTCGTGTCGGACGACAACGACAAAAACATCGTACAAGCGATCATCACCATGGGCGACGCGTTCGGTCTGAATATCATTGCCGAGGGTGTCGAAACAGTGGAACAGCGCACACAGCTGGCCTACAACGGATGTCATAGCTTTCAGGGCTATTTGTTTGGCAAACCGATGCCGATCGAGCAGATAGACGCGGTATTGGCGAGGCAGCAGCGTTCGCGGGCGGACCGATGCATGTTCGCAAACTGAATCTTATCCAAGGGGAGAGTTTGACATGGGACTGCTGGCCTGGTCTAAAAGCATCATGCACGGGGACGACAACGCGTTCTTGCCGGAGTCAGGGGCAGGGTTAGCGGAAGACAAGGAATCGGAACTGGCGGGTCTGGATTTCATGACCGCGGTTGACGCCCACATGAAATGGAAGATGCAGCTGGAAGGCTGCATCAACGGCACCAGCACGGAGCACCTGCAAGTCGACGTGGTTTGCAGGGACGATCAGTGCGAACTGGGCAAGTGGATCCACGACAGGGGTGCGGAAATGTTCGGCTTTTCCGAAACATTTTCCGACCTGAAGGCCCGCCATGCCGATTTTCATCGCTGTGCCGGCGGCGTGCTGGCGGCTGCACAGTCAGGCGACACGGCCGGCGCCCTCAAACTGCTTCACCGCGGCGATTACGTGCTGGAGTCGCAACGGATCAAGAAGCTCCTGGCCCGGATGTTCGTCATTGCTTCGGAAGGCGAGGCCATCGATGCCCACCTGCGTTGGAAGGCGCGGCTCAAGGACTACATCCAGGGCGTCGGCAAGGAGGATCTTAAGATCGACGTTGTTTCCCGCGACGATCAATGCACTCTCGGCCAATGGATCACTGGTATCGGCGGCGAGCGTTTCGGCCAGATGCCGGCTTTCTCGGCAGTCAGGTCATGCCACGCCCAGTTCCATCGGTGCGCCAAGGAGGTGCTGGTGGTCGCCCAGCAGGACAAGCGAAGAGCCCTGCAGATGCTGGAGGAGGGGGCCTACCCTGATGCCTCGAAACAGGTGGCGGAGGCCATTGCTGCCCTCTTCGAGGGGCAGAAAGCCGGATACTGAGTCACCTGCCAAACGCCGAGTATTCTGCAATTGCCTGACCCGGGTATTGCATGGAGCAGCGCGATCAGCTCGCCCAAGGCGGCGAGTCCGGCGCTGATGCAGGAACTTCCCGGAAACAGGCGGGAGGCCTTGAAAGCCGGCGGATGCGCCAGAACCGCGAATAAGATAAAGTAATGCAGGCATAGCGTGGGGCCGGGTCAAATTCTTTGCGCACTCATTGACATGAATCAAAGCAGAGAAGATTTTTCGTAGCAAGCTACAACGTCAAATTTTTCTACAACTCTTATCGGAGTCCAATGATGAAAACCAAAACCACTCTTCTGTTGACCGGGTCATTATTTTTCGCTCTGGCCGGCCTGACCCCGGTGCACGCAGCGGTCGATGAAGCTGCCGCCCAGGCTTTGGCCAAGAAGAATGACTGCTTCAAGTGCCATGCCGTCGACAAGAACAAGAAGGGCCCCTCCCTGAAGAAGATCGCGGCCAAGTACAAGGAAAAGAAACTTAGCGAGAAGGACGCCATAAAGCAAATGACCACCGGACCCAAGGTCAAGCTCGAGGACGGCACCGAAGAAGAGCACAAGATCATCGATACGAAGGATCCGAAAGAGCTGAGCAACCTGGCTCAATGGATTCTGTCGCGCTGATTCAGCACCACACACTGCCGAGGCCTGGTCACCGGGCCCCGGCAGTGTTTTGTTCTAAGCCGGCATTTGTGCAGGTGTCTGCGAGCCGGACAGACTTAGGCAGCATCTGAAAATCATGAGCCATCGGGAAATCAACACAATGCGTACCAACAAGTTTGCAGCCTGGATTGTGGCAGCAACGGTCTGCCTGGCCGGAACCTGGATCAGCGGCTCAGCCGCGGCGGCCGACACCAAGGACGCGGCACCTGTTTCGAGCAAGCTCGACAACGCTGTTTGCCAGACCTGCCACGATGGCAAGAAGGGCAAATTGGAGGCAACCGGCGCCGATGGCGCAAAGGTGCCGTTACATGAAATTTCAGGTGACAAGTATGGCAAGAGCGTGCATTCCTCTCTGCAGTGCGTCTCCTGCCACAAGGACATTACCGACGCGGTAAGCCCGCACAAGAAAGACTCGGCACAGAAGCCGGCGTGCGTTCAATGTCACCTCGACTTGTGGGAAGCCGCCAAGAAAGACAAGCTGACCCAGGAAAAATCCCGCCTGGGAATCGTGGTGCAGAACATCGAGGCCTACAAGAACTCTTTCCATGCCCGGCCGAACAAGGAAGACAAGACCCACGTCAATGCCACCTGCGACAACTGCCACGACGTGCATACCTTCAATGTGCCGCCGCGCGGCACGTCAAAGCGGGCTGACGAGTGGCGCCGGACAGTGCCCAACGTCTGCGGCGAAAAATGTCATAGCGACGAACTGGAGGAATACAACGGCTCGGTGCATGGCAAGGCGCTCAACGAAAAGAACAATCTGAAGGCGGCGGTGTGCATCGACTGCCACACCTCGCACGCGATCGGCAACACCTCGGCCAGCCCGGTCAAGTTGGCATTGACCGAAAAGTGCGGCGGCTGTCATGAAGACAACCTGAAAACCTACCGCGATACCTATCATGGCCAGGTCAATTCCCTGGGCTATGCCACTACCGCCAAGTGTTTCGACTGCCACGGCAGCCATGGCATCCAGAAGGCCGATGATCCCAACTCGAAAGTCAATCCCAAGAACCGGCTGAAGACCTGCAAGCAGTGCCACAACGACAAGAAGCCCGGCATGTTCGACGCCACCGCCGGCTTTGTCACTTTCAGTCCGCACGCCAATACGCATGACTTCGCAAAGTATCCGCAGATGTGGCTCACCTCGAAGTTCATGATCGCCTTGCTGATCGGCGTATTCACCTTCTTCTGGCTGCATTCCGGGCTGTGGTATTTCCGTGAATTGAAGCATCGCAAGGAGCGCGAAGCCTTCCCGCACATACGCGTCGGCGAGTTGCCGCCGGACGAGAAGTACTTCCGCCGCTTCGCGCTGGGCTGGCGCATCGCCCACCTGATCTTCGCCATGGCGACCATGACACTGGTGCTGACCGGCATGACGGCGCTGTTTGCCGAAACGACCTGGGCGCCGCTGATGGCGGAGTTCCTGGGCGGTGCCAAAGCGATCAACATCGTGCACCGGGTGGCGGCGGCGCTGTTCGTCCTCATCTTCGTCATCCACCTGATCTATGTGGTGCAGGATCTGCTGCGCAGCAAGACATTCCGCTGGTTCGGACCCGATTCCCTGATTCCGAACTGGAAGGACCTCGAGGACATGATCGGCATGTTCAAGTGGTTCCTCGACATGGGGCCGCGACCGCGCTTTGATCGCTGGACCTACTACGAGAAATTCGACTACTGGGCGGTGTTCTGGGGTGTCGCCATCATCGGCGGCAGCGGATTGAGCCTCGCCATCCCGCACATCACGGCGACTTTCCTGCCGGGTTGGGTGTTCAACGTCGCTACGGTGATCCACGGCGAGGAAGCCTTCCTGGCGGCCGTGTTCCTCTTCACGGTGCACTTCTTCAACAACCATTTCCGGCCCGACAAGCTGCCGCCGCCGGACATCGTGATGTTCACCGGCACCCAGCCTCTGGAAGAGTTCCGTCGCGAACACCCGGCTCAATATCAGCGGTTGGTGGATTCAGGTGAACTCGACAAGTACCTGGAAGATGCCCCCTCGGCACCGATGACGCTGGGTTCGAAAGTACTGGGCCTGACTTTGCTCGGAATCGGTCTGATGATCCTGATCCTGGTGATCATCGGCTTTGTTGGAGAATTCCACTGATGAAATGGCCGGGCCTTGCCCGGCCATTTTTGTTGCGTATGCTGGAGGTTGAGTTGATGTAGGATGCTTGGCGTAGTTTGCGCGGCTGGACTTTGCGTGCACTGGTTTTAAATGTGCTTGAACAGCACGATTACTTAAAATATTTTTTAGAGGAGTACCTGAATGAAGATTCTTGCGAGCTTGACCGTGGCCTGCGGCCTGATGACGGCTTCGTTTGCCTACGCGGCAGTGGATGCCGATGCAGCGCAGGCGCTGCTGAAAAAGAGCGACTGCTTCAAGTGCCACGCCATCGACAAGAAGAAGGACGGCACACCCTACAAGGAAGTGGCGAAGAAATACAAGGGCAAGGCAGATGCTGAAGACAAATTGACCAAGCACATCACCCTGGAGCCGATGGTCGAGATCGACGGCAAGAAGGAAAAGCACAAGGCGATCAAGAGCAAGGATCCCGCCGAGATCAAGAACGCTGTGCAGTGGATTCTGTCGCTGTAATAGTCTGACGGTTTGACAAAAATTGGCCGGGGATCCCGGTACTCCTGAGTGGGTACGGCCCCGGCTGCAATTTTTTGGCGCCGGATGTAGGCAAATCAGTGCGCTGATGAGTGTTTTTTGTGGAGGAAGGGCAAATGCTGCCTCGTAGAGTTCTTGGAAGCGTGCGCAAGTGGAGTAAGGGGAAGAAGGCCATCATTGTGCTTCTGGCCGGATTCGGCCTCAGCGTAGTGGTTCTGATCCTGACCGCCACGACGATCGTGTACACCAGCACGGAGGAGTTTTGCTCCACTACCTGCCACGAAATGACCACCAACGTGGCCATGGAGTACAAGGGCACGGTGCACGACAAGAACCGCACCGGGGTGCGCGCCGTCTGTCCCGATTGCCATATCCCGCACGCCCCGATCCCTCTGTATATCCGCAAGATGGGCGCGGTCCATGACCTCTGGGGGCACTTCATCTCGCACTCGATCGATACTCGCGAAAAATTCCTGTCCAAGCGCCAGGAGCTGGCCGAACGGGTGTGGATCTACATGAAAGAGAACGACTCGCGCGAATGTCGCGGCTGTCATACCGCGGCGAAGATGGATCCGGAAAGACAGTCGGAGAAAGCGCAGGCGCGTCACGCCAAGGCCAAGAAGGAGCGGCTGACCTGCATCGACTGCCACTTCGCCATTGCCCACACGGAGCCCGAAGGTGGCGTTGGTCCTCAGGAATTGGAAGTGGACAAGAGCCTGATATCCAAAGGGGCGATTTTTTAATGCACGCGTTATTGCGGCGGTTTCCACGCGGTTCCATCGGCGTTGAGCGTATTAGAGGAGAAGGGCCAGATGTCCAAAGTTCTTGATAAAGTCCGCAGTTGGGTTTCGGGTCCAGGATCGCTTGTTGTACTTGGGGTGGGCTTGGTCGTAGGCCTGATTTTCTTCGCCTCCGGCGCTGCATTCATGGTTTACGCCAACTCGGAGAACTTCTGCTCGAATGCGTGTCACGAGATGACCAGCACCGTTGCCGTGGAGTACAAGGGCTCCATCCACGACACCAATCGAAGCGGCGTGCGCGCTACCTGCAATGACTGTCATGTCCCCCATGGTTACATACCCAATTACATTGCCAAGTTGGGGCTGTTCTCGGACATTTGGGGCCACTTCGTCACGCACTCGATCGATACCAAGGAGAAATTCGAGGCAAAACGCTTCGAGCTGGCGAAGCGGGTGTGGGTCTATATGAAAGCCAACGACTCGCGCGAATGCCGGCATTGCCACACTACGACCAAGATGGATCCGGACAAGCAAACCGACAAGGCGAAGGCGCGGCATGAAAAGGCCCGCAACGAGGGTCTGACCTGCATCGACTGCCATTTCGCCATCTCCCACAAGGAACCTGATGGCCCCGGACCGCAAGAAATAAATGCCGCCAACGCGGCTGACGCGGCGAAGAAATGAGTCTGTGGCAGGCGTAAGGGAAACGGGGCTGGCAATCTGCCCCGAGTTTTCGTCTTACCGAAGCTGGATGATCGAAACGAAAGGAATTATCGTGCTAATTGACTGCTACGAATGCAAAGCCAAGGTAAGCGATTCAGCGGCTAGTTGTCCTCATTGCGGAGCCATACCCGCCGATCCGACCCAGTCGTTGCCGGTTGAGGTTGCTGACTTCGACATGAGATTCGGCTCGATGTTCTGGGTCCTCATCAAACTTTCATTTGCCGCGGTCCCTGCCGTCATTGTGATTTATACGGCCTGGACCATTATTGGCGGCGTGATGAACCCGTTGTTGCACATGTAGAAGTTCTGATCGTGGAAGGAGTCACTGTCCTGAAGGGAATGGTGCTGCCTGCTTTTGTCGGGTCCGGCGCGGCGAAGAAAAGCTGATCAAGCACATCCGCACCGGCTCAAGGCCAAGTTCGAAGAGCGGCGCCGAAGAACAGCATGGGATCTCGACGCAACCGATCTGATGGAGTTCAGGAGCCTTGCTCAGTGGATCCCCGCGCAATAGCCGAAGCCGGGTTTGTTGAGGGCGACCCAACCAGCGGGGCGCAGCAGGCAATATGAAAGTCCATGCAATTCACCGGCCGCTTCAGCACTTCGCAGTCTCCCCGTCAAAGCCGATTGCCGAGACTTCGGCGCCAACAGTTTTCTTGGGCACTGCGCTGCTTGCCGCTCGATCCGATAAATGCGTCCTCTAAGTCTCAGGGTCAGAGTCAGCCTGTATCTGTTCATCGCCCTATCGGTAGCGATGATTCTGTTCACAGTACTTATCCTGAAGCACCGGCAGGAAGACATGCAGGACGTGGTTTCCCAGCATGTCACGCAACTTTCGGATGTGGTGGTCGCGAGCACCCGGTATACGATGCTGGTGAACAAGCGCGACATTGCTGAAAAGATAATTGAGGACATAGGCAAGCAAAAGGGCATTGAGCGGGTCAGGGTGATCAGCGCGGACGGCACCATCATTCATTCAAACCACTCGCAGGAAATCGGATATTCGGTTCAGCAGGATGAGGAGCCCTGCGTTAATTGCCACCAGACCAGCAAACCCCTGCAACAGGTTCCCGACGAAAAGAGATGGAAGATTCATGAGAGCCCGGACGGGCATCGGGTTCTTGGCACCATGCGCGCGATTCGCAATGAGCGGTCGTGCTCATCGGCTTCGTGCCATGAACATCCTGCGAGCCAGTCTGTGCTCGGAATAGTGGACCTCGCCTATTCCCTCGACGAAATGGACCAGTCAATGAGGACACATGCCCTGCATGTGATCAGTATTTCGGTTGGCTTCATTCTGCTCTTTTCCATCAGCATCGGTCTTCTCCTCCAGCGCCTGATATACCTGCCCCTGAAAGACTTGAAGTCCGGTGCCGAAAAGGTGGCTTCCGGAAACCTTGACCCTGATATCCCGGTGCGCAACGATGATGAATTTGGCCACCTTGCCGGTTCCTTCAACGACATGACCAAGGCGCTAAATGAATCCAGGCAGGAGTTGCAGGAACTGGTACAAACCCTGGAACTGAAAGTCGAGGAAAGAACCCAGGAACTTCTTGTCGCAGAGGCCGAGATTGCGCAGGGCGAGAAGTTGGCCTCGGTCGGAGTGCTGGCCGCCGGCATAGCTCATGAATTGAATAATCCGCTGACCGGCGTGCTAACCTTTACTTCTTTGTTACGCAAGAAAATGCCGGACGGCAGCGAAGATGCGGAGGATCTGGACCTGGTCATCCGTGAGACCAGGCGGTGCGCCAGCATCATCAAGCGACTGCTCGATTTCGCGCGCGAGAAGGTTCCGACCAAGGGGTGGTTCGATCTGAAGCAAGTCATTGACGACACGGTGCGATTCACGGATCGGCCGGCATCTTTGAGGCATATCGAAATCAAAACTAATCTCGATCCGGAATTGCCTCTGGTGTGGGGCGACGCCGATCTGATCAAGCAAGTCATTTTGAATATTCTGGTCAACGCCCAGCAAGCCATCGAGGCCGAGGGAAACATTACTGTGGAAAGTCACCCTTACGTTGCCAAAGCGCCGGCCAAGCCCGGCGTCGAAGCCTTGCCGATGATCGAGATAGTCATCAAGGATACCGGTTGTGGCATTCCGGAGGCCAACCTGCAGCGGATCTTCGACCCATTTTTTACATCGAAAGAAGTTGGCAAAGGCACAGGACTAGGCTTGTCCGTCAGTTATGGCATCGTAAAAGCCCATGGCGGAAGGATCGAGGTAGAGAGCGTGGTCGGCAAGGGAAGCACTTTCCGCGTGCTGCTGCCGGTAACATCCCCGTTTGGTGACACCGAACAAAATGCAGGTGAGAGTAGCCAATGAGCGCCAGGATACTGATTGTTGACGACGAGGAAATTGTCATCCGGAGTTGTCTGCGCATACTCAGCGATAGCAGTTATGTGGTTGACTCCGCGCAGGACGGCTCCGAGGCATTGAGAAAAGTCGACGAGACCGATTACGACATCATTATTCTCGACATCATGATGCCCGGGATTGACGGCCTCGACGTGCTGCAGCAGGTGAAGGAGCGACACCCGGACGTTGATGTGATCATGGTGACCGGACTGTCCCAGATCCAGACTGCCGTAAAGGCCATGAAGCTGGGCGCTTTTGACTATCTGTCCAAGCCTTTCGATCCCGACGAGCTCAAGCATGTGGTGGATCGCGCGCTGGAAAGACGGCGCTTGCTGCAAGAAAACCGCGACCTCAAGAGCGAGGTTAACTCCAAATACAGCTTTGAAAACATCATCGGTGCCAGCCCGCCGATGCAAACCGTCTATCGCCTGATCGCGAAGTGCGCTCCGACCAACAGCACCGTCCTGATCACGGGAGAAAGCGGCACCGGCAAGGAAATGATTGCGCGCGCCATCCACTACAACAGTCTGCGCAAGGACCAGCCATTCGTCACCGTTGATTGCAATACGCTAAGCGAGAATCTGCTGGAGAGTGAGCTGTTCGGTCACACCAAGGGATCATTTACCGGCGCGGTAGCCAATAAGCGCGGGATGTTCGAAATCGCCAACCATGGCACGCTATTCCTCGACGAGTTCGGAAATATCCCGCTATCGACGCAGGCCAAGTTGCTCCGCGTCATCCAGGAAAGGGAATTCAGGGCAGTGGGGAGTACCAGCACCCAGAAGACCAATGTCAGACTCATTACCGCGACCAACAAGGATCTCAAGGCGCTGGTTGCCGAGGGGGCGTTCCGCGAGGATCTGTATTACCGCATCAACGTCTTCCCCATCCACTCGCCAGCCCTGAGGGAGCGCCGCGACGATATCCCGGCACTGGCCTTCCATTTCCTCAAGATTTTCTGCAATGAACTGGAAAAACCGGTGTCTGGAATCTCGGCCGGAGCGATGAGTCTGCTGATGAACTATGACTGGCCAGGCAACGTGCGTGAACTCGAAAACACCATGCATCGGGCGGCAATTCTCGCCTCTGACAACATCATCCGCCAGGCCCACCTGGCGAGCATCATCGATAGCTCGCCGCGAATGAATCTCGAAGTGCCAAGAACCAGCGAGGATCTCAAGCGCATCAAGAAGATTGCCAGAGAGAAGTCCGTTGAAGAAGTCGAGAAACTGTTCATTCAGGAGACGCTGAAGAGAAACGACTCGAACGTCACCCGAAGCGCTGAAGAAACCGGTATGCAACGCTCCAATTTTCAGGCGCTCATGAAGAAGTACAACATTCGGGTCCGGGACACCGAATACGATTCCGACGAATCGGAATCCACCTGACCGGATGCGGCACGGCGAGGCGCGCAACGCCTTGTCATAAGCCGCCTAGTTCGAGGCGGCGCCTTTCTTCGGCGCCTCGTCTTCGACTTCCTCATACCCCGTTATCATCGCCTTGAAATGCGCCCACGGCGTGTGGCTGAGGCTTGCCAGGTAAGGGTGTATGAAGATAAATCCCGTGAAGAATATGAAGAACAGCACGTGCACGGTATCCACGACACGCACTCCGCCGAACATCTCGACCATGGCCGCAAAGCGCGTGACATCCCACAACAGCACGCCCGTGAAAAACTGCACGGGCACCACCAGCATCATGATGATCTGGTAGGTCATGCTCTGCAAGGCATTGAACTTGTGATAGACGCTCACATGATGCGGATTGGGGTCGCCCCTGAAAATGCCGTACCCGTAGTACTGCATCTGGCGGAAGCTCGCGCGAAAGTATTTCGTTGGGCTTAGCTCAGGGTGATAGACCTTGATCTTGTCGGTGAATAGATAAAAGCCCAGCCACAGGAAGAAATTGGCGATCAGTACGAAGCCGACCCAGTTGTGAGCGACTACTGCCGTGCGAAACGGCACCAACTGGATCAGGTCGAGATACCTGATCTGCAGTCCGGTAGCGATTAACAGGATGAAACCGACGGCATTGGTCCAGTGCCAGATTCTGACCGGTAGCGGATTGATATATAGCTTTTGCATGGCTGGCTCCTGCTATTTCGAGGCATCGTCATCAGCGCGACGATCGTTTGGAAGCGCTTGACTGTTGGTCTGGGCAAGTTCGGCGATCCTCTCGGCTTCATGCTGCGCCCGAACTCTTCTGAACATCCATTTGATTGTCATGTGCGCCAGAGGCCCGCCGATACCCGCCAGCAGAACCAGGATCAGCGCGTAGTCCAGCAGCTTGATCCGGGTGCTGCCGATGGCATAGAAGCCGCGCACCGATTCGGTTGCCTGCAGGGAATTCAATACATCCTTCTGGACACCATGGCGCAGAGGTCTTCCATCCGGACTGGCGATGGTCAGCATCACGCTCTGAAAGGGCTCTGCGCCGGCCCGGTGACAGGTGTTGCAGTCCTTGATCGCCTTGGACTTCTCGGTTAGCTGGTGGGCCTCGACGCCCGAGCGCACTTCCAGACGACCGCGCAAGACGGTTTTTCCTTGACCGCCATCCTGGTTGAATTCCCGGAGCAGGCTCAACAGTGCCCGCTCATCCAGGCCCACATTTTGAAGGTCGGCACCGTCGGTCCGCTTTTCAAACAGGGGAACCCCGGACTTCTCCGAAATTTGACGCTTCGCCACGTTGTCATAGAGCCGGAGGTTGACCCGACGCTGCGCGCCCGGAACATGACAGACGGGACACGAGATTGCCTCGAAGTGCAACGCCGCGTTGGGCAGCCAGTCCTTGTGCTCGTTGACCGCCTCTTTATGGCATGACAGACAACTGTCCTTTATGCCGTCACCGAACGATGCCGCCTTTACGTCATGCGTCTTGTGGCAGTCAAAACAGATGGGAGCGGTCTTGCCTTTGGCAATTCGTTCCAGCCCGTGCACATCCTTGGAATAGGCCTTGAAGATGTCTTCGTGGCACTTCGCGCAAGGAGTCGACGCGATCGGCCCGACAATTTTGACGGAACGCAAGGTATGCGGATTGTGGCAATCCGCGCACAGCGGGGCGTCCTTCCTGCCTGCTTTGCTGCCTTCCTTGACCAGTGCTGCATGGAGGCTGTCTTCGTATTTCGCAAAGTTCTTCTTGTGGCACTCACGGCAACTCCCCTGCATGCTCAGGGAATACTCGCGTTTGCTCTTGATGACCGCCTTTTCCTTGCCGTGGGTCTTGGCGTCGATACCTGAGTGGCAGTCCTCACAATCGTTCTTGGTGTGCATCGACTCCACAAAGGCTTTGGTGGAGACGTGCAGGGAGAGCGTCTCCTGGTTCTCAAGCTTTTTCCCCATGCCTTCCTTGTCGTGACACTTGAGGCAGGCCTTGGTTTCTTTCGACAGGTCGCCATCTTCCGCACGAGTGGCCATTCCCGGGACTGAAAGAAGGAGCGCGGCCATGGTTGCCAGGATCAGGCTCCTTGAAGATGCGGGAGGAATCAGTTTGTCCAAGATCCAGGAACTTTTCATCGGAGTTTCCCTTAAATAACCCACCGTGCCTCGGGCCGCGCGCCATGGCCCTCGATCCTGCGACTCGAGCGGACTAACTCGACCGAACACCACCAAGCCATACAGCCGGCCCTGATGGTGTTATGGTCATTCTAGCAAGGTGCCTCTGCTGCGACGTGCGTGATCTTGCCGTTTGCATCATTCGACTTGCGTCTTCTTGATCAGCGCCCGCACTCCAAGCCAAGCCAGCATTGCAGTCCCGACGAAGGGAAGCGTGACTATGAAGGCCAGGCCGATGAAGGGAGCGGCGACCAGCGAGATGACCTTCGTCGCCGTGGCGTTCTTCTTGAGCGCCTTGACGCCCAGATAGGCCAACATGCCCAAACCGACGAAGGGAAGCATGACCGCATACAGCAAACCAATGAATGGAGCTGCCACAAACAGCGCGACCTTCTTCAGGTGGCTTTCCTCTTCGACGGGTTCCGGATGCGCCGCTTCGACAAGACCCGGGACAACAGCCGGCACCGCCTCGAGCAACGCTTGCCGGAGGCTGCCCTCGATCATTTCGGGAGACAGGGGCTTTTCCAGGAAGGAGGAAACGCCTGCCGCCTTGGCGCGTTCCTGATTTGCCGCAGAGCCGAAGCCGGTGACGATGACCACTGGTGTCCACGGGCGCTCGACCTTCAGCCGCTCGGCAAGCTCGATGCCGCTCATGCCGGGCATCTTGATGTCGGTGAAGACGACGTCGTATTCACCTTCCTGCACCTTGCTCAGAGCTTCCTGGGCATTCTCGGCGGTGACTACCACATAACCCTTTTGCGAAAGCACGCGGTTGAAACTCTTGCCGACCACGGGGTCGTCATCTACGACCAGAACTTTATGTTGTAAAGCGCTCATGACATTTCTCCTTGATAAACCGGGCTAAGTCAGCCAATCTGGCAGCTACCAGCCCTAAATTGATTCTTTGCCGTTTTGGTCGCTACCGGCTACCCCGCTGGGCTTGTTGATCGCACCGTAGCGCCCACCTCTTATGCAACATGGCACCGTTTGCCGCATTGATGACTTCGTCGGGGCCAACCGGCTTGGCGAGGTAGTCATAGGCACCCAGTGATACCGCTTTCTTGGCGGACTCGACCGCTGGATACCCGGTAATGACGATGACTTCGCTCTCAGGCCATTTTTCCTTGATCGTCTTGAGAACGGTCATGCCGTCCATTCCCGGCATACGCAGATCGAGCAACACGATATCGAACGGATGCCGTCCCATCACCTCCAACGCATCGTCACCATTCCATACCGCAGCCACGCTGCAGTGTTCTCCCGACAAGGTCCTGACATAACTGCGTCGAACGACTTCTTCATCATCTACGACCAGGACTGTGGCTTTCTCAATCATTTTGCCCACCTCTGATTTCCTTGTACTCAAGTTCCTCTTAGCAATCCTCGTGCCGATTTTTGGCCAAGCTAAAAAAGCTGTTTAATGTCAATAAGTTATAGGTCCTTATGTGGTGGCTCAGTGTGGCGTCCAGGCATCGAGCGAACCGGTCCAAGTACATTTCTTTTATGCATTTCAATGGAGGAGGCTCGCAGATGTTGTACTTAATCAGAGAGTTACGAAGTACAAACGGAAGCTTTAATATTGGCTGTGGGTAGCCGGAGCAGCGGACCCGCCTTGCGCGGCGCCGGTTTTCGGCCATTCAACCCAGCCGCGAGGCCGTTTATGCGGGGCCGGTCGAGGCCGCGCCGCAGCGCGCTGTCATGTCATTCCATAGCGCCGGCGGAGACAGCCCCGGAAGGCAATGCCGTCAGCATTGCCCGGGCAGTTTCAAGACAATTTCGTTGCTACTTGTGGATTAACTGATAGCCGGCGCCGGTGACGGTCTGAATGGGGGAGCGGCCATCGCCAAGCTTGCCCAGCTTTTTCCTCAGATTGCTGATGTGCATGTCGAGGCTGCGGTCGTATTGCCCGATTTCGCGACCGAGCACGCTAATGGCCAGCTCCGCCTTGCTGACCGCGTGGCCGGAGTAGTTGAACAGGGCTTCCAGCAGATTGAATTCCGTACTGGTCAGTTGCAGCGGCTTGCCGCGCCATGTAGCCCGGCGTTCTGCCGGAAAAATACTGAGACCCGCCGTATCGTTGCCGGACTTCCTCTCGATAGCCATTTGCCGCCGGGTACGGCGCAGGATGGAATGCAAGCGCGCCACCAACTCGCGCAGATTGCATGACTTGGACAGATAGTCGTCAGCACCGAGTTCAAGGCCGACAATGCGCTCGACGTCGTCGCTGCTGGCGGCCAGCATCACTACCGGCAGCTCTCCCTGCTGGCGAATGCGCCGCAGCACTTCGATCCCGCTCAATTCCGGCAGCATCACATCCAGTATGACAAGATCGTAGGCATCTTCCATCGCGTGGTGCAAACCCGTCTCGCCGTCGTATTTGACCGTGACGCTGAAACCATGACCGTGAAGATATTCGGCCAATGTCCGGCACAGCACGGGATCGCCGTCTACCAGCAATAGTTGTGGTACCTGCTCCAATAGAACCCCTCATCCGAAACGCGACATGGGCGATGGTATTGATCGCCTGGCGTGACCAAATTCGGCATGCTCCGCACGAACCCGGCCACTTGCCCTGTTGTATCGCAACAACTTTCAAAAATTTACACAAACGGCCAGCACAAAAGACAAAGTTATTCACTCAAGTTCTCACCGCACGGCTTCATTTACACCTGAAATTTATCTTGCGCTCGACCGTGCCGAACAATTATTTCATACTTAACATGCCATTAGAAAAGTTTCTGGATCCACGGGATATAGCGCCGCCGCGGACAATACCCATTAACCAGTAATGCCTACCGAAAATCCCGCACGGAAGTGATGTAAGCATTTGTAAGTGACAGTTACAAAGGTGCTCTGTCGGGGGTTGACCCGTGGCGCCCCGAAGCGCATCTTCGCGCCCTATTGCAGGGTTAAGATTCACTTAAGAAAGTACCCAAATGTGTAATTTCGAGGAGTTGACATGAAGCAGTGGAAGAAATTTATCGCGGTTTTTGCAGCAAGCATAGGGATGGGCCTTCTGTCCGCGACACCGGCGCTGGCCGCTGCCGATCCGAAACCGGCTGCAAGCGCCAAGGACATCGTCCTGCAGGGCGATGCCCAGTGCACCAGGTGCCACGACGAGGCCGACGGCCCGCAGCTCCTGGCGATTGGCAAGACCAAGCATGGCACCAACGCTGACAACCGCACCCCGAGTTGTACCAGTTGCCACGGCGAGAGCGCCAGCCACAAGGATTTCAAGGGTAGCGGCAAACCGCCGAAGCCCGCAATCACCTTCGGCAAGACTACGGCCAACCAGGCCAGTGAGCGCAGCGGCGCCTGTCTCACCTGCCACCAGAAGGATGCGACGCGCTCGCACTGGGCCGGCAGCACGCACGAAACGAAGGACGTGGCGTGCAGTTCATGCCACACGGTTCATGCCGCCAAGGACAAGGCGCGCGACAAGCGAACCCAGACCGAAGTCTGCTTCACCTGCCACAAGGAACAGCGCGCCCAGGTCAACCGGCCTTCACACCATCCGATCATGGAAGGCAAGGTCGCCTGCTCCGATTGCCACAATCCGCACGGCTCGGTGGCGCCGAAGCTGATGAAGCGCAACAGCACCAACGAGACCTGCTACCAGTGCCACATGGAGAAACGCGGCCCGTTCGTGCATAACCATGAGCCGGTCGGCGAAGATTGCTCGAATTGCCACAACCCGCATGGCACCACCGCGGAATTCCTGCTCAAGGCGCGAGTACCCTTCCTGTGTCACCAGTGCCATACGCCGCATGGAGGCTTCATACCGCAGCTGGTTGGCTCACAGACCCCCGCGATCCTGGCAGGGCAAGCAGTCAGCGGGCTTGGCAAGGGCACCACCAACGTTACCCAGGGCCGCGCCTGCATGAACTGCCATACCCAGGTGCATGGCAGCAACAATCCGGCCAACACCAACCCGACGCCGCAGTTCATGCTGCGCTGATATACGGAGATCAATGATGAAAACCTTTACGCAACAATTTGGCACCAGCCAAAAAATCATTGCCCTTGCTATCCTCGGCGTGTTCGGGTCGGCGCAAGCGGCGGACGACATGGCGCAATACACCAAGCCCGACAGTTCCATCACTGTCGGCGCCACCGCCGTTAGCGGGGACGACAAGGACAGGGCGATCAGCGGGCTGTACAACGGGATGCGCGACCACAACGGTTACCTGAATCTCGACGTCGATTACCTCAGGCGCAACGATGCGACGGGAACCTGGACGTCCGTGAAGGGCCGCAACCTCGGCCTCGATAACCGGGATCTCGGTGTCGCCATGCAAAAGCAGGGCGACTGGAAAGTTACCGGCGACTACAGCGAGTTGCACAGGCGCGATATGCGCAGCATCAACACCGCCGATACTGGCGTGGGCTCAGCAACGCCGACGATAGTGCGGCTGGCGACACCGGGCACCGGCAGCGACGTCAATCTGGAGCTCAAGCGCATCGGCCTCGGTCTGGGTGTCGAGAAGTGGTTCTCTCCGTCCTTTATGGTTGAGGCCAGTTTCAAGAACGAAGACAAGGATGGCGCACGGTTCTGGGGACGCGGTTACGACTGCGCGGGCTACGTTTGCTCGCAAGGTGCTCTCCCTGCTACCTCCGTCAAGAATGCGATCCTGATGATGGCGGAGCCGGTCAATTTCAACACCAAGCAGTTCGAACTCAAGCTCAATTTCAACGACGAGAAACTGAACCTGAGCGCCGGCTACTACGGCTCCTTCTTTACCAACGGGCAAAGCAACCTGACGGCCACCGTGCCGAACATCCTGAACAACGGGCTTGGCAATGCGGCTACGCTGTATGGCGCGGTACCTGGAACCGTCATCGCCGGCGGCGGCACGAGCCTGCAGAACGTGCTGCAACTGCCCATGGCACTGCCCCCGGACAACCAGGCGCACCAGTTCTCGATTGCCGGCAACTATGCCTTCACGCCGACCACCAAGGGGACCTTCAAGTACGCTTTCACCCGTGCCACGCAGGATCAGGACTTCGGCGCAATGGGACTGGCGAATGCACCGGCCGGCAGGAGCAATCTCGGCGGCCAGGTGGATAACACACTGTTCCAGTTCGGCCTGACGGCAAAGCCGATAGCGAAACTCTCCCTGCTGGCCAATGTGCGTTATGAGAAGAAAGACGACCAGACGCCGGACGCCGCGTACAACCTGGAGTCGCGTACCGCTACTCCGATTGCCGTGCCTCAATACACCAACGACCCCCAGAACGGCGTAGCGTCAGCCACGTGGGACAACAACCATGTGTCGAATACCAAGTTCGCCGCCAAATTCGAGGCAAGCTACCTGTTGCCGCAGAACGTCCGCGCGACCTTGGGTGTTGACCACAATACGGTCGAACGCATGGTTCCCAAAGTGGTGGCGGCGTCGGCGAATGAAGAACAACTCGCCGGTCTCGGACCCTTGCGCGAGAAAACCGAGGAGACCGGTTACCGACTGGAACTGCGGCGCGCCATTGCCGAAACGCTGACCGGCGCCATCGGATATTCGCAAAGCAAGCGCACCGGTTCTGACTGGAGTAGCTTGAGCACCCTCGATCCAATCCAGTTAAACGCAGTAATCGCCGATCCACTCGCGACGGCGGCGCAGAAAACCACTGCTAGAGCCAACCTGCTACTGGTGAATGCGTATTGTGGTGGGCGTTCATGTTATGGCCAGCAACTGTCTGAAGGCGCCATTTTGGGCCTGTCGAGAACTACGCTGTTCCCGAAGGAGATGACGAATCTCGACCGGGAAAAGTGGAAGCTTTCCGCAAACTGGACTCCGCTGGAGAAACTGTCGCTGCAGTTCAGTGTCGAGCAGGGCAAGGACAAGAATGGCGCCCTGACTGACGCCGTCCAGGGTGGCAGGGGCTATCGAGGTACCGATGTCGCCTTCTATAACATCGACGCCGACTACGCCGTGAACGACAACTGGAAGGTGAACGGCTACTATTCTTACGGCGAACAGGGCCAGCAGATCAATCACAGCGTCTACATGCTGGACTTGACCAACAAGAACAGTGCCTTCGGCTTGGGTCTGCTGGGCAAGGTGAGCGGCAAGCTTGAACTAGGCGCCAATCTGACCTACCTCAACGACGTCAGCAACTATGGCCTTTCAGCGCAAGATAATGCTGTCGTGCCTGCTACGGCGAACAATCTGGCCCAGGCCGCAATCGGCCTGCCGGACGTCACCTTCCGTCAGACCACCTTGAGTCTCTTCGGCAAGTACGCGCTGGACAAGAGTGCCGATATCCGCGTCAGCCTGGTGCACCAGCGTTCGATGCTGAAGGAATGGAGTTGGGCAAACAACGGCGTCCCATTCACCTATGCCGACAACACGACCGTTTCTCTGAAAGAGCAACAGAACGTGACGTACCTCGGTGCCGCGTACATCTACAAGTTCCAGTAATCCAGCGTCACCTTCCCTGCTTTGACGGGGGAACATCCAGGGCGGTACCTGCAACAGCAGGTTCCGCCCTGTTTTTTGTAGCGGTGTCCCAAGGCGGTCGGCATCCGGCGCTATCCGGCGCCGCCCGGTATTCGCTAGACTGCGAGCATGGACCAGCCGATTTTCCGGATTCCTCGCCTGCTGCGGGCGCTTGCCTTGCCGCTGCTCGCCGCCGTCTTACCGGCGCCAGCGCTGTGCGTGCCGTTGGGAGCTCTTGCCGCGGACGTTTCGTCGAATTCGCCACCGCATATCGCTGCCGCCGCCGACCTGCAGTTCGCCCTGCCGGAAATCGTCGCTGCCTTCGTTCGCAGCGGCGGCGCGCCGCTCAAGCTATCCTTCGGTTCCTCGGGCAATTTCGCGCGCCAGATCGTGCAGGGCGCGCCCTTCGAATTGTTCCTCGCCGCCGATGAGCGCTTTGTCGCGCAGGTGATTGCCGCGGGGCGCGCCGAGGGTGTCGGCGCGCATTACGCCACCGGCCGCCTCGCCCTGTTCCTGCCGCAGGGTTCGCCGATCCGGGCCGATCGCGATCTGGCCGACTTCGCCGCCGCGGTCCGCGACGGCCGCCTGCAACGGCTGGCGATGGCCAATCCGGAGCATGCGCCGTACGGTCGCGCCGCGCGCGAGGTGCTGGAGAGGCGCGGGCTGTGGCTGGCCGTGCAGGACAGGCTGGCGCTGGGCGACAATGCCGCGCAGGCCGCACAGTTCGCCGCCAGCGGTGCGGCGCAGGCCGGGCTGATTCCGCTTTCGCTGGCGCGTGCGCCCGAATTGGCGGCGCGCGGCTCCTTCGCCACCCTGCCGGAAAACTGGCACGGGCCGCTGCGCCAGACGCTGGTGCTGGTCAAGGGGGCCGGGCCCGTCGCGCGGGCCTTCGCCGAGTTCCTGCGCGGGCCGCAAGCGCGAGCGATTCTCGCCCGCAACGGCTTCGGTTTGCCTGCGCCCTGATGGACTGGTCCGCGCTCAGCCTCTCCCTGCAACTGGCGGTGATGACCGTGCTGCTGCTGCTGCCGCTGGCCGTGCTGCTGGCGCGGCCGCTGGCCTGGGTGAGCTTCCCCGGCAAGGGCCTGATCGACGCCCTGGTGACCCTGCCGCTGCTGCTGCCGCCGACCGTGCTGGGTTTCTACCTGCTCGGTGTCTTTGCGCCGCAGGGCGTGCTGGGACAAACGTGGCTGGCGCTGACCGGGCGCAGCCTGGTGTTTTCATTCGACGGCCTGCTCGCCGCATCGCTGCTGGTCAACATCCCTTTTGCGGTGCAGCCGGTGCAGCGTGCCTTCGAGGCGATTCCGCGCGAAGCCCGCGAGGCGGCGTGGTGTTGCGGGCTGTCGCCGTGGCGGACGCTGTGGCGGGTGGAACTGCCGCTGGCCTGGCCGGGGCTGGCCTCGGCCATGGTCCTGACCTTTGTCCATACGCTGGGCGAGTTTGGCGTGGTGCTGATGGTCGGCGGCAATCTCGACGGCGCGACGCGAACCTTGTCGATCGCCATCTACGACCGCGTGCAGGCGTTTGACGACAGCGGCGCGGCGCGCATGTCATTGCTGCTGGTGCTGATTGCCTTCGCCGCCGTCGGCAGCCTGCATTTCTTCACGCGCAAGGTGGGCCGCCGTGGCAACTGACGGCGGCCCGCTGGAAGTCGATCTGCGCCAGCAGACACCGATCCCGCTTGACTGCGCGTTCGACTGCGCGCCCGGCGAGCTGCTTGCGCTGGTGGGTCCTTCGGGCAGCGGCAAGACCACCGTGCTGCGCTGCATCGCCGGCCTCCATCGCGCGGCGCAGGGCGCGATCCGCAGCAACGGCGCGACGTGGTTCGACGAGCGGATCTGCCTGCCGCCGCAGCAACGCCGGGCCGGGTTCGTGTTCCAGAACTATTCGCTGCTGCCGCATCTTTCCGCACTCGACAACGTCATGCTTGCGCTCGGCGACGTGCCGCCTCGGGAACGCGCCGCGACGGCCCGCAACTGGCTGGCCAGGGTGCATCTGCAGGGGCTCGACGCGCGCCGTCCGGCGCAGTTGTCCGGCGGCCAGCAGCAGCGGGTGGCGCTCGCCCGCGCACTGGCGCGTGCTGCGTCCGGTCCGGCGGCGGCCGGCGGCGGCGTGCTGCTGATGGACGAGCCGTTTTCCGCCGTCGATCAGGTCACGCGCGGCAAGCTGCGCGCGGAACTGGCGCGGCTGCGACAGGAACTGGCCATTCCGATCGTGCTGGTGACGCATGACCTGGACGAGGCGCGGCAGCTTGCCGACCGCATGGTGGTCCTGCATCGCGGCAAGGCGCTGCAGACGGGCACGTCCGAGGATGTTCTGTTGCGGCCCTGCTCCCCGGCCGTGGCGCGCCTGGTCGGCCTGACCAACCTGTTTGCCGGCACGGTGGGCATCGACAGCGGCAGGCCTTGCCTGGAGTGGGCCGGCCGCCGTCTCGCCATCGCCGACTCTTGCGGCTGTGCGCCCGGCAGCGCGGTGAATTGGGTGATTCCGGCGGAAGGCGTGCTGTTGCATCGTCCCGATAGTCCGAGCCGTGGCGAGGCGGAAAATCCGGTGACGGGCACCATTACCGAGGCCTTGCGCATGGGCAGCTTCACGCAGCTGACGCTGAGCATTCCCGGCGAGGCACAACCGCTGGTGTTTCAGGCGTCCAGCCATACCGCCCAGCGCAACAAGCTCGGCCCCGGGCAGGCCGCAAGCGTCACGCTGCTGGCCGAGCGCATCCATTTAATGCCGGCGGAATAGTCTCCGCCGAGCACGTTCTACGCAGGCTCAGTTGGTGTCGTAGTAGTAGGCCTTGTTCGGCACTTCCGCGGCAGCGTTGTCCTTCATCGAGTCGAGCGTCTGCGGCGGCTTGTCCCACCAGAGTGCGCGCCCTTTTTTCTGTTCCTGCAACTCTTCGGGATGCTTTTCCATCCATTCGCGCATGAACTTGGTGTGTTCGGATTCGTAGAGGGCCATGAGATTTCCTTTTCTGGTGCCGGTGGTTGGGTCTGGGGTGCTAGTGCTGTTTTGGGTCGACGTAACGGGTGATGCGCACCACTTCGGGCACGCGTCGCAGGGCACGCAGGATGCGGGCGAGATGGCCGCGGTCTGTCACTTGCAGCGTAAAGAACAGGGTGGTGGCCTCGCCGCTGTCCTTGTCCATGCTGATATTGACGATGTTGGAGTCGGTTTCGGCGATCCCGGCGGCGATCCGGGCCAGTACGCCGCGCACGTTGCGGACCACGACGCGAATGCTGGCCTCGAACATGCCGGTGATGTCGGGTTCCCATTCGACGTCGATCCAGTCACCGCGCTCGCTGCGCAATTTCGCGATGGCCAGGCAATCGTGGGTGTGCACCACCATACCCTGACCCTTGCGGATGAGGCCGACAATCGGGTCACCGGGAATCGGCCGGCAGCAGGAGCCGAGTCTTATCGCGACGCCATCCGGGCCGCGAATCAGGATGGCTTGCCGCGCCCGACCCTCGGGCGCGGCGCCTGCTGTGTCCGGTTCGACGCCCTCCGCCAACCGCCGCGCAACGATCGCCGGCAGGCGCTTGCCGAGCCCGATGTCGGCCAGCACGGAGCGCTCGGAGCGGGCGCCTGATGCCCGCTTGAAGCGGTCCCATGCCTGTGCCGGCAACTTCGCCAAGGCCAGGCCGAGATCGCGCAAGGCGTGCGTCAGCAGACGTTCGCCGAGCGCGGCGGATTCGTCGTTCTGCTTCGTATTGAGAAAGTGGCGGATCTTGGTGCGCGCCCGCGCGCTTTTGACATAGCTGAGCCAGGCCGGATTGGGCGCGGCGTTTGGCGCGGTGACAATCTCGACGCGATCACCGTTGCGCAGTTCGGTGCGCAGGGGCATGGTCTCGAAATTGATCCGGCAGGCGACGCAGCGGTCGCCGATGTCGGTATGCACGGCATAGGCCAGATCAACGGGCGTCGAGCCACGCGGCAGGGCGAAGATCTTGCCTTTGGGACTGAAGACATAGACTTCGCTGGGGAACAGATCGACCTTGACGTTTTCGAGAAACTCGGAGGAATCGCCCGTGGTCGATTGCAGTTCGACCAGTGACTGCAGCCACTTGTGGGTCTTCTGCTGCAACTGGCCGAGCGCCGATTCATCCTTGTACAACCAGTGCGAGGCGACGCCGGATTCGGCGACATGGTGCATGTTGGCGTCGCGAATCTGGATTTCCACCGGGGTGCCGAACGGCCCGATCAGAGTCGTATGCAACGACTGGTAACCATTGGCCTTGGGGATCGCGATGTAGTCCTTGAACTTGCCCGGCACGGGCTGATACAGGGCATGCAGCGCGCCCAGCGCCAGGTAGCAGGTGGGGCGATCCTTGACCACGATGCGAAAACCGTAGATATCCAGCACCTGCGAAAAGCTCAGATGCTTGTCGCGCATCTTGCGATAGATGCCGTAGAGATGCTTCTCCCGGCCCTTGACGTCGGCATCGATGCCGGCGGCCGGCAGTGTCTTGCGGATCGCTTCGAGGATCTTGCTTACCACCTCGCGACGATTGCCGCGCGCGCCCTTCACGGCTTTCGCCAGGACGCGGTAGCGCAGCGGGTGGGCATGGCGGAAAGCCAGTTCCTGCAACTCGCGATAGAGCGCGTTGAGGCCCAGTCGGTTGGCGATCGGCGCGTAAATCTCGAGCGTCTCGCGTGCGATCCGCCGCCGTTTTTCGAGCCGCATGGCTTCGAGCGTCTGCATGTTGTGCAGCCGATCGGCGAGCTTGATCAGGATCACGCGTACATCACGTGCCATGGCCAGCAGCATCTTGCGGAAGTTTTCCGCCTGGGCTTCCTCGAAACTTTGATGTTCGATGCGGTCCAGCTTGGAGACGCCATCGACCAGCTCGGCCGCGACCTTGCCGAAGCGGTCGGCAATCTGTTCCTTGGTGATCGCCGTGTCTTCCATCACGTCGTGCAGCAAGGCGGCGCTCAGCGCGTGCGAATCGAGATGCCAGCCGGCCAGCGTTTCGGCCACGGCCAGCGGATGCGAGATGTAGGGCGCGCCGCTGATGCGCATCTGGCCGCGATGCGCGGCGGCCGCGAACACATAGGCGGCACCGACGCGGGTGATGTCCTCCGGCGTGAGATAGGTGGCGAGCCGGGCGTTGAGGCGTTCCAGGTCTTCGGCGAGATCGACCGGCGGGTGCATGTCCGCCGAAATCAGCGGCGACTCGTCAAGGGCACCCGGCACCACGCCGGGGTCCATGGACACAGTGGGAACCGCGGGGGATGGCGGGGGTGACCCGGCTGACATAAGCGGCGGCGCCGTCACGTTTCACCCCGTTCGCATGATTTCTACGGCTGGTTGCGGTTGAGGATTTCAACACCCACTTTGCCGCTGGCAATTTCACGCAGGGCAATTACGCACGGCTTGTCACGTCCCGGATCAACTTGCGGCGTGCTGCCCAGCGTGAGTTGGCGGGCACGATAGGTCGCCGCCAGGGTGAGCTGAAATCGGTTGGGAATGAGTTTGATGCAATCATCAATGGTGACACGGGCCATGGGGTTTAGTCCTGATCAAGAAAACGGAATACGTCGGGGTGGCGGGCGCGCTGACGCGGGAAACGCAGACGCGAAGCACGCACGGCGGCTTTGAGCTCGCCGAGCGCCATATCCAAGTCATTGTTGATTATAACAAAATCGAACTCACCTACGTGACGCATTTCACCAAAGGCGGCAGCCACCCGCCGCGCTATGACATCTTCACTATCCGCGCCGCGGTCGCGCAGTCGGCGTTCCAGTTCGGCAATCGATGGCGGCAGGACAAAAATGCTCACTGCCTCGGGAAACTGCCGTCGCATCTGCTGCGCTCCCTGCCAGTCGATCTCCAGCAGCATGTCGCGGCCTTCGCGCATGCCTTGCTCGAGCCAGGGGCGCGAGGTGCCGTAGAAATTGTCATGCACTTCAGCCCATTCGGCGAACTCGCCGCGATCGCGCATGGCCAGAAAGCGCTGCACGTCAATGAAATGATATTGACGGCCGTCCTGCTCGCCGGGACGCGGGGCGCGGGTGGTGAAGGAAATCGAGTGCATCACCTGCGGATCGTCGGCCAGCAGACGGCCCACCAGCGTGGTTTTTCCTGCGCCGGAGGGCGCCGAGATGATGAATAGGGTGCCGACGAGCATGGTCTTCAAAACTTGTTTTTGGTCAATTCTGTGTGAGGCCTACGTGTACTAGTATACGCGGCCCATGCTTCGATCCGCTCATCTTCTGCCCTTTCGCCATCGCGCCGCCTGGCTGCTTGCCTGCGGGCTGTTTGCCATGGTGATGCAGGCCTTTGGCGCGACCGGACTCGTGCGTCACGACTCCGCCGCTGGCGGGTTCTATGCGGAGATCTGCACCAGCAAGGGATTGAGCAAGATGGACCCGGCGCGGCAGCCCGGTAGCACCTCCCTTCCTGACAGCGCCCACCAAGACTGTTGCAAACTTTGCGCCGCCAGCGCGTCCCTGCTGGCTGTCGATGCCGTGCTCGCCGTGCCGCCAGCGCCGACTGTTACCAAGCTTTTTCCCGCATCCCGCTCCATACCTCCGACAGCCCTGGCATGGGTGTCGCACCCGCCACGCGGTCCTCCTCTCGTCTGACTCCAACGCATTGCACCGCATCTGCGGTGCAAATTTTCGCGCCGGAGCCGACGCGAGCGAATTGACGAGAAATGAGGAGCAGAACGATGCACGCAGTCATCGCAATACCCGTATCCGCGGCAGCGGCACCGCCGCCGCATTTGCGCAAGATCACGATGGGCGAGCGCATCTACGCCGCCGCTTCGGCAGGCGTTGCCTGGCGTGTTAGGCGGGGCGCCGTGCGTCTAGACCGCATCACCAGCGCAGGACGCAGCTTCGCCGGCCTCGCCTTGCAAGGCGATGTGATCGGCGCCGAAACTCTCCTGTTCGGGCAATACAGTTTCGAGGCGTGCGCTATCGGCGACTGCGAACTGGAGCCCTGGCTCACGGCGGAAAAGGCCCCTTCCGGCGAAAGCTTGCTGCAGACGCTGGCCGCCACTGAACGTCGGGCGGCCGATGCGCTGGCGCTGCGCGCCGGCGAGGCATTCGAGCGCGTCCGCCAGTTGTGCCTTCTGCTGGCGCGCGCCCGCGACGACGGCCGCTGGGAAATAGCGATTCCCGGCCTCAAGGACATGGCGGCGATCACCAATCTCACCGAAGCAACCGTTTCCCGTGCCATGAGCCGCCTGCGCCGGATGGGCATGTTGCAGCGCCAGGATCGCCGCCGCGCCCTCGTGTTCGTCCGTCCCGAAGTAGCCTGCGCCATCTAGCGTCAAGAATTTTCCCCCACCATTCCCAAGGAGCCACCATGAAACGCATCACTCTCGCCGCACTGATTTTCGCCGCTCTTCCCGTCATGGCCCAGGTCGCCGTCAAGGACCCCTGGGTGCGCGCCACCGTTCCGGCGATGAAGGCCACCGGAGCGTTCATGCAAATCACCTCAGCCCAGGACGCGCGCCTGGTTGAAGTCAAGTCCCCGGTCGCCGGCATCATCGAGATCCACGAGATGGCGATGGAGAAGAACGTCATGAAAATGCGCGCCCTGCCCGACGGCCTTGAGCTGCCGGCAGGCAAGGCGGTCGAACTCAAGTCCGGCGGTTATCACGTCATGCTGATGGATCTCAAGCAGCAGATGAAGGAAGGCGACACCGTGCCACTGACGCTGGTGGTCGAAGGCAAGGACAAGAAGCGCAGCACGATCGAGGTCAAGGCACCGGTAAAGCCGCTGGCCGCCCCCGGTCAGACGGAAGCCGGGCACAAGCACTCCCATTGATTGATCTGCAGCAACCGCGATGACGCCCGCCCGCCGCCCTGACCGCCTCACCGCATGGATCGCGATTCTCGCGATCCTCCTGGCGGCGCTCGCGCCGGGCGTGGCGCGTGCCTTGTCTGCGTCGCCGCAACAGGCGCTGCCGTGGACCGAGATCTGCACGCTGGGCGGCATCCAGCGTGCAGAGGGCGCTGCGCCGCTGCCCGGTTCGGGGCAGCACGAGGGCGCAATGCTCAAGCATTGCCTGTTCTGCCTGAATCACGCCAGCCACTTCGCACTGCCGCCCGCTCCGCTTGATGTCGTACCGGCGATCGACGCCAGCGCCGAGTCTTTTCCGTTTTCCTTCACCGCTCCATCCTCGCGCTTCATTCGCGCTGCGGCCCAGCCGCGCGCGCCGCCTGCCAACTCCTGATAGTCACGTCGCAGTCTGGCCCATGGCATCCGCCAGGGTCCCGCTTACGCCTATTTTTCAGGAGAGTTGCATGAACGCAGGAACCACCACGAAGTTCTTTCTCAAGCCCCTGGCGCTGCTGCTCGGCGTCGCACCCCTGGCAGTGTTTGGCCAGGAAACCAAGTTCACTCCGGTGGTCGTCACCGCGCCCCGGGCCGAGTCCGATGCGGCGTCGGTGCTCGACGCAACGGACCTCGCCGCGCGGCGCCCCGCCACCAGCGATACGGCCGCCCTGCTGCGGGACATTCCCGGCATCAGCCTCTACGGGGCGGGCGGCGTATCGAGCCTGCCGGCAATCCACGGTCTGGCCGATGATCGCCTGCGCATCAAGGTCGACGGCATGGACCTGATCGCTTCCTGTCCCAATCACATGAATTCGCCACTGTCATACATCGATCCGACTCGCGTCGGCAGCGTCAGGGTCTGGGCCGGCATCGCGCCGGTCAGCGTCGGCGGCGACAGCATCGGCGGCACCATCGTGGTCGACGCGCCGCCGCCCGAATTTGCCGCTGCCGGTGCGGGGCCGCTCTTCAAGGGCGAGTTTGGCGCCTTCTACCGCAGCAACGCCAACGCCAGGGGCGGCAATCTCGCCGCCACGTATGCCACGGACTCGCTCAACGTCACCTATGCCGTGGCGACCGCCAAGGCGGACGACTACAAGGCCGGCGGGGATTTCAAGACGGTTACGGCGACCGGCCGTCCGGGCGAATCCCTGGCCAGGGATGTCGTCGGTTCGACGGCCTACGACACGCGCAACCACACCCTGAGCATTGCCTTGAAGGGCGGCAAACACCTCGTCGAAGCCAGGTTCGGCTACCAGGACATTCCTTACGAGCTGTATCCGAACCAGCGCATGGACATGCTCGGCAATACCGCGCACCGATTCAACCTGCGCTACCTCGGTCAACTCGACTGGGGCACGCTCGAAGCGCGCGCCTATACCGAGAAGGTCGATCACTACATGGACTTCGGCAAGGACAAGCAGTTCGTCTATGGCGGCCCGCCTCCCGCAATAGTTGCTCCCGGCATGCCGATGTACACCGAGGGGAAAACCGAGGGCGCATTTGTCAAGGCGGACATCGAATTGACCCAGCAAGACCTGCTGCGCGTCGGCGGCGACTACCAGACATATCGGCTCAACGACTGGTGGCCGCCGTCCCCGTCGTCCCTTGCCGGAATGCAGAACCCGTTGGGCACGCCGGCCACCACGGGCGGTATGGCGCCCAATACGTTCTGGAACATCAACGGCGGCAAGCGCGACCGGCTGGGCTTTTTCGCCGAATGGGAAGCGAAGTGGCACTCGCAGTGGCAGACCTTGCTGGGCGTTCGCGCCGAACAAGTGAAGATGGATACGGGGGCCGTGCAGGGCTACAACGTGCCGATGTACGGAGCGGTAGCCGCGCGATTCAACGCACTCGACCGCAAGCGCACCGATAACAACCTCGACTTGACCGCGCTGGCCCGCAACACCCCCGATGCCAATCGCACCTACGAATTCGGCTACGCGCAGAAGACCCGCTCGCCAAACCTGTACGAGCGCTACTCCTGGTCGCTCAACGCGATGGCTCTGGAAATGAACAACTTTGTCGGCGACGGCAACGGCTATCTCGGCAATCCAGACCTGAAGCCCGAAGTGGCGCACAGCTTGAGCTTTACCGGCGACTGGCACAGCGCCGATCATGCTGCCGAATTCAAGGTGACGCCTTTCTACACGCGTGCCAGCAACTACATCGATGTCGTGCAGTGGAATCGCACCACCAACCTGGCGGCTGCGCCGCTGCTGACGCGGCAGTTCGTGGTCCTGAAATACATGAACCAAGCCGCGCGGCTCTACGGTGTCGATATTTCCGGCCGCATGCCGCTGGGCAAGACCGGATATGGCGACTGGGGCCTGAAGGGGTTGCTCAATTACACCAATGGCAGGAATCTCGATACTGGCGACGATCTGTTCAACATCATGCCCCTCAACGCCAAGCTCACGCTCACGCACAAGTTCGGCGGCTGGGACAACGCCATCGAAGTCGTCGGCGTCGAGGCGAAGGACAAGCTTGCCGACGCGCGCAACGAAATCAGGACGGCGGGCTACGGCCTCGTCAATCTGCGTGCCAGCTATTCGTGGCAGCAGGCGCGCATCGATTTCGGCGTCGAGAACCTGTTCGACAAGCTCTACTACCTGCCGCTCGGCGGCGCCTATACCGGGCAAGGTTCGACAATGACCCTCAATACCGCGACCATGCCCTGGGGTGTCGCCGTCGCCGGTCCCGGCCGCTCGCTCTATGCCGGCGTCAGCTTCAAGTTCTGAGCCTGCCGTGAGGGATGACGCCTTTCGGGCGCGACGCGTCAATGCCGCGGGGCTGGCGCTTGTGCTGGCCCTGCACGCGCTTGCCGCCGGCTGGTTGTGGAGCCAGCGCCCGATGCCGCCGACGGCGGAGGCGGCGGCTCTGTTCGTCGATTTCATCGCGCCGCCAGCGGTCGAGGCGAATGAGCGGCCGAAGCCGGCTCCGCGCAACAGGCGCGCGCCGGGAAAAATGGCGCCGCGGCTCCTGGCGGTCGAGGCCGCCACGACTTCGGCCGCGGAAATCGCCGCCCCGCCAGCGCCGACTCCCGTCGTCGCCGTTCCGGTCGAGCCCAAGCCAACCGGGCCGGTCACGCTGAACGCAGAGCTCGCGGTGTCCTGCACGGAACGTATGCCGCCGGCCTACCCGTCGCTGTCCCGCCGTTACAGCGAGGAGGGCACCGTGGCCTTGCGCGTCGAACTGGACGAACAAGGCCTGGTGGCGACGGCGCGGGTGGCGAGCGGCAGCGGCCACTCCCGCCTCGACTCGGCCGCCCTCACGGCGGTGCGCGCCTGGCGCTGTACTCCGGCACAGCGCGATGGCCAGCCGGTGCGCGCCGTCGCCCTGCAAGCCTTCCAATTCATCCTGCAAGGACACTGAACCATGGAATCCGCCGCATTGAACCATCTGGGCTTCGCCCATTTCCTCAGCCAGACCGACGGCGTCGGCAAGGCGGTACTCGGCACGCTTCTGCTGCTCTCGGTAGCGAGCTGGTACCTGATCGTCACCCGCGCGATTGCCAACACCCTGGCGCAAAAGCGCGCGGCGCTGTTCCTCGCCGATTTCTGGGACGCACCTTCATTACAGGACGCCAGCAGCGCGCTGGCGGCGCAGCCGGTCGACAATGCGTTCACTGAACTGGCGCAACAGGCCCTGCAGGCCGCCTGCGACAGCGAGGCGCACGCGCCCCATAGGCTGGCGGCCGCGGGCGGACTCGGCGAATTCCTGACACGCGTGCTGCGCAATGGCATCGACCAGGAGGCGGCGCGCGTCGAGCACGGCCTCACGGTGCTGGCTTCGGCCGGCTCGGCGGCGCCCTATGTCGGCCTGTTCGGCACGGTGTGGGGCATCTACCATGCGCTGGTACAGATCGGCCTGTCCGGCCAGGGCACTCTGGACAAGGTCGCCGGTCCGGTCGGCGAGGCGCTGATCATGACTGCGCTGGGCCTGGCGGTGGCGATTCCCGCGGTGCTGGCCTACAACGCCTTCAACCGCCGCAACCGCATGTGGCTGGCGCGGCTCGATGCCTTCGCCCACGACCTTTATGTATTGAGCACCGTCGGCTCGATCAGGTCCGCCGGTCCGCGCGCGGGAGACCTGCGATGACAATCGGCAGTTTCAATGGGCGCAGCCATCAAGCCCCGATGGCGGACATGAACGTGGTGCCGCTGGTGGACGTGATGCTGGTGTTGCTGGTGATCTTCATCGTCACCGCGCCGCTCTTGACGCACTCGGTCAAGATCGACCTGCCCAAGGCATCGAGCAGCGCCAACATCACCAAGCCCGAACACATCGAGTTCGGCATTCGCGAGGATGGTGAACTGTTCTGGAACGGCGAGAAGCTTGCTTCAAGCGATCTCGGGCCGCGCTTTGCCGCCGCAGCGCAGCAGCAGCCGCAACCCGAACTGCATATCCGCGCCGACCGCAATGCGCGCTACGAGAGCGTGGCCCTGACCATGAGCGCGGCGGCGAAGGCCGGATTGACGCGGATCGGCTTCGTCACCGACCCGGCACCTGCTTCCTGACGCTATTCCAGGTTTTGCACCTGTTCGCGCGACTGCTCGATCAGCAGTTTGAGTTCGAGCGCGATGGCGGTGACTTCGCCCGAGACCGACTTGGAGGACAGGGTATTGGCCTCGCGATTGAGTTCCTGCATCAGGAAATCCAGCCGTTTGCCCACCGCGCCGCCCTTCTTCAGGACGCGCTCGAGTTCGTCCAGGTGGGTGACGAGCCGGGCGATTTCCTCGGCGACGTCTATTTTGGCGGCAAAGACTCCCACTTCCTGGCGGATGCGCTCCTCGTCCAGGTTCGCCACGGCCTCGCGCAGTTTTGTCGCCAGGCGCTCGCGGTAGGCCGCCAGCGCTGCGGGCAACAGGGGTTCGACGGCGCGGACCTGCTCGCGCATGCGGGCGGCGCGGTCACGCAGCACGTCGGCCAGCTTGGCGCCTTCGCGTTCGCGGGTCGCAACAAAATCATCAAGCAGTCCGGCGAACAGGTCCTGCGCAACGGTCTGCAGCTGTTCCGTGGTGAGCGAATCGTCGCCCAGCACGCCGGGCCAGCGCAGCACTTCGGCCACCGACAGGGGCGCGGCCTGCGGCAGGACACTGCGCACGGCATCGTCGAGTTGGCCTAGTTCGGCCAGCAGTGCCGGATTGGGCGCCCGCTCGCGGGCCGCGGCGCCCTGCGCCGGTTGCGCCTGCAAATAGCCGCGACATTCGATTTTGCCGCGCCCGATACGTACGGTGATTTTTTCGCGCAGCGGCATTTCAAGGAAGCGCAGGTCTTCGCTGAGTCGAAAGCCGATGTCGAGGTAGCGCGAATTGACGCTCTTGATTTCGAGGTTCATCACTGCACTGCCGAGGTCGCGGCTGGCAGAGGCATATCCGGTCATGCTGTAGATCATGGTGTGGAGGGTCTCCGCTGCTGTCGCCCGGGCGCCGTAAGCAAAGCAGTTGTTTACAGTCGGCGGGTGAACAAGGAAAATCAGCGCAGTATATCAACCCGTCAGCGCTTCCCATATCCTTTGGTCTCCCAAAACAACCACGCCCTGCCACCCGGCTACGAACTAGAAGGCTATCGCATCGAGCGACAGCTTTCGGTCGGCGGCTTTTCGATCGTTTATCTCGCGCACGATGCGGCGGGGACGCCGGTGGCGATCAAGGAATACCTGCCCAATGCACTGGCGCTGCGCGGCGAAGGTCAAATCACGCCGACGATTCCGCCCGAATACCAGGCGGATTTCAATCACGGTCTGAAGTTGTTCTTCGAGGAGGGGCGCGCGCTCACCGGCCTCGATCATCCGAACGTGGTGCGCGTGCTGAATTTCTTCCGCGCCAACGAAACCGTCTATCTGGTGATGCGCTACGAAGTCGGCCGTACCTTGCGCGATCACATCCGTCAGCATCGCGGCAAGCTGGACGAGGCATTTCTGCGCAGCATGTTCAGCGGCGTGCTCGATGGCCTCGGTGAAGTGCACGGCTGCGGTCTGCTGCATCTGGACATCAAGCCGGCCAACATCTGGCTGCGTACCGACGGCAGCCCGGTGCTGCTCGACTTCGGCGCCGCGCGCTATGCCATGGATATCGGCCCGCCCGAACCACGGGCGATGTACACGCCGGGCTATGCGGCGCCCGAGCAGTATCACGGCAAGTTCACGCTGGGGCCGTGGACCGATATCTACGCGGTCGGCGCCTGCATGTACGCGGCCTTGGCCGGCTCCGCGCCGCAGGCGGCCGACGAGCGCATGGTCGATGATCAACTGCTGCCGGCGCGGCAACGCTGGGGTTCCGACTATTCGCCGCGCCTGCTGGCGACCATCGACGAATGCCTGCGCCTTGAGCCGACGCGGCGGCCGCAGCACGCCCGCGCCCTGCAGGCTTCCCTCAACGCCGATCAGCCAGGGGACAAGGCGCCGGGGACATGGCTGTCGCGCCTCGGTCTGCGTGGCTGGAAATGAACTACACCATTGCCCAGGAAAGTCGCATCGGCGGTCGCCAGATCAACCAGGATCGGGTTGCCTGGCTGTCCACCGCAGACGCCGTGCTGATGGTGGTGGCCGATGGTATGGGCGGCCATTTGCAAGGCGAAGTCGCGGCACAGATTGTCATCGATACCCTGACCGAGCGTTTTCGCGCCGAAGCGAAGACGCGCCTCGCCGATCCGGCGCGTTTTCTTGCCGCGACGCTGCAGCAGGCGCACGAGACCATCGTCCGCTACGCCACCGAGTGCCGCATCCCCTCTCACGCCGCGCCGCGCACCACCTGCATCGCTTGCGTGGTGCAGGACGGCAAGGCCGTCTGGGCGCATGCCGGCGATTCGCGCCTGTACCTGATCCACCGCCTGGCCGAAGGTCCGGCCCGTGTCGCCCAAACCCGCGATCACAGCATTGTCCAGCGCATGATCGACGCCGGCAGCCTCAGCCCTGCCGACGCTGCCACCCATCCGCTGCGCAACCGCGTCTTCAGCTGTCTGGGCGGTGATGAAGCGCCGCAGATCGAAGTTTCGGGCGCGATACCGCTGCACGATGGCGACCTGATCGCGCTGTGCACCGATGGCGCCTGGTCGCCTCTGGGCGAGACGCTGGTGACCGAGCTCGGGCGTGCGCCGGTCACTCGCACGGTGCCGCATCTGCTCGACGCCGCCGAGCAGGCGGCCGGTCCCGGGGCCGATAACCTGACCCTGATCGCAATGCGCTGGGAGGCACCCGCTGCGGTTGCCGAGGCCCCGACCTTCTGCGACACCTACATTGGCCAGGCGCCCCTCAGCGACGAGGAAATCGACCGCGCCATCACCGAGATACGTCGCCGCATTCCGCATAAAGCCAATGGAGCATCTTCATGACCCCCCCGCCGCAACGCATCGACCGCACAGCCACCCAGTTGCGCAGTCTCAAGATCACCCGCAACTACACTTGCCACGCGGAAGGCAGCGTGCTGGTCGAGTTCGGCGCCACCAAGGTGTTGTGTACCGCCAGCGTCGAGGAAACGGTACCTGCCTTTCTGCGCGGCAAGGGCGCCGGCTGGGTCACCGCCGAATACGGCATGCTGCCCCGTGCCACCAATACGCGCACGGCGCGCGAAGCGGCGAAGGGCAAACAGTCCGGCCGTACCCAGGAAATCCAGCGCCTGATCGGCCGCTCCCTGCGCGCGGTCACCGACATGGCGGCGCTCGGCGAACGCCAGATCACGCTCGATTGCGACGTGCTGCAGGCTGACGGCGGCACGCGCTGCGCGTCGATCACCGGCGCCTGTGTGGCCCTGCACGACGCCCTGTCCACGCTGGTCGCCGGCGGCAAGCTGGCCAGCCATCCGATGCGCGAACTGGTCGGCGCCGTCTCGGTCGGCATCGTCGACGGCATTCCGGTGCTCGATCTCGACTACGCAGAGGATTCGACCTGCGATACCGACATGAACGTGGTGATGACCGCCGGCGGCGGCATCATCGAAGTGCAGGGCACGGCGGAAGGCCCCCCCTTCTCGCGCGCGGAACTCGATACGCTGCTGGAGCTCGCCGCGGCCGGCATCGGCGACATCGTCAGGGCGCAGGAACTCGCGTTGACCCAATGAAAACCGGACTTCTTGCCACAGAGGACACAGAGAGCACAGAGAAAGACATCCGCATGGCAGGGATGGATTTCGCGCCCAGGCTCAATTTCCTGCTTTTCCCTCTGTGAACTCTGGGTCCTCTGTGGCTAATAGGTTCTAAGAATGAAGAAACTCGTCCTCGCTTCCGGCAACGCCGGCAAGCTGCGCGAATTCGGCCAACTGCTGGCGCCCTTCGATTTCGAAGTGCTGCCGCAGTCGGCGTTCAATGTGCCGGAAGCCGACGAACCGCATGTCACCTTCGTCGAGAACGCGATTGCCAAGGCGCGGCATGCCGCGAGGCTGACCGGCCTGCCGGCACTGGCCGACGATTCCGGGCTGTGCGTGCCTGCCCTGGGCGGTGCACCGGGCGTCTTTTCGGCGCGCTACGGCGGCGAACCGAAATCGGATGCGCGCAACAATGCGAAGTTGCTCGCCGATCTTTCCGGCATCAGCGATCGCCGCGCGCACTACGTCGCGGTGCTGGTGCTGATGCGCCATGCCGACGACCCGCAGCCGGTCGTCACCGAAGGCGAATGGCACGGCGAGATCATCGACACGCCGCGCGGCGCCGGCGGCTTCGGCTACGACCCCTACTTTCTGGTGCCGGACACCGGCCTCACCGCGGCCGAACTGCCGCACGAGGAAAAGAACCGCTGCTCGCATCGCGGCAAGGCCCTGGCGCAACTCATTGCGCGCCTGCGGCTGGGCATGTGATTCCGATCATCCCGATCGCCGCCGTTACCTGCCCGCGAAGCGGAATCCCAGGTACGCAGAGCGCGCCAGCGCCGTCCCACCAGGGGATACCGCTGCGCATAACTTCTGAAGGATCAGGCCTGGTGGCACCGCCGCCGCTGGCGCTGTATGTGCATTGGCCGTGGTGCGTCAAGAAGTGCCCCTACTGCGACTTCAATTCGCACGAGCGGCGTGGTGAGATCGACGATGCCGCCTATCTCGCCGCGCTGATTGCCGATCTCGAAGCCGCCTTGCCGCAGATCTGGAACCGGCCGGTGATCAGCGTCTTCATCGGCGGCGGCACGCCGAGCCTGATGCGTGCCGAAACTGCCGATGCGCTGCTCGCCGCGATCCGCATGCGCGTGCCGCTGCACCCGGGGGCCGAGATCACGCTCGAAGCCAACCCTGGCACGGCCGAGGCCGCGAAGTTTGCCGGCTTCCGCGCCGCCGGAGTGAATCGGCTTTCCATCGGCGTGCAGAGTTTCGACGACGCCAAGCTGGCGGCGCTGGGCCGCATCCACGATAGCGCCGAGGCGCGGCGCGCGATCGACATGGCGCTGCAGAACTTCGAGCGCGTCAATCTCGACCTGATGTACGCGCTGCCGCAGCAGACGCTGGCCGAAACCGAGCGCGACATCGCGACGGCGATCGGGGCTGGCGTCGGCCATATCTCCGCCTACCACCTGACGCTCGAACCGAATACGCCTTTCCACCACGCGCCGCCGCCGCTGCCCGACGACGATCTGGCGGCCGACATGCAGGAATTGGTCGAAGCCAGGCTTGCCGACGCAGGCTTCGCGCAGTACGAAACGTCCGCCTTTGCCCAACCCGGCCAGCGCTGCCAGCATAATTTGAATTACTGGACCTTCGGCGATTACCTCGGCATCGGCGCCGGCGCACACAGCAAGTTGTCGAGCCACGAGAGCATCTGGCGCGAGGCGCGCCACCGCAATCCGCGCGCCTATCTCGAAGGCGCGGCACGTAGTGATTTCATCAGCACCCGGCAGCCGGTCGCCCGCGCCGATCTGCCAGGCGAGTTCATGATGAATGCGTTGCGCCTGAACGAGGGCTTCCTGCCGCGCCTGTTCACCGAGCGCACCGGCCTGCCGCTCGCCGTGATCGAAGAGTCGGTGCTGGCGGCACGGCGCGACGGGATGCTGGAGACCGTGGACGGGCATATTCGTCCGACGCCGCGTGGACGGCGCTTCCTGAACCAACTGTTGGCCGGGTTCCTGGACTAGATCCTCGCGCAGAGGATCGCTTCAGTGTTCCTTGCCATCCACCCGGGCCTGCAGCAGGAAGGGAATCAGGCGCCAGGCCAGGATCGCAAAGGCGGCCAGCCAGCAGGAGGCGGCCAGCAGCAGCCAGAGGGCGTAGGCGGCGGGATAAAGCTGCGGCGCGACCACGCGCAGGACGAAGGCGGTGATCATGATCCACAGCACCCCCTTGTCGATCTTCTCGAAGACGACTTTTCTGCCCGTGTGCCCCTTGCCGATCCGGATCAGCATCGCCGGAATGATCAGGCCCATGACGCCCAGCGTGAAGATATGTACCGAGACCGAGCCGACCCAGGCCGGCGGCGCGGTGCGGTCGAGGAATTCGACCACCAGCTGCAGCACGATCGCGCCGTAGCCCAGGTACATGATGCCGAGATCGAGCCGCCGCATGGCCAGCTGCGGCTTCCAGAAGACCAATCTGCCGGCCAGCAGCAGCGCCAGCAGCAGCGAAATCCAGGCCGCCAGCGGCGGCGGCATGAAGCCGGCGCCGACCAGCGCCACGCCGAGCAGCTTGATCGTCCGATCCAGCGCCGCGTTGCGCAGGATGTCCACCTGGAAGACGCCCTTCATGAACTGGGTCAGGGTGCGCTCCAGCATGACCAGAAAGGCGACGCGGAAGAGGCCGGTGGCCATGACGATGCCGGCCTGGAAATGCTCGACGCTCAGCATCAGATGTTTGGCGATCAGGAAAGCCGGCAGGATCAGCAGGAAGAAATAGTTGTCGCGATAGTTGTCGTCCTTGCGGTAGCGAACCAGCGTCCACACGATCATGGCGACGATCGAGGCGAGGAACAGCGTGTTCGAGAACTCGAACAGAAAGGCCGGCCAGCGTCCGCCGAACCACATGCCCAGGCGCTCGAACAGCCAGGCTGCGACCAGGAAGATCAGCGCGGCGCCGTGATAGCCGCGGGTCTGCACCCAGTTCTTGGTCGAGGTCAGCAGGAAGCCGCCGAGCACGGCCCAGCCGAAACCGAAGAACATTTCGTGGGCATGCCACTGCACCGGGGCGAAGGTGGACCCGGGCGCGGGCAGGACGCCGAGGAAAATCAGGACCCAGAGCAGCGGCAGGCTGAGTCCCGTAAGGCAGGCGAGGGCGAAAAAAGGCCGGAAGCCGACCAGCCAGAAGGGATGTGCAGACAGTTTCATTCTCGGGCTAGGCGCCAATCTTGACGCAATTGCGGCCCGCCGCCTTGGCTTGATAGAGCGCCGCGTCGGCGCGCGCCAGCAGCGTGTCGACCGAGGCCTCGTCCGCGGAACTCGTCGCAGCTCCGATGCTGACCGTGCACCAGGGCTGCGCGCCGGCGCTCGCAACGTCGGCGCGAATCCTCTCGGCCACATTGCGGGCCTCTTCGAGCGAGGTCTCCGGCAGCAGCGCGACGAATTCCTCGCCACCAAAGCGGCCGAAGCGGTCCGGGCGCCGCAACAGGGCAGTGACGCGCGCGACGAAATCGATCAGCACGCGGTCGCCCGTCAGATGGCCATGGATGTCGTTGATCGTCTTGAAGTGATCCAGGTCCAGCATCAGCATCGACATCACGTGATCCTTGCGCTGGCAGCGCTCCAGTTCCTGCTCGCAGGCTTCGAGCAGGGCGCGACGTGTCAGCGCGCCGGTCAGCGAATCATGGCTGGCCAGATGCTCGAATTCGTAGCGCAGCCTGTCGGTCGCCATCAGCGCCACGCCGATGGTGACCATCAGCATGGAGAAGGTAAAGGTGGTGATGATGGCGGTCTGCGCCGGCGAGAGGGCGAACAGCGTGCCGTCGGCCGGCGTGTCGAGGGCGGAGACGAAGCGCAAGGCCTGGGCCCCGGCCTGGATCAGCAGCGCCGCGGCAGTCAGGGAAGTGGCAAAGCTGCGGGTGCCGTGGCGCAGCAGTAGTCGCGCATGGCTGGCCGAGAGTATGACAATGAGAGAGGAGGCCACCAGCACACGTATTCCGTAGTGCGGTTCGACATGGGCATACCAGGCCAGCACCAACACGGCGGCGAGGACCAGGCTGCTCCAGAGCCGGATCGATTGCGGCAGCCCGAAGAAGCGCTGGCTGCCGAGGTAGAGCAGCGACATGCCGCTGAGCAGGGCCAGGCTGGCGACGGTCATGGAGAAAAAATCCGGGATCGCACCGCGTGCGCTGAGCAGCAGGGTCGAAACAAAGATGATGGCCGGGGCCGCCGTCCATTCGGTCAGGCCCTTGATGGTCGGTGGAAAACTGCGGCGCAGGAAGAACAGCACCACCGACATCAGTGCGCCCATGAATCCGGTCAGGAAATAGATGGTGCGCGGGTCGAGACTCAGCATGATGCGGGCCTGCGGCGAAACACCACATCCCATACGCCGTGGCCCAGCTTCAAGCCGCGGCTTTCGAATTTCGTCTGCGGCCGGTAGGGCGGCCGCGGGGTGAAGCCACTTGCCATATTCACCAGCAGTGTTTCATTGGAGAGCACTTCCAGCATCTGAACAGCATACTCCTGCCAATCGGTCGCGCAATGCAGGTACCCCTCCGGCGCCAGCCGCGTTGCCAGCAGGCTGACGAACTCGGGCTGGATCAGGCGGCGCTTTTGCTGGCGCTTCTTCGGCCAGGGGTCGGGAAAGAAGATGTGGATCCCGGCAAGCGAGCCCGGCGCGATCATGTCGCGCACTACCTCCACCGCGTCATGCTGGATCAGGCGCAGGTTGGACAACTCGCGCGTGGTGATTTCCTTGAGCAGGCTGCCGACACCGGGCGTATGCACCTCGATGCCGAGGTAGTCGTTTTGCGGATGTGCGGCGGCAATGGTCGCCGTGGTTTCGCCCATGCCGCAGCCGATTTCGAGAATCCGCGGTGCGCTGCGCGCGAACACGGCGTCCAGATCGAGCGCGGCCGGCCGATAGGCGATGCCCCAGCGCGGCATGCCTTCCTCGTGGAAGCGCCGCTGGGCATCGGAGACGCGCCCCTGACGCAGGACGAAGCTGCGGATATGGCTGGCGCGACGCGCGGACGCCGCGGTGTCTTCGTCGTCGCTGTCGCTCATTCGCGGGGAGGGACAGGAGTCGGCGCCGGCGGTGCGGCGCTCCGGGGCGAGTCCCCTGGCGGGACGGCTGGAGTCGTCGCCTCATTGACCACCGCATCGAGCCCCTCCGTCAGCATCCGGTCGAGTTCGTAGCGTGGGCGGACGATCGCCGCCGGCAGACTGGCGCACGCCGCATGCAGGGTGATTTCCCCCAGTGCAGGCTCGATGCTGTTGGGGAGGTTCAAGGCGCGTGACAGATCGGGCCATTCCGCCTCGCCGGCGCGCGAGCCGAAATAATATCGGGCAAGGTCGTGCACGATGGTTTCGATGGTCTTGCCCTGCCTTGCATGCCAGGTGGCGTAGGCATCCTGTATCGGCATTGAATACTCGGGCAGATCGAGACAGGCCGCGGCCAACAGGGACAGCCCGTGCGCCAGGCCGAACAGGCGCTGCCGGATCAGTATCTCCGGCTGATCGACGGCATAGCCCTGGCGTCCGGGCATGGCCTCCAGCGCGGGTGGATTTGCTGGCGCAGCACCGCTCGGTGGCGCATCCTCGGCCTGCGCCGACCCGAGCAGCGCGGCACACAGGACGCCGACGAAAAGGCGCCTCACTTGCTGCCGGCGCCGATCAGGCCGCCGCCGGGCGAACTGGGCGTCGCCGCGTAATACTTCTTCGGCATGCGCCCGGCCCGATACGCCTCGCGGCCGGCCTCGACCGCCTTCTTCATCGCGCCGGCCATCAGCACCGGATCCTGCGCGCCGGCAATCGCGGTATTCATCAGCACGCCGTCGCAACCGAGTTCCATCGCAATCGCCGCATCCGACGCGGTGCCGACGCCGGCATCGACCAGCACCGGAACCTTGGCCTGCTCGATGATCAGCTTGAGGTTCCACGGATTGAGGATGCCCATGCCGGAGCCGATCAGCGAAGCCAGCGGCATCACGGCGACGCAGCCGATGTCTTCCAGCATGCGCGCCTGGATCGGATCGTCGGCGCAATACACCATCACCTGAAAGCCGTCCTTGACCAGCGTGGCGGCCGCCTTCAGGGTTTCCGGCATGTTGGGGAACAGCGTCTGCGGATCGCCGAGCACCTCGAGCTTGACCAGCGCGTGGCCGTCGAGCAGTTCGCGCGCCAGGCGCAGGGTGCGCACCGCGTCGTCGGCCGTGTAGCAGCCCGCCGTGTTCGGCAGGATGGTGAACTGCGCGGGCGGCAACACTTCCAGCAGCGAGGGTTGCCCCGGCTCCTGGCCGATGTTGGTGCGGCGGATGGCGACCGTGACAATCTCGGCACCCGAGGCATCGATGGCGGCGCGCGTCTGGGCGAAGTCCTTGTACTTGCCGGTGCCGACCAGCAGGCGCGAGCGATAGGTCTTGCCGGCGATGACGAGAGGATCTGGGTTCATGGGTAAGGAATCCTGAAGGAGCGTTCAACCGCCGCCGACGGCGACGACAATTTCGATGCGGTCGCCTGCGGCGAGCAGCGTTTCGGCATGCCGGCTCTTGGCCACGATCTCGCCGTTTCTTTCCACTGCGACGCGCTTGCCGGCGAGGTTACGCGCCTCGAGCAGAGCGGCCACGGTCATGGGGGCCGGCAACTCCTGCGGCTCGCCGTTGATGATGATGTCCATGAGTCAATTTTACTTCAGCAGGCGGCGCCGGATCAGTGTCAGGGCAATCCAGAAGGCAATCAGCGCCACCGCCAGCAGGGCCGCAAGGTGACCGGCAATGCCGGCGGGGATCTCGCCGAACAGCAACGGCCGCACCAGCGCCACGGCATGCGTCAGCGGCAGCCAGGCCGCCACCGCCTGCACCAGGGGCGGCAGTTGGTCGGGCGGGAAAAACACGCCACAGAGCAGCACCATGGGCGTGATGAACAGGGTGAAGTAGTACATGAAGAAATCGTAGGAGGGCGCCAGCGCGGTGACGATCAGGCCGAGCGCGGCGAAGGCCAGGCCGGTCAGAAAGATCACCGGCAGCGCCCACAAGGCCAGCGGCGAAGCGACGAAGCCGAGCAGGGTAATGACGACCAGGATGGCCACACCCGACAGCGTGGCCTTGGCCGCCGCCCAGAGCAGTTCGCCCGCCATCACGTCCTCCAGCGTGACCGGCGCATTCATGATCGCCTCCCAGGTGCGCTGCACATGCATGCGCGAGAAGGCCGAGTACAGCGCCTCGAACGAAGCGGCGTTCATGGTCGAGGCGCACACCGTGCCGCTGGCCAGAAAGGCGATGTAGGACACACCGTGGATCTGCGGCAGCAGCCCGCCCAGACCGTAGCCGAGGCCGAACAGGTAGATCATCGGATCGGCTAGATTGCCCAGCAGCGAGGGGATCGCCAGCTTTTTCCAGACCAGGAAATTGCGTCGCCAGACGGCGAAGGCGCGGCTGGAAAGTTGTGGCAGGGGAAGCAGTTGTGCGCTCACGGACATGCCCGCAAGGGTATTTCAGGATTCGGGTACGTTTTCCGGAAAGTTTCCGATGTGGCCGGTGCAATGATTCTCATGCGCCACTCTAGCAGGCTGGCAATGTCGTATCAACGCCGCGTGCCGCTCGAGAGTCGGCTCCGGCAGGACGGCGACCCTTGCCGCCATTACGATCTATCCCAAGGCCGCCGTCTGTGGTCTGCGCCGGCGTTGCCGAAAAGACTAAACTGTCGTCATAAGCTTATTGCTTTTCCGACTTGAATCCGCCAAGGAGCCATTATGCGCAGGGCCACGTTGATAGCTTCACTTCTGGGGGCTGCAAGTTTGAATACGGCCGTTGCCGTCGAGGCCGTCCAGCCCAAGAAGCGCACAACGCTTCCCGTAGTGACCTTTGAGCAGGTGCTCAAGAATATTGCATTCGAAATTACGGGCTGCAACAGGCTTCACGGCGTCATGACCAAGATCAAATCGGCAACGATGCGGGACAATCTGCTCGACATCAAGGGCGAAGTCAATCTGGCTTCCATCGACGCGTATCCAATGAAGGCGGCGCCGACAAAGGAGCAACTCAAGTCACTCATCGGGAAGGCGATCTGCGACCCCAACTGACGGGAGCGTTTTCCCATCGGGTGGAGGAATAGGGCCGGCGGCATCTTCATGCTCGCCGTCTTGCCGGCGCCGACTTTCGTGACACCGCGCCTGACCGGCGCAAATCAACGACCGTCGGCAGGTCTAAAAGCCTTCAATCGCGCAGTTCCCTGCCGGTAAGCTTGAGGAACACGTCTTCCAGGTTCGCCGGCCGGTGCAGGGTGCGCAGGGAGGGCCACGCGGCGAGATGGGCGAGCAGCGGCGCGGCATCTTCGACATAGCAGAAGGCGGTTTCGCCGCTGACTTCGACACGCCGCGAAAAAGCCTGCGCTTCGCTCCCGGCCCAGCCGGGCGCATCCTCGCCATAGACTTCGACCACCTGCGCCTCGATGTGGTCGTGGATCAGTTGGCGCGGTGGTCCTTCGGCGACCATCTTGCCGTCGTCGATGATGGCCAGGCGCTGGCAGAGGCGTTCGGCCTCGTCCATGAAGTGCGTCGTCAGCAGGATGGTCTTGCCCTGGGCCTGGAGGCGTTTCAGGCGCTCCCAGATGAGGTGGCGCGCCTGCGGGTCGAGCCCGGTGGTGGGTTCGTCGAGCAGCAGCAGTTCGGGGTCGTTGACTAGGGCGCGGGCCAGCGTCAGGCGCCGCTTCATGCCGCCGGACAGGATGCGAATATTGGCCTTTTCCTTGCCGGCGAGACCGGCGAAATCGAGCAGTTCGGCAACCTTGGGGCGGATTGCGGCATCCGCCATGCCGAAGTAGCGGCCATACACGATCAGGTTCTCGGCGGCGGTGAAGTCGGGATCGAGATTGTCGAATTGCGGCACCACGCCGATTTTCATGCGTGCTTCGCGGGCCCTTGCCGGCACCGGTTCGCCGACCAGCGTGATCGCGCCCGAATCGGGCGCCGTCAGCCCCAGGCAGCAGCGCAGGGTGGTGGTCTTACCGGCGCCGTTGGGGCCGAGCAGACCGTAGCACTCGCCGCGCTGCAATTCGAAGTTGAGCCCGGCGACGACTTCGCGTCCGTCATAGGACTTGCGCAGCCCGGAAACAATCAGGGGACTCATCGATCAGCTATCGCGCGGCGCTAGCGCCAAGCGCGATGGATGATGTCGCGGATCAGGTGCAGGCGGCGGTGGAAGAAATGGTCGGCGCCGGGCACGACGACAATCGGCAGTCCCAGCGGTTCGGCCCAGGCCAGGACGTTGTCGAGGCGCACGGTCTCGTCTGCCGAACCGTGGATCACCAGCGTGTCGGGTGGCACCGCTTCGGTTTCGTAGCGGCGCGTTCCTTCGACAAAGCCCGCGGCGGTGCCGACCAGGACCAGCCATTTGGCAGAATCGCCAGCCGTGGCGAGGCGCTGCGCCAGGCGCGTGGTGACATAGGCGCCAAAGGAAAATCCAGCCAGATAGACGGGCAGCGGCATGCCTGAATCAGTCGCCAGGGTGGCATACCGGGCGCGGGTCCAGGCGTGCAGCGCCAGCAGGTCTTCGGTCTCGGCATCGCCGTGGTCGTGTTCGCCTTCGGAGGCGCCGACGCCGCGAAAATTCGGCCGGAGGGTGATGCAGCCCCGCTCGCGGAAGGCGCGCGCCAGCGTGGTCACCACCTTGTTGTCGGCGGTGCCGCCGAACAGCGGATGCGGATGGGCAATCAGGGCGATGCCTTGCGGGTTCTCATGGCCCTCGACGAAAACCTCGATCTTGCCGTCCGGCCCGTCGACCAGGATGCGTTCGTGACGCGACACGGTTCAGTCTTTCAGATCTTCAGCCGTTCGACGATACGACCATGCACCAGATGCTGGTCGATGATTTCGTCGATATCTTCCTTGTCCACGTAGGTGTACCAGACCGCCTCGGGGTAGATGACCATGACCGGCCCTTCTTCGCAACGATCGAGGCAGCCGGCGGCATTGATGCGCACGCTGCCGGGCACCTTTTTGCCGAGCGCCTTGACCTTGTCCTTGGCGTAGGCGCGCATGTCGCCGGCGCCGTGATTGTTGCAGCAGGTTTCGCCCGTGGCGCGCTGGTTGGTGCAGAAGAACACATGCTGCGTGAAATGGCTCATGGGGCGGTGGTTTCTCGAAAAAGCGGGAAGGAAACGATTATAGAGGCGGCGGATATTTGACCGCGTTCTTGACGATCTTCTCGCGGGCCGCGGCGATCGGGTCGACGCCGAGCACGTCGGCCAGTTCGGTCAGGTAGATCAGCACATCGGCAATTTCATCGGCGACCTCGGCGCGCTTTTCCGGGGCCAGGTCCATGCTTTCCTCGGGCGTCGCCCACTGGAAATGCTCGACCAGTTCAGCCGCTTCGACGCTGAGGGCCATGACGAGATTCTTCGGCGTGTGGAAGCGATGCCAGTCGCGTGCGGTACAGAAGGCCCGCAGCGCATCGCGCAGGGTGGCAAGGTCAGTAATGGAGTGCATCGCTTCTTTCCGGACGGTAGATCATCAGCCAGGGCAGGGCAAGGAATGGCCACAGCGAACAGATCAGTCGCGTGAGGCCGTTGAAATTCAGGAACTGGCCCGGATTCCAGATGTGCAGCATGTTGAGCAGATAGGGATTCTCCGGGGCAACATTCACCATGACGGTGGCGAACAGCAGCGCGAGCGCCGCTACCGCGCGTTGCAGCGGAAAGACCAGGAAAGAGGCGCCCCACCACAACGCCAGCCCGATGCCAAGGCCGAGACTGTTGCCCGGGGTGATCCACGCCACGGCTGCCGCCGGCCCTATCAGCAGCGCATGCGCAAGGGTCTTGATCAGCAGGGCGGCCAGCAACAGGCCGCCGGTGAGCACGCGGGCCTGGCGGCGCAGCAGCAGTGTGGCGATCAAGCCCGCCGCCAGCAGACCGGAAGCAGCGATGGCGGTTTCGAGGCTGACAAAACGCTCCGCGAGGAAAGGCTGTACCGGCGGCAGGTCGAGCATCTGGCGCAGATTGCCGCTGCCAAAGAGCAGCGTTTCGGGCGACAACTGGGTCATCAGCCAGGCGGCGATCAGCATGACGCCGACGTCCACGCCATACGCGCGCATCATGATCCGCCGCCGCCAGCGCGCGAGGCGTCCGTCATCCAGCGCGCGCACGCCCCAGCGCGCACCGATCAGGCCTCCCAGCAGGGCGCCGGCCGCATTGCAGCCCAGATCCAGATTGGAGGGCACCCGACTGGGCAGGTAGTTCTGCAGCAGTTCCATGGTGAAGCTCAATCCACCGCCGAGCAAGGCGGCCACCAGCCACGCCGCTAGCGGCGCCAGGCGGCGGCGCAGTGCGGCCGTGCAGAAAAAGCCGAAAGGCAGGTAGGCGACGACATTGGTCGCCAGATCGAAGCCGGTCCAGTAACGCGGCCATGCGGCGCCGATAAAGGCGAGCGGATCGCCCCCGCTGTCGCGCCAGCCCGTCATCGGATACAAACTCGCATAGATGATCAGCAGCACATAGCCGCTGGTCAGGTAGAGGGTCAGATGGGTGCGTTCGCGGTTTGACACAGCCCTCGATTCTGCCGACTTCACCGCCGCGGGACAAGGCCGCAGCGAATTGCTTTGCTCTGGCGCTACCAGCGGCGCGCGAGGTTGCTCATGTAGTTGGGCGGAAAGGCATCGATCGCGATCAGGGTCTGCGTCAGGACCTGGCGAGCTGTCTCTACCGTCAGCGACAGGCAGAAGCTGCGGTCCTTCGGGCCGCCCGAGGTCAGGCCCACGAGGCGCCCTTCTGCATCTACCAGAGGCCCGCCGGAGACGCCCTGGTCGCAGTAGTTGGAGGAAACCAAGTAGGTCTGGCCGCCGCGATTGATGACGCCGAGTAGCGCGCCGGGCGAAAAGATCAGGCGACCGTCGGCGAAGCCGATGTTGAAGACGGGTGTTCCCTTGGCCAACTGACGGGCATCGCCCATGGCGGCCGGTTTGCCGTTGAGACCGGGAGCATGTACCACGCAGGCGTCCTCGGTGATGAGGAAGGCGGCCGCGGTGATCCGGGTCTTCTCCCTCGTGACGACGTTGATGGCGAACATCGGCCCCTTCAGCACGTTGGGCGCGACGACGTGGCAATTGGTCAGCAGTTTGTCGGGTTCGATCGCTACGCCGGTGCCGAAGCCGGCGCCGCCGATGACGAGATAGGTCGAGCCGGAGATCTTCATCAGGGTGTCCGCGTGCGGGGCTTCCGAGACCGGCTTCGGCAGGTTCTGCGGCTGCGCCGCCGGGGTCTTCTGCACCGAGGGGGGCACGGCCTCGCGGTCGGCTGCGAGGGGCAGCAGGGCGGCAATGTCCGCACTGACGACCGGGGGTTCCGCCATGCTCGTAGCAGCAGGCACGGCGGCAGGCGATGCCGGCAGGTCGGCAACGGGTTTTCCCGCCACGATATGGCGCCAGACTGGGTAGGCCGCGCCGACAATCAGCAGCAGGGCGAGCACCGGCCAGATCGAGCGCGCAGGTCTCGGCGCTTGCGCCGCCGCAGCCTGCCGGTCGCGCCTGCGGCGGTCATATGCCGCGCGCTGCCGCCTGTCGTTCAGTACATCGCGGGCATGCTGCAGGAAGGCGAGGCGATTGCGCCTTTCCTCGCTTTCCGGCTCCTGCTCCAGCGCCTGCCGGCGGGCCTCGAAAGCGCCTTGGATATCTTCTAGCGAGGCCTTGCTGGTGAGTCCGAGAAGTTCGTACAGGGACTGCTCTTCGGCCATAGCCTACGCTTTGCGCGGCGGCGCTTCCGCTTCGGGGGCAGGCAATTCCCCTGCGCAGGCCGACGTCAATGCCTGTGCTCCGGCTCGTGGTGGTGGATCGGGCCGATCCCCTCGTGGGCAACGCCGTGGGCCGCCGCCGCCTGGGCGTGGAGGCCGGAGCGGAGTTCGTCGTGGATATGCGGGTTGTGGTGCACGAGCTGCGGCATTAGGGACCCGACCACCATGCCGATGGCGCTGGCGATGAGGCCGGCGAGCTGGGCCGGCACGAAGGGATCGTCGGGGCCCGCGACCAGGATCGACAGCCAGACCGAGACGCCGAGAAAGATCGACACCAGCGCACCCTGGTTGGTGGCCCGCCGCCAATAGACGCCGCACAGCAGCGGGATGAAGGCGCTCACCAGGGTGACCTGGTAAGCGTTCTCCACCATCTTGAAAATGCTGGCCTTGGAATACATCGCGTAGAGGGTGACCAGAATGGTGAAGGTCAGGGTGACGACGCGCATCGTGCGCAGCAGCTTGCGGTCCGACATGTGGCTCATCATGGGCCTCAGGATGTTCTCGGTGAAGGTGACCGAGGGCGCCAGCAGGGTGGCCGAGGCGCAGCTCTTGATGGCCGAGAGGAGCGCGCCGAAGAACATTACCTGGGCGAACACCGGCACCTCGGGTCTCAGGATCAGGCGCGGCAGGATGAGTTGGGTATCCTTGGCATCGCCGGAAGCCATCAGTTCCGCAACCATCTGCGGATCGATCAGGGTGGCCGAATAGGCCAGGAACATCGGCACGAAGGCGAACAGGAAGTAGAGGCTGCCGCCCAGCACGGAGCCCCAGACGGCGATCTTTTCCGTCTTCGCCGACTGCACGCGCTGGAACACGTCCTGCTGCGGGATCGAGCCGAGCATCATGGTGATCCAGGCGGCGAAAAAGCCGATGACTTCCTTGAGGTCGAGGGCCGGCCAGAAGGAAAGCTTGCCCGACTGGGCTGCGTGCTCGACCACCGCACCGACGCCGCCGACCATGCCGGAGATCGAGCCGCCGATGTAGAGCATGCCGATGCAGATGATGACCATCTGCAGCAGATCGGTGATCGCCACCGCCCACATGCCGCCGAAAATCGTGTAAACGAGGATGGTGGCAGAGCCGATCCACATGCCGGCAACGACGGAGATGTCACCGCCCGAAACGATGTTGAAAACCAGGCCCAGGGCACTGATCTGGGCGCCGACCCAGCCCAGATAGGAGAGCACGATGGCCAGGGTGGTGAGCACCTCGACGCTGCGGCCGAAGCGCTTCTTGTAGAAGTCGCCGATGGTCAGCAGGTTCATTCGATAGAGCGGGGCGGCGAAGAACAGGCCCACCAGTATCAGGCACAGCGACGAGCCGAAGGGATCGGCGACCACGCCATGCAGGCCCTCCTTGAGGAAGGTGGCGGGAATGCCGAGCACCGTTTCGGAGCCGAACCAGGTGGCGAACACCGTGGCCGTGACCATGTAGAAGGGCAGGTGGCGTCCGGCGACGGCGAAGTCCTTGGTGTTGTGCACCCGCGTGGCGGCGTAGAGGCCGATGGCGACGGAGATGATCCAGTAGATGATGACGAACCAGAGCAGCATCGGAACTCCTTATCCTCCGATCACTATCGGAGCACGGCAAACGTCAATGCAGCAGCGGCCACAACCAGCGCCAGCCACAGCAGGTGGCGCAAGCTGCGCATTTCCGCGGCCAGGTTCTCCAGTTCGAGATTGGGCGCCGGCGACGCCGTGGCGCTAAGCGCTTGATGCACCAGCCGGGGCAAGGTCGGCAGCAACTTGGCCCAGTTCGAAGCCTCGCGCTTGATGTTGTTCTCCAGGGCCTGCCAGCCCAGTTGCTCTTTCATCCAGCGTTCCAGAAAGGGCAGGGCGGTCTGCCACAGATCGAGGTCGGGATCGAGATCGCGGCCGAGGCCCTCGATATTGAGCAGGGTCTTTTGCAGCAGCACCAGTTGCGGCTGTACTTCGACATTGAACTGGCGCGAGGTCTGGAACAGGCGCAGCAGGACGCGGCCGAGCGAGATTTCCTTCAGCGGCCGGTCGAAGAACGGCTCGCAGACGGAGCGGATAGCCGCCTCGAATTCATCGACGCGGGTGCCCTTGGGCGCCCAGCCGGATTCGATGTGCACTTCGGCGACGCGCTTGTAGTCGCGATGGAAGAAGGCGAGGAAATTCTGCGCCAGATAGTTCTTGTCCACATCCGACAGGGTGCCGACGATGCCGAAATCCAGCGCGATGTAGCAGCCCTTGCGCACGCCCTCAGTGACGACGAAGATGTTGCCGGGATGCATGTCGGCGTGAAAGAAGCCGTCGCGAAAGACCTGGGTGAAAAAAATCTCGACGCCAGCGCGGGCCAGACGCGGAATATCCACGCCTTTTTCACGCAAGGTGTCGACCTGCGAAATCGTCGTGCCATGCATGCGCTCCATGACCATCACGCTTTGCGTGCACCAGTCCCAATGCACTTCGGGCAGCATCAGCAGGTCAGAACCCTCGAAATTGCGCCGCAGCTGCGAGCAGTTGGCCGCCTCGCGCATCAGGTCCAGCTCGTAGTGCAGGTACTTGTCGAACTCGGCCACCACTTCGCGCGGCTTGAGCCGTCGGCCGTCGGCCCAGAGGGTTTCCAGCAGGCTGGCGGCGACCTGCAGCAGAGCGATGTCGTGCTCGATCACGGGTTGGATGCCAGGCCGCAGGATCTTCACCGCGACTTCGCGGCCGTCCGGGAGCACCGCAAAATGCACCTGCGCCACCGAGGCCGAGGCCACCGGTTCGCGGTCGAATTTGGCGAAGACCTGATCCACCGGCTTGCCGTAGGCCTTCTCCAGTTCGGCGATGGCCAGCTCCGATGAAAACGGCGGCACGCGATCCTGCAGCTTCGCCAGCTCGTCGGCGATATCCAGCGGCAGCAGGTCACGCCGGGTCGACAGCAACTGGCCAAACTTGACGAAAATCGGTCCCAGAGCTTCGAGCGCCTGCCGCAGGCGCACGGCGCGCGGCGCCGACAGATCGCGCCAGAACATCAGCCGCTGCGTCGCCTGGATGGCGCGCGCCCAGAAGCCGAGCTCGAGCTCGTGTTCGAGGATCAGACTGTCAAGCCCGTAGAGGTAGGCAACACGGGCGATACGGATCAGGCGGAAGATGCGCAAGGGGGGCTGGGGCGGAGAAGAAACGGGAAGTATAATTCACAGCTTACCGAAAGACCCTGCGTACTCTTGATATGGCTGTATCCAGCGCACCTACCCGCATCGCCTTCGATGTCCGTCAGCATTTGTCCGGCTTGCTACGCAGCGCACTCGCCAGCGTAGCGCCCGCACAGGGCCAAACCGAAATCATCCTCGAACGCCCCAAGCAGGCGAATCACGGCGACTTTGCCAGCAATCTGGCGATGCAGCTGGCGCGCGAGCTGAAAACCAATCCGCGCCAGATCGCCGAGCGCCTGGTGCGCGAATTGCCGTCCTCGCCCCATGTGACGAAAGTAGAAATTGCCGGCGCCGGCTTCATCAACTTCACCCTGACACCTGCAGCCAGGACGGCAGTGGTTGCCGCGGTGCTCGCCGCAGGACACGGCTTCGGCCGCGGTCCGGCGAGGTCCGGCAAGGCGGCACGTCGGCTGCAGGTCGAGTTCGTTTCCGCCAATCCTACCGGTCCGCTGCATGTCGGCCATGGTCGGGGTGCGGCGTATGGCGCCAGCCTGGCCTCGCTGCTGGCGTTCGCCGGCTATGACGTGACGCGCGAGTATTACGTCAATGACGCCGGCCGCCAGATGGACATCCTCGCCGTTTCCGCCTGGCTGCGCTATCTGGAACTGTTCGATGAAATCGTGCCCTTTCCGCCCAACGCCTATCAGGGCGGCTATGTGCGCGAGATGGCGGAACAGATCAAGCTGGCTCACGGCGACCGCTACGTGCATCCGGCCGAAGCCGTGCTGGCCTGCGTGCTCCCCGATGTAAGCAGCGACGAAGACCTCGAGGCCCGGCTCGACGGCCTGATCCTTGCCGGCAAGGATCTGCTGGGCGAGGACTGGTTGTACGTTCACGGCCATGTGCTGAACGAGCAACTGACGGATTGCCGCGCCGATCTCGAAGAGTTCGGCGTGCATTTCGATGTCTGGTTCTCCGAGCGCAGCCTCTACGACACGGGGATGGTGGCGCGGGCCGTGGCGGCACTGGAAAAATCCGGCCACATCTACCTGCAGGATGGCGCCAAGTGGTTCAACTCCAAGGCCTTCGGCGACGAGAAGGACCGTGTGGTCCAGCGTGACAATGGCCTTTACACTTACTTCGCATCCGATATTGCCTATCACCTGAACAAGTTCGAGCGCGGCTTCGACAAGGTGATTGACGTCTGGGGCGCCGATCATCACGGCTACATTTCGCGGGTCAAGGGGGCACTGAGCGCCTCGGGGGCCGATGCCGACCGGCTGGATGTGACGCTGGTGCAGTTTGTCAGCCTGTTCCGCGACGGCCACAAGGTCTCGATGTCCACCCGCTCCGGCGAGTATGTGACGCTGCGCCAGTTGCGCGAGGAAGTCGGCAATGACGCCTGCCGCTTCTTCTACATGTTGCGAAAATGCGATCAGGCGCTGGATTTCGACCTCGATCTGGCGAAGTCGGAGAGCAATGACAACCCGGTGTACTACGTGCAGTACGCCCATGCCCGAATCTGCTCGGTGCTGGCGCAGTGGGACGGTGATCAGGCGGCGCTGGCTCAGACCGATCTGGCGCCACTGCTGCATGAGCGCGAATTTGCACTGTGCGCGCGGCTGGCCGAGTTCCCCGAGCTGATCCAGCAGGCGGCGCGCGACTATGCGCCGCACGCGCTGGCTTTTTACCTCAAGGATCTGGCCGGCGATTTTCATAGCTGGTACAACGCCGAGCGGCTGCTGGTCGACGATCAGCCGACCCGCCTGGCGCGCCTGGCGCTGGCCCTGGCAACGCGGCAGGTGCTGCAAAATGGTCTTTCCCTGCTGGGGGTTTCACAACCGGTGAGCATGTGACATGAGCAAATTTGACAGGACCAGCGACAAAACCTCGCGGGCGGCGTCGAACGGACGGGGGCCGCAGAAGAACAGCAGCGGCGGAACGCTGCTCGGCATCTTCATTGGCCTCGTCGTCGGCGTATCGATCGCTTTCGGCGTGGTCTGGTATCTCAACAAGTCGCCGTCGCCGTTCCAGAACAAATACGAAGGCGCACCCAAGACCGAGAAGGACAAGCCCGCGATCGGCGCCAGTGGCGCCCAAACGCCCGCCCCGCTGCCGGGCAAACCCGGCGACAAGCCCGCCGAGCACCAGCGTTTCGAGTTCTACGGCATTCTCGAAGGCAACAAGCAGCCCAGCACGCCCGGTGCTGCCGCGCCGGCTGCGGCGTCGCCCGGGGTTCCCGCTACACCCGGGGTCGAGGTGAAACCGGCGCCCAGCAAAATCTTTTATCTTCAGGTGGGCGCTTTTCAAAAGGCGGCTGATGCCGACAATCTCAAGGCCAAGCTGGCGCTCACCGGGCTGGAAGCCAGCGTGCAGGAGGTCAGCGTTCCAGAGAAGGGCACCATGCATCGGGTGCGCGTCGGCCCCTTCCGCGACCCCGAGGAAATGAACCGGGCGCGCACCCTGCTGTCCCAAAGCGGAGTGCAGGGCACGGTCATCAAACAGAAGGAATAGGAGGCGGCGATGAGGGCATGGCGTGGATTTCTGGCGACAGTTCTGGCAACGATTGGCTTGTGCCTGGCGCTTGGTGCAGGTGCGGCGGAACTGAAGGAAGGCCGTGATTTTCGCGAGATCAGCCCGCCGCTGGCACCCGACAAGACCAGGATCGAAGTCACCGAATTCTTCTGGTACGGCTGTCCGCATTGCTTCGATTTCGAGCCGGTACTGGCGGCGTGGGTGAAGAACCTGCCCGCCGACGTCAGCTTCCGCCGCGTGCCGACGATATTCCCCAACAACAAATGGGCGCCGGGCGCCAGGCTTTACTACACGCTGGAGGCCATGAACCTGCTGGAGAAATTGCACAGCGAGGTTTTCAAGGCGATACACGTCGAGCGCCAGCGTCTCGACAACGAAAAAATCCTGTTCGAATGGGTGGCGAAAAAGGGCGTCGATCCGAAAAGGTTCAGCGAGACCTGGTCCTCCTTCGGCGTGCAGAGTCGCGTCCAGCAGGCCAAAGAACTTTCCCAGGCTGCGGGCCTGGAAGGCGTTCCCGCGGTGATGGTGCACGGCAAATATCTGGCGCTGACGCCGGGCACCTACCAGGAACTGGTCGCCAACATCGACCAGTTGGTCGCACGGGTCCGCGCCGAATCCGTCAAGAAATAGTGCGTGTCTTCCTGACCGGCGCATCGAGCGGCATTGGCGAGGCGCTGGCCCGCCATTACGCAGCGGCGGGCGCCAGGTTGGGACTCGCGGCGCGTCGTCAGGACCGACTTTCCGTTCTGGCCGCAGCACTCCCCGGCGAACACGCCTGCTACCCGCTCGATGTCGCCGATGCAGCGGCGCTGACGGCCGCCGCCGCCGATTTCATCGCTCGCTGTGGCTGCCCCGACATCGTCATCGCCAACGCCGGCATCTCGGTCGGAACCGTGGCGGACCAAGCCGATGATCTGCCCGCGTTCCGCCGCGTCCTGGAAACCAACGTGCTTGGCATGGCGCAGACCTTCCAGCCCTTCATCGCGGCCATGAAGGCACGCGGCAGCGGCCGCCTGGTGGGCATCGCGTCGGTGGCCGGCATCCGCGGCCTGCCGGGGGCGGGCGCCTATTCGGCCTCGAAGGCAGCGACCATCGCCTACCTGGAAGCCCTGCGTGTCGAATTGCGCGGCAGCGGCATCAAGGTGGTTACCATAGCGCCAGGCTATATCGCAACGCCGATGACGGCGGCGAACCGCTATCCGATGCCCTTTATGCTCGCGGCCGGCGAGGCGGCCCGCCGCTTCGCCCGCGCCATCGAACGCGGCACCAGTTACACGGTGATTCCCTGGCAGATGGGGATCGTGGCGAAACTGATGCGCCTGCTGCCCAACCCCCTGTTCGACGCCCTGTTCGCCCGCGCCGGACGGAAACCACGCGGCCTCGATCTGTAATGCTGGTCGACGCTTTGGGGCGGCAGCATCAGCCGTTTGCCGGCATGCCGCGCATCGTCAGCCTGGTACCCAGCCTGACCGAACTCGTCTGCGACCTCGGCCTGGCTGATTGCCTGGTCGGCCGCACCGGCTTCTGCGTCCATCCTCGTGAAGTGCTACGGCATATTCCCAAGGTCGGCGGCACCAAGGACGTCAAACTGGACCGGGTCAGACAACTCGCGCCGACCCATCTGATCGCCGACATCGACGAGAACCGGCGCGAGGCGGTGGAGGCCATGATGCAGTTCGTGCCGCAGGTGGTCGTCGTGCATCCGCAAATCGTGGATGACAATCTGGCCCTGTATGCGCTGCTTGGTGGAATTTTTGGTCGCGAAGTCGAAGCCGCGCGACTCGCGGCGGAGTTCTCCGCGGCACGCCGGTACCTGAGCACCGTGACCGCGACACTGCCCCGCGAGGCCGTGCTCTATCCGATCTGGCGCGAGCCCTGGATGACTGTCAGGCGGGACACCTACATTGCCGCCATGCTGTGCGCCGCGGGCTGGGACACGCTTCCGGCCGAAGCTCCGGCGCGCTTTCCGGAATTCGCATGGGATGCACCGTGGCTGACCGCTATTGTGCGTGTGCTGCTGCCATCGGAACCCTATGCTTTCACGGATCGGGACATGGTCGAGGTGGGTGAACTGGCGCAACGGCCGGTCAACCGCGTCGATGGCGAAATGCTGTCGTGGTATGGCAGTCGCGCCATCGCCGGCTTGCGCTATCTGGCGGACCTGCGGCGGCAAACCGCCTGACGGGGCGCCGCTGCGCGCAACGACGCCGGATGATCGGCCGCCGACCCCGGTATGCCTTGGTCCGCGCGGCCGAATTGCGAGTTGCCTATTTCTTCTTCGGTGCGGTACTTTCGGTGAACATGTAGACCACCGCTGCGCGCATTTCCGCATCGGTGATATCCGCCATTCCCCCGCGCGGGGGCATCGCGCCGCGGCCATGAATTCCCGAAGCGATGACCTTGTCGAGACCGCCGCTAACCCGGTTGACCCAGGCGTCCCGATCGCCAATCTTCGGTGCTCCATTTGCTCCGGTCAGGTGACAGTCGCCGCATTTTGCTTTGACCAACTGCGCACCGGTGCGGGCCTTTCCGGGAACCGCCTTGTTGACCGGTTCGGTCCACCTGCCGCCGGACTGATTGACCATGTAGGTGATTGCGCGTTCGAGATCAGTGCTGCTCAAGCCGGCATTGCCACCGTGTGAAGGCATGTTGCGAATACCCTCCAGGGCGTGTTGGCTAAGCTTGCTCAGACCTTGAGCTTTTCGCTTGGCCCATGCATCCTTGTCGCCGATGACTGGCGCGCCCTTTTCGCCCGTCTTGTGGCAGGCGGCGCAAACTTCCTTGGCAATGCTTTCTCCGCTGCGCTCAGCGCCCTGCGCCGGCATCATGCCGAACGCGAACGGTATCGCAATGGTCATCAGCGCGCCACGAGCTGAGGACATCGCACCGATCCGCAGCGATGAAATACCGCAATTGGGTAGTTTTCTAGACATTTTTCCGACTCCCGCTTTTATCAACAGACATCCACCGTACGTACCGCCCCGGATCGCCAATTTCCTGCCACAGGGCGACTACGCGCCCGATCGAATTATCGCCGACCCGGCTTGCGTCGGGGTTGATCGACTATAGCCCAAATTAACTCAGGGCCGCACTTCGTGGCTCTCATTTTGCAGTATAAAGCGAACCGGAAGGTGTAAGAAGCGTAAGCAGTGCAGCACTGGCAAAATTTGAAATTGAGATACCTACTATCGAGATATAAACGGCAGGCTTTCGACGCACCAAGGGAAAGGCAGAAACAGGGAAATGGCCAAGATCCTCATCCTCTTTTCAACGACTGACGGGCACACCATAAAGATCTGCGATCGGCTGAAGCGGGTGATCGAGCGCGACGCACACGAAGTCACGGTGGTTCCCGTCAAGGATTCGGGGCGGGTGGACTTGCGCGCGTTCGACAAAATCATTGTCGGTGCCAGCATTCGCTATGGCAAGCACAGCAAGCTGGTTTTCGATTTCATCGGGAGCAATCTGCAACTGCTGGACAGCAAAGCGAACGCCTTCTTCTCGGTCAATATCGTCGCCCGAAAACCGGAAAAGAACCGCCCGGAAACCAACCCCTACATGCGCAAATTTCTCAAGCAGATAGCCTGGCACCCCAGGCAACTGGCCGTCTTCGCCGGCAAACTGGATTATCCGAAATACGGTTTTTTCGATCGCATGATGATCCGCTTCATCATGTTGATGACCAAGGGTCCGACCGACCCCGCGACGGTAGTCGAATTCACTGACTGGCAGCAAGTGGAGGCTTTCGGGCAAGTTGTCAGCGAGATGTAGCAAGCGGCCCCGCCGCCGCCTCCCCCGGGACATGGGCAGCCGGCATCTACGTCCCTGCTAAACTGATGACCGATGCAATTCGGATCATCGCCGCTACGGCATCCAGTACGGGCGTCGACCGCCAGGCCGGCGCGGAGCGAGCCCTGATCGCCGTACCGCCAGCACCGACTCTTCAGTTCTCCATTCCACCGTGAATCCTTCTCCAGTTCCCGAACCCCTCGATCTCGCTCGCGAGCGAATGCTGCTGATTACCCTGGCCGGCATCCAGTTCGCCCATATCCTGGATTTCATGGTCATGATGCCGCTGGGCCCGATCCTGATGCGGGAACTCGGCGTCGGCACCCACGAATTCGGCCTGCTGGTGTCGGCCTACACCTTCACTGCCGCATTCACCGGTGTGCTGGCGGCGGTCTTCGTCGATCGCTTCGAACGCAAGCGCATGCTGTTGACCATGTTCGCGTTGTTTGCCCTGGCCACTCTGGCCTGCGGCCTGGCGCCCGGTTACTGGACCCTGCTGGCGGCACGCGGCACGGCTGGCGCCTTCGGCGGCGTGCTGGGCTCGATGGTGCAAACCATGGTCGGCGACCTGATCCCCTTCGAGCGGCGCGGCCGCGCCAGCGGCACCATCATGTCGGCATTTTCCCTGTCGACCGTGGCCGGGGTGCCGCTGTCGCTGTATCTCGCCAATCACTTCGGCTGGCGCTTTCCCTTCATTTTCATTGCGGTGCTCTCCTGCGCCTTTCTGCTGCTCGGCTGGAAGATGCTTCCGGTGCTGCGCGGCCATCTGCCGACGGCCATCGTCAGCGAGACCGAGCGCGCGCATCCCTTGTCAGCGATGGCGGCCGTGCTGCGCGACGCCAACCATTTGCGGGCGCTGGTCTTCATGGCCCTGATCATGTTCTCCGGCTTCACCGTGATTCCCTACATCACGATTTATATCACGGCGAATGTCGGCATCAGGCAGGAGGACATCCCGCTGATTTATCTGGTCGGCGGCTGCGCCACCTTCTTTACCTCGCGTCTGGTCGGCCGTCTCGCCGATGCCCACGGCAAGATCCGGGTCTACCGGCTAATGGCGCTGTGCTCGATGGTGCCGCTGTTTGCGCAGACACACTTGGGACCGATACCGCTGTGGTTCATGATCTTCTGGTCGAGGCTGTTCTTTGTCTTCGTACCGGGACGCATGGTGCCGGCGATGGCGATCGTCACTTCCGCCGTGCAACCGCGCTTGCGCGGAACTTTCCTGTCGATGAGTGGCGCCGTGCAGCAACTGGCCGCGGGTACCGCGTCCTACGTCGGGGGCGTGATGATTACGGCCGATGCGTCAGGGCATATCGTCGGCTACGGCATGGTCGGCTACCTGGCGATTGTCGCCACACTGACCGCAATGGCCTTCGTCGGGCAGATCAACATGCATACGGGCGTGTCGACGGCCGGCCGCAAGGTCTGATGCCGTCGGCTATTCGAGCTCGCGCAGCGGCAGGCGAAGCGCAACGGTGCCGATGTCGGCCCCGGTCTTCACCTCGAAGTCGAGGTCCTGGGCCAGATGCAGCATGCGCAGGTTGCCGGTCATCGTTTCGCCACGCAACTCAGCGGTGCCCCGGCTGCGCAAATAGTCGATCATGCGTTCCAGCAGCAGTCGGCCCAGTCCCTTGCCCTTGAGTTCGGAGCGTACGACGATAGCGAAGTCGGCCACGGCGTTGTCCGGATCGGCCACCGCTCGCACCTCGCCGAGCGAACGCTCGACGCCGTCGCTGGTGCGCTCGATTGCCACCAGCGCCATCTCGCGGTCGTAGTCGATCTGCGTGAAGCGCGCGAGTTGGGAGCGCGGCAGGTTCCTCATGGTGCCAAAGAAGCGCATGCGCGAATCCTCGGCTTCAAGCGAGCAGAGAAGGTCGTTGAGCGTGGCTTCATCCTCCGGGCGAATGGGCCGGATCAACAGCTGGCGCCCCTGCCAATCCACTCGTTGTTCCAGTTCTTTCGGATAGGGGCGGATCGCAAAGCGCCGGAAGCCGAGCTTGCGTCCCCTCTTCTCGACGCGGATGCGAGCCTCCAGCGCAAGCACGCCCGAGGTCTCGACATGTACCGGATCCAGCTCCACGGCGGCCACCTCGTCGATATCGGTGAGCAGCTGGGACAGGCGCACCAGCGCCGTGCCGACGGCTGACTCCAGCGCCGCGCGCTCCTTCTCGGGCGCCTTCTCGGCAAAACGGCTGCGCAGAACCAGATCCTGAGCCAGTGCCAGGTTGAGCGGCGGCAGTGCGGCGACCAGGCCGCCCTCACGGGCTCCTGCAGCCGCGGCCGGCCCGAGGAAGATCAGCGGACCGAACACCGGGTCGTCGGCAACACCGATACGCAGCGCGGTGGCACCACTGCGCGCGGCGCCGGGTCGCAGCCGGTAGCCACTGACGCGGCTGTCCGGGTGCTGTGCCCGCGCATTGTTGCGCAGCTCGCGTGCGGCAATGCGGATATCTGCCGGCGAGCGCAGCCCCGCCGCCACCGGCCCCTGGTCCGCCGTGTTGGCCAGCACCAGACCGAGATCTACCGGATAGCCTATCTCATCCGCGCTACGCAGCGCCGCGTCGACGCTGCCCGCCAGCGGATACTCGGCGGTACCAATACCGTAGGCCTGCAGCAGGTGTTGTGCCTGGTGCGGCGGCAGCGTATTGGCTCCGGCATCGATCGCCTCGGCGACCGCGCCGCGGGCGACATCGATGTCCGGTGTGAAATCCTCGGCTACCGACGGTGGCATCTGTGCCAGCAGTTCCCGATTGCGTTCGTAATCCACGATGCCGAGAAAAATCGCGATGGCCTTTTCCGGCGACTCATGGCTCAACACGCCATTCGCCGCGGCAATCTGTTGCGCCTCCAGCATCGTGCTGCCGCCGACCCAGCAGGTGAACACGTTGCGTTCCGTGTGTTTTTGGGCAACCTCGCAGATTGCCCTGGCGACATCGGCGCTCGGCGCGAACGGGGACGGCGAATAGACCGTCAGCACGGCGTCCGTGCCGCTGTCGGCGAGCACCGTAGCGAGCGTCGCGGCCCAGTTCGCTGGCGTGATGTCGGTCGGCAGCGCGAGCGGATTACCCAGCGCCGAGCGGGTCCGCAGCAGTTCGTCGAGATGCTTCACGGTGTCCTCGGACAGTGTCGCCAGGCGGCCACCGGAGCGCAGCAGCGCATCGGCGGCAATGCGCCCGAGGCCGCGGCCGTTGGCCAGAATGCAGAGGCGCTCGCCATGCATCGTACGCACCCGCGCCATCGCCTCGGCGGCGTCGAACAGGTCATCCAGCGTGTCGATGCGGACCCAGCCGGCACGGCGCAGGGCCGCTGCGTAAACCTCGTCGGTGGTGAACGGCCGATCCACCGGGCGCATGGCGTCTGCGCGCCCGCCGCGAATCGCAACCACTGGTTTATTGCGCGCGGCGGCGCGTGCCGCCGACATGAACTTGCGTCCGGCAGAGACGAAATCAAACTGGACCAGGATAGCTTCGGTGTTCGCGTCGGCCGCCAGCCAGTCGAGCACGTCGGCGAGGTCGACGTCGACGCTGGCGCCCAAGTGCAGCACCGCCGAGAGGCCGATCCCCTTGCTGCACGCACGATCGAGCACTGCGGCGGCGACTGCCGCCGACTGGGCGACCAGGGCGATCTTGCCCGGCGTCGCGGTGCCGACGGCGACGCTGGCGTTGAGACCGCTGGCCGGAACCACGAGGCCACCGCTGCCCGGGCCGAGAACGCGCATCAGCCAGGGTCGCGCCGCATCAAGGATCGCCTTGCGCACTTCCAGCACCTGGCTGCTGCTCATCCGGGTTCGCATCGACGGCCCGACGATCACTGCGCGTGTGCCGCGAGCGCCGAGCTGGGTGATGATCTGCGGCACATCGCCCAGCGCGGTGCAGACGATCGCCAGATCGGGCGCTGCCTCGAGTTCATCGATATGGACGTGGGCAGCGATGCCGAACAAGGAATGTCTCTTTACGGTAACAGGAATCACCGGCCCGGAAAATCCGCCGGCGGCGAGGTTGCGCAGCATGACCTCGGCGTACCGGTTCCGCGCGTCGAGCGCAGCAACAACCGCGACCGACTTCGGATGAAAAAGGAATTCGAGATTGCGGACAGTCATTTTTCTTGTGTCCCCTGCCGGAGACGGGGAACGGTATCCCAGTGATGTTTAACCTGGATGCGGTTTCCAAGTTGAATCAATTCGCGCCGCAGCAGCGCAGGATGCTGGCAATTGTGCCATAGCAGCGGCGTGTGGATGCTGCGGTCGGGAGCAGTTTGGTGGCGTTTGTCGTCGTGTCGGGCCGGCGCGGGGTACCATGCCGGCTTTGATCGGCTCCTATGGAGAAACCTATGCGCGCAGTGGCATACGACAGTTTCGGCGATGCATCGGTCTTGACGGTGAGAGAGCTTCCGGTACCCCGGCCCGGGCGCGGCGAGGTTCAGGTTCGCGTCACCATGGCCAGTCTGAATCCGGTTGATTTCAAGCTGCGCAGCGGCATCCTGCGCATGGTCGGGCGCCCCAGGCGTCCGGCGATCACGGGCAAGGATTTCGCTGGCGTGATCACGGCGCTTGGCGCGGATGTGCAGGGCTACGCAGTCGGGCAACGGGTCTTTGGTTCGGTTGATCCGATGGGCGGGCAGGGCTCATGCGCGCAGTTTGTCGCCCTGGCAACCGATCTGATTGCCGCGACTCCTGACGCCCTCAGCGATGAGGTGGCCGCCAGTTTGCCGGTCGCCGCAGGCTCCGCTTTGCAGTGCCTGACCGATGTTGCCGGGCTGGGGAAAGACCAGACCATCCTGATCACCGGAGCTTCGGGCGCAGTAGGTTCCGCCGCGGTCCAGATCGCGCGCTCGATCGGTGCGCACATCACGGGTGTGTGTGGCACGGCCAACACCGATTACGTGGGTTCGATCGGAGCGGAGCGGGTGATCGACTACCAGACCGACAACTGGCCGAAAATTGACCAGCAGTTCGACGTGATCCTCGATGCCGCTGCTGCCGCATCGTTCTTCATCGCCCGGCCACGGCTCCTGCCCACGGGGATCTACATCAACACCATGCCTCGGCCGGAACTGTTTTGGTCCGCGATGGTGGCGCGGCTAAGCTCGCGGCAGCGCTGTGTTCCCTTCCTGCTCAAGACCAACGGCGCATTGTTGCGTCAGCTGGCCCAACTCGCTGCTGACGGTGTGATCGTTCCGCATATCCGCGAGACCGTCGGTCTGGCACAGGTAGCCGCCGCCCAGCAGCGGATGCAGGGAGGCAAAACGCACGGCAAGGTTTGCGTACGCGTGGATGACTGAGACGCGGCGTCTTTGACGCCGCTGGCGACCTATTTCCTCAGCAAGTCGCGAATCTCGCGCAGCAGCAGCACGTCCTCGGCTGGAGCTGCGGGTGGCGGGGGTGGCGCGTCCTTCTTCAGCCGGTTGATCTGCTTGACCATGAGGAAGATGATGAACGCCAGAATGACGAAGTTGATCGCCACCGTGATGAAGTTGCCGTAAGCGAACAGCGGTACCCCGGCTTTGGTCAGAGCGTCGTAGGTCATGGCGCCCTTGTAGTCCGCCGGCGGGTTCGCGAGCATGATGAAGAAACTGGAGAAGTCCAGTCCGCCCAGGATCTTGCCGACGATGGGCATGATCAGATCCTTGACGATCGAGTCGACTATCTTGCCGAACGCCGCGCCGATGATGACGCCGACCGCGAGGTCCACGACACTGCCCTTCATTGCGAATTCCTTGAACTCAGATGCAAAACTCATGGTCATTTCTCCTTGCAAGGTTCCAACAACTCGAATGGGCAAAACAGGATCAGGCTCCGCCACCAACAAAAGGATTGGTGCGGCGCTCTTCGCCGAAGGTGGACATCGGCCCATGACCGGAAATGAACTTGACATCGTCGCCCAGCGGCCAGAGTTTGCGCTTGATCGAATCCATCAGCGCCTCGTAACTGCCGCGCGGAAAATCTGTGCGGCCGATCGAACCGGCGAAAAGCACATCGCCGGTGATGGCCAGTTTCGACGGGGCGTGGAAGAACACCACATGGCCCGGCGTGTGGCCGGGCGTATGCAGCACCTGCAGGGTTTCGTTGCCGACGCTGACCGTGTCGCCGTCGTCGAGCCAGCGATTCGGCGTGAAGGCTTGCGCCAGGGGGAAGCCGAAGGCCCGACTCTGCTCCACCAGCTGGTCGATCCAGAAGCTCTCTTCGCGTTGCGGACCCTCGATCGGCACGCCGAGGCGCGTCGCCAGTTCGCCGGCGGCGCCGGCATGATCAATGTGGCCGTGGGTGAGCAGGATCTTCTCGATGGTGACGCCCAAGCTGGCGGCGGCAGCCAGCAGCTTTTCGCTGTCGCCGCCCGGATCGACCAAGGCGCCCTTCATGGTTTCGGTGCACCAGAGCAGCGTGCAATTCTGTTCGAAGGGCGTTACCGGGATGACGCGATATTCCATGGGAATGCTCCTATCCGCTACGGCGAGGAGAGCGTCTTTTGCTCGACCGCCGTGTAGCGCTTTGTTTGATCAGTCGGCGAGTCCGCGCCGGTAGTGAATGGCTTCCGCGACATGCGCCGAATTGATCTGCTGGATGCCGGCCAGATCGGCGATGCTGCGGGCCACCTTGAGGATGCGATGATAAGCCCGCGCGGTGAGGGCGAGGCGCGCCATGGCCTGTTTGAGCAGTTGCGCACCGGCTTCGTCAGGACGCGCATGCAGGTCGATTTCGTCCGGGCTGAGCCGCGCATTGGGCTTGCCCTGGCGTTCGATCTGAACGGCGCGTGCCGCCGTGACGCGGGACCGCACCGTTGCCGATGATTCGCCATCGCCGCGGGCGGAAAGATCGGCTTCGGCAACCGCCGGCACGTCGAGCATCAGGTCGATGCGGTCGAGCAGCGGGCCGGAGAGCTTGCCGCGGTAGCGGGTGACCTGGTCCGGGGTGCAGCGGCATTTGCCGGCCGCGTGGCCGAGCCAGCCGCAGGGGCAGGGATTCATCGCCGCCACCAGTTGAAAGCGGGCGGGGAATTCGGCGCGGCGGGCGGCGCGGGCGATGTTGATCTGTCCGGTTTCCAGCGGTTCGCGCAGGGCCTCGAGCACGCCGCGCTGAAACTCGGGTAGTTCGTCGAGGAACAGCGTGCCGTTGTGCGCCAGGGAAATCTCGCCCGGACGCGGCGTCCCGCCACCGCCGACCAGTGCCGCCTGGGAGGCCGAATGATGCGGCGCGCGAAACGGGCGCTGGTTCCAGTGTGCCAGTTTGAAACTGCCCGCCAGCGAATGCACGGCGGCGCTCTCCAGTGCCTCCGCCGCCGTCATCGGCGGCAGCAGGCCCGGCAAGCGCTGCGCCAGCATCGACTTGCCGGCGCCCGGCGGCCCGCTCATGAGCAGGCTGTGGCCGCCGGCGGCTGCCACTTCGAGCGCGCGCTTGGCCTGCGCCTGGCCTTTGACCTCGGCCAGATCAGGGTAGCGGGCAAGAGTCGGCGCTGGCGCCACGGCGAAAGGCGCGAGCAGTTCACGGCCGGTGAGGTGGGCGCAGACCTGCAGCAGATTCTTCGCCGGCAGAATGCTGATGCCGTCGATCAGCGCAGCTTCCGGGGCGCTTTCCAGGGGCAGCACGAAGGCGCGCGCCGTGTTGTGTTGCGGCCCGGCTTCGTGGCGGATCGCGGCGCACATGGCGAGCGTGCCGCGCACCGCGCGCAACTCGCCCGAGAGCGCCAGTTCGCCGACGAATTCGTGGCTGTCGAGGGTGGCGGCCTTGATCTGGCCGGAGGCGATCAGGATGCCCAGCGCAATCGGCAAATCGAAGCGCCCGGATTCCTTGGGCAAGTCGGCCGGCGCCAGATTGACGGTGATGCGCCGCTGCGGAAACTCGAAGCCGCAGTTCTGGATCGCGGCGCGCACCCGGTCGCGGGCTTCCTTGACCTCGGTGTCGGGCAGCCCGACCAGGGTGAATGACGGCAGGCCCGCCGCAAGATGCACTTCGACGGTTACTTCCGGGGCGGCGAGCCCCGCCAGTGCCCGCGAGCGGAGAACGGCGAGCGCCATGCGGCTTTACTGCCCGGAGGTCGGCGGGATTGGCTGCTTGCGCGCTTCCAGTTCGCTGACGCGCGCTTCGAGCGCGACGAGTTTCTCTCGCGTGCGGGTCAGAACCTCGCGCTGCACGTCGAACTCTTCACGGGTCACCAGATCGAGCTTGGCAAACACGCTCGAGAGTACCGCGCGCATATGCTTTTCGACGTCGCCGGCCGGTGTCGCCGCCAGCAGGGAGGACACGCGGGCGGACATTTCATCGAACAATTTTGGATTCAGCATGGTGGAGTTCCCGGCGATAACGAAGAAAGTCTAGCACAGCGCCGGCGCCCACTCGCCGCCGCTCCGCGACATTGCACCAGCCCGGTGCAGAACGCTCGGGTTTCGTTCCCGGCTTGGTGCGCAGCTCTTGATGCACTGCTGCACGATCTGTTCATTGCTTTGAATATAAAGAATAAAAGTGCCTGGCACGGTCTCTGCTAAAGAGAGCTTGTAATTTTTCATTCTTTTCTCAAGGAGCCTCAACATGAACAAGACCCTGATCGCTGCCGCAGTGGCTGGAGCCTTTTCCCTTCCTCTTGCCGCAGTTGCGGCCGACGCCGCGCCGGCAAGCCCGCATACCTTTACTGCCAACGTCGGCCTGGTCTCCGATTACCTGTTTCGTGGCGTCAGCCAGACCCACGGCGGGGCGGCGCTGCAGGGTGGTGTCGACTATGCGCACAGCAGCGGGCTGTACGCCGGTGCCTGGGGTTCCACCATCACCTGGGTCAAGGATTTCCTCGGCAAGGGCAGCACCGAAGTCGACCTCTATGGCGGTTACAAGAACACCTTCGCCGGTGGCGACTGGAACTACGACGTCGGCGTGATCGCCTACAACTATCCGGGCAAGGGCAGCGCCATCCCGACCATTCTTGCCAATCCGAACACGCAGGAAGTCTATGGCGCGATCGGCTACAAGTGGGTGACGCTGAAGTACTCGCAGGCCGTGTCGAAGAACTTCATCGGCTGGTATGGCGGTACGGCGCTGGATCAGAACACGCGCGGCTCGGGTTATCTGGAACTCAACGCCAGCTATGACGTGGGTGACGGATGGGGCCTGACCGGACACTACGGAACGCAGAAGGTGAAGAACTCGGTCGCCACGGCAGGGGGTGTGAATTCGGCCAACTACTCCGACTGGAAGCTCGGTGTCACCAAGGACTTCGGCTTTGGCATCGTGGGTCTGGCCTATTCCGACACCAACGTTTCCGGTAGCTGCAATTCGACGACCGGTGGCACGAATGCCTACTGTTGGGGCAACGGAAACTTTGTTTCCGGAGTCGGCCCGACCAGTGGCTTCAGGGATGTAGCCAAAGGACAAGTCGTTCTGTCATTCCTGAAAAACTTCTGATTCCGTATCACATTCCGCCGCCGACCCGGCCGGCGGCGGCGGGATGCCCCAAAAATTGATTACCCAAGCTCCTCCATTTCATAAAGGAAACCGCCATGAAACTCGTCACCGCCATCATCAAGCCGTTCAAGCTTGACGAGGTACGCGAGGCTCTTGCCGCCGTCGGCGTGCAGGGGATCACCGTCACCGAGGTCAAGGGATTCGGCCGGCAGAAAGGTCACACCGAGCTCTATCGCGGCGCCGAATACGTTGTCGACTTCTTGCCCAAGGTCAAGATCGAAGCCGCCATTCGCGACGACCTGGTGGACCAGGTCATCGAAACCATCGAGAAATCCGCCAGCACCGGCAAGATCGGCGACGGCAAGATCTTCATCTTCGACGTTGAACAAGTCATCCGCATCCGCACCGGTGAAACCGGTGAGGAAGCCCTTTAAGGGAGAGCTGAAATGAGAAAATATCTGGCTATCCTGCTGACGGCTCTTGCCGTCGGTATCGCCGGCGGCGCCCCCAGCGCCTGGGCCGACGACGCGCCTGCGGCGCCGGCTGCAGCGTCTGCTGCGGCACCGGCAACTGCTGCTCCTGCTGCTGCGGCCCCGGCCGCCGCTGCGCCAACGCCGGTGCCGAACAAGGGCGACAACGCCTGGCTGATGGTGTCCACGGCGCTCGTGATCCTGATGAGCATCCCTGGCCTCGCGCTTTTCTACGGCGGCCTGGTGCGCACCAAGAACATGCTGTCGGTGCTGATGCAGGTGTTTGTCACCTTCTCGGTGATCAGCGTGCTGTGGGCGGTGTACGGTTACAGCGTGGCCTTCAGCGAGGGCAACGCCTTCTTCGGCAGCCTCGACAAGCTGTTCCTCAAGGGCATCACGCCGGACTCGGTGGCCGCCACCTTCAGCAAGGGAGTGGTGATCTCCGAGTTCATCTACGTGGCCTTCCAGGGCGCCTTCGCGGCCATCACCTGTGGCCTGATCGTCGGCGCCTTCGCCGAGCGCGTCAAGTTCTCCGCTGTGCTGCTGTTCATGGTGCTGTGGTTCACCTTCAGCTACCTGCCGATCACGCACATGGTCTGGTACTGGGCGGGTCCGGACGGCTACGTCAGCGCGGAAGCGGCGGACAAGCTCAATGCCACGGCGGGCTACATGTTCCAGAAGGGCGCGCTCGACTTCGCCGGCGGCACGGTGGTGCATATCAATGCCGCCATCGCCGGCCTGATCGGTGCCTACCTGATCGGCAAGCGGGTCGGCTACGGCAAGGACTCGATGGCGCCGCACTCGCTGACCATGACCATGATCGGGGCCTCCCTGCTGTGGTTCGGCTGGTTCGGCTTCAACGCCGGGTCCGCCCTCGAAGCCAACGGCACGGCAGCTCTGGCCTTCATCAATACCTGGCTGGCGACCGCGATGGCGGCGACCTCATGGATGGCGGCGGAATGGCTGATCAAGGGCAAGCCATCGATGCTGGGTGCTGCCTCCGGTGCCGTCGCCGGTTTGGTGGCGATTACTCCGGCGGCCGGCTTCGTCGGCGTGGTCGGTGCGCTGGTGATCGGCCTGGCGGCCGGCGTGATCTGCCTGTGGGGCGTCAATGGCCTGAAGAAGCTGCTCGGCGCCGACGACTCGCTCGACGTGTTCGGCGTGCATGGCGTCGGCGGCACCCTCGGTGCGCTGCTCACCGGCGTGTTCGCGGCGCCCAGCCTCGGCGGCACCGGCATCTACGACTATGTGGCGAACAAGGTAGCCGACAACTACTCGATCATGGATCAGCTCGTGATTCAGGCTACCGGCGTCGGCGTGACCCTGGTCTGGTCCGGTGTCGTGGCGTTCGTCTGCTACAAGATCGTGGATGTCCTCATCGGCCTGCGCGTACCGGAAGACGAAGAGCGCGAGGGTCTCGACATCACCTCGCACGGCGAGTCGGCCTACCACAACTGATCCCCTCCCAGCCCCCTTCGCCAAGAAGGGGGCGACCGCATGGGCCTCCTCCAATGCGGTCGTTCGGGCGCCCTTGGGGCGCCCATTTTTTTGTCCATATACCTCTGGATGGGCACGGGATCCCGGCGGCGGGAAACGCCTGCGTAAAGTTTCATCGACAGGCTGTTGCTGCGCGTGCAACAGGCGCGATCGCCAGGGAACTTGCGGCGTTCCACTTGCGGTCGCCAGTCATGCGCTGTGTCGTCAATCCCAAGACCATGACTATGGAATGGTTATTTAAATAGTCGTAATAGAGCAACAGATAGCTGTCGTGAATCTTGCATATGAGGATATGGCGGCGATTTCTGCATCGAACCGAAGCGAATCGGCGTAAACAGACTGGCATGGATCAACAACATTCCGAAACTTCGGGAAGGAATCATCGATGGCCGTGCTAGTTATTAAGAAGATTCAACACAGGCTCTTGGCAGTGGCGACACTTGCGTCGGGTGCATTCGCGATTTCCGCAACGCTGGTCCCCCTGGACGCACAGGCACTGCCGCTCTTCGCTCGCCAGACGGGGCAGAACTGCGTGTCCTGTCATGCGGGTGGGCAGTTTCCCGAGCTGACGCCCTACGGCAGAATGTTCAAGCTGACGGGCTATACCATCGGCCAACGCGTCGCGGTGCCGATATCGGCAATGGGGCAAATCACCTATGCGAAGGTAAGAGACACCAGCAAGAGTGACGATCCGCAGGCGGATTTCCAGAAGAACGGGTCACCGGTGTTTTCCGGCGGAAGCCTGTTCTTCGGCGGCAAGGTCACCGACAACATCGGCGCTTTCGTTCAATGGACCTACGACAATTATGCAGGCCAGCGCGTAGGCGATTCCGGCAATAACGACGGAACATTTCAGGGCAAACCCTCGGCCGACAACATCGACCTCCGCTATGCCGATCGCTTCATCGATGCGAACCGTGATCTGGTGGTCGGTGTCAGCGTGAACAACAATCCCTCGGTCTCCGATCCTTGGAATACCGCTGCGGCCTGGATGCAGTACGTCCCCGCCGCCAGCGTGACAAGCCATCGGTTTGCCGACGCGAACACACCGTTTCCGGGCAATAGCACTGGCGGCAATGTCGCGGGCATCAACGCATATGCGTACCTGAACAAGATGGTGTATGCCGAGTTGGGCTTCTATCAGACGGCCAACAAGGGTTTTTCCTTCATGAGCGGCGGAGTCAATGATGCGGGGACGACCAAGCTCAAGGGCGCCAACAATCCCTATTGGCGGTTGGCACTGACGCACGAGTGGGGAGCGCATAACCTCATGGTCGGCGCCACCGGCATGGTCGCCCATATCTACGACGACAATGTCGACACGTCGGATCCAAACAGCATTCATCGTGTTGAGAATGCCGGTATCGATGCCCAATACCAGTACATCCTCGATCCGCATACGATTACGGCTCAGGTCGCCTACATGAGGCAGAAAACAAACTATTCGGCCAACACGATTGCCGCCAACGCGGGGATTGGATCCCCTTTGGGTTTTGTTGCCTCCGATGGCGTAACCCCCCTGGCTGACGCCAATGATTCCGATACGACGAATACCTTCCGCGCCAAGTTGTCGTATGTGTATCAGGCCAAGTACGGCGGCAGCCTTGCCTACTTCAATCTGACCGGCACAACGAATACGGAGAGCCAGAGTTCTGGCTATGATCCGGTTACCGGCACGATAGCGAGCACAGACCCTCTCGGTTTGGGTTCGATCTTATCGACCCGCGTCGGCGGTAATCTCTCCGGCAATCCGGCCACTCGCGGCTTCACTTATGAAGCATTCTGGATGCCGGTTCAATATGTCCGCGTCGGTGCGCAATACACCGCCTACAACAAGTTCAACGGCGCCAGCGACAACTACGACGGCTTGGGCCGCAACGCACGCGACAACAACACGCTGTTCTTCTACGTCTGGGGCGCATATTGAAACCCATCTCGAGGTTGCTCACCGATATAGCTGTGCCGCCTACCCGACATGAACGTCGGAATCTTCGGAGATTCGATATGAAGAAAACCCTATTGCCACTGCTTGCCGGACTCGCCGTGATTGCCTCCGGCTGCTCCAACCTGGAGCGCTCGCGCGACCTTGCCAACCCTAATGTTCCGGCGGCGGTGACCGCCATGCAGGTCTGCTCGAACTGCCATGGCATCGATGGAAATTCGGTATCGCCGAATTTTCCCCGCCTCGCAGGTCAGCAGACCGCCTACCTGGTCGCCCAGTTACAGCACTTTCGGAGCCACGAACGCGCCGACCCGCCTGGCTTTGTATACATGTGGGGTATTAGCCATCATTTGACCGACGATCAGATCAAGGGCCTGGCTGAGTATTTCGCCAAGCAGGTGCCGAAGCCAAACGCTCCGGGCGACGCGCAGCAAATGGCCGCCGGCAAGGAGATTTACGAGAAAGGCGTGCCGGAACAGAACGTGATCGCCTGCGCAGCATGCCACGGGCCTAAGGCGCAGGGTATCGAGGCGTTTCCGCGACTGGCTTATCAGCACGCCGACTACATTGTGAAGCAGCTCGATATCTTCCAGCACACGCAAGGGCGTCCGGGTACGCCGATGGAGGCTATCACTCACCCCCTCACGGGCGAAAACAAGCAAGCCATCGCCGCCTATCTGCAGGCATTCCCGGATTGAACCAACGCGCTATTAGCAAGGATTAATTGGAGACTTCAATGAAAAACTATTTCTTAGCCTGCGTGGCCCCTATGCTAATGGTGGCGCCTGCTTTTGCCGCCGATACCTACACCATGGACCCGGAGTACACGATTCCGGTATTCGAAGTCCAACACCTGGGATTCACGACGCAGCGTGGACGGTTCGACAAAACGGACGGGAAGGTCGTGCTGGATTTCGAGGGCAAGACGGGCAGTGTCGAGTTTACAGTGCACACCAATTCCCTCGATATGGGATCGCGGGCATGGACCATTCATGTCAGTTCCGAAGGTTTGTTCAATATTGAAAAATATCCGACCATGAGCTTCAAGTCTGATCGGCTCATCTTCGATGGCGGCAAAGTCGTCGCGGCGGAAGGGCAATTCAACCTGCTCGGCGTAACCAAGCCGCTCACGGTAACGGTCAATCGTTTCGCCTGTGCAACCAATCCACAGAATAGGAAGTTCATGTGCGCTGGTGATATCGCTGCAACCATCAAGCGCTCCGATTTCGGCATGACCAAGTACATTCCGACGGTCAGCGATGAGATAAAGATCAACGTTCCGGTCGAGGCCTACAGGAATTGAACCCGGCCTAGCGGCTGTCCCTACACCCCTTGTGGCAAGCGACTCTTCTGAGGTGGCAGGCTGGCGTCGTTGCGGGCTGGGTGATTTTCGCCGGGCCAACGTTTGGCGCAGATAGCTACGCGATAGACTCTGCCCACAGCATCCCCGTATTCGAATTTTCGCATCTGGGGCTGACCACGCAATCCGGGCGTTTCGACAACGCGGCGGGGTTAGTCGTCCTCGATCCTGGCGCACGAAAAGGTAGCGTCACATACGAGATCGAAACCGCTTCCCTGAATATGGGCTTCGGCACGGAAAATCCCAGTTCGCCTGGCTATCAGCTGTTCGATGTAGACAGGTATCCGAAAATAACCTTCAGATCGAGCAAGCTGATCTTCGACAGCCGCGAGAACGTCATCGCCGCCGATGGCCTGTTTACGCTGCTCGGTGTGACCAAGCCGCTCCGGGTGACGGTTAGCGGCTTCAAGTGTTCGGCGAACCCGATGAACCGGAAGGAGATGTGCGCCGGCAACGTCACGGCAACCATCAGGCGCTCGGATTTCGGCATGGTCCGGTTTATCCCGGCCATTAGCGACGAGGTCAAGATAAGCGTTCCGGTCGAGGCGTACAAGAACTGAGCGCTTCGGAAGTCCTCGTCTGGTATTGACCATCGGTCCCCGCGAACGCGGTATATTGCCGCCACAGACCACCTCGGCTGAAGGATCGCGAATGGCCGACGCTTCGTGCCGCCATGAGCAATTCATTGGCGTCGATGGCAGCAGCGCCCGCCTGGTGGTCGAAAAGGCCGATTGGATCCGGTTTCAGCATCAAGCCCTTGCACCGAAAATCTCATGCGCATCCTTATTGTTGAAGACGATCCGCTGCTTGCCGATGCGCTGACGCAGTTACTGCGCAGCCGGCATCATGCCGCAGACACCGTAACAACCGCGGAAATGGCGGAGGACGCCGTCGACCATGAGAACTTCGATCTCATGATTCTCGATATCGGCTTGCCGGGGATGGATGGCTTCGAACTGCTGCGTCGCCTGCGCGCCAAGAATCGCCACGTTCCCGTGCTGGTGCTCACCGCGCGTGATGCAGTGGAAGATCGCGTCGCCGGACTGGAACTCGGGGCTGACGACTACCTGGTCAAGCCCTTTGCCAACGAGGAGTTGCTGGCACGATTGCTGGCACTGAGCCGCCGCTCGCGCAACCTGACCATGGGGCACAAATACAGCTATGGCCCGCTGGAGCTCAACCTTGAGGCGCGCAGTGCGTCTCTTCGCGGCGTGGTTGTCGATACGCCGCAGCGGGAATGGGACCTGTTGCGGCTGATGGTCGAAAACGAAGGGCGCATTCTCGGCAAGGAACGCATCGTGGCGGAACTGTGCGCCGTGGAAAAGGAACTCTCGGCGAATGCCATCGAGGTCTATGTTTCGCGCCTTCGCCAGAAGCTGGAGCCTGCCGGAATTCGCATTCGCACGGTGCGTGGTTTCGGTTACATGCTGGAGCCTTGGCTTGACGACTTCGCCAGCTGACGCCGAGGGCAGCCTCCGCAGCCGGCTCCTGCACCGCCTGCTGCTGCCCTTGATGCTGGCGCTGGTCGTCGATGCCGTGCTGGGCCATTTCCTGCTGCTGCATCCCCTGAACCAGGCCTACGACACGGCCCTTGCCGATTCAGCAGCGGCGCTCGCCCGGCATGTCCGCCCGCAGGAGAATTCGCCCGGCACTTCCGCCTTCGACCTCTCGGCCGAGGGCGAGGAGATGCTGCGCAGCGACCATATCGATGAAGTGCATTTTCTGGTGCTCGGTCCCGGCGACAGCTTCATCGCCGGCGACCCGCTGCTGCCCAAGCCGCCGCGCCGAGAGAGCGGGACGAATTTCTACAATGGCGACTTCGGCGGCAAGCCGGTACGGGCCGTGGCGTTCATCACCCGCAGCGGTGCTAACGAAGTGACGGTGATCGTCGCCGAGACCACCCGCAAGCGTATTGAGGCGATTTGGGAAGTGGCGCTTGGCGTGGGGCTGCCACAGGTAGTTCTTGCTCTGGTAGTTCTGGTTGTGGTGTGGTTCGGCCTGCGCAGCGGCATGGCATCGCTCGATCGGCTGCGACTCCAACTGCAAGGGCGGGCTGCCGGTGACATGGGCCCCCTCGATCCGTCGGGGGTCGTCACCGAACTGCATCCGCTGGTCGAAGCGTTTGATGGACTGCTGACCCGGCTCGACGCGGCATCCTCGGCCCAGGTCCGTTTTCTCGCCAATGCCGCGCATCAGTTGCGGACACCGCTGGCCGGGCTGCAAGCGCAACTCGAACTGGCGATCGAGGACGATGATCCCGACGCCCGCAAGGCGCGTCTCCTCAATTGCCGTGAGGCGACTTTGCGCACCGCTCGCCTGGTCAATCAACTGCTTGCCCTTTCCGCAGCGGAGCCCGACGGGCGCCAGGCAGCAGCCTGGCAAGACGGGGATCTGAAGGACATTCTCAGCCAGCGGGCGCAAGAATGGGTGGAGCGAGCCATCTTGCGCAACATCGACCTCGGCCTCGAACTCGAGCCAGCGCCATTCAGGGGTGACGGACTGCTGATCGGCGAAATGGCGGCAAACCTGGTGGATAACGCCTTCGTTTACGGCCGACCCGCAGGGCAGGTGACGGTGCGCTGCGGCCAGTGCGATGGCCAAACATTCCTGGAAGTGGAGGATGACGGACCGGGCATCCCTGAAGCGCAGCGCAAGCTGGCAGTTGATCGCTTCTATCGCGCTGCCGGTACTCAGGGCGTCGGCATCGGCAGCGGCCTCGGCCTGTCCATCGTTGACGAAATCGCCCGCAATCATGGCGGCCGATTGCTGTTGGAGGGCGGCTCCCAGGGAGGGCTGCGGGCTCGCGTCCTGTTGCCGGCGTCAAAGAGCAGCTAGGAAGCTCGACACAACCGGTTCCGCCGATCTTCTTCGCCGTCGCCGGGATCGGCTTGCGATGCCCGCTGCTACTTTGTCTCTTGATCGAGTGCCTCGAGAATGCGTTGCGCGGGGATGATTCCCGCATTCGCTGCCGCGCCGAACCAGCGCCTTGCGGCCGCCAGATCCTGAGGTGTTCCCTTGCCGGCCGCATAGAGCCGTCCGACGTTGAACTGGGCCGGCGGGAACCCGGCGTCAGCCGCCGACAGGTAGTGCTCGAAGGCTTTCCGCGGGTCTTTCGCGACGCCGCGTCCTTTTTCGTAGAGTTCACCGAGATTGTTGTGCGCCGCAGCCTCGCCCATCTTCGCTGCTTCGCTGTAGTACTTCGCGGCGCGGGCGAGATCGACCTTGCCGCCGATTCCTTCGGCATACATCCAGCCCAGCAGCGTCCTCGCGCTGGCCCGCCCATCCTTGGCGGCACGTTCGAGGCGAGCAAAAGCGCAGGCCGCATCGGGCGGCGTTGCCTCCAGGCAAATTCGCCCGAGGCGCTCGGTGGCAGCGACATGGCCGGAATCGGCAGCCTCCCTCAGCAAGGCATATGCGCCGGCCGGATCGCTTTCCTCGATGCACTGCGCGTGGCGGAACTTCGCACCGCTGAATCCCTTGCCGAGCGCCGCGGCAAAGCGCGCGCAGGCGCGCTCGACGTTGCGTTCCTCGAGAATGCCATGCAGCGCGAACGTGCCGAGCGCGTAATCGGCGGCGCCGACGCCGCGCGCGGACATCTTCTCCAGGCCGGGGAGTGTTCCCTCGAATTGCGACTGGATCTGCTGGCGATACGAACTGAACAGGTTTTCGTCGCCGCGCGATAGGGCGCGTTCCGCTGAGCGCGCCGCGCGCAGCGCCAGTTCGGCGAGCTTTTGACGTGCCGGTGCACCGTCAGGATCGGCCCCTCCGAGCGCGGCGCGCTGGACAATCGCCTCGCCGATGATGATCTCCAATTCGTCGACGGGATTGATCTGTACCGGCGGCGTCGTTTTGGCTTTGTGCTTCGCTGCTTTCGTCTTCGCCCAGGCATCGTCGATAGGCGTCGCGATTAGCCCGGCTGCCAGGGCCATGCAGGCACAGATCCGGAAATATCGCTTTAGTTGGGTAAAGAGTGGCATTTGGAGAGAGTTATTCATGTGCTGTATCGACGCCGTGCGAAAGTCAGTCCTGACGGGACGGTGCACCATAAAAGCAACAGGCCGCTGCGGGCGGCCTGTCTTCGGGGGTCACGACGCGCCTTACCAACTCCTGACGATCGCCGAAACGCCGAATACGTGGTTGCTGTATCTCGGCGGGGTCTGCCCGGTCTGCAGCACGCCGCTTACTGCCGTGGGGCCGAGAACGTCATAGCTCCAATCGGAGGATTTGAGGTTTTCGTAAATGTAGTTGAAGCGCCAGCTCAACTGTTTGCTGTAAGCCAGCTTGGCATACAGCTGCAGCGAATGCAGGCGTGTCGTCAGATCGGGGAGAGGCTTTGCCGCGGGGACGACGCCAGAGCCGCTGGCGACATTCGTCAGGCCCGTGCCCTGTTGGTAAACGTAGGTTCCGCCGAGGTCCCATTGTTCTTCCGGCTGCCATTTCAGGCCGAGGCCGACCGTTGCATCCTGATAGGTCGATGCGACCGAATAGTCGCGTGCCGGGTCGGCTCCCTGGGGCACCGTGGAGGTCGTCCGTCCCGCCTGGTCGGTCTTGGTCTGCGCGAAGTTGGCGAACGTGAATGTCATCAAGTTCTCCTCGGGCTGCCATTGCAGGTCGAGGTTGACGGCGACACCGTCGGCCAGCTTGCGGCCAAGGCAGGTGTCGGGCATCGCCACGCCAATCGCGGCGGCGACCCGCGCATCGGCAACGGATGAACAATCCGGCCCGCGACTGCGCTGGCGGTAATCGTCGACTCCACCCTGCAGGGAGACCGTTTCACTGACCGTCCAGTTGCCGGAAGCGCGCAGCCTATTCTCGTCGTAGTCGCTGTACATATACGAGCGCAGGCTCGGAATGCCGGTGGTCGTCGTGCCGGCACGGTAACCAGCTGCGTGGGTTTCCCTGAAGAAGCGGTTGGCGTCGTATTCGGATCCGGTGCGCCGGGTGAAGACGTAACCCACGCTGCCGAGAAGCTCGTCGGAGACGGGACGGCGAATCTCGAGCGAGAGTTTGTCGGTGTCCGTCATGTTGCGGTCGCTCAGCGTGTACGTCTTGTGGCTGCGCTCCAGTCCGGCGCGAAGTGTAGTCCGCTCGGCGATTTCATAATCCGCCTCGGCGAGAACGCGCTGCTCCGTGGTCCTGACCGGTGCGTTGGTGCGATCCGACCCGGAATTCACGGCGGCAACGGTTGCACCATCGGAAGCGGCATAGATGAAGTTGGCGATCGGCGTCCGGTTGTCGTTGTCGCGGTACTGGTAGCCGAGCTTCAGGTTCATCTTGTCGACCGGCTTGGTGGTCAGCGCAAGATCCAGCAGCGTGTTGACGACCTTGCCGTCCAGCGAACTGCGCGGCAGGGCTGCAGTCGCGGCCGTGCCGTTCGCCGAATACGGCAGAAAGCCTTCATTCTGCCGGGCGATGCCATAGGAGAACTTCCCGCTCAGGCGGCTGACCTTGCTGATGTTGTAGCCGCCGTTCGCGTTGAACTGATGGAAATCGTTGCTCGGCGCCAACGACAGGCGCAGGTTGGGGACGGTGGCACTGGTAATGAGGTTCTGGACGTCGAATTGGTGCAGACTGTTGTCGAATTTCGAATAGGTGTAACCGATTTGAAGCTGGGCTACCTTGGTCGCGTAGGACAATGTGGCCTCGATCTGCCGCGTGCGCTCGTCGATCGGGTAAGGAACGATCACCCCTGCGAACCCCTGGTTCAGTCCGGTCAGGCGCGTCCCGTCGCTCTGGTCTTCGCGAAAGCTCAGCTTGTAGGACCAGCCGTTGGCCAGTTCGCCATTCAAGCCTAGGCGATAGACATCGCGGCCCTGCTCGATCTCGAAGGGTTTCAACAGACTCGGGTTGACGAGAGTGGAGTTGGCCACACGGGTGTACGCGACGGGTAGCGTGAGCGTGTTGGTGCCGAGTCCGTCATGCAGAAAAACGGCAGACTCGGTTTGTGACTTCTTTAGCTGGTCGAGGCTGAATGTCACGCCCCACTTGCCCTGCACACCGCCCTCGGCTTGCAGTTTGCGCGAGTCGAGGCCGAGGTTGGCGCCGTAGACGCGCCAGAATTGGGCGTCGTTGCCGGCGTCGCGGTTCAGCCAGTTGAAGCCTGCCAGAGGAAAGCCGCCCTTGTCGGTCAGCCCCGAATACTCGCCGAATTTCAGGGAGCTTCTGGAGTTGTATCCGACGCCGAGTTCAACATAGTTTTCCGACCAGCGAGACATGTCCGCGTCGCGAAACATCGTCGCCGAATCGCGGAAAAGGTTGAAATCCAGCCCCTGATCGGCATAAGCCGGCGAGGCCATCGCGCTCAGCGCGGAACATATCGCCAGCGCGAGGGTCCTGCGCTGCACGGGGACGGGAAGTTTATTGGCCATGGCTTCGCCTTTGGTTCTTTATTGTCGGAATCAACGCTGCAGGCGTGCGCCCGACGGATGATTGCTGCCGTGAACTTTCATGTGGCAGTTGGCGCAGGAATTGGCGACAAGGCGGCTGGCAGTGCCAACGCCGGCGGGCTCCAACTGGTTGCCGCTGTATACCCCGTTGGGGTGACCGGAGTCCTGGTGGCATTGCTGGCACAGGTAGGGCATCCGTACCTTGAGCATCGGTGGGTTGTTGCTGCCGTGCGGGTTGTGGCAGTTGCCGCAGTCGTCCTGCGCCGAACGATGTTCCCAGAGGAAGGGGCCGCGCATCTTCGCGTGGCAGGTGTAGCAGGTCTCGTTGACCGTGTCCTTTATCAGCGACCCGCGCGACGACGACGAGCCGTGGGCTGCATGGCACGACGAACAGGTGAGGAAGCCTGTTTTGAGCGGGTGCGTCGACATCCGGTACATCTCCGCGCGGCGATCCTTGTGGCACTCAAAGCAGATGGCGGCCTGGGTTTCGGCGACCGTCACCGGGTCCTTCGGTGCATGCACGCGATGGCAACTGGCGCAGGACTGCTTGGACCGCTCGTGCTTGCTTCCCTGCCAGGCGATGCGCGCCGCTGACTGGTGGCAGGACAGGCAGGCCTCGTTCTGCGGTTCGGCGGGCGCCTTCTTGCCGAAGACAATCGGTACCAAGCCCTTCACGCGCGGCGTCTGGTTGTGCGCGGTCAAGTCGCCGTGACAACTGCCGCACATCGCGTCTGCGGGATCACCGGTAATCGATTTGCCCTTCGCCTCGGGCGTACGTGAATCGCTCTTGACTCCGTGCTTGGTCCTGGCGATGGCGTAGGAGCTTTCGTGGCACTCGATGCAGGGTTTGGCGGCGCCGCTTGCGGCTCGCGACCGGCCTTCCGGGACGTCTTCCTTCTGGGCGGTCTGGGCGGCGACGAGTCCTGGAAGCCCGCAGGCGACCAGGAGGACGAGGCCGGCCACGACTGCTCGACACTTGTGGATTGTCTGGTTCATTTGTCTAGTTCCGGCGATGCGTTTGCCCGATCCGCGGGTGGAATTTGCGCCCATGCTTGAAGGACTCCGTGCAATCATTAGAAATAACTTTATGAAAGCCCGGTTTCATGTTGATTCAAACAGACTTTTTTGAAATAGACAAGCCTTTTCCCGCATGCCTTCCTTGGTTTTCAGGCTGGTTGTCCATATATTGCGACAGTAGTCTTCCCTCGCTTTGGTCGACCGATCCTGGAAAAAAAGAGTCTTATTTAACAAAGTATTACGCCAAGATGTTAATTAATCACAAGAATGTAGGCCTTGGCGTTCTTCTGGCGGCTGCATGGCGAGGGGACAGGCGGCCGGGAAAGGCGTATCCAAGATCGTTTGCCTACTTACTGCGGGTTGCGATGTAGTCCGCGACGATCTTGAAATCGTTGCCCTTCAGGTCGTCGGTAACGCCTTCCTCCTTGTGGGTTTTGGTCGTCTTCAGCCTCTGGACGACGCATTCCCAGTCGCCCTTGTACTTTTCCTGGATTTGTTTCATCGGCGTGCCCACCTTTTTCTGCACGTAGGCGTGGCATTGCGGGCAACCGATACGCTCGATGATCGCCTTGGCACCAGCTTCGTTAATTGTGCCGAGCGCGGCGCCGGTAGACGCCGAGCAGGGCGGCAGGTCGGACCCGTCGCGATAGGCGAGTTGCTTTTTGCCACCGGGCGCAGCGGGTGCCGCTTTCGTTGCGGCGTCCGGCTTCTTCGCCTGCGCTTGGGTTTCCGCGTCCCGCTTTTGTGCCGCCAAGGCTTCAGCATCCTTTCTCGCCTTGGCCTCGCCTTCCAACCTGGCGCGCTCCTCCGCCTCGCGCTTCTGCACGGCCGCAGAATCAGCTTCGCGCTTCGTCCTGGCTTCGGCGTCACGCTTTGCCGCCGCTTGCGCTTCGGCATCACGCCGGGCTCGCTCGTCGCCTTCGCGTTTGATCGCTTCCAGAGCGCCCGTGTCTTTACGCGCTTTGGCATCGGCTTCGCGTTTGGCAAAGTCCGCGCTTGCCTGCTTCGCCGTAGCTTCACGCTTGGCCTGGGCTTCGGCATCCCGTTTGGCCTGGGCCTTGCCATCCGCGTCCTGTTTGGCTTTCGCGGCGGCGTCCTTCTTGGCCTGCGCTTTCGCTTCAGCCTCTTGCTTGGCCTTGGCCTGGGCCTCGCGTTTGGCCTTGGCGGCGGCTTCGCGTTTCGCTGCCGGGCTGCTGGGTGGCGGTTTTGCCGCGACGGCCGCCTGCTCCTCAAAGGTCGTTGCGGCCAGCCATTCCGCCATCGCGCGGACGTTCTCCGGCGACAGCGACTTGAGGTCAAGGGCATGATCGGCGGCAGCCAGGATCCCCGCCGAGGCTGCGGTCGGATCGCCCTTCAATTTGATCTTCATGTTGCGCACGGATGGGCCGAGCGACCTCGCCTCGTAGGCGTGGCACTGGCTGCAGTTCTTCTGCTCGAACACCCGGCGCCCAAGGACGTTTGTCTGCGCCTGTGCGCCAATTGCGACGAGGGACAGCGCAGTGACTGCGATGCGAATCGGCATCCGGGAAAGCGGCAGCATGATCAGTCCCCCGGCGTCAACCGCCGCTTTGCTTGCTGAAAATCTCCATCGCCTTGACGATACTGCGTCGCATGCGGTTGAACGAGGCGCTGAGGTGCGCAACTTCGTCCGAGCCCTTTTCGTTGAACTCGCCCATCTCGAAGTTGCCCTTGCTGATCTCGTCGGCGATGTTTGCCATTGCACCAACCCGCTTGATGATCAGTGCGGTCAGCATCAGGTTGAGCAATATGAAGAGGACCACGAAAACGCCGGTGAGGGTTCCCATGAAGGTGACGAACATGCGGTTGGCATTGTCGATGGATACCGATAGCGGAACGCTCACGATCTGCGCGCCGACGATCTCCTTGAGCTTCCAGCCGTAGCCGTTCTCGGCGCCGTATTTCGTAACCACCTGCGGCGGTGACTTATCCGGTGTCGTATGGCAGGCAAGGCAGCCGGCCTGTTTGATCTGGATTGGGTGCGCAAGGTAGAGGATGGGGCCTTTCGGGCTCTGGCGAATCCCCCACTCCTCGGTTTTGTTGGCGTCGCTGCGAAACGAGTTGATGATCTTCGCTTCCCAATCGGCCGGACGATGCACGACGTTGGTCGGATTCAAGGCGGCTTCGCGGTAGCCGTACTCGGGGAAGCGCTTCTGCACCGCCTCCATGACCTTGTCGGCGGCATAGGAGGGTATGCCCATCATGAGCAGGTCCTCGCCTTCCACTGTTTCGCGCAGATTTGGGCCGACCTCGTTGACCGCCCAGGTGCGCGCCGACAGAATGGTCTCCATCAGCACTCTCGCGTTGGACAGTACTTCGTCGCGGGCGTTTTCATTGAGCTGCTTGTAGGAGAGATAACCGGTAGCCCCTAGCCCCAAGCCGAACACCAGCACCAGCATCGAATTGAATTTTCCCCTCAACTTCATGTAGCGTCTCCGGTGGATTCCTCAGGCCCGAAGAATACCATGAGGTATGTGAGGTTTTCGGCCGCGTTTGATGAAAACGGCCGCGGAATCAACTGTCGCGTCGCGTTACGGCGATGTGCGCCTCAGTTAATATGGCTATAATTGCGAGAATTATCAGAAATACAACGTGACTCGGGGGAGTGTGTGATCGCCAATACCGGTTTTCGTCGCGCCTCGCCGAATCGGCCTGGAGGGCTGGTACACCGTGCCGTTGCAGGCTAATACCCCCATATCCACTACGGTCGTCGCATTCGATGTTTCGGGCGCAGGTGCGGCCGAAGCAGGCGTTGTCAAGCGTTTCGACGACGTCGTTGTTGTCGCCCGCGAGCTTGGTTATGTCACGCAGGACGCGGGAAGTCCCAATCTGACGTTGACCTTCGCCCCGGAGACGGAGATAGGCTCGGCCTTGCACCGGGTCGCGGGAGCAATTACCGAGTTCGATGGGTCGTCGGCACCGTTGCGGGTGCGTGCCGTGGTTCATTATGGCGTCGTCTTTCGCACCGTCTTGAAGGGGCAGATCAGCTATCTCGGCTCGGCGATTCGTTCGACGCAGAGCGCGCTGCGCCGCGCGCCGGAGAAGGGCAGCGTGATGGCGACACGCGAATTTTTCGCCTACGCGTCCACGTTGACGGGCCTGCCGTTCAGCCTGAAGTCGATCAACGGAACGGCGGCTGCCGATGGCATGAGCCAGGTGGTCTTTGCCGACATTGCGGCGGTGCGCCTGCCCGCCGAGAACGGTCTGCCGAGTGCCGATCCCGCTTTTGTCGAGTTCGTCAAACGGCGTTTGGCCGCGGACATCGGACCCTTCGCGAGCGCCCTGGTCGACCGTGCGATGCGTTCGGCGGCCATGGCGACGCAGTTGGTGACAGTCTTGAGCCCCAATATCGACGATGCAACCGCGCGCGCCAGTTTTGAACGTGATGTGTTTGGCTACGTCAAGTCGCGTGGCAAGAATTGAAGCAAGGCAGGAGGCAGGTCTTGGTTACGGTCGCTGCGTTTGACGCCCATAGGGGCAACGTCAGCTTTCGCTGAATGAATCGTTGTAGTTACGGTCGTTGCGCTTAACGCCGAAAGAACCGGGGTTAGCCTCCACTGAAACTTCGGATGCCAGAGCACGAACCATGGGTTTCTTCGGCAGTCTCTTGAATCACTCCCAACCGGAGCTAGCATGCGCCCTCCCCGAGACGCATGCCGTCGTTCGCCAGATCATTTCCGTACTAGGCTTCGATGTCGTCAGTTCTCCGGATTACGCGTCCCGACTGGTTCCGGCGCTCAATGCCGCGGTCGAGTATCTTGACGGGCAGATTGCCTCGATTCCAGGTCCATACGACATTTCCGCCGCGCATTACGCGCATAGCCCGCTGGTGAACGCGCTGTTTCCTGCGCGACAGGAAATAGCTCACGGGCTCGGGCGGAGCCGGGAGGTCAAGCAGCCCTTGGCTTTCCTTGCCGGCGCCGAGCAGAAGCAAGCGTTCGCATTGCTTGGGGCACGTCGCTGGGCGAACCCGGAACATGCCGGCGAGGCTCCGGCATTCTGCGATCACACCCTGCGCTCGCTCGCCGCGAACGAGTTCGGCGCGCGCCAGGGACTGCGTACCGCCGCGATGACGCGGCTGGTGACAGAATTCGGCGAACACGTCGATAAGCTGCGGCAGAAGGGCAGTTTGCCCCGCGCAGAGTGGAACATGGAGAACGCCGGTAGCCACCAGCCGGCGGATGCCGACAAGGGGAAGCTGGTGCTGGCCAAGGAAGAACTGCAGCCGGCAAACCTGCTGCGCGGGCTCATCGCCTGGCTGCAACGCCCGTCGGAGTACCTGCAGGTACGCGCCGCGAAGAACGGTAATGACGGCGGTAGCGATCCGGTCGATGCGCTGTCCCAATTATTGAGCCGTGATCGCCGCTGCTGGACCGCCTGCATCGTCTGTTTCCCGACCGCCGAGGGAATTGCGGCGGTCGAGAACGAAGCCCACCCGCATCGCTACATCGTGATCTGACCGGCGGTCCGCCTTGCGGGCCGCGTTTCACCCTGCTGCAGGTATCGGGAATACTGCGACTCGTTACATTTCCGTCAGTGCCAGCTCGGGAGTCAGAATGCGAAACAGGCCGCGCAGCCGGTCGCGCCGCGCCAGTCGCAGCAAGGCCTTGTCTGCCGTCACCAGCCAGTCGGCGGCGCTGTCGCGGGCCAGTTCGAGAAACTTCTGGTCATCGCGGTCGGCGCAGCGCGGCAGGGTTACGACGGCGCCGGGTAGCGGCCCGGCAGGGCGCGTGACAACGGCATCGTAGACGGCCAGCGCGTCTTGCTGCCGCTCGTCGGACAGCGCGAACAGGGGGTAGCCCAGCACGCGGCGAAACTCCTCGAAACAGGCGTCATTGGTGATCGCCTGCCACTCGCCACTTTCGATCCTGGCTCGCAGCGGTGCGAAGCGGCTGTCGTCGAACACGTAGAGCGAGACCAGCACATTGGTGTCGAGCACCACCCGCCGCGGCCTGGCTGTCAAAAAAACAGGCGCGGAGTCTTGCGACCCGGCGCCCGTTGCGTGTTCCGGCGGAACAGCTGTCACTTCGTCTTTTTCTGCGTGTCGAGGCGGAACTTGACGAAGGAGCCGGGGGCATCTTCCAGCGGCTTGAACTTGCCCTTGGACGGATGGCGGGCCGGCACCTTGTCGGCGTTGAGCTTGGTGATCCACTTCTGCCAGTCGGTCCACCAGGAGCCTTCGTGCTGCTTGGCGCCTTCGAACCATTCGTCCGGGGTCGCCGGGCGGGCATCGTTGGTCCAGAAGCCGTACTTGTTGGCCGACGGCGGATTGACGATGCCGGCGATGTGCCCGGAGCCGCCGAGGGCGAAGCGCACCGGGCCGCCCAGCGCGGTGGAGCCCAGATACACGCTGCGCCACGGCGCAATGTGGTCCTCGATGGTCGAGATGAAGTAGGACGGCGTCTTGACCTTGGACAGGTCGATCGGCGTGTCGAGCAGGGTGATGCCGCCCGGCTCGCGCAGCAGATTGCTCAGGTACATATTGCGCAGGTAGTAGCTGTGCATCTTGTAGGGCATGCGCGTGGAATCGGAATTCCAGTAGAGCAGGTCGAAGGGGAAGGGTTCCTTGCCCATCAGGTAGTTGTTGACCACGAAGGTCCAGATCAGGTCGTTGGAGCGCAGCATGTTGAAGGTCGTGCCCATCTCCGAGCCTTCGAGGAAGCCGCGTTCTTCCATCTTCTTTTCGAGGCTGGCGACCTGGCCTTCGTCGATGAAGACACCGAGTTCGCCGGGAATCGAGAAGTCGAGCAAGGCGACGAAGAAGGTCGCCGAGGCGATGCGCTTGTCCTTCTTGGCGGCCATGTAGCCCATGGTCGAACCGAGCAGCGTACCGCCGAGGCAGTAGCCGATCATGTTGATTTCCTTTTCGCCGGTCTGCTGGCAGACCACGTCGATGGCGGTCAGCGCGCCTTCGGTCATGTAATCGTCGAAGCCCTTCTTCGCCAGCTTGGCGTCCGGGTTCACCCACGAGATGACGAATACGCTGTGGCCCTGGTCGGTGGCCCACTTGATGAAGGAATTGCTCTCGCGCAGGTCGAGGATGTAGTACTTGTTGATCCAGGGCGGGATGATCAGCAGCGGGCGCTTGTACTGTTCCTTGGTGCTCGGGTTGAACTGGATCAGCTGGATCATCTCGTTCTGGAAGATCACCTTGCCCGGCGACGAGGCGACGTTCTTGCCCATTTCGAAGGCCGATGGATCGGTCATCTTGACGCGCAACTGGCCGTCGCCTTCCTCGATGTCGCGCAGCAGGTTGTTGAAGCCCTTGAGCAGGTTTTGGCCGTGGCTCTTGACCGTCTCGCGCAGCACTTCCGGGTTGGTACCGGCGAAGTTGGAGGGCGACAGCGCGTCGATGAACTGACGGGTGAAGAAGTTCACCTTCTTCTTGGAAATCTCGTCCAGCCCCTCGACGTTGCCCACCGAATCGTGGACATGGCGGGCAGTGATCAGGTAGGACTGCTTGATGAAGTCGAACAGGAAGTGCTCTTCCCATTGGGCGTCGGCGAAGCGCTTGTCGCCCTTCTTCGGTTGCGCCACCGGCGCGCCTTCCATGCCCATCATGCGCATGGATGAATGCTGCCACAGCGAAAAGTAGTCCCACACCAGGTTCATCTGCGCCTGCGCCATCTTGTAGGGGTTGGCCAGCATCTTGGCCATCATGTCCATGAAGGCCTGCGCGATGCCGAGATCGTCGGCAGGCGCAGAAACGCCTTTCTTCATCTGGCGCTTCATGTGCTCCGTGATCAGGTTGGAGGCGCGCTGCGCAACTTCGGCGTAGGTCTTGGCTATCTCCTTGGGATCGGGCAAGGCTTGGGGTTCATGCGCAGACATTGTGACTCCTTGGGTTAGCTGATGTAACGGGTCAGACCGTTCTCTTCGATGCGCTGCAGTCTTCCTGCGTGCTCGAGATAATTCAGATGGGCAATTGCTTCGCCCATGGCAAACATCGTCTGGTGCGGGTCGGGCAGTTCGCGGCCGAACAGCACGCCGAGCAGGTCGGCCGCGCTCTTGGCTTTGCCGCGGCAGGCGTCGAGCAGCACTTCGCAACGCTCGGCATGGTGGGCGTGAAGCTGGTCCACGCGGGCATGCAGACCGCGGAAAGGACGGCCGTGCGAGGGCAGCACCAGCGTGTCAGCCGGCAGCACGCGAAACTTGTCGATGGAGCCGAGGAACAGCCCGAGCGGGTCGCCGTGCGGATTGCTGGCCATCACCGAAATATTGGTCGAGATGCGCGGCAGCAGCATGTCGCCGGAAATCAGCACGCCCAGTTCCGCGCAATACAGGCTCATGTGTTCCGGTGCATGGCCATAGCCGACGATGGCGCGCCACTCGTGGTCGCCGATCTTCAGCACCTGCTTGTCGAACAATCGCTGGTAGGTCGCGGGAATCGCCGGCACGCCTTTCTTGTAGCCATTGCCACGGGCGATCAGGCCATCGATGCGCGCCTGGTCCAGGCCGTGCTGCCGAAAGAACTCGACCATGACCGCGATTGAATACCCGGCGATTTGTTCCGCAACCATGTGCGCCGCCAGATATTCCCCCTGCGCCATCCACAGTCCGGCGCCGGTTTCCTGCTCGAGCCATGCGGCGAGGCCGAGATGGTCGGGATGGCAATGGGTGACGATGCAGCGTGTCAATCGCCGTCCCTGACTCTGTCCGCCGGGGATTCCGCTTTGCGGGCCGGCGAGCGCCGACTTCCAGGCTTCCTTGACCGGGTCCAGCGCGAAGCCGGAATCGACCGCCGCATAACCCTCGCCGTCTGCCAGCAACCAGAGGTTGATGTGGTTCAGCGCGAATGGCAGCGGCATGCACAGCCATTCGATGCCGGGAGCAACGGGCACCGCCAGGCCGGGGGCGGGCGCGGTTTCGTGCGGGTAGGCGATTGGAGCGTTCAAGCCGGGTCTCTTTGCATCGTGGGGGGAAATCTGCTTAACTTGTCAAAAGTCGATCGATCATTTTATCCAATTCCCGGGCTTTATGTGCGGTGCAGCATTTGGCGCATCCAGGCCCCACAATCATGAGCGAAACTCAAACCATTACCGAACTGGCGCGCGATTTCGGCGTAACGACGCGTGCGATCCGCTTCTGGGAATCCCACGGGCTGGTGTCGCCGGCGCGCGAGGGCGGCAACCGCATCTACAGCAAGCGCGACCGGACCCGGCTCAAGCTGGCCCTGCGCGGCAAGCGGCTCGGGCTCAGCCTGGCCGAGATCAAGGACCTGATCGACATGTACGACACGGCGGAGGATGAGTCCTCCCAGCTGCTGTCCTTTCTCGGCGCGCTGGCGCAACGTCGGGCAGCGCTGGAACAGCAGCGCGACGACATTCAGGCCGTGCTCAAGGAAATCGCCCGTTTCGAGCGTCAATGCCGCGAGATGCTGAAGGCCGACGAGGCCGCGTCAGCTGGCAAGAAGCGGAGCAAAACGCAGTCCCGATAGTTGACGTTGACGTTAACGTCAACTAGGATGCACAAACTGTTTGCAGGAGGTTGAATGCCGCACACCGCACGTCCAGCCAGTAGCAACTTCGAGCCGCGCAACCCCGACTGGGAAGCGACCGTCCGCGGCAGCTTTGCCCGGCAGAAGGTGATGACTCTGATCGGCGCCGAAATGGGCGCGTTGACTGCGGGCCACTGCGAGATCCGCCTGCCCTTCCGCGACGACCTGACGCAGCAGAACGGCTATTTCCACGCCGGGATTACCAGTACCATCGTCGATAGTGCCGGCGGTTATGCCGGCTACACGCTGATGCCAGCCGGCTCCGACGTGCTGACGGTGGAATTCAAGCTCAACCTGCTGGCACCCGCCGACGGCGAGTATCTGGTCGCCGAAGGCCAGGTGCTGAAATCCGGTCGCAACCTCATCATCACGCGCGGCGAGGTGTACGCGATCAGGAACGGCCGCGCCACGCATTGCGCGACGATGCAGCAGACCCTGATGACCATGCACGGCAAGGAGAAAAAGTAATGCTCGGACTCAACTTTGACCTCGGTCAAGACATCGAGATGCTGCGCGACAGCGTGTGGGCTTTCGCCGCGAAGGAAATCGCGCCGCGCGCCGCGGAGATCGACCGGGTGAACGAATTTCCCGCCGACCTGTGGCGCAAGTTCGGCGAGATGGGCCTGCTCGGCATGAGCGTGGAGGAGCAATACGGCGGCACCCAGATGGGTTATCTGGCGCACATCGTGGCGATGGAAGAAATTTCACGAGCGTCTGCCTCGGTCGGCCTTTCCTACGGTGCGCACTCCAACCTCTGCGTGAACCAGATCCGCCGCAACGGCAGCGAGGTGCAGCGGAAGAAGTATCTGCCCAAGCTGATTTCCGGCGAGCATGTCGGTGCGCTGGCGATGTCCGAGCCGGGTGCCGGTTCCGACGTGGTCTCGATGAAGCTGCGCGCCGACCTGAAAGGCGACCGCTATGTACTGAACGGCTCGAAGATGTGGATCACCAATGGCGGCGATGCCGACACCCTGGTGGTGTATGCCAAGACCAATGCCGAGGCCGGACTGAAGGGCATGACCGCCTTCATCGTCGAGAAGGGCTTCAAGGGCTTCTCGAAAGGCGCGCATCTGGACAAGCTGGGCATGCGCGGCTCGAACACCTATCCGCTGTTCTTCGACGACTGCGAAGTGCCGGCCGAAAACGTGCTGGGCGGCGAGGGCAACGGCACGCGGGTTCTGATGAGCGGCCTCGACTACGAGCGCTCGGTGCTTTCCGGCGGGCCGCTAGGCATCATGGCCGCCTGCATGGACGTGGTGCTGCCCTTCATCCACGAGCGCAAGCAGTTCGGCCAGAGCATCGGCGAGTTCCAGTTGATGCAGGGCAAGCTGGCCGACATGTACAGCACCTGGCAGGCCTGCCGCGCCTACGTCTACGCGGTGGGCAAGGCCTGCGACCGCGGCGACCACTCGCGCACGCTGCGCAAGGACGCCGCCGGCGCGATTCTTTACTCGGCGGAAAAGGCCACCTGGATGGCTGGCGAGGCGATCCAGGCGCTCGGCGGCGTCGGCTACACCAACGACTACCCGGTGGGGCGCCTGTGGCGCGACGCCAAGCTCTACGAGATCGGTGCCGGCACTTCCGAAATCCGCCGCATGCTGATCGGCCGCGAGCTGTACAGCGAGACCATGTGATGAGCCAGCACAAACGCGAGGAATGGCAGAAGCTTTACGACGAGGTCCTGGCGCGGTCTTCCGGTCCCGGCGTTCTGACCCTGGAAAACCTGCGCGAATGCACGGGGCTGGAATTGTTCCAGAAGATGATCGCCGGCGAGTTGCCGCGGCCGCCGATCAACGACACGCTCGGCTTCTGTCTGGTCGAAGCCGAAAAAGGGCGCGTGGTGTTCCAGGGTGCGCCGCAGCACCGCCACTACAACCCGATCGGCACCGTGCATGGCGGCTTCCACGCCACCCTGCTCGACTCCTGCGTCGCCTGCGCGATCCAGTCCACGCTCGAAGCGGGTCAGGGCTACACGACAATCGAACTTAAGGTGAATTACATCCGCGCGCTGACCGACCGCGTCGGTCCGGTGCGCGCCGAGGGCCGCGTGATCCACGCCGGCAAGCAGATCGGCACGGCGGAAGGCAAGCTGGTCGATGCCGACGGCAGGCTCTACGCCCATGCCACGACGACTTGTTTGATTTTCAATGTCTGACGTGCGCAGAGCCGCCTCAAGCGCGGCGCAGCCAGAGCCCGGAGCCGCGCAGCGGCGAACCGTAGTCACCCCCTCGCGCGGCGAGGGGGGCGAAGGCGGGGTTTCGCGAAGCACCGCTTCGCGCCGCCGCAGCCGGCCGGCTGTGCAAAGCCGGCCGTGGAACGGGGGGCGTGCCATATGAGCGGCCTTCTGGACACCTACCGCGGCACGGTCTATCCGTGGCATTGCGACCACATGAACCACATGAATGTCATGTGGTATGTCGGCAAGTTCGACGAAGCGACCTGGAACCTGATGTCCCACCTCGGCATGAACGCTGCGTTCCTGCGCAAGCACCATCGCGGCATGGCCGCGGTGGACCAGCGTATCAGCTACCAGCGCGAACTGCATGCCGGCGACACCGTCGCGGTGCGCACCGGGGTCATCTCCGTCGGCGAAAGGAAGCTGATCTTCTTCCACGAAATGCGCAACGCCGACAGCGATGAGATCTCCGCCGTCACGCTGCTCACCGGCGTTCATCTCGACACCCAGACGCGCAAGTCCTGCGCCCTGCCCGAGGACACGCTCGCCAAGGCGCGCGAGTTGGTCGTCGACCACAAGCTGCCCTGGCCGGTCTGAAGGAAATCATCAATGACAGAGCACCTGCCACAAGTCGGCGCTGACGGGACGGCGCCCAGCGTCCGCGTCCTCGGTCCCGGCAACACGGCGGAGCTTGAACAGGTGCGCCAGTTCTTCCGCAACTACGCCGCGTGGCTCGGCGTCGATCTGTGCTTTCAGAATTTCGACGAGGAAATGGCGACGCTGCCGGGGCGCTATGCGGCACCGCAGGGGCGGCTGTTCTATGCCGAGGTCGATGGTGTGGGCGCCGGCTGCGTCGGCATCCGGCCGTTCGCCGAGGGCGTCTGCGAACTCAAGCGCCTGTATGTCGAGCCGGCGCAGCGCGGCCTCGGCCTCGGTCGCCTGCTGGCCCTCGCGGCGATTCGCGCGGCGCGCCAGATCGGTTACCGCAAAATCCTGCTCGACACCCTGCCGGCGATGCGCATCGCCGTGAAGCTGTATCGCGAACTGGGTTTCACGCAGGCGCCGGCCTACTACCAGACGCCGGTCGAAGGCACGCAGTTCCTCGCCCTTGACCTCGAAAACTGGTCGGAAGACGAAGTGGCCAACCAGAACCTGTTCCACCTGTTCGACTTCAACCGCGCCTGGTCGCGCCAGATCCGCGAGGTCGATCCCGACTACTTCGAGCGCCTCTCGCATCTGCAATCGCCTCAGTACCTCTGGATCGGCTGCTCGGATTCGCGTGTGCCGGCCAACCAGATCGTCGGCCTGCTGCCGGGCGAAGTCTTCGTCCACCGCAACGTCGCCAACGTCGTGGTGCACACCGACCTCAACTGCCTGTCGGTGATCCAGTTCGCCATCGACGTGCTCAAGGTCAAGCACATCATGGTGGTCGGCCACTACGGCTGCGGCGGCGTGCAGGCGGCCCTGAACCATCAGCGCGTCGGCCTCGCCGACCTCTGGCTGCGCCATGTGCAGGACGTCCATGTCAAACACCTGGCGCGCGTCGATGAGTTGCCCGAGGACAAGCGGCACGACCGTCTGTGCGAACTCAACGTGCTGGAACAGGTGATCAACGTCTCGCGCACCATCGTCGTCGAGGACGCCTGGCAGCGCGGCCAGAGCATTACCATTCACGGCTGGATCTACGGCCTCAAGGACGGCCTGGTGCGTGACCTCGGCCTCACCGTCAGCAGCCCCGAACATATTCCCGAGCGTTATGAACAGGCGTTGGCCACATTGCTATGAACGTAAAACCAAACTTCCAGCCACAGAGGACACAGAGTTCACAGAGAAAAACGGAACCGTGAATTTGTTTTATCTCTGTGTTCTCTGTGATCTCTGTGGCTAATCGGTTTTCAGGACAAAAGGAACCATCATGAACGACCCTATCGTCATCGTTTCCGCCGCCCGCACCCCGATGGGCGGGTTTCAGGGCGACTTCAACTCGCTGACCTGCTCGCAGTTGGGCAGCGCCGCGATCAAGGCCGCCGTCGAACGCGCCGGGCTCAAGCCCGAGCAGGTCGATGAAGTCATCATGGGCTGCGTGCTGCCCGCCGGCCAGGGCCAGGCCCCGGCACGGCAGGCCAGCCTCGGCGCCGGCCTGCCGCTGGCGGCCGGCTGCACCACGGTGAACAAGATGTGCGGCTCGGGCATGCGCGCGGCGATGTACGCGCACGACATGCTCGTCGCCGGCAGCGTCGACGTCATGGTCGCCGGCGGCATGGAGTCGATGAGCAATGCACCCTACCTGCTGCCAAAGGCGCGCGGCGGCTACCGCCTCGGCCACGGCGAAGTGAAGGACCACATGTTCCTCGACGGCCTCGAAGATGCCTATGACAAGGGCCGCCTGATGGGCACCTTCGCCGAAGACTGCGCCGCCAGCTACAAGTTCACCCGCGAAGCGCAGGACCAGTTCGCCATCACGTCCACCACGCGCGCCAAGCAGGCCAACGCGGACGGCAGCTTCACCTGGGAGATTGCCCCGGTCACGGTTTCCGGCAGGAAGGGCGACACCGTCATCGACAAGGACGAACTGCCGTTCAAGGTCCAGCCCGAAAAGATTCCGACGCTGAAGCCGGCCTTTCGCAAGGACGGCACGGTGACTGCCGCCAACTCGTCGTCGATCTCGGACGGCGCCGCCGCGCTGGTGCTGATGCGTGCCTCGACCGCCGCCAAGCTGGGCATGAAGCCGATCGCCGCGATCGTCGGCCACAGCACCTTCGCCCAGGAGCCGGGCCTGTTTACCACCGCGCCCGTCGGCGCCATCAAGAAGCTGCTGGCGAAGAACGACTGGAGCACGGACAGCGTGGACCTCTGGGAAATCAACGAAGCCTTCGCCGTCGTCACCATGGCCGCGATGCACGACCTCAAGCTGCCGCACGACAAGGTCAATGTGCATGGCGGCGCCTGCGCCCTCGGCCATCCGATCGGCGCCTCCGGCGCGCGCGTGATCGTCACCCTGATCGGCGCACTGCGCAAATACGGCAAGAAGCGCGGCGTCGCCAGCCTCTGCATCGGCGGCGGCGAGGCCACCGCGGTCGGCATCGAACTGGCTTGATCCGGCCATGACCCTGCAGACCCTCACCTACACGACCGAGGGGCGCATCGCGCGCATCACGCTGAACCGGCCGGAGCGGCTCAACGCCATCGTGCCGGCGATGCCGCGCGAGATCCGTCTCGCGGTCGAGCGGGCGAATGCCGATGAGGGCATCCACGTCATCGTCCTGCAGGGGGCGGGACGCGCCTTCTGTTCCGGCTACGACCTCAAGGACTTCGCCGAAGCCGACGTCGATACGCCCTGCACGCAATCGATGCCCTGGGACCCGATGGTCGACTACCGGACCATGAAGGGCTTCACCGACGACTTCTTCAGCCTCTGGCGCAGCTACAAGCCGACCATCTGCAAGGTGCAGGGCTTCGCCGTGGCCGGCGGCAGCGACATCGCGCTGTGCTGCGATCTGGTGGTGATGGCCGAGGACGCCAAGATCGGCTACATGCCGGCACGCGTCTGGGGCTGCCCGACCACCGCGATGTGGGTCTATCGGCTCGGCGCCGAGAAGGCCAAGCGCATGCTGCTGACCGGCGACACCATCGACGGCAAGACCGCGAAGGAGTGGGGCCTGGTGATCGATGCCGTGCCCGAGGCCGAACTCGACGACACGGTGCTCAAGCTGGCCAACCGCATGGCCGGCGTGCCGAAGAACCAGCTCATGATGCAGAAGCTGATGATCAACCAGGCCTACGACAACATGGGCCTGGCCAATACCCAGATGATCGCCACGCTGTTCGACGGCATCACGCGCCACTCGCCCGAGGGCCAGTGGTTCAAGCATTATGCAGAGGAGAAAGGCTACAAGGAGGCCGTGCGCATGCGCGACTCGGGCGAGCCGATCCCCGGCAGCAAAAGCTACAAGGACTACAAATGACGGCACACCCCCCAGCCCCCTCTCCAGGAGAGGGGGTGACCACGGTTCAGGCAAGGGCCTTCTGGTCCCTTGCCTTCCGGTTTGTTGGCCGGCTGTCTTCTTGGGGCGGCCCGGCGGAGACAGCCAAATGATCCTTACCCACGAACAGGAACAGATCCGCGACATGCTGCGCGATTTCTCGCGCGAGCAGCTCGCACCGAAAGCCGCCGAATGGGACCGGACTTCGCACTTTCCGCGCGAGGAACTGCGAGCGCTCGGCGAACTCGGCGTCTGCGGCATGGTGGTACCCGAAGAATGGGGCGGCGCTGGCCTCGACTACGTTTCGCTGGCCCTCGCGCTGGAGGAAATCGCCGCCGGCGATGGCGCCACCTCGACCATCATCAGCGTGCAGAACTCGGTGGTCTGCGGCCCGATCAACGCCTTCGGCACGGATGCGCAGAAGGAGAAATATCTGCGGAAGCTCGCCAGCGGCGAATGGCTGGGCTGCTTCTGCCTGACCGAGCCGCATGTCGGCTCCGATGCCGCGGCACTGCGTACCCGGGCGGTCCGCGACGGCGACCACTGGGTGCTCAACGGCGTCAAGCAGTTCATCACCACGGGCAAGAACGGGCAGGTCGCGGTGGTGTTCGCCGTGACCGACTCGGGTGCCGGCAAGAAGGGCATCTCGGCCTTCATCGTGCCGGCCGACACGCCCGGCTACATCGTCGCCCGGGTCGAGGAAAAGCTCGGTCAGCATGCCTCGGACACGGCGCAGATCCTGTTCGAGAACTGCCGCATCCCGGCGGAGAATTTGCTGGGCAACGAGGGGCAGGGCTACCGCATCGCCCTGTCCAATCTCGAAGGCGGCCGCATCGGCATCTCCGCGCAGGCCGTCGGCATGGCCCGCGCCGCGTTCGAGGCGGCGTTGCATTACTCGCATGAACGCGAGAGCTTCGGCAAGCCGATCTTCGAGCATCAGGCCGTTAATTTCCGCCTCGCCGACATGGCGACGCAGATCGAAGTGGCGCGGCAGATGGTGCATCACGCCGCAGCCCTGCGCGACGCCGGCCGCCCCTGTCTCAAGGAGGCCTCGATGGCCAAGCTGTTCGCCTCCGAGATGGCCGAGCGCGTCTGTTCCGACGCGATCCAGATTCACGGCGGCTACGGCTACGTCAGCGATTTCCCTGTCGAGCGGATCTACCGCGACGTGCGCGTCTGCCAGATTTACGAAGGCGCCTCCGACATCCAGCGACTGGTGATCGGCCGCTCTTTAACTGCCTAGGAGAACGCGATGGCCGAATACACCCTCCACTGCTTCGCCCAGTCCGGCAACGCCTACAAGCCGGCGCTGATGCTGGCCCTTTCCGGCGCCGACTGGGAGCCGCGCTTCGTAGACTTTTTCCACGGTGCGACGCGCACCCCGGAGTACCGGGCGCTGAACGTCATGGGCGAGGTGCCGCTGCTCGAGCATCGCGGCCGCACCTGGTCGCAGACCGGCGTGATCCTCGACTACCTGGCCGAGACCCTCGGCGCCTTCGGCCCGCAAGACAACGACGAGCGGCGCGAGATTCTGCGCTGGACGCTGTTCGACAACCACAAGTTCACCAGCTACACGGCGACGCTGCGCTATTTGCGCAATTTCGTGCCGGCCACCGACCCGGCGGTACTCGCCGCGTTCCGCACCCGCGCCGAGGCCGCCTGGAAAGTCCTCGACGCCCACCTCGCCGGGCGCCAATGGGTCGTCGGCCGCCGTCCCACCATCGCCGACTTCTCGCTGGCCGGCTATGTCTTCTGGCCCGAGGAAATCGGCGTGGACTGGAACGACTATCCGAACATCCGCGACTGGTCCGCGCGCATCGCCGGCCTGCCCGGCTGGCAGCACCCCTACCAACTGATGCCCGGCCATCCGCTGGCTGGCTGGGGAACGAAAGGCTGATCATGAGTGACTCAAAAGAGCCCATCGAGTTCTGGTTCGATTTTTCCTCGCCCTATTCCTACCTCGCCAGCGAACTGATCGACGATCTCGCGGCGAAGCACGGGCGCAAGGTGAAGTGGCGGCCGATGATGCTCGGCGCCGCCTTCAAGGCCTCGAACATGCCGCTGCTGATCACCATCCCGCTCAAGGGCGACTACAGCAAGCGCGACTTCGATCGCTCGGCGCGCTTTCTCGGCATCCCCTACAAGTTCCCGCCCAAGTTCCCGCTCGCCACGCTGGCCGCCGCGCGCGGATACTACTGGCTGCACGGCCAGGATTGCGGGAAAGCAAGGGAGTTCGCCCATGCCGTATTCCGCGCCTACTGGGTCGAAGGTCGCGACATCGGCGAGCTGCCGGTGGTGCTGGCGATCGCCGGCCGGCTGGGCATCGACCGCGATGCCTTCACCGCGGCCATCGCGACGCCGGAGATCAAGGATCGCCTCAAGCAGGAAACCGACGCCGCGATTGCCATGGGCATGTTCGGCGCGCCGTACATCGTGGTGGATGGTGAGCCCTTCTGGGGCGTCGACCGCCTGCCGCAGATCGACAAGTGGCTTGCCACGGGAGGGTTCTAGTGTCCGTCATCAAATCCAAACTCAACACCCGCAGCGAGGAGTTCAAGGCCAACGCGGCGGCGATGAGCGTGCTGGTCGCCGACCTGCGTGAGAAGACCATCGCGGTCGCGGCCGGCGGTTCGCCGGAAACCGCGGCCAAGCACAAGGCGCGCGGCAAGCTGCTGCCGCGCGAGCGCATCAACGCGCTTCTCGATCCGGGCGCGGCCTTCCTCGAATTCTCGGCGCTGGCCGCGATGGGCATGTACAGCGGCGATGTGGCGTCGGCCGGCGTCGTCACCGGCATCGGCCGGATCAAGGGCGTCGAGTGCATGATCGTCGCCAACGATGCGACGGTAAAGGGCGGCTCCTACTTCCCACTGACCGTGAAGAAGCATCTGCGCGCCCAGGAAATCGCGCTGCAGAATCGCCTGCCCTGCATCTATCTGGTCGACTCGGGCGGCGCCAACCTGCCGACGCAGGACGAGGTGTTTCCCGACCGCGACCACTTCGGCCGTATCTTCTACAACCAGGCCAACATGTCGGCGTTGGGCATTCCGCAGATCGGCGTCGTCATGGGTTCCTGCACGGCGGGCGGCGCCTACATGCCGGCCATGTCGGACGAGTCGATCATCGTGCGCAACCAGGGCACGATTTTTCTCGGCGGCCCGCCGCTGGTCAAGGCCGCCACCGGCGAGGTGGTCAGTGCCGAGGACCTCGGCGGTGGCGACGTGCATACGCGGATTTCCGGCGTCTGCGACCACCTGGCCGAGAACGACCACCACGCGCTGTCCATCGCGCGCCGCATCGTCGGCAACCTCAACTGGCAAAAACCCCTCTCGCTCGACATCGCCGCGCCGGAGGAACCGCTATACGACCCGAGTGAACTCGGCGGCGTGATTCCCGTCGATACCAAGAAGCCCTACGACGTGCGCGAAATCATCGCCCGCCTGGTCGACGGCTCGCGCTTCGACGAGTTCAAGTCGCGCTACGGCACCACGCTGGTGACCGGCTTCGCCCGGCTGCACGGTTATCCGCTGGGCATCGTCGCCAACAACGGCATCCTGTTCGGCGAATCGGCGCAGAAGGGCGCGCACTTCATCGAACTGTGCGCCCAGCGCGGCATTCCGCTGCTGTTCCTGCAGAACATCACCGGCTTCATGGTCGGCCGCAAGTACGAGAACAGCGGCATCGCCAAGGACGGCGCGAAGATGGTCACCGCGGTGGCGACGGCGCAGGTGCCGAAGTTCACCATGATCATCGGCGGCTCCTTCGGCGCCGGCAACTACGGCATGTGCGGCCGCGCCTACAGCCCGCGCATGCTCTGGATGTGGCCCAACGCGCGGATCAGCGTGATGGGCGGCGAGCAGGCCGCCTCGGTGCTGTCCACCATCAAGCGCGACGGCATGGAGGCCGCCGGCAAGGAGTGGCCCAAGGAGGACGAGGAACGCTTCAAGGCCCCGATCCGCGAGCAGTACGAGACCCAGGGCCATCCCTACTACGCTACGGCGCGTATCTGGGATGACGGCGTACTGGATCCGGCGCAGACGCGGCGTACCCTGAGCCTGGGAATTTCGGCATCACTCAATGCACCGATCCTGCCGACCAAGTTTGGCGTTTTCAGAATGTAAAACCAATTAGCCACAGAGATCACAGAGTTCACAGAGAGAACCCAAGAACTGCGCTTCTCCTCTGTGAACTCTGTGTCCTCTGTGGCGGAATTTGAGGTTCTCATGTACCAATCGATAGTTACTGAAATTGACCTCGGCATCGGCATCATTACGCTCAATCGTCCCGAGCGGCACAATGCCTTCGACGACGCGGTAATCGCCGAGTTGTCCACTGCGATCGACATGATGGCGGTCGATCCCGCCGTGCGCGTGCTGGTGCTTTCGAGTTCCGGCAAGAGTTTCTGCGCCGGCGCCGATCTCAACTGGATGAAGCGCGCCGCCGGCTACTCGACAGTCGAGAACCTGCACGATTCACGCGCGCTGGCCGAGATGCTCCGACGTCTGGCGCAATGTCCGAAGCCGACCGTCGCCCGCGTCCAGGGCGCAGCCTATGGCGGTGGCGTGGGCCTGGTGGCCTGCTGCGACGTGGCCATCGGTACTCTCGACGCCCAGTTTGCGCTGACCGAAGTCAAGCTCGGCCTCATTCCGGCCGTGATCAGCCCACATGTCATCGCCGCCATCGGCGAACGCTACGCGCGGCGCTACATGCTGACGGCGGAGCGTTTTTCGGCCGCCGAGGCTTACCGCATCGGCCTCCTCCACGAACTGGTGACCGACGCCGAAGCGCTCGACGAGGCCGTCGGCGAGGTTGTCGATGCCCTGCTGAACAACGCGCCCCGGGCCATGACCGAGTGCAAGGAACTCATCGCGGCAGTGGCGTGGAAACCGCTCTCACCCGCAGTCATCGAAGACACCGCGCAGCGCATCACGCGCCTGCGCGCAAGTGCCGAGGGGCGCGAAGGCATGAATGCTTTCCTCGAGAAGCGCAAACCCAACTGGATCGCCCAGGGCTGAAACCATGTTCACGAAAATACTGATTGCCAACCGTGGGGAGATAGCCTGCCGCGTTATAAAGACCGCGCGGCGCATGGGCATCCGCACGGTCGCCGTGTATTCCGAGGCCGATGCCGGTGCACGGCATGTGCGGCTGGCGGACGAGGCCGTCTGCATCGGCGCGCCGCCGCCCAGGGAATCCTATCTGGTGGCGGACAAGATCATCGCGGCGGCACTGGCCACCGGCGCCCAGGCCATCCATCCGGGCTACGGCTTCCTCTCCGAGAACGAGGACTTCGCTGAAAGTTGCGCGAAGAACGGCATCGTCTTCATCGGCCCGCCGGTGGCGGCGATTCGCGCCATGGGCTCCAAGTCGGAAGCCAAGAAGCTGATGGAGAAGGCCGGCGTGCCGCTGACTCCCGGCTATCACGGCGACAACCAGGATCCGGATTTCCTCAGGCAGCAGGCCGATGGCATCGGCTATCCGGTGCTGATCAAGGCCGCGGCGGGCGGCGGCGGCAAGGGCATGCGCGCGGTCGACCGGAGCGAGGACTTTCTCGATGCGCTGGCTTCCTGCAAGCGCGAGGCGGCGTCGAGCTTCGGCGACCAGCACGTGCTGATCGAAAAGTATCTGCAGCGCCCGCGTCACATCGAGTTTCAGGTCTTCGGCGACAGCCACGGCAACTGCGTCTATCTGTTCGAGCGCGACTGCTCGGTGCAGCGCCGCCACCAGAAAGTACTGGAAGAAGCCCCCGCGCCCGGCATGACGCCCGCGCGCCGCGCCGCGATGGGCAAGGCCGCGGTCGATGCGGCCAGGGCGGTCGGTTACGTCGGTGCCGGTACGGTCGAGTTCATCGTTCCGCAGGGAGATGCGCAGGACGGCACCTTCTATTTCATGGAGATGAACACGCGGCTGCAGGTCGAGCACCCGGTCACGGAAATGATCACCGGCCTCGACCTGGTCGAGTGGCAGTTGAAAGTCGGCGCCGGCGAGACGCTGCCGCTGCAGCAGGAGCAACTGACGATCCGCGGCCATGCGCTGGAAGCGCGGATCTATGCCGAAGATCCGGACAAGGGCTTCCTGCCGTCGATCGGCCGCCTGATCCACCTCGCGCCGCCGGCGGAAACGCTGCATGTACGCGTCGATACCGGCGTCGAACAGGACGACGAAATCTCGCCGCACTACGACCCGATGATCGCCAAGCTGATCGTCTGGGACGAAAGCCGCGAACGCGCCCTGGCGCGCATGCTGCAGGCATTGGCCGACTACCGCGTGGTCGGGGTGTCGAACAACATCGGCTTCCTGTCGCGGCTGGTGGCCTGCCCGGCGTTTGCCCAGGCCGATCTCGACACCGGGCTGATCGAGCGCGAGCGCGCCTTCCTGTTTCCGGAAGCGGCCGAACCGCCGGCCGAAGCCTGGCTGGTCGCCGCGCTGTCGGAACTGATCCGCGACCAGCAGTACGCCGCGGCGGAAGCTGTCGAGAGCCGCGACCCGTTTTCCCCCTGGCATGCGCGCGACGGCTGGCGTCTCAACGGCAATGCGCGGCGCGAGATCAGGCTGCGCGCCGGGGAGACCGAAAAGGTGGTCAACGCCGGCTATGGCGCAGGCGGCTTCACGCTTGAATTCGAAGGCCGGCACACCACGGCCGCCGGGCGCTTTGCCGGCAGCAGCGAGTTGCGCGTCGATCTCGGCGGCCGCCGCATCAACGTCACCGTGGTGTCGGCCAACGAAAAGCGCCACGTCTTCATCGACGGCGTCTCCTTCATCTTCGCCGCCATCGATCCGCTGTTCCACGCCGGCAGCGGCGGTGGCGCCGAGGGCGGGCTGACGGCGCCGATGCCGGGCAAGGTTATTGCGCTGATAGCGGTGGTGGGCGCCAGGGTGGAGAAGGGGGCGCCGCTGCTGATCCTGGAGGCCATGAAAATGGAACATACGATAACCGCGCCCGCCGCCGGCATCGTGAAAGCTTTCCATTTCAACGTCGGCGAGCAGGTCAGCGATGGCGCCGAGCTAGTAGAATTCGAGCTTGGCAAAACGTAGTTTCAGCGCAGGCTAGCTCCTGCTTCAGCGGCGCCAGGCATCGCGGCCGTAACCTCAGAACAATCGTGAATCAGCATGGCTCTCCCCAGCAAAGTACGCATCGTCGAAGTCGGCCCGCGCGACGGCCTGCAGAACGAGAAGACGCCCGTCTCGACCAAGGTCAAGGTCGAACTGATCCGTCGCCTCGGCGCCGCAGGACTCAAGAGCATCGAGGCCACCGCCTTCGTTTCGCCCAAGTGGGTGCCGCAGATGGCGGACAACGCGGAAGTGTTTGCCGCGATCAAGAAGCTGTCTGACGTCAGCTATCCGGTGCTGACGCCCAACATGCAGGGTTTCGAAGCCGCAGTCGCGGCCGGGGCGAAGGAAGTCGCGGTATTCGGCGCGGCCTCCGAATCTTTTTCGCAGAAGAATATCAACTGCTCGATTGCCGAGTCGCTGGACCGTTTCCGCCCCATCGTCGAAGCCGCCAAGGCAGCGGACATCAAGGTGCGCGGCTACGTTTCCTGCGTGCTGGGCTGCCCTTACGAGGGCGAAGTGACGCCGCTGGCCGTCGCCGACGTGGCGCAGGCGCTGCTTGAAATGGGCTGCTATGAAATCAGCCTGGGCGACACCATCGGCACCGGCACCCCGGAGCGCACCAAGGACATGATCGAGGCCGTCGCGCGGCGCATTCCCCTGAAGAAGATCGCCGGCCATTATCACGACACCTTCGGCATGGCCGCGGCGAACGTCTACGCCTCGTTGCAGATGGGCATCGGCATTTTCGACAGTTCCGTTTCCGGCCTCGGCGGTTGCCCCTATGCCGCGGGCGCTTCGGGCAATGTCGCGACCGAGGACGTGGTCTGGCTGTTGACCGGTCTCGGCATCGACACCGGCATCGACCTCGATGCCCTGGTGGATACCGGCGTCTGGATTTCCAAACAGCTCAAGCGCCAGCCGGCCTCGCGCGTGGCGCGCGCCATCCTCGCCCGGCGTGCCATGCAGGCCGCCAAAGGCGCGTGAGCGTGCGCCACGGGCAAGGCGACGGGGGCGCCGCCGCGGTGGTCTCGCCCTGCGTCAACATCTGCAAGATGGAAGAGGGCCTGTGCGTCGGCTGTTTCCGCACCATCGACGAGATCGCGCGCTGGGCCGCTATCGGCGACGCCGACAAGCGGCTGATCCTGGCCGCCGTGGCACAGCGGCGAACCCTTCCCGACCCTGAATCGGACATGACTTGCAATTGCAGCGACGTATGAAACCATGACCATACGTCAAGCCACAGAGGGCACAGAGAACACAGAGAGAGCAAGATGTCATGGCCGGCGGTCGAAGCTTGGTTTTTCTCTGTGAACTCCGTGTCCTCTGTGGCCAAATAGGTTTTTCAAGATGAAGCTCCCCGAGTCGATCCAGGTCATCGAGCGTGGCTGGTTGTCATCGAACAACGTGCTGTTCTTCGAGGGCGAGTCGGCCACGCTGGTCGATGCCGGCTATGTCGGCCACGCGCCGCAGACGGTCGAACTCGTAAAGTCGGCGTTGGCGGCGCCCCGAAGGAAGTCCCCTGGTGGGACACGGCGCGCTCCGGTCACACTCGACCGCCTGATCAACACCCATTCGCACTCCGACCACATCGGCGGCAACGCCGCGCTGCAGGCCGCATTCGGCTGCAAGATCGTGATCCCCGCCGGCATCGAACGCATGATCACCGAGTGGGACACCAATGCCCTGCTGCTCGACGCGGCCAGGCAGCGCGGCCACCGCTTCGCCCACGACGCCGTGATCGAGGCCCACAGCGAATTCGAAATGGGCGGGCTGACCTGGCAGGCGCTGCCTGCGCCCGGCCACGACATGGAAGCGCTGGTCTACTACTGCGCCGAGAAGCGCATCCTGGTCTCTGGCGATGCGCTGTGGCAGGATGGCTTCGGCATCATCTTCGGCGAACTGATGGGCAGGAAGGATGCCATGCCGGCTACCCGTGCCACGCTGGAAATGATCGGCCGGCTCGGAGTCGACATCGTGATCCCCGGCCACGGTGCGCCCTTCGACGATTTCGATGCCGCCCTGGCCCGCGCCTTCAAGCGCCTGGAATCCTTCGAGGCCGACTCCACGCGCGTCGGGCGCAATGCCGTGCGCGCCTGCTTCACCTTCAATCTGCTCGACCTGCAGCGCCTGCGCGAGGACGAGTTGCCGACCTACCTCAAGAGCGTGCCCTTCTTCGACAGCGTCAACCAGCGCATGCTGGGCTTCTCCGATGAAGATTTCGCCTCCTGGCTGCTCGGCGAACTGCTGCGCTCGCGCTCCATTGAACTGCGCGACGGCTGGATCCTGCCGACCATGGCGCCGTAACGGAGGCGTTCGATCATGACTGATACCGGAAATAGCGAAACGCTCGCCCGCCTGTTGCGCGAGCGGCGCAGCATCCGGGATTTTTCCGCCACCGAAGTACCCGCGGAACTGGTCGATGCCATTCTCGGCGACGCGCGCTGGGCACCGAGCTGGTCGAATACGCAGCCCTACAAAATCGCCGTCGCCAGCGGCGAGTTGAAGGACCGGCTCAAGGCGCAGCTGCTGGCCTGCTACGACGCCTCGGTGCGGCTGCAGGGCGGCAGCGTGCTGGCCAAGGCGGGGGCGCTGGTGACCCGCAAGGGCCTGCCCGACGGCGACTTCAATACGCGTTTCGAATATCCGAAGGAACTGACGCCGCGTCGCCGCGCCACCGGCTTCGGCCTCTACGCCGCGCTCGGCATCGCCCGCGAGGACAGCGCGGCGCGCAACCGCCAGATGCGCCGCAACTGGGAGTTCTTCGGCGCGCCGGTCGTGATGTTTGTTTTCGTGCGCCAGGAACTGGGCGCCTACTCCGTCCTCGACGCCGGCATCTTCCTGCAGTCGCTGATGCTGTCGGCGCAGGCGCGGGGCTTGGGCACCTGCGCCGAGGGCGCACTGGGCACCTGGGCCGGGCCGGTGCGCGAGGCCTTCGACGTGCCGCCCGCCTACAAGCTGCTGTGCGGACTCGCGCTGGGCTGGCCGAGCGACCACGTCGTCAATGCCTACAATCCGGGCCGTGCCGATGTGGCGGAGATGCTGATTCCGGTTAAGCGCGGCTAGGCGTTTGGCGTCGCAGGACGCCGTACCGCCAGCGCCGACTCTTGAGTTGGTGACTTGTTTCCGCGGCCGTTGCCGCGGCGAGTCCCGGCAACGGCCCCCGTAATCCGCTATCCTTTCACCTATGCAAGTCGTCCTCATCAGCGGTCTTTCCGGTTCCGGCAAATCCATCGCGCTCAATGTGCTGGAGGATTCCGGCTACTACTGCGTCGACAATCTGCCGGCGCCGCTCTTGTCGGATCTGGTCGGCCATCTGCGGTTGGAGGGGCACGAGCTGGCGGCGGTGGCGGTGGACATGCGCGGCGGCGCGAGCATTGCGGCGCTGCCGCTGCAATTGCGCAATCTGGAAGCGCAGGGCGTCACGCTGCGCTTCGTGTTTCTCGACGCGCGCACCGATGTGCTGATCCAGCGTTTTTCCGAGACCCGCCGCAGTCATCCGCTGGCCGGCGACGACGTGACCCTGGAGGAAGCCATCGCCCGTGAGCGCGAGGGGCTCGAAATGCTGGCCTCGCTCGGCCACCATATCGACACCAGCAACCTGCGGCCCAATTCGCTACGCGCCTGCATCAAGGAGTTCGCGGCGCTGGATGAGCGCAGCGGGCTGACGCTGCTGTTCGAATCCTTCGGTTTCAAGAACGGCATACCGCTCGACGCCGACCTGGTGTTCGACGTGCGCTGCCTGCCCAACCCGCATTACGAACCCGAGTTGCGGTCGCTCACCGGGCGCGATGCCGCGGTGATCGACTTCCTCGAAGCCCAGCCCGAAGTGGCGCGCATGGAGGCCGATCTGCGCCGTTTCATCGGCGACTGGCTGCCGGCGTACATCGGCGACAACCGCTCCTATCTGACGGTTGCCATCGGCTGCACCGGAGGCCAGCACCGCTCGGTGTATCTCGCCGAAAAGCTCGCCGCGCATTTCCGCGGATCGGCCAGGGTGCTGGTGCGGCATCGCGCCCTGATCGAATGAAGCATTCCGTTCCCGACGGCCTTCGCGACCTGCTGGCGCAGGCCGCCGGGGTCGGCCATGCGCCGTGGCGCACGCTGCTCAAGCCCGGCGACTGGGTGCTGCTGCTGGCCGCCGGCGTGCTGGTGGCGACGTCCTATCCGTTGCTGTGGCGCGGCGGCAAGGCGGATCGCGCGATCGTCAAGCGCGATGGCCAGGTGGTCACCGAACTGGCGCTGAACGTCGCGCGCAGATACGAGGTTACCGGCGCCATCGGCACCACGCTGATCGAAATCCAGCCCGGCCGCGCCCGCGTGCTTTCCGATCCCGGCCCGCGCCAGTACTGCGTGCAGCAGGGCTGGCTGACGCGCGCCAATGCGGTGGCGATCTGCGCGCCGAATCACGTCACGCTGCAACTTTCCGGACGCAGCGGCCAGAATGGCGCTTATGACACGCTCAACTATTGAACTGCCGGTCACCGTCGATGACTACCGCATCGCGCGTTACGCGGCGGCGGCGATCGCGCTGACGGTGGCCGAGGCGGCGCTGCCGAGCCCCTTGCCGGGCATCAAGCCGGGCCTGGCCAACATCATCGTGCTGGTGGTGCTGGCGCGTTACGGCTGGCGCGATGCCGCCTGGGTCAGCCTGCTGCGCGTGGTGGCGGGCAGCCTGGTGATCGGCCAGTTTCTCGCGCCGGGATTTTTCCTGGCGTTGGCAGGTGCCTTGTGCAGCCTGGCCGTGCTGGCGCTGGCGCAGCATCTGCCGCCGCGCTTCTTCGGCCCGGTCTCGGCCAGCGTGCTGGCGGCGTTCGCCCACATCGGCGGCCAGCTGCTGCTGGCCCGCGTCTGGCTGGTGCCGCACGACGGCGTGTTCTATCTGCTGCCGCTGTTCGCCACGGCGGCGCTGGTCTTCGGCGCCATCAACGGCCTCGTCGCGGCGCGCTTGCTTGCCGCACCCGTTGCCGCGAATCCTGCCTTGAAAGGCGCGTCATGATCATTCCGCTGTTTCCCCTGCGGTCGGTGCTGTTTCCCGGCGGGCGGCTGCCGATGCGGATCTTCGAGCAGCGCTACATGGACATGGCCAAGGTCTGTTTCAAGGAATCCAGTTGCTTCGGCATCTGCCTGATTGCGCGCGGCGAGGAGGTCGCCCGTGCCGGCCAGAAACCGGCCGAGCCGCACGCGGTGGGCACGCTGGCGCACATCGCCGACTGGGACATGCAGCAGCTTGGCGTGCTCAACATCATCGCCCAGGGCGGCGAGCGCTTTCGTTTGCTGCGCCATTGGACGGAGGAGTCAGGCCTGCTGCGCGGCGAGATCGAGCTGATCGCGGCCCCCACCGTGCTGCCGGTTCCCGGCCCTTACGCGCGTCTGGTGCCGCTGTTGCGCGCCATCGTCGGCGAGATGGCGGCCGGTGCGCCCAACGCCCCCGCCATGCCGCACCGCTTCTTCGACGCCGGCTGGCTGGGCATGCGCTACGCGGAAGTGCTGCCGATCCCGGTTGCCGCGAGGCAGAAGCTGCTGGAAATCGAGGACAGCATCGACCGCCTCGAGATCATCTATCGCTTTCTTGAAGGCAAGGGTTTGTTGCCGGATGTTTGACACTCATCGAGGATGCGCCTGATCGGCGCCGGCAGGGCGGCATTGCCGGTTTCGGCCAGCGCCAGCCACTGCCATCCCGGCTCCATGGCGGCATGGCCCGGAGTTACCTGCAGCAGCAGCGGCGCGATGTGCAGACGGAAGTGGCTGAAGACGTGCACTAGAGTCGGCGCTGGCGAGACGCCGATCACGCGGCAGTCGCAGCGGCGCTCCGCCCATTCCCTCGCATCGGCGCCTTCGGGCAGTTCCGGCAGCGACAGCAACCCGCCCCAGATGCCGGACGGCGGCCGCGTTTCGAGCAGCACGCGATTGCCGTCGAGCAGCACCAGCAGCGTGGCGTGGCGTTGCGGAATCTCGCGGCGCGGTTTGGCTTGCGGCAGCTCCGCGGTGCGATCAGTGGTGCGGGCGACGCAGGGCTCAGCGAGCGGGCAGGCCTCGCAGCGCGGCTTGCCGCGCGCGCAGAGCGTGGCGCCGAGATCCATCTGCGCCTGGTTGTAGATGGCGCCGTTTCGCGCCGGCATCAGTTCCGCGGCCAGGGTCCAGAGGCGCTTTTCCACCGCGCCGCTGCCGGGGAAGCCCTCGATGCCGAAGGCGCGGCACAGCACGCGCTTGACGTTGCCGTCGAGGATCGGCGCATGGGCGCCGAAGCAGAAGGTGGCGATCGAGTTGGCGGTGGAGCGGCCGATGCCCGGCAGTCGCGCAATGACATCGGGATCGCGTGGAAATAGCCCGTTGTGTTGCTCCATGACGGCGCGCGCCGCAGCGTGCAGGTTGCGTGCCCGGGCGTAGTAGCCGAGTCCGCTCCACAGCGCCATGACCTCTTCGACCGGCGCGGCGGCGAGGTCTGCGAGCTGCGGAAAGCGCTCGAGAAAACGCAGGTAATACGGGATCACCGTCGCCACCTGCGTCTGCTGCAGCATGATTTCCGACAGCCAGACGCGGTAGGGATCGGTGGTGTTCTGCCACGGCAGATCGTGGCGGCCGTGGCTCTTGTGCCAGCGGATCAGGCGCTCGGCGAAATCCTTCACCCTCTCATTTACCTGTCACCGGCTTCACGCGGCTTGCAGCGAGTTTCGCCCGCCGCCGTGCCTCGTCCGTCGTGTCGGCGTTGGCCACGGCCACGCCCATGCGGCGCTTGACGAAACTCTCGGGCTTGCCGAACAGGCGCAGGTCGGATTCAGGCACCTGCAAGGCCTCGGCCACGCCTTCGAAGGCGATGCCCTTTTCGGCCAACCCGCCGTAGATCACCGCCGAAGCCCCGGGGCGGCGCAGCGAGGTGTCGACCGGCAGGCCGAGGATGGCGCGGGCATGCAGCTCGAATTCCGAGAAGCGTTGCGTCGTCAGCGTCACCAGGCCGGTGTCATGCGGGCGCGGGCTGACTTCGGAGAACCACACGGCATCGCCCTTGACGAACAGTTCGACGCCGAAGATGCCGCGCCCGCCGAGATTGCCGGTGATGGCGCGGGCGATCTCGCGGGATTGTTCCAGGGCGGACGGCGTCATCGCCATCGGCTGCCAGGATTCGACATAGTCGCCATTCACCTGCACATGGCCGATCGGTTCGCAGAAGAAGGTGTCGACATTGCCGTCGGCACCGACGGCGCGCACCGTGAGCAGGGTGATCTCGTAGTCGAAATCGATGAAACCCTCGACGATGACTCTCCCTGCCCCGACACGACCGCCGGCCTGCGCGTAGTCCCACGCCTTCGCCACGTCGGCCGGAGTTTTCAGCAGCGACTGGCCCTTGCCCGAGGATGACATCACCGGCTTGACCACGCAGGGGTAGCCGATGCTGTCGATCGCCGCCTGCATTTCGGCCAGCGAGTCGGCGAACTTGTAGGGCGAGACGGGCAGGCCGAGTTCCTCCGCGGCGAGGCGGCGTATCCCTTCCCGATTCATGGTCAATTGCGCGGCGCGGGCGGTCGGAATGAATTCCGGGAAATGCCCGGCGATGCCGTCGCGCTCGATCTCGACCAGCGTCGCGGTGGCGATGGCTTCGATCTCGGGCACCACCAGATGCGGCTTTTCCTTCTCGATCACCGCGCACAGGGCGGCGCCATCGGTCATGGTCACCACGTGGCTGCGGTGCGCCACCTGCATGCCCGGCGCATCGGCATAACGATCGACTCCGATCACTTCGCAACCCAGCCGTTGCAATGCGATAATGACCTCCTTGCCCAGTTCGCCGCAACCCAAAAGCATCACTCGCGTGGCGGACGGAGAAAGCGGAGTGCCGATACGTTTGATGATGCCCATCAGGTGCTCCCGATAACGATAAGTAAGTCCCCAGATTTTAGAGCCTCTTGACGATCAGCCCCAATGAACCAGTCGTACCAGCACCTTCTTGACCTGCGCCGTCTGCGCGATGCGCTGGGTGACTTCGCCACCGGCGTCACCGTGGTTACAGCACGCGGGGCCGACGGCCAGCCGGTCGGCGTCACCATCAATTCCTTTGCCTCGGTGTCGCTCGAGCCGCCGCTGGTGCTGTGGAGCCTCGGCCTGCAGTCGCCTTCGCTGGAGGCGTTCGAGTCGTGCAGCCATTATGCGGTCAACGTGCTCGCCGCCGACCAGGTCGAATTGGCGCAGCGTTTTTCGCAATCGCAGAGCGACCGCTTTGCCGGTATCGAGTCGACAGTCGGCGCTGGCGGTACGCCGCTGCTGCGCGGTTGCTGCGCCTGGTTCGAGTGCCGCAACGAGATGCGCTACCCCGGCGGCGATCACATGATTCTCGTCGGCCATGTCGAAAGCATTCGCCGCGAAGAGAAGCCGCCACTGATCTTCCACGGCGGGTGCTATCGCAGCCTCGCTTGAGTTCGCTTCAATCGCCCGCCTCTTGACTGCAGTTCCATCGTCCTCCCGCGCCGGCTGGATCGCAGTCGCGGCCACCATGTGCATCTGGACCGGGTTCATCCTGGTTTCCCGTGCCGGCGGCAAGGGCCTGCTGACCGGCTGGGATGTTACCGCGCTGCGCTTTGGCGTCGGCGCCCTGATCGCGGTCTTCTTCCTGCCGCGCGTGAGCCTGCCGCCGCTCAAGGTAATTGCATTGTTTTCGCTGTTCGGCGGCATCGGCTACGCGGTCACCGTGTATTCGGCCTTCCGCATGGCGCCGGCGGCCCACGCCGCGGTGCTGATGCCGGGCGCGCTGCCCTTTTCGACCGCGGTGATCGCCTGGCTGTGGCTCCGGCAGGCACCCTCGCGGGCGCAGCGCATTGCACTGGGGCTGGTCTTCGCCGGCATCGTGCTGACTGCCGCCGATACGCTTTGGCACGGTGCACAGATCACCGGCATGCAGGTGGTCGGCGACGCCTTGTTCCTCTGCGGCTCATGTTCATGGGCGACCTTCACCCTGCTGCTGCGCCGTTACCCGATGCAGCCGCTGGCCGCGACGGTGACCACCACGCTGGGCAGCGCGGTGGTCTATCTGCCGCTGTGGTGGCTGTTCCTGCCGAGCACCATGGCTCAGGCGCCGGTCACGGAAATTCTCATGCAGGCGGTGTATCAGGGCGTGCTGGTGGTGTTTGTCGCGATGCTGTTGTATGCGTTGGCGGTGCGCCATCTCGGGGCGCAAACCGTCGCCCTGCTGATGGCGGTGGTACCCGGCCTTTCGGCCCTGGCGGCGGTGCCGGTGCTCGGCGAGCCGCTGTCAATGCTGGCGCTGGCCGGCCTGGCGGCGGTGACGGCAGGGGCGCTGCTCGGGGCGCGCCAGGGCCCCAGGGTCAGCTAAAGGGCCGCGGGCCTGCGTCAGTGCAGGCGGTGGGCCTGCGGGTTCCAGGAAAACAGTGAGCGCACGCTTCTGGCGACCAGTGCGAGGCCGGAGACGAGAGTGGCAGCGAGCAACTCGCCGTACGCGCTCAGGCGGGCAGAGATCAACCCGTTGATGCGCTGCATTTCTTCGGCACGCATTTGCCGGGCCTGCTGTTCTATCTTGGTAATGTCGATGGGGAGCATGATGATTTCCTTCCTTATGTTGCGGCGCAACACCGCATGACCTCACTGTAATTACATTTAGATCAGCATACAATCACGTTAAATGGAACAACATTGATGAATATTCGTCCATAATACTTGGATGGATCGCGCCGCCGAAATGACTGCTTTTGTCCGTGCCGTGGAAACCGGGGGCTTCTCTGCCGCCGCACGGGATATGGGCCTGACGCCGTCAGCCCTGTCCAAACTGGTGACGCGCCTCGAGGACCGGCTCGGCGCCCGGCTGCTGCAGCGGACTACCCGCCGGCTGCTGCTGACGGCCGAAGGCGAGGCCTTCTACGCCAGAGCCCGCCCGATTCTGACCGCCATGGACGAGGCCGAGGCCGAGGTCACCCAAGCCTCCGCCAGTCCGCGCGGCCTGCTGCGCCTGCACTGCGGATCGGCCTTCGGCATGCACCCGTTGGCGCCGGCCATCCCGCGCTTCCAGGCGCTTCATCCCGAAGTCGAACTGGATATCACCATCAGCGATCTTCCGCCGGGCGCGATGGAGGAAGGTATCGACCTGGCGATCCGCATCGGCCCCCTCGACGAGTCGTCGTTGGTGGCGCGGCGCATCTGCAACCTCGAACGGGTGATCTGCGCCGCGCCGGCTTACCTGGCGCGGTACGGCACGCCGCGCACGCCGGATGACCTGCAGCAGCACAACTGTTTGTGGATGACCAGTCTGCCGGCCCTGCGCCGCTGGCCCTTCGATACCGACGACGGCATCCGCGTCGTGCAGGTCGGTGGCAATGTCGCTGCCAACACGGCCGAGACCGTGCTGCAGTTGGCGGTGGCCGGTGTCGGCATCACGCGCCTGACCGACGTCATCGTCGGCGACGCGATTCGTCGCGGCGAACTGGTGGCGATCCTGACCGACTGGCATCACGTCGAGCCGGTGCCGCTCTATGCCACCTATCCGAGCGGCCGCAACCTGTCGCCCAAGGTGCGCGCCATGGTGGATTTTCTGGTCGCCGAGTTCGGCCCCACTCCGTGGCGGCAGGGACGCGGCTGAGTACATCGGCGCGCCCGGCTCGTTTGCGTGTCTTTACGGCGGGCGTCGCGGCCACGGAATTGATCCCCGCAGGGTTATGATTCCTGTTGCATGGCGCTGGCGCCATGCACGGAGGTCAAGATGAACATGACATTTTCCCGTTTCAGGAAGCCCGCGCTGATAGTTGTGGGCATCTTCATCGCCATACTGGCCTTCGTCTGGTTGGCGCTGCCGGGGATCGTCCAGTCGCAGGCTGAAAAGTTCATCGCCGAAAAGACCGGCCACCGCTTGAGCCTGGCCCGGCCCGAGATCAATCCGCTGGCATGGAGCGTGCGGCTGCGCGACCTGCGCCTCACCGATCCGGCCGGCGCGCAACTGCTTGGCTTCAGCGAACTGTTCATCGATCTGTCGGCGGCAAGCCTGACGCAGCGCGCGTTGGTGTTCGACGAGATCCGCCTCGACGGCCTGAATGGCGCCCTGATCCAGCGCAAGGAAGGCGGCCTCAACTGGAGCCCGCTGCTCGATGCGCTGCAAGGCAAGGAGCCGCAGCCCGAGCCCAAAGGCTTGCCGCGCCTCGACATCCGGCACTTGCGTGTCAGCGGCGCGCAAGTGCAGTTGAGCGATCAGCGCGTGACGCCGGCCTTCGTCACCAGCATCGAGCCGCTCGACCTGGATCTCACCGATGTATCGACGCTACCCGATGACGCCGGCAAGTTCAAACTGACCGCGAAGACCCGGTTCGGCGCGCAACTGGCCTGGGCCGGCAACGTCACGCTGAATCCGATTGCGAGCACCGGCCGCATCGACGTCGGCCAAATCGATCTGGAGCGTCTGGCGCCGTTGCTGCAGGACAGGCTGCCAATTGCGCCACCTGCCGGCATCGCCGCTTTCGGTGCCGATTACCGCCTGACCCAGGCCGGCGGCACACTGGGCCTCAGCCTCGAAAAAATCAGCCTGGCGGCTTCCGCGCTGCGGCTGCAGAAAGCGGCGGGCGCGACGCAGCCGCAACTGGTCGTCGACCGTCTCGAGATCAAGGACGGACGCTTCGATGCGGGGACCCGGCAACTCACGCTCGGTGCCATCGGGTTGCAGGGAAATCGCATCGAGGCGGTGGTCGGAAACAAGCCACCGGCGCCGCTGTTGACGCTCGATGACATCGTCTTGACCGATGCCAGGGTTGATCTCGGGCAGCGCAATGCAACACTGGCGGCAATGACAATCAAGGGCGGCGGCATCAGCGTTCGCCGCGACGCGCAGGGCAGGCTCGACCTGCTCGGCGTGCTCGACAGCATCGGCGACAAGTCCGTGCCGAAAGCCGCGGCTAGCGCCGAGCCCACTGCGCCGCCGTGGCGCTTTCGCATCGAGCATGTCGCCCTCAGCGGCCTCGGCCTTGTCGCGCGCGACGAGACGGTGTCGCCGGCGGTGGAACTCGCGCTCGACAACATCGCGGTCGCGGTCGACGGCGTCAGCGAAAACTTCAAGGCGGCACTGCCGCTCAAGGCCAGCCTGGACGTGCGCAGCGGCGGCCGGCTGGAAGTCGTCGGCAAGGTCACGCCGGCCGATGCCACAGCCGACCTGAACGTGAAGCTGGCGAATCTCGCGCTCAAGCCCGCGCAGCCCTATGTGTCGAAAATCGCCGCGCTGGATCTTGTCGGCGGCCAGGTTACGGCGGCGGGGCGCGTGGTCCGCAATGCGAAAAGCAGCGGCTATCGCGGCAGCGTCACGGTGCGCGACCTGCGCCTCAACGAAGCCGGCACGAAGGAAGTGTTCCTCGCCTGGAAGTCGCTCGCCAGCGACGATCTCGCGCTGAGCCCGACCCGGCTCGAGATGGCCCTGCTGTCGCTCGACGGGCTCGATACCAAGCTGATCATCGACAAGGACAAGTCGACCAATCTCAAGCGCGTAATGCGCAATAAAGACGCCGCCGCACCGCCGGCGCCGACTCCTGCTGGGCCCCCTGCCGCGCAAGCCGCGGCACCCGTTGTTACCGGCCCGCGCAGCGGAAGCCCCGGTACGCAGAGCGAGACGGCCCCGGCCAGGCCGGAAGCGCCGGGCTTCCTGGTCAATATCGACCGCCTGCGCTTCCGCAGCGGCGCGATGTTCTTTGCCGACAACTCGCTGGTCCTGCCCTTCGGCACTCGCATCCACAATCTGCGCGGATCGATCGTCGGGCTGTCGTCGAGGCCCGGTGCACCCGGTCAGGTGGAACTCGACGGCGAGGTCGACGAGTTCGGCCTGGCGCGCGCCGTGGGCCAGGTGGATTTCTTCAAGCCCACCGAGTTCATGGACCTCAAGGTGGTGTTCCGCAATGTCGAGATGACGCATCTGACGCCCTACTCGGCCACCTTCGCCGGCCGCAAGATCAATTCCGGCAAGCTGTCGCTCGAGCTCGAATACAAGATCAAGCAGCGCCAGCTGCAGGGTGAAAACCGCATCATCATCGATCGCCTCGAACTCGGCGAGCGGGTCGAGAGTCCGACGGCGAAGGATCTGCCGCTGGACCTGGCGATCGCCATCCTCAGCGATTCGGACGGCCGCATCGACCTCGGCCTGCCGATTGCCGGCAGCCTCGACGACCCGCAGTTCAGCTATGGCGCGATCGTCTGGAAGGCCATCACCAACGTGCTGACCAGGATCGTCACCGCGCCTTTCCGCGCCCTGGGTGCGCTGTTCGGCGGCGGAGGTGAAAAGATCGACGACATCGCCTTCGAAGCCGGCGCGACCAGCCTGACTCCGCCCGAACGCGAGAAGCTGGTGCGCCTCGCCACCGTGCTGAACAAGCGGCCGGGGCTGGCGCTCACCGTGTCCGGGACCTGGGCCGAAGTCGATCGCGTCTCACTGCAGGATCTGCAATTGCGCCGCGTGGTGGCCGACAAGAGCGGCCAGCCGATGGGAGCGAAAGGCGATCCGGGTCCGCTGTCGACCCGTGCGCCGAAGGTGCAGGCCGCGCTGGAAAGCCTGTTCGCCGACAGCTTCGGCAGCGCCGAGCTGGCGACGCTCAAGGAGGGCTTCCGTAGCGCCAACCCGGGCCAGCTGGAGGAAAGCATGACCGGCAAGATGATGTCGCGCCTCTCCGGCCTCATGCGCGAGAAGCGCAGCCTCAGCGAAGCCGAAGTCGGCCGGCTCAAGGGCGCGGATTTTTACGCCGTGCTGTTCGAGCGGCTGCGCGCGAAAGAGGTCGTGAAAGACGATGCATTGCAGGCGTTGGCCGTGCGCCGTGCCGAGTACGCGCTGGAGAATCTGAAGGCGGCTGGCGCGCCCGAGGCCCGCATCCGTCAGGGCGCGGCGGCAAAGAGCGCGACCGAGGGCCGCGAGATTTTGCTCAAGCTCGAACTCGGCAAGGCGGGCGGCTGATTCCGGAAGATTCAATCGGAGCAACCCGAATTTGCCCTGATGAGCAGTGCCAAAAGGAGCGTTGCAGTTCGACCTGGAGCGCGCGGGCCGGTTCAGGCCCAAGCGTCTGCAATGCAGCGATAAGTGGGCATTCCCCAAACCAAGTGTGACGGCCATCACTACTTAGCGAATGACAAGAACCCAAGCAGCCAATTAGCTAACTCGATGAGCAACCGATCCGCTTGGTATTCCCATCAGGAGGTATGCTATGGGCAAATCTAGCAACATAGGAGACTGATATGCCTAGCTTTATCCGTGATGTCATGGTGCGGAATGTAGTCATAAACGATGAAGCAATTCAGGAACTGAATGCTATTGTTTCGCAGCGTGTTGCAGGACTCAACGCGAGTACTGCGGACACCGAGCGACAGTTAAGACAATCGTATGTCGTCAGATTCGATAATCGCGGGTATAGAACATTCTCGGCTGAGGAAGCTTGGGGCTACTACAAGACTGCGGCGACCGTAGAACGGGTCATTTTTGAAGCTGTAAGCCGTACGGGGCTTCAAACGAACGACATGATCGGAGAGAAAATAGAAGTCAGGCTTGACTCTGTTGGTGAGGCCACTTCTCACATTATTGTTGGCGGAGACTCAAAGGATTGGGTGGAGACTACGTTCACTGCACTTGAAGCAGTGCTTGCTCGACGCAGACACCTTGCAACTGCTGTAGTCCGAACACAATGGATGGCACTGGTTTTACAACTTGTTGGAGTCGTTGCCGGGGTTCTTCTATGCTTGTGGCTTGCAACCCTGTCAGCACCTTATCTGACCGGGATCGAGTATCCCCGAGCCTTGGCTTTCGCTTTCTGGTTCTTGGTCTACAGCAACCTTTGGGCCTTTATTCAACAACGGGCGCTCGCTGGAATTGGAACTCTGTTCCCCAATGTTCGCTTTAGTCGAGAAAGTGAGCACTGGACACAAAAGTGGTTGCGCAGAGGTCTTGAGGGCATGGGAATAGCTCTTTTCCTGTGGGCTCTTGGTTGGCTAACAAAGTGGGCGACAGCGGTGATAGCTCCGTTCGTGACCACGAGCATGTAAGACGAAGCTATGAGGACAAGTCTGCTTACAGTCTGAAGCGGCCCTCTGAGTGCGATGCTCGACCGGCAGGTCACGGCTGACTTGGGCCTGATGAGCTTTGTACCCATCTCGATTTTCGTCGCGTCAGGTCGTACTCGCTTCATTTCAAATGACGTGACGCGCACCCGGCTTGCCCTGTAGCATCCCGTCCCATGGCTACCCTGACTCTGCATCCCGGCAAGGAAAAATCCGTCCGGCGGCGGCACCCCTGGCTGTTCTCCGGCGCGGTCGCGCAACTCGATGGCCGCGCCCGACCGGGCGACACGGTCGATGTCGTCTCCAGCGACGGCCGGCCCCTGGCCAGCGCGGCGTGGAGCCCCGCCTCGCAGATTCGCGCCCGGATCTGGAGCTTCGATGTCGACGAGAGCATCGATCACGCCTTCTTCAAGCGCCGCATCGCGGCGGCCGTGGCGCGCCGCGCGGCCCTGCCGGAACTGGCCGGGCAGCAGGGGCTGCGCCTGATTCATGCCGAATCCGACGGCCTGCCCGGCGTTATCGCGGATCGCTATGGTGACACCGTGGTGGTGCAACTGACCACGGTTGGCGCCGACAAGTGGCGTGCCGCCATCGCCGACTCCTTGTTCAAGGCCACCGGTTGCGCGCGCATCTACGAGCGCTCGGACGTCGAGGTGCGCAGCCTCGAGGGTCTCCAAGCCGTGACCGGCTGGCTCCACGGCACTGCTGCCGCGGAGGAACTGGTGATCGAGGAAAACGGCGTGAACATGACGGTCGACATCGTCGGCGGCCACAAGACCGGTTTCTACCTCGACCAGCGCGACAATCGCCGGCGCGTGGCCGAACTCGCGCGCGACCGCCGCGTGCTCAACTGCTTCTGCTACACGGCGGGGTTTTCGTTGCAGGCGCTGGCCGGCGGCGCGCGCGAGGTGGTGTCGATGGACAGCTCCGGCCCGGCGCTGGCGACGGCGCGACGCAACCTTGCACTGAATCCGCAGCTCGACGCCACCCGCGCGATCTGGCTCGAGGCCGACGTCTTCACCGAGTTGCGCAACATGCGCGGCGCCGGCGACAGCTACGACCTGATCGTGCTCGATCCGCCGAAGTTCGCCCACACCGCGGCGCATGCCGAGCGCGCCGGGCGGGCCTACAAGGAAATCAACCTGAGCGCCTTGCGCCTGCTGGCGCCGGGCGGCCTGCTGATGACCTATTCGTGTTCCGGCGGCGTCAATGCCGAACTGTTCCAGAAGATCGTCGCCGGCGCGGCGCTCGACGCCGGTCGCACCGCGCGCATCGTGCAGCGCCTGCAGGGCGCCGCCGATCATCCGGTCGATCTCGCGTTTCCCGAGGGCGACTACCTGAAGGGTCTGCTGCTGCAGGTCGATTGAGGCCGCGGATCACTCCACGGGCGGCGACTTGAATCGATGCACCGCCATTCCAACCAGCGCCAGGGTCCATACCACTACGGGACCCGATGGCAAGTCGAAGATCGTGGAAAGCCCCAGACCCAGGGCGTAGCCTGCGGCACCGACAGCATAAGCGGCGACCAGGCGGCGGCGGGGCGAATATCCGCGGCAGGCCAGCGCCGGAACGATGAGGCTGGCGAACACGAGGTACACCCCGACCAGCTGTACCGACGCGGTAACGGCGAAGGCGAACAGCCCATAGAAACCGAAGCGGCCGATCCGGCTTCCGAGCCAGAACCACAAGCCCAGGATGGCGGCGTTCAAACAGGCGACCGACAGCAACTGCGTGTAGCTCACCCACAAAATCTGGCCCGACAGCAATTCCTGCAGATGCTCGCCGCCATGGGGGTTGTTCGCCACCAGGATCATGCCGCCGCTGGCCGCCAGCGCGAACAGCACGCCGATCAGCGCCTCCTGGATTTCCGGCCAGCGTTTCTCGGTCCAGGTCAGCAGTGCGGCGCCGAGCAACGCGGCCGTCACTGCGATCACCTGCGCCACCCAGCCTTGCGGTTCAAATCCCACCCGGTCTGCAGCAATGACACCCAGCGTGGCGATCTGGGCGATGGCCAGGTCGATGAACACGATTCCGCGCGACAGGACCTGAATCCCCAGCGGCACATGGGTCGACAGCACCAGCAGGCCGGCGAGGAAAGCGGGGACGAGGATGGAAAGGTTGAACGCATCGAGATTCATCAAATCTTCCCCGCAGCCTGGTTGAGCGCCGACAACAGCTTCTGCACCGTGTCGTCGTACAAGCCGAACAAATCCTTGGCCCGTTCCGAACCGCCGACGGTGAACGGCAGCATCACCGCCGGGATCTTGGCGCGCTCCGCCAGCCACTCCGAACCGCGGCCGTCGGTGTAGGCGGCGCGGATCACCGCTTTCGCCGGCTGCCTTTGCAGCAGCGCCAGTACTTCGGACAAATGGGCGCTGGTAGGCTCCACGCCGGGCTTCGGTTCGAGCGCGGCGATTTCCTTCAGGCCGAGCCAGTTCTCGAGGTAAACGAAGGCCTTGTGATGCACGACGATGTTCATCCCCTTGAGCGGCGCGGCCTGCTTTTCCCAGTTCAGGATTGCCGCCTTCCAGCGCTCGGCGAATGCCTTGTAGTTAGCCTGGTAAAACGCGCTGTTGGCCGGATCGACCTCGGCCAGCCGCTGCGCCAAGCCTGCAGCCACCAGCCCGATGTTGCGTGGATCGGTCTGGATATGCGGGTTGCCGCCGGGGTGGACATCGCCCAGGGAGCGATCCACGCTGCTCGGCACCTCCAGCATGCGCACCAATCGCGCGGCCTCGAAGTTGCCCGGCTGCCCGGTCTGGATTTTCGGGTTGCCGGCCTGCTGCTGCAGGATAGGCAGCCAGCCGATTTCCAGCTGCGAGCCGGTGCACACCACGAGATCGGCGTTGCGTGCCCGCGCCAGCAGGCTCGGCTTGGCCTGGACGTGGTGCGGGTCCTGAAAGGCGTTGGTGGCGTTGTAAATGCTTACCTTGTCGCCGCCGAGTTCCTGCGCCAGGGCACCCCACTCCGGTTCGCAGGCGAGGATGTTGAGTGCAGCGAAGGCGGGCAGGGCGAAGGCGCCCAGCGCTACCGCCAGCAAAGACCTGATCGATTCATTCAGCATGACAAGCTCCTAGAATTTGTGTGCGCCGTGAGCGCCGAGGCTCATCTGGTATTGCAGGAATAACTGGTTGTCCGTCACGCCCTGGCGCGATTTGTCCTGGGCCAGTTGCAGGCGAAGACGGCTGAACTCGCTGGGGTTGAAGTCCAGCATCAGCGCGTTGCGGGCCGGGGCGTAATCCGGCCGCAACAGGCTGGCGTTGTTGACGCCGTAGTCGACCGTGCCGGTATCGAGCCGCTCGGTGCGCAGGCCCACGCGCCAGTACGGCGCGAACTGGTAAATGCCCTGCACATACCAGCCGGATTGGGTGGCCGAGTAGCTTCCCGCCGCCGCGCTGTTGTATACCAGCGTGCCATCTTCAATTCGACGCAGGTATTCGCCTTGCAGTTTGAAGTTGGTGTTGTTCGTGTTGCCGTTGGGCGCCCATTTCCATACAGCGTCTGCAATCCACAGCTTGCTGCTGCCGGTAAAGCTGTTGGTGATCGGCGCGTCCACCGCATCGATATCGTCCCACTGGCGATCCTGGGGCGAGGTGGTCAGCAGGGAAAGCCCGGCTCGCCAGTTGTTGCTGGCACCGACATCGCCGCCCAGGTGAGCGAAAATCGCGCTGGCACCGGAGCCATTCTTGTTGCGGCCGGTGCCGGGATAATTCGCGCCGCGGCCCAGTTCTGCGCCGATTTCCAGATAGGTGTCGGTGGGCGCCAGCCAGCGCAACTGCACTCCGTCATTGTTGAATTGTCCGCCGAGAAAAGCCTGGTAGGGCAAGGGCGCATCGATGAAGTCCCAGGCATGGGCGTGCTGCTCGTTGAGATAGCCGATACCCGAAAAGTAGCGGCCGGCTTTCACCGTCAGGCCTTGCGGCAGGGAGGTGGTCTGGACAAAGGCCTCCTCGGTGGACACCGTATTGTCGGGATGGACGGCAAAGTTCATCGCCCCGTAAAACAGTTGATCGACGTTGGCCGAAATGCCCAGTTCGCTTTCCGTCAGGCTGAAACCGCGCTGTGGCCTGATATCGGCCAGAGCACCGCTGGGCAAGTGAAAGCCCGTGATCCGGTAGCCTGCCGGATCGCTGGAAAGGTTGCTGTACAAGCCCGACAAAATAAGCGATATGTTCGGATTGAAGGCGTTGGCGCCCACCGGTGCGGTCGGTGGCAGCGCCGCAGCCGTTTCGGCTTTTGCGGCGACGCTCTCTGCGGCAGCGGCCTTCGATTCCGCTTGGGCCAGGCGTTGTTCCAGCGCATCGATGCGTTTTTCATAGGTTTGGCGCATGCGGGCGACTTCGTCGCGCAAGGCGCGCAGATCCGCGTCGTCCGCCGCGGACGCGGCGACCGGAATGGCGGTCAACGCCACCAGCAGGGGAATACAGCGAACTTTCATGATTCTTCTCCAAAGCAATGATGAAGCCGTCCGCGGCAAGCGGACGGCGACGACAAGGGCAAGGCTTCAGAGCAGGGCGGGCGGAGCGCGCGCGGTATAAGGCAGCGCGGAACGCGCTGGTATATAGGCTGTCGGGATATCGGCTGGAGGGAGCGCCGCGGCGCGCGTTATGGCAATCGGCGGGACAAATGCGGGTGGCGCGGCGGCGAGGCCGGCAAACAGTGCACACGTCGTGCAGGCATGAAGCGACGTATCGCCGTTGTCATTGGCCGGAACTGACGCCGCCTGGGCGGCGCTGCCGATATGGCCGATATAGTGCGCGTAAGCCGCCTGCTGCGCCCACAGCATGCACAAGGCACAGACGATGGCGAACTGGACAGTCAGGAGACGGGATGCTGCGCGGAACCTCATGGCCGGATTGGAACACAAACAAGATTGCAGATGCAACATTGCTGCATTTTTCGTGTTGTACTGTCGTGCGCTGCCTGTGCCTGCTGGCGCTAGGCGGCTTAAGCTTCTTCAAGCCGGCGGCCGGCGAGTTATAATGTTCGATCCCCAACAAAAGAAACAGATCAGTGGCAGAAGACGACGACGATCTGATGTCCCTCGATTTCACGGTGCCCGGCGCGTTCGATGCGCCGCACGAGGAGCCTCCTGCACCTGAGATTGCGGCCCCGCCGCCGCCACCGGCACCGGTACGCGCGCTGCTGCCGGCGGCGCTGGCAGAGGCGGCAACGATGTACGCCGCCGGACATGAACTGGATGCCATGCGCCGGCTCGAGACTGCGATCAAGAGTGGCGAAGACCTCGGCGATGCGGCGGTGCGAGCATGGGGTTGCCTGTTCGATCTGCTGCAGGTCCTGGAGCGTCGTCCCGCCTTTGACGCGCTGGCCCTGACCTTCGCCCGCCGTTTCGAGAAATCTCCGCCGACTTGGAGTGCCGTGGTCGACGGCCCGCACACAGCCAGCGAGAGCAGCGGCGGGCGGGCCCATGTGTCGCTCTCCGGCGTGCTGAATGCCGGCGTCGGTGAAGTCCTCAAGCAGACCATGAAACTGGCGGCCACCAGTACCGTGGTGCGCATGGACGTGGCAAAGCTGACCGATGCCGACAACAACGGCGCCACGCTGTTGATGCGCGGCATGGCCGCCCTGAAAAGGGCAAAGAAGGAACTCGTGTTCGGCAGCCCCGAGCATCTGGCGCAGATTCTGGCGGCGAAAGTGGTGCCGGGCGAGCGCAGCAACGAAGCGATGTGGCTGCTGTTGCTCGAGCTTTATCAGCAGGCATTCCGCCAGGACGCCTTCGAGGAGGCCGCGGTGAACTACGCCGTGACCTTCGAGGTTTCGCCGCCTTCGTGGGAAGCGCTTCCGGCACGGGGTGCCGAGGCGGTCGCGCCGACGTCATCCCCGGCGGCGTCCAAGGTGGAGGAATTTGTTCTGCGCGGGCAGCTGATGGGCGCCGCCGCCGCCGACTTTACGCCACTGGAAGCAGCGCTGGCGAGTCGTGATGAATTCGATATCGATGCGCACAATCTGGTGCGCATCGACGCCGGCAGCGCAAAACAATTGCTGGACGTGCTGACACGCCTCCATGCGGCCGGCAAGAAGCTGAGAATTCTGGGCCTGAGCACGCTGGTGGCGGCCTACCTGGAAACGCTCGGTTTTGCCGATGTTGCCGAGCTGCGCGCCCGCGCGATCTAGAGTCTTTCTTTTCCACAAGGATTTCCATGGAGCAATATCACGGCACCACCATCCTCTCAGTGCGCCGCGGCAACAGCGTCGCGCTGGGCGGCGACGGCCAGGTCACGCTGGGCAACATCGTGGTCAAGGCCACCGCGCGCAAGGTGCGGCGGCTCTACAACGAGCAGATCCTGGCCGGGTTCGCCGGCGGCACGGCGGACGCCTTCACCTTGTTCGAGCGCTTCGAGGCCAAGCTGGAGCAGTACCAGGGCAACTTGCTGCGCGCCGCCGTAGAACTGGCCAAGGACTGGCGCACCGACCGCGCACTGCGCCGGCTGGAGGCCATGCTCTCGGTGGCCGACCGCGAGCATTCGCTGATCGTCACCGGCAATGGCGACGTACTGGAGCCGGAGTACGGTCTGGTCGCGATCGGCAGCGGCGGCGCCTATGCGCAGTCCGCCGCGCGCGCGCTGCTGGAGAACACCGACCTGGCGCCTGCCGAAATCGTCAAGAAGTCGCTCGAAATCGCCGGCGATCTTTGCATCTATACCAACCAGAACCACATCATCGAAATCCTGGACTAGGCGCGCCGCACTTGGAGGCCCGGCAGCGGGCTGCCAGCGCCGCGCCGCCGTGGTGAAAGGTGACTCAATGTCCTCCATGACTCCCGCAGAAATCGTTTCCGAACTCGACAAGCATATCGTCGGCCAGTCCCGCGCCAAGCGCGCCGTGGCGATCGCGCTGCGCAACCGCTGGCGCCGCATCCAGGTCGCGGAGCCGCTGCGCACCGAGATCACGCCGAAGAACATCCTGATGATCGGCCCCACTGGCGTCGGCAAGACGGAAATCGCGCGGCGCCTGGCACGGCTGGCCCATGCGCCCTTCATCAAGATCGAGGCGACCAAATTCACCGAAGTCGGCTACGTCGGCCGCGACGTGGACACCATCATCCGCGATCTGGTCGAGACGGCGATCAAGGATGCCCGCGAGGAAGCCATGCGCATCGTCCGCGATCGCGCCATGGATGCCGCCGAAGACCGCGTGCTGGATGTCCTGCTGCCGCCGGCAAGAGTCGGTGCCGGCGAGACGGCGGAGGACGGGCTTGGGTCGGGCGGCACGCGGCAGAAGTTCCGCAAGAAGCTGCGCGAAGGCGAACTCGACGACAAGGAAATCGAAATCGAAGTTGCCGCACCGCAGGCCAGCATGGAAATCTTTGCCCCGCCCGGCATGGAGGACCTGACCCAGCAGATCCAGGGCATGTTCCAGAACATCGGCGGCGGCAAGAAGCGCATGCGCAAGATGAAGATCCAGGACGCCATGAAGTCGCTGGCCGACGAAGAAGCCGCGCGGCTGATCAACGACGAGGAAGTGAAGGCCGAGGCGCTGAAGAACGTCGAGCAGAACGGCATCGTGTTCCTCGACGAGATCGACAAGATCGCTTCGCGCTCGGAGTCGCACGGCGCCGAGGTTTCGCGCCAGGGCGTGCAGCGCGACTTGCTGCCGCTGGTCGAGGGCACCACGGTGTCGACCAAGTACGGCATGATCAAGACCGATCACATCCTGTTCATTGCCAGCGGCGCATTTCACATGGCCAAGCCCTCCGACCTGATTCCCGAACTGCAGGGCCGCTTCCCGATTCGCGTCGAGCTCGATTCGCTGTCGGTAGACGACTTTGAACGCATCCTGACCCAGACCGACGCCTGCCTCACGCGCCAGTACCAAGCCCTGCTGGCGACCGAGGAGGTGACGCTGGAATTCGCCGCGGACGGCATCAAGCGGCTGGCCGAGATTGCCTTCCAGGTCAACGAAAAGACCGAGAACATAGGCGCGCGCCGGCTCTACACCGTGATGGAGAAGCTGCTCGAGGAAATCTCCTTCGATGCCGGCAAGCGCAGCGGCGAGCGGCTGGTCATCGATGGCGGCTATGTGGACGCGAAGCTGGGCGAACTGGCGAAGAACGAAGACCTGTCCCGTTATGTCCTCTGATGTTTGAGCGCATCGTCGGGATCGTCTTCCCGATCTACGCGCTCGTCGCGGCGGGTTACGGCTACGGCCGCTGGAAGAAGCCCGACATGGCTTTTGCCAACCAGCTCAACATGGACATTTTCGTTCCGGCGCTGGTGTTCGCGGCGCTGGCGTCGAAGTCATTCGACATAGCGCAGAACTTGCCGCTGTTGCTTGGCTCCACACTCGTGGTGCTCGGCACCGGCCTGCTGGCCTGGCCGGTGGCGCGCATGCTGGGCGTCGCGGGCAAGACCTTCGTGCCGCCGATGATGTTCAAGAATGCCGGCAACATGGGCCTGCCATTGATGGTGCTGGCCTTCGGCGAAGCGGCGCTGCCCGCCGCCGTGGTGTTGTTCGTCACCGAGAATTTCCTGCACTACGCGCTGGGCACCTGGCTGCTGGATCACCGGGCAAAGCTGAGCAACCTGTGGCGCATTCCGGTGATCGCCGCCGCGCTGGCCGGGTTGGCGGTGAGCCTGCTGCATTTCCCGCTGTGGCAGCCGTTGTTTCTTGCCGTCAAACTGCTGGGTGATGTGTCGATTCCGCTGCTGCTGTTTTCCCTCGGCGTGCGGCTCACCGATAGTCGCCATGCCGACTTGAGAATCAGTATCGCCGGCGCGGCGACAACGCCCGCCGCGGGAGTACTGGTGGCCTTGCTGGCGAACTTGGCACTCGGTCTGACCGGACGCGATGCCGCCATGCTGATCCTGTTCGGCGCGCTGCCGCCGGCCATTCTCAATTACATCTTTGCCGAGCGCTACCACCAGGAACCGGAGCGAGTCGCCTCGATTGTGCTGATCGGCAATCTGGCATCGCTGGCCTTCATTCCTCTGACATTGGCCTGGGTGCTGAAGTAGGTCGCCGCTGCGCCGGCGCCGACTATCTGGCGGTTTCCCGAAAGCGAGGGGCGGCGTAAGGATGGGTACTGCGGAACGCCTCGAACAGCTTCCAGCGCACGACCGGAATCCTCGAAACGAGTTTTAACGGCACAGAGTAGATCTCGCAGTGATCCAGGGCGATGAATGCGGGCGCCGGCTCCGCGCCGGTTGGTTGATCCTTCGAGTTGTTTGGCAAAGCGTCAAAAAGGCTGTCCGAACCCCAGAACTGACCCTTGCCGAGCACCTGGGCTCCGTCCCCTTCGCCCTTGGCAAGCCGCCCCGCTCCGATCAAATGGATCTGCTCCGGGCCGCCGAAGAAGCGCTCGCCGGCTGCGACCTGGGTAATCCGGCAGTTCCTGGCAAGAGAAAACAGGATGGTATTGGTAACGGCATCGCTGAACAGAAACGTGCGCCGCAGCCGTTCCTCGACCTTGCGCACCTCGATCAGTTCGCTGCTGGAAAAGAAGCGCTCTATGAAACTCCGGTAGAGGTCGGCTGGCAGACGCAAGGTTTGTACGAAGCCGACGGAGCGGTAAGTCTCCTCGCTCGGGCGGTTATTGATTGCGGCAGACTCGCCGAGCAGCGAGCCGCTGAAGAGAAAGTGGGAATTGGCCGGATCCTGCGCAAGTACCGAGCTGCTGAAAAGATAGTGGGAATTGCCGGGATCCTGCGTCAGCATCTCGACCTTGCCGGCCAGCAGAAGGTAAATCTCCTGGGGGACTTTCCCCGCCGGAGCGATGATGGTCTCCGGATTGAAGGTGACGATGCGGTTGTTCAGGAGCATGTGCAGTCGCTCCATCGGCACCGCGGGGAAGTAGCTCTTGAGGAACTCGCTGGCATCGCGCAGCAGGAAGTTCTGCTGCCCCGGAATCAACACGTCCAGAGTGCCGAAGGGCGCCCCCGAACCAATCCGCCGCTCGGCGTCGGTCAGCTCCCTGGCGGTATGCGCGAGCAGCAGCCGCGCCGATTCATCGGCGGCGAAATCGGCAGCGCAGCCGTGAATCATGCCGCCGCCGATATCGATCTTCTTCAGATCCACGGGTTCCAGATAGGTTGCCTTGAGGGTCTTCGCGCGATCAGGACTCAGCCCCGGCGCCGAGGCATCGGAAGTGGTCATCGCGTCGAGTACGCTGAACGACGAGATATCGGCAAGATGGGTATAGGTTCGATAGCCGCCTTCCCACAACACGCGGAAATTGAAGACGGTGGTCTCCACCGGATGCGGCGAAAAGGTCGGACGGACTTCCAGCCCCGCGATGTCGTTCCACTGGCCCTCGTCCAGATCGTGAATGTCGAAGTACTTGGCGAACTCGCTTTCCGGTATCGACAGCAGCGCACAGAATTTCAGGGTTACCGAGGCGCGCACCAGCGGGGTGGCGAAATACTTCAGCGGCTGATCGCACTGGAGCAATGTCGTGAGTCCGGCGAAGTGGTCGTCGTGGCAATGCGTGTGAAAGATCCCCGCCACCTCCTTCATGCCGATTCCCAGAGCGTCCAGGCTGTAGTGGATGTTGGGGCCGGCATCGATCAGAAACACCCGGCCCTGGTGAATCACGACACTGCCCATCGCCGGCCGGTTGTAGTCCCAGCCATCCCCGTCGCCGGTGTGCACCACGGCAAAATAATGACGGTCGATGGCGGCATGGCTCAGGGGATACGGGCACGGGTAGGTCTGGTGCCGGCCCAGGTTGAGGTCCACCTGAACCGAGTCGTCGCCGTGGCGGATTTCGAACACGTTGTGCGCAAGACGGCCGATGCTGACTCCATCCCCGATGTCGATGCTGCGGGTAGTCAGCGGCAGGCAGTCGACAAAGGCATCGGGCCGGGCAATCTGGCCAAAGGCAAACTTGAGCTTGATGCGCATGAGTTCGCCGGCCTCGGCCTCATCAATTCCAGCGCTGATCATTTCATCGGCCGAGATCAAGCCGTAGTTGCCGCGATGGATGTAGCGCAGTTGCGCGGCAAGTTGCTCCGGGGTGCCGATCAACCGGGGCTTTCTGCCGGTGTTGTTGGGATGATCGGGGATCAGCATGCCCTGCCGGTAGAGCATTTGCAGGATGGGAAACTCGGCCAGATTGCACAGGTGGCCGTTCTGGACCATCGAATCCGACAGGAGGATGGCATTGGGGCCGTTCTCGAGGGTGATCCCGTCGCGCTCGGTGGTCTGAATTATTCCGCGGCGGAACAGATGCTTGACGCTGTCGGCCGGCGTGCCGCAAAGCAGATACAGGCCGGCCTCTGGAATCTCCACATAGTAAATTCCGTTGGCGACGACAAGTTTGCGTATCGACATCAGTGGTCTCCGGGTGAATTCAGGGTCGAAGGGCTGAAAGGAATGACTTACGCGGAATCCAGTCGATGAAAGGATGGTGTCGGTTTGAACGGCAACAGCTGATGCGGGCGGTCTTGCGCTGGTTTAACCGGACGCCTGCCCGCAAGTGCTTCAAGCAGCAACAAAAGAACTTTAACATTTTCCGCGGCTTGCGCCACGCAATGCCATGTGACTGCTAGGCAAGAGTGGCCAAAGCCCCGACAGCAAAGTCGGCGAGCGCCAGGCTGGCGGTAAGGCCCGGCGATTCGATGCCATACAGACACACCAGTCCGCGGACGCCGTGTTCGGCCGGACCGGATACCAGAAAGTCACGGGCAGCTTCCCCCGGCGCATGGGGTTTCGGCCGGATGCCGGCGTAGGCAGGTAGCAAAGCGTCATCGGCCAGTTGCGGCCAGTAGCGGCGCACTTCGGCATAAAAGGCCATGGCACGCGCGGGGTCCACGCTGTAGTCGATGCGATCGATCCATTCCACGTCGGGGCCGAAGCGTGCCTGTCCGCCGAGATCGAGCGTGAGGTGCACGCCCAGTCCCGCTGCCTCGGGCACCGGGTAGATCAGCCGCGAGAACGGTGCGCGTCCGGCCAGCGCATAGTAGTTGCCCTTGGCATAGTGGAGCGGGGGCACCGACGCCAATGGCAGTCCGTGCAGGCTACGCGCAAAACCCTGGGCACCGAGTCCGGCGCAATTCACCACGGTCCGGGCGCGGATCTTCATGGCTTCGCCCGCATCGCTGCCGACGCTCAGGATGATGCCGCCGTCGGCCACCGCGCCGCCCAGTACCGGGCTTTTTACTGCGAGGACTGCGCCGTCGCGTTGTGCGTCACCAAGCAGGGACAGCATCAGGGCGTGGCTATCGATGATTCCGGTCGAGGGCGACAATAGCGCGGCCGTGCATTCGAGCGCCGGCTCCAGGCTGCGGGCTTCTTCGCGCGACAGCAGCGTGAGGTCGTCTACGCCATTGACTGCGGCATTGGCGGCGATGCGGCCGAGCTGTTCACGCTGCGTGTCGCTGCAGGCGACGATCAGTTTGCCGCAGCGCCGGTGCGCAATGCCGCGTTCCGCGCAGTAGGCGTAGAGCATGCGGCGTCCGGCGACGCATAGACCGGCCTTGAGCGAACCCGCGGGATAGTAGATGCCGGCATGGATCACCTCGCTGTTGCGCGCGCTGATGCCGGTGCCAAATGCACTCTCGGCTTCGAGAATCAGGACTTCGCGGCCTGCCACCGCCAGCTTGCGGGCCACCGCCAGGCCAACGACGCCGGCGCCGATGACCGCGCATTCGATTTCTTCCATGAGTGATTTGTGGCACAGTGAAGTCGATGAATTGCTTTCAAGGATAACCGACATGCAGCCGAGACAGTTCGCCTTACTGGGCCTGATGGCAATGCTGGTTCCGGCGCCCGCCGTCGCAGGAGCGGCGGACGCGGTGGTCACCGTCGGTCGTCCGGCGGCGACGAAGAATCGCGTGGTGTTTCAGGTTAATGAAGATGACTCGCGCAAGTGGAACACGGTGCTGGCCAACATCAACAACGTGCAGGAAGAGCTCGGCCGGGTGGACGTCGCGGTGGTCGTCATCGGGCCGGGACTGGGCATGCTCAAGGCCGATGCGCTGACCGCCAACCGGGTGCAGGACGCGATGGCGGCAGGCGTGCGTTTCGTCGCCTGCGGCAATTCGATGCAGGCACAGCACCTGACGAAGGACGACATGATCGACGGCATCGACTATGCCAAGGCCGGCTATGTCGAACTGATGCGCCTGCAGCAACTGGGCTGGAGCTACCTCCGGCCATAGGTTTGCTGTATCGGCTTATAAGGGCGCATGTCGAGCGGGTCCGCCTCGGGGCTGCTATGCTGCGCGCACTGCGCATCAGACGCAGCCTTGACTTACCCAAACAGGAGAAATCCCATGCTTGCCACTCGTCGCACGCTCGCCGCCGCCATCGCCTGCGCAGCCCTTGCCCTCCCGCTGAGTTCCGTTGCCGCCAAGAACAAAGCGGCACAAAAGCCGCAGAAAGAGCGTGTCGTGATTCAGGTCTCCGACGCCGATCCGCAGAAATGGAATCTGGCGCTGAACAACGCGAAGAACGTTCAGACCGATCTTGGCGCCGACAAGACCGAGGTCGAAATCGTTGCCTACGGTCCCGGCATCGGCATGCTCAAGGCCGACGCCATTGTCGCCAACCGCATCGAGGATGCGATCGCTGCTGGCGTCAAGGTGGTGGCCTGCGAGAACACCATGAAGGCGCAGAAGATGACCCGCGAGGACATGAACAGGAAGATCGACTACGTCGCCGCCGGGGTGGTGGAACTGATGCGCCGCCAGCAACAGGGCTATGCCTATATCCGTCCCTAATGCCGGCAGCTGGCGCGATGCTTGACTGGTCGCGCATCGACACCGTCCTGCTCGACATGGACGGAACCCTGCTCGACCTGAACTTCGACAACCACTTCTGGCAGGTCCACCTGCCGCGGCGCTACGCCGAGGCGCGCGGCCTGTCGCCCGAGGCCGGCCGCGAGGAATTGATGGCGCGCTATCACGGTCGCGCCGGAACGCTGGAGTGGTACTCGGTGGATTTCTGGGAGACCGCGCTGGAACTCGACATCATGCGCTTCAAGGAAGAAGTCGCGCACCTGATCGACGTCCATCCGCATGTCACGGCCTTTCTCGAGGCGATGCGGACCAGCGGGAAGCGCGTGGTGCTGGCGACCAACGCGCACCACAAGAGCGTGACGCTGAAGATGGCACGCACCGGACTCTCGCCGCACTTCGATGCGATTGTCAGCTCGCACGCGCTGGGCGCCGCCAAGGAGGAACAGGCATTCTGGCAGCGCCTGGCCGCGATCGAGCCCTTCGATCTGGCGCGCACCCTGCTGGTGGATGACAGCCTGCCGGTGCTCGACAGCGCCCGTCGCTACGGCATCGCGCATCTGGTGGCGGTGAAGAGGCCGGACACGACGCAACCGGAAAAGCACACCGGCGATTACCCGGCGATTGACGATTTTTCGCAGTTGATACCACAATGACGGCGATATGGAGGAGTATGGAAGGCTGGGAGGCGGAGGGGGTTCATGGTTGAGGGATTGGTTCAACGCTTGCGCTCGATAGTCGGCGCTGGTGGCACGGCGAGCGTGGGGCCGAAACGGCTCGATGAGTGGCGCCGGCAACTCGCCGAGTGTGCCGAGGCGCGTGGCGGCGAAGTTTCCGCGCGGACCCGGGCGGCGACCCTGGCGCTGACCTATCTTGAACTCGACGACGCCGGGCGTCACGCCTTTCTGCACCTGATTTCAACGGAGTTCGGTCCGGTGCCGGCGCGTGTCGCGAAAGCCCATGAGGCCTACCAGCGCGCGGCGGGCACGCAACGCCAATGGGATGCGGAGGCTGCGCTGCGTGCATCCTTGCGTTCGGCGCGAATACGCATCCTGACCCAGTTCAATGCCATCCCGCAGGGCGTCAAGTTTCTGGTTGATTTGCGCGCCGACCTGCTGCGCTATCTGGATGAAGACCCTGAATTGGCGCCGCTGGATCGCGAACTCGAGTTGCGCCTGGCCGCCTGGTTCGATATCGGCTTTCTCGAATTGCAGCGCATCACCTGGAACTCGCCGGCGACGCTGCTGGAAAAACTGATCCAGTACGAGGCGGTGCATGAAATCCGTTCCTGGACCGACCTCAAGGACCGGCTCGATTCGGACCGTCGCCTGTATGCCTTTTTCCATCCGCGCATGCCGATGGAGCCCTTGATCTTTGTCGAGGTGGCCCTCACCGACCATCTGGCCGGCAGCATCCAGGCGCTGCTCGACGAGGGCGCGCCGGTGTTCGACTCGCGCCGTGCCGACACCGCGATCTTCTATTCGATATCCAACACGCAGGCCGGCTTGCGCGGCGTGTCTTTCGGCAATTTCCTGCTGAAGCGCGTGATCGACGATCTGCAGCGGGACTTCCCCAAGCTGACGCACTTTGCCACCTTGTCGCCGATGCCCGGTTTCGCGTCCTGGGCCCGGAACAATCCGCAGGAGCTGGCTGCAGAGGGGCTTGAACTCGACGTCGCGCAACTGGCAGCGGGCGAGTGGACGCGGGATGCCGCGTTGGCGCGCAAGACCAATGCGGCGTTGGCGAAACTGGCGGCGCGCTACCTGACGCTGGCCAAGTCCAGCCGCGGCGACGGCAGGCAGCCGCTCGACCCCGTCGCGCGCTTTCATGCGGGCAATGGCGCCCGGCTGGAGCGCATCAACCCGCTGGGCGATGCCTCGTCGAAGGGCATGAAGCAGTCCTTCGGCGTCATGGTGAATTACCTGTACGACGTCGACGATCTGGAAAACAACGTCGAAAGTTTTGCCCGCGAGGGTACTATTGCCACCTCGGCTGCCGTTCGGCGCCAGGCAAGACAAAAATAAATTCACAAGAGGAGACCATCATGACTACCCGTCGTTCAATTCTGCAAGCCGCACTGGCCGCTGCTCCGTTGCTGCTGTTCGGACGCCAGGCTTTTGGCGCCGAGCCCCTGAAGATTTCCCACCAGTTCCCGGGCGGCACCATAGACTCGGGCGATTTCCGCGACCGCCTGTGCCGCAAGTTCGCGCAGGAAGTGGAGGCCCGCACCAAGGGCGCGCTCAAGTTCCAGATCTATCCGGGCTCGTCGCTGATGAAGACCAACGCCCAGTTCAGCGCGATGCGCAAGGGCGCGCTGGACATGAGCCTGTACCCGATGCCGTATGCGGGCGGCGAGGTGCCTGAACTCAACCTCGGCCTGATGCCGGGCCTGGTCACCTCCTACGAACAGGCGGCGACCTGGAAGAACGCCGAGATCGGCAAGGCGCTCACCGAGCTGCTGCTGGAAAAGGGCATCGTCATCGTCAGCTGGATCTGGCAGGCGGGTGGCGTCGCCAGCCGTGCCGCACCGCTGGTCAATCCGGAAGATGCAAAGGGCATGAAAGTGCGCGGTGGCAGCAAGGAAATGGACATGATCCTCAAGGCCGCCGGCGCCTCGGTGCTGTCGTTGCCCTCGAACGAAATCTATGCGGCGATGCAGACCGGCGCCGCCGATGCGGCGATGACCTCGTCCACCAGCCTGATTTCCTTCCGCCTCGAAGAAGTTTCCAAGCACCTCACCACCGGTCGCGGCAAGGCCTACTGGTTCATGGCGGAACCGCTGATGATGGCCAAGAGCGTCTTCGACAAGCTGCCGAAGGACCAGCAGCAGGTCATCATGCAGGTTGGCGCCGAGATGGAGAAGTTCGGCACCGAGCAGGCCAAGGTCGACGACAAGCAGGTTGCCGAGATCTACCTGAAGGCCGGCGCCAAGGTGTATGACCTCGACGACAAGGCCATCAAGAAGTGGCAGGCGCTGGCGCGCGACACGGCCTGGAAGGACTTCGGCGCCAGATCGCCCAACTGCGCGCGCCTGCTGCAATTGGCCGAAAAGACCCTTTAAGCCCGGCATGAGTCACGGTTACGACCCGCGCCTGCCCGGCGCGGACGGGCCGGCGCCGGGCCTGCTTGGCATGCTTGACCGGGCCATGAGCCTGGTCAATCGTGCCCTGCTGGTGCCCTGCATGCTGGCGCTGCTGGTTGCCGCCGGCATCCTGACCTACAGCGTATTTGCCCGCTACTTCTTCAAGATCGCCACCGACTGGCAGGACGAGGCCGCGGTATTCCTGCTGGTCGGCGCCACTTTCCTGTCCGGCGCCTACGTGCAGTCGCAGCGCGGCCACATCGGCATCGAGGCGCTGGCGGGCGTCCTCTCGCCGCGGGTGAATCGCTGGCGCCTGATGCTGGTGGATGCCGCCAGCAGCGCCTTCTGCCTGTTCTTCGCCTGGAAGTCGTGGACGCTGCTGCACGAGGCCTGGCGCGAAGGGCAGACCACGACGAGCTCATGGGGGCCGCCGTTGTGGATTCCCTACTCGATCATGGCGACAGGCATGACCCTGGTCGGCATCCAGTTGCTGTTGCACCTGATGGCCCGCGTCGTCGCCGTGAGGATGTCGCGATGAGCGTACTCGCCATCGGTCTGCTCTATGGCGCGGTGACGCTGCTGCTGATGCTCTCGGGCATGTCGATCGCCTTCGCGCTGGGCGGCGTGGCGTTGCTCTTCATGTACTTCTTCATGCCGGCATCGAGCCTCGACACCGTGACGCAGAACGTCTATGAGGAACTCGCCAGCATCACCCTGCTGTCGATTCCGCTGTTCATCATGAAGGGCGCCGCAATCGGCAAGTCGGCCGCCGGCCGCGACCTGTATCTGGCGTTGCACGCCTGGATGCACCGCATCCCGGGCGGACTGGGCATCGCCAACGTAATCGCCTGCGGCCTCTTCGCGGCGATGGCCGGCTCGAGCCCGGCGACCTGCTCGGCGATTGGCAGCGCCGGCATTCCCGAGATGCGCAGCCGCGGCTATTCGGGTGGCTTCGCCGCGGGCATCATCGCCGCGGGCGGTACGCTCGGCATCCTGTTGCCGCCGTCGATCACCATGATCCTCTATGCGGTGGCTGCGGAGCAGTCGCTGGGCCGCCTGTTCCTCGCCGGCATCGGCCCGGGGCTGCTGCTGGTGGTGCTGTTCTCGCTCTACGCCACCTGGCGCTACCGTGTCGAATACCGTGCCGCCGAGGTCAGCCACGCCGCCGGCGGCGTCAAGTCGGCCTACCTCGGCCAGCATGTCTACAGCTTGCGCGAGAAGGTGGAAATGCTGCCGCGCGTGCTGCCCTTCGTCATCCTGCTGATCGGCGTCATGATCGCGCTCTACGGCGGCTACGCGACGCCGTCGGAAACCGCCGGCCTCGGCGCGGTGCTGGCGCTGGTGCTGATCGCGGTGGTGTATGGCCTGTGGCGGCCGACGCAGCTGGCGCCGATCCTGACCTCGACGCTGCGCGAATCGACCATGCTGATGTTCATCATCGGCATGTCGCTGCTCTATTCCTATGTCATGAGCTACCTGCACATTTCGCAGAGCGCGGCGGAGTGGATCGTCGGCCTGGCCCTGTCGAAGTGGCTGCTGCTGACGGTGATCCTGCTGATGGTGCTGCTGCTCGGCTTCTTCCTGCCGCCGGTGTCGGTCATCCTGATGACCGCGCCGATCATCCTGCCGCCGCTCAAGGCCGTCGGCTTCGACCTGATCTGGTTCGGCGTGGTGATGACGATTGTCATGGAGATGGGTCTGATCCATCCGCCGGTCGGGCTCAACATCTTCGTCATCAAGAACATCGCGCCCGACATTCCGCTCAAGGACGTGATCTGGGGCGTGATGCCTTTCGTTGGCCTGATGTTCTTCGCCATCGTTCTGTGCTGCTTCCTGCCCGGCATCGCGACCGCCTTTCCCGACGCGGTGATGGGAATTTCGACCAAGTAATCGACATGAACCAGAATCTGTATTCCCTGTTGTCCGCGCATTTTCCGAAGAATTCCGCCGCGCCGTGCATGATCCTCCCCGACGGCCGGGTGTGGACCTACGGCGACGTCGAGCGCGCCTCGGCGCGCATGGCGAACCTGATCGTGGCGCTGGGACTCAAGCCCGGCGACCGGGTGGCGGCCCAGGTGGAAAAGACGCCCGAAGCGCTGGTGCTGTATCTCGCCGCGCTGCGCGCCGGCATGGTGTTTCTGCCGCTGAATCCGGCCTATCAGCGCCACGAGCTGGAGTACTTTCTCAATGACGCGACGCCCGGATTGTTCGTCTGCCGGCCGCAGATGCGGGCGCTGGCGGACGAGTTGGCCAATGCGCTGGCGGCGAAAGCCGGCGCGTCCAACGCGTGCACGGTGCTGGAACTGGACGACGAGGGGCGCGGTTCCCTGATCGCCGCCGCCACGCCGCAGCCGGACAGCTTTTTCACGGTGGCCAGAGCGACGGCCGACCTCGCCGCGATCCTCTATACCTCGGGCACCACGGGCCGGTCCAAGGGCGCGATGCTGAGCCACGGCAACCTCGCGCACAACGCGCGAACATTGCATGCCTGCTGGCATTTCGCGCCCGGCGACGTGCTGCTGCACATGCTGCCGATCTTTCATGTGCACGGCCTGTTCGTGGCCTGCCACTGCGTCCTGCTGAATGGCTCGGCGATGTTCTTCGAGCCGAAGTTCGATGCCGCCCGCGCCATGAAATTGCTGCCGCAGTCGACCGTGTTCATGGGCGTGCCGACCTACTATGTGCGCCTGCTGCACGATCCCGCCTTCGGCCGCGACAGCTGTCGCCACATCAGGCTGTTCGTCTCCGGTTCGGCGCCGCTGCTGAAGGAAACCTTCGACGAGTTCAAGGCGCGCAGCGGGCACACCATTCTCGAGCGCTACGGCATGACCGAGGGCGGCATGTTTACCTCGAACCCCTACGCTGGCGAGCGGCGCGGCGGCACGGTCGGTTTTCCGCTGCCGGGTACCTCGTTACGCATAGTCGGCGCTGGCGACGCGGCGGTAAAGCCCGGCGTGGTCGGCAACATCCAGGTCAAGGGCGACAATGTCTTCGTCGGCTACTGGGGCATGCCGGAAAAGACCAAGGAAGAGTTCACCGCCGACGGCTACTTCAAGACCGGCGACATGGGCACCCTGGATGCCGATGGCTACGTGGTGATCAGCGGCCGCTCGAAGGACCTGGTGATCACCGGCGGCCTCAACGTGTATCCCAAGGAAATCGAGGAGCTGATCGACGCCATGCCCGGTGTCGTGGAATCCGCCGTGATCGGTCTGCCGCATCCGGATTTCGGCGAGGCCGTCAGCGCGGTGGTGGTGCGCCAGAAGAACCCGGCCGGTGCCGCCTTGACCGAGGCCGTCATCATCAGCGCCATCAAGGGCCAACTGGCCAATTTCAAGGTGCCGAAGTGGGTGTATCTGGTCGACCAGCTGCCACGCAACGCGATGGGCAAGGTACAGAAGAACATCCTGCGGCAGCAGTATTCCCCAATGCGCAGCAGATAGCTCTGTCATGCTGAATTTCCTGCCGGCGCCGCTGATCGGTTTCATCGCGGCGCTACTGCTGGGACTCAACGCGCTGTTCTGGGTACCGATCCTGCTGCTGTTTGCGATCCTGAAGCTGATCCTGCCGTTCCGGGCCGTCCGCCTGCGCATCGACCCCATTCTGGTAGCCATTGCCGAGGTCTGGATTTCCGGCAACAGCGGCTGGATGACGCTGACCCAGCGCACCGCCTGGGATGTCGAAGGCATCGCCGGGCTTGATCCGCACAACTGGTATCTGGTCAACAGCAATCATCAGACCTGGGCCGACATTTTCGTGCTGCAGCACTTGTTCAACCGCCGCATTCCGCTGCTCAAGTTCTTTCTCAAGCAGCAGTTGAGGTGGGTGCCCGTCATGGGGCTGGCCTGGTGGGCGCTGGATTTTCCCTTCATGCGCCGTCACAGCGAGGAATTCCTCAAGCAGCATCCGGAGATGCGCGGCAAGGATCAGGCGGCGACGCGCAAGGCCTGCGAGAAGTTTTCCCTGATCCCGACCAGCGTGATGAATTTTCTCGAAGGCACCCGCTACACGCCGGCCAAACATCAGCGCCAGCAATCGCCCTATCGGCACCTGCTCAAGCCCAAGGCGGGCGGCATCGCGCTGGCGCTCAACGCGATGGGCGACAAGTTTCAGGCGATTCTGGACGTCACCATCGTCTACCCCGACGGCGCGCCGAATTTCTGGGAATTCCTCTGCGGAAAACTGAAGCGGGTGATCGTTCGAGTCCAGCCCTTGCCGGTTCCGCAGCATCTGCTGAAAACCGATTACGCCGGCGATCCGGCGGTGCGCGAGGCCTTCCAGCGCTGGGTGCAGCAACTATGGCAAGACAAGGACGCGCAGATTTCGCGGTTGCTGGAAGCGGCACGACGCTGAAGCGCGGATGTGGCCGGTGGCGCGCAAGACCATCCGGTAAAATCGGACGCTTTGCCAAAGGAGACCGACAGTGACCGCCAAAGACAGCAATGGCAACGCCTTGAGCGATGGAGACACGGTAACCCTGATCAAGGATCTGAAAGTGAAGGGCACGTCGGTGACCTTGAAGCGGGGCACCACGATCAAGAACATCCGGCTGACCGATGACGACGAAGAAGTCGAATGCAATGCCGAGAAGGTCAAGGGCCTGGTGCTCAAGACCTGCTTTCTGAAGAAGGCCTAAAGCCCGCCTGCAACCGGGCATCTGCGCAACCCCGCCGGTTGCCGCCGCAGCGCCGGTGCCGACTCTTCAGGCGGCCTTTTTCCGACCGCTCAGGCGGTCGAGATAGAGATACACCACCGGTGTCAGATACAAGGTCAGGAACTGCGACAGCAGCAGGCCGCCGACCACGGCCAGGCCCAGCGGCCGCCTCACTTCGGCACCGGCGCCCCAGCCCACCGCAATCGGCAGCGTCCCCACCAGCGCGGCCATGGTGGTCATCATGATCGGCCGGAAGCGCACCATGCAGGCATCGAAAATAGCCTGCCGCGGGGCCATTCCGTCCTTGCGCTGCTTCTCCAGCGCAAAGTCGATCATCATGATCGCGTTTTTCTTGACGATGCCGACCAGCATGATGATGCCGACGAAGGCATAGAGGCTCAGATCGACGCGGAAGATCAGCAGCGTCAGCAGGGCGCCGAGGCCCGCGGCGGGCAGCCCGGAGAGAATGGTGAGCGGGTGCACAAAGCTCTCGTAGAGAATGCCGAGCACGATATACACCACCAGAATCGCGATCAGCAGCAGCACGCCCAGTCCCTTCAGCGAAGCCTCGAAGGCCTGCGCTGCGCCCTGCAGGCTGGTGGTGAGCGAGGCCGGCATGTTCATCTCGCGCTCCATCTTGCGGATGCGATGCACCGCATCGCCCAGCGAAACGCCGGGCAGCAGATTGAAGGAGAGCGTCACCGAGGGCAACTGGCCCTGGTGGTTGACCGTCAGTGCCTGGGTGCCGCGGCTGATGCGCGCCACGGTATCGACCGGTACCAGTTTGCCAGTGCTGGAACGGACATGGATCTTCGCCAGCGTGGCCGGGTCGGCCTGGAGTTCGGGCGCGACTTCGAGGATCACCTGGTACTGGTTGGTGGCGGCGTAGATCGTCGATATCTGGCGCGAACTGAACGCGCTTTGCAGTGCGTCTTCGATCTGGCCGATGCTGATGCCGAGCGGCGCCAACTTTTCGCGGTCGATGTCGAGCGCGATCACCGGGCTCTGATTCTTCAGATTGGTGTTGACGTCGACCAGGCCGGGCAGCTGGCGCAGGTGGTCGAGCAGGGTATCGTTCCAGCGGTAGAGTTCGGCCAGATCGGTGTCCTGCAGCGTGTATTGGAACTGTGCGTTGGTCACCTGGCCACCGATGCGGATCGGCGGCGGGTTCTGCATGAAGACGCGGATGCCGGGCACGGCGGCTAACTTGGGGCGCAGGCGGGCGATGATTTCGTCAGGGCCCTCCTTGCGCTCGCTGTGCGGTTTGAGGTTGAGCACCAGGGTGCCTGTGTTGGAGGTCGGACGCGGGCCGCTGGCGCCGACGAAGGATCCCAGCGTGAGCACGCTCGGATCCTGGGCAAGGATATCTGCTACCGTGCGCTGTCGCTGCATCATTGCCGGGAAGGAAATGTCCTGCGGGCCTTCGGTAGAGGCAATGATCTGCCCCGTATCGCCGCTGGGCAGAAAGTCCTTGGGCACCGCGCCAAAGATCAGCGCGGTGGCGATCAGGGTGAGGACGAAGGAGAGCATGACCCACAGCGGTCGCGCCAGGCACCAACTCAGCGAGCGGCGGTAGGCGTTCAGCAGCGCCTCGAAGAAACGCTCGAAGGCCATGAAGACCGGGCCATGCTGCTCCGGCGCGGCGTGTTTCAGGTAGCGGCTGCACAGCATCGGCGTCAACGTCAGCGAGACGAAGCCGGAGACCAGGATCGCGGCGCAGATGGTGACGGCGAACTCGTGCAGCAGGCGGCCGACGATGCCGCTCATGAACAGCACCGGAATGAAGACGGCGATCAGCGACAGCGTCATCGACATGATGGTGAAGCCGATTTCGCGCGCACCGAGGATCGCCGCCTGGAAAGGTTCTTCGCCGTTTTCGATATGGCGGATGATGTTCTCCAGCATGACGATCGCGTCGTCGACGACGAAGCCCACCGACAGCGTGAGCGCCAGCAGCGAGAGGTTGTCGAGGCTGTAGCCCAGTGCGTACATGACGGCGAAGGTGCCGATCACCGAGATCGGCAAGGCCAGCGCCGGAATGATCGTCGCCGACAGATTGCGCAGGAACATCAGGATCACCAGGATCACCAGGAAGCCGGCGAGAATCAGCGTGAATTGCACGTCGTTGATGGCCTCGCGGATCGAAACGCTGCGGTCGTAGTGCACCTGCAGTTCGATCGAGGCCGGCAGATTGGCCTGGAATGCCGGCAACACGCGCTTGATCGCGGCTACGGTTTCGATCGTGTTCGATCCCGGCTGACGAAATACCGCCAGCATGATGGTGCGCCGGTCGTTGAACCAGGCGGCGACCTTGGCGTTCTCCACGCTGTCGATGACCTTTGCCAGCTCTTCCAGCTTCACCGGCGCGCCGTTGCGCCAGGCCACGGTCAGGGGACGATAGGCCGCCGCGTCGAGCAATTGGCCGTTGGCTTGCAGCGCAAAGCTCTGCCGCGTGCCGTCGAGCGTGCCCAGCGGCAGGTTGACATTGGCATTCTTGACCGCCGCCTGCAATTCGTCGATGCCGATGCCGCGCGAGCTGAGCTGGGCCGGATCGGCCTGTATGCGAACAGCGTATTTCTGCGAACCGAAGACATTGACCTGGGCGACGCCGGGCAGCGTCGACAGGCGCTGCGCGAGCTGGGTTTCGGCATACTCGTTGACCACCCAGGTCGGCAGCGTGGTCGAGTTCATGGCGATGTAGAAAATGGCGAAATCCGCCGGATTGACCTTGCGGAAGGAGGGCGGCGTCGGCATGTCCGGCGGCAACTTGCGCTGCGCGGCGGCGATGGCGGACTGCACGTCCTGCGCGGCGGCATCGATGCTGCGGTCGAGCGCAAACTGCAGCGTGATGGTGGAGGTGCCCTGGGCGCTGGTCGAGGTCATCGAGTCGAGGCCGGAAATCGTCGAGAACTGGCCTTCGAGCGGGGTGGCGACCGCGGCAGCCATGGTTTCCGGCGAGGCCCCGGGCAACTGGGCAGTGACCGAGATGGTCGGGAAATCGATGCTCGGCAGTTCGGACACCGGCAGCGCGCGATAGGCAATGACGCCGAAGATGAGGAACGCGGCCATCAGCAGCGTGGTCATCACCGGCCGGCGGATGCACAGCTCTGACAACTGCATCGCGGTTTCCTAGTTGGGTTTGCCGGTTGCGGCGGGGGTGCCGGCTTTGACCGGCGTGCCTTCCGGGGCGGCGTCGACGGCCTTTACCCGAGCCCCGGCCGTCAGCCGCAGGTGGCCTTCGGTGACGACCGTTTCACCGCCGGCAAGGCCCTCGGCGATGATCGCGAAGCGCTGCTGTACAGAGGCGACGCGGACCTTGCGCAGGTCGACGCTGCCGTCTTCCTTGGCCACGAACAGGAAGCTGCCTTCGGCTCCCTGTTGCACCGCCTCGGCGGGGATCACCACCGCCTCCTTCAGGGTATCCAGCACCAGGCTCACAGTGACGAACTGGCCGGGCGCGAGCTTTTCATCTTCATTGGGCAGAATGGCCTTGAGCTGGATGGTGCCCGTCGCCACGTCGACGCCGTTATCGAGAAAGCGCACATCGCCCTCCCAGGCGGCATCGCTGCCGGGCAGCGAAATTGCCGCTTTCATCGACTTCTTGTCGGAGCGCATGCCGGCCTGCAATTGCGGCAGATACTTTTCCGGGACGGCGAAGCCCACATACAGGGGGCGCACGCGATTGACCATGGCCAGCGCCGTATCATTGACCTTCACCGCCGTGCCGGGGAACACCAGTTTGGCGCCGACCACGCCGACCAACGGCGCCTTGATCGTCGTGTATGACAACTGCAGGCGGGCGAGTTCGACCGCGGCCTCGTCGGCCCTGGCTACGGATTCTGCAGCGACGGCCGTGGTGCGCATCTCGCCGACTTTTTCTTCCGAGACAAAGCCCTTGGCGCGCAGCGCAATGTAGCGCTCGACATCGGCGTGCGCCTTGGCCAGTTGGGCCTGGCTCTTCGCCAGATTGGCCGCAGCCTGGTTGAGCCTGGCCTGAAAGTCGGCCGGGTCGAGCCGCAGCAGGACATCGCCTTGCCGCACGTGCTGGCCTTCGGTGAAGGTCACGCTTTGCACCTGACCGTCGACCCGCGACTTGAGGGTGACCGTCTCGTAGGCCTCGGTGCGACCGGTGAATTCGAGTCGCAATGGCATGTCGCGGACGACTGCTTTGGCCAGCCGGACCGGCACCGGGGGCGATGCCTGTCCTTTGGCGCCGGCGGCGGGTGTTTCGGGCTTGGTAAAGTACCACGCCGCCCCGCCGCCGCCGGCCAGCACGGCGGCAATGAGCAGAATGGTGCGGGTCTGGGTCATGGGCGGACGGGCCTTCTCAAGGTAGCAGGGATTCGAGGGCGAACAGTTGCGGAATTTCTTCGCGGCGACGGATCAGATGCACGGCATCGCCGTCGATCATGACTTCGGCGGCGCGTGGCCGCGTGTTGTAGTTCGATGCCATCGACATGCCGTAGGCGCCTGCCGAGAGGATGGCGAGCAGATCGCCCTCCTTCAGCGCGAGCTGACGGTCATGGCCGAGAAAATCACCCGACTCGCAGACCGGACCGACGATTTCGTAGCTCATTGGCGTCCCTGCCGCCGTGCCGGTCGCCGTGTCGGACTCTGTCTGCCCGGGATTCCGCTTCGCGGGCGGGCAAGCACCGACTCTTACGATGTCGTGCCAGGCGTCATACAGCGCGGGACGCATCAGGTCGTTCATCGCGGCATCGACCACGGCAAAGTGTTTTTCGGCGCCGGACTTCAGCACTTCAACGCGGGTCAGCAGCAGCCCGGCATTGCCGACCAGCGAGCGGCCGGGTTCGAACACCAGCTTTTCGCGGCGTGCGGCCAACTTCTCCAGCATCGGTGCGAGATAGTCGGACGCTGCCGGCGCCGGCTCGTCGGCGTGGTATTGAATGCCCATGCCGCCACCGAGGTCGATGTGCTCCAGCGCAATCCCTGCGGCGGCAAGACGATCGACCAGCGCCAGCACCTTGTCGGCCGCCTCGGCCGCCGGCGCCGGGTCGAGCAGCTGCGAGCCGATGTGGCAGTCGATGCCCTTCACCGCGATATGCGGCAGCGCGGCGGCGCGGCGGTAGAGCTCGAAGGCGTCGCCGAAGGCAACGCCGAACTTGGCGGTTTTGAGGCCGGTGGAAATATAGGGATGGGTCTTCGCGTCGACATCGGGATTTACACGCAGCGAGACCGGCGCACGGCGGCCGACAGCGCCCGCGACTTCACTGAGCTGATCGAGTTCGCTGGCTGATTCGACATTGAAGCAGTGGATGCCGGCCTCCAGTGCCGCGCGCATTTCCGCACGCGATTTGCCGACGCCGGAAAACACGATCTTGTCGGCGGCGCCGCCGGCGGCCAGTACGCGCGCCAGTTCGCCGCCCGAGACGATATCGAAACCGGCGCCGAGCCGGGCGAATACATTCAGGATGGCGAGATTGGAATTGGCCTTGACCGCATAGCAGATCAGCGATCGGTCGGCCAGACCATGAGCCTGCAGCGCGTCGCGATAGGCCGCATAGGCCGCGGTGAGCGCGGCTCGCGAATACACGTAGCACGGGGTGCCGAAGCGCGCGGCGACGTCGGCCAGGGCAACGCCCTCGACGTGCAGGCCGTCCTGGTGCATGACGCCCAGACTCATTGGCGAGGTTCTGTTGCTTTGTTGGTATTATCGGCCGCAGGAGTCGGCATTGGTGCGCTTTGCGTACATGGGATTCCGCTTTGCGGGCATGTAACGGCGGCCTTGACCGCGGGAAGTTCCGGCGGTGGCAGCGTGAGCGGGGTCTTGGTGCCGCAGGCGGCGAGGGTCGTCAGGGCGACCAGGGCGGCGAGAAACGGTTGAATCAGACGCATGGCAGATGAGAGTCTATTCGGACAAGGGATGGTAACACGCGATGGATGAGCGGGAATTCATGACAGCGGCCGATGCTGAGCTGGCGCGCATCGAGACGGCGCTGGAGGCGGCGAGTGAAAGCGATGTCGCCGATTTCGATTTTGAAATGAAACCTGGCGGCGTGATCGAGATCGAGTTCGCCAACGGCTCGAAGATCATCCTGAATCGACACGCTGCCGCGCGCGAGATCTGGCTGGCGGCGAAATCGGGCGGTTATCACTTCCGTCCCGAGGGCGGCAGGTGGCTGGGCACGCGCGACGGCGAAGAATTGATGGTGGCCTTGTCGCGCACCCTGTCCGAACAGGCCGGCGTCAGGGTTGTGCTCTAGTTCTTCTTTTCGGCGGGTCTCGGCAACAGGGGTTTTTCGGCGGCCGGCTTTTCAACCAGTTTCGGCTTCGCATCCCGTACCGGCGCGGGCTCCTGGGTCGGCTCCAGCTTTGTATCCTGTTTCGGTTCCTCCGCGTCCGGCGGTGGGGGAGGCAGATATTCCTTGTAAACGAGTTCCTTGCTGGTCTTGCCTGCAGGATCATTGGCGACGATTGACACCAGGCCCTGGGGAGTTTCCTGCCAGCTCTCCGGTACCCCTTTCAATGCCTGCTCCATGAAGCTGATCCACATCGGCAATGCTGCCGAGGCGCCGGTTTCGCCGTTGCCCATGCGCTTGGGCTGATCGAAGCCGATCCAGGCGATGCCGACCACGGTCGGCTGGTAGCCGCAGAACCAGGCGTCGATGTAATCGTTGGTGGTGCCGGTCTTGCCCGCCAGGTCGCCGCGCTTGAGCGCGACGGCGGCGCGCGCGCCCGTGCCGCGCCGCACCACGTCGTGCATCATGCTGTCCATCAGCCAGGCATTGCGGGCGTCGATCGCGCGCAGCGATTCATCGCCAGCCAGCGCGGGCTGTGTGGCGGCCAGTACCGCGCCCTTGTCATCAAGAATCTGGCGCACGATATACGGCTCGATGCGGTAGCCGCCGTTGGCAAATACCGAATAGCCGGTGAGTTGCTGCCACGGCGTCACCGATCCGGCGCCAAGCGCCAGCGTGAGGTAGGGCGGGTGCTTGTCCGCATCGAAGCCGAAGCGCGTCACATAGTCCTGCGCGTAATGGGTGCCGATGGAGCGCAGCAGACGGATCGAAACCATGTTCTTGGATTTTGCCAGCGCGGTGCGCAGAGTCATCGGACCTTCGTACTTGCCGTCGTAGTTCTTTGGCTCCCAGGCCTGGGAGCCCGTTTCTTCGGCGGAGATCGAGACCGGCTCGTCAGGGATCACGGAGGCCGGCGTATAGCCTTTTTCCAGGCCGGCGGAGTAGATGAAGGGCTTGAAACTGGACCCGGGCTGGCGCCAGGCCTGGGTGACGTGGTTGAACTTGCTGCGATTGAAATCGAAACCGCCGACCAGTGCCCGGATCGCGCCGTCGACCGGGCTGGCGGCGACGAAAGCCGCTTCGACATCGGGCAACTGGACGATCTGCCAGCCCTTGTCGGATTTCTGCACGCGGACCACCGCGCCACGCCGCACCCGTTTATTCGGGGCCGCCTTGTCGTCCAGCATGCGCGCGGCAAACTTCAGTCCGTCGTCGCTGATGTTGAGCAACTCGCCGCCACGCAGATAGACGCGCACCAGTTTTGGTGTGGCTTCGAGAACGATGGCCGGCAGCAGATCGTCGCTGTCGTCATAGTCGGCCAACAGGTCTTCGAGTTCCTCATCCTGATCGGAGGTGATGTCTTCCACGTCGACGTAGGCCTCGGCGCCGCGATAACCGTGGCGACGGTCGTAATCGATGACGCCGCGGCGTACCGCGTGGTAGGCGGCCTGTTGTGCGCTGCGGTCGATGGTGGTGATTACGCGCAGGCCGCGGCTGTAGACATCGTCGGGGAAGCGCTCAGCCGCAATCTGGCGCGCCATTTCAGCAACATACTCGGCGTGGACACCGAAGTCGTTGACGTCGTGCTTGACGTACAGGGCTTCCGTCTGTGCGGCCTTCACTTGCTCTTCGTTGATGAAGTTGAGTTCCTGCATCCGGCGCAGCACGTAACGCTGGCGCAACTGTGCCCGCTTCGGATTGGCCACCGGGTTGTAGGCCGAAGGCGCCTTGGGCAGGCCGGCGAGCATGGCGGCCTCGGCCACGCTGACATCCTTCAGCGCTTTGCCGTAATAGATCTGCGCTGCTGCCGAAAAACCGTAGGCGTGTTGCCCCAGGTAAATCTGGTTGATGTATATCTCGAGAATCTGATCTTTGCCTAGGTTGTTCTCAATTTTGAAAGCCAGTAACATCTCGTATAGTTTTCGCGTCAGGGTTTTTTCGCTCGAGAGAAAAAAGTTGCGAGCGACCTGCATGGTGATGGTCGACGCTCCCTGGCGCTTGCCACCACCCACGAAATTGGAATAGGCTGCACGCAATACGCCGAGTGTGTCTACGCCCGGATGCTGATAGAAGCGCTCGTCTTCGGCCGCGAGAATGGCCTGCTTCATTACGGCGGGAACGTCATTGATGTGTGCGAAGTGGCGTCTTTCCTCACCAAACTCGCCAATCAACTGGCCGTCGCTGGAGTAGATGCGCAGGGGAATTTTCGGCCGATAGTCGGTCAGCACTTCCAGCGATGGAAGTCGTGGATAGACGAGAATTAGCACGATGCCGGCGAGCGCGGCGACACTGAGCACGGCGCCGCCGATCAGGAGCAGGAAGTACAGCACCCAGCGGACGGGAGCGGGTAGGGCGGGAATGGACACGTAATGGACGGGGTGGAAGGCAGCGCGTAGGATTATAACTGTGGCGCTGAAGACACGCTCCGCTTGTTCATCTGTGATCTTTTTGCTTTACAGTCGATATAGTTGCTGCTAGCATCTGAAGTAAATTATCTGTATAGCTCGTAACGTAATATTTTTAAAGGGAAAATCCTTTGCAGATCGATGTCTCGGCCCTGAAGTCGATCTTTAACCCGAAGCTGCGTCCGCTGATCGGTGTGGATATCAGTTCGACCGCCGTCAAGATGGTCGAGCTGGTCGATGCCGGCAAGGGGCAGCCGCGGGTAGAGCGTTACGCTATTGAACCTTTGCCCAAGGATTCGGTCGTGGATGGCAATCTGGCGTCGCTCGACGCCGTGGCCGATACCCTTCAGCGCTGCTGGAAGCGACTCGGGACCACCACGCGCTTTATCGCGATGGCGCTGCCGACGGCTGCGGTAATCACCAAGAAGATCACGTTGCCGGCTGGTCTGCGCGAGCAGGAGATGGAGATTCAGGTCGAGTCGGAAGCCAATCAGTACATTCCATTTGCGCTGGAAGAGGTCAATCTTGATTTTCAGGTGATCGGCCCGGCACCGGGGAGCCCGGACGACGTTGAGGTATTGCTGGCGGCTTCACGCAAGGAGAAGGTCGAAGACCGCGTCGCCGCAGCGGAAGTGGCTGAGCTGAAGCCGGTGGTGATGGATGTCGAGGCCTATGCAACCCAGGCCGCGTATGAACTGGTGATCAAGCAGCTGCCCCGTGACGGAGTCGGCCAGATCGTCGCGCTGGTGGACGTGGGCGCCTCGGCGATGAAGGTCAGCATCATGAAGGATGACCAGCAGCTCTATGCGCGCGAACAGGCCTTCGGCGGCTCGCAGCTCACCGACGAGATCATGCGTGCCTACGGCATGGGCCCTGACGAAGCCGAGAACCTGAAGCGCTCGGGCACGCCACCCGACAATTACGAAGCGGAAATTCTTCATCCCTTCATTGAAAATATGGCGCAGGAAGTTGCGCGCGCACTGCAGTTCTTTTTCACCTCGACGCAGTATACGGAAGTGAATCACATCATTCTGGCAGGCGGCTCGGCACTGGTTCCAGGCGTTGCCGAGCTGGTCGGCCAGCGCACCAACGTCAATACTCTGCTGGCCGATCCATTTGCCGGAATGGCAATCTCGCCGCGTATTCGTGCCAAACAGCTTGCCGCTGACGCGCCGTCTCTGATGGTGGCGTGCGGGCTGGCTCTCAGGAAGTTCGATCAATGATCCGGATCAATCTTCTTCCCCATCGCGAGGAGAGGCGCAAGGCGCGGCGCCAGCAGTTCTATGTCCTGCTGGGCCTAGTGTGTGTGCTGGCGGCCGTGATCTGGTTCCTTGGTTTCTCGCTGATCAACCGCGAGATCACTGTGCAGAGCGAGAAGAACGAATTTCTCAAGCGGGAAATTGCCAGCCTGGACAAGGAAATTGACGAAATCAAGAAGATCCAGGAACAGACCAATGCGTTGTTGGCCCGCAAGCGGGTCATCGAGGCGCTGCAGGCCAACCGCACTGAAATAGTGCACCTATTCAACGAACTGGCAAAGCAGGTGCCGGAAGGAATTTATTTGCGCTCCATTGCGCAAGCGGGGCCAAAAATCACTATTTCCGGCTACGCGCAGTCAAACGCGCGGATCACCACGCTGATGAACAATCTCGATGAATCGCCTCTGCTTGAGCAGTCGACCCTGATCGAAACCAAGGCCGAAGTGGTGAACAATCGACGTCTCAATGCGTTCAGCATATCCACCGTGATCACACGCCAGACGGCCGCGCAGGGGAAGAAGAAATGAAGCTGCCCAACCTGGCCTCACTGTTCAAAGGAAAGTCGGCCGCGGAACGCTTGGCGGAAAAGCACACGGTCAAGGCCGAGCCTGTTCCGCCCAAACCGCCGCTGATTGATTTTCAGCAACTGGCCATGGATTTCAGGACTCTGGATCCGAAGGATCCGGGGCTGTGGCCGCTGGCTCCCCGGATTGTGATTCTGTTCAGTCTCTTTGTGGCTTTCATTGCCGCCGCATGGGGGTTTGGTGCCATTGGCTGGAGTGTCCAACTGGAGGAGCTCGACGCAAAGAAGAGTGAGGAAGCCAAACACAAGGACGAATGGCTGGGCAAGAAGAGACAGGCCGTGAATCTCGACGAGTACCGCCGCCAACTGACCGAGATCGACCGCTCGTTCGGCGCCTTGCTCAAGCAGTTGCCGAACAAGGCCGAGATGGGTGACATGCTGGTGGATATCAACAAGGCGGCCCAGGCGCGGGGCCTGTTGGTGGAGCTCTTCAAGCCAGGCGGCGAGGGCGCCAGAGAATTCTATGCAGAGGTGCCGATTACGCTCAACCTCATCGGCAGCTACCATGACATTGGCGCGTTTACGGGAGATCTTGCCAAGCTGCCGCGCATCGTCACCTTGAATGACGTCAATTTGATCGCGAACCCGAACGGGACGCTGACGTTGAGAACCACGGCCAAAACCTTCCGCTATCTTGATGACGCAGAACTGGCCAACCAGAAGAAGGCTCAGCAATCGGCCAAGGCAGGCAAGAAATGAAGCTAAACAGACTTCTTTTCCTCTGCCCGCTGTTGCTGTTGCTGTCGGGCTGCTCCAGCGAAGACCATCAGGACCTTCGGGAGTGGATGCGCGACGAGGCGAAAAGCATGAAGGGCAAGGTGTCGCCCCTGCCGGAGATAGCCGCCTTCCCGGTGGTTGCGTATGAGACGGAGACGCTGACGCCGCCCTTTGCGCCGGGCAAGATAGTGACCCAGGAATCCGTTGCGGACAAGACGGCGCCGGATCGCACTCGACCGCAGCAGCCGCTGGAAATTTTCCCGATCGAAGATCTCAAAGTGGTAGGCGTCATCATGGCGGGGAACGTGCCCTATGCTCTGATTCAGACACCGCCACCGAACAAGCCGAAGCATGTGCGCGTGGGCGAATACATGGGTCGTAGCTTTGGCAAGATTACGGCAATTACCCGGGATGGCATTACGGTGCTTGAATCCGTCAAGGATGCGAACGGCGCATGGGTGGAGCAGGAGAGGTCGCTCATGGTGCCGAAAGAAGGAGGACGTTGATGAAACATTTTCATATTGCTGCTGCCCTGGCGGGCTTCTGGTTTGCCCTGTCCGGCGCATCGGTCGCGGCGGAAAACTCCATCAAGCAGATTCAGGTCAGGCGCGATGGCGATCAGGTCTTGCTCAAGGTGCAGATGTCCTCTCCCTTGAAGACGCTGCCGGGAAACTGGAGCGTCGTAGAGCCACCGCGTGTGGTGATTGACTTTCCGGACACGGACAATCAGTCGGGTCAGTCCACACAGCAGGTGGCGACTGGCGATCTCAAGAGTATGAATCTGGTTCAGACCGACAAGCTGACACGACTGGTGCTGAACCTGTATCGGCCGACCAAGTTCTCTACCGAAATTGTGGGCGATGTGCTTTTTATCAAACTGCAGACGCAGAGTGCCCAAGCCAGCCAGGAACCGGCGCCGAGCGTTTATAGCGCGACCGCGCCGACCTCATCGACGGCTCAGGCGGGAACCCCGGTGCCTGCGGCTGACATGGCCGCAATCCGCGATATCGCGTTCCGCCGCGGCGAAGATGGCCAGGCCACGATTACCGTGGATCTGACCGATGGCACCGTACCTATCGACATCCGTCGCGTGGGTACGGGACTTACCGTCGAGTTGCGTGACGTCGAGTTGCCCGAACGTCTGCAGAATCGGCGCGACGTCAATGATTTTGCGACGCCGGTAACGACCATTACTTCGCGCACCATGGGCAATCTGACGCGCCTCGACATTGCCGCCCGCGGCCGCTGGTTTCATCAGGCACATTTGGCAAACAACCAGCTGACCATCGAAGTCAAACCGATCCCCGCAGATGAAGCCAATAAGCTGGTGCAGACCGGGCAGCAGGGGCAAAAGATTTCGATCAACTTCTTCGGCGCTGATGCCGCCATGGTCTTGCGCACTCTCGCCGACATTTCGGGCAAGAACGTGCTGATCGATCCTTCGCTGAACGGCAGGTCGGTCACCGCAAACCTGGATAACATCCCTTACGACCAGGCGCTTGATATCATCATGACGCAGGTCAATGCCGGCATGCGGGTGCGCAATGACGTGGTTTTGTTTGGCGACCGAGCCGTGCTGCAGAAGCGTGACCAGGACACCGCCGATGAGGCGACGCGATCGAGCGAGGTTGCGCCGCTGGTAGCGGAAACCTTCAAGCTCAACTATGTCAAGGCAGCGGATATTGTTTCGCTGGTGAATAGCAGCTTTGCCTCCGCACCGCCCCCGACGGGTGCCGCGCCGGCAGGAGGAGCAGCCGCGGCGGCAGGTGGCGGCGCTCCCGCAGCACCGGCTCCGGCCGCGGCAGGCGGCCCAAGCAAGGGCATGCTCACCTCGCGTGGCGGAATATCGATTCACGATGCGACCAACCAGGTATTCGTCCGTGATACGGCCGCTGCGGTTGAAGCAATACGTGAAGTCATCCGCACCGTGGATATCCCGCCCAAGCAGGTGATGATAGAAGCCCGCATTGTGGAAGCCTCGACTGGCTTCACAAGTTCGCTAGGCATGCGCTTGAGCCTGGGCCAGTCCAGCAGCCTGTCTCAGGGTGGTTATCAGATCGGTGGCAGTACGACGCGCGCGGTGCTGGGAACCACCGGGGGATTTTCCAATGTTGACACGTTCGGCGCACCGACCGCACCGGGCTTGACGCGGACGACCAATGTATTTCAACCGAGCTATTCCCTGGCATCGGCTGCCAATATCGGCCTGATGCTGTTCAATAGCGCCGGAACCAAGTTGCTCGCACTGGAGTTGCAGGCGGCGGAGAACGATTCGCGAAACAAGACTATTTCATCGCCCAGAATTGTCACCTTGAACCGCAAGGCGGCGACCATCAACAATACACAGAGCGTGACCATTCTTACAGGGGTCAACGCGACGACCGGCCTGCCGATCTACCAGACCTTTTCGGCGCCTCTCACTCTCGGGGTGACGCCCTCGGTCAATCCGGATAACCGCATCAGCCTTGAGTTGAATATTGCCAAGAGCACGATCACCAATGCGACGACCGGTAGCCTGGACACCAACACCGTTACCACCAGCGTGATCGTGGAAAATGGCGGCACGGTGGTCATCGGCGGCTTTGCGCGGGAATCTGAACTCCAGACACAGGATCGCGTCCCCTTCCTCGGCGATCTGCCGTATGTCGGTTTCCTGTTCAAGACCACCACCAAGAGCCAGTCGCGCAGCGAATTGCTGGTCTTCATCACGCCGCGCATCATTAGCGATTCGCTGTCGCAGCGATAGCTCGGTTTCATCCTCATTGGCCAAGGGCCGGCGCATGCCGGCCCTTGCCTTTTTGCGCTGCTACAATCCGCGGGTGAGTGCAAAAAACAACATCTACCTGGTTGGCTTGCCAGGCGCCGGCAAAACCACTGTCGGCCGCCACCTGGCAAGACGCATGCAACGGTCGTTCGTAGATGCCGATCACGAGATCGAGGCGCGTACCGGTGTTCGGATTCCGCTGATTTTCGACATCGAGGGCGAGCAGGGGTTTCGCGATCGGGAATCAAAGGTGATCGCCGAACTGGCCAATCAATCAAACTTGATCGTCGCGACCGGTGGTGGTGCTGTGCTCCGTCCGGAAAATCGCGCTGCGCTCAAGCAGGGAGGCACTGTGGTCTATCTGCACGTGGCGCCGCGCCTGCTGTACGAGCGCACCCGCCTCGATCCCAACCGACCCCTGCTGCAGGTCGCCGATCCCCTGAAGAAGATCGAGGAACTGTTCGCCGAGCGCGATCCCCTGTACCGCGAGGTGGCTGACATCGTGATCAACAGCCTGGGCGGCAGCATCAACCATCTCATCAAGCATGTTGAACGGGAGTTGCTCAAGCAATGCGCCGCCTGAACCTTGCACTCGCGGAACGCAGCTATCCGATCCTGATCGACGGCGGGCTACTTTCCCGTGCCGATCTGATCCTTCCGTTTCTGAACAGCGCGCGTGTCGCCCTGGTCAGCAACACCACCGTGGCTCCCTTGTATCTGGACGTACTGGCCGCGGCGCTGGAGAAAGTCGGCGTCGGCGTCACGCCGATCATTCTCCCCGACGGCGAAGCGCACAAGAACTGGGAATCGCTCAACCTGATTTACGATGGCCTGCTGGCAACCCGATGCGATCGGAGTACGACTGTCGTTGCCCTTGGTGGCGGTGTCATCGGCGATCTGGCCGGGTTTGCCGCCGCCACCTATCAGCGTGGCGTGCCCTTCATCCAGATTCCCACCACGCTGCTCTCGCAGGTCGATTCTTCGGTGGGCGGCAAGACCGGCATCAACCATCCGCGCGGCAAGAACATGGTCGGTGCGTTCTGGCAGCCGAAGCTGGTGCTGGCCGATACCGATACGCTGAAGACCCTGCCGGATCGGGAATTGTCGGCCGGCCTCGCGGAGGTCATCAAGTACGGCCTGATTCGCGACCTGCCCTTTCTCGCCTGGCTGGAAGCCAACATGGACGGTCTCTTGGCGCGCGACACCGAGCTGCTGGCGCATGCCATTGAGCGTTCCTGCGCCAACAAGGCCGAGGTGGTGGCGGCTGACGAGTATGAGACGGCGCGGGACGGCGGTCGCGCGCTGCTCAATCTCGGACACACTTTCGGTCACGCCATCGAGACCGGCGTCGGTTATGGCGAGTGGCTGCACGGGGAAGCCGTCGCCGCGGGCACCATGATGGCGGTCGAACTCTCGCACCGCCTGGGTTGGTTGTCCGCTGCCGATGTCGGCCGTGTCCGCACCCTGTTGCAGCGTGCCGGCCTGCCTGTCATCGGGCCTGATCTCGGTGCGGCGCGCTATCTCGATCTGATGTCTCATGACAAGAAAGTGGTCGCCGGCAGTTTGCGCCTGGTCCTGCTCAAGGCGCTGGGCGAAGCCGTGACCTGTGCCGATACACCGCGCGATGAGATTGTCGCGGCCATCGAGTCCTGCTGCCGTGAGTGATCTCGCGCCTTACGCGGTCATCGACGCCACCAGCCGCGGGCGTGCCTTCGTCGAGCCGCGACCCAAGGCGCGCAGCGAGTTTCAGCGCGATCGCGATCGCATCGTGCATTCCACCGCTTTCCGTCGCCTTGAATACAAGACGCAAGTGTTCGTCAACCACGAAGGCGACCTGTTTCGCACCCGGCTCACGCACAGCATCGAAGTGGCCCAGATCGCCCGCTCGATCGCCCGCGCCCTGCATCTCAATGACGACCTGGTAGAGGCCATCGCGCTCGCGCACGACCTCGGCCATACCCCCTTCGGGCACGCCGGGCAGGATGCCCTGAACGAGTGCATGCAGGCGCATGACGGGTTCGAACACAATCTGCAGAGCCTGCGCGTCGTCGATCGGCTGGAAGAGCGCTACGGCGCCTTTGACGGCCTCAACCTGATGTTCGAGACGCGCGAGGGAATCCTCAAGCATTGCTCGCCGGCGCGGGCGCGCGGACTCGGCGAGCTTGGCCGGCGCTTTCTCGATGACCGCCGGCCGTCGCTGGAGGCGCAGATCTGCAATCTGGCCGACGAGATCGCCTACAACAATCACGACGTCGATGACGGCCTGCGCTCCGGCTTGCTGACGCTGGAACAACTGGAAGGGGTGAGCCTCTTTGCCCGCCATGCCGCCGAAGCAGATGCCGAATTTCCAGGTCTGTCAGGGCGCCGCCGGGTGCACGAGACCATAAGGCGCATGATCGGCGCCCTGGTCACGGATTTGCTGGCCGAGTCGACGCGCCGAATCGCCGATGCGGCGCCGCGCACGCTGGCGGATGTGCACGCGGCGCCTGCGCTGATTGCCTTCACCGATGCGATGCGGGCCGAAAACCGGGCGCTCAAGGGATTTCTGCGCGACCACCTGTACCAGCACTATCAGGTGCTGCGCATGACGACCAAGGCGCATCGCATCATTCACGATCTGTTCAGCGCCTTCGTCGCTGATCCGCGCCTGCTGCCCCCCCAATATCAGGAAATGGCGGCGACCGAGAGTGTCGTGCGCGCCACGGCAGACTATATCGCCGGCATGACCGACCGCTATTCGATGAAGGAACATCGCCGCCTGTTCTCTGTCGGCGAACTGTGAAACTGTGACGCTGCGCTGCAACGTCACCGGCCCCGGATCCACCCAGACCCAATCTGATCGCGATACAATTACGCACGATTTTGGTGCGTTTGCACAATCTTGGTGCGTTGTTTAGGGGTCTTGCCCCCGCCTCGGGTTGCGACGGATCAGCGGGTTTTTTTCATGGGAGGCATCATGGCAATGGTATTGGAAGAAAGAATCGAATCGATATATCAACAGGTCAAGGCGAGAAATCCCGGAGAGGATGAATTTCATCAGGCGGTCAAGGAGGTTCTCGAGTCGCTCGGACCGGTCCTCGTCAAGTACCCGGAATTTTCCCACCAGAAGATCATCGAGCGCATCTGCGAGCCGGAGCGGCAGATCATCTTTCGCGTGCCATGGCAGGACGACAAGGGTGCGGTGCACATCAACCGCGGCTTCCGCGTCGAGTTCAACAGCGCCATCGGTCCCTACAAGGGCGGCCTGCGCTTCCATCCGTCGGTCTATCTCGGCATCATCAAGTTTCTCGGCTTCGAGCAGTTGTTCAAGAACGCGCTGACGGGCATGCCGATCGGCGGCGGCAAGGGCGGGTCCGACTTCGATCCGAAAGGCAAGTCGGACAACGAAATCATGCGCTTCTGCCAGAGCTTCATGACCGAACTGTATCGCCACCTCGGCGAATACACCGACGTTCCGGCAGGGGATATCGGTGTCGGCGGCCGCGAACTGGGCTTCCTCTTCGGCCAGTACAAGAGGATCACAAACAGGTACGAATCGGCCGTGCTGACCGGCAAGGGAACCGGCTGGGGCGGATCCCTGGTGCGCACCGAGGCGACCGGCTATGGCGCCGTCTATTTTGTGCGCGAGATGCTCAAGGTGCGCAAGGCTTCGCTCGAAGGCAAGACCTGCGTCGTCTCCGGTTCCGGCAACGTCGCCATCTATACCATGGAGAAACTCAACCAGCTCGGGGCCAAGGTCGTCGCCTGTTCCGATTCGAATGGCATCATCGTGCACGAGAAGGGAATCGATGTCGAACTCGTGAAGAAGCTGAAAGAAGTGGAGCGGCGCCGGATATCGGACTATGCGACCTATCACAAGGATGCCAAGTACATTGCCGGCGGTAATATCTGGGAGATTCCCTGCCAGGTCGCGATGCCTTCGGCGACGCAGAACGAGATCAACGGCAAGGATGCCAAGACGCTGATCAAGAACGGCTGCATCGCCGTGGGCGAGGGCGCGAACATGCCCACCACCCCGGAAGGTGTCAAGGTCTTTCTCGATGCCAAGATCGCCTACGGGCCGGGCAAGGCAGCCAACGCCGGCGGTGTCGCGACGTCGGCGCTCGAGATGCAGCAGAACGCCAGTCGCGATTCGTGGAGTTTCGAATTCACGGAGAGAAAGCTCGACGAGATCATGACCAACATCCACGCAGTGACTTACGAGACAGCGGAAGAGTTTGGCGCATCCGGCAACTATGTCATCGGCGCAAACATTGCCGGTTTCATCAAGGTGGCCAAGGCAATGGTGGCGCTCGGTCTGATCTGACCTGCGCCGGCCGACGGACAACGCGGCGGATTCCTCTCCGAGGTTCCGCCGCGGACATCCTGGCCGGCCGCGATCGCCGAATCTTCGCGCATCGCCACCGAGCATGCGAGCAGGATGGTGACTGAAAAATCCGCCAATCAGGATTCACCCCGCTTCGTCACCACCGGCCTTCCCGGTCTTGACGCCATCCTCGGCGGATTGCGGCTGGGAGACAACGTGGTCTGGCGCGTCGACAGCGTCGACGACTACCGGGCTTTCGTCGCGCCCTGCGTTGCGGCTGCCACGGCAGCGCGGCGTCGCGTGGTCTACGTCCGTTTTGCATCCCATCCGCCGGTAGTCGAGACATCCGCGGTTGGCGCTGTCTACCACCTGGACGCCCTGCGCGGCTTCGAGTCCTTCACGGTCAGGCTGCATACCATCATCGCCGAAGAGGGCAGCGAAGTCTTCTATGTGTTCGACTGCCTGTCGGATCTGCTCGATGCCTGGGCGACCGACAGCATGATCGGCAATTTTTTCCGCGTCACCTGTCCGTATCTGTTCGAACTCGATACCGTCGCGCACTTCGCGCTGCGGCGCGGTGCCCATTCGATGGCCACCGTGGACGCCATCCGTACCACCACGCAACTTCTGATCGATCTCTACAACGAGGGAGGGGCGCTCTACCTGCATCCGCTCAAGGTCTGGCAGCGATACTCGCCGACCATGTTCCTGCCGCACCGCCACGAGGCCGGGCAGTTCATTCCCATCACCGCAAGCTGCGAGGCGACCAGCCTGTTCAACCGGCTGGCGAGTCGCGCACCCGACGACGGCGGGCGCCACCTGGATTCATGGGAACGGCTCTTCATCCGCGCCGCGGATCTGGCCGGTTCCCGGCCGGACGACCCTGAGCGGCAGGCAATGGTGGCGCAGCTCTGCCGTCTGTTGATCGGTCGCGATGAGCGGATGCTCGCGCTGGCTCGCCGTCATCTCACGCTGGCCGATCTCCTCGCCATCAAGGGGCGGCTGATCGGTACCGGCTTCATTGGTGGCAAGTCGGTGGGCATGCTGCTGGCGCGGGCCATCCTCCAGGCTGATCCGGAGTCCGGCTGGAACGAATTTCTGGAACCCCACGACTCGTTCTTCATCGGCTCCGATCTGTTCCACTCCTACATCGTCAGCAATGGCTGGTGGCAACTGTTCATCTGGCAGCGCAGCGAAGCCGGGTATCTAAGCGGCGCGGCGCAATTGCGGGAACTGCTGCGACAGGGCAGCTTCCCGGTCGAAATCCTGGGCGAATTCCAGAAAATGCTGGAGCACTTCGGCCAGTACCCGATCATCGTCCGCTCCTCCAGTCTGCTGGAAGACGGCTTCGGCAACGCGTTCGCCGGCAAGTACGACAGCTTCTTCTGCGTCAATCAAGGCTCGCCGGAGGAACGGCTGGCGCAGTTCATCGAAGCCGTGAGGATGGTCTATGCCAGCACTCTCAGCGAAGAAGCCCTCTCATACCGCCTGCAACGCGGCCTGGCCCGCCAGGAAGAGCAGATGGCGCTTCTGGTCCAGCGTGTTTCGGGGGCCCACCACAAAAATTATTTCTTCCCCGCCTTTGCCGGCGTCGGCATCTCCTACAACACCTTCGTCTGGCGTCACGACATCAATCCGGGCGCCGGCATGCTGCGGCTGGTTGTCGGCCTCGGCACACGGGCGGTGGACCGGGTCGAGGGAGACTATCCCCGCATCGTTTCCCTCGATCAGCCCCTCCTAGTGCCACATGCCGATCCGGAGAACCGGCGCCGCTTTACCCAGCACGACGTCGATGTCCTCGATCTTGCGCAGAACACCTGGCGAACAGTGCCACTCACTGACTTGCGCGAGGAAGCCCTGACGCTGCCGCTCGACCTGTTTGCGGAACGGGACAACGCCGGCTGGCTGGTCACCTTCGATCGGCTGCTGACCGAGACCGGTTTTGCCACGACCATGCGCAAGCTGTTGCAGACGCTGGAGCAGGCCTACGGGTATCCGGTCGACGTCGAATTCACCGGTACCTATGCCAGCGACGGCAGGCTCTATGTAAACCTGATTCAGTGCCGCCCTTTGCAAACCCGGGGCATCCAGGCCAAGCGCGTCGAGATAGGGGAAGCCGGCAAGGCCGATACGCTGTTCAGCAGCAGTGGCAACTTCATGGGCGGCAGCATTGTCCAGCCGGTGGGTCGAGTCGTCGTGGTCGATCCCGAGGCCTTCATGGACATGATCCTTTCCGACAAGTACGAACTGGCCAGGCTGATCGGACGCCTCAACCGCGAGGTCTTGGCGCGGGATACGATCCCCACCCTGCTGCTGGGGCCGGGCCGCTGGGGCACCTCCACGCTTCGGCTTGGGGTGCCGGTGCGTTTTGCCGAAATCAATGCCGTGACGGCGATTGGCGAAGTGGCATTCTCGGCCGGCGGGCTGTACCCGGAACTCTCTTTTGGTTCGCATTTCTTCCAGGACCTGGTCGAGACCGGAATCTTTTATGTCGCGCTCCATCCCGAGCGCCCCGGTTGTTTCCTGAACACCGCCCTGCTGCAGCAACTCCCTAATCGATTGGCGGAGTTGCTGCCGGACGACGCGCGTTTCGCGGATGCGCTGAGGGTGGTCGATCTGCCCCACGGCTATCAACTACTGGCGGACATCGTCAGCCAGCAAGTTGTCTGCTGCCGCGTGCCGGCCCCAGCCGCGCCTCCGGTCCGGCAATAATTTGCCCGGCCGGCGCTGCGTTGTTGCGTTGCAGCGTATTGAATTCGACCTCTTTTGGCGGTATATTTGCACGTCGTCCGCCTTAGAAGCGGGCCATTCAAGGCCGGGGAGCGGCATCACCCCGGCTTTTTTGCCGGCTGCATTTCCGAGGAAAGACACGATGGTCCTCCCCCAGCGCCAGGGTCTCTACGATCCGGCCAATGAGCATGACGCCTGCGGCGTCGGGTTCGTTGCACATATCAAGAACCAGAAGAGCCATGCCATCATCGAGCAGGGCCTGCTGATTCTGAAGAATCTCGAACATCGCGGCGCCACCGGCTATGATCCCCTGCTCGGTGACGGCGCAGGCATTCTGATCCAGATTCCCGATGCGTTTTTCCGCGAGGAAATGGCCCTGCAGAGCGTTTCCTTGCCCGCCCCCGGCGAGTATGGCGTCGGCATGGTGTTTCTGCCGCGCGGCGACGCGAGTCGGCGCGCCTGCGAGGCGGTGATCGAGCGCGCCATTCGCTACGAAGGGCAGTTGCTGCTCGGCTGGCGCGACGTTCCGGTTGACAACGACGGGCTGGCCCGGGCGGCCAAGGATATCGAACCCGTGGTGCGCCAGGTCTTCATCGGCGCCGGCCATGGCATCGCGGATGCGGATGCGCTGGAGAGGAAGCTCTACATTCTGCGCAAGGCGATCGGACACACCATTCAGGCGCTCAACCTGCCCGATGGCAAGATGTTCTACGTGCCGTCGATGTCGGTACGCACGGTGGTGTACAAGGGCATGTTGCTCGCCAACCAGGTCGGCACCTACTATCTCGATCTGCAGGACCGGCGCGTGGTCTCGGCGCTGGCGCTGGCGCACCAGCGGTTTTCGACCAACACCTTTCCGACCTGGGATCTGGCGCATCCGTTCCGCATGATCGCCCACAACGGAGAGATCAATACGTTGCGCGGCAACGTCAACTGGATCCGCGCCCGCCAGCACGGCATCTCGTCTACGGTGCTGGGCGAAGACCTGGAAAAGATCTGGCCGCTGATTTACGACGGCCAGTCCGACTCCGCCTCCTTCGACAATGCGCTGGAACTGCTGGTCATGGGCGGCTACAGCATGGCGCATGCCATGATGATGCTGATCCCCGAAGCCTGGGCCGGCAATCCATTGATGGACGAGGAACGGCGCGCCTTCTACGAGTACCACATGGCGCTGATGGAACCGTGGGACGGCCCGGCCGCGGTGGCCTTCACGGATGGCCGCCAGATCGGTGCCACCCTCGACCGCAACGGCTTGCGTCCGGCGCGCTACCTGATTACCGACGACGATCTGGTGGTGATGTCCTCCGAGACCGGCGTGCTGCCGATTGCGCAGGAGCGCATTGTCAAGAAGTGGCGCCTGCAGCCCGGCAAGATGCTGCTGATCGATCTCGAGCAGGGCCGCATCATCGACGACACGGAACTCAAGCGCACCATGTCCACGGCCAAGCCCTACCGGAAGTGGATCGAGCAGTCGCGCTATTTCGTCGACGAGATGCCTGACGTCGGGTCGTCCGAAAAGCTGACCGGGCCCTTGCTGAATGTACAGCAGGCGTTCGGCTACACGCAGGAAGACTTCAAGTTCATTTTTGAACCGATGGCTACCCAGGGCGAGGAAGCCACGGGTTCCATGGGCAGCGACACCCCGCTGCCGGTGCTGTCGGACAGACCCAAGTCCCTGTTCAACTACTTCAAGCAGCTATTTGCCCAGGTGACCAATCCGCCGATCGATCCGATTCGCGAAGAAATCGTCATGTCGCTGATTTCGCTGGTCAGCCCCAACCCCAATCTGCTGGGAGTGGATGAGACCGAACCGACGCCGCGACTCGAGGTGCACCAGCCCATACTTTCGCCGGCCAACATGGCCAAGCTGAAACAGATCGACCAACTGACCAAGAGCACTTTCCGTTCCGTGGTGATCGACATCACCACCCCGGCCGCTGAAGGCACCGCAGGCATGAGTCGCTCGCTGTATGACGCTTGCACGCGGGCCGAACGCGCGGTCGGCGTCGGCTACACGGTGGTCATTCTGTCCGACCGTGGCGTCAGCCACGAACGCGCCCCAATTCCGGCGCTGCTGGCGTGTTCCGCCGTTCATCAGCACCTGGTGCGGGTCGGTTTGCGCACCTCCTGCAGCATGCTGGTCGAAACCGGCGCCGCGCGCGAGGTGCATCATTTCGCCGCACTCGCCGGTTACGGCGCCGAAGCCATTCATCCCTGGCTCGCCTTCGAGAGCATCGCCGCCATTGCCGGTCAGTTGCCGGGCAAGCCGTCGGGCTATGACGCAGAGAAGAACTACATCAAGGCCATCAACAAGGGGCTGATGAAAGTGATGTCCAAGATGGGCATCTCCACCTACCAGTCTTACGTAGGTGCCCAGGTTTTCGAGGCGGTGGGCCTTTCTTCCGATTTCGTCAATCGCTACTTCGCCGGTACGCCGACCAAAGTGGAAGGTATCGGGCTGAGGGAGGTTGCCGAGGAAACCTTGCGTACCCACACCGCTGCCTACAGCTCCGATCCCGTGCTTGCCAGCATGCTCGACTGCGGCGGAGAATATGCCTATCGGGTGCGCGGCGAAGAGCACATGTGGACCCCGGATGTGATTGCCAAGCTGCAGCATGCGACGCGCTCCGGCAAGTACGAGACCTACAAGGAATACGCCAAGCTGATCAATGATCAGGGGCAGCGCCACATGACGCTGCGCGGCCTGTTCGAGATCAAGCCGGCCGGCCCGGCGCTGGCCCTCGACGAAGTGGAATCGGCCAAGGACATCGTCAAGCGCTTCGCCACCGGCGCGATGTCGCTGGGGAGCATTTCGACCGAAGCCCACACGACGCTGGCGATCGCCATGAATCGCATCGGCGGCAAGTCGAATACCGGCGAAGGCGGCGAAGACCGCATGCGCTACAAGCCGGTGGCCGCGGGCAGCACGCTGGCCAGCGTGATCGGCAAGGGCCGCGTCGCGCGCGACATCGCGCTCAAGGCCGGCGACAGCCTGCGCTCGGCGATCAAGCAGGTAGCTTCCGGCCGCTTCGGTGTCACAGCCGAGTATCTGGCCAATGCCGACCAGCTTCAGATCAAGATGGCGCAAGGCGCCAAGCCCGGCGAAGGCGGCCAGCTGCCGGGCCACAAGGTTTCCGAATACATCGGCTTCCTGCGCCACTCGGTGCCGGGCGTGCAACTCATTTCGCCGCCGCCGCACCACGACATCTACTCGATCGAGGACCTGGCGCAACTGATTCACGACCTGAAGAATTCCAATCCGGAGGCCAGCGTTTCGGTCAAGCTGGTGTCCGAGATCGGTGTCGGCACGGTGGCCGCCGGCGTGGTCAAGGCCAAGGCGGATCACGTGGTGATCGCCGGTCATGACGGCGGTACCGGCGCCTCGCCCATCTCGTCGATCAAGCATGCCGGCACGCCGTGGGAACTGGGCCTTGCCGAAACCCAGCAGACCCTCGTCCTCAACCGTCTGCGGGGTCGGGTCCGGGTCCAGGCCGATGGCCAGATGAAAACCGGCCGCGATGTGGTAATCGGCGCCCTGCTCGGTGCCGACGAGTTCGGTTTCGCCACCGCGCCGCTGGTCGTCGAAGGCTGCGTCATGATGCGCAAGTGCCACCTCAACACCTGTCCGGTCGGCGTCGCGACGCAGGATCCGGTGTTGCGCGCGCGCTTCTCGGGGCAACCCGAGCACGTCGTCAATTACTTCTTCTTTGTCGCCGAGGAAGTGCGCGAATTCATGGCGCAGATCGGCATCCGCAAGTTCGACGACCTGATCGGCCGCTCGGATCTGCTCGACATGCGCAAGGGAGTCGATCACTGGAAGGCCCGGGGTCTCGACTTCTCGCGAATTTTCTACCGGCGGCCGGAAGTGCCCGGTGTGTCTTCGCGCCATAGCGAAAAGCAGGATCACGGCCTGAAAAACGCGCTGGATCACAGCCTGATCGCCAAGGCCGCGCCGGCCCTTGAGCGTGGCGCCAAGGTGATGATCGAGTCGCCCATCAGGAACCAGAATCGCACGGTCGGCACGCTGCTGTCGCACGAAGTGGCCAAGCGCAAGGGCCACGAGGGCTTGCCCGACGACACCATCACCATCAGGTTCACCGGCACGGCGGGGCAGAGCTTCGGCGCCTTCCTCGCGCGCGGCATCACGCTGGACCTGACCGGGGAAACCAACGATTACGTCGGCAAGGGGCTTTCCGGCGGTCGCATCATCGTGCGCCCGCCGCAAGCCTTCCGCGGCGCGCCCTGCGAGAACATCATCGTCGGCAACACGGTCCTGTACGGCGCCACGGAAGGCGAGGCGTACTTCCGCGGCGTCGCCGGCGAGCGTTTCGCCGTGCGCAATTCCGGCGCCGCGGCCGTGGTGGAAGGCACCGGCGATCATGGCTGCGAATACATGACCGGCGGCACCGTGGTGGTGCTCGGCCTCACCGGCCGCAACTTCGCGGCCGGCATGTCGGGCGGCATCGCCTATGTTTATGATGAAGACGGCATGTTCACAAAGCGCTGCAACCTGGCCATGGTCGCCCTGGACAAGGTGCTGCCGGAGGCGGAGCAGCCGGACGACGGCATGCGGCATCACCACCAGACCGACGAGGCGCAGCTCAGGCGCATGATCGAGCAGCATGCCCGGCTGTCCGGCAGCGCGCGCGCGGAGGCGCTGCTCGCCGACTGGGCCAATGCCCGCGGCAAGTTCGTCAAGGTCTTCCCGCATGAATATCGCCGCGCCCTGAAAGAGATGGCGGCGGCGCAACTGAAGGAAGCAGCGTAATGGGCAAGCCCACCGGATTCCTCGAATTTCAACGCATATCCGAGAGCTACGAGCCGGCGAAGACTCGCGTCCTTCACTATCACGAGTTCATACCGCATCTGACGGACCAGCAGGCAACGGTACAGGGTGCGCGCTGCATGGACTGCGGCATCCCGTATTGCAACAACGGCTGCCCGGTGAACAACCTGATCCCGGACTGGAACGACCTCGTCTACCGCGGCAACTGGCGCGAGGCGATCGAGACCCTGCATTCGACCAACAATTTTCCGGAATTCACCAGCCGCATCTGCCCCGCGCCCTGCGAGGCGGCCTGCACGCTGAACATCCCGCAGACGCCGGTCGGCATCAAATCCATCGAGCGCGCCATCATCGACAAGGCCGGCGAAAACGGCTGGGTGGTGCCGCGACCGGCAGTGCACAAGACCGGCAAGAGAATTGCCGTCGTCGGCTCCGGCCCGGCCGGGCTGGCAGCCGCGCAGCAGCTGGCGCGCGTCGGCCATGCGGTGACGGTGTTCGAGAAGAACGACCGCATCGGCGGCCTGCTGCGCTACGGCATTCCCGACTTCAAGCTGGACAAGCGGCTGATCGACTGGCGCATGGCGCAGATGAAGGTCGAGGGCGTCAAGTTCGTCACCGGCACCATGGTGACCGGCGCGGCCCTGCCCAAGGGCGTCGTCAATGACGCCAAGAAGACCGTCAGCGCAGAGCAATTGAAGAAGGATTTCGATGCCGTGATTCTCGCCGGCGGTGCGGAAAATCCGCGCGACCTGCCGATTCCCGGTCGCGAACTGGAAGGCGTGCATTTCGCGCTCGAGTTCCTCATTCCGCAGAACAAGGAAGTCTCCGGCGGCCGCAAGAACCCGATCAACGTCAAGGGCAAGCATGTTCTCGTCATCGGCGGCGGCGATACCGGCTCGGATTGCGTCGGCACATCCAACCGCCACGGCGCCGCCAGCATCACCCAGATCGAACTGCTGCCACGGCCGCCCGAGCAGGAAAATGGTGCGCTGACCTGGCCTTACTGGCCGCTGCGCCTGCGTACCTCGTCATCGCATGAAGAAGGCTGCGAGCGCGACTGGGCGATCGGCACCAAGGCCTTCGTCGGCGAGAATGGCCGGCTCAAGGCCGTCAAGGCCGTGCGCCTGGCGTGGGCAGACGGCAAGATGAGCGAAGTGCCGGGTTCCGAATTCGAGATTGCCGCCGATTTCGCCTTCCTCGCCATGGGTTTTGTCAGTCCCGTGGGCGGCGTGCTCGAAGCCTTCGGCGTCGACAAGGATGGTCGCGGCAATGCGCGGGCCGCTACCGAAGGCACGCAGGCCTACAGCACCAATGCGCCCGGCGTGTTTGCCGCTGGCGACATGCGGCGCGGCCAGTCGCTGGTGGTCTGGGCGATTCGTGAAGGCCGCCAGTGCGCTCGCACCGTCGATCAGTTCCTCATGGGTTCGACTACGCTACCCAGGTGAATCCGCGGTGAACGTCGTCATTCTCGCCGCGGGGCAGGGCAAGCGGATGCGCTCCGACCTGCCCAAGGTGCTGCATCCGCTGGCGGGAAAGGCTTTGCTGGGGCACGTGCTCGACACCGCGCGCGAGATCGGCGCAGCAAAGATCTGCGTGGTCTACGGCCATGGCGGCGAACAGGTGCGCAACGCGCTCGACGCACCCGACATCGCCTGGGCCCTGCAGGAACCGCAACTCGGCACCGGCCATGCCGTGCTGCAGGGCATGCCCGACGCCGCGCCGTCAGCGCCGACTCTCGTGCTCTACGGGGATGTGCCGCTGATTCGCGCCACGACCCTGCGGCGCCTGATCGAGGCGGCCGGCGCCGGCTCGCTGGCGCTGCTCACCGCGCATCTCGACAAGCCGCAGGGCTATGGCCGCATCGTGCGGGTCGGCGGCAAGGTCACGCGCATCGTCGAGGAGAAGGATGCCGACGATGCCGAGCGCGCGATTCGCGAAATCAATACCGGCATTCTGGTGGCCCCCACCGCGGCCCTGGCGCGCTGGCTGCCGACGCTCGGCAATCGCAATGCCCAGGGCGAGTATTACCTGACCGACATCGTGGCCATGGCGGTCGCCGAAGGCATGCCGGTAGTGACCGCCCATCCCGATGCCGCGTGGGAAACCCAGGGCGTGAACAGCAAGTTGCAGCTCGCTGCGCTGGAGCGCGTGCATCAGCGCAACGTTGCCGAAGCGCTGATGGAAGCCGGCGTGACGCTGATCGACCCGGCGCGCATCGATGTGCGCGGCGAACTGCTATGCGGCAGGGATGTCAGCATCGACGTCAATTGTGTGTTCGAAGGCAAAGTCGAACTCGCCGACAGTGCATCGATCGGCGCCAACTGCGTATTGAAGAATTGCCGCATCGGCCGCGGCACGCGGATTGCGCCCTTCTGCCACATCGAAGACGCCGTGGTCGGACCGGACGGCATCATTGGTCCATACGCCCGGCTGCGGCCCGGCACCGAACTCGGTCGCGACGTGCATATCGGCAACTTCGTCGAAGTCAAGAATTCGACGATTGCCGATCACTCGAAGGCCAATCATCTCGCCTATCTCGGCGATGCCACCATCGGCAGTCGCGTGAACATCGGCGCCGGCACCATCACCTGCAACTATGACGGCGCCAACAAGTTCCGCACCGTGATCGAGGACGATGCCTTCATCGGCTCCGACACCCAACTGGTTGCACCGGTCACCGTCGGCCGGGGCGCCACGCTGGGCGCTGGCACCACGCTGACCAGCGATGCTCCGCCCGAGCAGTTGACCATGTCGCGCGCGAAACAGGTGTCGGTGCCAGGCTGGAAGCGGCCGACAAAGAACGCAAACTCCAAGAAGAAGGACTGAGCCATGTGCGGCATCGTCGCGGCGGTGTCCGCACGCAACATCGTTCCGGTGTTGATCGAGGGGCTGATGAAGCTCGAGTACCGCGGCTACGACTCGGCCGGCCTGGCCCTGCTCAATCCGGGACTGACACGCCTGCGCAGCGTCGGCCGCGTCGCCGAACTGGCGACGCAGGCGACGGGCCTGGTGGCCCATCACGGCATCGCCCATACGCGCTGGGCGACGCATGGCGTGCCCTCCGAGCGCAACGCGCATCCGCACGTCTCCGCCGGGCTCGCGGTGGTGCATAACGGCATCATCGAAAACTACGCGGAACTGAAGCAGGACCTGATTGCGGACGGCTATGTCTTCGCCTCGGATACCGACACCGAAGTCATCTCCCATCTGATCCGGCGCACGTTGCGCTCGACGCCCGATCTGTTCGCTGCCGTGCGCCAGGCCACGCTGCGCCTGATCGGCGCCTACGCCATCGCCGTGCTGCAGGAGGGCGATGACCGTGTCGTCGTCGCCCGTCACGGTGCGCCGCTGCTGCTGGGCTTGGGCGAGGATGGCAACTACGCCGCGTCGGATGCGTCGGCCCTGTTGCAGGTTACGCGCCGCATGATCTATCTTGAAGACGGCGATGTCGCCGAGCTGACGCGCGATGCGGTGCGCATAGTCGGCGCTGGCGGCACGGCGCTGCATGTCCCGGCAGATCGTGCGGTACATCAAAGCACGCTCTCGGCGAACGACGTCGAGCTGGGCGACTACCGGCACTACATGCAGAAGGAGATCTTCGAGCAGCCGCAGGCGCTTGCCGCGACGCTGGAAATGATCGGCGGCGCGCACACCCTGAGCCCCAACCTGTTCGGCGTGGCGGCACCGGAGATGCTGCACAACGTGCGTTCGGTGCTGATCCTCGCCTGCGGCACCAGCTACCACGCCGGCCTCGTGGCGCGCTACTGGATCGAGCAGCTGGCAGGGATCGCCTGCAGCGTCGAGATCGCCAGCGAGTATCGCTATCGCGTCTCGGTGCCGAATCCGGAGCAGCTCGTGGTGGCGATTTCCCAGTCCGGCGAAACCGCCGACACACTGGCCTCGGTCAAGCATGCCAAGGCCCTCGGCATGGGACGCACGCTGGCGATCTGCAACGTGCCCGAATCGGCCATCGTGCGCGAATGCGCTCTGCGTTTCCTGACCCGCGCCGGGCCCGAGATCGGCGTCGCCTCGACCAAGGCCTTCACCACCCAGCTGGCCGCCCTGTTCCTGCTCGCGGTGACCCTGGCCAAGCAGGCCGGACGCCTGACCCCGGAGCAGGAGAGCGGACACCTGACGGCCCTGCGCCACCTGCCGGTGGCAGTGCAGAAAGTGCTGGCGCTCGAACCCGAAATCAAGGTCTGGGCTGCGCGCTTCGCCGACAAGCAGCACGCGCTGTTCCTCGGCCGCGGCCACCATTATCCGATCGCGCTGGAAGGCGCGCTGAAGCTCAAGGAAATCTCCTACATCCATGCCGAGGGCTATCCCGCGGGCGAACTCAAGCACGGCCCGCTGGCGCTGGTGGATAAGGACATGCCTGTCATCAGCATCGCGCCCAACGACGCGCTGCTGGAAAAGCTCAAGTCCAACCTGAAGGAAGTCGCGGCGCGCGGCGGCGAACTCTATGTCTTCGCCGATGCCGATTCTGCGGTGGACCAGGAAGCGGGCGTGCATGTCCTGCGTCTGCCCGAGCACTACGGCCTGCTGTCACCGGTGCTGCATGTCGTTCCGCTGCAGTTGCTGTCCTATCACGCTGCGCTGGTGAAGGGCACGGACGTGGACAAGCCGCGAAATCTCGCCAAGAGCGTCACGGTAGAGTGACGTGGTACGCCGCCGGGCGTGAATTGGAAGCCACTTAGTAGATCCGTCAGCTCAGAAGCCGAGAAATAGCGCGGCTGTGCGAATGGTTCTGGCTGGCGGCGACCGCAACGTGCGCTATTTGTCGACGAATGCCCTCTCGATCACATAATGTGCCGGCTGACCAACATGCGGGGAGACGACGAACCCTCTGCTATCCAGTAGTTTGGTGGTGTCCTTGAGCATGCTCGCACTGCCGCAGATCATCACCCGATCGCGCCCGGGGTCGAGTGGTGGAAGCCCTATGTCCTCAAACAGCTTGCCACTCTCGATCAAATCAGTCAGCCGGCCCTGATGGTGGAAAGGCTCGCGCGTTACGGTAGGGTAATAGACCAGCTTCGCCCTCACCGCGTCGCCAAAGAATTCGTTTTGCGGCAGTTCATTCTGTATGAAATCCGCGTAGGCGAGCTCGGTGACATAACGCACGCCATGGACGAGCACGACCTTCTCGAACCGTTCGTAGGTTTCAGGGTCTTTGATGATGCTCATGAAGGGGGCAAGGCCCGTTCCCGTACACAGGAGGTAGAGATTTTTTCCCGGCAGGAGGTCATGAACCACCAACGTTCCGACGGGCTTGCTGCTGACGAGGAGTGGATCGCCGACCTTCAGGTGTTGCAGGCGCGATGTGAGCGGCCCGTCTTGGACCTTGATGCTGAAGAATTCGAGATGCTCCTCGTAGTTTGCGCTGGCTATGCTAAATGCGCGTGTAAGCGGACGGCCGTCCAGCTCCAGGCCGATCATGATGAAATGACCATTGTGAAATCGCAGCCCCTGATCGCGGGTCGTCCTGAAACTGAATAGGCGTGCGCTCCAATGATGAACATGGAGAACACGCTCTGTAACAAAATCCGCCATATGCTTGACCTCCTCAACTGAAATTCAGAAAATCGCTTTTCGAACTGCGCGCCCGGAGCTTCTATTCGCGCTGCAGCAGCTGGAACTTTTCCTTGATGCGGGACCACATGTCTGCCTCCGGCAACGCCTCTTTCTTTTCCACGATGGGCTTCCAGGTTGCCGACAACTCGGCATTGAGCGCCGTGTAGTGCTGCATGTCTTCCGGTACGTCGCTCTCGGCATAGATCGCATCGACCGGGCACTCCGCTACGCACAGCGTGCAGTCGATACACTCGTCCGGATCGATGACGAGAAAGTTGGGACCCGCACGGAAGGCATCCACGGGGCATACGACCACGCAGTCGGTGTGCTTGCAGTTGATGCAGGATTCAGTCACGACATAAGTCACTTTTCCGCTCCTCTCCCAAGACCGTGCGCCGGCCTGGCCTATACGACCGCTTCGCCGAGCTTGTGCATGACGATCTGTTTGACGACCTGTTTGGCGACCACAGGGCAATCGGCCGCCTGGCCACATGGCTCGGCAGGCTTCTTGACCGCGATCGCCGACCAGCGGCGGCGACGGACGGTCTCGACATAGCCCTCCTGCCCGGCCGACGGGGGGATGGGTTTGCCTTCGGCGAGCAGCTTCTCGATGCGCCGCAAGCCCAGGAATGCCGCACCGTAGGCGCCGTTGAGCTGGCCCAGGCCGTTGGCAGCCACGTTGAGTTTCGCCGTTAGATTCTTTTCCAGCGCATTGACCATGGCCACGTTTCGTGTCATGCCGCCAGTCAGCATGAAGCCGGGCTCGAGTCCGACACGGCGCATCAGTTGCACCGCGCGGCCGCCGAGCGCCACCATCGCGCCCATCATGATGTCTTCCGCCGGAACCCCGTTCGACAAGTGATTGATTACCTCGGACTCGGCAAACACTGCGCATACGCTGCTTACCTCGACCGGCTTGGTCGAGCGCATCGCATACGGGCCGATGTCGTCGGTGGTAAGCCCCAGGTAGCGCGCCGTCTTTTCCAGGAACGCGCCGGTGCCGGCCGCGCACTTGTCGTTCAGCCGGAACGCCTTTACGCGTCCATTTTCGTCGACGCGTATGGCCTTGATATCCTGGCCGCCGATGTCGAGGATGGTGCGCGTGTCGGGGAACAGATGCACGGCCCCCTGCGCATGTGCGGTGAGCTCGGTCACTTGCGTGTGGCGGTAGGCTACTGTGTAGCGGCCGTATCCGGTTGCCGCGACGTAGTTGATTTGGGAGCGCTCGAGGCCGCAGTCCTTCAGCAGTTCGTCGAATACGCTCTCCGAAGCCTGCCCCAGCTTGAATCCCGTGCGCCGCACGGCGGTGCCGACTACCTCGCGCTTATCGTTGAGAACAATCGCCTTCGAGTAAGTGGAACCGATATCGATACCCGCAACGTATAACATCATGCCTCCTCCGCGATTGCAGTCGCGAGTTGTTGTGCCGTGCCGAAAGCGCGGTCGTGAGCGAATAGTGCGGCGCCAAGGGCGCCAATAAAGTGAGCGTCCGGACTGACGTTGATCGGAATCCCCAACTGCTGCGCCAGCAGCTTGACCATGGCGATGTTGCGGCTCACGCCGCCGGTGAAGGTGGCTTCGGACGTGATGCCGACTCGCCGCGCCAGTGACACGCAGCGGTTGGTGATGGCCTCATGCACTCCCATCAGCACGTCCTCGGGAAGGCAGCCCTTGGCGAGATGGCTGATGATCTCCGACTCAGCGAACACCGTGCAGGTTGTCGTGATGCGCACCGGGTTGGTCGACTTGAGCGATAGCGGCCCCAATTCCGAGAGCGGCATTTCGAGTGCGTAGGATGCAGCGCCCAGGAAGCGCCCGGTGCCGGCGGCGCACTTGTCGTTCATCGTGAAGTCCTCGACCTGCCCCTCGGGGCCGACGCGGATCGCCTTGGTGTCCTGACCGCCGATGTCGATCACCATGCGCGTCTTGGGGAACAGCTGGACCGCCCCGCGAGCATGGCAACTGATTTCGGTCACTTGCTCGTTGCCGAAAGTTACTTTGTATCGGCCGTAGCCGGTCGCAACGACATATTCGATCTGATCTTCCGCGAGGTCGGCATTCTTGAGTGCCGCCAGGAAGGCGTCCTGCGCAATGGTTACCATGCTGGTTTCCATGTCGAGCAAGGCGCGTCCGACGATGGTCCGGTTCCGATCGATGATGATCGCCTTGGTCTGCGTGGATCCGACGTCAACTCCTGCTACGTATTTCATGCCAGACTCCCTTTTCCGGTGGGAACTTCCTTGCCGCGCAACGGACCGGCGCCGCCCCGCTGCTGCAACGCCTCGAAGAAGGCATCGACGCGGTTCTTGATCTGGGCATCCGCCCAATAGCGCGGATCGATCAGATCCGATTCGATGTACAGGGTCGGAATATTGAGCCGCTTCGAAATGTAGTCGCGCGTGTCGGCCATGCCGGCCGAGACGAAGCGGCAGCTCTTGATGCCGTGGAAGACGACGCCATCCACGCCGTAATCCCTGATCTGCTTTTCCATGCGTTCGTGCGCGAAGAACTGGTTGCTCAAACCACGCTGGGCTGCCAGAGCGGTCACTTCGGCCAGGCTTTCGAGCGGACGCGAAGTGTCGTACAGCAGTTCCGCGGCATCCATGCCGCCGGCAGCGAAGGTAAGGTAATCGGAATAGGCGAACACGCCGCCCCAGGTTTCGAACAGTTCCACCAGCCTCCTCATTGAGACATAGCACGGTGTGCCGGAGAACAGCAGGCGGAAGCGCTCCTCGGGGACACGGCCTTCGCCGCGCGCCACTTTGGCCCTGATGTCTTCCTCGAGCCGGCGCATGAACTCGACCCCTTCAACGGTGCCGCGGTACACGTTCATGATGCCAATGTAGGTGAGGCCATCCAGCATCGCGTTGTAGGGTGCGGGACACACGCGGTTGAGCTCCATCACGTTGTTCCAGTGGATCACCATCTGATTCACCCGGCCCTGGATTTCCGCCAGGCGATCGATGTCGAAGCGTTTGCCGGTGATCTTTTCGCACTTCGCGATCAAATCCTTAAACTGATCCTCGACCCAGCGCGAGTCGGTCGAATGCTGGGCGTCGCCCGGGCGGACCGCCCAGTTCGAAGTGCGTTGGCCGGGCAGGTCAAGCACGAAGCTCGGCATCTTGTGGCGGCGCTCCCAGATCTCTGCCCACTTGATGAAGGTGCCGCACATGTTGGAGGAAATCGACAGGTCGGGCTTGGGTATTTTCCCGACCGGATGCTCTTCTTCCTTCAACATCATGCCGACGTCGGCCTTGACGTAGGAGCAGACATCGGGCGACATGCCGTAGTCTTCAGAGATGCGGATGAACTCCGCCGAGGTCTTGCGCACGCCGCTCTGCAGCGAATTAATCTCGGGGAACACCATGTGAAAATCGAAGCTGCGCAGGATCTCGATGGCGTTGCCCATCACGAAGACGTTGGCGACCGGCTCCTTGCGCTCGTTGGCAGTTTCCAGGGTCGTGTACCACTGCTTGATCAGGCGCTGGCCCTCGTCATGCGCGTTGAAGGGGGTCCATACGGCGTGGCTTGCCGGTGCGGTGTGACGCGTGTCCGAAACGGCTTCTGCGATTGCGGTAGTCATCATGATTCTCCAGTTAAGCCAGCGCGAACAATAGGGATTCGGCGAAGGTTTCGAGCTGCATCGACATTTGTTCGAACGAGGTCATCTTCTCTTCGAACTCGAGCACCAGATACTGGACGCCCGCCTCGTCGAGGTCCTTGGACCAGAACAGCTGATCGTCCAGGCCGGGCTCGCAGAATTTCGCTGCCGTGAGGATCGCGGCATCGGCCTTGGCTGCGCGCAGCATGGCCATCAGATAATCGCTCTTGGGCTTGCGCTCATCGTGCTGCACCGGGCTGGCGTTGGAGCGCTCGATATAGCTTTCTGCGAGCGCCCAGATCGGATCGCCGACATCCTCCGGCACATCTTTATTGAGCCAGCGCTGGCCGATCAGCAGATCGTCGTCCACGATGAAACAGGCATCGTCGATGGCTTCGAGCATCTCGAGCGGCGGCTGTTCGCAAAAGCCGCCGACGAAGATGACGCGCGGTTTGTCTTGCGCCGCGACATGGCGGTGCCGGATCGCGTCGAGCGCCTGCTCGAGAAGCTCGATGTGCTCCTCGCAAGTAATGCGGGTTCCGGCACGCACCAGCATGTAGGATTCAGAGCAACTCAGCTTCCACGGCTCTTCGCGCCGGATCTCGTACAGATCGCGCATCAGTCGACGTTTCTTGTTGTACAGGCGGATGCTCGACCGGATCGCGGCGTCGCTAATAGGGTGGCCGACTTTGCGCGCCAGTTCGGCCCGCAGCCGCTGGTATTCGGAGGCGATATAGCGGACCGCTCCCGGCGTGTTCGGGTTCTGCGGCAGGTACAGAATCTCCGACATCTGATCGGGCAGGTTGCGCGACCAGATGCCGGCAAGATGCTTGGCTGCGTCGCAGATGGGGTGGGTAACGAAACCGGTCAGACCTGCGAGCGTTCCGTTCAAGCCAAGTTCCGTGGTTGAACGACAAATCGAGCAGATAAAGGAGCCCATCCGCGAGTCGGCGTGTTTCATCTCAAGCTTGTTGCCACCGCCAAGGATGTTGACAGGCAAGAGGCCCGCCGCGTGGGCGATCTCGTCGGGGAAATAGACGGGGAAATGACCGAGAGTGCCGGTAAAGCCTTCCGGCAGTGCATTCGAGTCAGGAATCCCGGCATCCAGAGCGGCTGTGTGACAGCGTTCGAGGATCGCAGTAAGTTGAGCTTCGTGGGCTAGGGTGATCTGGGCTGACACGGGGCACCTCCTTCTGATTTAGGTAACCATAAACGGCACTATGGTTCATATCGTATATCGACATGGCGACATAGTGCATTGACCTAAATCAAGTATCCGACTATTTTACTCAGGTAATAGCACTACTGGGATGGCGGCCTTTTGCTCATGAAATTTACACAAGTTATTATTAATCAATTAGTTGCGTTGTACCTAGGTCAGCCAGTCCGACCCAGGCAAACCGCATGGCTCAATTCGGCGCAAGAGATGGAAGCGAGATAGCCACCTCGCCGACACCTGCTCTCCCCTGCACCGGAATCATCTGGCGCGCTCGAAGTCGATGTTGTCTCGCCACCGCCAACTGTTAAGGGAAGCGCCCCTTGCAATCGCAACCCATCGCCGCGGGGAGCGCCGGTATCAGGGTGAACCTGCCGTTCCCACGGCTAGAACGTGGTTTGAGTGACAGGAGAGCCTCAGCCAGGGGAGCGGAAGTACATCTAACCAGAGTCACTGACCGCTTCCGCTGCGTCTCCGACTTTCGGGTCCATATATCTATACGGCATTGCGAACGGCCGGTTCCCAGTCTTCGGCTCTATGGTTGAATGTCTGCTTCCAATTTTCCCCAGTGACTCTTACGGACACGAAGCGGAAGCACGAGTGCCAGATGTCATGAGCTTGGAATGGGTGCTGCGGAGATGGCTGCCATCCACGTGCAAGCGCTCTGTAAACTTCAGCCGGCGGACATTTACCTACGAAAATGGAGGCATTGAGCGAGGCTCGACGGACTATCTTTATTTCGTGCAAAACCCAAAGGCTAGAATTGGCATTCCCGACGGACTTTTCGCAACTCTCGGGCTATAGAAGAGTCAGCAACTTAGGAAGTGCGTTCGCGACGGACTCTATTTATTCCAATCAGAACCGGCGTGTCTCCATGCAGGGCAATCCGGCCTCACCATGCAGCCAGTGTTTTTCGTTCCGTCCTAGCCTGCATCCGGTTGTGCGCCTGGAGCCGCGCGGCGGAAGGCATCCAGTTCGGAGCAGGCCCGATCGGCGGCAAGGATGTTCGGGAACCGCGCCAGATCGACCTTGAAGCGCCGCGCGCTTTCCACTTGCGGCACCAGATAGGCATCGGCCAGCGTCGGCGTGTCGCCGAAGCAGAAGCTGCCGCGCCGCTTGTCGGCGGCCAGCATCGCTTCCAGCGCCTCGAAACCGGCCTCGATCCAGGTCGCGCACCAGGCGAGGACTTTCGCCTCGTCGCAGCCCAGCGTCTTGCGCAGGTATTCCAGAATGCGCCGGTTGTTGATCGGGTGGATGTCGCAGCCGATGACGGCTGCCAGCGCCCGCACGCGGGCCCGGTCGTCGAGATCCGCGGGAAGCAGCGGCGGTGCCGGATAGCGCTCCTCCAGCCATTCGATGATCGCCGGCGACTGGGTCAGGATCAGGTCGCCATCGACCAGCGCGGGCACCAGACCTTGCGGGTTGAGCGCCCTGAAGGCCGCGCCCAGATGTTCCTCGGTGCGCAGGTCGACGGCGACATAGTCATAGTCCAGTCCCTTCAGGTTCAGCGCGATGCGCAGGCGGTGCGAGGTCCCGCTGCGAAAGAAGTTGTAGAGCTGCATCATGGCGCTGCGGACCGGTCGGCCAGGCAATTGGCGATATTCCAGCCGTACAGCCACTCCATTGCGTCGTAGAAGCGTTCCGGCGTGCGGCCCTTCCACAGATCATTGCGCACCAGGCGCTCGACGTCCTTGGCGTGGTAGATGCGGCCCATTTCGCGCGACGAGAGCACGATGCGCGCGGTGCGCGCGACGCGCGAGCGCTGGTAGAGGTCGAAGGCCTTGATGAAGTCGTTGTCGTTCACGCGCAGCGCTTCGCCCAGCGTCACGGCGTCTTCCAGCGCCATGCAGGCGCCTTGCGCCATGTATTGCGTGGTCGGATGCGCCGCATCGCCGAGCAGCGTGGCGCGGCCGAAGGACCACTGGCCGATCGGCTCGCGGTCGGCGGTGGCCCAGCGCTTCCAGCTCCTGGGCAGGTCGATCAGCTGGCGCGCGCGCGGACAGATGCCCTGGAAGTAGCTTTGCACTTCCTCCTTGCTGCCTTCGGTGACGCCCCAGACTTCCTGCTGGCGGCTGTGGAAGGTGACCACCACGTTGTACTGTTCGCCGCCGCGCAGCGGGTAGTGCACCAGGTGGCAATTGGGGCCGACCCAGATGCTGGCTGCATTCCACTGCAGGTCGACGGGAAAATCCTCCTTGTCGACCACCGCGCGATAGACCACGTGGCCCGTCACGCGCGCCGGATCATTGACGTACTGCGCCCGCACCACCGACTTCACGCCGTCGGCGCCGATCAGCGCGACGCCGCGATGGGCCTGGCCGTTCTGGTCGTAGGCGGTGACGCTGTCGGTGTCCTGCTCGATGCGCTCGACGCGGGTCGAGGTCTGGAATGCGACACGCCCGGTTTCCTGCGCGCCTTCCAGCAGCGAGGTGTGCACGTCGACGCGGTGGATCACCGCATAGGGATTGCCGAAACGCTGGCGGAACGCCTCGCCGGTCGGGATGCGGCCGACCAGGCTCTCGTCCAGCGCGTCGTGCATGACCATCTCGTCGGTGTAGACCGCACGGCTGCGCGCCTTCTCGCCGACGCCGAGCGCATCGAAGGCGTGGAAGGCGTTGGGTCCGAGCTGGATCCCGGCGCCGATTTCGCCGATCTGCGGCGACTGCTCCAGCACCTTGACCGAAAAGCCCTGGCGCACCAGCGCCAGCGCGGCGGCCAGGCCGCCGATGCCGCCACCGGCGACGATCACCGGAAGTTGCTGAGTCATTTCCTGCCTCCTCTGTGGAGTTCGCCGATCGACGCAGCTTATTCGGGCTGGCCGATGGTCAGCGCGACGTCGCCGACGGCGTCGACATGGCCGCTGATCCTGTCGCCCGGCTGCACCGGACCGACGCCTTCCGGCGTGCCGGTGTAGATCAGGTCGCCCGGTTCGAGGTGATAGAACCTGGACAGGTCGGCCAGCAGCTCCGGAATATTCCAGATCAATTGACCGATGTCAGCGCTCTGTCGCGTTTCGCCATTGACTTGCAGATTGATCGCGCCGGCGGAGAGTACGCCGAGATTTCCGATCGGCACGATCTCGCTGCAGACGGCGGACTTTTCGAAGTCCTTGCCCAGATCCCACGGCCGGCCCTGCTCGCGCGCCACCAGTTGCAGGTCGCGGCGCGTCATGTCGAGGCCGGCGGCGTAGCCGTAGATCAGGCGCTTGGCATCGGCTTCGGCGACGCGGAAGCCCGCGGCACCGATGGCGACCACCAGCTCCATTTCGTAGTGGTAATTCGCGGTGCCGGCCGGGTAGGGCACGGTCGCACCCGATTCGACCAGGGTCGACGGCGACTTGGTGAAATAGAAAGGCTTCATGGTCGCCTTGTCCACCGGGTTGCCCATCTCGAGAGCGTGGGCGTGATAGTTGCGGCCGACGCAGAAGATGCGGTTGATCGGGTAGCGTGCGGCGCTGCCGCGCACCGGCAATGAATGGACCGGCGGCGGATTCCACAGATAGTTGGCTTCGGACATGGTCTTTTTCCTGTCGGCTCGGTTGCGTAACTAGTTGCGTACTTCATAGACGCCGAGCTTCTTCTGCAGCGGAGCGTCGTCGACGATGAAAATGAAGGCGGGCTGATCGGCGGAACGATTGTTCAGCGTGATCGGCGTGTAGCCGGGAATGCAGCAGGTGTCCGCCTCCGCCAGATTGAACTGATGCCCCTCGGCGCTGACGCTGGCAGCGCCTTCGATCTGGTGGAACACCATGGCGGTCGAACGCGCCGGCATTTCGAGGCGCTCGCCGGGACGCAGCATCAGCGCCGAGAAGCCGAGGATGCGCTGGCAGTCGTGACCGTTTTCCGGATTCACGTAGGCGACCTGCACGGCTTCGATTTCGGGCTGGGTGGCGGCCAGCGCTTCGAGCGTCTTGCGCACGTCGACCCAGGGATAGCGCAGCATCGGGAAGGTCTGCCGGCTGCGGCTGAACATCGGCGCCGGCACCACGCCGCCGCGCTGATAACCCTGCTCGGTCGCCTCGGAAGTCACGGTCTGCGCCTTGCCCTCGGTGACATAGGAGGCTTCGACGTAGTACACGATGGGCAAGTCCAGCACGTCGAGCCAGATCACCGGCTGGTCGCCGTCATGACCGTGCTCGTGCCAGACGCCGGTCGGCGTCAGGATCAGATCGCCGCGGCTCATGGAACACTTTTCGCCATCGACCGTGGTGTAGGCGCCCTCGCCTTCGACGATCATGCGCACGGCATTGGGCGTGTGGCGATGCGCCGGCGCCCATTCGCCCGGCTGCAGCAATTGCATGCCGAGATAAATGGTCGAGCTGGCCTGCATCTTTTCCAGGCCGTGGCCCGGATTGGCCAGCACCAGCACGCGGCGCTCCGCCTTTTCGATCGGGGTCAGTTCGCCGGCCCGCAGCAGCAGCGGCCGCAGCCCCTGGTAGGACCAGAAGGTGGGCTTGGTGCGCAGCGCGGGTTTGCCGGGCGGCAGCACCGAGCGCAGGCTGGGCCACAGCGGCACCAGATTTTGCTCGGTCAGCGCCGCGCGGTATTCTTCGGGTAGATCTTCGAGACGGCCGAGTTCCTGCATAGCGCTTGCTCCTCCAGCGTGTGGCACCTGTCGCTTGCCGAACCGATGATGTCGTTTCGTTGCCGGTGCCGTATTCTGCGAAGGGGCGAATCCTAGGATGTCGCCCGATTGCTGTAAATCCAGCAGTTTAGATATAGAGTATTCCAAATTCGAATAGAGATGGCGCGAAGATGAACTCGATCGATATTCGCCTGCTGGCGGTGTTTGACGAAATCTACAAGACGCGCAGCGTCACGGCGGCGGCGGAAGCGCTCGAGCTGGGCCAACCCGCGGTCAGCGTCGCGCTGTCGAAGCTGCGCCATCATTTCGGCGATCCGCTGTTCGTGCGCACCTCGAGCGGCATGGAGCCGACGCCGTTCAGCGAAGGCCTGGTGCGACCGGTGCGCGCGGTGCTTGACGCGCTCGAGCTGGTGCTGGGCCATCGCAGCGAATTCGATCCGGCGTCGTCGGATCGCACGTTTCGCATCTGCATGACCGACATCAGCCAGCTAGCGCTGCTGCCGAAGTTGTGGGAAAGGCTGCGCACCACGGCGCCGGGCGTCCGCATCGAGATCAGCCCGCTGTCGGGCGACACGGCGCGCATGCTGGAAAGCGGCGAGGCGGACCTGGTACTCGGCTTCATTCCGCAGCTGGAGGCGGGCTTTTACCAGCAGCTCCTGTTCCGGCAGAACTTCGTCTGCATGGTGGCCGCGGATCATCCGCGAATTGCCGATCAGCTGAGCCTTGTCCAATTCGAGGCGGAGGATCACGCGGTAATCAGTTCTTCGGGTTCGGCGCCGTCGATTATCGAACGCGAAATCAGCCGCCAGGGCATCAAGCGTCGCGTCGCCCTGAAGATTCCGAATTTCCTCGGCGCCGCGTTCGTCATCGAGCACACCGATCTGCTCGTCACCATCCCCAGGCGTCTGGGCGACGTGCTGCAGGGACGCGGCGCGTTCCGCATCTTTCCGGTTCCCTTCGAGTTGCCGGAATACGAGGTGAAGCAGCACTGGCACGAGCGCTATCACCAGGACCAAGGCAACCGGTGGCTGCGTGGCGTGGTCTCCGAACTGCTGTCGGAGTCGCCCTGAGCGAAGCCGTGCGGCAGCCGCCTCAGCCCCGCGTCATGCCTTTGGTTCGCGAAAGCGGCCCAGCAGTTCCAGCAGCAATTTCTTCTCGGCAGCCGTGAACGGTTTGCAGACTTCCTTCTCGTGCAGCTCGGTGCGGCGAATCGCCTCCGCCAGCAGGTCCCGGCCGGCGTCGGTAAGGTGGAGGTGGTTGTGGCGACGGTCAGTGGTCGAGGCACGGCGTTCGACCAGATCGCGCCGGGCCAGCTTGTCCAGCAGCGGCACCACTGACGAGTGATCCAGTCTCACCGCAGCGGCGAGTTTCGATTGCGTGATGCCATCGTTCTGCTGCAGCACTTCCAGAACCGAAAAGACGGCCGGGCTGACATCGATATCGCCCAGCCGGCTCTCGAAATTGTCGAACACGGCCAACTGTGCGAGACGCAAATGGAAGCCGACGTTGTTCGCAAGACAACCGAGGGTGGGGCTTTTGCGACTGGATGGCATGGCGGGTCAAGTGTTGGCAACCACAACAGTTTGCCATCAAAGTTAATAGCGAACAAGCTAGTGCGCCTGGCATCGCAGCCGGATCCAAGATAAAAACACACGGTAAAACAAGATATTAGACAACGCTTAATTAGGAGCAATCCGAATAGTTGTGTATAAAACCTGTTGACTTCAACACACTCGGTCGTCAGAATTTGAACGGGATTGTGGTCCTTGTCTTGAGGCTGGCGCATGGCCAAAGAAAAGAAATTGGCGGCGGAAGAGCAACGGAAATTCTTTCGCATCGCCCTTCGCTTGAAGAGCATGGCCGTCCCGATATCGATGGCCGAACGGACCGCGCGTGCTGCACTGCAGCTGGCCGATTATGGCCATGTGTCGGAGAATGGAAGCGTGGCGGTGGAAAGCAACGCCAGGATCCTGGTCACCAGTCCGTGCGTGATCGAATTTATTTTGGTTATGGCGGCTTCATTCGCTCGCTGCCTGATTCTGCAAAGCATCGCCGCTTCACACGCATCTCGATAAATCATGGCTTCACTTAAACCAACAACACGAGGAGAAAGCATGAAAACCAAACTGTCCATCAAGCCGCTGGTGCTCGCCCTGTCGCTTCTGGGTTCCGGCGCCGTTCTGGCCGACATCAGTATCGGCGTCAGCGTTTCCGCCACCGGCCCGGGAGCCGTGCTGGGAGGGCCGCAGAAGAACACGACACAACTGTTCCCGACCAGCATCGCCGGCGAGAAGATCAACTGGATCGTGCTCGACGATGCATCCGACCCGACCAACACCGCCAAGAACGTGGCGAAACTCATCACCGAGAACAAGGTGGACTTGCTGGTGAGCGGCACGACGACGCCAAGCGTCATGGCGACGGCGGGACCGGCGGCCGACAGCAAGACTCCGCTGATCGCCCTGGCGCCCAACCGCCTCGACGGCGAGAAGTTCAAGTGGACCTTCACCATGCCGCAGCCCATTGGACTCATGGCCGAGCCGCTGCTTGAGCATATGAAGGCCCACAACGTGAAGACCCTCGGCTTCCTCGGCTACCATCCCGATGCCTACGGCGAGGTCTGGATCAAGGCTCTGGAATCGATGTCCGGCAAGTACGGCATCACCTTCGGCCCGATCGAGGGCTTTGCCCGCAACGACACTTCGGTGGCGGGCCAGACCCTGAAACTGCTTGCCGCCAAGACGGACGCCGTCATCGTCGTTGCCTCGGGTTCCCCGGCGGCGATGGCGCATGCCGCGCTGGCCGAGCGCGGCTACAAGGGCCAGATCTACCAGACCCATGGCGCTCCGTCGCCGGTATTCCTCAAGAACGGGGGCAAGTCGGTTGAAGGCGGCATCCTCGTCGCCGGCCCGCTGCTCGAGTGGAGCCAGTTGCCGGATTCGCATCCGTCGAAGAAGGTCGGCGCCGAGTACTCCAAGCTGTATGAAGCCAAGTTTGGCGCCGGTTCGCTGTCGTCCTTCGGCGGCCACATGTGGGATGCCTGGCAGATCGCCGCGCGCTCCATACCGGTTGCCCTGAAGAAGGCCAAGCCCGGCACGGCGGAGTTCCGCGCCGCATTGCGCGACGCAATCGAGAGCGAGCGGGAGATTGCCGGAACGCATGGCGTCTTCAACATGAGCCCGACCGACCACTCCGGCTTCGACGGGCGCGCTCGCGTGCTGCTGCAGGTACAGAACGGCGCCTTCAAGGTCATTTCCAAGTAAGCCTCGCCTCACAGCTACCAAAGGACGTCGCGTGAGTTCCGTCGCCCGCCCGCCGGCTGAACTATTTGTTGAGCCGGCTGTAATCCTCGAAGTCCGGCCGGACGGCAGCCGCCTGTTCCGTTCGGCCTTGGCCCTGCCGGACTACGCGCGCTGTTCCGGCGAGTGGCTGGAACGCTGGGCGGCCGAAACGCCGGACGCCATCCTGATCGCCGAACGGGGCGCGGATGGCGCATGGGTCAAGGTCAGCTACGGGGAAGCTCTTGCACGCGTCTATCGCATCGCCGCCTGGCTGCTCGGGCAGAAGCTGTCACCCGAGCGGCCGGTGCTGGTGCTCTCCGACAACAGTATCGAACATGCGCTGCTGATGCTGGCCTGCCTGCATGTGGGGGTGCCGATCAGTCCGGTTTCGCCGGGCAATTCGCTGCTTTCCAAAGACTTTGCCAAGCTCCGGGCCAATGTCGAACTGCTGCGCCCGGGCGTGATATTCGCCGACACCATCGAGCGCTTCATGCCGGCGCTCGAGGCCGTGGCCGACCTGCATGACGCCGTCGTGATCGCCGGCAGCCGCAGTGCGCCTTCGCCTGGCACGCTGCCCTTCGCCGAGATCGCAACAGTCGGCGCTGATACTACGGCGAACTACGCGGCGGTGAAGGCTGCGTTCAAGTCATTGACGCCCGACACCATCGCCAAATTTCTGTTCACCTCGGGCTCCGTCGGCGCACCGAAGGCCGTCATCACGACGCAGCGCATGATGTGCTCCAACGTCGAGATGAAGTCGGTGATCTGGCCCTTCCTCAACAAGCAGAAGCCGGTGATCGTCGACTGGCTGCCCTGGAGCCACGTCTTCGGCGGCAGCCACAATTTCAACAAGGTGGTGCGTTTCGGCGGCAGCCTCTATATCGACGACGGCAAGCCGGTGCCGGCTCTGCTGTCGAAGACGGTGAAGAACCTCACCGATGTCGCGCCGACCATTTATTTCAGCGTGCCGCTGGCCTACGGCATGCTGGTGGCGCGGCTGCGCGACGACGCTGCGTTGCGCAAGAGCTTCTTCTCCCGCCTGCAGATCATTTTCTACGCCGGCGCGGCGCTGCCGCAGTCGACCTGGGACGAGCTGGAACGGCTCGCCGTGATGGAGCTCGGCCACCCCGTCGTCATGCTCTCGAGCTGGGGCTCGACCGAGACGGCGCCGGCCTGCACCGATTGCCACTTCCAGGCGGTGCGTTCCGGCGTGATCGGCGTGCCGATTCCCGGTACCACGCTGAAACTGGTGCCGGTGGCGGATAAGCTCGAAGTCCGCGTCAAGGGGCCCAACCTGTTCCCCGGCTACTGGAAGCAGCCCGAGCTGACCAAGGCCGCCTTCGACGAGGAAGGCTTCTACATGATCGGCGACGCCGTCGAATTCGTCGATCCCGCGAAGCCCGAACTGGGTCTGCTGTTCGACGGCCGCGTTGCCGAGGACTTCAAGCTGCTGTCGGGCACCTGGGTGCGTGTCGGCAGCCTGCGTGTTGCCGGCATCAGTGCGCTTTCCCCGGTGGCGCAGGATATCGTCGTCGCCGGCCACGACCGTGACGAGATCGGTTTCCTGGTTTTTCCCAACCTGTCTGAATGCCGCCGCCTGGCCGGGCTGCCGGACGATGCGCCAGTCGACGTTGTGCTCGGCCATCCGGTCATCAAGGGACGGGTGCGCGACGGCCTGGTGCGCGGCAAGCGCGAAGGTGGTGGTTCCTCGACCTATCCGACGCGGGTGCTGCTGATGGCTGAGCCGCCCTCGACCGAGGCCGGCGAGATCACCGACAAGGGGTATATCAATCAGCGCGCGGTGCTGACCCGCCGCGCCGACCTGGTGCTGCATCTGTATTCCGACGTACCGGATGCCGGCGTCATCATCCTGACCTGACGCCTGAGGGGGAGCATTTCTTCAGGCCAAAGTCATCGAATCCTATTTAGGCCTGGGCGGTGCCGCACGTGCGGCGCCGTCCCGGTCCAAGCCCGTTGCAACCTGAATCGAGGAGAAACAAGCGTGAGCGAAGTAGTGAGCTATACCACGTCCGGCGCTATTGCCGTCGTGACCATCGACAGTCCGCCGGTGAATGCCGTGAACCAGGCGGTACGTGCCGGCCTGAAGCGGGTGTTCACCGAATTGCGCGGCAAGTCTGAAATCAAGGCCA
>JALNYT010000005.1 GCA_023229685.1 Sulfuritalea sp.
GAGTAGTGGCGGGTTGAGGGTACCTCGCCTTCAGACACACACAACCAACTCGCCCAGGACTTCAATTCGAGAATGTTGAACCGCACCCGCGGAAAAATAAAACCGACTTTTTCAACAGAATAGGCCGTCCAGAGACTATACATCGGCGATGTGCCCTGTCCGGACGTTCAGGTTGCTCCCAACTAGACGTTCAACACAGACGTTTGAAATTACCGGCGCTGCCCGTCTTCATCTGGCAGCGCCCGGTGGATTGCTGAGTTGAGCAATAGACCAAACTCATTGAACTTTTCTGAATACGGCAGTGCCCCCGCCCGAGTATCTAGCCCAAAGCTCATCACCGTGGAGCTCGAAAGAGCACGTTCCATCACGCGCACACAAAGGTGCCCCGAACGAAAGAGTACCGTTCGCAATTGGCGCCGACGCGAATTTTGAGGTCGAACCATAGGCGAATTTGGCTAGGCAGTTGGCGTCGACGGCAACCACCCAAAAAGAGTCTTGAGAGCCTTGAGTCCAAGTGCCAACCCACTTGCCACTAAAGGATGCGCACTGTGCCGGAACATCAGCTGCGGGCTTTTGGATTTCGGGACCCTTGAGAACAGCTTCAATTTTCGCTTGAAGTTGGTTCTCTGCTACCTTTTCGATCCTAAGCCCTTTAGTTTGTCCACTCGTGGGAATAAACGTTCCAACGAAAACCCCGTCTGATTTTTGAGCAGCGGAAATTCTTGAGCCCGACTGGGTAGTGATCAGCAATGTCCGCTCTTGTGCTGTTTGCTTGATCTCTGCCTCGACTCCCTGCTGTCTTCCATCCGAGTAACCGTAAACGGCCGTGAGGAGAAATATTCCGGCGTCCTTTTGTTCTACGCTAGATATACGCAAGGTTCGCGTCCTGGCTTCGCCCTCCACCGTAGTTATCCATGTTGCGATTAGTTCAGTCTGTAGCTGGGCGAGTGGGGTCTGTGCATGCACTATTCCGACGCCAAAAAGTGCTAATGCGACGGTAACTCGAATCAATGACTTAAACATGTTGCTATCTCCGCAGAGGTGGTTGTAAGAGATGCCCAACGACGCTATAGGCAAACGTTCATCATGCCCGCATCGTGCCAGTAGTCAAATGGAATGGTAACCGCGACCGTCCGCTTTTGGCCGTTCAGCGACATTATTCTGCTTCGTGCCCGTTGGAGACATATGCCATGGGGGAGACGATTGTCAAGTGTGGACTCTCAAAGCGGACAGCCTGCCCGTGCCAAATCCCGCGCATCAAGAGGAACCGCTGGCGGCTCAACAACACTGGCATTCTAGTTGTGACAGCAATTGGCAACGTATCGGTTCCGGTTTTCGCCTAATCGACAAGGGGTTGAGCGAAGCCTATAGTGCTGCCAAATCACAAACGGCATAAGAATGCCAGGGAGCAGGGGTGCGTTTCCATCTGTTAGTCGCGACTATCCTTCTACTGCTCGCCATCGACGGCTATACGCAAACTCAGCCGGCGCCGCCGCGCAGTGTGGCGGATATCCTGGCGGTGCTGGATCAATACAAGCCCGATCCGGCAGCGGTGGAAAAACTGCGCGCCCAAGCCGATGAGCAACCACCTGATACCAAGTACGAACAGGAACTCGCCATCTTCTATCATCGGCGTGGTCGCGCAAACGGAGTGATGGGTCGGTCGAAGCAACAAATTGCAGACTTTGACCGGGCGCTTGCACTTGTGCTTCCAAGTGGCCTGACGGAAAAAGGGGGGATCGGCGACCGCAATGAAATCATCAAGGACATTGTCGACGCCGAAGTGCACGGAGGAAACTGGGTACGGATCATCGAAATATCTCGAGAACTGACGCGGAATCAATGGGCAACGGGGTTTTGGGGTACTTCGTTTATTGCGCAAGCGAATGTTTTTCTGCATGACCTCGATGCAGCTCGACAGGCAGTCAACGACGCTGACGTAAGACTTGCCAAACTAAGATCAACCCCGAGCTGGGCAACCTACGGCTCAGGACATCAAATGATGAATGAGCGGAACCATGGTCTCTTACTTGAAGCCGAAGGGAATCTCGGCGAAGCGGAGCGGCGATATCGCAAATCGGTTGACCTTGCGGAAGCAGTTAACGACCAGGCCCACAGCGTAAGGGGCTACGGCCAATATTCCGGAGCGCAAGCTCATGCATTGACTCACTGGGGCGACTCCGAAGTATTGCTTGCACGGAATTTGATGTATCAAGGGCGCGGAGCCGAAGCGGAATACTACGCTCGAAGCGCTCTGCTCCGTTGGCTGCAGGCATCCGGACGCTACTCCTCATACGCAGCTTTGGGAATTGGCGTATTGAGCTCAGCCGTTCTCGAATCCGGCCGGTACATGGAAGCAGAAGCGTTGGCGAGGGCCTCAATCGATAGCTATGAAAAGTCCGGTGCGTCTATTGACTCGGTGATGCTTTCTGTGGCGCGTTCGTCGCTTGGTGCTTCGCTGGTTGCCCAAAGCAAATGGCAAGAAGCCGTCATTACATTCGAATTAAATGATAGAGCGTTGTCCCACGATCTTGCCCAGTACGAAAAATACAGCGGACGGGACTCCAACTGGGGAATCGCCATGTTGCGAACCGGCGAAAGCAAGAAAGCGCTTGCCATGCTGAACGCTGTTTACAGGAAGCGTTTGTCGTCGGGCCTCACCGATACCGAATACTTTACTGCGCAATCGCGTGGCTTCTATGCCATGGCCTTGGCGGCAGACGGCCAACCCGAGAAGGCGCTTGGTGAATTTCAGGGCGCCATCCCCATCCTGCTCGACGAGGCTCGACGCAACGGCGGCGGCGAACAAGGCGGCGCGGTCGCCCGTCAGATGCGGCTAGTTTGGATTCTGGAAGCCTACATGAAGCTGCTGGTCGATCTCCGCGACTCGCCCATTCTCAAGACCGCTAGTATCGATTCCGTCGCCGAAGCCTTTCGCCTGGCGGATGTGGCGCGTGGCAGCGGCGTTCAGCGCGCCTTGGCCGAGAGCGCAGCCCGTGCCACTCTCAGCGACCCGGCACTGGCCGATCTTGCTCGTCGCGAACAGGACGCTCAGCAACGCTTCGGCACCCTCTCCGACCTTCTCAATCGCCTGCTCTCCACACCACCTGAGCAGCGGTTGCCGAAGATCATTGCCGATCTCCGCCGCGATATCGATGCGATTCGGGTCGAGCGCGACAAACTCAAGCTCGAGTTGGACAAGCGCTTCCCCGACTATGCTGAGCTGATTTCGCCCAAGCCCATCACGCTAGCTCAAACGCAGGCCGCCCTCGCCTCGGATGAAGCGCTGATCTCGATTTATGTCGGCGCCGACCGAAGCTACGTGTGGGCGGTGCCCAAGGCTGGCAAGGCGGTCTTCGCCGAAGTAGCGCTGACCGATGCTGAGGCCGCCCGGCAAGTCGCCCGCTTGCGTCAGGCGCTGGATGTCGGGGAAGTCGCCCTGGAGGACATGCCACGATTCGATCTGGCGCAATCTTACGAGTTGTACCGTAAGCTATTGCTGCCGGTAGAGGCTGGCTGGCGCGAGGCAAAAAATCTGATCGTGGTGCCACACAAGGCGCTGGGGCAACTCCCCTTCGCGGTGTTGGTGACCGCGCCGTATGTTCCCGCCGCCACAATTACTAAAGGCGGTCTGTTCGCTGAATATCGTCAAGCGCCCTGGCTGATCCGCCGCGTGGCTGTAACTCAGCTGCCGTCGGTCAGCACGATGCTTGCGCTGCGCCGGATGCCTGCCGTCAAGCCAGGGCGCAAGGAGTTCATCGGCTTCGGCGATCCGCTCTTCAGCAATGCGATGGCGCTGGCGGCAAACGACAGCACGACCAGCCGCCGCCGCTTCCGCAACCTCGCGATTGGCGCCGTTGTGGCCGTACCGGTGGCGACCGTGGCCGATGCGCCGGTTGCTATGCCCACAGTGGCCATAGCTAATTCGGCGGGGCTGGCCCAACTCGCCCGTTTACCCGACACCGCCGAGGAGATCACCGACATCGCCCGCGTGCTGCATGCCGATGCGGCCAACGATGTGTTTCTTGGCCGTGCCGCTAGCGAGAAGAATGTGAAATCCGGGCAACTGGACAACCGTCGTATCGTGATGTTCGCTACGCACGGTCTGGTGCCGGGCGATCTGAATGGATTGACCCAACCTGCGCTGGCACTGAGCGCTCCTGAAGTCACCGGCAATACCGATGAGGATGGTTTGCTGACCATGGAGGAAGTGCTGGGCCTGAAGCTCAACGCCGACTGGGTGGTGCTGTCGGCCTGCAACACGGCGGCGGGCGACGGCGCGGGCAGCGAAGCGGTGTCTGGACTGGGCAAGGCCTTCTTCTTCGCCGGGGCGCGGACCTTGCTGGTATCGAATTGGCCGGTGGAAACCGTCTCCGCACGGTTACTGACAACCAAGCTGTTCGAGCATCAGGCCGCCAACCCTAGCACGACGCGCGCCGAGGCGCTTCGGGCGACCATGATTAACCTGATGGATCGCGGAGTGCCGACCGACATGCTCGCCACTAAAGGCTTTACCTACGCCCACCCGATGTTCTGGGCGCCGTTCTCGCTGGTGGGGGATGGCGGAAGGTAAGAGGGCAGCCGACCAACTGAGCGACCGCCAAGCTGCCAATCGACTTCGTCGGCAGCAGATCTTTAAAGTTCGGTGAGGAACTTCAAGAGCGTCATCAAGTTCCTCCCTCACCTACCAACGCATAGGGCGCCCAAAAGAGAGGATGAGCATAGGAGAAGCCCTGCGTCGGTTCGCTCTTCTGTTGCATCAGGGCGAGCATCGATTGCCGTAGTGCTTCGGCGCGGGGGAGCTTCAGATCGGCACTCTGACGTTCAAAGATACCGGTAACTAATAGGCGCGCGCTGACCGACTCCACTGGCCAGTGGGTCACAAGTAGTGCGCGACTACCAGCATAGAAGAAGCCTCGTCCCAGCCCTGAAAGCGCATCCGCTCCCTGACCGTCACCGGCCGCTGTATTGCAGGCCGACAGCACCACCCAGTCGGCATCCAACTTCAATCCCATGATGTCTTCCAGTGTGAGCAGGCCATGTTGCCCGCCCCCTGGGTTGGCCAACGCCAGCGAAGGTTCCGATACGCCGGGAAAGTCTCCCGCTAGCAAACCGTGAGTGGCAAAGGCCACTACCCGTCGTTTGGACAGGTCCAGCTTCTTTACGTTGGCCGTGGAGGCTTGATTGCCGAGGAACACGTCGGTGGTCGGATCCGCCTTCAACGCCTGGGCCAGCGCCAGAATTTCATCTCGGGTATCCGGTAGTGATGGAATGTTGCTGTAGTCCATCCATTCCACTGGCTTCGCTTGTTGCACGTCGGTTTGGCTCGGGCGAATCACGGAAAGATTGCGTAAGCGCCGGGCGCTGCTCGCGACCTGGATCGGGCTGTCGCTGAATTGTGGATCGCCAAACCCGATGAAGGCACTACGCTGCGCGCTTGCAACGGGAAGCCTTCTCAGGAGGACGAGGGTATTTACCGACGGCAACTGGGTGAATGCCGCCTGACGCACAAGCCAGGGCACGTCCTTGAACTGGGCAAAGCGTAGCTTCGGATCGGCTTTCACGGTCACCTTGGCAGTGGGTAGCACCGCCAAGGGCAACTGGCCGAGCGCCCCGTTGGCGACGACCAGCAGATGGCTGGCGCCCTGCCAGCCGGCGGCTATGGGAACAAGGAGATCGGCATAGAGCCGATAGGCTATATCGAGGTCGAAGTCAGGAATGGCAGTGATTAGATCGAGATCGCCTGGATCGAGAGCCCTTCTCAGCGTCCGCACCCGGAGCGCCAATTCATCGCGATTGAGTCTGATGCTGGTGAAGACGACCGGACCATCCTTTTTCAAGGCCCAGAGGTGGGTGCCAGTATCGGTGGAGAAGATGTTGATTAGGGCTTCCCCGTGTCGCAGTATCGCTCTGGTTTCGGCTAGGCTCGGCGGCTGCGGCCGGATCAGGTTAGCGTAGGCGGGGAAGCGCTTCTCGATGTCTGCCTGCAGGACAATCCGTTGCAGTTTGATTCCTTCGAGACGCTTTTGCATGTCGGCGATGACTTTTGGCAGATGCTGGTCGGCCGGGGCACTCATCAGTTCCCGCAAGATCTTGTGTAGGGCCACCATTTCCTGGGCGAGGTCCTGTTCCTTACGAATCTCGCTTCCAATCTTGGGGTCGTTCGCCGCGGCACGAAGGGCAGAAGCGGCTACGGCACTCTGCGTGTTCTGGCTGCTCAGGGCATCGGCCAAACGAAAGGCTTCGTTCGCGGCGTCAATACCGGCGGTAGCTTCCAACGACGTACCACGGATTTCACCCAGCAAACTCATGGCATCTTCGAGGATAAGCTTCAAACGCTGGCTGCGCAGTGGGGAAGGTTCATCATCCTGATTGATAGCGGCATTCAGAAGTACCGGCAGGGCACTACGGTAAGCGTCCAGTGCCGCGGCCTTGTCGCCTTTGGCGGCCAGCGCCATGCCCTTGACACCGATTAGTTCCACTGTGTCGATGTGTCTCTCGCCCAACCATTGCTGCCGTTCTTGGATCAGCTGATTCAGCATAGCCAAGGCTTCATCGGGTTGGCCTGTCTTGAGCAATGCCAGCGACCAGCCTATATCGCCGGCGGCAAGTTTCTTCTGTAGATCCGGGTAGGGGGACAAGGCAGCATACCGTTTCTGATACTCGGTCAGGGCCTCCGAGTACCGGGCTTGTGCGACCAAAGTGCTGGCTAGGCTCTCTCTAAGATCACTCATTATTAATGAATCAGAGGGCAGCCCAGCACGCTCAAGATTGCTAAGGCACAAAGACAATATCTGCTCTGTTTCACTGTAACGTCCCTGATGCTGCAATACAAAGACCAAGCCTCGTAGTGTGTCAACGGTCTGCAACGAAGCGCCGCCGGTTCGCGAAGCACTTCGATGAAAGGCGTATCGTGCCGTGGCCTCGGCTTCTGCAAGGCGGCCCTGCGCAGCCAAAATACTTGCCAGGAAGGACGTCTTTTTGTCGATCCTCGACTCAATGTGGCTCTGAGGCTGGGTCAAAATATTCCGAGCCTGCCGCAATTGATTCATTTTCTCATCCTCGAGATCAGCCTCAAGCGCCCTGCGAACAGCAACTTCAGCCTCAACGAACTTCCCCTGGTCAAACAAAAATACTCCGCGGAAAATCTCAAACGCTTGTGTAGTCGCGCTCCCCCAATTTTTCCACTGGATATCATTTCGCATCGAAGCGTAAGCCGACTCGGAACTCGCCATCGCCTGCCGCGCCGATTCGAAATCACCAAGTCTTGAATAGAGCGATGCCTGTTCCCCATACCTTGCCACGCGTGCCCCTGAAATCGGTGGAAGGGTTTCGAGAATCCGTTTGTTGGCCGCAAGCGCCTGCTGGATGTTTCCCACCTTATACTCGGCAAAACTTAGGCGGTCCATTTCCGCTATTACACTTTCGCCCCCGCCTAAATCAACGGCCCGTGCGAGATTTTCCGCCTCGATGTGCGGTGCGCCAAGGTCACCGGCAGCATTTGCTTTCTTGAGATAGAACCTTGCCAAGTTCTTTCGGTCGGTGGTCTGCGGCGGAGGACTTTCCAATAGCGCGTGGAGTATGCGAAGTTCCTCCGCATGTTTTGGATCCGGCTTGTACTGGCGCAGAAGCTGAGTGATATCAGCCGTGGTGCGCGGCGACACCGTGGGCTGGGAAGCACCAGAAGCATTAGACGTTGGTTGTGTGATTACCCATCGCGCTTCGGATACCGCCGCACCGGCAACAGGTTTTCGGAGTTCGTCGCGTGAGACTCTTTCTATTTTGATCCCTTTGTATATCCCGCTTGGGTTCGTGAATGATCCGAAGAAGGCCCCATTTGTCGATTGATTGGCGGCAATCTTGCTGCCCGGTTGCGTGGTGATGAACAATGTACGTTCTTGATCGGTTTGCCTTATCTCCGCTCTAACCGCCGATTGAAATCCATCTGTCCATCCGTAAACAGCATCAAGAGAAAAAATCTCGCGTTCCTTCTGTTCGACATCAAAAATTCGTAGGGTGCGCGTACGGCCCTCACCCTGAACAGTCACCAGCCACGAAGAGACCAGATCAGCCCGCAACTGTTCGAGCGTGATTTCAGCGTATGCCGTCCCACTACAAAGAATCGTAAGCGTGGCCGCGATCCTAATCAGAAGATTCATCGTGATCCGACCTCTTTACGGTTATCCACCACGCACCATGTGCTGCACACCCAACAATCAGCGCCAGCTCACCACCAGATTGAAAGGTGGCATTGCACCCGATTCTCGCTATGCCAATGGCGCATGATATAGGAGTCGCAATTGCCCTCTTCGATTTCATGCTGCGGTCCGTTTGTATCTCTGGATCATTGAGAACGCGCAGGCAGACGCCAACAAGTGTCCGAACTACAACTCCGGACGTTGGCGCCAACATTGTCGTGGTCATGGAGCAAAGGGAAAGCGGCCGCTCAAACACTCATCGTTTTGGGGGTGCCAATGACGGCTCATGGCCGAACAGCGCCAATTCGAGTCGCTAACTCAGGTTCCATATGTGTTGAAGGCAAGAAAGACCCCGGCAAAGAGAGACACGCATGCAATTAAAATGTCGTAGATGGAGGGAATCGGTTCTCCCCCAACATCTGTGCCCAATATTCGCGACTGCGCCAGCGTGGAGCGATAAGCGAGTGCTGCAACTAGCGATGAGGCTCCGAGCCAAATGTAGATTGTTAGGTTGTAAGGATTCTCCAACCCAAAGAAATGCGATCCATAAGCCCCAAACAAGAATGCAACATGCAGGGAAAAAATGATTGCAATTCGTAGGGCGGCATTCTTGGCTTTCATCGTGCCACTAAGCAAATGGAATGACAACCTCGGATGACCGGTAATGGCCGATCTTACCCATTCGACTTACCGAGTTCGACGCCGAAAAGCGGTCATCGAATTTTCGAACTCCGGAGGCGATCAGTCGCCATCGAGTGCTCTGTGCCTGTTTCAACGCGGATCAGATTACTCATCCTCCGCACATCGGACCATCCAGAGCAAATGCTTTGCAAAGGGTTAGCTAACAAAGGGATCCAATCAACGATCGCTGGACGGTGTGGTTCGCGCGTACTGGGCAAACTGCTTCGCGCAAACAACAACTCAGTCTAACGCTTGGCGGTGGCCAGTTTTGCGGTAAACAATAACCTTGTTGAGATAAACTGCCGAACCGCCTTAATAATATTTAAAAATGCGTATGACCTAGGTACAAATAACCAATACGAGCCAAGAATGACAAGATTGAATACTGATCCCGAGAAATGGGGAGACGAAGCCTATTTTTGCGATGCTTGTGAAAAGCCATTTCGTACACCAATGTTTGATATTAGTAAGGGATACGAACGGACCATCTATGACGGCAACCGTATGCCCGAAGTGGAAATCATAGGATCGGGAACGATCGCCCAATACTGCTCCGATCCCTGCCGGGTGAAGAAGATATCCGCAGTATTAGCTAAGGAAAATGTTCGTGCTACCTATCCGGACATCGGCCCAGTCGAAGCATGTTCGCGCTGTGGCAAACCTGTGGATATGACTAAGTTTCACCTAACGTATGTCGATTCCGATACTGAACAGGATTGGGATCGGATGTGCGCTACGGTTACGAAGACAGTCGTGTTGGCTGTACTGTGTGATGCATGTGCGCCACCTCCCCAGCGACTAATTGCCGAGACTGATTTTCCGGTATCTATCAAATCCGAAGATTTGCCGCCTCGAGAATATTTGAAAGTGGATTGACTCAATTATTCGCAACAAGCGACTCACGCTTTTGCGACTTATCCTTTTGGTTGAACGAGTGAGGCGACATCAATCAGATTGAATAGATATCTCGACAGGCAGCTGTTGGCCGGGTGCAGCGGTAGGCCAACGGCAGCTTCATGGAAACGAAAGCTGGCAATCGGGAGCTAATGTCAAACAAAGGCTGGGGCGCTGCCACCAGTCGCAAGCTACCAAACAAAGCGCCTGCGAAGCAATCAACAGCAGACATTTTCAAGGAGCACTATCCCTACCGCGTGGGTCAGCATTGGACTAGCATATCGCCTTCACCCCATCTCAATGGAGCTGACCATGGCCCGAAAACAGAAACTTGATTTTTCCGATATCGGTGTCACTCGACACAAGACAAATCTCAACCAGAAGGATTTCTGGGCACGGTATGGCGTCACGCAATCAGGTGGCTCCCGCTATGAGTCCGGTCGAAATGTTCCGAAGCCGCTGGCGATTCTGTTGTGGCTTCATAAGTCCGGGAAGGTGACTGACAAGGATCTCGCTGACGCATTGAAATAGAGCTGCGTCAGGGAAACGGATTTCCGAACCCGGGTCGCTCTCGGAAGAAGGACTATGGTAGCGATCGAAACGGCATGTGGTAGGGTGCATGAGTGCAACGCCCCTATGCTGGCCGCGCCGAACTGACGAGCCGTCGCCCGACTTTGATGCGATCTTCGCATCCTAGCCATTTCGCACTCTTTTCTTGCCGTCATTGCGCCTCAGACCTGAGCCACCCCCGCCAACCTGTCTGCGCCATTTCGGGACGGCAGCTTTTTAGAGGAGTCCGCCATGTCGATTGAACACCTGCGTTCGGTATTCAGGACTACTTTTAGCGTCGCCCTTGTAACCGTTGGCCTAGCGGTTCTTCCCGGACTTCCTGGCTATGCCGGATATGCCACCGCCGGCGAATCGGTTCCGGCGCCCTTGCTCAAAGACGGTAAGCCCGTCGATTGGTGGTTCGCCTTTAAATTCAACTCCAAGTCTTTCCCTGGCTGCGGTGGTGGAAATGGCGCAAATCGAGAATGCCCCTTTGGCGGTGACGTCCAGAACTACACGTTTAGCCAGCAGTTTGTTTATGCGAGCAGCGACGATCAGACGCTCCAAAAGGGAGGAGGCTGCGTCGGCGAGACCCTGACCGATCCCTTAGGGGCGACGTTCGATCAGGTCTATAACGGCTCTTTCTACTATGTGATCTGGAACGATCAGTTTTACGACGATCCTCACATCGCCGGATGTTCAACCAGTTGTGGCAGCCCGTGGGGACATTCAAAGGGCATGCTCGCCTGGAATGAGGCAGGGGCCGGGTTCGTATTGCAGGTCACCACGCCCTCGTGGCCCGCAGCCGGCAGCAAGCTCTTCCCGCGCAAGACAGACGGCAACACCTTGGGCTGTGTCAAGGACGACGACGTCAAGGTCAGTCAGCATTTCTTCTCCTTGAAGCTGACCAAGAGCGATTTGATCAATGTACTGAATGCCCTGAAGAATGCCAGCGTGGTGACCGATCCAGCCAATCGGCAAGTGGTTAATAACGGCGGACCCAAGGACGTTCAAGCCCTGGTCAACGGCCTCGGGACGAAATCAAAAAGCAAATCCATTACCAAAGTCCAACTTTCAAGTGGCGTCGGATTGATTTCAAAGCCCTCGGCGCTGCATGTGCCACCGTGGCAACTGGTGTCGGCTGAGTTGGGCGGCGTTCCTCTCAGGACCGCGACGTGGTGGGCGAACCCGCAAATCTATTCAACGACCACGTCGACCACGATCGCTTGCTGGGACGACAGCCTTGATGCGCCCGGACCCGTCGCCATCGCGATAAGCGGGGAATGGGATGGCACTGCCTTTGGCCTCAAGGGAGGACCGGGTCCTGACTTCAACCATGCAAAGATCGGCGTATCGACTTCCGGCGACAATAGCTTTGCGATTTTCGGGGATATGAACCAGCAGGGGACCCTGTCGGGGGCAAATTGCGGCAGCAGCCAGAACGGCCGAGGTGGGCTGTTTTACGTAATCGAAAGCAAGGCACTGTCTGACCAGATAGCAAACCTGATCAAAGGCGGCACAGCACCGACCGAGGCGCCCGGCAATTGATGGTCGATAAGACTGCGCGAGGAAATAGGGCGATATGCGTTAGGGCTGTCGTCTGCAACCGGCGCGTATAGAGGAGAACGCATATGGGACGCAACATCGTTTTGTGTTTCGATGGGACGAACAACCAGTACGCCGCAACCAACACGAATGTCGTCAAGATGTACGCGATGGTTGATCGGAGCGGGACCGATCAGATAGCGTATTACCAGCCCGGCATTGGAACGTTTGCACCACCGGGGGTATGGGACAAAGCCAAGAAGTGGATTATTACTCGGCTTGACCTGGCGATCGCCTGGCTACTCGAAGATCACGTCACGGACGGATACCGGTTCCTCATGCGCTATTACCAGGAGGGGGATCAGATCTTCATTTTCGGTTTTAGCCGCGGCGCCTATACGGCCAGGGCCGTTGCCGCGATGATCTACAAGGTGGGATTGCTTACCCAGGGAAACGAGGAGTTGTTGCCATTCGCCTGGAATATGTTCAAGCAGGAAGAGAATGCAGAGATATACGACGGATTCCGGCACACGTTCTCGCGCAACGTACGTGTTCACTTCTTGGGACTCTGGGATACGGTCAGCTCCGTTGGGTGGATGTGGGCGCCGCAGTCCTTGCAGTTCACAGCAAACAACCCTTTCGTTGAGGCGGTGCGCCACGCCGTCGCCCTTGATGAGCGGCGGGCCTATTTTCCTCAGAACCTCTGGGGTCACGATCCCGCCATGCCGACGGATGTCGTGCAGGTCTGGTTCCCGGGCGTCCACTGCGATGTCGGCGGAGGTTATGCCGAGAAGGAGGCCGGGCTGTCAAAGATCGCACTGAAGTGGATGGTCGAGCAGGCCGAAGCCTTCGGCTTGCGGTTCAATCCTGCAGCCCGGGCGGTCATCCTCCCAGAACAGGACACACCGAAATACGCGGCCCCCAGTCCGACAGCGGTGCAACATGAATCACTTCGAGGTTTGTGGTGGCTCGCCGAATATATTCCCAAGCGGATCAAGGATCCTGCCGCCGGATTTGCGACGCGCTGGATTCTTCACGCTGGGAGGCATCGATACGTGGCGAAAGACGCAAAGATCCACGAGTCGGTTACCGAGCGAATTCGGGCGGTACCGGCGTATCGACCGACGAACTTGCCAGAAGCCAGATCAACATGAGTCTATTGGAAGGATGCTGCACGCACGGCACTGAGAGCCTATGTGCCTACGGCCAAGGAGCCTTCACACTTGCAAACACCTTCATAACTTGGTACATAGAGCTTCCCCAAGTGCATAATGCGTCTCGGGGGAACACCTATGCTAATCAAATCAGCCGATGACAAGAAGAAACGGCTGCGACTGCTGCAGGAATTGGCTAAGTCCGATCGCCTGGACGAGCGCCAGAAAGACTGGCTGCGCGATGAATATCGGCGTTTAGCGCCAGGAACCTCGGGGGAACGCGACGCCGCCCACTACCTCGATATGTCGTTCAGTGGGGGTATGAACCACGCCGTGCTCCACGACCTGCGTCTCGAAGCCGACGGCCAAATCGCTCAAATTGACCACCTCGTGGTCGACCGATTGCTCAACTTCTTCCTGCTGGAAACCAAGACCTACAACGGCAGCCTACATGTCAACGAGCACGGCGAATTCATGGTCGAGTATGCCGGAGAACGCCGCTATGGCATTGAATCGCCCTTAGAGCAAAGCCGTCGCCATGAGACGGTGCTCAAGAAGGTATTAGAACGCCTCAAAATTACTGGGCGCGCGGGGACCACGCCAACCTTCGTTCACATTGTGATGGTGCATCCCAAAGGCATCATCCACCGCCCTGCGGCGAATAAGTTCGACACCAGCATGATCATCAAAGCGGACCAATTCGCCACGTGGCATAGCAAGCACGTAGACAAAATGGACGCCGCGGCTGTACTGGCGGGGGCGCTGAACCTCCGGGGTCGTGACACCGTCAAGGACTGGGGAGAGATGCTCAAGGCTGAGCATCGGCCAACCAATCCGCTGGAACTGCCAGACTTCATCAAGCCAAACGGGCGCGTTCCGACGACCCTACTCACTCCGCGAGCGGCAGTTGCGGAGCCCCAAGCAGCACACGCAATGACGAGCAAACCTGGAGCCCCATCAACGCGGTCTTCGTCCTCACCGGGGAAACATCACGCTGCGCCGGTTTGCGCTACGTGTGGCAACCCATTAACCCCGAAGGCCCACAAGTTTTGCCAGGACAAAGCCGCGTGGTTTGGCGGGAAGTTGTATTGCTACGATCACCAAGCAGCCGCTAAGCGCGCATAACAACCGCCGATGCTGGCCGGCAGCCGAAGTAGGCGACCGTCCGCTTTGTAGAGTTTCGACCGGTCGGATTGGTATGAAGCAGAAGTACGGTCAGGAATAGACGATGGCCGGCAAAGACCGAAAGCCAGTCAACCTGGGGATAATGTCAAATGAAGGCAGGGCAAGGTGGGGCCGTTGCCCTAGACCGGTGTTCGGCCTAAGATTTCGCTGGCGAATAGCTGTCCATGTGGGTAATAGCGCGATACAAGCATAAAACGAAGATTTACTACGGCGTCGACAAGGAAAGGCCCTATGGTCGAATTAAGTCAGGAGGAAAAGGAGAGTATTCGAGCGGAACTTGAATACAGAGCCGCAGTCACGCATGAACTTCAGCCGACACCTACGGGTTGGAGGTTGATCTCTCTGAGTCTTTCGCATCCAGTAATTGTCACCGTGCTTGGAGGCATGTTAGTAGCTTGGGTGGGGGCTTTTCTCCAAGCTAATTTCAACGAAAATCAGGCCGAGAACGCTCACCAAAAGCAGATTCAGGACAAGAAGCTCTCAATCGTGGGTAGCTTACCGGTACAACTTTTTAAGGATATAGCTCTTATCCAAAACAGGAGCTATCTTCGGCTCGATTTAGAAGCTTGGAAACATGACCGTGATCACATTGGATATCTGGGAAGAACGCGAACGGAGGTTATAAGTCTCTACAGCAAATTGGCGGAAGACTACATCAAGTCGCCTCGACAGGCACCGCTTCTGAGTGAGGCAAAAAGTTGGTTTTGCCAGAAGGATGTATTGGATCGTGCAAGTCTGCTGGATAGGGAGATACGTGAGTTCTCCGATCTCAATGTTTCGAAGCTGACGGAGGACAATGTCAAACAATTTGGACATATGGCCGAAGACCAACTGAATGATTTGGTTACCGCAATGGTGGATGAAGTAAAGAATCCCCCTATTAAGTGCATATCTGGACAGAAATCTATCAGGGGCTAACTCGCAAATCTATCGTTGCCGGGGACGGAAACCATCCAGCACCTCGCGCGCCTGCGCGCCGAATGCAAGGTATTCATCGCGACGAGTTGCCGAAGGAAGTTGAAGCTCGGTAAGACCAAGCAGCAGATACCCGGGCGATAATGTCAAAGGGAAGAGGGTAGGGCGAGAGCTACTGCCTTAGCTTTCAATGACGGCTTCCCCACTGGAAGCGGACAGGAAGATTCTCGACACCACCGTCTCCGTCCGGCCATCAGCGGCCAGCGGGAATGCTGCTCCCATTCATTCGGCTCGGTCATCTGGAAGCAGTCATTGATCGGCGCTATCAATTGTCCTCGCCTGAACTTCGGGTACGCAGCGGGTCCGGTCATTCAGGGCGCAGGAAGCGGTACATCCGGTAGGTCGGCTTCCACTTGCGGATTCAACCGGTGGATGCAACACACTAGAAACTGCGTAAGCAGAAGGAGTGTTGCATCCACCGGCTGAATCCGCCGCGCAATGATTCTATGGTTCATGTCAAGGCGTTTGTGAGGCGCTTCGGATCGGATACATCGATTTCCTTGTTCTTCCAGCGGTGAAATGTTGCAGCAGCTTTTCCGAAGCATGTTCTGTCTATCGAGTGTTATACGGCGCCAGCCCGCGCTCGCTTTAGAGTCTCCAAAGCCACGGGGTAGTGAAAATCCTCGACACGCTTTACCAATTCCGTGCCCAGGGGGTCGAGCGCAGCCTTGAACTCATCGTCAAGCAGCATGGTGCGGCAGAGCATGGTCAGTTATGGTGGGCAACTCGACTCGGACGGAAGAGATTGGCGTCGGCCCGGCCGCATGTCAGCTGCCGGTTGTAGCGGCAGTTTCCGCCTGCGGCGCCACCGGCAGCCACACGGTGAAGGTGGTGCCCTTGCCGACCGTGCTGTCGACCTCGATGCGCCCGCCGTGCTTGTGCACGATGCTGAAGGCGAGCGAGAGCCCGAGCCCGGTGCCCTTGCCGACCGGCTTGGTGGTGAAGAAGGGTTCGAACAGCCGGCGCTGGTCTTCCGGCGAGATGCCGCTGCCGGTGTCGGCGATGGCGACGAAGACCTCTTCGCCGCGCCGCCCGGTGCGGATGGTGATGTCGCCCTTGTCGGCGATGGCCTGGCCCGCGTTGACCAGCAGGTTCATGAACACCTGGTTGAGCTGCGAGGGCAGGCACCAGACCTCGGGCAGTTCGCCGTATTCCTTGTGCACCGTGCAGTGGTACTTGAGCTCGTTCCACACCATGTTGAGGGTGGACTCCAGCCCGCTCTGCAGATCGGCCCACTTCCAGTTGACGTCGTCCACGTGCGAGAAGCTCTTGAGGTCCGCCACGATCTTGCGCACGCGCTGCAGGCCGTCCTGGGATTCGGCCATCAGCTGCTTGATGTCGCCGCGCAGGAAATCGAGATTCTTCTGCTGCTTGAGTTCCTGCACTGCGGCGAGCGCCGTCTCGTTCGCCGCGCTCACCTCTTCCAGGCCGGCGTAGGCATCCAGAATTTCGAAAAGTTCCCGAATGTAGTATTCCAGCGTACCCATGTTGGAGCTGACGAAGCCGATCGGGTTGTTGATCTCGTGCGCCACCCCGGCGGCGAGCTGGCCGATGGCGGCGAGCTTGTCGGATTGCAGGAGATGCGCCTGCGCCTGGGCGAGCTTGTCGTCGAGCGCCTTGCGCGCCGTGATGTCGCGCACGGTGCCCACGCCCCACCAGGCGTTGTCGCGCCTGACCGCCGCGAGCGATATTTCCATGGGGAATTCCGTGCCGTCCTTGCGCAGCGCGGCCAGCTCGGTCGTCTTGCCCACGGCGCCGCCGGTGCCGCTTTCCTTGAAGCCCGCGAACCCGTGGTCAATGGCCTTGCGGTAGCGGGGCGGCACCAGCAGGGCGTGCAGCTCGCGGCCGAGCACTTCCGTCGCGGTGTAGCCGAACATCTTCTCCGCCGCCGGGTTCCAAAAGGCGATGCGGCCTTCCCCGTCGACCATGATGATGGCATCGCGGGCAGCGTCGGTCACCGAGTGCAGGGTCTGTTCGCGCCGCGCCACCTCGGCTTCGAGAAAGACATTCTGGTCGCGCAGCCAGTCGCGGGCACGCTTGAGCTCGAGGTGGATTTGCACCCGCGCCAGCATGATCGGCGGGCGGTAGGGCTTGGCGATGTAATCCACCGCGCCGAGGGCGAGGCCCTTCTCCTCGTCCTCGATCGAATCGAGCCCGGTAACGAAGATCACCGGGATGTGGCGCGTCGCCGGGTTGTCGCGCAACTGCGCCAGCACGGCGTAGCCATCCATGCCCGGCATCATCACGTCGAGCAGGATCAGGTCGGGCTTCGGTTCGCCGGCGGCGATGGCCAGTGCGCGCTCGCCCGAGGGCGCGGCCAGCACGTTGTACTGCGAATGCAGCAGCCGGCGCAGGACGCCCAGGTTGCCGGGGTCGTCATCCACCGCCAGGATGGTCTGGCGTGCCGTTTGTGTTGTCGCGTCGGTACTCATTCGCGCCTCCCGCCGAGTTCCCCATGCGCTGCCCGCGCCTCGCGGATGCATTCCAGCGCCTCGGGGTAGAGAAAGCCCTCGATACGCAGCTCCAGCGTGGCGCCCAGGGGACCGAGCGCGGCCTTGAGCAGGGCCGCGTTTTCCTCGAACAGATCGTTGGCCTGCATGCTGGAGGCCGCCAGCAGCGGCTCCAGCTGGTCGAGCACCCGGCGCACCACCGCCCAATCCACCGTGACCGGTGCGGGGGGCGCTTCCTCGGGCAGCGCGGCAAGGATCGCCGTGGCCAGCGCCTGCAGCTCGGCTTCCGCGGCCGCGGCCAGTGGCTCGATCCGCGCCGCGTCGCCGCCTTGCTTCAGCGTTGCCTCCAGTTCCGCCGCCATGCGCTGCACCGTGGTCGCTCCCATGTTACCCGCGGTGCCCTTGAGCGTATGGGCGATGTGCCGCGCCTCGTCCGCATATCCCTCGGACACCTGTTCGCGCAGCAGCGACCGCAGTCTGGAGATGTCGCTGGCATGGTCGGTCGCAAAGCGGCGCAGCAGTCGGGTATAGGCGGCGACATTGCCGTTCAGGGTCCTGATTCCCAGCGCGGCGTCGAGGCCGGCGATGGCTGCAAGAGTCGGCGCTGGCGATACGGCGACAGCCGGATCCGCCGCGTTCATGGGGGCGAGTGCCAGGCCCGGCAACCAGCGCAACAGCGCGCCGAAGAGCTGCTGCGGATCGACCGGCTTGGCCACGAAGTCGTTCATGTCGGCAGCGATGCAGCGCGCACGGTCCTCGTCGAAGGCGTTGGCGGTCATCGCCAGGATGGGCAGCGCCTCCAGGCCGGGAAGCTGACGGATGGCGCGGGTGGCTTCAAGGCCGTCCATCTCCGGCATCTGGATATCCATGAGGATCAGGTCGTAGCCGCCGGTCCGCGCCTTCGCCAGCGCCTCGCGGCCGTCGTTGGCGACATCCACCTTGAGGCCGACCGAGGTCAGCAGTTCCACCGCCACCTCCTGATTGATCAGGTTGTCTTCGACCAGCAGGATGCGGTGACCGCCATGCAGTGTGCTCACCGCGGCTTCGTACACCGCGGGCGCCTCGCCCAGTTCTTCCACGGTGTAGTGGCTCTTGCCCAGGCGCGCGCTGAACCAGAAGATGCTGCCCTGGCCCGGCGTGCTGTCAGCGCCGACTTCTCCGCCCATCAGGTGCGCCAGGCGCCGGCTGATGACCAGTCCCAGCCCGGTGCCTCCATACTTTCGGGTCATCGAGTTGTCGGCCTGCTCAAAGCTCGAGAACAGGCGTTCGACAGTTTCCGCGGGGATACCGATGCCGGTGTCCGCGACCTCGAAGCGCACCAGCAGGTCGCTGTCCGTCTCCTCGACCTTCGAAAGGCGAACGGTGATGGTGCCGCTCTCGGTGAACTTGACGGCATTGGACAGGTAGTTGAGCAGACACTGCGCCAGCCGGGTGGAATCGCCGACCAGTACCGGCGGCAACTCGTTGCAGTCCACCACCAATTGCAGTCGCTTCTCGCGCACCTTTGGCCCGATCATCGAAACCACGTTGTCGATCATTCTGTCCAGCGCGAAGTCGGCGACACTCAGGCCGAGCTTGCCGGCCTCGATCTTGGAAAAGTCGAGGATGTCGTTGATGATCGAGAGCAGGTGCTGCGAGGCGCTGCGAATCTTGCCGACCTTTTTGATTTGCTCGGTATCACTGCCCTGTAGCAGATAGGTCAGGCCGAGGATGGCGTTGAGCGGCGTGCGGATCTCGTGGCTCATGTTGGCGATGAAGGCGCTCTTGGCCTTGTTGGCGGCCTCGGCCGCCACCTTGGCTTTCTCCAGTTCGACGTTTCTTTCCTGCAGCGCCTGATCCATGCGTTTGCGTTCGGTGATGTCCCGGAAAACGCCGACCAGATAGTCCACTCCGCCGACCATCATCGGACCGGTGTTGACGTCCGCATAGAAGACGCTGCCGTCCCTTCTCTTCATCGGCAGATTCGGCGCGACGCCGATTTCGCCCCTGGCCAGGCGCTCGAATTGGCTGAGGACGTAGGCGAGATCCTCCGCGGGATGAATGCCATCCACCCCCACGTTGAGCAACTGGTCGGCGCTGTAGCCGAGCATGCGGCACATCGAGGCATTGACCATCCGGAAGCGCCGGGTTTTGGCGTCGGCCACGATGATCCCGTCCTGCGCGGAGTCGAAGATGGTCCTGAACATGCTTTCGGAATCCGACAGCGCCTGCTGCGCCCGCCTGGTCTCGGCAAGCTGGGCCTCCAGTTCCTCGCCGAGAATATTGACGCCGGCCATGACGCCATCCAACGCGCTGTCGTCGTCGGAAAGCCTGCCCCTGGCCTTCAAATCGCCCGCGGCGAACCTGAAGACGACCTCGAGTATCTCCGCCAGCCTCGGATCTTCGATGTTCTTGACCACCGAGCTCACTCGATATACCCCTTCAGCCATTCCAGGGCTTCGGATTCCGAAGCGAAGAGTCGGGTCGGCAGATGCGGATTGCTGAGGCCGAGGTAGAAGTTGCCCAGTACCCGGCTGACCGGCGTGCCGACGATGAGCCCCACCGCACTGGCGGCCTTCGCCGCTTGCTCGCTCGCATAGTAGTGACGGGCGCCCCTGGCAAGGGACTTCATCGTGCTGGTGTCGACTACCATCGGCCGCCTCTTGCCCTGGTTGATCTTCAGGTAGGCCGCCATGCTCTCCTCGGCGTCCTCCAGCGTTACGTCCGAACCGGGAACCCATATGATGCGGACGATGCCGTCCTCTGCCAGCCACATGCTGGCCTTGGCGATGTTGACGACTTCCTGGTTTTCCATTTCCGCGCACCTTGCCCTTCAGAACCTGTACCCGGCCGTGAGCCCGAGCACATGCTGCCTTATGTTCTGTTTACCGCTATAGCCGAAGATGTTGCCCGACCCATTTTGCTCGCGAGCGACGGTGTTCTGGTAGGCGAGATCGAATTGCCAGTTCCCCATTTTCCGCCCGACCCCCAGACCGAGTTCATGGCCGTCCCCGTCCGGTTGGGAAGGAGTGATATGGGTATCGGGAAATGCGCCTTGGATATACGCATACCCGGCTCGCAGGCTCCAGCCCGCCGGCAGCCTGTATTCGCCGCCGATCCTGACATCCCGGCTGTTTCGCGTCTTCAGCTGGGTCGTGGAATCGGGCCAGATGTCCGTCTTTGTCGTCACCTGATCCATCGAGCTCCACCCGTACCAGTCCGCATCCAGGGCTAGGGTCAGGTTTTCCGACGGGGCGAACGCGATGCCGAGGCCGAACGATGCCGGATAGCGGACTTCCGCCCGTGCATTGCTCGTGGTTGCGACTCCCGCGATGGTCATGGTCCTTTGGCCATCATGGTCGATGGATATTCCGCTCCTGTAGGTGGCGCCCGCCTTGAGGCGGTCGCTGACTTTCCACAGGAGTCCGACGATGCCGCCGACACCTGTGCCGTCGATCTTGTCGTCGATTCTCACGCCGGGGCCCGCCGGGATCGACCGATCGATCTGGCTGAAACCGGCGACCAGTCCTCCGCCGACGGATAAAGTATCGTTCGCTTGCCAGGCAACGACGGCGCTGAGGTCTGTTCGCACCATCGCCGACCGCTGCCAGGCGAAGCCGTTGGCGAGGTCATCCTGAAGTTCCGCATCCCGGGCATAGGGCGCGTATACCCCAAGACCGGCGCTGAGTCTGTCGGTCAGGCGGCGGGCAAGGAAAAATGCCGGGGCGAGAGCTTTCTTGTCGCTGGTCTCCGTGGCGCCGCCCGGCGTCGTGTAGCGCAGCTGAGGAGAGATCGCGGCCAGGTTGACGTCGACCAGGGTTCCATCGATCTGACTGATTCCCGCCGGGTTGTAGTAGATGGCCGATCCGTCATTCGCTACTGCCGTGAATGCGCCCGCCATGCCCAAGGCGCGTGCGCCCTGGCCCGGGGTGGACAACCCGCCTGCAAAGACAGGTGCGCCCGGCAAGAGAAGAAGAAAAACACTGCCCGCTGCCGGTAAGGTTTTCATATCCCGCCTCCGAGTTCCGTGAATTCCGCGCGTGCCTCGCGGATGATTTCGAGCGCCTCGGGGTAAAGAAAGCCCACGATGCGCAGCGCGAGCTTTGCGCCCAGCGGCCCCAGCGCAGCCTTGAGCAGGGCCGCGTTTTCCTCGAACAGATCGTTGGCCCGAACGCTGGAGGCCGCCAGCAGCGGCTCCAGCTCGTCCAGCACCCGCCGCACCACCGCCCAATCCACCTCGACCGGCGCGGCCGCGGTTTCCTCGGGCAGGGCGGCGAGGATCGCCGTGGCCAGTGTTTGCAACTCGGCTTCCGCGGCAGCGGCCAGTGGCTCGATCCGCGCTGCGTCGCCGCCTTGCTTCAGCGCCGCCTCCAGTTCCGCCGCCATGCGCTGCACCGTGGTCGCCCCCAGATTGCCCGAGGCGCCCTTGAGCGTATGGGCGATGCGCCGCGCCTCTTCGCGCTTGTTTGCGGCCAGTTGCTGGCTCAGCTGGCTGATGTCGTTGGCATGGGTGATTGCATAGCGGCGCAGCAATCGCGTGTAGGCGGCGGCGTTGTCGTTCAGCGTCCTTATTCCCAGAGCTGCGTCGAGGCCGGCGATGGCCGCAAGTTCGTCGGACAGCGCCACCCCTGCGGCACGGACAACGGGCGCAACCATCGCCGCACCCGGCAACCAGCGCAACAGCGTGCCGAAGAGCTGTTGCGGGTCCACCGGCTTGGCCACGAAGTCGTTCATGCCGGCGGCGATGCAGCGCGCGCGGTCCTCGTCGAAGACGTTGGCGGTCATCGCCAGGATCGGCAGCGTCGCGCAAGCGGGTAGGGCGCGGATGGCGCGGGTGGCTTCGAGGCCGTCCATCTCCGGCATCTGGATGTCCATGAGGATCACGTCGTAGTTGCCGCTCCGCGCCTTCTCCAGCGCCTCGCGGCCGTTGTTGGCCATATCCACCTTGAGTCCGACCGAGGTCAGCAGTTCCGTCGCCACCTCCTGGTTGATGAGGTTGTCCTCGGCCAGCAGGATGCGCGCGCCGGCCGGCATGGCTTGCAGGCTCAGTTCGGCGACGGCCGGCGTCTCTTCCGCCAATTCTTCCAGGCGCAGATTGCTCTTTCCCAAGCGGGCGGTGAACCAGAAAGTGCTGCCCTGGCTCGGTACGCTCTGCGCTCCGGCCTCGCCGCCCATCAGGCGCGCCAGCCGGCGGGTGATGGCCAGCCCGAGGCCCGTGCCGCCATAGCGTCGCGAGGTGCTGGCATCGACCTGCTCGAAGGCCGCGAACAATCCCGCGATCTTCTCTGGCTCTATACCGATGCCGGTGTCCGTCACTTCGAGGCGTACCAGCAGGCTGGTTGCCGATTCCTCCTCACTGGAGAGGCGCACGGTGATCATGCCCTGCTCGGTGAACTTGACGGCGTTGGAAAGATAGTTCAGCAGGGCTTGCGCCAGCCGGGTGGAATCGCCCACCAGCACCGGCGGCAGCGCGTCGCGGTCCACCACCAGTTGCAGCCGCTTGTCGCGCACCCGCGGCCCGATCATGGAAACGACGTTGTCCAGCATGCGGTCGAACGCGAAGTCGGCGATGTTGAGACTGAGCTTGCCGGCCTCGATTTTGGAAAAGTCGAGAATGTCGTTGATGACCGCGAGCAGGTGCCGGGAAGCGTCGACGATTTTGTCGAGTTTCTCCTTCTGCGCCGGATCGGCATGGCCGCGCCGCAACAAGTGAGTGAGCCCGACGATGGCATTCAAGGGCGTGCGTATCTCGTGGCTCATGTTGGCGACGAAGGCGCTCTTGGCCGCGTTCGCCGCCTCTGCAGTTCCCTTGGCTTGCTCCAGTTCGCGCGTCCGAATATCGACCAGCTTTTCCAGGTGATGGTGATGTCGGTCCAGTTCCTCGGCGAGGCGCTTCTTCTCGGTGATGTCCTCCTTCACCGCGACATAGTGGCTGATTCGTCCATCGGCCTGGCGGATTGGCGTGATGCTGGCTGACTCGGTGTATTCGCGGCCGTCCTTGCGCCGGTTGATGAATTCCCCTTGCCATGTCCGGCCATGGGTCAGCGCATCCCAAAGGGCGTCGTAGGTGGCGCGCGGTGTCTTGCCGGATTGCAGGATGCGCGGGTTCTGGCCTATGGCTTCCTCGCGGCTGTAGCCGGTGACCCGGACGAAGGCTTCGTTCACGTACTCGATGTTGGCCTCGAGATTGGTGACGACGATGCACTCCTGGCTCTGCTCGACGGCCAGCGAGAACTTGCGGAGCTGCGCTTCGGTGGCCTTGCGCTCGGTGATGTCGCGCGACGAGCCGTAGATGTAGTTCCGTTCGTCTATCTTGATGGCGTTGGTATTGATTTCCACATCGATAATCCGACCGTCACTGCGGCGATGCCGAGTCTCCATGAGCAGCGGGCCTCCTGCCTCGACCAGCTTCTTGAAACTATTCTGGACAGCCTCGCCGCCCAGTTGCGCATCCCAGTCGAAGACGTGCAAGCGGCCGATCGCCGTCCGGTCGTAGCCGAGCATGTTCAGGAAGGCATCGCTGGCATCGACCAGCAGGCCGTCGGCATCGAGAATATGGATGCCGTCGCTCGCGGTTTTTAGGGTCGCGGCCAGACGACTCCGCTCCCGTTCAACCGTTGCTTCCGCCGCCTTGCGCTCGGTGACGTCGCGGCTGATGCTCTGGAGATAGTCCTGGCCGTCGATGCGGATGCGCCGGGACGCCATCTCGATCTGTAGCCTGGTGCCGTCCGGACGCTCGACGTCGAGGTCGCTTGATCCGCCCGCGCCCGCGGCCAGGCTTTCCTCGAAAACGCGCCGTGCCGCCGCGCGTAGCGTCGGGGACCGCAGATCCCAGATGTGCAGGCTCTTGAGTTCGGCCAGCGTCCTGCCGCATTGTTTCTCGAACTCGGGGTTGCAGTCATCCACCAAGCCGTTGTCGGCATTGATCAGGACGATGCCGTCGCGCGCGTCGGCAAAGATGCTGCGGTAGCGTTGCTCACTCTCTATAAGCGCCGCAGTGCGCTCGCGCACCTGCTGGTCGAGGCTCTGGTTCAACAGGTTGAGCTGGGTCTGGGTGGTCACCAACTCCAGGTTCTGATGGAGCGTATTCTCGTACAGCGAGAGCAGCAGGTTCATTATCTGCTGGCCGCCGCCGGCGATGGTATGGCGCGTGCCGCCGTAGCCCACCACTTCCTCGCGCCGCTCTTCCGCCCGTCGCCGCTCGATCGGGGCATCCAGCAGGGAACGGATGCGGTTCAGCAGATTGGCCTCGCCGTGGGGCTTGACGATGTAGGCGTCGGCGCCGCAATTGATCGCCTCGATGATGTCTTCCGGCTCCGACAACACCGTGAGCAGGATCACCGGGATATTCCACAGCTCCTCGTCATACTTGATGGCGTGGCACAACTGGTAGCCGTTCATCACCGGCATGTTGATGTCGCTCATCACCAGTGCCGGGCGGTGCGCACGCACCGCTCGCAGACCTTCCTCGCCGTTGTGCGCCACGCTTGCCGCGTAGCCTGCCTTGGCGAGGGTGCGGCGCAGCAGCTCCGCCTCCACCGAGCCGTCTTCGACGATCAGGATTTCCGGCGCAGCGCCGGAGGGTTCGGTTCGTTCTGTCATGTCGACTCCTTGCCCTGCTGCGCCCCGAAGGAAGTCCCCTTGGGGGGCGCCGCGCCCAGGCCGTTGCCGCTGCTGGCCAGTGCGGCCAGTGTCGGAGCGATTCGTTCGAGCGGCAGCACCTGCTGCGCCGATCCCAGCGCCACCGCCGCCCTGGGCATGCCGTAAACCACGCTGCTCGCCTCGTCTTGGGCGATGGTGACGCCGCCTGCCGCGGCGATGTCCACCATGCCCTCGGCACCGTCGCGGCCCATCCCGGTGAGCAGCACGCCCACCGCGCCGGCGCCGAAGCGGCGCGCCACCGCGCGCAGGGTGAAGGTAATCGATGGCCGATGGCCGTCGCAGGGCGGCGCCCGGGAGAGATCGAATCGTCCGTCGCCGTCGAATGCCGTATGGGCATCATCGGGAGCGAAGTAGACCACCCCGGCTTGCGGCACCTCGCCTTGGACCGCCTGGCGCACCGGCAGCGGGCTGACTTCGGCCAGCCACGCCACCATCTCGGACAGGAAACCCTCGCCGATATGCTGCACACAGACCACCGGCGCCGGAAAGCCGGCCGGCAGGTGGGAGAGAATTTCGCGCAGGGCCTGCGGACCGCCGGTGGACGCGCCAATGGCCACCATGCGCACGCGGGCGCGGAGCGGCGGCAGCACGAGTGGCTGCGTCGAGTGCGCGCGCCTTGTCGCCCCGGCGCGACGGAACACATGCACGCCGGCGACGATGCGAATCTTGCTGACGAGTTCACGGGCCAGCTTCTCCTGATCCGCATCGAGGATGGCGCGCGGCTTGGGGTAGACATCCACCGCTCCCGCCTCCAGTACGCGGAAAACATTCGGCGAGTCCGGCTCCACCGAGGCGCTCACCACTAGGATCGGGCGCGGATACTTGTTCATCACCGCGCGGGTGAATTCCAGGCCGTCCATCACCGGCATGTGCAGATCCGTGCAGATGACGTCGGGATTGAGCGCCGGCATCAGATCGAGCGCCTCCCTGCCGTTGCCGGCGGTGCCCACGACGGTGATCTCCGGTGAGCGGGACAGCAGGCGTTGCAGGATGTGCAGCGCGATGGGCGAGTCGTCGACCAGCAGCACGCGGATCATGTCACGACCAGCCTTTTCAAGGTATCCAGCAGCACGCGCTGGTCGAACGAGGGTTTGGGAATGTAGGCGTTGGCGCCGGCGTCGAGACCGCGCCGCTTGTCCTCGTCGGAGGCGAGCGTCGTCACCAGGATCACCGGCAACTCCCTGTAGCGCGGCTCGGCACGAATGCGTATGGTGAGGGCGAGGCCATCCATGTTGGGCATCATGATGTCCGACACCACCGCGGCGAAGGACCGGCCGCCGAGAGTGTTGAGCGCGTCCACGCCGTCCACTGCGGTGACCACCTCGTAGCCGCCGTCTTCGAGAATGCGTTGCTCCATGGCGCGGATCAGCGCCGAATCTTCCACCAGCAGGATGGTGGGCCTGGCGGCGGTCGCCCCGCTCTGCATTCCCGCTGGCGCATTTCCCACTTGTGCACCCGCTCCGTGCGCCGAACGCAGCAGGTCGGCGGGGTTCAGCACCACGCAGATCTCGCCGCTTCCCAGCATGGCCAGGGCGGCAACGTTGCGCACGCGCTGCAACGGGGCGCCAAGCGGCTTGGGCACCACTTCCTCCTCGGCCGGCAGATCGTCGGCCAGCAGACCCAGCCGCTCGTCGCCGACCTGGAGCACGATGCACGCCATGGTATCGGGCTTGGCGCCAGGCTGCTCATTGGCCACCTTGGCGACAGGCAGTTCCAGCAGGTCAGCGAGGCGGGCGGCGATCACCGGCTGGCCGTCGAGCAGGACAGCCAGCCGGCCTTCGAGGGTAAACAGATCAGTCTCGCGCACGCGCCGTGAGGTATGCACGAACTCGACCGGCAGTCCATAGAGTCGGCCGCCCGCGCTCGCCAGCAGGAGCCGCGTGGCGGCCACGCTCAACGGCAGGCGCAACTGGACCGTCAGCCCTTGGCCGGCGGCGGATTCCACCCGGATGTCGCCCTTCATCCGTTCGACATTGACCCGCACCACGTCCAGCCCGACCCCGCGTCCGGACAGTTCGGTGACATAGGTGCTGGTGGAAAACCCGGGCGTAAAGATCAGTTGCTGCAATTGCGCCGCGGTCATCTCGGCAAGCGTCGCCTCGTCGTGGAGGCCGCGCTTCTTCGCCTCCTGCCGGATCGCCGCCGGGTCCAGGCCACGGCCGTCGTCCCGCACTTCCAGCAGCACGTTGGCATTGCCGCGCAGGGCGCGGAGCCGCACCGTACCGCCGCGCGGTTTGCCCAGCCGCTGGCGCTCGGCGGGCGCCTCGATGCCGTGGTCGATGGCGTTGCGCATCAGGTGCATCAGCGGGTCCTTCATTTCCTCGAGGATGCGCTTGTCCACGGTGATGTCGCCGCCCTCGAGCTCCAGCTCGGCTTCCTTGCCCTGTGCCCTGGCCAGGTCGCGCAGCATGCGCGGGAACAGCGCGAACACGGTGGACAGCGGCAGCAGGCGCATGCTGCACACCTGGTCATCCAGCAGCTTGACGATGGATTCCAGGCGCGCGCTGTCGTCGAACAGCGCATCGCGCGCCTGCCTGAGCAGACCTCCGAAGCGCAGCGGCGCTTCGTCCTTCGCCCCATGTCGTGCCGACCGGCCTACGCTGCGGCGGCGGCGCTCCAGCGCCACCCACTGCTCCAGTAGTTCCTCCATCAGCCGCAGCCGGTGCTGCGCCCGCCCGTCGATCACGGAGAGTTCGCCAACCTGGGTCAGCAGATCGTCGAGCTTGCGGGTTGCCACGCGCACGGTCTCGATGCGGAAAGCTTCGCCAGCCGCCGTTGGTATGGCAGCAGGCGTGACAGACGGCGCGGGCGGCGGTGCTGCCGTGGCGGGTGGCGGGGCGGCAGCAACGCTTGCCTCGATGGCCGGGAGAGTCGGCGCGGGCGGCTGAGGCGGCGCGGTCGGTTGCGGCTCGCCGCAGAGCGCCTGCTGCACGCGCTGGCGCAGATCGACCAGGGCGGCATTCATGCCCTCGATGGTTTCCGGCGTCAGCGGCGCCTCGCCCTTGCGCGCCGCGTTGAGGATGCTTTCCAGGCCGTGGGCGGCGGTCTCGATCCTGGCCAAGCCCAGCATGCGCGCTGCGCCCTTCAGGCTGTGGGATTCGCGGAACAGCTCTTCCAGCAGCGCTTGGTCGGCGGGTGTCTTCTCCAGGCGCAGCAAGCCGTCGTCGAGACGGGCGAGATGCTCCTCGCTTTCCGCCTTGAACAGCCGGAACAGTTCCGGATCATCGATCATGGCGTGTTCTCCGCCTGTTCGCCTACGCGATCGCCTTGAGGTTTGCCGCCGCCTCGTTCAGGCTTTGCACCCCCGCCTTGGTCTGGCTGATGCCGGCAGCGGTTTCCTTGGTGCCGGCAGCGATGCTGTTGGTCGCCTCCACCACCTGATTGAAGGCGGCAGACTGTTGCCTGGCGTTGAGCATCACCTGCTGCGCGTTTTCGTTGGCGCTGCCGGCGAGGTTGGACAGGTTGCCGAACAGTTCGGCAACCTTCTGTACCAGTTGCGTCACCTCGGTCACGGTGCGGGTGCCTTCTTCCGTCATCATGATGGAGGAATTGGTGGCTTTCTGGATGTCGGTCACCAGCACGGCGGTCTGTTCCGCTGATTTCTTGCTCTCGTCGGCGAGCTTGCGTATTTCGCTTGCCACCACGGCGAAACCCTTGCCGTGTTCGCCGGCGCGAGCGGCTTCCACTGCCGCGTTCAAGGCCAGCATGTTGATCTGCCCGGCCAGGTCCTTGAGCACGGTGGCGATGCTGCCGATCTGCCCGGTCTGCTCGCCCAGGTGCAGGATCTGGTCGGCCATGGCGCCGATCTTGTCCTTGAGGCCGCCCATCGCGACCACCGCCTGACGGGTAGCTTCGTCGCCCTGCGCTGTGGCGGCGCCGGCCTGTTCCGCGACCGCCGCCGCGTTCGCCGCCTGCTCGGCCGACTTGCGCGAGGAGGCGGACAGTTCCTCGATGGTGGCGGAAGTCTCGTTGGCCGCGGCCGCCTGCAGGCTGGCGGTGCGCTCGTGCTGGGCAATGGTGGCGGCGATTTCGCTGGCGGCGGCGGAAAGCTGGGCGGCGTTGGCCGTGATCCTGCTGCTTACCACCGCAGCGAGCCAGACGGCGATGGCAAGTGCCAGGGCGATGGCGCCCAGCATGCCGTAGATGATCGAATTGGTGACCGCGCGGATCGCCGCATCGTAGGCTTCCTGGCGCTCCTTGACGATCTCGGTTTCCCGCTGTTTAAAACGATCCCACAGGGCGTCCACCGCCTTTGATTCCTTGATGCCCTCCCCGGCACGGAAGCGGGTTAGAGCGTCCGCCTGCTTACCTGCGTCCACCAGGCTCAGAAACTGGTTGTCCAGTTTGATCAGGTCTTGTCCCACATTCAGCAGGCTGCGCAGCGTCTCCTGCTGTTGCGGGTCCTTCACCATGCCGGTGAGCTTGTCGCCCCCATCCCTGAAGTCCTTTTCGCTGTCCAGGAGAGTCTGGCGCGAGGCCAGGTTTTTCAGCAGCAGATAACCGCGCGCCGCGCGCTGCATCTTGGTCAGGCTATAGATGAGGTCCATGGCTTCGTTCATGGTCTGATGCGAAGCATCCACCGATTTCGATGCATGAGTCGCCTCCTGCAGGCTGAAGAACACCAGACCCATGGCGCCCAACAGCAGCAGCAGCGGGGCCAGATATCCCAGCAGGATGCGCTGGCGCAGCTTCATTTTTGCGAACATGGTATTTCCTTTCGGTCACACGTGTTGATTGACAATCCAGTCCTCCCGCGCCAGCAGCGCAGGCAGGTCCAGTACGGTCATCGTCCTGCCTGCATACGCTGCGGTACCGGTGATTTCCGCCCCGCAGCGCTCGCGCAACGCCGCCGCCGGCGGCTGCAATTCATCTTGTCTCAAATAGACGACGTCATGCACCGCATCCACGGCGATCCCCACCGCCTGCTCGCCGAGGCGGGCGACCACGGCCTTGCCGCCCCGGCTGGCCATCGGCAGGTTGAGCGCGGCGCGCGGGTCGATCAGGGTCAGCAGGTCGCCGCGCAGGTTCATGGCGCCGAGGATATGCGGCGGGCAGCAGGGAATCGGGCTCAATTGGGCGATGTCGCAGAATTCCTGTACGGCGGCCAGCTCGACGCCGAAATATTCGCCGCCCAGCTCCACCACCGCCAGGCCGAGGCATGCGCCTTCGTCTTCGGCGACGGCTTGCCGCAGCGCCATGGCCCGGGCGTGGAACAGCGCGCGCTCTGCGGGCGTGGCTTCTGGGCAGAAATGGCCGGCCGGCATCGGCTGCTGCAGCGCCGCGGCCAGCGCCGACATCTCTGGCAGGTGGGTCAATTGGGCAACATCGAGCACGGTCACCAGGGATTCGCCGACGCGCGCCTCGCCCGCCACCAGGTGGGCCGGACCGGCGGTTGCGGCATCGAACTGGGGCGGCGGCTGGATGGCCGCGGCGGGAAGTTCGATGATTCCGATCACTTCGCTGACGATCAGTCCCAGCGGCTGGTCGCCGATTTCCAGCACCACGACCTGATCGCTGGGGCTGTAGCGCTGCGGCGGATGGCCGAAGCGCAGACGAAGGTCGGCGACTGGAATGATCCGACCACGCAGGCCGAAGAGGCCGACGACCCAGGGTGGCGCTTCCTCGACCGGCGTCAGCTCGGGCAGCCAGACCGATTCGCAGACCTGCATCGCGTCGACGGCAAAGCGCGCGTCGTCAAGATCGAAGATCAGCAGGGGGCGGGAATCCATGTCGTTACCCGTCAATGCGGCGCTTCATTGCGCGAGCCACTGCGCCATCTCGGCCGCGGTGGTTTCATACGGCTCGATCACCGCGTCGGCGGGCATCGTGCGGACGATATCCAGCGCCGCGCGCCGCAGGGTCTGCGCCCGCGGCAGGTTTTCGGCTCGCTCGCAAAGCGCCGCCAGTTCCAGGTGAGCGGTGACGCTGCGCGGATCGAGGTAGAGGGTCTTGTCGAGCAGTTCCCCGGCCCGCGCGAAATCGCCCCTGAGCTGGGCCAGTTGCGCCAGCAGGAAATGCGGCCCCGGCGCGAGCGGGTCGACAGCCAGCGCTTCGCGGCAGGCCCGCTCGGCAGTATCGTATTCGCCGCAGTCGGCGAATTCCCGTGCCGTCGCCAGCAGATCGTCCGCGCTCGGTCTCGTTGGCGGTGGCGTGCGGGGAACGCGTATCGCCACGGCTGGGGGCGGCGCGTTGCGAGCGGGCGCAGGGATTTCAGGGGAAAGTGGCACCATGGGTACCATCGCTACGATGGGCACGCAGGGCGTAACCCGCTGATGCACGACTCCCTCGACGAATAATCTGCTCTGCATATTCCGCAGGCGATGGCCGATGAGTTCGGTGTGACCGGTCATGAGATAGCCGCCTTCGCTAAGAGCGGCAGCCAGTTTGTCCGCAACGGTGACCACGGCAGCGGCACCGAAGTAGATGAACACGTTGCGGCACAGGATCAGGTCCATGTCGCGCAATTCCGCACCAGGAAACGGCTCGCCGATCAAGTCGCCGGCGCGAAAGGTCACCATGCGGCGGATGCGCTCGTCGAGCGCCCATTCGTCGCCCTGGCGCTGGAAATAGCGTTGTTGCAGCGCCGGCGGCACCATGCGGAACGACCATTGCCTGTAGCGTCCGCGCCGCGCCTTTGCCAGCGCGCTTTGGTCGATGTCGCTGCCGAGGACGAGGATGTCCCAGCCATCGCGCCGCGGCAACAGCATGTCCACCAGCATGGCGATGGAATAGGCTTCCTCGCCGCTGGCGCAACCGGCGCTCCATAGGCGCAGGGTCTTTGCATCACGGCGACGCTCGATCAACTCCGGCAGAAGGCGCAGGCGCAGCAAGTCGAACTGACCGTGGTCGCGGAAGAAATAGGTTTCGCCGCTGATGCGCGGCGCCATGTCATTCATGAGGAGCGTCAGCTTCCTGATACTTTGCGGCAACGGCCATGAAGTCGTCGACGCCGGCGAGAAAGGCATCTACGACATCGGGGTCGAAATGGCGTCCACGCTCGCCGGCAACGATGTCTCGCGCTTGCTCGATCGGCATCGGCGGTTTGTATGGGCGACGCGAAATGAGTGCGTCGAAGACGTCGGCCAGGGCCATCAATCGGGCGGGAATCGGAATGTCATCGCATTTCCTGCCTTCGGGATAGCCGCTGCCATCCCATTTCTCATGGTGAGAACTCGCAATCTGCTGGGCTATATCAAGAAAATCGATGCGGCGATCGGTGGTGCTCACTGCTTGTTTGATGGCCCGCGCACCCAGCATGGAGTGGGTTTTCATAATGGTCCATTCCTCGTCCGTCAGCTTGCCGGGTTTGAGCAGAATATGGTCCGGGATGCCGACCTTGCCGATGTCGTGCAGGGGAGCGGACTTCGCCATCAGTTCTATGGCTTTGTCTGTGAGAAAACCCGAAAAGCGGGGGTGCGCCTGCAAGCGTTCCGCCAATATGCGCACGTATTCCTGGGTGCGGCGGATGTGGTGACCGGTCTCAGGATCGCGCGTTTCGGCCAGTCCGGCAAGGGCGTTGATGGTGATGTCCTGAACCAGCAGGACGTCCCGTACGCGCCGCGCCACTTCGGCTTCCAGCCAGACGTTCTGGTTCGCCAGCCAGTCGCGGGCACGCTTGAGTTCAAGCTGGGTGTGCACCCGCGCCAGAACGATAGGCTGACGGTAGGGCTTGGTAATGTAATCGACCGCGCCGAGTTCGAGGCCCTTTTCTTCGTCTTCGGTGGAGTCCAGCCCGGTGACGAAGATGACTGGAATATCGCTGGTGGCGGGGTCGTCGCGCAGACGGACCAGCACATCGTAGCCATCCATGCCCGGCATCATCACGTCGAGCAGGATCAGGTCGGGCTTCGGTTCGCCGGCGGCGATGGCCAGTGCGCGCTCGCCCGAGGGCGCGGCCCGTACATCGTGATGCGGTTGGAGCAGGCTGCCGAGGACAGCCAGATTCCCCGTGTCGTCGTCCACAATGAGAACGGTAGCCCGCGGAGTGCTGACGTGTGTGGACGTATTCGTGTCGAGAGCGTGCAAAACTGCCTCCCTGAAAAGCAAGCCCTGAATTGCCGGACTTTCGCGCAGATGCCGTGGCACGGCTGGCTCACTCTTCACAGACTTGTCAATCGACTGAATGATATGCAACCCCAATCGCGGTTGCGAATCAGCGGTCGACACCTTGCCCGCTCAGGAGCTAATAGAGCTTCCCCGAACTTTTCTTTATAGTATGAAATGTGGCGATTGTCTGCTCGGTAGCGCACATACACATGCTGCCAAGTGGGGTTCTCGGGATCGAGTGCGACATGACCCGAGCCGAAGCGATTTCGCAAGCTGGAACGTTGAGCGGCTGCTATTCCATGCGGATTCAACCGGTGGATGCAACACACTAGAAACTGCGCAAGCAGAAGGAGTGTTGCATCCACCGGTTGAAACCAAGCTGCACAGGGGCCGTTGAGCCCGAAATATCGCAGTCGCATAGTGAACGGCAGTTTTTCATTTTCGAGGGCTTGCCGCGAAGGTCCGCTTCCATTTCTCCCCACGGCAGGTATGGGCACTGAGCGGTAGCTCACTCAATATCAGTCGCTGACCGCAATGGCCGATGAAGCGCCATCCGTCACAGGCAGGTTGTCGGCCTTTGCTTCCATTGGCCACATGCCGGCGGTACGACCGCAATGTGTCGAGTAACGGTCATTGAAGCCTGAGCTACTCCGAACGATGCTCTGATCTTTACGCTAGGCCAGGATCGTGCCCATAGCGGACATGGCGAATGCCGCCAACTTCGCACCTAGTGATGTGTGTTCGCTCCACACCTTTGGTGATCGCGAAGACCGCCAATAATTCGCTGTTTGAAGAGGCTATCGATTGCGTCAGTAATGACAGACACTTTACTTTATATGTAAAGCGCCTATGCTGGTATTTCTACCAATCCCCAGGAGACAGAAATGTTGAGAAAACTTTCACATTTGACTGCTTTGCTTGCGGTATTGCCAATGACGGCGCTAGCTGCAGAGGATCCTGCAGAGGTTACTGCCGTGGTCGCCTCTGTCAAGGCAGCCAATCCCGACTTAAAAGCGCTGTGCCAAAAGGGGCCTGATGGCATACGGAAAGCAGCAACTGAAGCCGTAATGAGCCTGATGGCAGCCGGCAAGCTGAAGGGAAATCCGCCGGCAATCGGTGGGGAGGCTGGGCAAGCGGTTGGCCGCGAGTGTCGCGGCTAGCCTTGCGCTAGCGAGTGAAAGAGCCGGCAAACACCGACTCTTTCCCTTCATAGAGGCATAGAAGGGCCCGGATCATGTCAAAAATTCGCAGATTGCTCTTGCGTACCCCCGCGTTCTTGACGGTGGCTGCCCTCGGTGTCCCGACGGCGCACGCTACCGACGAATCGAGCGTAGCGCTTATCTACGAATCCGTTCGTGGCAAGTATCCGGATCTACCGGCTTACTGCAAGCTTGCAGATGCAGAGCGAAGACAGGTTGTCGTCGGTATGACGATGCAACTGGCCAGTGAAAGAAAGGTTTCCGATCCTTTCGTGTCCGGCGCCGAAGCCGGCGCGCGGTTACGCAAGGATTGCGGGCTAGGTGCCATGTCAGCCGCCGATCTCGCCAAATTGCGCTGGACGGCCAGCGCAAAGCCCTTGGCATTCGATAGTGAGAGAAGGAGTGCCTCCGAACTTACCGACATCCAAGTCCTTGGCAACAAAATCTATACCCCCACGGGCAATGGGCCGTTCCCCGCCGTGGTGATCAACCATACCAAGGGAATCAGCCAACATCTACTGGATCATGCCCGGGAATTGCTTGCAGCCGGATTTGCCGTACTGGTAGTGGATACCTTTGGACCTCGCGGAATCAAACCAGGGGGAGACCTGTTTCCCGCGGAATTTGCCAAAGATGCCTACGACGCGCTCGCCCACCTCCAGGCACAAGCGTATATCAACAGAAACAGGATATTCCAAACTGGATACTCCTACGGCGGCCTCGCATCCGCCCTGCTGGCCAGTCCACAAGGTGTCGCGGCATTTAAAGCAACCGGGAGGTTTCGCGCGACTGTGGCGAATTATGGCTCGTGTGCGATCAAGGAGAGCGCATCGGCGCACAAGTTGGAAATGTTGTCCGCCGATAGCGATCGACCGATTCTGATGTTGATGGCAGAACTGGATATCGAGACGCCACCCAAACACTGCTTTCCTCTGCTTGAGGAAATGAAGGCGGCGGGAAAGGATGTCAGTTGGCATATTTATCCCACGACGACACATGCATGGGACAAAGCCGAGAACAATGGATACGTCTATCGCCTAAACGGTGAAACTATGACGTACCGCTACGATGCCAAGGTGGCCAAAGATGCTACCGAGCGGATGATTGCCTTTTTCAACAAGCACCAATGAATGGGTTGGTGACCGAATGGTTTCGTGGTTGCTCTTGGGCCATGTCATAGGAGAAGCATCAATGAAAATTTTGCGCCGCGTGTTGGGTGCAGTCGTATTGTTGAGCTCAATGCAGCTAGCCGCGGCCGATGGAAGTGCGGCAACGCCCGGGGCCGAATCAGCAAAGGCAGCCCACGAGTTACCCCTTGCTGATGCGCATTTCCACTTAATGTGGTTTATGTCGCCCGAAGAACTCAAGGAACGTATGGAAAAACACAACGTTCGCTGGGTTGTGGGCGTTGGAGCCATCGAGGGCCTGACTGGAAAAGAATCGTTCGAACGGGACCTTGAAGCAAAGCGGCTGCTCGGTGAGCGATATATGCCTGCGGTGGGCTGGATGTCGATCCGGCGGGCAGACTCAGACGAAGGAGGGGCACTGATCTATACCGATCCGGTCAATCCGCGCCGCGACGCTCTTCTCAAACTCCTCGATTCGCAGCTCTCCGCTGAGCCCCAGGCTGTTCTTGGGGAATTGCATCCGAATGCAGAATCGTCCTCGACGGTCATACAACTCAAGCGTCGGCTACCGACCGATGCCCCGTTGTTTGTTGAGCTATACAGGCTGGCAATCAAGCATAGACGTCCATTGCCGCTTCACATGCAGTGGCATCCGGATTCCGTTGATCGACTCGGAAAATTGCTCCAATCGGACCGACAAGGAATGGTTCTACTCGCGCATTGCGGCAAGGATACTGAGGCAATTCAGATCAGAGAATTATTCCAAATACATCAGAACGTGTTTTGCGATTTGAGCTATCGCAGTCTCCCCCAGACTACCCGGGAAGGGTCGCGTGATCCGGCTAGAACAATTTACTGGAGCGACGGTATGTTCCGTACGGCAGGGGCAAAGCCGGAATGGATCCAGTTAATCGAAGATTTTCCCGACCGTTTCATGGTCGGGGTCGATGATGTGAATAGCTGGGGAACATACGACGACGTTATTGAATCTATTCGAACCGGGCTTCTGCCGCGATTAAAGCCCGAGACCGCCGAGAAGGTTGCTTACAAGAATGCAGTTCGGGTATTTCGGTTGATTGGCGGCAAAGACGCCACCCAAAACAACAGGAATTGACAGGATTGTCCTGTGCTCGCTTCGTTAGCAAAAATTGTCTGCACTTGTGCCATATTTATCTGGCAGGTATAGCCACAGAGCACTCTCTCGCCGGTGAAGGAAACGTCCATTCGGTGGTCTGACTGACTCAACGGCAGAAAACTGCTGGACAACGGCCACTCACCAGACCCGATGCGAACGGCGGCAATGGCCGAGTTCCGGGCATTCGGCTGAGCATGTCAAACGGAAGCGGGGGAGGGTGATCTTTCCCCGGTTGACGCCATAGACCGATTGTCGGCCAACGGTCATTCGAGGGATTTTGCTTAAGCGGCAGGAACAGATTGGGAGCCGGCTGCTGACATTTGCATATCCAGTGGCCGGTCAGATTATCGCAACAGGCGGGCCAGTAATTTCGCCAACCAACTCGTTCCAGCGAGCTCGGCTCCAGTTGGTTCCTCATAGAAGAGCACCTTCCACGCCGCGATGGTCCAGCACGCCAGAAGGATGGAGAGGCCGGCCCATTGGCACGGGCCGATAAGCCGCTGCCATATCACTTGGTCCAGGACGTTCGCGAAAATCGAAGCTAACGGGCCGATTAGTTTGGCTTTGTGCGAATCGGCCCACACCGTAAACGCCATAGGCAGCAACGTGTAGAACACGACGAAGCCAACCGCGCCGATGGCAAGTGCGCCTACCGGTCCGAACTGCGCAGCAATTTGTGTCGAGCCTTCTACCACCGACTCCAGAGAATCTCCTCCGCGGCGGCGATATCTGCGCCTGTTCATGGCAGTGCTTCTTCAGGCGTGTCCGTAGCGGTGGTGGCAGCAGCCGTGCCGCTTGGACAGGCTATCGTGATGTAGGGCGTGAGCAGGCCGCTGTACTCCGATGGCTGAGAGCCAGTTCGGAAGCGCAGGTTCTTCATCTGCAGGTCAAGCGTCGCGTGAACACCGCCACCGTGCAGCGGGCGAACGACCTCTGCTACGACTAGAGCCGCGACTAGCGCTCCGACAAACGGCGTAGCCACTGCCTGCGACGCCAACTGCGTCATGCCGCACAAGTCGTCGCGCTCGTAGGCAAGCTTCTTGTAGGTGTCGTTCAACTCGACGGCTACCTGCGCACTGTCGGCGGCCGTCCAAATCTCCGACGGCCGCCGTGGTCCAGGGAACGTATGCGTGCGGATGTCGCGGAAGTTGCGATAGCCGCTGCCCAGACCAGCCTCCACCACCATGGCGAAACCAGCTGAATTGAGGTCGCGGCGGGCCGCTACGTTGTCGACGCCGAACAATGCTGTGACGGGCTCATTGGTCATGACTTGGTGGCCCGGACCGAATCGACGTTCGACGAGATCAATGGAGAACCCTGCGTCTTCCAGTCGCTTGGCCACGAGGCGAACCTTGCGTTTCCCGATGTCAGTAGCGCTAAGAAGCAGACAGGTGCTGAGGTTCGACTTCGCAGCCTTGTCGAAGTCTTGAAGAACCATATGCGGCCGCCCGCCGACGGGATAGGGCAGCATTCCCAGCGTCCACGCGTATGCCTGACCGAGGTGCCCCAGGCCGACCAGCCAGAGTGAGCCCGGCAGATACTGGAAGGCTGGGCCGCGGTGCGTCTCAGCGTGCCAGTCCTCGACCGCTAGCGGACTCCAGAGGGAGAGTCCGATGGCGCGGTGACCAGCATCAGCCAGGTCGCCGCGGACGTGAAGGAATGCCTCGTTAACTCCCAACGCGGCGGCCGCGACGCCGGCCAGCGGGTTATCCGAAGTACATTCTCGAGTGCCCGCATCCTTGACCGGTACCACAGAAGCGCACCAGGCGTCCCATTCCAAGCTGACACAGAACTCCGGTGGCTGTACTTCCGGCCAGCGCCCGAGCACCAGAGTCGGCGAACTTAAGGAAACGTCAGTTGCGAGTATGCCGCCAAGTTCTTCGACGATGGTCTGTGCCTCGCGTCCTTCGTACAGTGGTACGCGCAGGACGGGACTGAGGTCGCCGTAGACCTCTACGCCGCCTAGGAAAGCGCGTGCCGCAGTGTTTAGCGTGGTCAGGAAACAGGCTTGGCCGGCGAGGGTATCTGCCCAGCCGGTGCCCAGATGAAGGCGCAGGCGATAGCGCGAAAAAAGGTGTAGCGCCTCTTCAGGAGAAGTCACCTCACCTGAGTCGAGGGCCATCTTGGCCAAGCGGTGCATCGCGTCGGCGTTGAGAGTGGTCATTTGGGGTCTCCAGTAAGTCGCACGAACTGGGACACATCGGAACCCGAGTAGGCAGTCCACCTGTGGTTGCCTTGGTAAACGTACATTCCAAGGTTCTGAAGGCGCACGTTCCCCTGGGCAAAACGAGGTACGATGAATGCTATGTGGCCCGTCAGCGCGATCATCGGGTTGGCTCGGTCAGACAAGCTCTGGCCGGCGCCGAAGCGATGCGTATGTACGTCGGCGACGACGCTCAAGCCCTCCTGGCGACAGAAGTTCCAGAGTTTGGCGAAGCTAGCCGCCGTCAACGCCACGTAGTCGTCGTGTAGGGCGTCGGCCTGGAGCTGCTCATACGGCAGGGTCCTGGTCACTACTCGACAGCTGTTGGTCTTCTGCCCCAGCAAAAACGCACCACTCTCTCTAACACCTGCGCCCTGGTTGCGTAAATTCTGAATCAGCCCAGACCAGAGCTGCGCAGGCACTTCAAGCAGGGGCACAGATGTAGTCACGGCTTTGAAGAAGTTCATGGACCACCTCAAGATAGTGCGTGATGCCCTTGGCCGGCTTCCAGACGAGCTGCGGGTACTGCGACACCCAGCCGTCATGGCCGACAATGCTTTCACGGTCACAGGGGATGTAAAGTGCGTCGCCGTTCTTCCACTCCGGACGAAACGCCAGCCGCAGGCGCTCACCCCCTTGGGGCCACTTATCGAAGGAGAGCCGGCTGTTCTGGGACATGTCCCAGAACGTGCCAGTGGGTGGGGAAGTTGGGAACCCGTTGCAATTCAGGCGCAGCGTGTATTCTCGGCCATCGCGGGCTGCGACGCTGATGTACAAGTACGGCCACTGGAGCTGTCTGAATTGCCAGCGATTGCGGTCTTCGCCAGAGAGGAAGCATGCCGATAACAGGTCGGCACGCAGAGACTGTTCATCCGGTGTCATATTGCTTCCCATTTAGCCGTTGATGCGGTGCGCCGGTACTAGGTCGAAGATCACCGAACATGCCGGGTAGGCGGCCAATGTGCCAATGTGGATGTCGACGTCCGGCTGGTCGTTGGTGCCCGTAACCTGCAGCACGTGCTCGGCGATGTCGCTGGGCTGCATACCGAGTTTGTGGCCGGCCCACTGGCGCACGCGACCGACGGTCGTCGCTGGGCGGAATTTGTGGTGTACCACCTCGGCGCCGAAGTGGACCTGAACTTCCACTTGTTTGCAGCGATGGATGTGGACACGGATGCCGTGTTCCTTCTTCAGGTCCTTGACGTGTGCCGCCTGTGCGTGGGCGTCATCGTCATCGTCCTCAACGGAGAGTGTTAGTTCGGAGGCGTCGATACCGGCCGGCAGCAGCGCCAGAGCCGCGCGCTTCAGGTCGTCGAGGGTGGCGTGATCGTCGATTTCGACGAGCTTGATGTCGGGGAAGTGTTCCGACTGAACATACACACGAGTTTGCATTTCTGTACTCCTATCGCTGGAAGCCGCGCGCCTTGCGCCGCTCATGAGTGATAAGTCGCAGAAACTTCGTGAAATCGGAAATCGAGGCAAGTGTCAGATTGGTTCGGCGTGTGCTTTCAACGGCAACCCCTCATGCGGGACAGTGTGTGAAGTGCCTGCACCGTGGGCACTCCCAGCTTCCGGTCCTTGGAGTGAAGTCACCGGCGACTAATGACTTTAGACTCGCAGTGAAGGTGTCGTTGGTCAGCCTCACGTAGGGCGATACCGACGCCGAGGAACCCGTACTCAGGATGAAGACTTCGCCCGTGAACGAGTTTTTCGGATAGGCCGTTGTAAGCTGCATGAGAATCCACCGCAGAACTTTGTGCTGACGCGTGTATCGTCCAAATGGACGCACTCGTACGAAGCTAACCTTCACGACAGAGCCCGTCTTCTCTATCCGGTGGGGCGCGATGCGTAACGGCATACCATCGCATGTAATGTCGACAGGCTTCGGCATCCCGACTTGTTGCAGCTTCAACCAGACACGACCGTTCGAGAGCAGCTGTTCCGCGTATGCCTGCAAATGGGTTTGCGACGCTGCGTCAATATCAGTGATGGAGCTCAGTATGCGGGGTACCGTGTCTGCCGTGTTCCTTTGCAGGGTGCCATGGGGCACAAACAGGTCCGCCATGACAGCGCCTTCGATCAACGCGGCAGGATGCAATCCGGCTGCTGGTGTCAGCTGTCTCACGAAGTCGTAGTAGTAGCGACGAGGGCACACTCGATAGGTGAGAAGACCTGACAGTTCCACGACAGATGGGGCTGAACCAGGTGAAGCCGGCGTTGGCGGATTTGGTACCCTTACTCGCACCTCTTTGCCTTCGACTAGCTCAAGCAGGTGAGCCGCCTGACTGACGGCGTCGACACACTCCGCATCGAATCGCTGCTTGTTCTCATACATTACGAGATGCTTCTTTGCCCGTGACAAGGCCACATACAGCTTGTTCGATGCTTCGGTTTCGGCCTCGAAGTCATCGTTCGGGTTGATGGACTCCAACAGGGAACTGGGGACTAGATCCAGGTCATTCGAGACTTTGAAGTGGCGTGCATCGATGTCGACCAAATGTACGGCCTCGAATTCAAGACCCTTGCTTTGATGAATGGTCATCACGGCGACGGCGTCGAGAGTGTCAGCCTCAGGAGGCGGAATACGAAGTTCTCGGTCATCGCCGATCCGGAGTCGGCGCCGCAGACGTGTGATAAAGCTTCCGACCGTTTGATAGCTGCAAGCTCCATCAGGCACCCGCAGGTAGTAGATCAACTGCCACAGTGCCAGGCGGCGGGAGACATCCAGAATAGTGTCGCCCAGGAGATGGGGGTGAAGAATCGAAGTTCTGTCCAGAAGAAGGGAACAAACGACGTCCCAGGGTGAGTCCGTCGACTTTACCCCGTCGAAGACGGCTGACCACTGCTGAACGGCTGAAAGGCCAGCTGTTGAAAGTCCAGCGGGAGGGGCATCGAGCCAGGAAAGTGCCATTGGTCGGCTTGCCTTGAGCCAACTGAGCAGTAGTTCGACATCGGCAGGAGGGATTCCCAGCCCCGGTAGTCGGGCTACGCGGAGAAGGCCACTACCCGATCGGTCCACGAACAGTTGCAGCAGTGCCAGCAGGTCCTTTACTTCCGGCCGTTGGAAGATGTCCCCTAAATGGAGGGCGGGAACCCCAGCGGCGTTCAAGGCATCCGCCGTGGCCCCGCAGGTGTCGTGTGTGCTCGCTAGAATGACTTGGTTCCGGTATGACACTCCTAGCGAATGCAATCTGCGAACGTGCGCAGCAATTTCGCCTTGAACAACGTCATCGTTCGCACACTGAATGTGCCGAGGCTTGATACCACTGGCTCCGCGTACGGGATCTACATCATCAAGGGGCAATACCATTTGTAGCGGGTTTCCGTCGCGCCCTGTGTGCTCGAAAACGCGAACGATTTCCTCGAAACTCCGGCGGTTCTCGTTGAGTGGAAACGTCTTGTGAACGGGGAAGTCATCGCCGAAGCAGACAATGTTGCGCATTGACGCTCCGCGGAAACGGTAGATGGCTTGTCGCGCGTCGCCAACGACCCAGAGACTCTCGGCGTGAGCCGCCAGAGCCTTAACCAGTTCAGCGCTCGCACGGTTGACGTCCTGGTACTCGTCTACCAAGAGGTGCCTGAAGCACCCTATGCTGGCCTTGAACTTGGAGTAGTCGCTGCTAAGTGCTACCGCCGTCAACATGACCAAGTCGCCCATGTCCACCATGGTGCCCGAGGCACGCATTTTGGTCTCGTAGCACCGGTAAAGTTTGACGATGTCTCGCTGCTTAGCGAGGGTCTCGGAAGATGTCTTTGGTGCTGACTTCTCGACCGCGGCGGCGAACTGGCTGACATCGGCGAGTTCATCTTTGGCTCTCTGAATGGTCTTCACGACCTCATTTAGCCAGTCGAGTGGGTCCCCAAGAGGGTTGAATGCATTCAACCCGAGCCCATAGATATGTGGCTCGAGCACCGCAATCTGGGCCATTTTGTCCGCGACGCCGAAGCGAGGATTGAGGCCAAACTGCTCATGATTCTTGCGCAGAAACTCGAGGCCGAACGCGTGGAAGGTGCCAACCCAGATGTCGTGAGCGTCCTCTATTCCAAGCGCCTGGAGTCGGTCGATTAGCTCCCTAGCCGCTCGATTCGAGAAGGTCAGCAAGAGTATCTCGCTGGGTTTCACACCATTCGAAAGCAGATGCTGTACTCGCAACAGCAGGGTTGTCGTTTTACCCGTTCCTGGGCCCGCGACAATCAGAGACGTGCGTGCTTTCGATTCAGCCGCCTTTGCCTGCTCTTTGGTCGGGGTGATCGGTTCGTCGACCGACTCCTCATTCGCCTGCGGATCAGGGAGGAGCAGTCCATCCAAGAGCTGCTGGCGCACCAGCTCCAGTGGCAAGTCTAGATCCTTCTGAAGTTGCTGGGCTGTCTTCCCAGCTAGGAAGAGAGCGCGAGCCACTTCGCGAGGAAGCAGCAACTCTCGCGCAAAGATATTGGCTTGCAGCTCCGAACGTTCCCGAGCGCCGTATGCTTCAACCTTCTGTGCTCCGAACGTGTCACCGTCTTTGGGGTTCAACGTGGAGTCAATGACCTTGTGGCAGCTGTCGTTGGTCTCCGGGTGCAATTTCCAGTGACCGAACTCGTGAGCAATTAGGAATGCCCGGTCGCCGCTCGACACGTCGTTTCTGATAACGATTTGTCGCAGGCTTCGCAACAAAACGGCATCAGCGCCACCAAGTGCAGAATCGCTTGGATGTGCGGGGGTGATCTCAAAGTCTTCGGCATTCTCTTCAGCTACAGCATCTAGGAGGATGCTGGATGGAATGCCTGAAGGAGCTGAGCCTTTGAATAACTGCTTTCGGAGCTCTCGCGCAGCTTCTCTTGCGCGATGAAATGGTTTCAAGGTGAGTCCTCTTTTCCTTGGAGCGCCAGTAAGCGACTCTTCTCCTCATCCGAGACTGGTAGCGAGTGCACCGCGCTTTCCCACGTCTCTTTGACGGGTGCATTGGGCTTATCTGAGGCCCTGTAGCGACGGCCCACCGCCATAGTGCCCGCAAGGATTTGCTGCAAGGCTACAAGCGTGACATTCAGGTGGTTGGCTATGCTCCCGAGGACTCTTGATGGCACGTTCTTGACAGAGTTCGTAAGTATCTTCTGCAGAAGCAGAGTCGAGCCCCCCAATTGAGCTGCAGCAGCAGTTCGCCGAAGTTCTCCGCCGGCTAAGTTCGCCACAGCCTTCTTAGCAGCTTCCGTGTCGTCGGTTTGACCAGCCTTTTGGTCAAGTGCATGAAGGCGGTTGAGCACAAAGCTCTGTAGCCGGGAGATCGATTCCTCAGAAACCATGGGCGGAACAGTCACATTCTCGGGCTCAGGAGCTGCGTCGTGCGATGCCCAGAGAGCCGCAAACTCCAGGATGTCGGCTCTGTATTCAGGGTACGCTTTGCAAGCTCGAAGCACCATGTCAGTAGATGGCTCATCGGCCGAGAAGAAGAACTCGTCCAGAACTTCCTCGAGCGACAGCCTACGCTTGGGCGATGTCATTGCTTGAACTCCTTCTGAATCTTTTCGAGGGCTGCATTCTTGTAATTGTTGATGCACTTTGTGGTCACACCCAGGGCGGTGGCAACATCCTTAACCTTCATTTCCTTGACCTTGAGCATTATGTAGGTGGAGTATTCGTTCTTGGTCAAGATTGCCTGCAACCTCGCGGAGACCAAGGCGTATTCTTGCTTTGCCGCAAGAGCGTCAGCGGGTGTCGCGTCTTGACGGAGCGCCGTAACCTCACGGATCGTCTTTTCCGGGTCCTCATCCTCGGGAGAGTGGTCCATGGCGTCGAGGCTGTCCTGGCACTTCCGTTTCTTCGCAAGCAGGCGCCGCTGGAAGTCCAGGGCCCGACGCTTAAAAAGCTGGCCGAAGAGTTTCTCGGCATGCGTGGCGTCACTAGGTCGGGTGACTATGCACTCCCATACGTATTGGGAAAGTTCCTCAGCAGCCTGGTCAAGGGTCCCGATGATTCCTGGGACGATGCGGCTTCGCAAGGCGAAACCCTTGGCCAAGGAAAGCAGGCGTATGGACAGGCTTCTGGAAAAAAGTCCTATTCGGCCCTTGTCGCCGGCCTCACGTGCCCGTCGGAAGAGACGGAACACCTGCTCGTCGGGGACGAACTCCGGATCATGTTCCCAGTCTGTGCGCGCGAGCCTATCACGCAAGGTAGGTTCGGGCAGGGCCTCTAAGGCCGAATCGAGATCGCTTGTATGCATCTTCCTTGTCCATTCGTCACGCTGAACACCCCCCATTCAATCTATCGCGGAGGACGTTCCCCCCCCAACTACATGACTAAGTCGCAAGACAGGTCAAAAATCGGAAAGGGACAGGCTATGCAATCTTCGCCACTCAATGGGTTGGTTAGACAGCAGCGATGGGCCCACTGGCGAATTGCGTTATTAGTATGACCGGTAAGGAACCCTTGCACTAGATGTGCAATATGCTCCAGCTCGAGGCGTGGCTACTCCCAGTTTACTTTGATCCCTGATTTCGCCATTGACGCCCCGCAGTAGTGCGGTCGATTTCACTCATGGCAGATTTAACGCTTGGATAGAACCTCAACTATCTATTTCAGGCTCTCGCGGCCAATCCTGTCTGCATAGCCAGGATGACGTTGGCGTACCACCGAACACGAACGTCGATTAAGTTGCTAACGCCATCAAATTGCGTTGGGGTGCTACCACTGTAAGCGATGCTTTCTCTCCGTTTCCTTGTGGTGCTCATCATCCTCGGGGTGCAAATAATGGCTAGTTGTGGAAATCGATTCATACCCAAGGTTGCCCCTCACGTGCATTAGATCCATATTGGCGCTTGCCATGCTCGTCCCAGCGGTATGTCGGAGCCAGTGTGCAGAGGCATCCTCAAGGAGCGCGGCGACGCGCTCTGAGTCAGGGCCACGGAGACGAATTCGTTCCGCTGTCCGCAAGAAGACTTCCTTCACGATCAGATGCACCGCACTTCGGGTCAGCGGCCGCAGTTTGCCACCCTACCGGGAGGAGGAGGGGAGTGGACTCGCCCGGAACAGTGAAAGGCGTCAGTCGGTTCTCACGCCGATAGCGGGCCAGTTCGACCATCAGTTCGTTCGTTGCTGGCACGAGGCGAATCTTGTCGCCTTTGCCAGTGATTTCGAGCCACCAGCGTTCCTCGCCATCATTGTCACGACGGCAGAAGAAGTCGCCCATGGAATCCCCGTGACCTCGGAGATGCGTAGCCCGTATATAAAGAGCAGCGAAAACAGCCACCGCACTCGAAAGTAGTGCTCGCGCTCCCGGTTCAATTCCCGTGGCATCGACTCGACGGAAGCCTTGACCTCCCGCCAAAGCTCTTCATCAGGGTGATCCGCAGCTTTGCTTTCCGTTGTCTCTGACGAGACAGAGACAACGGGTTCCCGCCCAATATCCAGCCATTCACCAACCACGAAGACAGCGTATTCAGGATCACGATCGCTTGGCGCTGGCTGGTGGCTGAAAGTGACCCAGCAAACGATCGCCAGTCAGGTTCGAACCGCGACTATTTTCGTCGGGCTTTCATAACCCAACGTTCCGTTGGCTGTGGATCGCTCAGGAATGGCTGATAAACCAACAGATCCTCATGGGTCAGCGACGACGAGGGCTTTTCGAGCTCGATCACCCGGCCCTGAAGGGATGTCAGGCAAAGTCAAACCGGCGCGATTGGGCGTTCGGCCAACTGCTCGTAACCGTCCAGACTAGGACTTTAATGTCTGACTCAAAAACTGGAACAAGAGTATTTGTTCGACGAAATGATAACCCATTGATTTGGCGCACATCAGGTTCTTGCCTTATTCTTTTGATGTTCCTGTCATTTGTTGGATGCGAAGAACAGGCGCGAGCTGCCCAATTTGTCCAATTCCGTAGTTCCTACAGAAGCTTCATAAAATCAGTTTGTTACTATTCTGAAGTACAACTATTTGTCCGTCGCGATGGCTTGAAACAGGCCGCTGGAGTAGAAGTATTTGTTCGAAAATGGTCGGAATAGGACTATTTGTCGGAGAGTAGAACTTAAACGTAGTTTACCAATGCCGAGTTGTGGCAGACCTTCGCCCGCACCGGGATCACCCACCTGATGAGCATCTCCGGCCTGCATATCACCATGTTCGCCGGTCTCGCCTATGCACTGATCAACTGGCTGTGGCGGCGTTCGGCGAAGTTGCCGCTGCGCTTGCCGGCGCAGCATGCGGCGGCGGCCGGCGGCTTTCTCGCCGCCTTCCTCTACTGCCTGCTGGCCGGCTTCGCGGTGCCGGCGCAACGCACCCTCTACATGCTCGGCGTGGTGGCCGCCGCCCGCCTGTGGGGTCGCGAAGTGGCGGCCTCGCGCGTGCTGTTGCTGGCGCTGCTGCTGGTGCTGCTGCTCGATTCGTGGGCGGTGCTGGCAGCCGGCTTCTGGCTCTCCTTCGGCGCGGTGGCGTTGTTGTTTCACATCGGCAGCGGGCGGCTGGGGCCGGCGCACTGGCTGATCGAATGGGGGCGTGCGCAATGGGCCGTCACGCTGGGCATGCTGCCGGCGCTGCTGGCCCTGTTCCAGCAGTTCTCGCTGGTCTCGCCGCTGGCCAATGCGGTGGCGATTCCCGTCGTCAGCCTCGTCATCACGCCACTGGTGCTGGCTGGCGCCTTGCCCTTTCTCGATCCGCTGCTGCTACTGGCGCATCTGCTTACGACCTGGCTGATGGCCTTTATCGATTGGCTCGCCGGGTTGCCGCTGGCGATGTGGCAGCAGGCCGCGCCGCCGCCATGGGCGGTCTTGCTGGCACTGGCGGGCGGGGTCTGGCTGCTGCTGCCGCGCGGCTTCCCGGCGCGCTGGCTGGGGCTGTTGGCGTTTCTGCCGCTGCTGACGGTGGTGCCGCCGCGCCCGGCGCCTGGTGAGGCCGAAGTCACGGTGCTCGATGTCGGTCAGGGGCTGGCGATTCATGTCCAGACCGCGACGCACGATCTGTTGTTCGATGCCGGGCCGGCCTTTTCGGCGGATGCCGACAGCGGCAATCGCATCATCGCGCCCTACCTGCGGGCGATGGGCGTGCGCCGACTGGATCTGCTGGTGATCAGCCATGCCGACAAGGATCACGAGGGCGGCGCGGCATCGGTGCTGGCGGCGCTGCCGGTGACGATACTGAAGAGCTCCCTGCCTTTCGAGCACGTCTTGTCGGCCCAACCCGTGCCGCAAGAGCCCTGCCACGATGGCGACGGCTGGAACTGGGACGGCGTGCGCTTCGCGATGCTGCATCCCGGCGCCGAGCCGCTTTCGCGCAAGACCAACGATGTGAGCTGCGTGCTGCGCGTGACGGCGGGCGGCAGGTCCCTGCTGCTGACCTCGGACATCGAGGCGGTTTCGGAAACTGCGCTGCTCGAACGCCATTCGGCCGGTCTGAGGTCCGCGGCGATGACGGTGCCCCATCACGGCAGCCGGACTTCATCGACACCCGAGTTCATCGCCGCCGTGGCGGCGCGCGATGTAATCTTCCCGGTTGGCTACCGCAATCATTACGGCCATCCCAAGCAAGACGTCGTCGCACGCTATGTACAAAGCGGCGCCCGCATGCATCGGACGGACTTCGACGGTGCGGTGGCGGTCGGCCTCGGCAGCGGGGGCATCGTTTTCCGGCATGAGCGTGAGGAGCGGCGGCGCTACTGGCACGCCCGGCCAATCGAATTGGACCGATAATCCACGCTCGAACATTTCCTGCGGCTGCCATGAAACCGAGCAATACGATCCCCTTTGCCGGGCTGACACCGGAGCGCATTCTCGATGCGCTGGAAAGCGTCGGCTACCGCTGCGACGGCGCCCTGATGGCGCTCAACAGCTACGAGAACCGGGTCTGGCAGATCGGCATCGAGGACAACGCCCCGGTGATTGCCAAGTTCTACCGCCCGGGACGCTGGAGCGACGCGCAGATCGGCGAGGAGCACGCCTTTACCGCGGCCATGGTGGGCGATGAACTGCCGGTGGTGGCGCCGTTGCTCATCGCCGGGAAGACCTTGTCGGTGCACGGCGGTTTCCGTTTTTCCGTTTTCCCGCGACAGGGTGGGCGTGCGCCGGAGTTCGGCGAGCCGCAGATACTGGAATGGATGGGGCGGCTGATGGCGCGCATTCATAACGTCGGCGCGCGCGAGTCCTTCGTCGTGCGCGAAACGCTGGACATCCAGCGCTTTGGCATCGATTCGCGCGACTGGCTGCGGGACAACCGCGTGATTCCGGAGGAGTTGGCCCCGGTGTGGCTGGGCGTTGCCGATCAGGCGCTGGACGGGGTGCGCCACTGCTTCGAGCGCGCCGGCCGCGTCGAGCAGTTGCGCCTGCACGGCGACTGCCACGCCGGCAACGTGCTATGGACGCAGGATGGCCCGCACTTTGTGGACTTCGACGATGCGCGCATGGGTCCGGCGATTCAGGATTTGTGGATGCTGCTCTCTGGCGATGCGGACGAGATGGGGCGGCAGTTCGGGCATGTACTGGCCGGCTACGAAACCTTCCGTGAATTTGACGACCGCGAGCTGCAATTGGTCGAAGCCCTGCGCACGCTGCGCCTGATGCATCATTCAGCGTGGCTGGCGCGGCGCTGGCATGATCCGGCTTTCCCCGCGGCGTTTCCGTGGTTTGCGACGAATCGCTATTGGGAAGAGCGCATTCTCGAACTGCGCGAGCAGATCGCGATCATGCAGGAGTCGGCGCTGGTGCCGCGGTAAGGGTTGGGGCGGGAATCCGCCCCAACCCTTACCGTGGCTCTGTTGACAGCCATCCCCCCGGCCCCCTTCCCGGGGAAGGGGGTGACGATAGATGGCGGGCGTTGCCCGCGAATTAGGAGAAGCAAACGTGGAAATGCGTGAGGGAAAGGTGAAGTGTCTCAGTGCGGCAGGTTTTCATCACATGGCCTATGTCGAGTGGGGCGATGCGGCGAATCCGAAGGTACTGGTCTGCGTGCATGGCCTGACGCGCTGCTCGCGCGACTTCGACTTTCTGGCGCAGGCGCTGGCCGACGACTACCGGGTGGTCTGTCCCGACGTGGTGGGGCGCGGACGCAGTGACTGGCTGCGCAACAAGTCGCTGTACGCGCTGCCGCAATATTGCGCCGACATGACGGCGCTGCTGGCGCGGCTGAACGTGGAGACGGTGCATTGGCTCGGCACTTCGATGGGCGGACTGATCGGCATGGCGCTGGCTTGCCAGCCGGAAACTCCGATCACACGGTTGGTGCTGAACGACGTCGGTCCGGTGATTGCCGCTGTCTCGCTGGGACGCATCGGCGAGTATCTGGGCCATGCGCCGCGCTTCGACAGCATCGAACAGGCCGAGGTCTTCGTCCGCTTTGTTTCGGCGACCTTCGGCAGTTTGAGCGATGAGCAATGGCGGCACCTGACGCTGCATACAACCCGCACCGCCGCCGACGGCAAGCTGGAGTTTGCCTACGACCCGGACATTGCCCAGTCTTTTCGCGAGATGCAGCAGACCAGCGGCGGCAAGGACATCGAATTGTGGCCGCTTTACGATGCCATTGCCTGTCCGACCTTGCTGCTGCGCGGCGCGACATCGGACCTATTGACGCACGATGCGGCGCTGCAAATGAGCCAGCGCGGACCGCGTGCGAAGCTGATCGAAGTACCCGGTGTCGGCCACGCGCCGATGCTGATGGATACAGCGCAAGTGGCGCCGGTGCGCGACTTTCTCCTTACCTGAGGGATGGGTATTTCGAGGTGTCGCAGTGCAGCATCGAAAGTTCCTTTAACATTATTTTGCGCGGCATAGAATAGGCAAGTTTTCGCATATCCAGGCAAAACCAAAAAGAGGAGGCATCATGCAGAAATCGTTGCACATCGACCCCAACAAATGCACGGGCTGTCTGCAGTGCGAGATGGCCTGTTCCTTTGAAAATTACGGCGTATTCAACATCGCCAAGTCGCGGATCAAGGTTTTCAATTTCGAGCACGAAGGACGCATGGTGCCTTACACCTGCACCCAGTGTGCCGAGGCCTGGTGCATGACGGCCTGCCCGGTCGATGCCATTCGCATTGATGCCGCCACCGGCGCCAAGATCGTGCACGAGGATGTTTGCGTCGGCTGCAAGGTGTGCACCATCGCCTGTCCGTTCGGCACCATCAATTACGTCGCCGATTCCGGCAAGGTGCAGAAATGCGACCTCTGCGGCGGCGATCCGGCCTGCGCCACGGCCTGCCCGACCGGTGCCATCACCTACGTCGATGCAGACTGGGCCGGGCTCGAGAAGATGCGCCTGTGGGCCGGCAAGACCGACACTCAACCGCGCGCCAGCGCCTAAGGAGACTGACATGGGATGGACACGAAAAATCCTGCGCGTTGATCTGAGCAACGGCACCTGCAAATCCGAGCCCCTCAACATGGAGTGGGCCCAGCAATACCTCGGTCAGCGCGGTCTGGCCACCAAGTATTTCGTCGAAGAAGTCGACCCCAAGGTCGATCCGCTGGCGCCGGCCAACAAGATGATCATGGCCACCGGACCGCTGACCGGGACGCCGGCCTCCACCGGCGGGCGCTATTCGGTGATCACCAAGGGGGCGCTGACCGGCGCCATCGCCTGCTCCAATTCGGGTGGCTACTTCGGCGCTGAACTCAAGTTCGCCGGCTGGGACATGATCATCTTCGAAGGCAAGTCGGCCAAGCCCGTCTACCTTTCGATCGAAGACGACAAGGTCGAACTGCGCGACGCTGCCCACCTCTGGGGCAAGACCGTGTGGCAGACCGAAGAGATCATCAAGAAGAGCCATCAGGATCCGCAAGTGCGCGTTTGCAGCATTGGTCGCGCCGGCGAGAACGGCGTCATGTATGCCTGCATCGTCAATGACCTGCACCGCGCTGCCGGCCGTTCCGGGGTGGGCACCGTGATGGGCTCGAAGAACCTCAAGGCGGTGGCGGTGCGCGGTACCAAGGGGGCCGGCGCGATCAAGAATCCGAAGGCCTTCATGCTGGCGGCCGCGGCGGCCAAGAAAGTGCTGGCCGACAATGCCGTCACCGGGCAGGGCCTGCCGACCTATGGCACCCAGGTGCTGATGAACGTCATCAACGAAATGGGCGCACTGCCGACACGCAATCACCGCGACGTGCAGTTCGAGGACGCGCGCAAGATTTCGGCCGAGGCCATGCACGAAAAGCGCCCGACCGACGGCAAGGCGCATCTGGTAACCAACGCCGCCTGCTTCGGCTGCACCATCGCCTGCGGCCGGATTTCGAAGATCGACGAAACGCATTTCAGCGTGGTCAACAAGCCCCAGTATTGGGGTGCTTCCGGCGGCCTCGAATACGAAGCGGCCTGGGCACTGGGCGCGGCCAACGGCGTCGGCGATCTGGAGGCGCTGCAATATGCCAACCTGATCTGCAACGAAGACGGCTTCGATCCGATCACTTTCGGCGCCACCGTGGCGGCGGCGATGGAACTCTACGACCTGGGCATTCTGACCAAGGAACAGATCGGTCTCGAGGCGCCCTTTGGTTCCGCTCAGGCGCTGGTGGCCCTGGCCGAAATGCTCATCTCGGGCGAAGGCTTCGGCAAGGATCTGGCGCTCGGTTCAGCCCGCATGTGCGCAAAGTACGGCAGACCGGAACTGTCGATGGGCGTCAAGAAGCAGGAGTTCCCGGCCTATGACTCCCGTGGCATTCAGGGCATGGGCCTGGCCTACGCCACGTCCAATCGCGGCGCCTGCCACCTGCGAGGCTATACCGTGGCTTCCGAGGTGCTCGGCATCCCGGTCAAGACCGATCCGCTGGTGACCGAGGGCAAGGCCGATCTGGTGAAGGCCTTCCAGGATGCCACCTCGGTGTTCGACTCCGCCGGTGTCTGCGTGTTCACCACCTTCGCCTGGACGCTGGCCGACCTGCAGCCGCAGCTCGATGCGGCCTGCGATGGCGATTGGACCATGGAGAAACTGGCGCTGGTGGGCGAGCGCATCTGGAACATGGAGCGCCTGTTCAACAATGCCGCCGGCTTCACCGCCAAGGACGACGACCTGCCGCCGCGGCTCAAGACCGAGCCGGCCAAGACCGGCCCGGCCAAGGGCCTGGTGAATGGCATCGACAAGATGCGGCCGGAGTACTACAAGGTGCGGGGCTGGAACCCGGAAGGTGTTCCGAGCAAGGAAACGCTTAGCCGGCTGGGGCTGTAAACCGGTAGTACCCTCAGGGGATCGGCATTGCCGGTCCCCTGCTCGCCTTAAGGATACCCCATGAAACACGTCATCATTGGCAACGGTCCGGCCGGCCTGGTCGCCGCTGAAACACTGCGCCGCTTGCAGCCGGAGGCGGAGATCGCCCTCATCGGCGATGAAGCGGAACCACCGTATTCACGCATGGCAATTCCCTATTTCCTGATCGGAAGAATTCCCGATACCGGCACGCATCTGCGCAAGAGCCACGATCACTACGCCAAGGAGCGCATCCACCTCATAGAAGGCAAGGTCGTCAAAATTGATGCGAAGGCGAAGCAGGTCGAATTCGCCAGCGGCGAGCGCCTGGCCTACGACCGCCTGTTGATCGCCAGCGGCTCGCAGCCGCTACGGCCCAAGGTTCCGGGCATGGATCTGGCCAACGTGCACACCTGCTGGACCATCGAGGATGCGCGGGCGATTGCGGCGAAAGCCGCAGCCGGAGCGCGCGTGCTGCAGATCGGTGCCGGCTTCATCGGCTGCATCATCATGGAATCGCTGGCGGCGCGTGGCGTCAAACTCACCGTGGTCGAAATGGGCGACCGCATGGTGCCGCGCATGATGACGGCGAAGGCCGGCAACATGATTCGGCAGTGGGTCGAGCACAAGGGTGTCGGTGTGCATGTCAATACCGGGGTGACCGCCATCACCCAAAAGGACGGTGCGCTGCTGGCGAAGCTAAGCACCGGCAAGGAGATCGCCGCGGATCTGGTGATTTGCGCCGCGGGGGTCGCACCGAACACGGCTTTTCTGGCGGGCAGCGGGGTCGCCATCGAACGCGGCATTCGCGTCGATGCCGCCATGCGCACCAGCGTTGCCGACATCTATGCGGCGGGTGACGTGACCGAAGCGCCGGGCTTTCATACCGGACGCCCGGAACTCAACGCGATCCAGCCCAATGCCGTCGATCAGGCGCGCGTTGCCGCGCACAACATGGCGGGTGGGGAGGCGATGAGCGGCGGCAGCCTGGCGATCAACGTACTCGACACGCTGGGCCTCGTTTCCACCTCGTTCGGCCAATGGCAAGGGGTCGCCAAGGAGCAGGGCGGGGCGGGTGTCGAGCAGATCGATGAAACGAACTATCGCTACCTGTCGCTCCAGTTCAAGGACGATGTACTGATCGGGGCCACCAGCATCGGCTGGACCGAGCATGTCGGCGCCCTGCGCGGACTGGTGCAGACCCAGGCGCCGCTGGGCGATTGGAAGCGTCGTCTGCTGGCCGATCCGACGAACTTCATGGCGGCCTATCTGGCGACCGCGCAGAAGGCGGCGTGACGAACAGGCCCCCGCGTGCCCCTGCGCTGGGCAGGGTGCGCGGGGCAGAGGTCCTGCCGCGCTTCGATGCTTATGAAAATCACCTTCAAGCTTTTTGCCACCCTGCAGGACTATCTTCCGGCCGAGGCGAAAAAGACCAACGCCGTCGGTCTCGAGGTCGCTGACACCACCACGGTGGCGCAACTCATCGAGCGCTTCAGCCTGCCGCAGAAACTGGTCCATCTGGTGCTGATCGACGGCGCCTTCGTGCCTCCCGCCGAGCGGGCCGCGCGCACGCTGCGCGAAGGGGAAACGCTGGCCATCTGGCCGCCCGTTGCCGGCGGATGAGATTTCCGCTCACTTACGACGCGACCACTACGCGTGAAGACTTTGTTCGACTGTTGCGGCTGGCGACCGGCGGGGCGGAATTCAGCGAGATTGATGGCGGCTTCGGCGGCCAGGGCTGGTCCATTCGCCTGACCCGTATGCCGCCGCTGGAGATCGGCCTGGTGCGGCTTGAACGCCATCGCGTCGAGATCGAATTCGATGGATTGACGGCAGAAGAACAGGATCGTTTCATGCAGCGCTTTACCCTGTATTACCACCGCGGCGGCGGCTGATCCTGAGCGGCACACAGGAGTCGGCGTTGGCGATACGCCGGTATCAGTGGCGAAAGCTGCTAAAATTCTTTTGCGGCGGGTCTCCCCGCATTGCGGGGTGGTGAATCTGGTCAGGTCCGGAAGGAAGCAGCCACAGCCGTTTTCCGCAAGTGCCGGGGGTCAGGCTCGCCGCACCCCTTCTCCGCATGGGGATTCTTGTAATCTTCCCTTACAAACTCCTTGCCTCTGTCACATCCGGGTTACAGCCATCGGATGAAATGCAATCTGCCATGAGGCATTCACGACAGGAGCACACCATGAATCGTAAACACACAATTGTTGCGGGCTTTCTTGCCGCCAGCGCCGTCTTCTTCGGCATTGCCTACGCGCAGGGCCCGGGTTGCGATCACGAGGGCAGGCCGGGCATGCAGCGCAGCTCGATGCAGCCGGGCAGCATGATGGACCCGAGCGTTCGCGCCGAGCAGCGCCTGACCCGGTTCAAGAGCGAACTCAAACTCACTGCCCAGCAGGAACCGCTCTGGCAGGCTTTCGCCGAGAAGTCGAAGACAGAGGCCGGCAAGGGTTTCCAGGCCATGCGTGAGCGCATGAATGACACCAAGCCGGTGAGCGCTCCGGAGCGTATGGCGCAGATGCAGGACATCATGAAACAGCGCGTCGCCGCGATGGAATCGGTCAACGAATCCTTCAATCGGCTGTATGCGGCGCTGACGCCGGCGCAGAAAGCTGCGGCTGACAAGCATTTCAGCAACGCCGGCCGCCATCAGCATGGGCCGGGCCGTGGCGCACCACGCCGCGACGGGCAGGGCGCTCCTGCAGCGCCGGAGCCGCGCAAGGGGTGATGTCGCCCCGCTGACCCAAGCAAGGCGGCTCCGTTTGTGGCGACGGGCCTGATAAAATTGCCGCATGAGTTATCAGGTCCTCGCCCGCAAGTGGCGCCCCAAGTCTTTCGCTACCCTGGTGGGGCAGGAGCACGTCGTGCGGGCGCTGACTCACGCGCTCGACCAGAACCGGCTGCATCACGCCTATCTTTTCACCGGCACCCGCGGCGTGGGCAAGACGACGCTGGCGCGCATCATGGCCAAGGCCCTGAACTGCGAAGCCGGCGTCAGTTCCACTCCCTGCGGGGTCTGTTCGGCCTGCACCGAGATCGATAGCGGCCGCTTCATTGATTACATAGAACTCGATGCCGCGTCGAATCGCGGTGTCGACGACATGACCGCTTTGCTGGAGCGCGCCACCTATGCGCCGACCATGGGCCGCTACAAGGTCTATGTGATCGACGAAGTTCACCAGCTCTCCGGGCATGCCTTCAATGCGATGCTGAAGACGCTGGAAGAGCCGCCGGAGCACGTCAAGTTCATCCTGGCGACGACCGATCCGCAAAAAATTCCCGTTACCGTGCTGTCGCGCTGCCTGCAGTTCAACCTGAAGCAGATGCCGCCGACGCTTATCGTCGACCATCTCTCGCGCGTGCTGCAGGCCGAGGGGCTGACTTTCGAGCCGGACGCCCTGCGCCATCTGGCCAAGGGCGCCGCGGGAAGCATGCGCGATGCGCTGTCGCTGCTGGATCAGGCCATCGCCCACGGCGCCGGCAAGGTGGAAGACGAGGCCGTGCGCGCCATGCTGGGTACGGTCGGCGACGAACACCTGTTCGCGCTGCTCGACGGCCTGGTCGCGCAGGACGTGCAGGCCATGCTCGAAGTGGCCAAGCTGATGGATGCGCGCAGCCTGTCGTTCGACGGCGGCCTGCAGGAACTGGCGACCCTGTTCCATCGCATTGCGCTGGCGCAGTTCGCTCCCGAGGCGCTGCTCGACGAAACCGAGCGCAGCCGTCTGGCACCCTATGCGCAGGCGCTGGATGCCGAGTACCTGCAACTGGCCTACCAGATTGCCATTCACGGACGCGACGAGTTGTCGCTGGCACCGGACGAGTATGCCGGCTTCGTCATGAGCTTGCTGCGTTTGCATGCATTTCGGCCGCAGCGTGCCGGCGCGGCCAGGCCGGTGGCCAAAGCGGCGGCGAAGGTGGCGGCTGCAGTGGCGCCGGTACGCGCCGCGCCGCCTGCCGTCCGGCCGCCTGCCGTGCCGCCAGCGCCGACTCCTGTCGCGTCCGCGGCACCCGGCCTGGCAGCCGCGACTGCTGTGCCGGTGGAAGAAGACTGGCACGCGCTGGCTAGCCGCCTCCCCGGCATGGCGCGGCAGTTGGCGCAACATTGCGAACTGGTCGAGCGCGGCGAGACACTGGTGCGCCTGCGCCTGGCCCCTGCGCACAAGCATCTGCAGGCCCACCAGGAAAAGCTTCAGCTTGCCCTGCGCGACGTCTGGGGAGCGCAACTGCGACTGGATATCACCGTGGCCGAGCCGGCCGGAGAGACGCCGGCCGAGCGGCGGCAGAACACCGAGCGCGAACGTCAGGATCGCGCCATCGCCTCGATCGAGCAAGACCCCTTCGTGCGCGATGTGGTGGACCTGTTCGATGCGAGCATCGACGAATCAACGATCAAACCCGTTTAAGGAGTACGAAAAAATGATGAAGGGTGGCATAGCCGGATTGATGAAGCAGGCGCAGCAGATGCAGGCCAACATGGAAAAGGCCCAGGAACAGCTGGCGCTGGTGGAAGTGGAAGGTCAGTCGGGCGCCGGCGCGGTGAAAGTGGTGATGACCTGCAAGCATGACGTCAAGCGCGTCACCATTGATCCCTCGGTGATGGATGACAAGGAAATGCTGGAAGACCTGATTGCGGCCGCGCTCAACGATGCCAACCGGCGTGCGGAGGCAACCACCGCCGAAAAGATGGGCGGCTTTGCCGCGGGCCTCAACCTTCCGCCCGGAATGAAGCTGCCGTTCTGATGGCGTCGTCATCATCGAGCCTCGATGAGCTAATCGAGGCATTGCGCTGCCTTCCCGGCGTCGGTCCCAAGTCGGCGCAGCGCATGGCCTATCATCTGTTGCAACGCGACCGGCGCGGGGCGGAGCGCCTCGCGCGCGGGCTGGATGCCGCGCTGCAACTGCTGCATCACTGCGCGCGCTGCAACAGCTTCACCGAAGCCGAGGTGTGCGAGCGCTGCCTGTCGACGCGCCGTGATGCCTCGCAGTTGTGCATCGTCGAAATGCCGGTCGATGCAAACAGCATGGAACAGACGCATGCCTACAACGGGCTCTATTACGTGCTGATGGGCAGGTTGAGTCCGCTCGACGGCATCGGGCCGAAGGAACTGATGTTCGAGCGGCTGTTTTCACGCGCCACCGATGGCGTGGTCAAGGAAGTGATTCTGGCCACGAATTTCACCAATGAGGGCGAGGCGACCGCGCATTACCTCTCCGAACTGCTGCATGAGCGCGGCCTCAAGGTCAGTCGCATCGCGCGCGGCCTGCCGGTGGGCGGCGAACTGGAGTTTTCCGACGCAGCGACGGTGGCCCAGGCGCTGCGCGAGCGGCGCGACTTCGTTTGAGTGAAAGCGATCGACTCCCGCCTTCCTCTGCAAGCGGATTCGCGGCTCCCGCATTCAGCCTGTAAAATTCCTCCATGAACCGGATTTCCATTTACGATTCCACGCTGCGGGACGGCGCCCAGGCACAGGGCATCTCCTATTCGGTGGAAGACAAGATCAAGATTATCCAGCGACTCGATGCGCTCGGCGTCGATTACATCGAGGCCGGCAACCCGGGGTCCAATCCGAAGGACCTCGAGTTTTTCGGGCGCATCAAGGCACTCAAGCTCCAGCATTCGCGAATCATCGCCTTCGGCAGCACGCGCAAGGTGGGTGTCGATGCGGCCGGCGACAGCAACGTGATGTCGCTGCTGCAGGCAGCGACACCCGCCGTCGCCATCTTCGGCAAGAGCTGGGACTACCAGGTCACCGAGATCCTGCGCACCACGCTCGACGAGAACCTGCGCATGATCGGCGACACCATCCGCCACCTCAAGCAGCAGGGGCGGGAAGTGGTGTACGACGCAGAGCATTTCTTCGACGGCTACCAGGCCAATGCCGACTACGCGCTGCGCACCCTGGCGGTGGCGGCAGAGGCGGGAGCCGACTGCCTCTGTCTGTGCGATACCAATGGCGGGACCTTCCCGCGCGACATCGCCGAGATCACGCGCACGGTCAAGGCGCGCTTTGCGGTGACAATCGGAATCCATTGCCACAACGACGGCGAAATGGCCGTGGCCAACTCGATCATGGCCGTGCAGGCGGGGGCCACCCAGGTGCAAGGCACCATCAACGGCATCGGCGAACGCTGCGGCAATGCCAATCTCTGCTCGATCATTCCCAACCTGCAGATCAAGCTTGGCTACAACTGCATTTCCGCGGAGAGCCTCGAGCAGTTGACCTCGGTGGCGCGCGCGGTGAGCGAGATCGCCAACATGCCGCACAACGAGAAGGCGGCCTACGTCGGCGGCGATGCCTTCGCGCACAAGGGCGGCATGCACATCGATGCCGTCGTCAAGAACCCGATGTCCTACGAGCATATCAATCCGGAGATAGTCGGCAACAGCCGGCGCATGCTGATGTCTGAAGTGGCCGGGCGCAGCACGCTGATGACGCGGATCAACGCGGTCGATCCCGGTCTCGGCAAGGACGCCCCGGAAACGCAGAAGATCGTCGATCGGCTCAAGCAACTGGAACACGAGGGCTACCAGTTCGAGGCCGCCGAGAGTTCCTTCGAACTGGTGGTGCGCAAAATCCTCGGCAAGTACCAGCCCTTCTTCGAGCTGAAAGAGTACAAGGTCATCGTGAACGAGCCCTCGATCAACGGCGTGAACTCCTCCGCCATGATCAAGATCCGCGTCGGCGACCAGGAAGAGATCACTGCCGCCGAGGGCGACGGGCCGGTGAACGCCCTCGACAATGCCGTGCGCAAGGCTCTCGAGCGCTTCTACCCGGAAATCAGCGAAATCCGGCTCACCGATTACAAGGTGCGCGTGCTCGATTCCGACCAGGCCTCGGCTGCCAGGGTGCGTGTGCTGATCGAATCCACGGACCATCGCGAGAACTGGACGACGATTGGAGTGTCTACAGATGTCATCGATGCCTCCTGGCGGGCGCTGGTGGATTCCATCGAGTACAAGCTGATGCGCGAGCAGGAACGGCGCATCTAGCAGGATCGCGGTTTTTTTTGCAACGATAGTCAAAGAAGGAGCCTCCATGGCTGGCAAGACGCTTTACGACAAATTATGGGAATCGCACGTGGTCCGCGAGGAGAGCGACGGCACCTGCCTGCTCTACATCGACCGTCATCTGATCCACGAGGTCACCAGTGCACAGGCGTTCGAAGGCATGCGGCTGGCCGGACGCAAGGCATGGCGCGCCGCCAGCATCGTCGCCAACCCGGACCACAATACGCCGACCGACCACTGGGACGAGGGCATCAAGGATCCGATCTCGCGCCTGCAGGTGGAAACCCTCGATGCCAACATCAAGGATTTCGGTGCGCTGGTCTATTTCCCGTTCAAGCACGCCAACCAGGGCATCATCCACGTCATCGGACCGGAGAACGGCACGACGCTGCCGGGCACGACCGTGGTGTGCGGCGACAGTCACACCTCGACGCACGGCGCCTTCGGCGCGCTGGCGCACGGCATCGGGACTTCCGAAGTCGAGCACGTGCTGGCAACGCAGACGCTGGTGGCCAAGCGCTCGCAACGCATGCTGGTCAAGGTCGAGGGGCAACTCGGCAAGGAGGTCACCGCCAAGGATGTGGCGCTGGCGATCATCGGCAAGATCGGCACCGCCGGCGGTAACGGCTACGCCATCGAATTCGGTGGCTCGGCAATCCGCGGTCTGTCGATGGAAGGGCGCATGACCTTGTGCAACATGACGATCGAGGCCGGTGCGCGCGCCGGCCTGGTGGCGCCCGATGAAAAAACCGTCGAGTATCTCAAGGGGCGTACGTACGCACCGAAGGGTGCCGACTGGGACAAGGCGGTGGCCTACTGGTCGACATTGAAGTCCGACCCGGATGCGAAGTTCGACGCCGTGGTCGAACTCGATGCGGCCCGGATCGAGCCGCAGGTGACGTGGGGTACCTCACCCGAGCAGGTGCTGCCGGTCGGCGCGCGCGTGCCCAACCCGGCCAACGAACCGGATTTGCAGAAGCGCACCGGGATCGAGCGCGCCCTGCAGTACATGGGGCTTGCCGCCGATACGCCGATTTCCGAAATCAAGGTGGACAAGGTGTTCATCGGCTCCTGCACCAACTCACGCATCGAGGACCTCCGCGCCGCGGCAAAAGTCGTCAAGGGCCGGAAGAAGGCGGCCGGCGTCAAGCTGGTTCTGGTGGTGCCGGGCTCCGGCATCGTCAAGCGCCAGGCCGAGGACGAGGGGCTGGACAAGGTGTTCGTCGAAGCCGGCTTCGAGTGGCGCGAGCCGGGCTGTTCGATGTGCCTGGCGATGAACGCCGATCGCCTCGAACCGGGCGAGCGCTGCGCCTCGACGTCGAACCGCAACTTCGAAGGCCGTCAGGGCGCCGGTGGGCGCACCCACCTGGTTAGCCCGGCGATGGCCGCGGCTGCCGCCATCGCCGGCCATTTCGTCGATATCCGCAACCAGTTCTGAGCGAAAGAATCCGACATGAAAGCATTCAAGCAAATCAACGGGCTGGTGTGCCCGCTCGACCGCGCCAACGTCGATACCGACGCCATCATTCCGAAACAGTTTCTCAAGTCGATCAAGCGCACCGGCTTCGGCCCGTATCTGTTTGACGAGTGGCGCTATGCCGACCATGGCGAGCCGGGCATGGACTGCAGCCATCGGCCGCTGCGCCAGGAATTCGTCCTCAACCTGCCGCGCTACAAGGGCGCACAGATTCTCCTCACGCGTGACAACTTCGGTTGCGGTTCCAGCCGCGAGCATGCGCCGTGGGCGATCGAGGACTACGGCTTCCAGGTCATCATCGCGCCGTCCTTCGCCGACATCTTTTTCAACAACTGCTACAAGAACGGCATCCTGCCCATCGTCCTGCCCGCCGCCATGGTCGACAGGTTGTTCGCCGAGTGTGCTGCCAACGAAGGCTACCGGCTCAGCGTCGACCTCGAATCGCAGAAGATCACCTTTCCCTCGGGCGAATCCCTCGGCTTTGACATCCAGCCGCACCGCAAGCATTGCCTGCTGAACGGCCTCGACGAAATCGGCCTGACGCTTCAACACGCCGACGAGATCAAGGTTTTTGAAAGCAGGCACAAGGCCGTGCAGCCCTGGCTGTTTGCCTAGAACGCCTAGCAAGGCCCTCCCGTTAGGCCGCGGCATGGCCGACACGGGGGCAGGGTCTGCTGACCGGCGGCAGCCTGTGAACTCATAACTCGCTGATAATAAATACTTTCGTATCTCCTGGAGGATGCCGGGACCGTCGCTGGCCCCAGAGACACCCGCGGGCCGGAGCCCGCCCCGGCCGAGGTTTCGCGCCAATGGCTCGGCCACCGTGCTTACCTCCCTGAAGACAGAGTTCTTTGTCAGGAAATTTGTTCACCCGCTTGATTCATATCAAGTTTTTTCATTTTTATGGTCAGCGCCCATAAGGCGGGTCAGTTCGGGGCTTTAATCGCGCCGCGAGATTCGCTACAATTGCGGTCTTTCCGAATTCGCATTTCAGCATTCAGGGACTATCACCATGAGTTGTGACGATAAAGTCGATTGCGGCCGGCGACGTTTGCTGGTTGCCACGGCAGCCGTGGGCGGGGTGGCCGGGGTGGCGGTGGCGGTGCCCTTTGTGGCCAGCATGCTGCCCTCCGAGCGCGCAAAGGCCGCCGGTGCGCCAGTGGAAGTGGATATCAGCAAACTCGCTCCCGGCGAGATGATGACCGTCGAGTGGCGTGGCAAGCCGGTTTGGGTCATCAATCGCACCAAGGAACAGTTGGAGTCCCTGCCGAAGATCGATAGCCAGCTGGCTGATCCCAAGTCCGAAAAGAACATGCAGCCGGACTATGCCAAGAACGAGACCCGTTCGATCAAGCCCAATATTCTGGTGGCTGTCGGCATCTGCACCCATCTCGGCTGTTCGCCTTCGGAGAAGTTCAAGACCGGCGCCGAATCCGGGATTAGCGCCGACTGGCCGGGCGGTTTTTTTTGTCCCTGCCACGGTTCCACGTTCGACCTGGCCGGTCGCGTTTACAAGGGCAAGCCGGCACCGGACAACCTCGAAATTCCACCCCACATGTATCTTGGCGATGCCAAGCTTGTGATCGGCGAAGACAAGAAGGCCTGACGCGATGAGCAAGATGAACGCCATATTGCAGGGGACGCTGAACTGGGTTGATGAGCGCTTTCCCCTCACCTCCCTCTGGAAAGAGCACCTCGCCGAATACTACGCGCCAAAGAACTTCAACTTCTGGTACTTCTTTGGTTCGCTGGCGCTCCTGGTGCTGGTGCTCCAGATAGTGACCGGCATTGTCCTCACCATGCACTTCAAGCCCGACGCCTCGCTGAATGCTTCCGGTGTGCCGGTGGCCTTTGCCAGTGTCGAGTACATCATGCGTGATGTGCCTTGGGGTTGGCTGGTCCGCTACATGCACTCGACCGGGGCCTCGGCCTTCTTCTTCGTCGTGTACATGCACATGTTCCGCGGCATGCTTTACGGTTCCTACCGCAAGCCGCGCGAACTGATCTGGATCTTCGGCATGATCATCTTCCTGGCCCTGATGGCCGAGGCTTTCTTCGGCTATTTGTTGCCGTGGGGCCAGATGTCGTTCTGGGGCGCGCAGGTAATCGTGAACCTGTTCTCCGCGATTCCGTTCATCGGACCGGATCTCTCGCTCTGGTTGCGCGGTGACTACGTCGTCGGCGACGCGACGCTCAATCGCTTCTTCGCCTTCCACGTCATCGCAGTGCCGATGGTGCTGCTGGGCCTGGTTGCCGCACATATCATCGCCCTGCACGAAGTCGGCTCCAACAATCCGGACGGGGTCGAGATCAAGAAGAAGAAAGATGCTAATGGCATTCCTCTCGATGGCATTCCCTTCCATCCCTATTACACGGTCAAGGATATCGTCGGCGTCATCGTGTTCCTGATGGTGTTCTCGGTAATCCTCTTCTTCATGCCCGAGTTCGGCGGCTACTTCCTCGAATACAACAACTTCTTCCCGGCCGATCCGCTGGTGACGCCGCTGCATATCGCGCCGGTGTGGTACTTCACGCCGTATTACTCGATTCTGCGCGCGGTGACCTATCCGCTGTTCGGCATCGATGCGAAGTTCTGGGGTGTGGTGGCGATGGGCGCTTCGACCCTGATCATCGCCTTGCTGCCTTGGCTGGATCGCAGCCCGGTCAAGTCGATTCGCTACCGCGGCCCGCTGTACAAGGGTTTTCTCACCGCATTCATCGCTTCCTTCCTTATCCTCGGCTATCTGGGCATGCTGGGCCCGACACCGGTCCGCACCATCGTGGCGCAGATCTGCTCGGTGATCTATTTCGCCTTCTTCCTGCTGATGCCGATATACAGCAGCCTCGACAAGTGCCAGCCGGAGCCGGACAGGGTGACCTCGAAATGAAGAAATTCCTTACCGCAATCCTGTTTGCACCGCTTCTGGCGCTTGCCGCGGGCCCCGAACTGCATCTCGATCGTGCCCCGGACAAGGCCAACGACATGGCTGCCCTGCAAAACGGCGCCAAGATCTTTGTCAATTACTGCCTGAACTGCCATTCGGCATCCTACATGCGCTACAGCCGCCTCAAGGACATCGGCCTCAGCGACACGCAGATCAGGGACAATCTTCTATTCACCGCCGACAAAGTCGGCGAACCGATGAAGATCGCCATGCAGCGAGCGGAGGCCAAGGCCTGGTTTGGCGTTGCTCCGCCCGATCTGACCATCATCACGCGGGCGCGCGCCTCGGAGTTCGGTAGTGGCGCGGACTGGGTGTACACCTATCTGCGCACGTTCTATCGCGACGAGACTCGTCCGACCGGCTGGAACAATGTGGTGTTCGCCAACGTCGGTATGCCGCATGCGCTCTGGGAACTGCAAGGCGAACAGGCGATGGGCGAGGACCACAAGCTGAAGGTGGTCAAGCCTGGCAAGCTCAAGCCGCAGGAGTTTGACGCCATGGTTGGCGATCTGGTTGCCTATCTCAAGTACATGGGCGAGCCGGTGGCCGAGTTCCGCAAGCAGCTTGGGGTGATTGTGCTGATCTTCCTGACCGTGTTCTTCGTCTTTGCGTACGCGCTGAAACGCGAGTACTGGAAAGACATTCATTAACTCCACTAAGTGAATGCAAATTATGGGGCATCGAGAAATGAACGCGCCGCCCGTGCGCAAAGTGGTGCGTGATGCGGATTATTCCTGGGGCACCAGCGCCATGATGAATCTGTATTCGGGCACCACGTGTCCCTTCAGCCATCGCTGCCGTATCGTCTTGTACGAGAAGCAGATGGACTTTCAGGTGATCGACGTCGATCTTTTCAACAAGCCTGAAGACATTGCGATCATCAATCCATACAACCGCGTTCCGGTGCTGGTTGATCGCGATCTGGTGCTCTACGAGTCGAACATCATCAACGAATACATCGACGAGCGCTTCCCGCATCCGCAACTGATGCCGCCCGATCCGCAAACGCGGGCCAAGGCGCGCCAGCTGCTGTTTACGATGGAACACGAGTTGTTCAGTTACATCGATGCGCTGGAAAAGAACCTCAAGTCGGCGGACAAGTCGCGCGGCCACATCCGCGATCGCCTGGTCGAACTGGCGCCGATGTTCAACAAGCAAAAGTTCCTCCTCGGCGACGACTTTTCCATGCTCGACGTGGCGATTGCACCACTCCTGTGGCGCCTCGACCATTACGGTATCGATCTGCCGAAGACAGCGGCGCCGCTGATGAAATTTGCCGAGCGCATCTTCTCGCGCCAGGGCTTCATCGATGCGTTGACGCCGACGGAAAAGATGATGCGCCGTTAAAGGCGCATCGTCCGCGTCTGCATTTTGATTCACCTCGGCGCAACGCCAATGAAGTCAACCAAGCCCTACCTGATCCGCGCCATTCATGAATGGTGCGCGGATCAGGGCTTTACGCCCTATCTGGCGGTCAAGGTGGATGCGACGACGCGGGTGCCCCGCGAATTCGTCAAGGAGGGCGAGATCGTCCTCAACGTCGGCCTCGAAGCCACCCACCAGTTGTCGATGGGCAACGAGGAAATCACCTTTCAGGCGCGTTTCGGCGGACGTGCGTTCCCGGTTGTGGTGCCCATAGAGCGGGTTTCGGCGATCTATGCCAGCGAGAACGGCGAAGGCATGGCGTTTGAAGTCACCGAGAAACCGGCCGCTGCCGATGGCGAGACGCCGGACGCGGGCAAGGAGGAGACATCTCCCGCCGCGTCACCAGGGCCGACTCCCGAGCGCTCCCCGGGGCGGCCAGTGCTCACCCGCGTCAAGTAGGCGGGCCGACCGCTCCCGCAGGCGGGGGCGGCTACTTCGATTCCATCACCCAGACTCCGTCCCAATCAGCTCCCGGCGGATTGGCGAGGAAGTGGTCGCAGCGCTCGATATACATCTTCGACGCCTTGTCGCGGTCATTCAGGGCCAGCACCTCGCCAAATTCGCGCTTGGCGTCATCCCATTTCTGCTGCCGGTATTTCACCAGGCCGGACTTGAAATGGCGCAGCGCATCGATCATCTGCGGATAGGTCTCTTCCGTGTGGTAGTCGAGAATTTCATAAATGGCGACGGGCTTGGTCTTGCCCTTGACCACCACCAGATCCAGCTCGCGGCTGAAGTAGGTTGCCTTCAGCGCCTTGTAAGTGAACTCGCTGATCAGGATGTGGGTGCCGTACTGCTTGCAGGCGGACTCGAGCCGGGCGGCAAGGTTCACGCCGTCGCCGATGATGGTGTAGTCCATCCGCTTCTTCGAGCCGATGTTGCCCGACACCACATTGTCGGTGTTGAGGCCGATGCCGATGTCGACGGGCATCTTGCCTTCATTGACCCGCACCTTGTTCCAGGCCCACAGTTCGCGGATCATGGCGATCGCCGTGCGCACGGCGCGGTCGGCGTCGTCATCGTGACCAACCGGGATGCCGAAGGCGGCCATGACCGCATCGCCGATGAATTTGTCCAGCATGCCTTCCTCGCGCTGGATGCAATCCACCATCAGCGTGAAGTATTCGTTGAGCAGCGCAACCGTGCCCTGGGCACCGAGTGTCTCGGTGATGGTGGTGAAGCCGCGCACGTCGGAGAACAGGATGGTCGCCATCACGGCCTTGCCGCCAAGGCTTTCGGCGCCGGAAGCCAGCATCTGGTCGGCGATGCCCGGGTCCATGTAGCGCGACATGGTTGATTTCAGGCGCTTCTCGTTGGAGATGTCTTCCAGCATCAGCATCGAGCCGATGCGCTTCTTTTCCATCGACAGCAACGGCAGCGCCGTCAGGTTCACCGACAGCTTGTCCTCGCCGACGATCAGTTCGGCCTCCATGATCAGTTCGGTGGTCTGCGTCTCGGCCACGCGTTTCAGCTTTTCGGAAATCCAGGCGTTGCTGCCGGAGAAGAACTCCGCTGCAGGCTGCTGCAAAATCTGCGGCAGGTGCACACGCAGAATGCGCAGGCCGGCGGCGTTGCAGGTGGCGATGCGTTCTGTTTCGTCGAGCGTGATGACCGCATTCGACATCGACTCCAGCATCGCCTCGTTGTAGTTCTTCATGTTCTGCACGTCGGCAAACAGCTTGGCATTTTCCAGCGCAATCGAAATCTGTGCGGTAAAGGCGCGCAGGCGTGATTCATCGTCGCCGGTGAAGGGGCCGCCGCGCTTGTTCAGCACCTGCGTGACGCCGATTACCTTGCCGTGCTTGTTGGTGATGGGCACGCACAGGATCGAGCGGGTGAAGTAGCCGGTCTTCTTGTCGAAGGCCGGATTGAAGCGCAGATCGGCGTAGGCGTAGGGAATGTTGATCGCCTTGCCCTGGGTGAACACCGCGCCGGCAATACCCAGATGGTTGGGCAGGCGGATCTGGACCGACTCCAGGCCCTGGCCCACCTCCGACCATAGCTCGCTGGTCTTCTCGTCGTTGAGGAACAAGGTCGACCGTTCGGCATTCAGCAGGCGCGTTGCCTCGCCCATCACCTTCTGCAGCAGGGACCCCAGCTTGATATCGGCGGTGACTTCGGAGACGACGTCGATGAACTCCATCTCCTGCCGGCGAATAGCCTTCATGCGCTCGATGAACTGCGCGCTTTGCAGTGCCAGCGTGCCCTGGCTGGTCATGGCTTCGAGCAGGTTCAGGTCATGCCGGGTGAACTTTCCGCTGCGCTTGTTGAGTGTCTGCGCCACGCCGATGACTTCACCCTTCACCGTCTTGATCGGCACGCAGAGGATGTTGTGCGTGGTGAAACCGGTCTGCTCGTCGATCGAGCGGTTGAAGCGGTCGTCGGCGTAGGCGTCGGCAATGATCAGCGCCTCGCCCGAGGTATACACGTAGCCGGCCACGCCGCTGGTATTCAGGATGCGTATCTCGCGCTGGATATTGCCTTGCGCGACGCGCGAATACAGCTCATTGGTGTCGGGGTCGTTGAGGAACAGCGATCCGCGTTCCGCATTCAGCTCGTTGGTGGTCATCTCCACCAGCGCCTGCAAGACTTCGTCGAGCGTGCTATAGCTCGCCATGCGGCGCGTCACTTCGAGCAGCAGTTCGAGATGACGTAGCCGGCGGCGCCCCTCCTGATCTTGTTCGGGCGGCTTCTTCTTGGTGCTGACGGGCTCGGCGGGTTGGTCCATGGTATTCCTGATCAGGTGCGGCGCATGGCGTCAATCTGCTCGCGCAGCGTCTGGATGGTTTGTCGCAGCTGGCTGCCCTCATCGGCGAACAGGATGCGTTCGCGATTGATCGAATTGGCCTTGTCGATCTGTGCCAGTTCCAGGCTTTCACGCAGGCCGCTGACGGTTTGCCGCAGTTGCGCAATTTCGCCCTGTGCGCCGACCAGTGCCCGACGCACCTCATTGCCGGTGTCCGCGTGCGCGCGCTCCAGTGCATCGCGCAGGGCGGCCGAGGTGGCCTTCAGCTGCTGCATTTCGTTATAGCCGGCGACGCGCTCGAGTTGTACCGCGTGGTCACGCTCGGCGCGGGACTGTTCCAGTTCCTCGCGCAAGGCGGCCGCTGTTGCCTTGAGCATGTGGGCTTCCTGATTCGCCGCGACGCGTTCCTGCTGGATGGCATTCTCGCGTTCGATGCGGGCGTGCTCAAGCGCTTCGCGCAGGACGCCGACGGTGATCTTCAGTTGCGATATTTCCGCGGCGCTGGCCTGGGCGGCGCGCACCGTCGCCGCCTGAATTTCCGCGTGTGCCGTCTCGAGTTCCGTGCGCAGAGCGATCACCGTGCGCTGCATGTCGCGCGCATCGGCCTGGGCCAGGGCGAGTTCGTCTTCGATGGTCGATACGCCGGCAGTCATCATCTGAATAATACGCCTGACTAGACATGGCGCCCAAGTCAGGAATCGAACCTGAGACCTACCGCTTAGGAGGCGGTCGCTCTATCCACTGAGCTACAAGGGCGCAAGGCGCGAATTTTATCCCACTTGGGGATACCGTCTGCGGCCGGCCGCAGACATAACCTGTCGCCTATAATTCTGCACCCCCATTCCCGACCGCGTTTCCATGCCTGTTATTTCAATTGATCGTGCCTGTCTCGCCTACGGGCATGTGGCTCTTCTTGATCACGCCGCGATGCAGATCGATGCCGGCGAGCGCATCGGGCTTATCGGCCGCAACGGCAGCGGCAAATCCAGCCTGCTGAAGGCCCTGGCCGGTCTGGGTTCGCTCGATGATGGCGAGGTATGGAGGGAACCCGGCCTGAGCATCGCCTATGTGCCGCAGGAGCCGGAATTCGCCACCCATGACACGGTCTTTCAAGCCGTGGCGGCCGGGCTGGGCGACGTGGCGCGCGTGCTTGCCGAGTACCACGAGGTGACCCACACAGTCGGCGCTGGCGATGCGGCGACCATGGACCGCATGCAGGAGCTGCAGACGCAACTCGAAGCCAATGACGGCTGGCGGCTGAATTCGCGCATCGAACAGGCCATTTCGCGCCTCGCGCTGGACGGCGACGCCCGCGTCGATGCGCTGTCCGGCGGCGGCAAGAAGCGCGTCGCCCTGGCTCGTGCGCTGGTGGCCGAGCCACAACTGCTGCTGCTCGACGAGCCGACCAATCACCTCGACGTGGATGGCATCCTCTGGCTGGAGGATCTGCTGCGCGGCTACCAGGGGGCGATCATGGTCATCACCCACGACCGGGTTTTCCTCGATGCCGTGGCGACCCGCATCATCGAACTGGATCGCGGCAAGCTGGTGAGTTTTCCCGGCCGCTTTGCCGAATACCAGCAACGCAAGGAATTCATGCTCAACGAAGAGGCGCTGGCGAATGCCCGCGCCGACAAGATGCTGGCGCAGGAGGAAATCTGGATCCGCAAGGGCGTCGAAGCGCGGCGCACGCGCAGCGTCGGACGCGTGCAGCGCCTCGAACAGTTGCGTGCGGCGCGCGCGGCGCGGCGCGAGCAGTTGGGCAAAGTCGACTTCCAACTGGTGCGCGGCGACGCCTCGGGCAAGCTGGTGGCCGAACTCGAAAACGTCAACAAACGCTTCGGTGAAAAAATCGTGGTGCGCGATTTTTCCTGCCGCATCCTGCGCGGCGACAAGGTGGGCCTGATCGGCGCCAACGGCACCGGCAAGACCACGCTGCTGCGCCTGATCCTGGGTCAGTTGGCGGCAGACTCCGGAGAGCTGCGGCTGGGCAGCAAGATCGAAGTCGCCTACTTCGACCAGTTCCGTACCCAGCTCGATCCCGAAGCGCCCTTGCGCGAAGTGATCAGCCCCGGCTCGGACTACGTCGAGATCGGCGGCGCGCGCAAGCACGTGATCGGCTATCTCGAAGATTTCCTGTTCGCCCCGGAACGGGCCCGTTCACCGGTCAAGTCGCTGTCCGGCGGCGAGCGCAACCGGCTGTTGCTGGCGCGCCTGTTCGCGCGACCGGCCAACGTGCTGGTGCTCGACGAGCCGACCAACGATCTCGATATCGAAACCCTCGAATTGCTCGAAGCCCTGTTGCAGGACTATTCGGGCACCGTGTTTCTGGTCAGTCACGACCGGGCCTTTCTCGACAACGTGGTCACGCAGACCATCGCCAGCGAAGGCAACGGGCAGTGGAAGGAATATGTCGGCGGCTACAGCGACTGGCTGCGCCAGCGACCGGCAGGCGGCGCGGCGCGCTTCGATGCCACGGGTGGCGCGGACGCGAAGCCGGCCTCAAGAGTCGGCGCTGGCGACACGGCGAAAGCCAAGCCCGCCGGGCGCAAGAAGCTCAGCTTCAAGGAACAGCGCGAACTGGAGCAATTACCCGATCGCATCGCCGCGCTGGAAGCCGAGCAGGCCGTCCTCCAAAACCGCATGACTGATCCGGTCTTCTATCAGGGGCCTCCAGATGCGGTGCGCGAGTTGCAAACCCGGCTGGCTGCCATCGATGCCGAAATCGACGCCGCCATGATCCGCTGGGAGACCCTGGAGGCCAAGGGCTGAAAGCTGGCGCCAAAAAGGGTTGTTTTTCAAAGTCTCATTCAGCATGCGCTGGATTTAGTCTCTGCCCTGTCAGCCGGACAGGGAGACGCATGTGGTCGTCATCAACGGGAACCGTACTACCGCCATCGTGATCCGCCATCGGGGCGACAGCGTCACCCTGGTGCCGATGAAAAGCGGCAAGCTTTCGGCCAAGACGGTCGCCTTCGACGAGTTTCGCCAGGAGTGGAAGGAAACCGGCTACGCGTTGTCGCAGGCGCTGACCACCTTCCTGACGCACATCATGAAGTGGGGCGCCTCGCTCGAGGTCGTCAAGGGCCTCGAAAAGCTCGCGGCACGCGATCGCTTCGTCGTTGCCAGTTTGTTTTGACGCCGCCGGCAAGGCGCAGTCATAGGCACCGAAAACTACTGGCAGGCGTGGTTCGACGGCGCGGCGCTGCCCAATCCGGGGAAAATCGGAGTCGGCGTCATCCTCATCTCGCCCGACGGCCTGCGTTCCGCCAAATCCGCGCTGATCGGCGGCTCCGGCTGCAACAACGAGGCCGAGTTGCACGCGCTCGGCGCGGCGCTCTAAATGGCCTGTGACGCCGGTGCCAAACGTCTGCTGCTGCGTGGCGACAGCGATGTCGCGATCCGTTACGTACGGGGGCCGGACGGCACGCAGATTGCCCGCCTGCTGGTGCTGGTCGCCACGGCCCGCGAGTGGCTCGGGCGTTTCGAGGACGTGCAGCTGATCTGGGTTCCCCGTCATCGCAACGTCGAGGCCGATCGTCTGTCACGGCAGGCTCTGGGCTTGCCCGAGTTGCCGGTGCGCGCCGCAAAGGGCCGACGACGACGACGCTGATGTTGTGTGGGGCGGGTCTCGCGGTCAGTTTCCGCTATCATCGGCGGGCACCGTCTAAAGGAGTCACAGCGTGGGAATACTGACCAACATCGTCGCCGCAGAAGAAGATGAATTTGCCGCCATCGGCGAGTCGCTGCGGCCTGTTGACGAGTGGAGCGGCATCGAACGCCGGGGCATCGACACGGCCAAGATCGCCACCCTGCATTGCCTGCTGACCGGTGACGAATTTGAAGAGGCCCTCAGCGCCTACGAGCCCGTCTACTTTGCGGAAGAGGGGGCCGTGGTGCTGCGCGTTGCGGACGAGGTCATGGAACGCCTGGCCACCCTCGACGAGGACGCGCTTGATCTCGTCGCCGAGGAACTGGCGGCCACCGAAGAGTATGAGATCGAGCAGTGGGAGCCGGAGGACGTACAGGCCATGGTGATGGATCTGGCGGATCTGGCGCGGCTGGCCGAATCCCAGGGCCAGACGCTCTTCGTCTGGATGCATCCGCTCCTCACCTGAGGCTTTGGGCGGGGCTTGCGGCGAACCGATGTCAGCGACCAAGACCTGGTTCGTCTACCTGATCGAATGTACCGACGGCAGCCTCTACACGGGGATCACGGTCGATCTGGCGGCGCGCTTCAAAGCCCATTTGCAGGGCAAGGGTGCGCGTTATATGCGGCTGCATGCTCCGCTGCGCATGCTGGCCGCGGAAGCGCATGCCGACCGCTCAGCGGCCTTGAAGGCCGAGTACCGCATCAAGCAGCTCACGGCGGCAGAAAAGCGCGCCTATGCCGCTCAAATGACCGTCAGCACCCTTCCTGCTCCCGCACCTTAGTCCGCCTGCCCTCATGATCGTTTTTTCCCACGCCAACAGCTTCAGTGCCGCGACTTACGGCCAGCTTTTTGACGGCTGGCGCGCCGCCGGTCACGAGGTGGCGGCCGTCGCGCATTTCGGCCATGACGCCCGCTTCCCCGTCGACCGCCGCTGGCGCGGCATGACGCAGCAGCTCACGGCGCTGATCGACAGCTTGCCGCAGCCCCGTGTCTGGCTGGTCGGGCACTCGATGGGCGGCTATCTGAGTCTGCTCGCGGCCGGCCAGCGTCCCGAGCGCGTGCGCGGCATCGTATTGCTCGATTCGCCGCTCGTGTACGGCTGGAAATCCGGGCTGATCGGCGCGGTCAAGGCGACCGGCCAGATGTGGCGGATGTCACCGGCCGCCGCGGCGGAAAGGCGCCGCGACCATTGGCCGAATCTCGCCGAGGCCCACCGCCATTTTGCGGCGAAGCCGATGTTCGCCCGCTGGCATCCGGATGTGCTCAACGACTACATCCGCTTCGGCACCGAGCAGGATCCGGCCGACGGCGCCGGAGCAGGTCGCCGCCTGAGCTTTCGTCCCGCGATCGAAGCGGAGATCTACTCGACCGTGCCTCACCGTCTGGTGGAGTATCTGCGGCTGCATCCGCCGGGCGGCCCGGTGGCCTTCATCGGCGGCCGCCGCTCGCGCGAGGTACGCCAGGTCGGGCTGGCCGCGACGCAGCGCTTGACGCAAGGACGCATCAGCTGGCTGGAAGGCTCGCATCTGTTTCCCTTCGAACGGCCGGAGGAAACCATGCGCGAGGTGCTCGACTGGATGCAGCGGCTGGATGCGCTGGTCATGGAGCGCGAGTAACCAGTTCGGGCTGCACAGGAAGCAGAAAGGCGGCCGCCCATTGCTGGCCGCCGAATCCATAGGCCTCGCCCGACGACGGCAACGGCTATTCGTTTGTCCTATGTGCGATAGCCCACGGAATGTCCCGGGTGGAATCGGATAGTCTGGCTCAGCAGGAAGCTCGGGGTCGACATCACTTCCGCTGAATCAGAGTGCGACCCCCATGATCGAACTGGAGGACAGAAAATGCGCTATCTAACCGTTGTGTTGTGGCTGTTGTTTTGGTCGGCGACTTCGGCCATTGCTCAGGTGAGCATCAGCATCGGGATCAATCTGCCGGTGTACCCGACCCTGGTTCAAGTACCGGGCTACCCGGTTTATTACGCGCCGCGACTGGACTCGAATTTCTTCTTTTACGATGGCATGTACTGGGTCTACGAGGGGGACAACTGGTACGCGAGCTCCTGGTACAACGGCCCCTGGGGGCTTGTCGGTCCCGAGTTTGTGCCGCTGTTCGTGCTGCGCATCCCGGTCCGCTACTACCGCAATCCTCCGATGTACTTCCGCGGCTGGCGTTCCGATGCACCGCCGCGCTGGGGAGATCACTGGGGCAATGAATGGCAGCAGCATCGCAGCGGATGGGACAGGTGGCAACGCAGTTCGGTCCCGGCGATCGCTCCGCTGCCCGTCTACCAGCGACAGTATTCGGGGGATCGATATCCCCGCGTGGAGCAGCAGCACGAGCTGAACAGCCGGAATTACCGTTACCAGCCGCGTGACGCCGTGGTGCGGCAACATTATCAGCAGCAGGTGGTACCAAAGGCCGCACCTGTCCAGCAGGCAGCGCCTCAGGAGAGAGCGCCGCGGCAGCAGGAGATCCAGCGTTCCAACCCGCCACCGTCGCCGCAGCAGGGCGGTCCATTCGTCCCACGGACACAGCCGCAGAAGGGCGATGAAGGCGTCAAGAAATCAGCGCCGACCGCAGCGCCTTTCGGACAGAGGGACCCGGCAGTCGGTGAGCAGAGGCACCAGCCACAGGCAGTCCAGCGTGAGGCGCCGGCGCCAAAATCTAGCCAGGAAAGTGGTCAGCGCGGCAAGGGAGCGTCGCAGGATTCAAGGCAAGAGCAGGAGAAGGATCGCGAGAAAGACCGCGACAAGCGTGACGAGCGAGGTCCGGAGCGCAACAGGTAATGCGGGCTGGCGATGCGTCGCCAGGATGGATAGGCGAATCATCGAAGTACGTTCAATGTCGGGTGAAGATCAATACCGACTTTGCATAAAAAAAAGACCTCAGGATCACTCCTGAGGTCTTTTGTTGGACTGATCCAGTCTGGACTGGTCAGCCGCAGCTTCCTACTGCACCACAAGCCGAACAGAAGTCGCAGCCATCCTTGCGGATCACCGTGTAGTTGCCGCATTCGGCGCACAGCGAGCCCTGCATCACCTTGACCCCGCCGCTCTTCTGCTCGGGGACTTCGAGGATGCCCATTTCGCGCGTCGGGTAGCCGTTCTCGTCGAGAATGCGCAGCATGGCGTAGCGATGCATGATCAGGCGCGCGATGTAGGCGACCGTGGACGGCCAGTTCTGCTGCTTGTTGGAACCCGGCACGCGAGCCATGAAATCGCCCAGCGGTTCAGCGTAATTCAGCAGCTTCCTCAGCTTCATGCCGATCCAGGCCGGGTCGAGTACGCGCATGTCGAGCGACAGCAGGCGCGTCAAGCCGTCCAGGGCGCGCGGATAGTGGCCGGAGAGCCACACCGAGTAGGGCCGCGTGACGCCGTCGGGCAGGGTTATTTCCTTGAGGCCCAGCACGAACTCTTCGCCGGAGGCCGGATTGACCACATCTACCGTCCATGACAGCGTGCCGTCGGTGCCGGTCTTGGGTTCGTCGCGGCTGAACATGCAGTCGATCACCGGAGTTGCTTCGGAGCCTTCCAGTGCGCCGAGCTTTTCGCAGCGGTAACGCACCACCTGTGCCAGCGCCGAGACCACGCCGGGGACCAGTTTGCGCTCGCCATTGGGTGGCAGGGGCAGTTCGAAGCTTTCATCGCCCTGCGTCTTGGCCAGGGCATCGAGCTTGAGTTTGAGCCAGGCTTTGTCGTTGGCGCGCATGTCCATCGACAGCGTCTTGGCCACCGCGCCGATGCCGCGCGGCTGCTCGGCACCGTTGACCCAGACTTCAAACGGCACCTCGCGTCCGGAATCGTTGGCGATCTGGCCGACGAAGAGGGCGAACTCGCCCTGCGGCGCTTCGATCATGTAGGTCCATGCCGCATTGCCGTCGGTCATGCGCGGACGGCCCGGCCAGCGCAGGGAGGCGAGCACCGGAGCGGGTAGGGCGCCGATCGAAAGCCGGCGGTTGGCGTGATCGATGGTGACGTCCTGCGGCTGTTTCTGGGCGCTTTCCGCCGGCGTGGCGGTGACTGAGAGCACGCTGCCCAGCACCGAGTTGGGCCGGTAGGTGGCGAGCCCCTTGAGGCCGGATTTCCAGGCCACCATGTAGAGGTCTTCGAACTCCGAGTAAGGATAGTCGGCGGGAACGTTAACCGTCTTCGAGATCGAGGTGTCGATGTAGGGCGCCACGGCGGCGACCATCTGCTCGTGGGCCTGGGCCGAAATTTCCAGCGCGGTGATGAAGTACTCGGGCAGTTTGGAAACGTCGCCGCCCTGGTGCTTGTAGAGGCGCCAGGCGTAGTCCTCGACCGCGTATTCCTTGAAGGTGCCGTCGGCCATGCGCTTTTTGCGCGTGTAGACCCAGGAGAAGGGCGGCTCGATGCCGTTGCTGGCATTGTCGGCGAAGGCCAAACTGATGGTGCCGGTGGGCGCGATCGACAGCAAGTGCGAGTTGCGCAGGCCGTGCTTGCGGATGGCGTCCTTTACCTCCTGCGGCAGGCGCGAGGCGAAATTGCCGCCGGAGAGATACATGTCGGCGTTGAACAGCGGGAAGGCGCCGCGCTCCTTGGCCAGTTCGACCGAATAGAGGTAGGAACGGTCGCGCATGTACTCGGAAATCTTGGTCGCCATGTCGCGCGCGGCATCGGTGTCGTAGCGCAGCTTGAGCATGATCAGCGCGTCGCCGAGGCCGGTGAAGCCGAGGCCGACGCGGCGCTTGTTCTGTGCTTCCTTGAGTTGCTGCTCCAGCGGCCAGTGAGTGGCGTCAAGCACGTTGTCGAGCATGCGCACCGAGGCGTCGATGGTTCTGCCGAAAGCGGCGAAATCGAAGCTGGCCTTCTTGGTGAAGGCGTCCTGGACGAACAGCGTCAGATTGATCGAGCCGAGGCAGCAGCAGCCGTAGGGCGGCAGCGGCTGTTCGGCGCAGGGGTTGGTGGCCTCGATGGTTTCGCAGTAATAGAGGTTGTTGTCCTTGTTCATGCGATCGAGGAACAGGATCCCCGGTTCGGCGTGATCGTATGTCGATCGCATGATCTGTTCCCACAGGTCGCGCGCGCGAATCTTGCGATAGACCCACTGGCTGTCGCCGCGCTGGTAGGCGCCGCCGGCCTTGATGTCCGCCGACGGATTGGCGCGATGCGTCAGCTCGATTTCGCCGTCGGCCTCCACTGCCTGCATGAAGGCGTCGGTGACGCCGACCGAGATGTTGAAGTTGGTCAGATCACCGGCATCCTTGGCATGGATGAATTCTTCGATGTCCGGATGGTCGCAGCGCAGAACGCCCATTTGCGCGCCGCGGCGCGAACCGGCGGATTCGACCGTCTCGCAGGAGCGGTCGAAGACGCGCATATAGGAGACCGGGCCAGAGGCGCGCGACTGCGTGCCCTTGACATGCGCGCCGATCGGACGGATGGATGAAAAGTCGTAGCCGACGCCGCCGCCGCGGCGCATGGTCTCGGCCGCCTGCAGCAGTGCGGTGTAAATGCCGGGGCGGCCGTCGACGACCTCGGAGATCGAATCACCCACCGGCTGCACGAAGCAGTTGATCAGCGTGGCACACAGATCGGTGCCGGCAGCGGAGTTGATGCGACCGGCCGGAACGAAGCCGTTCTCCTGGGCTTCAAGGAAGCGCGCCTCCCAAAAACTGCGTTTGTCCTCGACTTCTATGGAGGCCAGCGCGCGGGCCACGCGGCTGCGCACGTCGCGCACGTCGCGTTCGGTGCCCTTCGCATACTTCTCAATCAGCACTTCGCCGGAAATTTCCTGCGGCAGAGGCAGACCCATCTGCCCCGTGTGCTCGTAGCTTGTTGATTCCTCAGTATTATTGTTTGTAGTGTTCATGGTCTCTTCCGAAGAATAGGTCCGATTAAGGTTCTGTGGAGCGGGGAAGCATACCCCCGGCTTCTTAGCGTGAAAAGCGAAAAATTTTTACATCTAAAAAAACAATAAGTTAGATAAAACGCTAGTGCTGGTAGTCGACACCCGTACTAGATATAGTATGTTTTCCCCGGCTGAAATGGGAAGAAAAACAGCAGGATGGCGCTTCTTTTCAAGAGTTGGCTTGAGGGCGTGTTTTTGCGTTTCGGGGCCGCTTTTTGCTAGGGCGGTTCCCGTCTGTCTGTCAAGGGGGTTGACAGGCCTGATGCGACTGGAAAATACGGAAAGTGACCGCTTTGCGCGCCGGGGATACCGCTTTGCGCGCCGGCGTCAGGTGGTGAGTGCGGCGACGTGCCGCGCGATTATCCATTCTTCGTTGGTGGGTATGACGCGGACCTCGATCCGGCTATCGGTCGCCGAAATTTTCGGTGCATCGGCGGCGTTGGCGGCGCTATCCAGGCTCAGCCCGAGCCAGCCGAGTTGGCCACAAACCTGTTCCCTGACCGGTGCGCCATGCTCGCCGATGCCGCCGGTGAATACCAGCGCATCGAGCCCGCCCAGCGCCGCCGTCAGCGAGCCGATTTCGCGCACGGCGCGGTAGCAGAACAGATCGACGGCCTCGCGCGCCTCGGGCGCCGCGGAATCGAGCAGCACGCGCATGTCCTGGCTGATGCCGGAGACACCGAGCAGGCCGGATTCCTTGTACAGCAGCCGGGTCAGGGCTTTGGCATCCATGTGCTGATAGTCCATTAGATACAGCAGCACGCCGGGATCGAGATTGCCGGTGCGGGTGCCCATCATCAGGCCATCGACGGCGGTGAAACCCATGGTCGAGGCCACGCTCCGGCGGTCCTTCATGGCGCACATCGAGGCGCCATTGCCCAGATGCGCGACGATGACGCGGCCTGCGGCGCAGGCCGGATCGAGATGGTGCGGCAGCACCTCCGCAATGTATTCGTAGGAAAGGCCGTGAAACCCGTAGCGCCGCACGCCCTGCGCGGTGATCGCGCGGGGCAGGGCGAAGAGTTGCGCGACTTCCGGCTGGCTGCGGTGAAAAGCCGTGTCGAAACAGGCCACCTGCGGCGTGCCCGACAAGGCGGCGGTCATCGCATCGATGCCGGCAAGATTGTGCGGCTGGTGCAGGGGGGCCAGGGGAATGAAGCCGCGAAGTTCATCGACCATGGCGGCGTCGAGCACGATCGGCTGCGAGAACTTCTGCGCGCCATGCACCACCCGATGGCCGACGCCGCAGATGCTCCAGCCGCCCTCACGCTCCTGCAGCCAGTCGACCAGAAAGCTCAGCGCCGCCTTGTGCGGCGTCGTGGCCGGGCCGTCAAGGTCAAGGTCGAGGTCATCCAGCACGCGACCGCCTGCGTCCTTTGCCTTGAAGTGCGCAGGTTGACCGACGGCGCCTATGCCATCGATCAGGCCGACCAGTTCGGGCTGCTGCGGTAGGGTTGCCTTGCGCGCGAACAGCGCGAACTTGATCGAGGACGAGCCGGCATTGAGGGTGAGGATGGCATCGGCCATGCAGTCAATTCTTCCTGCGCTTTGCGTGCGCCATGACCATCGCCACGGCGGTCGAGGCGGTGCGCGTTTCGGCCGAGTCGGCGCGGCTGGTCAGCACGATCGGCACGCGGGCGCCGAGCACGATGCCCGAGGTCAGCGCATCGGCCAGATATTCGAGTTGCTTGGCCAGCATGTTGCCGGATTCGATGTCGGGCACCAGCAGGATGTCGGCCTGGCCGGCGACTGCGGACTTGATGCCCTTGGTGCGCGCGGCCACCACCGAAATCGCGTTGTCGAAGGCCAGCGGGCCATCCAGCAATCCGCCCGTAATCTGGCCGCGGTCGGCCATCTTGCACAGGGCGGCGGCGTCGAGCGTGGCCTGCATCTTGACATTGACGGTTTCCACCGCGGCGAGAATCGCCACCTTGGGATCGGGAATCTTCAGCATGTGCGCCAGGTCGATCGCGTTCTGCACGATGTCGACCTTGTCTTCCAGATTGGGCGCGACGTTCACCGCCGCATCGGTAATGAACAGCAGGCGCGGATAGGTCGGCACGTCCATCAGGAAGACGTGGCTGATGCGCCGCTCGGTGCGCAGGCCGGTGGCCTTGTCGATCACTTCGCTCATCAGTTCGTCGGTATGCAGCGAGCCTTTCATCAGCGCCTCGACCTGGCCTTCGCGCGCCAGCGAGACGGCGACCTCGGCAGCGGCGTGGCTGTGGGCGACGTTGATCAGCGTGCAACCGTAGAGGTCGAGCTGGTTGGCTTCAGCCAGCTGCCGAATCTTGTCTTCGGGGCCGACCAGGGTCGGCACGATCAGGCCGCGGTCACGCGCCAGCAGCGCGCCCTTGAGCGATTCGGTATCGCAGGGATGGGCCACGGCCATCGATATCGGCGTCAGTCCCTTGGTGATTTCGAGCAAGTGCTCGAAGCGCGCCTTGCGGTTTTGCGACAGCTTGAATTCGGGCAAGGCGGCCTTCAGGCGCTTGATTTTTTCAGTCGGCGCCAGCACTTCGGCGGTACCGCTGATCACCTTCTGTCCGTCCTGGTTGGAGCATGAGCAATTGAACACCATGTGATGGTTGCGCGGAAACTTCTTCTCACAGGTGATGGTGACCGTCAGCGTGTCGCCGACCCGCACCGGATGGGCGAAGTGCAGCGTCTGATCGACATACACGGTGCCCGGGCCGGGGAAGCGCGTGCCGAGCACATTGGAAATCAGCGCACCGCCCCACATGCCATGGGCGATCACCTCGCGCAGCATCGATGAATGCGCATAGTCGGGGTCGACGTGAGACGGATTGATGTCGCCCGACATGATGGCGTACATCTGGATATCTTCCTGGCGCAGCGTGCGAACCAGCGTCGCGCTGTCGCCGATGGCGATTTCGTCGAAGGTGCGATTTTCGATGAATTCGGAACTGACGGCCTGAATCTCGGTCATGAGCGCGCTCCCTGAACTGACATTATCATCTTAGCGCGCTATTGCTGCAATGCAATAACTCATTTCAGGTATCCGGTTGTTCTTTGATCTGCGTCAGGAGTTGGGCGCTGCGCCGCGGTTTCCGTGCGTTTGCAATCGCATCCGGTGCCGCACCTGAGCTGCCGTAAATATTCCCCCGGTCGGTCAGTACTAAGTCGTGGCCGCATTGGGCGGTACCGGCTCCAGCAGCTTGAGCCGCTGCACCTTGCCTGAAGGCCCGCGCGGCAGGTCGCTGACGAAGCGGAACAGTTTCGGGGTCTTGTAAGCGCCGAGTTCGCGCCGGCAGTGCTCGCGCAGTTCCTCCTCGCTGCAGGCGGCGTCCGCTCGCAGCACCACGCAGGCCAGGATCTCCTGGCCGTACTGCGGGTCGGGAATGCCCACCGCGGCCGCCTCGGCGACGGCCGGATGGGTCAGCAGCGCCTCGTCGATTTCGCGCGGGGCGATGTTCTCGCCGCCCTTGATGATCAGTTCCTTGATGCGTCCGGTGATGAAAACGAATCCATCTTCGTCCATGTAGCCGAGGTCACCGGTGTGCAGCCAGCCGTCGGGTTCCAGGCTGCGCGCGGTCTCGACCGGATCCTTGTAGTAACAGGTCATCACATTCGGCCCGCGCACCATGATCTCGCCGATTTCGCCGGCCGGATTCGCCGTACCGCCAGCGCCGACTATCTTGGCTTCGTTGCCGAACGCCGGGCCGGGGCTGCCGACCTTGCGCTGCTGCGGTGACAGCGGATTGGAGAAGCAGGGCGCGGCGGTTTCGGTGAGCCCCATGGTCTCGATGATGCCGATGCCGAATTTCTTCTCGAAGGCCAGATGCTGTGCCGGCGGCAGCGGGGCCGAGGCCGAGCGGCAAAAGCGCACTGCCGAGGCGTCCAGTCCCAGTGCAGCGAGGTCGGGCCCGTTGAGCAGGTAGGCGATGATGGTCGGCACGACATTCAGCCAGGTGCAGTGCTGCGCCAGCGCCACCTGCCAGAAGCTGTTGGCGCTGAAGCGGTGCGGCAGCACCAGGCTGCCGCCGTGGAGCAGCGGCGAGATCGCCGTGACCACCTGCGCGTTGATGTGATACAGCGGCAGCACGGCCATCACGCGGTCGTCCGGGCCGAGCTGGTGGACCTCAGAGACGAACTCGCCGCCCGACACCACGGCGCGCTGCGACAGCACGACGCCCTTGGGTTTGCCGGTGGTGCCCGAGGTGTACATCATCAGCGCCGCATCCTCCGCGCCGGGTGCCTGCGGCGTGGCGCCGATGGCATCCGCTGCCGGCAGGAACTCTTCGGCGTCGACCTCGCAGACGACCATCTGCGGCGGCCGGGCGAGATTGGCGGCGGCCTGCTGCAGGCGCTCGAGCTGGTCGGGCGCGACGAACACGATCCCGGCATCGCTGTGCTCGAGCACGTAACTGAGCTGCGAGGGCTGCGCCAGCATGTTGAGCGGGGTGATGCAGTAGCCGCCGTACATGGCGCCGATGAACAGGCGGCAGGTCTGGTAACCGTTTGGCATCAGCAGCGCCACCTTGGCGCCGGGCTGGATGCCCTGATCCAGCAGGTAGCCGGCCAGGCGCCGGGACGCTGCCTGGAGGCCGAGAAAGCTCATGGTACGCCCGGTTTCCGGCGCGATCAGGTAGGTCGCGGCGGGGCGCAGCGTCGCCTGTCGGTCGACCTGCGCGCGAATGGTGCGCAGCATGGAACTATTCCCCGTACTTGCGGAAATACTCGCCGAAGATGTCTTCCAGCGCCGGCATCTGCTGCGGAATCTTGCGCGAGATGCGCGTGATGTTCAGGTAGTGCCGGTAGTTCATGTTGTCGGAGAAGTTGTTGCGGCCCCAGGTGCCGCAGCCCATCGACAGGGAAAACGGCAGTCCGTTGTCGAAGCTGCCGCCGGTGGCGTAGCAGTGGATCTGATTGACGATCACCCGCGACACGGGAAGCTCGAGGCCCAGGCGCAGGATGTGCTGGTCGTCGGCGCTGTGGATGCCGACCGAATGGCCGGCGCCCTGGTAGGCGTAGATGTCGGCAACGATCTGGCAGGCGTGGTCGAAATCGCGCGCCCGGTACACCGCCATCACCGGCGCCAGCTTCTCGCCGGAAAACGGGCAGTTCGGCCCGGTGCCGGTTTCATGCACCAGCAGGAAGGCGGCGCGCGAGATCTCGGGCCGCACCAGCCCGGCCAGCGCGGCGATGGTCGCCGTCGACTGCGCGGTGGTTTGCGCATTGAGCTTGCCGTGCTGCCACAGGGTGGCCTGCAGGCGGGTTTTTTCTTCGGCGTCGAGCAGCACGCCGCCGGCTCCGCAAAGCGCGGCGAGGGCGGCGTCGAACACCGCGTCGAGAATCACCACGCTGTTTTCGGAGGAGCAGCTGGTGGCGTTGTCGAAGGTCTTGGAAACAGCGATCGACGCCGCGGCATCGGCCAGGTTGGCCGATGTATCGATGATGGCCGCCACGTTGCCGGCGCCGACGCCGAACGCCGGCGTGCCGCTGGCATAGGCGGCGCGCACGTTGGCCTGGGAGCCGGTGGCGACCACCAGGTCGGCCTGGCGCATCAGGGCCAGCGTCGCCTCCTTGGTGATCGGGGCGGGCAGCATCTGCACCAGGCCGCGCGGCGCGCCCACCTTCGCCAGTTCGGCATTGATGTAGCCGAGCAGGGCGGCGCAGGTAGTCGCGCCCTTGGGCGAGGGTGCGACGATTACCGCATTGCGGCCCTTGAGTGCGTTGATGATCTTGTTGGCGGGTGTGGCGCCGGGATTGGTCGACGGGGTGATCGCCGCCACCACGCCGACCGGCCGCGCGATCTCGTCGATGCCCCGCTCCGGATATTCGGCAATCACGCCGACGCTCCTCGCGCCCTTGAGGTCGCGCAGCAGCCCCAGTGTCTTGCGGTGGTTCTTGGTGATCTTGTCCGCCACCACGCCCAGCCCCGTGTCGCGCACCGCCATCTCCGCCAGCGCACGGTTGCGCTCCGGTTGCATGATGGCCCAGCCGGCGGCCGTGACCACCATGTCCACCGCGGCCTGGTCATAGCGCTGGTACTCGCGCTGCGCGGCCCTTGCGGTGTCGATGAGGGAAGTAACGATGCTGTCCATGTTCAAGGAGTCTTTCTGGCGGTTCGTTCGCGCAACTGGCGGTGAATAGGATATACCAGCGCGACCACCGCCATCACCATCAGCACGGCGCTGATCGGTCGTCCGATCAACACCGTCCAGTCGTTGCTGTAGCTCACCATCATGGTCATGAAGCTGCTTTCCGCCAGCGGGCCGAGGATGGTGCCGAGCACCATCGGCGCGATCGGGAAACGGAACTTCTCGAACAGGTAGCCGAGGATGCCGAAGCCGGTGATGACATACAGGTCGGACAGGTTGTTACGTGCGGCGAAGGCGCCGATGAAACAGAACAGCACGACGAAGGCGGAGACCACCGCCTCGGGCAGGTCGAGCACCTTGACCAGCAGCTTGATGGCAAAGAAGCCCATGATGCACATGCCGATGATGCTGGCGAACAGCGAGGCGAAGATGGCGTAGACCAGCGGGCCGGAGGTGACGAACACCTGCGGCCCGGGCTGCACGCCATGCAGCAGGAAGGCACCGAGAATGATCGCGGTGGCGCCGCTGCCGGGTATGCCCATGGTCAGCAGCGGGATCAGGGCGCCGCCCACCGACGAGGTGGCGGCGGTCTGCGGGGCCACGATGCCTTCGGCGATGCCGCTGCCGAGCTCCTTGCGGCGCTTGCCGTACTGGCCCTCGGCACCGTAGGCGACGAAGGAGGCGACGGTGGCGCCGGCGCCCGGCACGATGCCGACCAGGATGCCGATTATGGAACTGCGCAGGAAGGTGGTCTTGACCTGGCCGATTTCGGCCAGCGTGGGCAGCTCGGTGCGGATGCGCCCGTCGGTTTCGGCAGTCGGTCCCTGGCTGGCGAAGCCTTTTTCAAGCCGGGTGAATACTTCGCCCAGGCCGTAGGCGCCGACCATGACCAGCAGATATTCGATGCCGTCCTGGAGGAAAGGCACGCCGAAGGCAAAGCGCTCGGCGCCGTAGATCGAATCGACGCCGACGGTGGCGATGAAGAGCCCGAGCAGCAGGCTGATGAAGGCATTGGTGATCGAGCCGCCGCCCAGCGACACCACGCTCGACAGGCCGAACAGGATGATGGCGAAATACTCCGGCGACGAGAAGCTCAGGGCGAACTTCGCCACCGGCTCCGACAGCAGCACCATCACCGTGGCGGCGATCAGGCCGCCGCCCAGCGCGGCGAACAGCGTCCAGCCCAGGGCCTTGGCCGGCATGCCCTTGCGCGCCATGGCGTAGCCGTCCCACAGCAGCGGCACGTCGATCGGTTCGCCCGGGATGCGGAACAGGATGGCGGTGAACGCGCCGCCGTAAGTGCCGGAGACGTACATCGCGGTGAGCAGGATGATCGCCGGCAGCAGGCCCATGCTGTAGGTGAAGGGCAGCGCCAGCACCACGCCCATGACCAGCGTCAGCCCTGGCAGCACGGCAACCAGCATGCCCAGCACCAGGCCGATGAACAGCACCACCAGGTTGCCCGGCTGCAGCACCTGCAGGAAGCCATGGCCGAGATTGATCAGGACGTCCATGGCTAATGCACCCCCATGATTGACAGCAGCGCCAGGGACACGGCGGAGAACGGTGCGGTGCCCAGCGGCAGCGATACATACACCAGCTTCATGAAGACGAACAACAGCAGCAGGGACCCCAGCACGCTGCCGGCGCCAATCACCGCCCAGTTGCGGTAACGGCCGATGGCCATGAACAGCGCCAGATAGGTGCTGGTGGCGAGGAAGAAGCCGAATATGTCGATGGTGGCGACGTAGACGATGGTCAGCCCTATGCCCCCGGCAAGCAGCAGCGGATAGCTGGGCAGACTTTCCTCGCTCTCGCCTTCGGGGCTTTCCTTCATCAGTTTTTCGAGCAGGCCGGCTGCCGTGAAGGATTCGCCCACCAGCAGGTTCTTGATGATTTCATAGACGCAGACCAGGCCCAGCAGCACCAGGATGGACTTGGGCCAGAAGTCCGGTCCGATGCGGCCCGGCGTCGCCGGAAATTCGATCTTTCCGGCGAGCTGGTAGAAATACATCGCTGCGATCTGCAGCACGATGTAGGGCGCGGCGCGCAGCAGCCGGTTCAGCATGGGAACTCCGACCTGAGCATGGCGCGCACCGTCACTTCTTGGCGGCGAACTTGTGCATCGTCTCGATCTCGCCGCCGATGAACTTCTGCGCCTCGGCGGCCGGCATGAAGCTGTCCTTGCGCGCCAGCGACTCCTTCAGGAAAGCGGCATATTCCGGCGTCTGCATCGCCCGTGCGATGGCATCGGCCAGCAGCTTGACGCGCTGCGGATCGGTGCCGGCCTTGACCACCAGCGAGCGGAACTGCGGCAGGTAGACTTCGAGGCCGGCCTCCTTGGACGAAGGCACCTCCGGGAATTCTTCCGGACGCTCCTCGCCGAAGAAGATCAGCGGCCGCATCTGCTTGCTGTCGAGGAAGTTGTGGATGTCTCCCGCCTGCTCGAACAGCAGGTCGGCATGGCCGCCGAGAATCGACGTATAGCGCTCGCCGGGGCTGGCGTAGGGCACTCCGATCAGCTTGATGCCCTTGCCGGCCAGAAAATTGACCGTCAGGTCGTCGGCGCTGCCGAAGCCGAGGATCGCCACCTTTAGCGTGCCCGGCTTGGCCTTGGCTTCGGCGACCACGTCGTTCCAGGTCTTGAAGCGGCTGTCCTGCTTGACGAACAGGCCGGAGGGCTGGCGCATCGCGATGGCCAGCGGCGCGACATCGGCCAGCTTCCAGCGGGCGCCGCCGGCGACCAGCGTGGCCGCCGTGTCGCCGATCAGGATCGCCATCGAGTAGCCGTCGGCGGGACCGCTCAACAGCTTTGTCATGCCGGTGTTGCCGGTGGCGCCCGGCACGTTGATGATCGGAAATGAGGTCTTGAGATCGGCTTCGAGCAGCTTGCCCAGCTTGCGCGCCAATTGGTCGGCGCCGCCGCCGGGCCCCCAGGGCACGATCAATTCGATCGGGCGCTGCGGATATTTCTCCTGGGCCATGGCGGCGGTCGCGGTGAATAAAACCGCCAGGCATGCAAGCACGCTGCGGAACAGTGTTGTGGTCGATGAATGCATGGTTGTCTCCTCCATTTTTTTAGTTGCTGCTTCAGCCCTGAATAGGGCGGGAAATCAAACGAAGTCCTTGTAGCGATCCAGGTAACGCACCGGCTTGGAAAGCGCATCGCGGCGGAACGGGTCGCCCAGTTCGCGCGTCACCATCATTTCCAGGATGGTGGTCTTGCCTTCCTTCTGCGCGGCGCAGGCGGCGCGCAGTGCCGGACCGACGTCGGACAGCTTGTCCACCACCAGTCCTTCGGCGCCCATGGACCTCGCCACCCCGGCAAAGCTGGGGCTTTCCAGGTTCGAGCCGAGGAAGCGGTTGTTGTAGAAGTCCACCTGGTTCTTCTTTTCCGCGCCCCACTGTTTGTTGTGGAAGACGATCGCGGTGACCGGAATCTTTTCGCGCACGCAGGTCAGGATCTCGCCGAAGCTCATGCCCCAGGCGCCGTCGCCGACATAAGCCACTGCCGGCCGGTTCGGCGCGGCAAGCTTGGCACCGATGATGGTGGGGAAGGCATAGCCGCAATTGCCGAAGCTCATCGCCGCGAACATGCTGGGCGCGCCGTTGAAGCGCAGGTAGCTGTTGGACACCGAACAGATGTTGCCGATGTCGGTGGACACCATGGCGTCCGCCGGCATGGCCTTTTCCAGCTCGCGCAGCATCTGGCGCGGATGCATGTAGGGGCTGCCGCTGGCGATCTCCAGGCTCCAGGGGTCAGTCTCCTGCGCCCAGTTGCCGAGTTCGCCTTCCCACTCCTGCTTCTGCTTTGCCACCTCGGCCAGGCGCGCGGCCCGGTTGGCGGCACCGGCCAGGGCGCGACCGGTCAGCCGCGTGACGATGGCATCGGCGGCAGCGCGTGCGTCGCCGCAGATGCCGACGGAAATCTTCTTCACCAGCCCGAGCATCTTTGCGTCTGCATCGACCTGGATGATTTTGGCATTCTGCGGCCAGTAGTCCATGCCGTACTGCGGCAGCGTGCCGAAGGGGCCGAGGCGCGTTCCCAATGCCAGCACCACGTCGGCCTGGGCCATCAGTTTCATGCCGGCCTTGGAGCCCTGGTAGCCCAGCGCTCCGCACCACAGCGGGTGGTCGGCAGGGAAGGCATCGTTGTGCAGGTAGCTGGTCACCACCGGGGCGCCGAGCAGATCGGCGAGCACGGCACAGGAGGCCATGCCACCGGCGGCGATTACCCCGCCGCCGGAGAGGATCACCGGGAACTTGGCATTGGCCAGCAGCTCGGCAGCCTCGTCGAGGCTCCGCTCGCCGCCGGCACCGCGCTCGATGCGGATCGGCTGCGGGATTTCGTAATCGTAGTCGCCGTAAAAGTAGTCACGCGGAATATTGAGTTGCGTCGGGCCCATCTCCAGCATGGCGCGATCAAAGCAGCGGGCGGTGATTTCGGCCATGCGCTTGGGATTATTCACGTGGCCCTGGTATTTGGTGATCTTGGAGAAGATCGGCAACTGCTCGGTCTCCTGGAAGCCGCCGAGGCCGATGCTCATGCTCCCGGTCTCGGGCGTGATCATCACCACCGGGCTGTGAGCCCAGTAGGCGGCGGCGACCGAGGTGACGAAGTTGGTGATGCCCGGGCCGTTCTGGGCGATGCACACGCCGTGGCGGCCCGAAACCCGGGCGTAGCCGTCGGCCATGTGGCCGGCGCCCTGTTCGTGTACCGTCGGTACGAAACGGATGCCGGCGGCGGGGAAAATGTCCAGCGCGTCCATGTAGGCCGAGCCGACGATGCCGAAGACATCGGTCACGCCATTGGCGACCAGGGTTTCCACAAAGGCCTCGGACGGCGTCATGTGGTGCTTGCCGGCGATGGCGTTGAGGCGCGGTGCTGAATTCTTCATGCGGACCCTTTCAGAAAAAATTGGAACAGGCTTGGTTATGACTGAGCTATGCGGCTACGCGAGCGTGCCGGCAATTTCTTGCCGACGGCGCCGACGCCCGAGGCCGTAGCGGGCCCGCGCGGGGTGATCGGTGCCCCTATCGTGGCGCCCATTGCGACTGCGGCGCGGCGCAGCGCCGGGAGAAAGTCCATGGCCTTCTTCAGCGTGACTCTCGGCGCCGGGCCGTGCATGGCGACGGTGGCGCAGACGCGTCCCTGCTCATCGGTCACCGGAACCGCGAGGCACACCGACCCTTCAAGGTACTCGCCGACGTCGGTGCCGATTCCCTCGGCACGAATCCGGCGCAGTTCCTTTTGCAGCGCCGCCATCTCGGTAATGGTGCGCGCGGTATAGCGTGGGTAGGGGCCGGCACCCAGCAATCCGGCGACCTTGTGCTCCGGTAACTGGCTCAGGAACAGTTTGCCGCTCGCCGTGCAGTGCAGCGGCACGCGCGAGCCCGACTCCATCAGCAGCCGCACCGGCGAAGAGGTTTCGACGCGATCGATATAGACCACCTCGTTGCCGTCCTGCATGGTGAAGTTGCAGGTCTCGCCGACTTCCTCGACCAACTGTTGAAGGATGGCATGGCGCCTGGCGCGCTGCGGCGAGCGCAGCATGACTTCGAGCGCCAGTTGCGACAGTCGTGCGCCGATGCAGTAGCGCTTGGCGGCGGGCTCACGCTGCACCAGGCCGCCGCGCTGCAACAGCCCGAGGATGCGATACACCGTGGGTTTGGGCAGGCCGCACTGCTGGGTCAATTCGTCCAGCGACAGCGGCGCCTCGGCGCGCGCGACCTGCTCGAGCACGCCGAAGGCCTTCAGCATCGATGAATCTTCCAGTGCAGGAACCTTGGGCATGGCGTTTGGGCGTCGTCGGAGGGCTTGGGTGGTACTTCTGCAATGCTTGGCAATATTTCGTTTAACGAAATGCTGCATTTCATTATGTCAATACTTTAAGCTTTGTGCAATTATTTTTTTCAAGCGAAGAAATTCAATGAACGGTGGTCCCGGTGTGCGCACTGAAAACGACGACGTCCGAAGCGCCCGGGCTGTTCACCGGCGTGCTGCCGGGGTCGGCATCGCCTGACATCCAGATTCATTTCGCCACGGTAAGGGCGGAGATGGTCGGCGCCAAACCACCTCCGTGGCCGGGCAACACCAATGTGCCGGTGGTGATGATCGCCGAGAGGGCCTCCGACCTGATTCTTGAAGACCAGTCCGCGCGCTGACGCGGGCAGGCCCGGCGGCGGGGTGCTCCACGCCGAAATTTCATTCGGCGAAACCCAAAACTTCATTATTGAGAATATTCCCTGATCATGCAATGATGCTGCCCGGATCCGTGGCGTCGCACAAACAGGGAGAAGAACATGGCAGAGATCACCGGCGGCGAAGTCGTTGCCCGCATGTTGCAGAAGGAAGGCGTCGAGAAAGTTTTCGGCATCATCGACGGCACCTACTTCGGTTTCTACTCCGCGCTGCACCGGCTCGGCATCGAGATCGTCACGCCGCGCCACGAGACCTGCGCCGCGCACATGGCCGGCACCTATGCGCGGCTGACCGGCAAGCTCGGCGTCTGCATGGCCAGCAACGGCCCCGGCGTCGCCAATCTGCTGCCCGGGCTGGTGGTCGAGCAGGCCGACGGCAACCGCGTGCTGGCGATCACCAGCGCGCGCCGGCCGAGCATCATGTATCCGGACCGCGGCGGCAGCTACCAGTGCTTCGACCAGAGCGGCGTCATCGGCAAGATCGGCAAGTGGAGCGCGGCGGTGTCCTCCTTCGACCGCGTCCCGGAGCTGGTGCGCAAGGCCCTGCGCAAGAGTTACGAGGGGCGGCCCGGCGTGGTGCATGTCGATGTCCCCGAGAACATCATGAACGGCAAGTTCAAGGCCGACATCGCCTACTGGGCGCCGCACCAGTACCGCAACACCGTACCGCCGGCGCCGACTCTCGAGCAGGTGGCGCAGGCCGCGGACTGGCTGGTCGCTGCCGGCGCGCCGATGATCCATGCCGGCAGCGGCATCATCCATGCCGGCGCCTATGACGCCTTGCGCCGCGTTGCCGAACTGCTGCACGCGCCGGTCACCACCAGTTGGGCGGCGCGCGGCATGTTGTCCGAGAATTCGCCGCTGGCCATCACCATGCCGCACGTCAAGCTCAACCACCAGGTGCGCAACGACGCCGACGTGGTGCTGATCCTCGGCTCGCGCATCGGGGAAACCGACTGGTGGGGCAAGCCGCCTTACTGGCGCCATCCGTCGGAGCAGAAGACCATCCAGGTCGACCTCGACGGCGACATGATCGGCCTCAACAAGCCGGCCGACCTCGCCGTCGTCGCCGATGCCAGGTGCTTCCTCGAATTGCTGGCGGACGAACTGGAACTGCGCCAGGGCGAGATCAAGCTCGATAACCGCCGCATCCGCGTCGCGGGTTATGCCAAGACCATGAAGGACGAACGAGCCGGCTGGGACAAGGCGCTGGCCGACATGGCGATCCCGATGCACCCGGCGCACATCGGCGCGGTCTGCCGCGAGCTGTTCCCGGAAGATTCGGTGCTGGTCGCCGACGGCGGCAACGCGACGATCTGGGCCATGTTCTATCACAAGGTCACCGTGCCCAACACGGTGATCTCGACCTTCAAGTTCGGCATGCTCGGCGCCGGCATGGCGCAGGCCGTCGGCGCCGCCATCGCGCGGCCGGGCAAGCCGGTGTGCTGCATCATCGGCGACGGCGCCATGGGCTTCCATTCGCAGGAAGTCGAGACCGCCGTGCGCAACAAGGCGCAGGTGATCTACATCGTGCTCTGCGACAAGCAGTGGGGCATGGTCAAGATGAACCAGCAGTTCATGCTGCGGCCGTTCAAGACCATGATCTTCAAGCACCTCGATCCCGACGAGACGATCAAGGCCGACCTCGGCGAGATCGAGTTCGACAAGCTGGGCCAGGCCATGGGCGCCCACGGCGAGCGCGTCTCCGATCCGGCGCAGTTCAAGCCGGCGCTGCAACGGGCGCTGGCGACCGGCAAGTGCGCGGTGATCCACGTGGACGTCGACCCGGTCAAGCACATGTGGGCGCCGGGTCTGATCCACTTCAAGAAGATGCACGAGGAGCCGAAAGGGTGATTGACGTGGCGAGCAATCTCCCTCTCCCCCGGGCGGGAGAGGGCCGGGGAGAGGGGGAGCGACCATGACCGACATCGATCTCGTCCGCCTCAACTTCAGCCCGCAGACGCTGCTGCTGCTGAACATCGTGCTCGGCTTCGTCATGTTCGGCGTGTCGCTGGAACTGAAGCCGTCCGACTTCAAGGAGGCATTGCGCACGCCGCGTGCCCTGGTCATCGGACTGCTCGGCCACCACCTGGTGTTCCCCGCCTTCACCTTCCTGCTGGTGCTGGTGCTGCAACCGCGGCCCAGCATCGCGCTGGGCATGATCCTGGTTTCCTCCTGCCCGGCCGGCAACATCTCCAACTTCCTGACCCATTTCGCGCGCGGCAACACCGCGCTGTCGGTGTCGATCAGCACGCTGTCCACGCTCACCGCCATCGTCATGACGCCGGTGAACATCGCCTTCTGGGGCGGGCTTTATGGGCCGGCGCAGCCGCTGCTGCGGCAGGTCGCGGTGAATCCGCTGGAGATGTTCCTCCATGTGTTTCTGCTGCTCGGCCTGCCGCTCGCCGCCGGCCTGTTCGTCACGCGCCGCTGGCCGCGCTTCTCGGCGCGGGCGCAGAAGCCGATGAAGATATTCTCGCTGAGTTTCTTCCTGATCTTCGTACTCGCCGCACTGGGCGCCAACTGGCAGTATTTCGTGCTTTACGTCGGCATGGTGGTGGGCGTGGTGTTCGTGCATAACGCGTCGGCCCTGCTCACCGGATACGGCCTGGCGTTCGCCGTCGGCCTGCCGGAGCGCGACCGGCGTGCCGTGTCCATCGAATGCGGGATCCAGAATTCCGGCCTCGGCCTGATCCTGATATTCAGCTTTTTCGACGGCCTCGGCGGCATGGCCGTCATCACCGCGTGGTGGGGCATCTGGCATATCGTCGCCGGCTTGTCGGTGGCGACGTATTGGAGCCGCCGCCCGCCGCTGGCCATCCAGGTCGCGGCGTGACGGCAGTCTGCGTCCTCGTCACCGGCAGTTCGGGCTACCTCGGCAGCCAGGTGGTGGCCGAACTGGCGCGCCGCGCCGACCTCTTCACCATTGCGCTCGACGTGCGCGAGCCGGTGCAGCGCCTGCCCGGCGTTGTCTATGAAGTCGCCGACATCCGCGCCCCGGAAGTCGATGACATCGTCGCCCGCCACCGGCCGCAGGTGGTCGTGCATCTGGCCTCGATCGTCACGCCGGGCAAGAAGAGCAACCGCGAGTTCGAATACAGCGTCGACGTCGACGGCACCCGCAACCTGCTCGAGGCCTGCGTCCGCCGCAATGTTAAGCGCGTCATCGTTTCGTCCAGCGGTGCGGCCTACGGCTATCACGCCGACAATCCGGAATGGTTGACCGAGAGCGATCCGGTGCGCGGCAACCAGAGCTTCGCCTATTCCTGGCACAAGCGCCTGGTCGAGGAAATGCTGGCCGACTACCGCGCACGGCAGCCGCAACTGGAACAGATCATCTTCCGCATCGGCACCATCCTCGGCGCCTCGACCCACAACCAGATCACCGACCTGTTCGAGAAGCCGCGCCTGATTGCAATCCGCGGCTCAGACAGCCCCTTCGTCTTCATCCACGACCAGGACGTGGTCGGCGCCATCGTGCATGGCGTCGATTCCCCGGTGACCGGTATCTTCAACGTCGCCGGCGACGGCAAGCTGACCATCCACGAGATCGCCGCGCGCCTCGGCAAGCGCTGCGTGATGTTCCCGCCCGCGGTGCTGCAGGCCGCGCTGTGGCTGCTGAAGAAACTCGGCTTGACCCAGTACGGGCCCGAGCAGATCGACTTCCTGCGCTACCGGCCGGTGCTCGATAACCGGCGCCTGAAGGAAGAGTTCGGCTACGTGCCGAAGCTGAGCTCGGCCGAAGTCTTCGAACTGTGGCGCACCTCGCGCGCGGGCACGGCAGCGTGACTCGCCGCAACCTCGCCGGAAAAATAGTCCTGATCACCGGCGCCGCCGGCGGGCTCGGTGCCGCGCTGTGCCGGCGCTATGCCGCCGCCGGCGCGCGGATCGCCGCGCTGGACCTCGATGCGGCAAAACTCGTCACCCTGGCAGTCACGCTGCGCGCCAGGGGCACCGACGTGCTGGCCGTGCCCGGCGACATCACCGATCCTGCCGCCTGCAGGTCGGCGGTGGCGGCGACGCTGGCGCATTTCGGCGCGCTCGACGGCCTGATCAACAACGCCGGCATCAGCCATCGCAGCCTGCTGCAGGACACCGATCCCGACGTCATCCGCCGGGTCGTGGAAGTCAATTTCTTCGGCGCGGCCAACCTCACCCACGCCGCGCTGGAGCAGATCGTCGCGCGGCAGGGCTTCATCGTCGCCATCTCCAGCGTCGCCGGCTTTTCGCCGCTGACCGGCCGCACCGGTTATGCCGCCAGCAAGCACGCGCTGCATGGCTTCTTCGACAGCCTGCGCAGTGAAGTCGAAGGCGCCGGCGTCGGCGTCACCCTAGTTTGTCCTTCCTTCATCCGTACCGGCATCGGCGCGGCGGCGACCGACGGCAGCGGCGCGCCGGTGAGCAGCCCGCGCATCACCACCGGCGGCGAGTCCTCGCCGGAGGAAATTGCGGAGCGCGTGTTCGACGCGGTGGCGGCAGGGCGCAAGCTGCTGCTGCCCGACGCCACCGCGCGCAAGGCATGGTGGCTCAGCCGGTTGATGCCGGGGCTCTACGCCAGGCTCATGAAGAGCCGCGTTGGCGGGGAGTTTCCCGGGTTGCGGTAGCTACGCCCCCAGCAGGTCAAGAGTCGGCGCTGGCGGTACGGCGATTGACGTTTGTGGAGGACCGCATATCGGCCATTGCGGCCATCGATGACCGTTCTGTCTATGTCTCAGTGCGGCCACAATCGGCCGTTCAAGCCCTGACATTGTTCGCGGTTTGAGCGACCGGCGCCAGTTGCATTGCCGACATTACCGTGGGGTCGATCGGTTACGAGCCGGTCGCCGATGGTGGGGAAACGCTCCTGGCGTCATGCACCCCGAGGTAGCCCTTGATCGTGGCGATCACCAGCGGCACAGCACCGAACACGATGAATATCAGATCGCCCGGCAGTCGCATCCATTCGATCAGCCGCGACCGCTCGCTGCCTGTGTAGTCAACGCTACGTGCGTGCCAGTAACCATGCTGGACCACGTCCCAGACTTGTAGTGCCCCACCAGGGAACAACGACAGCGCGACCATCAGCGCCAGTCCGATATTGGAGCCCCAGAAAGCGACCTTGACGTATTTCTCGATGCCGACCCAGTTCGCGTCATTGCTGCACTGACGCAGGACGAACACCATCAGTGCGATCGCCAGCATGCCGAAGACGCCCATCAACGCCGCGTGCCCATGGTTGGGCGTCAGCATGGTGCCGACTTCGTAGTAACTGACGATCGGCAGATTGATCAGGAAGCCGAAAATGCCGGCCCCGACGAAGTTCCAGAAGCCCACCGCCATCAGAAAATGGAAGGTCCACTTGTGCGGTATCGCAATTGCCTTGCCGCACACATCGCATTCGCCTCGCGTCGTGCGCACGAAATGCCAGGCATCGAGGGTAAGCAGCGTCAGCGGTACAACCTCGAGTACCGAGAACAGCGCGGACAGCGCCATGTTGACGCTGGTCTGGCCGGTGAAGTACCAATGGTGGCCCGTGCCGATCAGGCCGCCGAGGAAGTACAGGATGGCGTCAAGATAGATTACCCGCAACGCGACATTTAGGCGGGTCAGGCCGAGTTGATGGAACGTCAATGCCACCACCGTCGTGGCAAAGAACTCGAAGAATCCTTCCACCCACAGGTGAATGATCCAGAAGCGCCACGTATCGACAACGGTGAAGTTGGTCCTGGCGCCAAAAAACAGGGCCGGGACATAGAAGACCGGGATCGCCAGCGCGGCCACCAGGAACATCCGGACGAGGGGCTTCGCCGCCGGTTCCGCCAATGCGCTCGGCCGCACCAACTTCCAAAGCAGCGCAAACCACGCCAGCAATCCCGCCACCAGCAAGCATTGCCATAGGCGGCCCAGTTCCAGGTACTCCCAGCCCTGGTTGCCGAGCCAGAACCACCAGCGACCCAGCAGTTGGGAAATGCCCAGCCACTCACCCAGCAGACTGCCGCCGATCACCACCGCGAACGCCGCGAACAAGACATGAGTCCAGCCTGCGAACCAGCGCGGTTCATCCGTACGCAGCGATCGGCCAAGGAACAGGGCCGAAGCGACATATGTGGTGGCGATCCAGAAGATCGCCATCTGCAAATGCCAGGTGCGTACGAGGTTGCTCGGGAAAATGCGTTCCAGGTCCAGTCCGTAAAAACTGGCCGGATCGGCCCGGTAATGGGCCACTGCGCCACCCACCAATGTTTGCGCGAGCAACAGCAGCGCCGCGACCACCATGAATTTCACCAGTGCATTCTGCCCCGGGCTGGACAGCCCGGGCAGCAGTTGCGGGTGGACATGGTGATCACGCGTGATCCAGCCAAGGGAATCGAATCGTCCGAATGCCAGCAATACCGCCCCGATACCGGCGAGCAGCACGACCAGACTCAATGCGCTCCACATCACGGTGCCGGGCGTGGGCTGATTGCCGACGCTCGGGTCATACGGAAAATTGTTGGTATAGGAATAGTCCTCACCGGGGCGGTTTGCGACGGACGCCCAAGCGGCCCACGTAACGAACGCGGTAAATTGCTTCAACTCGATCGGATCGGTGATGAGGTCGGTCTTCAACCCGCCGTTTCGTGAGGAATGTTTGAAGTAGTCGGTCCAGTAATTGATCTGCTCACGATAAGCCGTTGCTTCCGGCGCAGTGAAGCGCAAGGTCGATGTGGCCGGGTCGTAGCGATTGGTCTTCAGCAATACCGCCGTCTCGGCGCGGACTGCCGCCTGTTGCGACGGCGTCAGCGCCGCCATTGGCCGCTGGTATTGCTGATGTGCAATGGCTGCGGCGGCAACCTCGCCGGTGCGATGCAGCGCATCGGCCGAGTAATCGGGACCGAGATACGCACCATGGCCCCAGATGCTGCCATTCGCCATCAGGCCGTACTTGAGAAAGACCGTCTGGCCGTCGCTGACGTCGTCGCCGCTGAAGAGCATGGCGCCCTGTGCGTCCACGATCCGGGCCGGAATCGGTGGCGCATTGCGGTAGGCGAGCAGGGTGATCGAAATCAATCCGGCAAAGCCCATGGCCATCACGATGATGATGCTGCGTATCCACCATGGCGAAAGCTCGTCCTCGTCCCCGACCACCGATGATGCAATTACCTTCGCGTATTCCGACATTGTCATCCGGATAGGCCGGACCCAAGACGTAAGTCGCGATGATCAGGCATCGTCAACCACCCATCAGTGCGATGCCGCACATACAGCCGGTTTGGTGCTGGCCGATGATCCGAGAAGTCACCCACGATTTGGGCGGAATTTTCGTTCGATAGAATTGTCGGAAAGACTTTAATGCAAAGGAGCTACTTTGGCGACCCACCATGCATCATCCGGCGATGTCATTGACCTTCGGCCGCTGGGCGCGCCGCTAGTCGACACACAGTCAACCACACTCTTGCGAGATGAGCAGCTTAAGGTTATGCGGCTCATTCTGCCCGCTGGAAAGACGTTGCCAGAGCATACCGTCGACGGTCCCATTACGATGCACTGCCTCGAGGGCGCGATTGATGTCACGGCGCAGGGGAATTGCAAGACCCTGCGCGCAGGCGACTTCATGTATCTGGCAGCGAACGTGCCTCATGCGCTGCGGGCAACGGAGGATGGGTCCATCCTCGTGAGCATCGTCTTACGGAAACCGTCAATATGATGGCAAAACCAAAAAGACGAAGACCGGTATTTTTCAATCTGCTTCAAATCCAGATGCCGGTGGGCGCCGTCACGTCCATCACCCATCGGGCGACGGGAATCGTCCTGGCGCTCTGCATTCCATTCGGCGTGTACCTCCTCGATCTTTCATTGCGGGACCAGCAATCTTTCGCTCAAGTGGCTCGTCTGTTTGACCACTGGACGTTCCGGATTGCGGTGGTCGTTTCGGTCTGGGCGCTGGCACATCATTCACTAGCCGGAATCCGTCACCTATTGAGCGACATCGACGTCGGCTCGCAATTGCCGGCCGCACGCCGCAGTGCCTGGATCGTAAACTTCGGCGGCGCAGCGGTGGCGCTGCTTGCAGCCGGTGTATTGCTGTGAGAAGAACAATCACCGGACTGCGTGCATGGCTGTTGCAGCGAGTCAGCGCGGTCTACATGCTCTTCTTTATCTTGTTTCTGCTCGTCCATTTCCTCATTTCTCCACCCGATTCCTATCAGGCGTGGCATGGATGGATGAGAAACTCAGGCATCAGTGTCGCCGCCAGCGTCTTTTTTGCCGCGTTGTTGTTGCACGCCTGGGTGGGTATCCGGGATGTGCTCATGGACTATGTTCACCCGCCGGCCTTACGTGTTTCCGCACTCGCGTTGCTGTTATTTAGCCTATTGGCCATCGCGGCATGGGTCATGCGGATTTTGTTAATGGGGCCCGGCTGAAGGGTAACTTACGGCGGCACAAACATCAGGAGACCGCAATGAAACTGTCGATCTTTCGCTTCAATCCCGAAACGGATGAGAAGCCATATATGCAGGATTACGAGATTGCACCGGTGCCAACCGATCTGATGCTTCTGGATGTCCTGCTGCGTCTCAAGGCTCAGGATGATTCACTCACCTTCAGGAAGTCCTGCCGCGAAGGTGTCTGCGGCTCTGACGGGATGAACATCAACGGTCGCAACGGACTGGCTTGCATTACCCCGATGAAGGGATTGAAATACCCAGTTGAATTACGTCCCTTGCCGAGTTTCCCGGTCATTCGCGATTTGGTAGTCGACATGACCCAGTTCTTCAAACAGTATCATTCGATCAAGCCCTATCTGATCAACAATGATCCGACGCCAGAACGGGAACGCCTGCAATCGCCGGAAGACCGCGAGAAGCTGAATGGCTTGTACGAGTGCATCCTGTGCGGATGTTGCACCAGTCAGTGTCCCTCATCGTGGTGGAATCCGGACAAGTTCGTCGGGCCAGCCGGCCTGCTGCAAGCATATCGCTTCATTATCGACAGCCGGGACCAAGCCACCCAGGAACGACTGGATGATTTGAACGATCCTTACCGACTGTTCCGCTGCCGCTCGATCATGAACTGTACGGAGGTCTGTCCCAAAGATCTGGCGCCATCCCGTGCCATCGAGAAGATCAGACTGATGATGGTCAAGGATTCTCTATGATCGCTCCGGACAAACAAGACCGCATGATCGTTCCGCCGGCCCGTCCCATCCGCGCCCCAGAAGAAAGATCGTCGTGGCGAAAACAGCTTATCCCACTCTAGAATCTCTGCTGGTAGCCGTGCGCGGCTGCCGAGCGTGCGAGGAGCATCTTCCGCTCGGACCCCGCCCGGTGCTGCGTGCCAGTGAGAGCGCCCGCATTCTGATCGTCGGACAAGCGCCCGGCATGCGCGTGCATACGACCGGCATTCCGTGGGACGATCCGAGCGGGGAGCGCCTGCGCGCATGGATGGGAATAGACAAGAAAGCGTTTTACGATGAATCCCACATCGCAATCATTCCCATGGGCTACTGTTATCCGGGCCGGGGAAATGGCGGTGATCTGCCGCCCCGTCGTGAATGCGCAGTCCTGTGGCTCGACCAGTTGCTGGCTCGGTCGCCGCGGGTTGAATTGACTCTGCTCATTGGTCAGTACGCGCAGCGCCACTTTCTAGGCCGTCGCCGCAAACCGTCACTGGCCGAAACAGCCAAAGCCTGGCGGGAGTACGCTCCTGAGTTCATCCCGCTGCCTCACCCATCACCGCGCAATCAGCCGTGGTTAATGCACCATCCTTGGTTTGAGCGACAGCTCTTACCGATGCTGCGCGCACGAATCAAAGCCTTGTCTGCGCGCTGAGCTGGAAGTTATGGAGGCTATAGTGAAGCAAAAGGCTCCGCCCGTCGTATTCACCGTTGGCCATTCAACCCGAACCCTCGCGGAGTTTATTGGCTTGCTGGTGGCCCATTTGGTGACCCGTCTGATTGACGTGCGTACGGTGCCGCGCTCTCGCCACAATCCGCAATTCAATTTCGACACCTTTCCAACCGCACTCGAGATCCAGGGCATCCGCTATGAACATGTCGCGGGCCTGGGAGGCTTTCGCCATGCCAGTCTGAAGTCCCAGAATCCGGGATGGCGAAATGCTTCATTCCGCGGTTACGCCGACTATATGCAGACCGCGGAATTTGCGCAGAACCTGGCGTCTGTTATGAAACTGGCAAAACAGGAGCAAATCGCGCTGATGTGCGCCGAGGCTGTGCCTTGGCGCTGCCATCGTTCGCTAATCGCCGATGCGTTGGTAGTGCGCGGTCTTTCCGTTGAGGAAATCCTTAGTCAGACCCGATGCCAGACACACGCGCTGACTGCTTTTGCCAAAGTGAACGGCACGGTTATCACGTATCCGGGTTCGGATACAAAGGAGCCTGGCCATGCTGGCAGTCTCAAATCAGGAACATGCTGACCGTCAATCCGGCGTGAAGAAGCCATTTGTACCGAGAGAATATTGACGGATCGCATGCTCTCGAGAGTGGAACAAACTCTCGCTCTCACCGCGAACGCTCAGGAAAGCGCCGTCGCCGTCAGGCATTCTCCGGCGGGAATCCGGACTCCCGCACAAACTGCTCGAACCCGTCGATGGGTAGCGGTCGACTGAAGAAGTAGCCTTGATAGGCATGACAGCCCTCGCTGGCCAGGAAGTCGCGCTGCGCTTCCGTTTCGACGCCTTCCGCGATCACGGCCAGCCCGAGGCTCTGGGCGAGCGCCACGACGGTGCGCGCAATCGCGGCATCGTTGGGGTCGGTGAGCACGTCGCGCACGAAGGACTGGTCGATCTTCAACTGGTCCAGCGGCAGGCGTTTCAGGTAGGACAGCGACGAAAAGCCGGTGCCGAAGTCGTCCAGCGCGAAGCCCACGCCCTTCGCCTTCAGCGCGAACATTTTTTCGATGATCTGCTCGACGTTGTGTACCAGCAGGCTCTCGGTCAGTTCCAGTTTCAGTCGCAGTGGATTGGCGCCGGTGGATTCGAGTACCGCCAGCACCTGTTCGACGAAGTCGGGCCGGTTGATTTGATGGGCGCTGACATTGACCGCAATGGTCAGATGGGCCATCTCCGGCCGCGCGGCCCATTTTGCCAATTGGGCGCACGCAGTTTCCAATACCCAGTGGCCCAGGGGCAGGATCAGCCCGGCTTCTTCGGCGAGGGGGATGAAGTCGGCAGGCGAGACCATGCCGCGGTCGGGATGCTGCCAGCGCACCAGCGCTTCGGCGCCCGTGACGCGGCCCTTGCCGACCACCTGGGCCTGGTAGTGGAGCACGAACTGTTTGCTCTCGACGGCCCGTCGCAGGTCCGCCTCCAGCGCCACACGCTCCTTCACGACGGATTCCATGGCCGGATCGAAGAAGCGGAACGTGTTGCGTCCGCTGTCCTTTGCCTTGTACATGGCCAGATCGGCCTGCTTCATCAAGTCATCGAGGCTGGCGACCTGGCCTTTGAACAAGGTGACGCCAATACTTGCCGTGCTGTGGAATGCCACGTTGTTGAGTTGATAGGTCTGGTTGAGTGTCGAGAGAACTTTTTCGGCCACCGCTTCGATATCGGTAGCGGCATCTCTCTCGCTGTCGCTCAGGTTCGCCAGCATCACCACGAACTCGTCGCCGCCCAGCCGTGCCACGGTGTCACCCTGGCGTACGCACGTCGCCAGGCGCTCTGCCACCTGCTTCAGCAGCAGGTCGCCCATGTCATGGCCGAGCGTGTCGTTGAGCGTCTTGAAATTGTCGAGGTCGATGAACAGCAGCGCACCGTGGCTGTCGTTGCGGGAACTGGCGGTCATGGCCTGCTTCAGGCGATCCAGCAGGAGTGTGCGGTTGGGGAGGCCCGTCAGCTGGTCGAAGAAGGCCAGCTCCTTGATCTTGTCTTCTGCCTGCTTGCGTTCGGTGATATCGATATGCGTGCCGACGTAGTGGGTCACCGCGCCACCGTCGCCCTTCACCGCCGAAATGGTGAGCCATTTCGGGTAGATCTCGCCATTCTTGCGCCGGTCCCATACTTCTCCCTGCCATCCGCCGGTGCGGTTGATGGCCTCCCACATGTCGCGATAAAACTCCTCGCCGTGACGGCCCGACTTGAGCAGCCGCGGTGTCTGGCCCACGAGTTCATCCGGCGTGTAGCCGGTGCTCTCGCAGAATGCGCTGTTCACCCGCAGGATCACGGCATCGGCGTCGGTGACTATCATGCCTTCCTGCGATTCGAAGGCGGCAGCGGCGACGCGAAGATCGGCCTCGGCTCGCTTGCGGTCGGTGATGTCCCGGGTGACGGCCAACTGCACCACCTCGCCCTTGTCCAGCATGGGCACGGCATGTGTTTCCAGCCAGCGACGCCCACCCTTGAGGCCAAGTGCTTCGAATTGCATCTGGACCGATTCGCCGGCGAGTACGCGCCTGTGCATCTCGTCAAAGGCCGCGCGGTATTCGGGCGTGATGACCGTAGCCATCGAGTGCCCCGTCACCTGCTCCAGCGAGTCGGCCTCTATCATCGCCAGTCCGGCGGGATTCATCTGCTTCAGTCGCCCTTGCGCATCGACTATCTTGATGCATTCCGGCTCGTTCTCGATGATCGTCCGCAGGCGCAATTCGCTCTCTTTGAGCGCCGCTTCGCGCTGGCCGAGGGTTTCCAGCAGGTGATTGAAGCCGCCAATCAAATCGCCGATTTCGTCCTGCCGGGCGATGGGCAGGGCTTGCGGCGGCTGCTTTGATGCGGCCTGGGTGGCAAGCGCCTTCGCGGCATCGAGCAGAGGCGAGAGTTCACTGCGCAGCATCCACCATGTCAGGCCACCCGCCAGCAGGGACAGAAACAGCGTGGCGAGCAGCATGCGCTGCTGCAGCACGTCAATCGAGGCAAAGGCTTCTGCCGTCGGCAGTATGACCGATGTATACCAGCCGGCGATGGGCACTTGCTTGATCGAGACCAGCACTTCCAGTCCATGCGGATTGACGACCACCGCAGAACCCTCGTAGCCCTGCATGAAACGGTCGATCCATGGACTGACACCGGGGGCAGGGAGCACTTCCATGATGCGGGATTTATCGAAGGCGGCAACGATCGTCCTGTTTTGCGGGGTAATCAGAAATGCTCCGCCGGCCTTGCCGTAGGTGCTGTCCGTAATCCGGTTCAGAAAATTGGGTGCACCCAGATCGATCACCCCCAGCAAGGCTCCGATTATCTTGCCTTGCGTGTTGCGAATCGGTACGGCCATGCCGAACACAGGCCGGAGTACTTTCTTGCCCACGACGGGCCGGCCAATGGTCGATTTTCCCTCGGTCAAGGTTTCGATCAGGTAGGCCCTGTCGCGGAAACTCATGCCGATCCGTTGCGCCGCGAGGGGCACCTCGGCAATCGCGGTGCCGTCGGGATCGGTGGCAAGTACCCCGCCGTTGAACAGGATTTCAAGGACCGGTTGCTGCACCAGATGTGCCTGAAGGGCGGCGCCATCGTCCATCATGGCCGGGCTTATGCCTGCGGCAGCGCTGGCGAGCACTTTCAGGCGCAAGACCAGCTCGCGGTTGACCTCGGCCGCGATCAGGGAAACCGCCGCGAACTGCTGTTCGCTCAGCTGGCGCTCGAGGTCATTGCGCAACATCCGACTGGAATAAAGCGCAAGCGACCAGATGCTGACCAGGAAAATGGCCAGGGTAAACAGCGTCACCCGCGTCTTTACTGAGTTCCAGTGAAACATGGCGAAATCAAGACCCGATGCGTCCAGTTAAACGGTCAGGCGATTTGGTCGCCTTTGACGAAGTATCGCACCTTGGCAGCTCATGAAACGCACCCGTGATTTGGGGTCAGCTCGAATCGCCGTGTTGCCAGCGCCGACTTTTCACGCCTTGCCGAATTTCTCGCACAAGCCCTTCACGGCCTCGCCCTCGCCGCGAATGCGCAGGAACGCGCCTTCAGCGTCGGCGCGCTCCTCCAGCACTTCGCAGCGCGCAAAGATTTTACTGCGCTGTTGCTGTGCCGACCAGGGCAGGAACAGCTCGGCCTCGACCAGACCCTCGCGGAAGAACCCGACTATCGCCTCGCGCAGCAGGGCTATGTCGTCGGCGCGGCGCGCGCTCATTACGATGCAATCCGGATACTGCTCGCGCAGCGCGGCTTCGCGGTCATTTTGCGCCGCGGCGTCGCCGACGTGATCGATCTTGTTGAAGACGCGGATGCGCGGCACGTCCTTGGCGCCGATCTCCTTGAGCACCTTGTCGGTGACCGCGAGCTGCCGTTCGAACCCGGGATCGCTGGCGTCGATGACGTGGAGCAGCAGCGACGCATCCAGCGCCTCTTCGAGCGTCGACTTGAACGAGGCGACCAGGCCGTGCGGCAGGTTCTTGATAAAGCCGACGGTGTCGCTGACCAGCACGCGCGGCCTGCTCTCGGGCTGCAGCGCGCGCACGGTGGTGTCGAGCGTGGCGAACAGCTTGTTTTCGACCAGCACTTCGCTGCCGGTGAGGGCGCGCATCAGGGTGGACTTGCCGGCGTTGGTGTAGCCGACCAGGGCCACGGTGGCGAGCCCCTGGCGCTCCTGCCGGCGCGAGCGCTGCGTCTTGCGCTCGACGTCCATCGCGGCGATCTCTTTCTGCAGTTCGGCGATGTGGTCGCGGATCTTGCGTTTGTCCAGCTCGGTGTGCGACTCGCCGGCGCCGCGGCCGCCGGTGCCGCTGCGCTGCCGCCCTTGCGGCCCGGCGAGCTTGGCCGCCTCGCGCAGGCGCGGCGCCATGTAGCCCAGCCGGGCGATCTCCACCTGCGCGCGCGCGGCGCGGGAAGTGGCGTGGCGGTGGAAGATCTCGAGGATGACCATGGTGCGGTCCATCACCTCGCAGCCGACTTCCTTTTCGAGGTCGCGCGCCTGCGACGGCGAGATCTCGTGGTCCACGAAGACGGCGTCGATCTTGCCCGCGTCGGGGTCGGCGGCGGCGTGCAGCGGTTTCTCGAAGGCCCCGGGCGCGGGTTCGCTATCGACGAATTCGCGTATTTCCTCGCGCTTGCCCTTGCCCAGATAGGCCGTGGCGTCAAAGCTGGAGCGTTTCTGCGTGAAGGTGGCGGTGATCACGTAACCCAGCGTCTTGGCGAGGTCGCGCAGTTCGGCCAGCGACGCCTCGAACTCGACGTCGCTCACGTTCGGCAGTTGCACGGAGGCGACGATGGCGTGCTTGGGCTTTTCTTTGACTTCTTTTTGCATGCGGGAATGGCTTCTTTTGGGTGGGTGGAGCCAAATAGTACCCGTCAATGCAATGCTTGCCGGCATTGGCGGTGGGGCCGGCAGGCCCGAGCCTGCCGGTGCCGCGGCTTAGCCTTAGTTGCGGCCGCGTCCGACCGAGCGACAGCCGATCAGGTTGTCGCTCTCGAAGTAGCGCAGGCCGGGCCCGCAATCCATCTCCTGCGCGGGGTAGGCGGGAGTGCAGGTAAAGGCGCCGGTTTCGCGGTTGTACGAGCCGTCGCGCAGCTGCCAGCCTTCCGGGCAGGACTGCACGCTGGCGCGGCGGCGATTCTGACGTTCCTCGACCACGGTGACGACGGTCGAACTGGAACCGCTGCAACCAAAGGTTGTCTTCACGCGCTGTCCCTTGGCGGTGACCGTGTACTGGCCCGGCGCGCTGAAAATGTGATCGAAGTCGCGCGGCAGATAGCCCTCGTTCCTGCCGATGATCCGGGTGTCGGGCGAACCCTTGTCGCCATATTCGATCCACATGCCGCAATCGCTTCCTTCGTTGCCCTGGCCGGAGACAGTGAACCTTACATTTGCCTGGCCATTTTCCAGCGCGACCCTGTTCGAGTGCGGCGTGATGGTGGTGATGGTATCGGCCCACGCGGCAGGCGCGAATGCGAGTGTGAGAGCGGAGAGTGCGAACAGGGAAGATCGTTTCATGATGGGCTCCTTGGGGGTGGTATTCATTAAATAATGTCCCTCCGATCCGGCGTATTCAGTGCGCTGGCGCGCATAGGCGCTTCAATCGCCGTGTCGCCGGCGCCGACTCCTCTTGTATGCTTCACCCTTTCATTCCTTCCCGCATTCGCCATGTTCCTGACCGCCCAAGCCCGCAAGACCGCCCATGAACTGATCGCCTTCATCGACGCCAGCCCCAGCCCCTGGCACGCGGTGGCGAGTGCCGAGCAGCGCCTGCTGGCGTGCGGCTTCACCCGGCTGGAGGAGGGCGAGCGCTGGCAACTGGCGGTGGGCGGGCGCTATTACATGGTGCGCGGCGGTGCGTCGCTGATCGCCTTCGTGGCGGGCAGCCGGCCGCTGGCGGAAACCGGCTTCCGCATCGTCGGCGCCCATACCGATTCGCCGGGGCTGCGGCTCAAGCCGAAGGCGGCGCTGGGCGGCGACGGCCTGCTGCGCCTGGGGGTGGAGGTGTATGGCGGGCCGATCCTGGCCACCTTCACCGATCGCGACCTGAGCCTGGCCGGGCGCGTGGTGATGCGCACGGCGGCGGGGCCGCAGACGCGGCTGCTGCGCTTCGAGCAAACGCTGGTGCGGCTGCCCAACCTGGCGATCCACATGAACCGCGAGGTGAATGAGCAGGGCCTGAAGCTCAACAAGCAGACCGAGCTGCCCCTGATCCTCGGCCAGTTGGGCGAGAAGGAAGACGCGGAGGCGCGCCTGCGCCAGCTGCTGGCGGATGCCGCGCAGGGCGAGGCGGTGGACCTGCTGAGCTTCGAGCTGGCGGTCTATGACGTGCAGCAGGGCTGCCTGTGGGGCGCGGACGAGGAGTTCATCGCCGACAGCCAGCTCGACAACCTGGCTTCATGCCATGCGGCGCTTGCCGCGCTGATGGCGACGCAGCAGCCGACGGCGACCTGCGTGGCGGCCTTGTTCGACCACGAGGAGGTCGGCAGCGAAAGCGCCGCCGGGGCCGGCGGCAGCTTCGTCAGCGACGTGCTGGCGCGCATCGGCCTGCAGGCGGGGCTCGACGGCGAGGACCGGCGCCGCGCCATGGCGCGGAGTTTCTTCATCAGCGCCGACATGGCCCATGCCTACCAGCCGAATTTTCCGGCTGCCTACGAGCCCGACCACAAGGTGCTGATGAACGGCGGGCCGGTGATCAAGACCAACGCCGGCCAGCGCTACGCCACCCAGGCGGAGACGGCGGCCCGCTTCATGGGCCTGTGCGAGCAGGCCGGGGTGCCCTGCCAGCAGTATTCCCATCGCAGCGACCTGGGCTGCGGCAGCACCATCGGCCCGATCGTCGCCGCACGGCTGGGTATCGCCAGCGTGGATGTCGGCTCGCCCATGTGGGCGATGCACAGCGCCCGCGAGAGCGCCGGCGCGCATGACCACGGCTACATGATTGCCGCCCTGACGGCGGCATTCGGCAACTGAGCGGGAGTTGAGCAGGGGCGTCCGGCGAGCCGCCGGCAGGGCCCGCTTCAGTGAGGTCGGGCGCGCCCGTGGCCAGGTGATGTTCCTGAAATCAGGAGCATCACCGTGCAGATGCTGTCGTTACTTCACCGTTGCGGCGCCTGCCTTGCACACCACCCAAAGTGACGAATGACTTTAGTGACATGACATCTCCTCCTGGGTTTGGCAACGTTGGGACTGCACCTGGTTCGAGCTGGATCTACTTACTAAGAGTTATCTGGGCACAACTTCGAGTTTCCAGTTCTTGTTTGACTGGATTGTATACGAAAGCATACAATACACTAGTCAAGTTCGTTGTCCAGGGAGGTCTTCGTGTCGGATAATTATGATGTTGTCGTGATTGGTGCGGGTAATGCCGCTTTGTGCGCGGCGCTGGCAGCCCAGGAGAAGGGTGCCAGCGTGGTGGTTCTGGAATGTGCGCCGGAATCCGAGTCGGGCGGCAACAGCCGCTTCACGGCCGGCGCGATTCGCTTCGCCTACAACGGGGTGGATGACCTGCTGAAGGTCATGCCCGACCTGAGCGAGGAAGAAATCAAAAACACTGATTTCGGGACCTACACCGAAGATGATTTCTTTGACGACATGTTCCGCGTCACCCGCTTCCGGACCGATCCCGTTCTCAGCGAGATGCTGGTCAAGCAAAGCTTCGACACCATGGTGTGGATGCGCTCGAAGGGTTTGCGCTTTGTCCCGATCTATGGTCGCCAGGCCTTCAAGATCGATGGCAAATTCAAGTTCTGGGGCGGACTGACGGTCGAGGCCTGGGGCGGCGGCGAGGGTCTGGTCGCGGCGCTCACCGACTCCTGCACGAAGCGCGGGGTGAAAATTTTCTACGAAACCCGTGCCATGGAACTGGTGCAGAAGGATGGCGCTGTCACCGGTGTTCTGGTCAAAAAGGACGGTATCACCCGGGAGATCAAAGGCAAGGCGGTGGTGATCGCCAGCGGCGGCTTCGAATCCAACGCCGAATGGCGCACCCGTTACCTCGGTGCGGGCTGGGAATTGGCCAAGGTCAGGGGAACGCGCTTCAACAACGGCGACGGCATCCGCATGGCGCTCGATATCGGGGCAAGCCCTTACGGCAACTGGTCCGGTTGCCATGCGGTTGGGTGGGAGCGCAACGCCCCCGAGTTCGGCGATCTGGCTGTCGGCGACGGCTTCCAGAAGCACAGCTATCCGTTTGGGATCATCGTGAATGGCAACGGCGAGCGCTTCGTTGACGAGGGCGCGGATTTTCGCAACTACACCTACGCCAAGTATGGGCGGGAAGTCCTCAACCAGCCGGGCCAATTCGCCTGGCAGATCTTCGACGCCAAGGTGGCGCATCTGCTGCGCGACGAATACCGCATTCGCCAGGTCACCAAGGTCACAGCCGATACGCTCGAAGAGCTGACGGCCAAGCTCGAGGACGTGAACGCCGAGGCCGCGCTGAACACCATCAAGGAATACAACGCCGCGGTGCGCACCGAGGTGCCCTTCAATCCCAACGTCAAGGACGGACGCGGCACGCAGGGGCTCAAGGTACCCAAGAGCAACTGGGCCAATCTCCTCGATACGCCGCCCTACCAGGCGTTCGCCATCACCTGCGGCATCACCTTCACCTTCGGCGGCCTGCGGGTCGATGGCAACGCCCAGGTCATGGACAGCGACCTGAGGCCGGTGCCCGGCCTGTACGCGGCGGGAGAACTGGTCGGCGGGATCTTCTATTTCAACTACCCCGGCGGCACCGGCCTGATGTCCGGCGCAGTTTTCGGCCGCGTCGCCGGCGCGGCCGCCGCGGCCGTAGCGAAGGTTTGATGTCGCCCTGCGCGGGAACTCGCACAGCGCATTCGTGCAGTCCTGTCTAAACGGATAAACTGATGCCATGGCACGCATCGGGGCAGGGGAAAAAATCAAGGAGCCGGGGATGAAACAAACTCCCCCGGTGCGGGCGCAACTTGCCTATGAACGCTTGGTGGCGGGGATACAGGCGGGGCAGCTGACAGCGGGCTCGCGGGTGCGCGAAGCCGACGTCGCGGAGTGGTTGCAGATGAGCCGGACGCCGGTCAGGGAAGCGATGCGCCGACTGGAGGCCGAGGGCATGCTTTCGCATAGCCCGCACGTCGGCGTGGTCGTCACCGAGATCGATGCCGAGATGGTGACCGAACTCTACGCCATGCGCGAAGTGCTCGAAGGCTCGGCGGCAGGACTGGCGGCGCAGCATGCCTCCGAGGCGGAAATCCACATGCTTCAGCAAGTCGTCAAGGCCGAAAAGGGCCTGTTGCGTGACCCCGATCTGCTGATGCGGCATAACCGGGAATTTCACGACATCATCTACCGCAGCGCGCACAACCGCTATCTGCTGAAAAGCCTCAACGCGCTCCACGATTCGCTGGTGCTGCTCGGCAAGACCACCCTGAGTTCCAGGACGCGGGCGGATACCTCGCACGCCGAACATGGGGCGATCGTCAAGGCCATCATTGCGCGTGACCAGCCCCTGGCCGAAAAGCTCATGCGGGCGCACATACGCGGCGCCTATCATGAGCGCCTCAACATGCTGTTCATGAAGTAACCCGGCGATCCGGCGGATTCAGGGACGATGATCTGCCTGTTCCGGACCGATGCCGGGATTCTGCGCCTGCATCAGCCCTGGCGGGCTGTAGCGCTGCCTACTTCTTCTTGCTCTTGGCCTTGGCCGGTTTGCGGTCCTTGATCAACTCGAGCAAGGCGTCCAAGCCCATGAAGTAGGAGCGGAGGCCGAAACCGGTAATCATGCCGTCGGCGGTTTCCGCCATGACCGACTTCAAGCCGCGCTTCTCGATATTGCTCATGTGGACTTCCACGTAGGGAAACTGCATCGCCCGCAGACAATCGCGCAGCGCATAGCCGGTGTGAATGAAACCCGCCGGATTCATCAGCAATCCGTCGACGCCCTCACCCGCCGCTCGGTAGATGCGCGCGATCGCCTCTCCTTCGATATGGGTGTAGTAAATGTGCAGCGTCACGCCGCGCTGTTGGGCCTGTCGTTGCAACATCTGGTCAAGTTCAGCGGCGGTGGTGGCGCCATAGATCTCCGGCTGGCGCTTGCCGAGGTAGGACATGTTTGCGCCTTGAACGAGAAGTATGGTGGTCATGTTGAATCACCTGGGCGGGTCGGGCATTGACGGAGCGCGTGCGGCATGTTGGCGCGCGCGCCCCGGTTCGCCTCACAATGCGACGCGAGTCTATTTCCTGCGGATGCGCTCCATCTCGGCATTGAAGTCGCGCATGAAGGCCGGGTCGTAGGAGGCCGCGAACTTGTCCGACACGGGCTTGAGGATCGCACGCATGCGCGTCAGTTCCGCCGGCGCCAATTCGTTGACCTGCATGCCCCTGGCTTTCAGCTCCGCCAAGGCCTTGCCGCTGTCAGTACGGCTGACTTGGCGCTCATAGTTGCGCGCCTCGATCGCCGATTCCTGAATGATCTGCTTCTCCTTCGGCGACAATTTGTCCCAGAACTTCTTGCTCATCAGCACGATGAAGCTGTTGTAGGTGTGACGCGTGACGCTCAGGTATTTTTGCACTTCGTTGAACTTGTTCGCCATGATGATGGAGAACGGGTTTTCCTGGGCGTCGACCGTCTTGGTCTCCAGCGCCGTAAACAGCTCGCCGAATGCCATTGGGATCGGATTGGCATTTACCGCCTTGAAGGTCTCCAGATAAACCGGGTTCTGCATGACGCGGATCTTCAGGCCGTCCAGGTCCTCGGGACGGTTGATCGGGCGTTTGCTGTTGGTCACGTTGCGGAAGCCATTCTCCCAGTACGCCAATCCGACCAGGCCATGCTCCGGCAGCCGGTCCATCAAGCGCTTGCCGATAGGACCGTCGAGCAGTGCATCCGCCTCGGCTTCATTGGCGAAAAGAAACGGGAAATCGAGGACGCCCATCTCCTTGACGATCCCGGCCAGCGTCGTGGTCGACGCCGACATCATTTCCTGGGTTCCACCCTGGAGGGCCGACTGCTGCTGGCTCTCGCTCCCCAGCATCGAATTGGGGAATTCCCTGACCGTCATCTTGCCGCCGCTCTTCTGGTCGACGAGTTGGGCAAACTTGTTCACTCCCGCGCTCAACGGGTGGTCCTTGCCCTGCAGGTGCCCCCAACGGATGGTTCTGTCCTGGATGTCATCCGCGGCGAGTGCCGAATGTGCGAGACCGAAGGTACTCGCCAAAAACGCGAGCATCGTCAGTTGGCGGCCAATTGTTTTTCTGATCATCGAATTCTCCTCCTGGTTGGATTTACATTGAACTACGCTACGTCAATGGCATTGTGCTAACTGCCTGTTACCTGAACCATGCGGCCGGCACCGTAACCAACGCCGGAAACAGCGTCATCACAAACATGATTGCCACCTGCGCCAGCAGAAACGGCATGACGCCCCTGATGACCCCATCCATCGGAACCTTGGCGACTCCGCAAACCACGTTCAGCACGGTTCCCACCGGCGGTGTGAGCAAGCCGATCGAGTTATTGATGATGAACATCACGCCGAAGTACACCGGGTCGATTCCTGCCGCGTGAACGATGGGCATCAAGATCGGCGTAAGAATCAAAACCGTGGGTACGAAATCCATTGCCGTGCCCACGATCAGGACCAGGCTCATCATCATGAACATCAGCAGAATCTTGTCGTCCATGAACGGTTCCAGCATCCTGACGACTTCGCTCGACAAGTCCGCGACGGTAATCAGCCAGGAAGCCACCATCGACGCGGCAACCAGGAACATCACCACGCTGGTGGTCTTGGCGGCGCTTACAAAGCAGGCCTTCAGTTCCTGCCAACTGATAATGCGATAGATCACCACCCCGACGAATCCGGCATACACGGCGGCCACCACCGCCGCCTCGGTGGGCGTGAAGACCCCGAATTTAAGTCCGCCAATGATGATCACCGGCAACAGCAAGGCCCAGAAGCCGCCGAGGACGGTCTTGATCATTGCCACCGTCGCCATCCTTGGTTGCGCCTCGCCACCCGAGCTACGGCAAAGAAACCACCAGGCGGCGACAAGGCTCAGGCCCATCAGGATGCCCGGCACGATACCTGCCATGAAAAGCTTGGTGATCGATACATTGGCGGCGACGCCGAATATGATGAATCCAATGCTCGGCGGGATCACCGGGGCGATGATGCCGCCCGCGGCAATCAGCCCGCACGATCGATTGACGTCGTAACCGGCCGCTTTCATCATCGGCACCAGCAGCGCGGCAAGCGCAGCGGTGTCGGCGACGGCTGAACCGGACAGGCTGGCCAGGATGACCGCCGCGACAATGGCGACGTAACCCAGGCCGCCCTTGATGTGCCCGACCAATGCCATGGCGATCTCGATGATTTTTCGGGAAAGACCGCCCGCATTCATCAATTCGCCGGCGAGAATGAAGAAGGGCACCGCCAGCAGGGGAAAGTTGTCGGCGCCGTTGATCAGGTTCTGCGCCAGAATCTGGGTATCGAACAGACCCATGTACGTCATCAGCGCCACGCCGCAGATCATCAGAGCAAACGCAATCGGCATGCCCAGAGCCATCGCCCCGAGTAGCGAGGCCAGGAAGATCGTGATGGTCACTTGCGCCGCTCCGGTTCCGCGCTACCGGGCGGCGGACTCGCCCTGCCATCCGGCCTGCTCAGGAAGATTCGGGTCGCATGCTCCAGACCGGCCAGATCCTCTGATTCAACGCTGAGGATCAGGTCCTTGTCCGTGGCACCGACGAACACGATGTGGTACAGGTTCCGCAGAATCAGTACACCCATCATGACGCTGGCAACCACGCCCGCGACGTAGATCAATGCCAGTGGCACCTGCGCAACAGGCGAATTCGTCGCCATGTTGATCTCCGTCTGCTGCCAACTGCCATGGAACAACATTCCGGTCGCCCCGAGCATCAGCAGCTCGCTGGTGACGACGCAAAACAGTTTGCCTTTCCGTGGGAGCGCATTCAGCAGGGAGTCAACGCCCAGGTGCGCATGTTCATGCACGGCGACGACCGCGCCGATAAAGGTAAGCCAGATGAACAGGTAACGTGATATTTCTTCCGAAACAGTAATGCCGGAGTTGAAGCCGTAGCGGAGGACCACATTGCCAAACACCAGAACGACCATTACCGCGAGGATGATTCCGATGAGGGCCTCGAGGCGGCTCATCAGGGCGCTCAGGAAGCGATCAAACATGGCGCAGCAGGGTCTCCGTTGATTGCAGGCCTGCCATCACGCCAGATCGACCGCGCGGGCCCGGGCAGATTGCCGGGCGCGTCTTCTTGCCTGTCATGCTGTTCCTCCTGATTTGGCAGAGACCGAGGCAGCGCCGAAGGCGTTGGCAGGTATTGCCAATCTTTATGTATTGGGAAAATCGTATACTATCGTATACCAAATTGTCAATTCGGAGCCGGCGATTCCTTCCGGAGTCCCTTCGACGGATGACCTCAGGTCAACAATTCGACGCCGCGCCAGGCCCCGGATTCCACCAGTTGGCGTGCCGTCTCCTTCAACTCCTTGCCCACGGCGGCGGCCGCAGGCGAGAGTCGCATCGGCGAGATCGAGTAGAGGTAATTGCGGCGGCTGATCGGCGCGTCCGAGATGGGCAGAGCCCGCCACTCCTTGCCACGCTCTCCCTCGAGCAGGATCGCGGCCATCGGCTTGATGGTGGCGCCCATGCCGTTATAGACGCACCCCATCAGCAGCGATAGCGAATCGATTTCGGCGACGATGTGCGCCCGCAGGTTGCGCTGCTCGAATTCGGCCGCAATCCGGCGCCGCAGGCCGTGGGTACTGGTGGGGAGGATCAGTGGCAGTGCCGCGGCTTCGACGATGGTAAGGCTGGTGCGCCGCTTGGCGACCAGCGGGCTGTGCCTGGGCAGCATGACGAAGAGTTCCTCTTCGAGCAGGGGCTCTGCAGTCAGGTCGGGTGCGGCATCACGGCTGAACAGAACGGCCAGATCCAGCTGGCCCAGCCGCATCATCTGGCCGAGGTGACCGCTCATGCCTTCGACCACGTTCAACAGGATGCTTGGATAACGTTCGCGGATCCTCTGCACCAGCGGTAGTCCGAGGGCCGAGACGGTGGTGGCCGGTAGACCGACCGTGACCATGCCATGCACCTCGCCTGCCTCCTGACGGGCAATGATCAGCGCCTGATCCAGCTGGCGCAGCATGAACTTGGCATGATCGTAAAGCGCCAAGCCGTTATCCGTCGGGATGACGCCTTTGGACGAGCGATTCAGCAGGGGCTTGCCAACTTCGTCCTCCAGCTTGCCAAGCTGCTGGCTGAGCGCCGGCTGGGAGATGAACAACTGGCGCGAGGCCTTGGAAAGGCTGCCGCACTCTATGACATGGGCGAAGTACCGAAGCTGTCTCAAATCCAAGGGTGTCTCCTTGATCGGGATCGAGCTATAAGTTTACCGTATAGCCAACCTCTGAAAACGGTATTTTCGTTTTGCCGGCCACCTTCCTAGAATCGAAGCACTAGAAATCTATTGGTCACGTCGTTCACTGAACACGTGCGGCAAAGCCCTCAAAGAGGCTTTCAAATTAAAACTGGCCGCTTCGGCCACCACCAGGAGGATTTACAGATGGGAAGCGATACAAAAGACAGTAGTGCATTATTGCCGTCCTCGAAGCGGCGCAATGTATTGATGGCGGGCGCCGCGCTGGCAGGAGCTTCTGCGCTGGGATTTCCGACGTTCGTCTTCGGTCAGGTGGACAAGATCAAGATCGGTCATCTGACGCCGCTGACCGGCTTCCTTGGCGCATTGGGCGAATACGCCGTAATGGGCATCCGGATGGCGGCCGAGGAGATTAATGCAGCTGGCGGCGTGATGGGCCGGCAACTCGATGTGATGTCGGAGGACTCGGTCAACCCGCAGGTGGCATCGTCCAAGGCGCAGCGCATGATCGAGCGCGATAACGTGGTGCTGTTGATGGGCGAAATCAACTCGGCATCGGCGCTGACCATCTCGCAGGTAGCGGCGCGCAACAAGAAACTGTTTCTGAGCATCGGCGCGCGTTCCGACGCGTTGCGCGGCAAGGACTGCAACCGCTACACCTTCCATGTCGACATTCCGGTCACGGTCATGGTCAACGCGGTGGGCCAGGCGCTGGTACGCGACAACATGGTCAAGGACAAGAAGATCTACAGCCTGACCGCCGACTACCTGTTCGGCCACGATTTGTCGCGCCAGGCCAAGAAATTCTTCGCCGCCAACGGCGGAAACCAGATCGGTGACGAACTGGTAGCTACCGATGTCACCGACTTCAGCCCCTACCTGCTCAAGATTCGCCAGGCCAAGCCCGACCTGGTTGCGACCAACCTGGCTGGCAATCAGGTCACCAACTTCGTCAAGCAATACGCCGAGTTCGGCCTGCCCTACCCGGTGGTTGGCTTCAACCTGAACACAGCGGATGCCTGGGCGGCCGGCGAGGGCAATCTGGGCGGCATCTGGCCGACGGTCTGGCATCACGATCTGCAAACGCCGGGCTCCAAGGCTTTCGTCGCCGCCTTCACCAAGAAATACAACAAGGTGCCGGAGAACCATGCGTGGATCGAGTATGTCTCGCTGAAGATTCTGGCGCAGGCCATGAACGCGACCAAGTCGACCGACACCGAAAAGCTGATTGCGTATTTCGAGTCGGAGGCCCAGTTCGACATTCTCAAGGCACGCAAGGCCTACTTCCGTTCCTGGGATCACCAACTGATGCAGGAGGCCTTTCCGTTCACGGTCAAGCCCAAGGGCCAGGCCAAGGGCAAATACGACTTCCTGAAGTTTGGCGAGGCGGTGCCTGCAGCGAACCAGCCGCTCGAACTGCTGGCTCCGACCAAGGCTGAAAGCCTCTGCAAGATGTAAGTTGATGCGGGGCGTGGCGGCGCAGCCGCCGCGCCCCGTTCTTGACCCGGCCTGCCCCTGATGGCAGTGCCGTAGTGCCGTTTCCCCTCTGGGCTACTATGGAATTCGTATTTTTGCTCGAGCAGGTCGTCAACGGCCTGGTGCTCGGCGGTTATTACCTGTTGCTGGCGCTCGGCCTGTCGCTGATCTTCAGCTTCGGCGGCATCGTCAACCTGGCGCACGGGGCGTTCTACGCGCTGGGGGCCTATGTTTCGCTCGAGGTGATGAAGCACGTTGGCTTTGGCCCCAGCATCTTCATCACGCCGCTGTTGGTCGGCCTGCTGGGCATCCTGTTCGAACGCTACCTGCTGCGCCGCTTCTACACGGCCGACCCGATCCTCAGCCTGCTGGTGACTTTCGCCCTGGCGATGGTGGCCGAGCAGTTCATTCGCATGGTCTGGGGCGCTGCACCGCTGGCGTCGAACATGCCCGAGGTATTCAAGGGCCGGACGATGCTCGGTGAGTTCATGTTCTCGAAATACCGCTTGTTCATCCTGGGGGTAGTCACGATCGTGATGGTCGGCATCTGGCTGCTGCTGCACAAGACTGCGTTTGGCCGCGTGGTGCGCGCCGGCGCACAAAGACCCGACATGGTGGCGGCCCTGGGCATCCGTCTGCAGCCCTACATGACGGCCGTCGTCGTGCTGGGTGTGGCGACCGCAGCGCTCGGCGGCGTGATGTTCGGCCCGATCGCCGTCGTGCATCCGGCCATGGGCACCGAGATCATGACGGTCGCTTTCGTGGTGGTGGTAATCGGGGGCCTGGGCAGTTTCTGGGGCGTGGTACTGGCCGCCCTGCTGGTGGGGGTGGTGCGCGGCATCACCATTCATTTTCAGCCGGCAGCAGGCGAGGCCTCGATGTACGTGCTGATGTTTCTGGTGCTGATATTCCGTCCGCGCGGCCTCTTGGGTGAACGCATTGAACGATTTGAATGAAGAGCGGTACGAAAGATGAATGGTTTCGTGAATAGCAAATACCGCTCCCTCGCTGTCGGCGCTATTGCGCTGATACTGCTGCCGCTGGCGTTTCAGGGCATCGGCCTGACCCTCGACAGTGCGACGGTGGTAGTGATCCTGGCCATGGCGGCGATGGGCCTGAACCTGCTGGTCGGTTACACCGGACTGGTTTCTTTCGGCCACAGTGCCTGGTTCGGTATCGGCGGCTACGCCGCGGCCTTGGCACACCTGCACTGGTTCAAGGGGCAGATGATCATGCCGCTGCTTTTTTCCGTCTGCTGCACGGCGGCCCTGGCGCTGATCGTCGGCTTTCTGATCCTGCGCCGGCGCGGTGTCTATTTCTCCCTGCTGACACTGGCGCTGTGCGCGCTGACGTTTGCGATCGCCTTCCGCTGGACCAGCCTCACCGGTGGCGAAGGCGGCCTGGGCGGCATCGAGCGCGGCACGCTCGGCCCATTGAACCTCGACGACCACCTGACCTATTACGCGTTGGTCGCGGGCGTCGGCCTGGCCGTGCTGTATGGCTTGCTGCGCGTGGTGCGTTCGCCGTTTGGCCATGTGCTGGCGGCGATCCGCGAGAACGAGCAGCGCGCCACCTTCCAGGGCTATGACACTGACAAATACAAGCTGCTGACCTTCGTGCTGTCGGCCAGCGTCACCGGGTTGGCCGGTGCGCTACTGATATTCCTACACCGCCTCGCGGCGGCGGAATCGACCACGGTGGCCTTCTCCGGCGAGATGCTGGCGATGGTGGTGATCGGCGGCATGCGCAGCTTCCTCGGGCCCGCGCTGGGTGCGCTGTTCTACCTGCTGTTTCGTGAATTGTTTTCGATGTGGACCGACAACTGGCTGCTTTGGTTCGGCCTGATCTTCGTCGGCTTCATCCTGTTCTCGCCCAGCGGCCTGACCGGCATCTGGGCCAAACTGCGCAGACGCTGGAAACCGCTGCCCGAAGACAGCGCGGCCATGAGCAAGCGCAAGATCTACGAAGGCCTCCCGCTGCCTGCCTTTCTGCGGCCGACGCTGCGCCAGGGTGCGGTGCTGGAAGTGCAGGGCATCACCAAGCATTTCGGCGGTATCCAGGCCGTGAGCGGCGCGGGTCTGACGCTCTACGAAGGCCAGATCCACGCCTTGATCGGCCCCAACGGCGCCGGCAAGACCACCACCTTCAATCTGATCTCCGGCATGTTCACTCCCGACACGGGTGCGGTGCGCCTGCACGGCCAGGAAATCCACCACCTGCCGCCCGACCGTATTTGCCAACAGGGGCTGGCGCGTTCCTTCCAGATCACCAACCTGTTCAAGGGCCTGTCGATCTACGAGAACCTGCGCCTGTCGCTGCAGGCGCGGCATGCTGCGCGTTTCAACCTCTGGCGAGACATCGACAGCTACCCGGAAATCCACGCGGAGACCGCCGAACTGATGAAGTTCCTTGGCCTGCAGGGCATGGAAGAGGTCGGCGGCGGAGACCTGTCGTATGGTGGTCAGCGCCTGGTTGACCTGGGCATTGCGCTGGGCTCCAAGCCGCTGGTGCTGTTGATGGATGAGCCGCTGGCCGGCCTGGCCGCCGCTGAACGCGAACGCGTCTGCAATCTGATCAAGACCATTGCCAGCAACATTCCGGTGCTGATCGTCGAACACGACATCGACCGCATCCTCGGTTTTTCGCAGCAGGTGACGGTCATGAATCAGGGCGAAGTACTGATGTGCGGCACCCCCGACGACGTACGCCAGGATCAGCGGGTGCAGGAGGTTTACACCGGAACTGGCACCCCGCCGGTCACTGGTCGGGTCGCGGGGGAAAGCCGCGATCGTCCGCTGTTGCTGCGCTTCGCGGACGTCAACGCTTTCTACGGCAAGAGCCATATTCTCAACGACGCAACGCTGGACGTGCACGAAGGCGAGATTGTGGCGCTGCTGGGCCGCAACGGAGCGGGCAAATCCACTTTGCTGAAGACGCTGACCGGTTTGCTCGCGCCGGCCTCGGGCCAGGTGGAATACCAGGGCCGGAATATCGCCGGGCTGCCGGCGCCGGACATCGCGCGCCTCGGTATCGGCTATGTGCCGCAAGGGCGGGGATTGTTCGCCGGCATGACGGTCGCTGAAAATCTGTCGCTGGGCCGCCTGGCGCGAGATACGGATGGCAGCAACGGCATCGTCTGGAGCGAGGAAGAAATCCTGCATTTCTTCCCGCGCCTGAAGGAGCGCATGAACCTTGCCGCCGACTATCTTTCCGGTGGCGAACAGCAGATGGTGGCGGTGGCGCGGGCCCTCTCGGGCAACGTCAGGCTGTTGCTGCTCGACGAACCATTCGAAGGACTCGCCCCCACCGTGATCCAGGAGTTGTTCACCGTCTTCGACCAGTTGCGCAAGCACGTGTCGATCCTGATCGTCGAGCACAACCTGGATCTTGTGCTGGCGCTGGCCGACCGCGTTTATGCGCTGGAACGCGGTGCGGTATTCCATTCGGGGCCGGCACAACCGCTACTGAACGACTTGAGCTACCGCAAGCAGATCTTGTGGCTATGAAAAACGACGGTCCCGCCTTGTTTGACAACACCCCAGTAACAGAATCAGGAGCCCACCCATGACTAAGCCCAGCACCCACCGCGCTACCGCATTCGTCGAGAAGATGGCACGCCTGCCCTGGAAGGAGTATCCCGGCCATTTCGGCGGCGCGCTTTCGAAGGCCCTGGTCGGCCTGGAAAATTCGGGCTCGAGCCGCATCGACTTCCGCATCTCGCATTACGCGCCGAACGCCTATGTGGCAGAACACGTGCACCAGGTGCAGGAACAGATTTATTACATGCTCGAAGGCGAGGGGATTCTGACCCTGGACGACACCGAGCACCTGATGCACCCGCATGACTACGTGTATGTGCCGCCCGGCGTGCGCCACAGCTTCACCAATACCGGTCTTGCGGGCCTGGTGTTCCTGGTGATTACCACGCCAGCCAACGATGAAGAGGAATCTGCCTGATGAACAGCAAGACCATCGCAGCGACCCGTTCCGCAACGAATTCATCGATCGCTGCCGGCCGCTTGCTGGTCGACGGCGAATGGGTGACAGGACAGGGCAAGAGCATCGATATCATCGACAAGTTCCAGCTGAAAGCCTTTGCCACTTTGATGACCGCCAGCCAGCCGCAGGTTCAACATGCTGTCGACAGCGCCCACGCTGCCTTCCGCCGCGGTGCGCCGGTGGCTTTCGAGCGCGGCGCCATACTCGAGCGCGCTGCGGTGCTGGTGGAAGCAAGGATGGATGACTTCGTGCACGTCATGCAGCTGGAGGGTGGTTTCACCGCGGCGGATGCCAGCGGCGAAGTGCGTCGCTGCATCCAGACGCTCAAACTTTCCGCCGAAGAGGCCCGACGGCTGGTGGGCGAAGTCGTGCCGCTGGCCGGCGCACCGAACCAGGCCGGCCGCCTGGCATTCACGCTGCGCGTGCCGCTGGGCGTGGTGGCTGCAATCACGCCCTTCAATTCGCCCCTGAATACGGTCACGCACAAGGTTGCCCCGGCATTTGCCGCGGGTAACGCGGTGATCCTCAAGCCGGCCACCCACACGCCGCTGACCGCCTGCAAGCTGGCCGAGGTGTTGGTGGAGGCAGGCATGCCGCGCGGATTCTTGACGGTGCTGCTGGGCAGCGCCGATGTGGCGAACTGGCTACTCGACGATCCGCGGGTGCGATTCTTCGCCTTCACCGGCAGTACCGAGGTCGGCCGCAAGATTCAGCAGGCCGCGGGCCTGCGCAGAACGCAGATGGAACTCGGCTCGATCGCCTGCACCATTTTGTGCGACGACGCGCACCTGGATATTGCGTTGCCTAAGATCGCCAATGCCGGGTACCGCAAGGCGGGGCAGGTGTGCACTTCAGTTCAGTTGCTTCTGGTCCATGCGTCCATCCTCGATGAAGTAAAGCAGCGTCTCGCCGTGCTGGTCCAGGCCTTGCCCTATGGCGACCCGACCGACCCGAAGACAGTGGTCGGCCCGGTCATCAGTGAGGCCGACGCGGTGCGTATCGACGCATGGATCCAGGAGGCAGTCGACAAGGGCGCCCAGCGCCTGGCAGGCGGGACACGTCAGGGAGCGGTGGTTCCGCCGACCTTGCTGGCCTCGATCGACGATACGATGAAAGTGGGTTGCAGCGAAATATTCGGGCCGGTCGTTTGTATCCTGCCCTTCACCACCCTCGATGAAGCCATCGCGCGGGTCAATGCCACGCCGTTCGGACTGGCCAGCGGTATCTTCACCAACCGTCTCGACGACGCGTTTGCCGCCGCGCAACGTCTCGAGGTCGGTGGCGTGCATATCAACGAAACCTCCAGTTCCCGTGTGGACCTGATGCCTTACGGCGGCTCCAAGGACAGCGGCTTCGGGCGCGAAGGGCCGCGCTATGCTGTCCACGAGATGACAGAGGAACGCATCGTGACCTTCTCCACCAATTAAGCGAGTGACACCATGGCAAAAATGAAAGGCGGCGAACTGATCGCCGAATATCTGGTCCAGGAAAAAGTGCCGTTCGTGTTCGGTATCTGCGGTCACGGCAATGTGGGCATCCTCGATGCGCTTTACCAGGTGCGCGACAAGGTGCAGTTGATCTCCCCACGCCACGAGCAGTGTGCGGGTCACATGGCGGATGCCTATTTCCGCGTCAAACACCGACCCGTCGCGACGCTGACCTCCACCGGCCCCGGCTCGGCCAATCTGGTGATGTCGCTCGCCACGGCCCTGTCGGACTCGTCCGCGCTGTTGGCGATTACCGCCAACGTGCCGACCTCGCAGGCCAACCGCGCACCGTTCCAGGAACTCTACAAGCACAATCAGTCGGACTTCCCTGCCGTGCTGCGTCCGGTGGTCAAGCGCAGCTTCCAGCCGTCGCGGGTGGACATGCTGCCGCTCGCCCTGCGCCAGTCCTTCGACACCATGGTGACCGGCCGGCCCGGCCCCGTAAACCTCGACATACCCTACAACGTGTTCCAGGAAGAGGATGACGTCGAACTTCCGCCGTCGTCGCACGTCTTCGGCGCGCATCGTCCCGGTGCCTCCGAAGCCGACGTGGCTGCCGCCCTCGAGCTGCTGGCCGCGGCGAAGAAGCCGGTGTTCTTCATCGGCCATGGTGCCACCTTGTCCGAAGCCGGACCCGAGATTACCGCGCTGTCGCAGCGCCTGGGCATCCCGGTGATCACCTCGCCCAACGGCATGGGCTGCGTGCCGGCCGACGATCCGTTGACGCTTGGCTTCATCGGCCGCAACGGCGCCTATCCGGCCAATCAGGCCGGGCGCTTCGCCGACCTGGTGATCACCCTCGGCACGCGCTTCGATGACCGCTCCTCGTCAACCTGGATGCCGGGTTACTCCTGGAATTTTCCCAAGAGCAAGCTGTTGCATATCGATATCGATCCGCAGGAACTGGGCCGCAACTATCCTCCCACGCTGGGCATCATTGCCGACGTCAAGGTATTCACCGCGCAACTGCTGGCGGCGGTGGTGGCGCGCCGCGACCTCGATGCGTCGCGTTACGGCGCTTGGCGTGCCGAAGTGAGCAGCTGGGTGGCGGAGTGGGAAGCTTTCATCCGCCCGCACTTCAGCGACATGACCTCGCCGCTGCGTCCCGAGTATGTGGTGGATGCCTTGCAGGACGTGCTGCCGGAAGACGCCATCCTGTCGCTCGATTCCGGCGTGCATCACAACTGGTTCATGCAGTTCTGGAAGCCGCGCCGTCCGCAGAGCATGCTCAACAGCTGGGGCTACTCGTCGATGGGTTTCGGCGTCTGCAGCGTGCTCGGCGCCAAGCTGGCAGCGCCCGACCGGCCTTGCATCGCCGTGGTGGGCGACGGCGGATTCACCATGACGCCGTATGTGGTGTGCACAGCCGTCGAATACAACCTGCCCTGCATCTGGGTGATATGGAACAACTTTGCCTGGGGCGCGATCCGTGACTTGCAGTACGGCCTGTTCGAGGGCCGCGAATATGGCACGGCCTTTTACAAAGGGCAGGGCAGCGGCCAGCCTTACAACCCGGACTTTGCGGCATGGGCGCGCGCCTGTGGAGCAGATGGCGTGACCGTGACCAAGAGCGAGGACCTGCGCGGCGCACTGGAGCAGGCCATCAAGAACAATCGTCCCTGCGTCATCGATGTGCACGTCGATGCCAACGTTCGACCACCTTCAACCGGCACCTGGCAGCTGCCGCCGATTCCCTACAAGGAACCGGTGTTCGGCAAGCCCTGGATCGCCTGAACCAACTCTCAACAAATAGGGAATTCATCATGAGCAACAAACTCGCACTCGTTTTCGGCGGCAGCCGCGGCATCGGCGCCGCGTGCGTCCAGACCCTGGCCGCCAGCGGCTTCGATGTGGCCTATACCTATGTTTCGAGCGTGCCGAATCTGCCGGAAAAAATCGGCACGGCGCGCACCAAAGCGTATGCGGTCGACATCTGCATGCCGACGCAAGTGGCACAGGTATTCGCGGATGCGGCGCGGGATTTTGGCAGGGCTCCCGACTGCGTGGTGGCCAATGCCGGCATCAACGTGCCACCTGGGCCGATGGCACAGTTCGACACCGGGAATTTCCGCAAGCTGGTGGAGGTCAACATCGTCGGTGCCTTCAACATCCTGCAGGGGGCTGCGCAACATGTCGCCGACGGTGGCTCCATCATCGCGCTGACCACCTCGCTGGTTCGTCATGCCGCGCCGGGCCTGGGTCCTTACAGCGCCAGCAAGGCGGCGGTGGAGTGCCTGGTGCGTTCAATGGCCAAGGAACTGGCACCGCGCCAGGTCAGGGTCAATGCCGTGGCACCGGGCCCCGTGGACACGGACCTGTTCCGCGCCGGCAAGACCGAGGAAGTCAAGCAGCGCTCGGCGGCGATGAGTCCGTTGAACCGCATCGGCACCCCGCAGGAAATCGCCGAAGTCGTGAATTTCCTCGCGTCAGACAAGGCTTCCTGGATCGATGGCCAGATCGTGCAGCCCAACGGGGGATTGATTTGAGCACGTTGCACAAGAGCGCCCTGAAACCTGCTGCCCTGCTGGCACTAGGCCTTTGCTGCCTCATGGTGGGAAGGCTTGCAGAGGCGCAGACCATCGCGGTCTTCACCAAGAACCTGGCGAATCCCAACTACGTGGCGCTGCGGCTGGGAGCCGACCGCGCAGCGGCAGCCATGGGCGCCAAGACCTATCATCGAGTGCCGAAGAAGCCGGACGATGCTGCCGAGCAGATCGAGTTGCTGTCCGCGCTCCCGCAGGAAAAGCCCGATGCGCTGATCTTCAATCCGGCCGATGAAAAGCGTTTGGCCGAGCCGTTCAGCAAATACGTCGAGCCCCTCGGCATACCGGTCATCAATATCGTCAATCGGGCCGCCGGGTATGGGGACAAGATCGCTTTTGTCGGCGCCGACGATGAAGCGATCGGCTACGAAACCGCGCAATACCTGCTCAAGGCGATGGACGGCAAGGGCAAGCTCGTCATCCTCGAAGGCACGCCGACAGCGGTCACAGCGGTCGATCGCCTGCACGGCTTTCACCGTGCGCTCAAGGAATATCCAGGCGTCACGGTGGTGGCATCGGTCAATGGCAAGTACCTGCGGCCCGAGGGCTTGAACGCGATGAAGATGCTGCTGGCCAAGGACCTACAGTTCGACGCCATTCTCGGGGCGAACGACCTGATGGTGCTGGGCGCGCTCGATGCGCTCGATGCTGCCGGCCGAAGCAGCAGCAGGATCAAGTCGGTCGGCATCAACGGTATCCCCGAGGCGATCGCTGCGATCGAAAGCGGCAGGCTGCTCGCCACGGAAGACTACGACGGCTTCAAGCTGGGGTGCATTTCGGCGATGGCGACCATCCGTCACATGCGCGGGCTGCCGGTGCCGCGCAACATCAACCTGCCGGTCGCGATGATCGACAAGACCAACTACGCGGCCTGGAAGATTCCGCTGCAGGATCGCCAGTGTCCGACATGGGAGCAACTGGTCAAGTAGATTCCGGCCGGGCCTCGCCGGCGGCGTGCATGGCGGCAAGATAGCCGAAGGTCATCGCCGGTCCAATCTGCGCGCCTGCTCCGGGGTATTCTCCCGCCAGGATCGAGTTCATGTCGTTGCCGCAGCAATACAGTCCCGGGATCGGATTCCCGCTGCTGTCGAGTACCTGGCTTTCCTCGTTGGCGGACAAGCCCAAACTGGTTCCTAGCGGCGTCGGGAAGACGGCGACGGCATAGAAGGGCGGCGCCTGTATCGGGCCCAGGCATGGATTCGGCTTGTGCAATGCATCTCCGTTACCCTGCTCGTAAATATTGTCTCCCTTGCCGAACTCCTCATCCACGCCGCTTTGGGCATAGGTGTTGTTGGCATTGACGGTCGCAATCAGACCGTCGGCATTCACTCCGATTTTTCCGGCCAGTTCGGCCAGGGTGCTGGCGACCTTGAGATAGCCGCCGGCGATATGGGGTTTCAGCACGAATCCGAAGCTGAGTGGCCGGATCATGCCCAGCCCGTATTTCCACAGAAATTGCCGATCGCATACCAGCCATGCCGGGATGGTCGGCACGGTTCGATGCGAGGCATACATGGCGCGCGTAAATTCGTGATAGGAGATGGCCTCGTTGACGAAGCGCTTGCCTGCTCCATTTACTGCGACCAGCCCCGGTTTCGGCCGGTCCAGAACGATGTGCGGGTAGACCGCGGTCGAGCCGTCTGCACGTTGCGCGATCGAACTCGGAAACCACAGCGCATTATCCTGACAAGGCGGCCCGATGGCGGCCCCGGCATCCAGAGCCAGCTGCAGGGTGTCGCCGTTGCAGCCTTCGAAAGCTGCCGTGTATTGCGCCACCGGCTTGGGCAGGTAGCGCTCGCGCCAGGGTCCGCTGGCCGGAAAGCCGCCGCCGGCCAGCACGATCCCGCGCTTGGCGCGAACCTTTAATTGTTTGCCGTTCCTATCGACCGCCAGGCCGCATGCCCGGCCCTCGTGTTTGATCAAACGCGAGGTTCGTCCTTCGAGCCAGATGTCGGCGTTTCGCTCCAGCAAATTCTTGTACAAGTTGGCCGCGAGGGCGTTTCCAAGAACCAGTCGCGTTCCCCGAGGATGGCTGAGCCGGTCGAAGCAATAGCGCGTCACCAATTGGATTCCGAGCCACAGTGAATCCAGGGATCCCGCAAAACTCTGTAGCCGCACCGCTTCCCCCCGGGTCACCATCATCCCGCCCAGCAACATGAATTCCGGAATCGGCCAGCGCACGTTGCTGAAGTCCTTTCCCAGCGTGCGCCCATCGAACGGCACAGGCTCCAGCGGCCGTCCGCCCGCAGCGGCACCGGGCAAATCCTGCCGGTAATCCGGATGGTGTCGATAGATCTGGAAACGGACCCCCGTATGCGTTTCCAGGTAGCGCAGCATCTTCGGCCCGGCTGCGACGAAAGCCTGCCTGAGCTTTGGGTCGGCGCGTCCATCGACCAACGCGTCGAGATAGGTCACGGCAGAAGTCGCATCCGTGGTAATGCCGATGCGATGCTGTTGGGGATTGTCAGGAATCCATACTGTTCCCGAGGAACGGGCGGTGGTTCCGCCGATCTGTGGACTTTTCTCGATCAATAATGTGCGCAGACCCTCGCTGGCTGCGACTAATGCGGCAGTCATTCCGCCCGCTCCACCGCCGAGGACAACAAGGTCGTACTCGACGTCCCATTCCTCAAGGCGGCCAGCTTCAGTCGTCATCGGGGCGAAGCTTTCTCAAATCGCATTCTTGCTTTCGCCATTCAGCATGAGCCCATATCTCGGAAGTCTGGTACGGAGCGAGCCGCGATTCCTGGAGATGCCTTGTACATAATGACTGCGCTGACTTTCAAGGACAAACCGATGATTACCATGTCGGATAGCGTGATGTCAATTTCAAATGGGTGGAACGATTGTAAAGGACTCACCTGGTAGGTGAGATTTAGTCCGGGCCAGTCAATTCACACTACGAGACGCTAGCCAAAACAGGGGAATGATTGGCACAGACTTAAAGCTGAAAAAGCAGCCGACGAAACCTCCACAACCCAGTCTGGCAGCGGTACTCTGCCGACAGAGGAATTAGTTGTGCACGGCACCACAGCGTGGGCCTTCAGGCTCTGCCTGATTACTGTTGCTCAAGGATTGAGCAAGGGCCACAATCTCTTCATGGCTCAAATATCTCGTGGCTTTTCCACACACTTATCCACAGATTCTGTGAGTTACTTGGCGAGTACTCCGGTGTTGCTTGCTGCAATGCGGGATGATGCCAGGAGGACACGAAGTGGACATTGAGGAACGGCTGGTCAGGAGACTTCGCAGCGCGCGCCATGTGCTTGTCTTCACCGGCGCAGGCGTTTCTGCCGAGAGTGGAATCCCGACCTTTCGCGATGCGCTGACCGGCCTCTGGGAGAACTTCGATGCCGAAGCCCTGGCTACTCCCGAAGCCTTCGAGCGTGATCCGGCCATGGTGTGGGGATGGTACGAGTGGCGGCGGGCGAAGGTGCTGCGCGCACAGCCCAATCCGGCGCACCTGGCGATTGCCGCCCTGGCAGCCAGGGTGCCGCGATTGACCGTGGTCACCCAGAACGTGGACGACTTGCACGAGCGGGCCGGCAGCCATGACGTGCTTCACCTGCACGGCCGCATTGATAGACCTTTCTGCGCTGTCTGCAGGCGACCGGGTGCTTATCCGCCGGGAATTCCGGATGAACCGGAAGGCGGCCGCCCTCTCGAGCCGCCGCGATGCATCCATTGCGGCGGACGATTGCGTCCCGGCGTGGTGTGGTTCGGCGAGATGCTTCCCGAGGCGGAGTGGGATGCGGCCATTGCCGCCGCCGAGTCCTGCGACGCATTCCTGTGCATCGGAACGTCGTCCGTGGTGCAACCGGCCGCGAGTCTTACGACCATGGCAATCCGGCGCGGCGCGATCACGATTCAGGTCAACCCGAACCCGACCGATCTCGATCACAGCGTGAGCCTCAATCTGTCGGGGCCGGCGGGAATGATCATGCCGGCCCTGGTCGACCGGGTTTGGGGCGAAATCTAGACAGGTCAGCGATGCTCGCCGAGCAAGGCCGCGCGAGTGACCGGGCTCTTGAGTTGCGCCAGCCACCACTGCAGCGCCCGCCCTTCGCCGGGCCTGCCGCTCTTGCGCCAGGCGTAGCTGACCTGGATCTGCCGCTCGGAACGCTCGACGCGCCGGGCCACTAGCCGACCGGAGTCGAGGTAGGGCTGCGCAAGGCAGCCCGGCAGGAAACCGACCCCAAGGCCTCGTATCTGGGCGTCCAGCTTGGCCGGCATGCCCGACACCGTGAACACGTCCTGGCCGGGCAGCAGCCCGATGGTGAGGCCGCTGCCGCGCTGCACGGTATCGGCCACCGCCACGGCCCGGTGCTGGCGGATGGCTTCGTCGCTCAGCGGCTCGGGCATCTTCGCCAGCGGGTGGTGAGGTGCCATCGCAAAAACAAACTGCACGCTGCCGAGCGATTCGTGATGCAGGCCGGCCATGGTAGTCGCGCCCATCATCACCCCGAGCGCCAGATCGGCCTGGCCGGACGTCAGCGCTTCCAGCGTGCCGGACAAGGTTTCGTCGCGCAGCTTGAGCCGCGTCGGCGGACTCAGCGAGAAGAACGCCGTGCAGAGTTCCATCAGCGTGGCCCGGTTGATGATGCTGTCCACCGCGATCGTGAGTTGCGATTCCCAGCCGGTGGCCACGCGCTTGACGCGGTTGGCCACGGCGTCGATGTCCGCCAGCAGGCGCGCACCCTCGCGCAGCAGTTCGGCGCCGGCTTCGGTCAGGCGGGCCTGGCGCGAACTGCGGTCGAACAGCAGCACGTCCAGCGCCTCTTCCATCTGCCGCACGCGATAGGTGAGGGCGCTGGGCACCATGTTGCTGGCGCGCGCCGCGGCGGCAAAGCTGCCGCTCCTGGCGATGGTCTGCAGCATGGCCAGGGCATCGGGCGTCAATACATCGCGCGGCGTGGTCATAGGGCCCCCGTCAATTCAATTAATTTGAATGATGCCATCAAACCGGCTGGCTCTCAAGGGTAGCCGCGGTTCCTACAATTCATCTCATCGCAATCAAGGAGGAATTCAACCATGCTTACCCTTCGCAAATCGCAAGACCGCGGCTACGCGGACCACGGCTGGCTCAAGAGCTACCACTCGTTCTCGTTCGCCGGCTACCACGACCCGGCGCACATGGGCTGGGGCAATCTGCGCGTGATCAACGAAGACCGCATCGCGCCGGACACCGGCTTCGGCAAGCACAGCCACCGCGACATGGAGATCGTCAGCTACGTGCTGTCGGGCGAACTGGCCCACCAGGACAGCATGGGCAACGCGGTGGCCATTCCGCCCGGCGACGTGCAGCGCATGAGCGCCGGCACCGGCGTGACGCACAGCGAGTTCAACCACGCCAAGGACCAGGCCACGCATTTCCTGCAGATCTGGATCGAGCCGAAGGTGACCGGCATTGCGCCCGGCTATGAGCAGAAGACCGTTCCGGCCGAACAGAAGCGCGGCGCCTTGCGCCTGGTGGCCTCGTCCGACGGCGCGCAGGGATCGGTCACCATCCATGCCGATGCGGCGCTCTACGCCGGGCTGTTCGACGGCGCCGAGCGTGCCGAACTGGCACTGGACCCGGCACGCAAGGCCTATGTGCATCTGGTGTGCGGTGCCCTCGAGGTCAATGGGCAGCGCATCGACGCGGGCGATGCCGTCTTGCTGGAAAACGAAAATCGGATCGAACTGAGCCACGGCACCGATGCCGAGGTGCTGGTGTTCGACCTGGCTGCCTGAGCTTCTCTTCTCAATCCTGATCAACGCAAAGGAATCGACATGTTCAAGACACTTCAAGACCCTCTGGCCCTGGCCGGCCGCCTTCTGCTGGCGGTGCTGTTTCTGCCGGCAGGCATCGGCAAACTTACCGGCTTCGCGGGCACGGTCGGCTATATCTCCTCGGTCGGCCTGCCCATGCCGGAAGTCGCGGCGGTGCTGGCACTGACCGTCGAGATTCTTGGCGGCCTGGCCCTGATCGCAGGTCTCGGCACCCGCCGGGCTGCCCTGGCGCTGGCCCTGTTCACCCTGGTGGCGTCATTCTTCTTCCACAACTACTGGGCCGTGCCGGCCGACAAGCAGTTCATGCAGCAACTGCTGTTCTTCAAGAACATCGCCGTGACGGGCGGCCTGCTGACACTGGCTGCCTGGGGTGCCGGGGCATGGAGTCTGGATGCCCGCCGCGAGCAGTAACAGCCTTTTGCCGGCCGGCCTGGCGATGGGTGCAGCCCGTCACAGGTCCCGGCCTTACCGCAGTTCTTTAACCCCGTTTCGAGGAATATGAAAATGACAACAGTAGCAGTGGTTTATCACTCCGGTTATGGTCACACCGGACGCATGGCTCAATCGGTCGCGGAAGGCGCCGGCGCTTCACTCGTTCCCATCGATGCCGAGGGCAACCTGCCCGAAGGCGGATGGGAAACCCTGGCGGCGGCTGACGCCATCATCATGGGCAGCCCGACCTACATGGGCAGCGTGAGCTGGCAGTTCAAGAAGTTTGCCGATGCCTCTTCCAAACCCTGGTTCAACCAGCAATGGAAGGACAAGGTATTCGCCGGCTTCACCAACAGCGCCACCATGAACGGCGACAAGCTGTCCACCTTGCACTACCTGTTCACGCTGGCCATGCAGCACAGCGGCATCTGGGTCGGCACCGGCATGTTGCCGAGCAACGCCAAGGCGGCGCAACGCAACGACATCAACTATGTCGGTTCCTCCAGCGGCGCCATGGCGCAATCGCCGTCGGACAGCAGCCCCGCCGAAATGCTTCCGGGCGATCTCGAAACGGCCAGGTTGTTCGGCATGCGCGTGGCCGAAACGGCAGCCAGATTCAAGGCTTGATCCGTGCTTGATCGCTGACCGCGTTGGCAGATCGCCGGCTAGGTGAATTCCTGGCTGCCTTCTGCCAATGTTCTTGCGGCTATCCGGCCAGCCCGTCGTAGACCAGCTTTGCTCCCGCCGCCAGCAGCGTCCAGGCGGTGACGAGGTTGAAGCCGCGCATGTCGACGGCATGGAGCAGGCGGTAGCCGACGAAGTAGCCGATCGGGATCGCGGGCGCCAGCAGCAGCGAGATTCCGAGATTGGACAGGTCGAGCAGGCCGAGCTGGGCGTAGGGGCCGAGCTTGGAGAAATTCACCACCGAGAAGTAGATCACCATAGTGCCGACCAGGCGCATCTTGTCCATGTTCTGCGGCATCAGGTATTGCATGATCGGCGGGCCGCCGGCATGCGAGACGAAGCTGGTGAAACCGGACACCGCGCTCCATAAAATGCCCGGCCCAAGAGTCGGTGCTGACGGCACGGCGGTGAGGCGGCTGCGTGCCGCGTGAAAGCGGTCGAAGGCGAACAGCAGCGCCTCGATGCCGATCAGCAGCCTGATCCAGCGCGCATCGACATGGCCGAAGATGAGCCAGCCGAATGCCATGCCGATCATGGCGCCGGGCAGGATGATGCGCAGGTTGGCGGGATCGGCGCGGCCGCGAAACACCACCAGGCCGATGGCGTCGATCACGAGCAGGATGGGCAGCATCACGGCGGCGGCCATCTGGGGGGCGATCGCCAGCGCCATCAGCGGCACGCCGAGGCTGCCCCCACCGCCGCCGAAGCCGGACTTGGACATGCCGACCAGCAGCGTGGCGGTAATCGCCAGCAGCCAGAAGGCAAGGGGCAGGGTGGTCGCGTGGTCGAACATTTCGGGGCCTTGGGTGCCGCTCAGGCAGCGTTGATCGCCGTGCCGTCGGCGCCGGCGCGGTGCGTCCCGGTGGGAACTATCGGCACCTGCTGATGTGGCGGTCCTGGCGCATCCCGCATTCTGACAGAGATGGCTGATGCAATCGGGCGACTGCCTAAAGCATGCCGACCACCCATTTCGTCACGGTACCGGTGGCGTGGGCGCATTGCCGGCCGCGAGCGTCGTCGAAGGCTTTGTATTCGCCGGCGTCCCACATGTCGTAAGTGCGGCCCGTGAATTGCTGTTGCAGTTCGCGGCAGGTGACGCCGCCGAATTCCTGGCGGAAGCGTTCGGTCAGTTCCCTAGCCTTCTTGAAATTGTTGATGTAGCGGCCGCGGTCGAGTTTGTCGCGGTCGCGACCGTACTTTGCGCTCAAGGCCAGCAGGCCGCCGCTGAGGGCGCCGCATATCCCTTCCCCGAGCAGGCCGCCGCCGCCGGAGAGGCCGTGGCTGGCCTTGATGGTCTGGTCGTCGATGATGCCGATGGTTTCCTGAACGGTGGCCAGCACGCATTGCGGGCAGCAACCGTAGGCGAGTTCGTACTTCTGCGCTTTCTCGTAGGCTTGCTCGCCGAGGGCTTGCGGGTCGCTGTTCATGACGATCTCCAGTGCATTAGTGGTATCTAATATACTCCTGCTTCGTCGGCCAATCCAGTTCTGGCGGCAAGCGCGCCGTGACTCGATGGTCTATGCTTTAGCAAGCAGAGGAGGAAGTGCGTTGATAAGTCAGGAGACCCGCTGGAACAAGCGTTACGGGGACGCCGGCGACGACTATCTGTTCGGCACCGAAGCCAATTGCTTCCTCGCCCATCGGGCCGGGCTTCTGCGCAATGGACGTAGCGCCGTGTCCGTCGCCGACGGCGAGGGGCGTAACTCGGTCTGGCTTGCCGAGCAGGGCTTGGAGGTGACTGCGGTTGAAATTTCTCCGGTCGCCGTTGAAAAGGCACGTCGGCTGGCTGCGGGGCGCAAGCAAGCGATCCGCTTTCTGCTGGCCGACATGCTCGCGCCGGATTGGCCGCCGGCTCCTATGCACAACGCATTCGATTGGGTGATCGGCGTCTTCATCCAGTTCGTCGGTGCCGCCGAGCGGGTGCGGCAATTCGCGGCCATGAAGCAGCTGGCGCGGCCGGGAGGACGAATCCTGTTACACGGCTACACGCCGAAGCAACTCGACTACGGAACCGGCGGGCCGTCCACCGTGGAAAATCTCTACACCCGGGAAATCCTGCTCGAGGCGTTTGCCGACTGGGAGATCGAGGAACTTGTCGATTATGAGGACGACATCACCGAGGGGATGGGACACAAGGGGCACTCGGCGCTGATCGGCCTCATTGCCCGCAAGCCGTGATCAGCCTTGCGTCTGGCGGAATGGCGCGATGTGCGCCGTAGCGTCAGCGCCGACTTGTGGTCATTGCGCGCGACATCCAGGCGGGCGGCGCGATCCGCGGCCAGTTCAAGCCGCCGCAGGCGTCCACTTGCCAACCCGGAATGGATGCGCTGACCGGGGCGCCGGACCCCTGGTCGAGCGGAAGGGCATATCCCATGGCTACGCCAAGAACATATCCCGCCTCTGCGCCTGCGGCATGGGACGGTGCCGGCGCGGTGCCGACCTTTCGGCGTCCGGCAGCGTCGCCGCTGCGGATTTGCGCCGAGATGGCGGGCCAGCACTGATCGAACAATTTCTTGTTCATTTGGAACATGGCAACCTCCATACTTTCGTTGGACGGCAGGCGGCCACTCGGGCCGCCTGAGCTTCGGGGTTTCTCAGAAGCGGCCGTGGCCGTGCGCCTGACTAGAGCCAATTCCCTGGTTCGCCATTCCGGACGAGGAACTTCCGGCGATCGACGACGGGCTGCTGGTCCGGACGATTTCAGCGCGCGCATGGATTTGCTCCTGTCCGTGTGCCTGCTGCTGCCCGCGTGTCTCGGTCGTGGTGGAAACGCCAGGCGCGCGACCGTGCATGATGGCGCCGTCGCCGGAGACGATCGCGCCGTTGCTGTGGGTGCTGCCGCGCAGATCGACGGTGCCCTGCGTCGAACCTGCCGTTGTCGTAGCCGTAGCCGCGCGGTAGCCGGGGCTCACGGAAAGCTGGTGGGCGATCTGCCCCCAACCCATGCCCTGACTGCGCAACTGCAGGACGCCGGCCATCTCGACGGTGCGGGTGGCGCCGCTGCTGCTGGTGGTGGTCAGGGTTCCACCGTTCAGCGCGGTACTCAGTTGCACGGGCGTGGGCTGGGTAATTCCTTGGGCCGCCAGTTGTCGCTGGGCCAGCGTCAGAGCCTGGGTGACGTTGCCGTAGCCCATCGGTTTGGTCGTCGGGGTGAAGCTCATGACCGTCGCGGAGCCCGGCGAACTCAGCGTGACCGCGGTGCCGCTGCGCAGCCCGGCAACCAGGCTAGCGGAGTTTTGCCGGGAGCCGGCCAAGCTTTCGAAGCGGGTGGCGATCCGGGTCGCAGGTACGGCGCCGGTGCTCTTGTCGACCGTGTCGGTGTCGGTGGTCGTGGTGGATACGGTGGTGGTGGTACCGGCGGCCACGTCCGCCGCGAACGTGGGGCTCAGGGCAAAGTAGGTGGCACTGACGGCCAGCAGCCGTAGGGTGTGTTTGTTCATTTGGTCATACTCCTCATCCATTGATCATGCGTTTTTCGGTTTGCAAAACAATTTCCAGCGATGTTGCGCTGTCATAGAACATCCCTTGCTTCGTCACCGAACGCATGCGTGTCGAATTGGGGCTGAGAATTTCCAGGTTGATTTCGATCTCACGATCTGTGGCTCTGGCGGTGATGATTTCCTCGTTCGCCACCCGCTTGCTCGAAATCACCTTCATGCCCATGCGGCCCAGGGCGGCCAGGGTGGCATGCTTGACTTCGGCCACCGGCGCGGTGAAGGTCCGGTAGGCGCGGCCGTTGAGGGTTTGCGCGACGCCGGTGGACGCACCCACGCCAAAGGCGGTGATGGCCATGGCCTCGCAGCCGCCCAGCAGCAGGACGGTGCCGCAAATCGTGACGATCCTGAGCAGCTTGATGCCGTTTGTCTGCTGCATCCGGCGCATGGTCTTCATGTGCGGGCGACCACTGAATTGCCGACGATCTGTACCTGTCCGCCGACCGCGACGCTTGGCGCCTCGGTTTGATAGACCGTCCGCTGGCTGCCGTTCTCCATGCGGACCACGATCTTGTAAGAGGTCACGCGACGCGTGTTTTGTTCGATCCTGTTACCCAGATAGGCGCCACCCGCACCGGCCGCGAGGGTCATCACGGTGCGGCCGTTGCCGCGTCCCATCTGATTGCCCAGCAGGGCTCCGGTCAGACCGCCGGCGACGGCACCGACGCCGGTGGTGCTCGCCGGGCGCTCCACCGTAGCGATCGATTCGACTGTGCCGCAACCCACGCACGATGCTGCCGCGGCGTGCGTTGATGGAGTGGATGTTTGGCTGGATGTTTGCGCGGATTTTCCTGTCGGCGCGGATTTCGCAGCCACGGCCGCTTGCGGAGTGGAATGGGCCGACGGCATGACGCCGGTCAGGGCGGCGATGCCGAGCAGGCTGAACAGCGTGACGGAAATTGCGGCGATGACCAGCGCCGGATACAGCAGCTTGGGACGCGCAGACCGCGTTTCCACATTGGTGCCCAGCGACTCGATGGTGGCGGCATTCATGGCTATCTCATCTCCTTGGCGATCCGGTTGCCGATATAGGTGCCTGCCGCGGCGCCGCCGACCTTGCCCGCGGTGCTTCCGCCTGTCAGTGCGGAACCCGCCACGCCACCGACGATCGCTCCGCTCACCATGCCAATGTCCTGGTTGCGCGGATTGCTGGTGCAGGCCGCCAGCCATGGCGCCATGGCCACCCGCGCTGTCGATTGGACGTTCATCTCTACTCTCTCCTTCAGTACTTGCAGCATCGAACATGAATTGTTCACATGAGCTATCGCAAGCGTCGTGCCATGAAGTTAAGTTATTGATAATCAAGGAGTGAGCAGAACTTCATGCGAACAGGAGCGCGCCGCGTCCGTCGCCAAATGGCGACAGAAACGCGCGGTCCGGAAGCAACTGGCTGAATGTGCTGGCTTATTGCTGTCGCCAAACGGCGACGCTCACTTGAACAGCGAGGGATCGAGGGCGTGGCGTTGCAGCAGCTTGTAGAAATCGGTGCGGTTGCGCTGGGCGAGCTTGGCGGCTTGCGTGACGTTGCCGCCCGTCATCTTGAGCAGGCGGATCAGGTAATTGGATTCGAAACTGCGGCGGGCCTCGTCGAAAGGCACGATCTCGCCGAGTTCGCTGATGGTCTTCTGCACCAGGGCCAGCGTGACGATGGGGCCGGTGGTCAGGGCCACGGCCTGTTCCACCACATTCAGCAGCTGGCGCACATTGCCCGGCCAACTGGCGCGAATCAGCAACTCCATGGCCTCCGGCGCGAAGCCATTTATTTCCTTGCGATAGCTCTGCGCCAGCTTGCACAGAAAATGGTTGGCCAGCAAGGGAATGTCGTCGCGCCGCTCGGCCAGATCGGGAATCGACAGCGAGACCACGTTGAGCCGGTAGTAGAGATCGCGGCGAAAGCGTCCCGCGCTCATTTCCTCTTCGAGATCGCGGTGCGTGGCGCTGATGATGCGTACATCGATCGGTTCGCTGCGCGTGGCGCCGACCGGACGGACTTCGCGCTCCTCGAGCACGCGCAGCAGCTTGACCTGCAACGGCAGCGGCATGTCGCCGATCTCGTCGAGGAACAGGGTACCGCCCTGCGCGGCGCGGATCAGGCCGAGGTGGTCCTTGGCCGCGCCGGTGAAGGCCCCCCGCACATAGCCGAAGAGCTCCGATTCGAGCAGGTTCTCGGGGATCGCTCCGCAATTGACGGCGACGAAGGGGCGCTCGCGGCGTTCGCTGGCCTGATGGATGGCCTGTGCCAGCATCTCCTTGCCGGAACCGGAGGCGCCGCGCAGCAACACGCTGGCGTCGCCCGCGGCGACCAGCCTGGCCTGCGCCAGCAGGTCGGCCATGATCATGTTGCGCGTGATGATGTTCGCATGCCATGCCTCGGCATCGGGGCCGCTGCCGGTGGCCGCCGGCGAGATCTCGAGGGCCTTGGCCACCAGATCCAGCAGCACCCGCGCCTCGTAGGGCTTGACCAGATAGCCGAAGACGCCGCGATGGGTCGCCGCCACGGCGTCCGGAATGGTGCCGTGGGCGGTCAGGATGATGACCGGCAGGGTGGGGTAATTCCCCCGTATCGCGCCGAACAGGGCGTTGCCGTCCATGCCTGGCATGCGCATGTCGGTGATCACCAATTGCGGCCGGTCGGTGGCGATCTGCGCCAGCGCCTGGGCGCCACTGGCGGCCGTGGCGACGACATGTCCGGCGGCTTCGAGGCGGATCGCGATCAGGCGCAGCAGATCGGGGTCATCGTCTACCAGCAGGATCTTGCCCGGGTTGCCGCTCATTTCGCGCGTCCGCGTCCGGCAGGCTTGTCACGAGGCAGCAGGCTTTTTTCGATGTCTTTCAGGGCTTCCAACTTTTTCTCCAGATCCTCGGCCCGCCGTTGTTCTTCCCGTGCCTTTTGCGCCTGGGAATGGCTGCCGTCTTCCAGGCGGCGGTACTCCGCCAGGTGCGCACGCATCAATGATGCCAGCGCCTGCAACTCGCGGTCGTGGCCATCGCCCGGCTTCGGCGGCGGATCGAGCAGTTGCAGGGCGCGGCGGTGGTCCGCCGCCGTCGCGCCGGGCACGGCAAGCACGATCGCATATTGCAGCGAACGGAACTCGGTTTTTTCGGCGGCGTAGGCCTGGCGCACACGCTCTGTTTCGTCGGCGAGAGGCTTGCCGCCGAGGTTCCGGGCGAATAGCGCATAGTGGACCAGCGATACGGCATCGCTGCTCGGGCGCGGCCCCTGCGGGTCGAGCCAGTAGGCGTCGCGCGGCGGCGCCAGCAGCGCGCAGCTGCTCAGGACCGGCAGCAGGAACACGGTGCACAGGATGATCGCGACATGGCGCAGGACGTTCATGGAGTGCCCAGCGGCAGCGTCACCGTGAAGCGGCCCTGTCCTTCGCCCACCGTGATATTCCCGCCCATGGCCAGCACGTGATCCCGTGCGATGGACAGGCCAAGGCCGCTCCCCCGCACTGCACCGGCGGCGTCGGCGCTGCCGCGGTAGAAAGGCTCGAAAATCCGCTCACGCTCCGCCGGCGCGACCCCCGGTCCCTGATCGAGCACTTCCAGAACCGCCCAGCCTTCCTGCCTTCTTGCGGTTACGACGATCTCGCCGTCGTCGGGGGAATACTTGGCCGCGTTCGACAGCAGGTTGTCGAGTACCACCCGCAATCGTTCGGGGTCGGTTTGCATGACGAAATCCTCTATTTGCTGGGTCACCCGGATTCTCCTCGGCGCACAGGCCAGCTTTTGCCGCTCGACGATCGCAGCGATGATCTGCGCTGGCTTCACCGTCTGCAGCTTGACGGGCGCCAGATGGAATTCGGCCTCGCCGTGGCGCAACAGCGTTTCGATCAGACGCTGCAATTCGAGACTGTTCTGCTTCAGTATAAGCACGATCTCGCGCTGCCGTTCGGAAAGGCTGCCGGCCACTTCTTCCGCCAGCAACTCCGAGCCCTCGCGCAGGATCGTCAGGGGCGTTTTCAGTTCGTGCGAGACGTGGCGCAGGAAGCGGCTCTTCTGTTCCTCCAGCTGGATCAGGCGCAGGCGCAGCCAGTCGAGTTGACGGCCGAGTTGCTCGAGGTCTTCCGGCCCGGTGACTTCGATCCGGGTATCGAGGCGGCGCTCCCCCAGATCGCGTATCCCCTGATTCAGCTCCTTGATCGGTCGCGCCAGCAGGTAGGTAAAGCCGGCCACGACGAAGATCGCCAGCGGCAGCAGCACCAGCAACTGGGTCCGCGCCTGTGACTCGGTTTGCGCCGCCAGGTCGCGCAAGGATTCGGCTTCGCGGTCGATCAGCGTACTCGAGCCGTCCAGCAGGATGCCTGTCGCCGCGGAGATTTCGGCATAGCGGCGGGCAGTCGCCGTGGCCTCGGCGACCGTGGTTCCGTTTCGCGTCAGCGCTTCGTGGAGAGCGGATTCCTGCTGCAACAGATCGTCGAGTGTCTTGCGTATTTCCGTCTCGAGGGGCATCTCCGTCAGCCTCGACCCCGCGTCGCGGAACCGCGCACGGAAGTTCCTGTAGCCTTCCCACAGCGTCGCGTCGCGCAGTACGGTGGCTTGCTGCGCGGCGCGTTCCAGGGAAGCGGCCGTGTCGTTCAACTCGCGGCTGGCATGGGCAATGCGCGCTGCGTCATATACGGCGCGCTGGCTTTGTGCCGCCAGCCGCTCGATGGCCAGGATATTGCTAAGCAGGCCGACCAGTAGCGGCAGCACTGCCAGCATGAAGCCGACGAACAACAGCTTGAAGAAGGATTTTGGATACCGTATTTGCATGGGGGTCCGTCTGGCAACCGGGTTTTGCTTATATGGACAGCATCGGCGCGTCGCCGTTCGGGCGCAGGTGCAAAGAATTAGCAAACTGAAGCCGATCAATTGCTGTCGTGACTCGGGGCGCTACTTTACCTCAGCGCGCGAAATCAGTCGGCAAGCCAGGCTTTCGCCCAGGCCAGCGCGGCGGCGAGATGGCTCGCCGCCGCGGGCGAAATACCCTCACCGAGTTCAAAGCGTTCACCGCAGACCGCGAGCAAGGTGCACGGCGGCGGCGCTTCGTCGTGCAGTTCGAAATAGACCTGCATCACCGCCTCGGGCGTCATCGCGTGGGTGGTGAAACTCGCATCGCGGGCCGCTTCGAGCCGCTTGACGGTGAAGGGCGGGGCGGTGTCGATGCTGGCATCGACGAACAGAATGCGGCGACGGTTCTCCAGATCGAGCGCGTGTTCGACCTGGAGCTGGAAATCGGTCAGGCACTCGACGCCGGGCAACTGCAGTTCAGCGATGCGGTCAACGAACAGCGGCCCCAGCGCGTCGTCGCCGCGCGACGGGTTGCCCCAGCCGAAGACCAGTGTCGGCGCGATCAAGAACTCTCGCGCGTGAGGCCGCGATGGTCGCGCGTCGCCTCGTCGAGCACCCTACCGTCAGCGCCGACTATTGCCACTTCGAGCGGCATCTGGCCCAGCGCATGCGTGGCGCAGGAGAGGCAGGGGTCGAAGGCGCGGATCGCCACTTCGATGTGGTTGAGCAGGCCTTCGGTGATTTCGCGGCCATTGAGGTACTTCTTCGCCACTTCGCGCACGGCGGTGTTCATCGCCTGATTGTTGTGCGTGGTCGACACGATCAGATTGGCACGGATCACCAGATCGTTTTCATCGACGCGGTAGTGGTGGATCAGCGTGCCGCGCGGCGCTTCGATGACCCCGACGCCGCGCTGCTGACGCTGACCGGTGGCCATCAGATCATGGCCGAGAATATCGTCGTCGTGCAGCAGATCCTTGATGCTCTCGGCCGCATGCAGCATCTCGATCATGCGTGCCCAGTGGTAGCCCAAGGTCGCCCCGGTGACGCTGCCGCCGTCGAAGGCCATGAACTCCTCGCGCTCCTTGTCGGCCAGCGGGGTCGGGATGCTGTCGCACTGGGTGACGCGGGTCAGCGGCCCGACCCGGTAGGAGCCGTCGTCCGGTCCCAATGATTTGAAGAAGGGAAATTTCATGTAAGACCAGGGCTTGACGTCTTCGGCAATAACCTCCCAGTAGCGGCCATAGTTGAAGTGGTCGAAAAGTGTGTTGCCGTCCGTGTCGCGCGCGCGCAGGCCACCGTGGTAGAGATCCATGGCCCCATCGGCGCGCACCAGGCACATGCCGCTGGAACGAAAGCGCCCGAAATCGTTGTATTCGGCGAGATTCTGTTCGAACAGCTGGCGGATCATGCCGACCGCGTCGCGGCTCCAGGCCACCATCTGGTAGATGTCCTTGAGCAGGTCGGCGCGCTCGCCATCGGAGAGCGACTTGTTCACGCCACCGGGAATCGAGCCGGTGCCATGCACGCGCTTGCCGGCCGTCATGCGGATGACCTCCTGGCCGTACTTTCTCAGCAGGACACCCTTCTTGGCGATTTCCGGATGGGCGGCGACGACGCCGACGATGTTCCGTGCGGCGACGTTGGAGCCGAAGCCGAACAGCAGGTCGGGCGACGACAGATGGAAGAAGTGCAGGGCGTGCGACTGGAGGATCTGGCCGTAGTGCATCAGGCGGCGAATCTTCTCCGCCGTTGGCGTGAGCTCCTTCACGCCCAGCATCATGTCCATGGCCTTCGACGCGGCCAGATGGTGCGAGACCGGGCAGATGCCGCACAGGCGCTGCACCATGACCGGCACTTCCCAGTAGGGGCGGCCCTGGATGAACTTCTCGAAGCCGCGGAACTCGACGATGTGCAGGCGCACCTGATGCACCTTGTTGTCATCGTCGAGCAGGATCGTGACCTTGCCGTGGCCCTCGACCCGCGATACCGGATCGATGGCGACGCGACGCAGCTTTTCGGGGGCGATGGCGGTTTCGAGTTCGAATGTCATGATGTAAACCCTTTAGCTACAGAGGACACAGAGATCACAGAGGAAAACCTTGTCTTTTGCATTTCTCTGTGTCCTCTGTGATCTCTGTGGCTCATGGTTTTGAACTTAGTCATAGTGAAGCAGTCCGTGCCCGAGAGTGGGCGTGCGACCGGCCAGCAGGTCGGTGAGGAGCTTCCAGATCGCATCGGCGGACGGCGGGCAGCCGGGGAGGAAGTAGTCCACTTTCACTACTTCGTGGATCGGGTGCACCTTGTTCAGCGGCAGGGGCAGTTCCGGGTCGTTGGGAATGCCGCCGCGACCCAGCAGGTGTTCGGTCTGGTACACCTCTTCGAGCACGTCGCGCAGGTCGAGGTGGTTGCGCTGTGCCGGCAGGCCGCCGTTGATCGCGCAGGCACCCAGGGCCAGGATGATCTTGCAGTTCCTGCGGAACTCGCGCAGCACATGCACGTTCTCGGCATTGCACAGTCCGCCTTCGATGATGCCCAGATCGCAGGGGCCGCAGTGCTTGATGTCGGTGAGCGGCGAACGGTCGAATTCGATCAACTCAAGCAGCTTCAGGATGCGCTCGTCGATATCGAGAAAGGACATGTGGCAGCCGAAACAGCCGGCGAGACTGGTGGTGGCGACACGCAGCTTTTTGGGCGGGGACATGGGAGCGTTCATGGCGCTTTCTCCGTGACCTGTGCGCTGATTGGCGCCAGGTCATAGGTGCGCCGGCCAATCGGCACGACGAAGCCCCTGCGCTTGGACAATATGACGCCGACCGGACAGATGCTGGCCGCGCGGTCGGTAGCGGCAAAATCGGTATCGGCGAGTTTTCCGCTCTCGCTGCTGACGTGTACGCGACGGCCGAGCAGGCCGCGCCCGCCCATGGCGAAGATGTTCTTGCCGTCGGCCTCGCGCGAGGCCGCGACGCACAGCCCGCACATGATGCAGCGGTTGAAATCGAGCAGGATGTCGGGATGCGAGGCATCCACGGGACGGTCGGGATAGAACATGTCGAAGTGCGGCGACATCATTTTCAGTTCGTAGGCCGTCGCCTGCAACTTGCAGTCACCGCTCTTCTCGCACGAGGGGCAGAAGTGGTTGCCTTCGACAAACAGCATCTGCAGCAGCGTGCGGCGCTTGTCGTCGAGTTCCGCCGTGCGGTTCTCGACCTCCATGCCGGGCTGGGCTTCCATGGTGCAGGACGAACCGAAGCGGCCATTGACCTTTACCGTGCACAGCTTGCACGAGCCGTGCACGCTGAAATCCGGATGCCAGCAAAGATGCGGAATGTAGCTGCCATGGGCGGTCGCCGCCTGCATGATGGTTTGCCCCGGCGTGAAGGGGATTTCTTCGCCATCGAGTTGGAACGTGTTGTTCATGCTTCGGCCCCATTCTTCAAGTGCGCAGCGGCATCGTCGCGGCCGGTCATCTGCCGTGCCTGCGACAAGGCCGCGTCGAGATCGAAGGCCGGCTCGTAGTCGAGCGACATGAGCCGGTGTTCGTAGGCGGGACGGAACTTGTTGAGCGTGTCGAAGATCGGGTTGCAGGCGGTATTGCCCAGCCCGCAATGGCTGGCGCCCTGCATCAGGCGGTGCAGTTTGAACAGTTCGTCGATGTCGTAGGGCGAGCCGTGATTGCGCGCGATCTTGTCCATCAGATTCCTGACCAGCGTCGTGCCGACCCGGCAGGGCGTGCAGAAGCCGCAGGATTCGTGGGCAAAGAAATGGGCGAAGTTGCGCGCCACTTCGAACATGTCGCGGGTTTCGTCGAAGACCATGAAGGCGCCCGCGGTCGGAATATCCTCGAAGGCGATTTTGCGGTCGAACTCCGCTTCCGCCGCGCACATGCCGGACGGGCCGGAAATCTGCACGGCCTGGCAATCCGAGGCGCCGCAGTCCTCCAGAACCTGGCGCACGGCGACGCCGTAGGGATATTCGTAAATGCCGGGCCGCTCGCAGTCGCCGCTGACCGAAAGGATCTTGCTGCCGGTGGATTTCTCCGTTCCATGCTGCGCATACCAGTCGCTGCCGTGGGCGGCGATGAGGCAGGATGCGGCGAGCGTCTCGACGTTGTTGACCGTGGTCGGCTGGTCGAGGTAGCCGTGGGTGACCGGGAAGGGCGGCCGGATGCGTGGTCGCCCGGGTTTGCCCTCGAGCGATTCGATCAGGGCGGATTCTTCGCCGCAGATATAGGCGCCGGCACCGAGATGTATTTCAATGTCGAATTCGAAGTCCGTGCCGAGAATATTCTTGCCCAGCAGTTTCGCGTCGCGCCGTACCGCCAGCGCCGACTCCAGGGGTTCGAGCAGATAGCGGTACTCGCCGCGCAGGTAGAGCAGGCCCTTCTTCGCACCCACCACCAGACCCGCGATGCTCATGCCCTCGAACACCAGACCGGCATAGGAAGTCAGCAGCACGCGATCCTTGAAGGTGCCCGGCTCGCCTTCGTCGGCATTGCAGACGACGTAGTGCGCGGCGCCTGCGCCGTGTCCCGCGGCGCTGCGGCAGGCTTCCCACTTGAGGCCGGTGGCGAAGCCGGCACCACCGCGGCCACGCAGTCTGGCGGCCTTGATCTCGGCCAGCATCTTTTCCGCGCCGCGTTCCAGCGCGGCGGCCAGGGCCTGCCCGGGAACGAGGTCGTGGGCGAGAAGAATGTCCTTGCGGCGGATGTTGTCGTCGACCGCAAACCATTCGGCAGGCCATTCGGCGAGCGGTGTTTCGCTGCGAATCAGGCCGACCATTTCACCGACGCGAGCCGGGGTCATGCGCGTGATGGCGCGGCAGTTCACCAGCACGGCCGGACCCTGGTCGCACATGCCGGTGCAGGATGTGACATCAACGCTGACCAGACCGTCTTCCGAAACTCGCCCGGGTTCCAGCCAGAGCTTCTTGCACATGGCCTCCAGCAGATCGGTATTGCCCAGCATGCGGTCGGTGATGTTGTCGCTCCACAACACGCGGTAGCGACCCAGCGGACGGGTGTGGAAAAAACTGTAAAAGTCGGCGGTACCTTCGACCTGGGCACGCGGCCAAGCGATCGCCTTGGCGATGTGGGTCAGGGTCGCCGGAGACAGCCAGCCAAGCTGTTCCTGGGTCTCGCGCAAAATCTGCATCAGGCGCGTGCCGTCGTGGTGGTGACGGTCAAGAACGGCGTCGATCATATCGGTATCGGACATGGCAAGAACCTCGAGAAGGGATGCTCCGTCTATTGCTACTGCGATGCAGCATAGCCCTCTCGTATTGCAGCGATTTAATCTGGGTCAACATTCCATGCGTCCGCCCGTACCTGATGACGCCGACCGACACGGGTAAACAGCAGCTTTTTATCGAGCCAGCAGTTTTTCTGATGCCGCTCTGCTAGGATTTACTTTTCGTCATACTGGCCTTGCGATACGCAAGCTATGAATTACGACAGCCCCTTTGCCGCGCTGGGCAATACCCGCGACACCGCAGAGGTGGAAGCGCAGGTGGGCAAGATCGTCCACGCGTTTGCGCCGGGCCATGATCTGACACGGATTGCGGACGCCTTCGGCCTGCTGGATCGTGCATTTGACGGTGATCTGCCGGGCTATCAAAAGCTGAAAACGCTTTATCACAACCGCACCCATACCAATGAAGTGGTGCTGTGTGCCGCACGCATGCTCCACGGATTGCAGCTGGCCGGCCAGGGACTGGATGCCGATCACATCGACGCCGCGCTGATTGGCGCCCTGATGCACGATATCGGCTACCTGATGAGCGACGAGGAGGCCAGCGGCACCGGTGCGCAGTTCACCGATGGACATGTGCTGCGCGGCGTGGAGTTTGCGCGCCGGCATCTGGTCGGTTTGCCGCCGGATGTGCTCGACACCACGACCAAGGTGATTTTGCTCACCGACCACCGCAAACCCGCCGGCTTGGTCACGTTCGACAACCTGCAACAGCAGCGTGCGGCCTACGCTACTGCCACCGCCGATCTGATCGGGCAGATGGCCAACCGGGAATATCTGGAGCGGATACTGCTCCTCTACTTCGAGTTCGAGGAAGCGCGGATGGGTGGCTTTGCCGATGTTCACGAACTTCTGGAAAAGACCACTGCCTTTTATGGCATGACCAAAGCCCGGCTTGACCAGGATCTGCATGGTCTTTCAAAACATTTGACACAGCATTTCAACCAGCAGCAAGGCGCCGATCGAAATTTCTACATGGAATCGATTGAACGCAATCTCGATTATCTGGAGCGCGTGATAAAGATAGAAAGACAGCATCGCCTGGAATCCTTGAAGCGCGGTGGTGTGGTCGAAAAAGTGCTGCAAATGAATGGGAAGTCCTGAGATGGAGCGCATAACGATTTCGCTTGACGCCGACCTGGCCGCGGAGTTCGACCGGCTGATCGCCGAACGCGGCTATCGGAACCGTTCCGAGGCGGTGCGCGACCTGCTGCGCGCACATCTTGAACAGGCGCGCCAGAAGCGAGGTGAGGCGAGCCATTGCGTCGCCAATCTGTCTTATGTCTATAACCATCACGAGCGCGATCTGGCCGAGCGACTGACGGCCTTGCAGCATGGCCAGCACGACCTCACGGTGGCAACGCTGCACGCCCATCTCGATCACGAGAACTGTCTTGAAAGCGTCATCCTGCGCGGGCCGACCGCCGCCGTGCGCAGCTTTTCGGATGCCTTGATCGCCGAGCGTGGCGTGCGTCACGGTCAGCTCAACCTGATCGATGTCGAGGTCGATTCAGGCCGCGAGCACCATCACGGCTACACGCCCGTCGGGCGGACGCACGGTCATGTGCATCTGAAGCCAAAGACCTGATGCCGAGAGAACGCGGTCGCGCGGCCGGATTGTGGGCGAGTGGTCTTAGGGCCGCCGACCTTGATTCAACGCGCCGTGGATTGCATCCCGGCCAGACGCGAACCTCGCGCCAGCCAGTTGCCCAGCAGAAAACTGCCAGTCAGCAAGAGAATGACGCTGATCCCGACCAGCAGTTCCTTGCCTTCGTACCAGTGCGAGATGTCGGCGTGCAGCCAGCGCGCCAGACCGAAAGCGGCGACCGAAAAGCTGATGGCGGCGACCATCAGGCCCATGACCCGCGAGGCGATGCGCGCGCGGTGATCCGCGCGGCTCAGCAGGCGGGCGATCCACAGGCCATTGGCGCCGTCGGCCAGCAGCATGCCGAGGGTAAAGGTCAGGCCGAGCACGAGGGTGTGTGCGACGCCGCCGTGTTGGGTGGCGGTGACGGCAAACAGCGTGGCCTGGCTCACGGTGTCGAAAGAGAGCGCGAAGAGCGAACCCACGGCGGCAATCGCCAGGGGATGCGAGGTGGCCTGCAGACGGCGCAAGAGGCCGGCCCTGATGCCTATGGTGGTGACCATGTCACCCGCCGGGGCGATCAGCACGGCGCGCAGATTGAGGATGCCGAGCAGCGTCAGGAAGCTGATGGAGATCCAGGCGCCGACGTCTTCCATCCACTCCGGTACTAGCCAGGTAGTCGACGCCAGACCGACGCTGAGCGCGATCAGCATGACGACGGCGCCGTGACCAAGAGAGAAGAGCGATCCGCACCAGCGGGCGCGGGCAGGGGCAATGCGCAGGTTGTGACGTGTCAGCCCGTCGATGGTGGCCAGGTGATCCGCGTCGAGACCGTGCCTGCCGCCCAGGATGAAAACCAGGGCGAGGAGGGCAATCCAGTCGTTGGGCAGATCCATGGGCGGGAGCCTAAGTCAGCGGTGCGCAGTATGAAGTCTATGGAAAACATCATACAAAATCCATGCCTATGCGTAGCCGTTTGATTACACCCATTAGATCAGTCAGTTACTAAAAAAGCTTCGAGTCCGGGATGGTTACCGTCTATGCAGCATTCCGCGGCAACTAGCCAGATTGAGAGGCGTCGGGCCGCGGTAGCAAAGTCGGCGCTGGCACCACGGCGAGCATCTCACTATCCCCGACGAGCGCACTGAACAGGAAATCAAAAGCTCAACGGCGGGTGGTCTGTGCTATGGTCGTCGACCCACGACTGCCTGATCTCACTTCCATTGAATGGCTGCCAATCCTATTCCCGATACCGATGTTCTGGGCAAGTTCGCCGCGCAGTTTGACCGTAGAACATTGCAACTCGGTCGGGCCTGTGCCGCAGAAGGGCGCGTCCGCATGAAGCGCGTGGCGCGGGCGCCAGGCGAAATTCATGTAGAAGCGGAGGTTCAGGGGGCTCAAACGCGTCCCTACGAGGTCGATCTCTGGCTGGAGGTCGATCAGGGCGGCACGATTGTCGACGTCGATAGTGTTTGCATGTGCCCGCTGCAGGAGAATTGCGAACATGTGGCGGCGGTACTGCTGACGCTCGGGCAGACGACGGACATCGGCAGTTTCGCCGGGCTGGGGGATGCACCGCAGCGGAATGACGGTGATTATCCCGAACCCAGCGCGGCGACGCTCGACTGGCTGGGCTCCCTGGATGAACCGGCGACGACCAAGCCGTCGGCAAGGGGTCCCCAGCCCCGCGTGGTCTATCTGTTGCGGCCGGGCACTCCACCCAGTCTCTCGTTGGGCAAGAGCCGGCCGCTGAAAAAGGGTGGCTTTGGCAAGCCGGCGGTTTACCGCCCGCAGCCCTATGACCTGGGTAGCGCCCGCAGCCATCGGGAGTTTATTCTTGACCAGGACATTCCGCCTCTGCGCCTGTTTCTCGCCCTGCAGGCCGGCGGCGGCTATTTCTACAATGAAGCCGTCGACTTGAGCGGCGAGACGGGCGCGCTGTTGCTGCGCCTTGCGTTGCGCACGGGCAGACTGTATCTCGACGACCTGGTTGAAGTGCCGCTGGAGTCAGGCGCACCAAAGGCGCTCAATCTGCTGTGGACACACACTCCGGCCGGCTTGCAGCAACTGGTTTTCGACCTGCCGGCCGCCATGCAGATGATCCCGACCTGGCCGCCGTTCTATTTGGATATCACGGGTCGGGCAGTCGGCGAATTGCAGTCGGACCTGTCCGCCCATCTGCTGCAGCAACTGATGAGCGCGCCGCCGCTGAATGAAGCCGATGCGCCGTTGGTGCGTCAGCAACTGGCGAAGCTGGCGCGCGAGCGGCACTGCGCACTGCCGCTGCCCGACGCGCCGGAAGCCGTCGCCGCGGGCAAGCCGGTTGCGCGCCTGCTGCTGACCCAGGGGCGCTTCCGTCATACGGCGATGAACCGTCTGCACGACGATCTGGCGCTTGCCGTGCTGTATTTCGACTATCCGCAGGGCTTGACCGTGGTCGGCGGCGAGCAGCCTTCGCCCTTCATGCGGCAGCGGGCAGGCAGCCAGTGGCAGACCCTGCAGCGTGATCTGGAAACGGAAGGCGAAGTGTGGCAACAGGTGAAGGCTGCGGGGCTTGAGGAGTGGCAGCGCAGCCTGGGAAGCTATCAGCGTCTCGAGGGTACCGAGGATGGTCTGATGCCGCCGCGCAACGATGCGGTCGGCTGGTTGTCCTTCCTCAATCAGGGTGTGCCCGAACTCGAACGACAGGGCATCGAGGTCGTGCTGGCCGACGATTTTCCGTATTGCATCGCCCAGGCCGAAGACTGGTTCGTCGCGGTCGAAGAGTCGGTCGGCAACGACTGGTTCGATCTCGATCTGGGCGTGCGTGTCGCGGGCGAGCGTGTGAGCCTGGTGCCGCCGCTGCTGCGCCTGCTGCGCGAACAGCCGGATCTGCTCGGCGTGGTGCGCGGTCTCGAGGACGATCAGACATTTCCTGTCGCACTCGATGCGCGACGCATCCTGCCGGTGCCGGCGGGTCGCCTGAAGGCGTGGTTGCTACCCTTGCTGGAGTTTCTCGACGAGGACCGGCCGCGTCTGTCGCGCCACAATGCGGCGGCACTGGCCGGACTGGATGATCTGCCGACGCAATGGATCGGTGGTGAAGAGTTGCGCGCTCTGGGCCGCCGCCTGCGCGATTTCTCGGGCATGACCCATTGTCCGCAGGCGCCCGGCTTCACCGCCACGCTGCGCCCTTATCAGCAGGTCGGTCTCGACTGGCTGCAATTTCTGCGCGAGTACGGTCTGGCCGGAATTCTGGCGGACGACATGGGCCTCGGCAAGACCGTGCAGACCCTGGCCCACCTGCATCTCGAGAGGGCATCGGGCCGCGCCGACCGGCCCAGTCTGGTGGTGGCCACCACCAGTCTGATGGCCAACTGGCGCGACGAGGCCGCGCAGTTCGCGCCGGGGCTCAAGGTGCTGATCCTGCACGGCAAGGATCGCGCCCAGCATTTCGACGAGATTGCGCAGGCCGATCTGGTGCTGACCACCTATCCGCTGCTGGTGCGTGACCGCGAAACCCTGCTGGCGCATGACTGGCACCTGCTGGTGATGGACGAGGCCCAGTTCATCAAGAATCCCAAGGCGCAGTCGCACCAGGTGGCGCGCAGTCTGAAGGCGCGTCATCGCCTGTCGCTGACCGGCACGCCGCTGGAGAATCATCTGGGCGAACTTTGGGCCCAGTTCGATTTTCTGATGCCGGGACTGTTGAGCAATGCCAAGCGTTTTACCCAGGTGTTTCGCACGCCGATCGAGAAACTGGGCGACGAGGAAATGCGCATCCGCCTTGCCGACCGGGTGCGACCCTTCCTGTTGCGGCGAACCAAGGAACAGGTGCTGACAGATCTGCCGCCGCGTACGGAGATGGTGCGCTGGGTGGATATCGAGGGTGGCCAACGCGATCTGTATGAATCCCTGCGCGTGGTTTTCGACCGCAAACTGCGCCTGGTGTTGACGGAGCAGGGGATAGGCCGCAGCCAGATCATGATCTTCGACGCGCTGCTCAAATTGCGGCAGGTCTGTTGCGATCCGCGCTTGGTGAAACTTCCGGCCGCCGAAGCGCTGGTAAAAAAGGGCCATGCCCATTCGGCGAAGCTGGCGACCCTGATGGAAATGCTCGATGAATTGCTGGACGAAGGCCGCAAGGTGCTGCTGTTTTCGCAATTCACCTCGATGCTGGCGCTGATCGAGCTCGAACTGGAAAAGCGCGGCATCCCCTATGCCAAGCTCACCGGCCAGACCCGCGACCGTGAAACACCGATCAGCGACTTTCAGCAAGGCCGCGTGCCGCTGTTCCTGGTCAGCCTCAAGGCCGGCGGCACGGGCCTGAATCTGACCGCCGCCGACACCGTGATTCATTATGATCCGTGGTGGAATCCGGCGGTCGAAGAGCAGGCGACGGCCCGCGCCCATCGGATAGGACAGGACAAGCCGGTGTTTGTCTATAAACTGATGACACAGGGTACGGTGGAAGAAAAGATTCTCGCCCTGCAAGACCGCAAGCGCGGCCTCGCCGATCAGCTGATGAAGACAGGCGGATCGGGCGGCGAGGGCGGCGGTCATCTGATTACTGCCAACGATCTTGACGTATTATTTCAGCCACTTATCTGAGGCCTCAAAATGAAAAGAACCGACCTCGCAAAGAACATGGCCCTCAAGCTCGACGAACGCATGAAACACGCCGGGACACCGGGGCGTTTCGCCGGGGGCGCCGTGCCCGACCGCAAGGAGCAACGCAAGCTGGACCAGGCCAGGGGCCTGATTCCCTTTGCGGTAAAGCTGGACGCACATCTCGTCGAAGAAATCCGCGCCCTCGCCGAGTCACGCCAGACGGGATTGAACGAACTGGTCGATGAACTCCTGCGCAAGGGATTGGCTGCCGGCACCTGACTCATGATCCGCGGTGCGGCTAAATGAGTGACGTCCCCATCCCCACCACCGCGCCTCCCACCCCGACGCTCGGCGAAGCCTTCAAATACTGGCTCAAGCTCGGCTTCATCAGTTTCGGCGGTCCGGCCGGGCAGATCGCGATGATGCATCAGGAACTGGTCGAGCGGCGGCGCTGGATTTCGGAACACCGCTACCTGCATGCGCTCAACTACTGCATGCTGCTACCGGGGCCGGAGGCGACCCAGCTTGCCATCTATATCAGTTGGCTGATTCATGGCGTGCGCGGCGGGGTGATGGCCGGCGTGCTGTTCTTCCTGCCATCATTCGTGCTGCTGTCGCTGCTGGCCGGCATCTACCTTTCCTTCGGCAATGTGCCTGTGGTGCAGGGCATCTTCTACGGCATCAAGCCGGCGGTCGTTGCCGTGGTGTTGTTCGCGGCCTGGCGCATCGGCTCGCGCGCGATCAGGAACGAGGTGTTGCTGACCATCGCCGCGCTGGCCTTCGTCGGCATCTTCTTCTTCGATATCGACTTTCCGTGGATCGTGCTGGCGGCCGCCATTCTCGGCGCCATCGGCGGCAAACTGCTGCCGGCGAAGTTCAAGGGCGGTGGCGGTCACGGCGCCTCAAGCAAAACCTACGGACCGGCGATCATCGACGACGACACGCCGCCGCCGGCCCATGCGAAATTCACCTGGGCCAGGCTGGCCGTCACGGTGGTGGTGTTTGTCGCGATCTGGGCCGGGTCGATGTTGGCGATCAGCGGCAGCACGGAGCTCTACCACCTCGGCGACTTCTTCACCAAGGCGGCCTTCCTTACCATCGGCGGCGCGTACGCCGTGCTGCCCTATGTTTATCAGGGCGCCGTGGAGCACTTCGGCTGGCTCACCGGGCCGCAGATGATGGACGGCCTGGCGCTGGGCGAAACCACGCCCGGGCCGCTGATCATGATCGTTACCTGGGTCGGCTATCTGGGCGGGGTATCCAAGGCGGTGGCTGGCAATCCGGTAGCCGCGGGCATTGCCGGCGCGGCAGTGGCGACCTTCTTCACCTTCCTGCCATCGTTCTTCTTCATTCTCGCCGGCGGTCCGCTGGTGGAAGCTACACGCGGCGAGCTGAAATTCACCGCACCGTTGACCGCCATCACGGCGGCCGTCGTCGGGGTGATCCTCAACCTTGCCACCTTCTTCGCCTGGCACACCTTCTGGCCCAAGGCGACCAATGCGACTCCTTTTGGCGGCCCGTTCGACGCGATCCCCGTCGTCATCGCCGTGGTTTCGTTTGTCGCGCTGTGGAAGTACAAGGCCGACATCATGAAGGTCATCGGCATCTGCGCGTTGCTGGGTCTGGTGCTGTCCTTCGTCCGCTAAGGAGAAAACGATGAAGTGGATCACGCGCGAGCGCCCGAAAATCGACCGCATCGCCTGTCCCTGGCTGGTGGTGCGCTTCGTCGACGAAAGCGCGGAGTTCCTTTATGTGCCGGGCAAGGACGTGATGAAAATCGCCGCCGAGACCGGCGCGATTCCCTACGACGTGCCGGACGTCGAACTCGGCCACCATGGCGACCAATGCAGTTTCGACGCCTTCATCGCCAAGTATCAGCTCAATGATGCGGCATTGGACAAGCTCGCGCTAATCGTCCGTGCCGCTGACTGCGGTGCGCCCCAGTTGGCAAGCGAAGCGGCCGGTCTGCTGGCGATTTCAAAGGGTCTGTCGCTCAATTTCAATGATGACCACGAGATGCTCAAGCACGGCATGGTGATCTACGACGCCCTTTATGCATGGTGTGCGCAGTGAGCCGTTCGAGTCTCACTGAACAATAGGGGTGACACTGGTGACGATCAGCGCTCCTGCCGCGCGGGAGGTTCGCCTGCTGCTGATCGGACGCGGCCTGCGCGCCTTTGTCGACGGCTATGTCGCGGTGCTGCTGCCAGCCTACCTGCTGGCTCTGGGATATGGCACCTGGCAGGTGGGGCTGCTGAGTACCGCGACCTTGCTCGGTTCGGCACTGGCCACACTGGCGCTCGGCGCCTGGGGGCATTGCGCATCCCAGCGCCTGCTGCTGCTGGGCGCGGCGCTGCTGATGACGGCTACCGGAATTGGCTTCGCCGGCTTGTCGGCCTTCTGGCCGCTGCTGCTGGTGGCTTTCGTCGGCACCCTGAACCCGAGTTCTGGCGACGTCAGCGTCTTTCTGCCGCTCGAGCATTCCCGGCTGTCTCTGGCGGCCGGGGGCGATGCCCGCACCCGGCTGTTTGCGCGCTACAGCCTCACGGGTGCCCTCTGTGCGGCGTTGGGTGCGCTGGCCGCCGCTGTGCCGGACGCCCTGGCCGGTCTCGGCGTCGACCGCCTGACGGCGCTGCGGAGCATGTTCGTCGCCTACGCCGGGGTTGGAGGATTGCTCTGCTGGCTGTATGCAAGGCTGCCCGAGCGGCCGGCGTCGGAGCAAGGGCATACACCTGTGCCACTGGGGCCTTCGCGAGCGATTGTGGTCAAACTCGCCGCCTTGTTTTCGGTCGATGCATTTGCCGGAGGTCTGGTGGTAAACGCGCTGCTCGCCTTGTGGCTGTTCGAGCGTTTCGGGCTTTCGCTGACCGCGGCGGGCATCTTCTTTTTTTGGGTCGGCGTGCTCAACGCGCTCTCATTGCTGGCAGCCCCATGGGTGGCAAGGCGTATCGGCCTGCTCAACACCATGGTATTCACCCACATCCCGTCCAGCCTGCTGCTGATCCTCGCCGCCGTGGCGCCGAGTCTGAGCCTGGCCCTCGGCTTCCTGCTGTTGCGTGCCGCGTTGTCGCAGATGGATGTGCCAACCCGCTCCGCGTATGTCATGGCGGTGGTCACCCCTGCCGAGCGGGCCGCCGCCGCGAGTTTTACCGCCGTGCCACGCAGCTTGGCGGCCGCGCTCAGCCCTTCGCTCGGTGGTGCACTGTTCGCCGCGGGCTGGCTGGCCGCGCCGCTGCTGGCCTGCGGCTGCCTCAAGATCGCCTATGACGTTGCGTTGTGGCGCGCTTTCAGGCAACAACCCGGCGCCAGGGTGATTAGCGATACGGAAACCAAGTAATCACATGCCCTTGATTATGTTGCACTGCACGCTTTCCAAGCCTTTGAATTAGCAGTACGGGAGCGGGACTCCGCAGGCTGGCGCGAGACTTGCAGTGCCCCTCTCAGTCGCAGGTCCGGACGCGGCCTGGCTCTTGGAGGGGGATAGCAGACATGGGCAACATGAACGAAATCTTTGATACCAGCCGCAAGACGCTGCAAGACATCGAGCAACGCCTCGAAATGCCACGGCGCGAGTTTCTGCAGTTCTGCGCCACGCTGGCGGTGACCATGGGCCTGCCGGCCGGAGCCGAAGCGGCGGTGGCCAAGGCGATCGAAGCGGCCAAGCGGCCGTCGGTGATCTGGTTGCACTTCCAGGAGTGCACGGGCTGCTCGGAGTCGCTCTTGCGCGCCGAGCATCCGACGCTGGAAAAGCTCATCCTCGACGTCATCTCTCTCGATTATCACGAGACCCTGATGGCCGCCGCCGGTCACCAGGCCGAAGCCGCCCGCAAGGACGCCATGAAGGCGAACAAGGGCAAGTATGTGCTGGTGGTCGAAGGCGCCATTCCGACCAAGGACAAGGGCATCTATTGTAAGATCGGTGGCCAAACGGCCATTGATCTGGTCAAGGAATGCGCCGCAGACGCGGCCGCGGTGATCGCCATCGGTTCCTGCGCCTCCTGGGGCGGCATGCCTTCCACCGGGCCGAATCCGACGGGCGCGTCCAGCGTGGCCGAGGTCCTTGGCAAACCGGTGGTGACGATTCCCGGTTGCCCGCCCAACCCCTACAACTTCCTCGCCACCGTGGTTCATTTCCTGACTTTCGGCAAATTGCCGGAGGTGGACAAACTGGGCCGTCCCAAGTTTGCCTACTCGCGCCTGATCCACGAGAACTGCGAGCGTCGGGCCCACTTCGATGCCGGCCGCTTTGCCATGGAGTTCGGCGACGCGGGTCATCGCCAGGGTTTCTGCCTTTACAAGCTGGGTTGCAAAGGGCCGGAAACCTACAACAATTGTTCGACGCTGGGCTTCGGTGATGCCGGCGAGAACAACTGGCCGGTCGGTTGCGGCCATCCCTGCATCGGCTGCAGCGAGAAGAGCGTTGGTTTCGAGAAGCCGATCCACCAGGTCGCGAGGGTGCTCAACGTCGCGCCGCCCCAGCAATATCCGCGGATAGTCGAGGAGCAGGGCAAGGCCGCTTCTTTCGCTTCGGCGGCGGCCGTGGCGGCGGTGGCGGGTGCGGCCGCGGGTGCGGCGATCATGCTCACGCGCAACCTCGGCCTGTCCCATGCTGCGGAGGAAGCCGAGCGCGCCAAGGATGCCGGCGGTGCTGGCAAACCCTCTGCGGATAAGGCGCAGGTGTAATCATGAGCACCCGGCGAGATTTTCTCAAGGGTGTCCTCGCGAGCGGGGCGGCGGCTACGGCATGCGTCACTGCTGCGCCGGCCTTCGCACGGGAGACCAAACAGCGGCCGCCCGAAGCGCTCGGGCTGCTCTACGACGCCACCCTCTGCGTCGGCTGCAAGGCCTGCGTTGCGGCCTGCAAGGAGGCCAACAACAACCCACCGGAGTTTTCCACGGTCGATCATCTGTGGGATACGCCGCTGGATACCTCCGGCTATACCTTCAACATCATCAAGATGTATCGCAATGGCACCATGGACGTGAAGGATCAGGAGACGAACGGCTACGCGTTCATGAAAACCTCCTGCATGCATTGCGGCGACCCTTCCTGCGTTTCGGCCTGCCCGGTGTCGGCGATGACCAAGGATCCGGTGACCGGCGTGGTTGGTTACAACCCCGACAAGTGCATCGGTTGCCGCTATTGCGTCGCCGCCTGCCCCTTCGGTATTCCGAAGTATCAGTATGACTCTCCCACCGGCCGCATCGGCAAGTGCGAGTTGTGCCGCCATCGCTACAAGGACGGGCACTACTCGGCCTGCGCCGAAGTCTGTCCGACCGGAGCCACGCTCTACGGCAAGACGTCCGATCTGCTGCTCGAGGCCAAGCGCCGCATTGCGTTGAAGCCGGGAGAGCGCGCCAAATTTCCGCGTGGCAAGCTCGGCGGACCGGACCAGAGTTACGAGACGCCGGCCGGCAAATATCTGCAACACGTCTATGGCGAGAAGGAGTACGGCGGTACGCAAGTACTCAAGCTCTCCGGCGTCAGCTTCGAGAAGGTCGGCATGCCCAATCTGCCTCCGGATGCAGCCGCAGCCATGTCCGAGACCATACAGCACAACCTCTACGGCAATCTCATCATGCCGTTTGCAGTGCTGGGGGCGATGACTTACGTCGCCAGGCGCAACGTCAAGCCTGACGATGAGTCGTCCGACAAGGGGGAGGGTTGATCATGGCCAACAATCAACATGCGGCACCGGCACCGATAGGCGGCAGCCTGGTCAACGTCGTGACGCTCTCCTGTGGCGTGCTCATCGCGCTGCTGGTCGCGATACTGGCAGTCCGCTTCCTGTTCGGACTCGGTGCGGTGACCGGCCTCAACGACGGCTATCCCTGGGGCATCTGGATCGTGGTCGATGTCGTCATCGGCTCGGCCTTCGCCTGCGGCGGCTTCTCGGTGGCGATGCTGGTCTACATCTTCAACAAGGGTGAGTACCATCCACTGGTGCGGCCAGCGCTGCTGGCCAGCCTGTTCGGTTATACGCTCGCCGGTGCCGGGGTGATCTTCGACCTCGGCCGCTGGTGGAATGTGTGGAACATGTTCTGGCCCGGATCGATCAATCTGAACTCGGTGATGTTCGAGGTGGCCGTGTGCATCTCGCTCTATATCGTGGTCATGTGGATCGAGTTTTCGCCGACCTTCCTCGAGCAGATGGGCAAGCACGACACCAAGAAGAAGCTCAACAAGGCGATGTTCTTCATCATCGCCCTGGGCACCGTGCTGCCTATGATGCATCAGTCTTCGCTGGGTACCTTGCTGGTAGTGATGGGCGTACAAATTCATCCCTTGTGGCAGACGCCGATGCTACCGCTGCTGTATCTGCTGACGGCGATCACCATGGGTTACGCCGTGGTGCTGTTCGAATCCTGCCTGGCGTCTTCCGCCTACCGGCGCAGGATCGAGATGAACATGTTGACGCCGATGGCGAAAGTGATGCTCGGCTTCCTCGTGGTCTATCTGGTGGTCCGGATCGGTGACGTGCTGGTACGTGGCGCACTGCCCAAGGCCTTTGTGCCGTCGGTCGAAGCGCTGATGTTCTGGCTGGAAATGGCCTGCTTCATTGCACCGCTGATTCTGATCGGGGCCGAAACCAACCGGCGCAATCCGGCCAGGCTGTTCCTCGCCGGGGTCCTGCTCATGCTGGGCGGCGCGCTGCTGCGATTGAACGGCTTCCTGATCGGTTACGAAACCAATATCGATGGTGCAGGAGGTTTCACCTATTTCCCGACCTTGGCCGAGACTCTCGTGACGGCAGGCATGTTCGCGATCGAAGTTCTCGGTTACATCATCATCACCCGTCGCTTCCCGGTGCTACCGCGGGAAGATGTGCAGGCCGCTCACTAAGATAAGGATGGAGACAGAAAATGTCCAAGCGCATAACGATTGATCCGATCACCCGTATCGAAGGCCACCTGCGTATCGACGTCGATGTGGATGGCGGCCGTGTCAAGAAGGCATGGTCGTCAGGCCAGATGTGGCGCGGCGTTGAACTGATTCTGCTGGGCCGCGATCCGCGCGACGCCTGGGCCATCACTCAGCGCATTTGCGGCGTGTGCACCACCGTGCATGCCATCACCTCGGTGCGGGCCGTGGAAAATGCGCTGAAGATGGAGATCCCGCTCAACGCCCAGTACATCCGCAATCTCATCATCCTGGCGCACTCGGTGCACGACCACATCGTGCATTTCTACCATCTGTCGGCACTCGACTGGGTCGACGTGACGTCGGCGCTCAAGGCCGACCCCGACAAGACCGCGGCACTCGGCGAAAGCCTGTCGTCCTGGCATCTGAACAGCAAACACGAGATGCGGCGGGTGCATGCGCGACTGAAGCATTTCGTCAATGGCGGCCAGCTCGGCATTTTCACCAACGGCTACTGGGGTCATCCGGCGATGAAGCTGTCGCCCGAAGTGAACCTGCTCGCCGTGGCTCACTACCTGCAGGCGCTGGAAGTCCAGCGCAGGGCCAACAAGATCGTTTCCATCCTGGGCTCCAAGACCCCGCACATCCAGAACGTAGCCGTCGGCGGCGTCGCCAATCCGCTGGCCACAGACTCGCAGGCCGTGCTGACCGTCGAGCGCCTGATGGCAATCAAGGGCTTCATCGACGAACTGAACGACTTCGTCAAGAACGTATATCTGATCGACGTCGCTGCGGTCGGTGCCTTCTATGCCGACTGGACCAAAGTCGGCAAGGGGGTCACCAATTATCTGTCCGTGCCGGATATTCCGCTCGACACCAAGGGCACGCAGTTCGGGTTTCCCGGCGGCTTTGTCGAGGGTGGCGATCTGGGCACGTACAAGCCGATCAAGAGTTTCAACGACGACTACTGGATCAAGGGCGTCGAAGAGGCGGTCAAGCATTCCTGGTACAACTACGACAAGGCCGGCCCTCTGCATCCCTACAAGGGCGAGACGGTGCCGAACTACACCGACTTCAAGGACGACGCCAAGTATTCCTGGCTCAAGTCGCCGACCTTCTATGGCAAGGTCGCGCAAGTGGGCCCGCTGGCCCGCGTGATCAACGGCCTTGCTGCCGGTCATGAGCCGACCAAGAAATACGCGACCGCCGCACTCGATACCGTTTCAGCGCTGGCCAAGACCAAGGTCGGTCTGGATGCCATGCATTCGACCATCGGTCGTCACGCGGCACGCGCCATAGCCTGCTGCGTCAATATGGATATGCTCGAAGGCCAATGGACCTCGTTGATCGGCAACATGGCCAAGGGCGATCTGACGACGTTCAACAAGCCGGTGTTCCCCAAGGGCGAGGTGATGGGCGTCGGCTTCCACGAAGCGCCGCGCGGCGCGCTCTCGCATTGGGTGGTGATCGACAACGGCAAGATCAAGAACTACCAGTGCGTGGTGCCCTCGACCTGGAATGCCTGTCCGCGCAACGACAAGGATGAGCCGGGCCCCTACGAGGCGTCATTGGTCGACACGCCGATTGCGGATGCGGAGAAGCCGCTGGAAGTGCTGCGCACCATCCACTCCTTTGACCCGTGCATTGCCTGTGCCATTCACCTGACCGACAAGGATAGTGATACGGCGATTACCATCAAGGCGGTTTAGCGGCGCGTAACATATGAGGGCCGGCGGCTGCCGGCCCTCATTATTTTAGGGTTTCCTTTCATGCGTGCAGTTGTTCTCGGTATCGGCAACACCATTCTCACCGACGAGGCGGCCGGAGTGCGCGCGGTTGAGGCGCTGGAGCAGGGCTGGAAGCTGCCGGAGAACGTACTGGCCATCGACGGCGGTACCTCGGGCATGGAAATGATCGAGGATCTTTCCAACCTCGATTTTCTGATCGTGCTCGATGTCGTCAAGGCCGGTGCGGCTCCGGGCACGGTGGTGAAATTCGCCGGCGACGAGATCCCGATCTTTTTCCGCAGAAAATTGTCGCCGCACCAGATCGCACTGCCGGACGTACTGGCCAGCCTCGAGTTGCTCGACACACTGCCCAAGGAAATCGTGGTGCTGGGCGTAGAACTGATTTCGCTCGAACTGGGCACGGAAATGACACCGACCGTCGCGGAGAAGGTTCCTGTACTCGCCGCCATGGCAGCCGCCGAACTTATCTCTCGCGGCTATGCGCTCGAAGCGCTGACCGTAGCGGTGAATTGAAGTGTGTCTCGCCGCCCCCTCCCGTGTGGTCGAAGTACGCGATGGCACGGCGGTCACCGAGTGTTTTGGGCAGACGCGCGAGGTCAGCCTGCTGCTGATGACCGAAGAAGTAGCGGTAGGCGATTACCTGCTGATCCAGGCCGGCGGTTTCGCTTTCGAACTGATCGAGCCGGAGCGCGCCGAAGAGGCACTGGCGCTGATGGAAGAACTCATGCAGCAGGGGGGCGACGCCCGCCGTTGGGGTGATGCCGCATGAACTTCCGTATCCATGACGTCAGTCCTGCCGATGCGGTGGAGGAGGCCTTCTTCCGCATCCAGCAGGAGCAGATGACGGACGTTCCCGTTCTGAATCAGGCGCTGTCCGTGGAAGCCATCGATTTTCAGCGCTGGCAGGGGCATTGGCTGGGCATTGTCGTCACTCCGTGGTGCATGAGCATGCTGCTGGTACCCGGCAGCGCCGAAAACTGGGTTTCCACGGGCGAAAACCAGCGTCGCTTTGTCAAGTTTCCCGCGGGTGATTTTGCGTTTCTCGGCAGCGAGGAAGCCGAACTCGGCGAGTATCAGAGTTGTCCCCTGTTTTCGCCCATGGGCAAGTTCTCGACGCAGTCAGAGGCGACCATGACCGCCCGTGCTTCGCTGATCGCCTTGCTCACTTCGGCGCAGCAAACCCAGGCAGAGTCAAAGCCAGACAAAAGCAGGGCCGAACCCTCGCTTTCGCGCCGCCGCTTCCTCGCTTTGCGGTAACCTTCGGGTCTCTGATGTTTCCGCTGCAAAAAAGGGACTGAAGATGTCGAATATCTCTGACTTCAACATGGCTTCAAACGCCGAAACTGATCGCGAGCACGAGGTTCAACTCGGGCTGTTGCGGGCCTTGTGCGTCGCCGCGGGAGAGAACCGTGATGCGGACACCGTGGGCGAAATCCTCGATCGGCTGGTTTCCTACAGCGAGGCGCATTTTGCGTCGGAAGAGTTGCTGATGCGACTCAAGAGCTACGACGACTACGAGGATCATGTCGAGGATCACCTGCAGATGATGGACACTTTGCGCGGCATTGCCGCCAGCCATGCCGCGGGCGATCCTGCGCTCATCGCCGGCAGGGCGACGGAGTTGCTGGGCTTCATCGGGCATCACATCGCTACGCGTGACAGGCGTTTTGCCGACTATGTGCGCAACGGGCTGTAAGCTTTCATGCACGAAATGTCGCTCGCGGAAGGCATACTGCAACTGATCGAGGATGCGGCGCGCGACCAGGCATTCGCCAAAGTCACGACGGTCTGGCTGGAAATCGGCCAGCTTTCCGGAGTCGAGGTCGAGGCCATGGAGTTCTGCTTCGACGCCGTGATGCACGACAGCATCGCAGACGGCGCCCGCCTGGAGATCATTGCGCTGCCCGGGACCGGCTGGTGCATGGAGTGTTCGATGAACGTGCCGATGACCGAGGTTTTTGGCGAGTGTCCGCAGTGCGGCGGCCATCAGATGCAGGTGACGGGCGGCACCGAGATGCGGGTCAAGGAACTCGAAGTAGCGTAGGAGAACGACTATGTGTACGACTTGCGGTTGTGGTGACGGTGAAGTGAAAATCGACGGCGAGCACGCCCAACACGAGCATGTGCACGCGGACGGCACCCGGCATAGTCATGACCATGACCACGGTCACGATCATGGGACAGGCGAAGCCCACGAGCACCCGCATGCCCATGCGCACCAGCACAGCTATGCGCCGGCGCATGCGCATGCGCCGGGTCTCGGCGCCAGACGCATGGTGCAGATCGAGCAGGACATCCTGTCGAAGAACAATGCCTATGCGGCGCAAAACCGCCAACGCCTCGCAGAGCGCGGCATATTTGCCCTGAATCTTGTCTCCAGCCCCGGTTCGGGCAAGACCACACTGCTGGTCAAGACGATTGAAATGCTCAAGGGCAGGCAGCGCGTCGCGGTCATCGAGGGCGACCAGCAGACCAGCCAGGATGCCGAGCGTATTCGCGCCACTGGCGCACCGGCGATCCAGATCAACACCGGCAAGGGCTGCCATCTCGATGCGCACATGGTCGGCCATGCCATGGGCAAGCTCGAACTGCCCGAGGATTCGCTGCTGATGATCGAGAACGTGGGCAATCTGGTCTGCCCGGCGGCCTTCGATCTGGGCGAGGCGCACAAGGTGGTGATCCTCTCCGTCACCGAAGGCGAGGACAAGCCGATCAAGTACCCCGACATGTTCCGCGCGGCGAAGCTGATGCTGATGAACAAGTGCGACCTGTTGCCTTACGTGAGTTTCAGCGTGCCGCGCGCGATCGAGTTCGCCCGCCGCGTCAATCCCGGGATCGAAGTGATCGAAGTGTCGGCCACCACGGGTGCGGGCATGGATGCCTGGCTGGAGTGGATCGCGCGCGGCGCCGTCGAGTTCGAGAAGCCTCGCCTGGAGCGACTGGGCACATGAACGCGCAGGGAAATGTCGTGCCGCCTTGTGTCGAGCATCAGCTCGAACTGGCGCGACCTGCACCGCCCTTGCTGTCCACGGGAGCATGGTTCAAGAATACGGTGTGCCTGGCACAGGGTAATCAGGCCTGGGTGTCGCACACGGTAGGCGACCTGTTTCAGGCCGAGGCCTGTCTCGCCCATGAAGCAACGGCACGCGAGCTATTGCGGGCGCTCGATGCCATGGGCAAGAAGCCGGTTGCGATTGCCCATGACCTGCATCCGGACTTGCATTCGACGCACTTTGCGGTCCAGCTGGCGGCAGAATTCGGCATCGAGCCGATCGGCGTTCAACATCACCACGCCCACATTGCTGCCGTCGCCGCGGAACATGGCATATCCGGCCCCGTGCTGGGTCTGGCGCTCGACGGTGTCGGCCTCGGCACCGATGGACAGGCATGGGGCGGGGAACTGCTGCGTGTCGATGGGGCCCGCTTTGAGCGGCTCGGTCACCTGCGTCCTCTGGCGCTGCCTGGAGGCGACCGCGCCGCGCGCGATCCCTGGCGCATGGCGGCCGCCGTGCTGTTCGATCTCGGTCGCGGCGAGGAAATCGCTACGCGCTTTGCCGATCAGGCGGGGGCCGGAATTGTGGCGACCATGTTGAGCAAGGGTCTGAACAGCCCGCGAACTTCCAGCATGGGCAGGGCGTTCGACGCGGCCGCCGGCCTGCTTGGCATTTGTCCGAAAATGGAATTCGAAGCGCAGGCCGCGATTGCCCTGGAACAGAATGCGACTGCCTATATCGAAGCGCATGGCTGGCCGGCGCCGCTCGAAGGCGGCTGGCATATCGGCGCCAACGGCGAACTGGATCTGCTGCCCTTGCTGGGAGCCTTGTCCTCGGAGCCGGACACCGCTTACGGCGCGGCGCTGTTTCATGCCACGCTGGTGGCGGCATTGCTGCATTGGGTTACCCGCGCTGCCGAGGCGACCGGAATCGAACGCCTGGCCTGTGGCGGCGGTTGCTTCTTCAACAAGCTGTTGCGTGCTGGCCTCGCCGACAAGGTGCCCGCCACCGGTCTCGAACTGCTGCTGCCACGCCGGCTGATGCCCGGTGATACCGCGATTTCCCTGGGTCAGGCCTGGGTCGCCATCCACCATTTGGAGCAATGACGCATGTGCCTGGCGATACCTGTCAAGGTTATAGAAGTCGGCGCTGACGACACGGCGATCGTCGATCTGGGGGGCGTCACAAAGGAAATCTCGCTGGCGTTGCTGGCGGATGTGCAGGTCGGCGACTATGTGATCCTGCATGTCGGCTATGCATTGAGCAAACTCGATCCCGAGGAAGCGGAGAAGACGCTGGCGCTGTTTGCCGAGCTGAACCAGGCGGGAATGGCCGCGTAGTGAAATACATCGACGAATTCCGCGATGGCGAACTGGCGAAGAATCTTGCGGCGAGCATCGGTGCAGCGGTCGAGCCCGGTCGCAGCTACAGCTTCATGGAATTCTGCGGTGGCCATACCCATGCCATTTCCCGCTACGGCTTGAGCGATCTGCTGCCGCCGACGATACGCATGGTGCATGGGCCAGGCTGCCCGGTTTGCGTGCTGCCGATTGGTCGCGTGGACATGGCGATCGATCTCGCGCTGAAGCAGGGCGTAATCTTGTGCACCTACGGCGACACGCTGCGCATCCCGGCCTCCGACGGTCTGTCGCTGATGAAGGCCAAGGCGCGTGGCGGCGATATCCGCATGGTGTATTCGACGATCGACGCGCTGCAGATCGCGCGCGACAATCCGGACCGCGAAGTGGTGTTCTTCGCCATCGGCTTCGAAACCACCACGCCGCCCACGGCGGTCGCCATTCAGCAGGCCGAGACCGAGGGCCTGAGTAATTTCAGCGTGCTCTGTTGTCACGTGCTGACGCCATCGGCGATCAGCAACATCCTCGAATCGCCCGAGGTCCGCCAGTGGGGCACCGTGCCGCTGGACGGCTTCATCGGCCCAGCGCATGTGTCCACAGTGATCGGCAGCCGGCCCTACGAGTTCTTCGCCGAGGAATACCGCAAACCGGTGGTGATCGCCGGCTTCGAGCCGCTCGATGTGATGCAGGCCATCCTGATGCTGGTGCGACAGGTGAATGAGGGCCGCGCCGAGGTGGAAAACGAGTTCTCGCGCGCCGTCAGTCGCGACGGCAACCTGAAGGCACAGGACCGCGTCGCGGAGGTGTTCGAACTGCGTCGCGAATTCGAGTGGCGCGGCCTGTCGGTGGTGCCGTATTCGGCGCTGAAGATCCGCCAGAAGTACGCTGCCTTCGATGCCGAGCGACGCTTCAAGCTGGACTATCGTTCGGTCCCGGACAACAAGGCCTGCGACTGCGGCGCAATCCTGCGCGGCGTCAAGAAGCCGCAGGACTGCAAGCTGTTCGGCACCGTATGCACGCCGGAGAATCCGATCGGTTCCTGCATGGTGAGTTCCGAAGGTGCCTGCGCCGCGCACTACAGCTACGGTCGTTACAAGGATGCGGCATGAAAACGAAAACCGAAAATCTGGCCACAGAGGACACAGAGATCACAGAGAAAACCCGGCCGAGTGCTTTGTTTTTCGTTTTCTCTGTGTCCTCTGTGTCCTCTGTGGCTAAAAGGTTTTGATCCATGGCTAACGTAAAGCGCGGCTATGTACGTCCGCTCGACCTCAAGCAGGGCCGGGTCGACCTGACGCACGGTTCCGGCGGCCGCTCGATGGTGCAGCTCATTTCCGAGCTGTTTGCCAAGCATCTGGGCAACGAATACCTGGGCCAGGGCAACGACGGCGCCGTATTGCCAGCGCCGACTATTGGCGGCCGTGCCGGACGTCTGGTGATGTCCACCGACTGCCACGTGGTCTCGCCGCTGTTCTTTCCCGGCGGCGATATCGGCTGCCTCTCGGTGCATGGCACGATCAACGATGTCGCCGTGATGGGCGCCACGCCGCTCTATCTGGCCGCCGGTTTCGTGCTCGAAGAAGGCTTCCCGCTGGCCGATCTGGCGCGCATCGTCGAATCCATGGCGCAGGCGGCGCGCGAGGCCGGCGTGCCGGTGGTCACAGGCGACACCAAGGTCGTCGAGCGCGGCAAGGGCGACGGCGTCTTCATCACCACCACTGGTGTCGGCGTGCTGCCCGATGGCCTCGAACTCGGCGGCAGCCGGGCGCGGCCCGGTGATGCGGTCATCATCTCCGGCTGCCTGGGCGACCACGGCGTGGCGATCATGAGCAAGCGCGAAAACCTGTCCTTCGATGCGCCGATCGAATCCGACACGGCGGCCCTGCACGGCCTGATCGCGGCCATGCTCGCCACCGGCGCCGACCTGCGCTGTCTGCGCGATCCCACGCGTGGCGGCCTGGCGGCGACCCTGAACGAAATCGCCGGTCAATCCGGCGTCGGCATGATGCTTCACGAAAAGGCCATCCCGGTGAAGCAGGTCGTTGCCGCCGCCTGCGAATTTCTCGGCCTCGATCCGCTCTATGTTGCCAACGAGGGCAAGCTGATCGCGATCTGCGCCGCGGATGACACCGCACGGGTACTGGACGCGATGCGCGCCCATCCGTTGGGACGGGAGGCGGCGCTGATCGGCGAGGTGATTGCCGACGATCACCATTTCGTCCAGCTCACCACGGCCTTCGGCGGTCGCCGCATCGTCGATTGGCTGGCCGGCGATCAACTTCCGCGCATTTGCTGAACCCGTCTGCCGATGCGCATCCTGCTCCTGACCCACGCCTTCAACAGCCTGACACAGCGTCTCGAGGCCGAGCTGCAGCGGCGCGGCCACGAGATTTCGATCGAGTTCGACATCGCCGACAGCGTGGCCGAGGAAGCGGTCGCACTGTTCCGTCCGCATTTGATCGTCGCGCCCTATCTGCGGCGGGCGATTCCTGAATCGATCTGGTCGCAGCACGTCTGCCTTATCGTCCATCCCGGCGTCATCGGCGACCGCGGGCCATCGGCGCTGGATTGGGCGATCCAGGCGGGCGAAGGCGGGTGGGGTATCACCGTGTTGCAGGCCGAAGCGGAGATGGATGCCGGACCGGTCTGGGCCAGCGCCGTGTTCCCGCTGCGTGCCGCGAAGAAGTCGAGCATCTACCGCAACGAAGTGACGCAGGCGGCGACAAGTGCCGTGCTGCAGGCAGTGGAGCGCTTTGCCGCGGCCGACTTCGCGCCGACGCCGCTGGCCGCCTGCCGCGACGCGCGCGGCCGCTTGCGGCCGCTGATGAAGCAGACGGATCGCCTCATCGACTGGCAGCGCGATGACACGGCGACCGTGCTGTGCAAGATCAATGCCGCCGATGGTTTTCCCGGCGTCGCCGACACCTTGTTCGGCGAGGACTGCCATGTCTTCGATGCCTGGCCCGAGGCCGGACTGCACGCTGCGCCGGACGCCAGGCCCGGCGAACTGCTGGCGCGGCGCGAGACGGCATTGTTGCGCAAGACCCGCGATGGCGCGTTGTGGATCGGGCATGCCAAACGGGCGGGCGGCATCAAGCTGCCGGCGACGCTGGCCTTTCCCGCCGCGTCGGCCGCACTCCCGGCGGCGCCGCTGAAAGACTGGTGGCGATCGGGCAGCGCAACCTGGCAGGACATCGCCTACGAGGAATCGGGTGGCGTCGGCTTCCTCCATTTCGAGTTCTACAACGGCGCCATGTCGACCGCGCAATGCGAGCGCCTGCGCGCCGCGCTGGCCTGGGCGAAGCAGCGGCCGGTGCAGGTCCTGGTATTGATGGGCGGCACCGACTTCTGGTCCAATGGCATCCATCTGAATGTGATCGAGGCCGCAGAGTCGCCGGCGGACGAGTCGTGGAACAACATCAATGCGATGAACGATCTGGCCCGCGAACTGATCGAGACCGACGGCCAGATCACGATTGCCGCGCTGGCCGGCAACGTCGGCGCGGGCGGCTGTTTTCTGGCGCGAGCGGCAGATCTGGTCTGGGCGCGTGAAGGCGTGATACTCAATCCGCATTACAAGAACATGGGCAATCTCTACGGCTCGGAATACTGGACCTATCTGCTGCCGCGCCGCGTCGGCGACGAGGGGGCGCGGACCATCATGCGCAATCGCCAGCCGCTCACGGCGCAGCGTGCGGCGGAAACCGGATTCACCGATGCCTGCCTGGCCGGAGACGCACAAGCCTTTCGCATCGACGTGGCGCGCCGCGCCGCCGAAATCGCCGCAGCGCCCGACCTCGCGGTGCGCCTGGCAGCGAAGCGCGAGCGTCGCGCAGAGGACGAAGCAAAGAAGCCGCTGGCCGCGTACCGGGAAGAGGAACTGGCGCACATGCGGCGCAACTTCTACGGCTTCGACCCGAGCTATCACGTCGCCCGTCATCACTTCGTACGCAAGTCGCTGGCGTCGTGGACGCCGCGGCATCTGGCGCGCCACCGCGACCTCGGATGGCAGGTTCCGGCATGAAGGCGCGCGCTCCCCTGACGGTGCTGGTGGTCGACGACGAACAGCGTTCGCTGGAAACCCTGCGCCGCACGCTGGAAGAAGATTTCACGGTGCTCACCGCCCCTTCCGCCGAGGAAGGCGAACTCATCATGGGGCGCGAGTTCGTCCATATCGTGCTGTCCGATCAACGCATGCCGGGAACGTCGGGTGTCGAGTTCCTGCGCCGCGTGCGCGCCCAGTGGCCCGACACCGTGCGCCTGATCCTGTCCGGTTACACCGAGGCCGAGGACATCATTTCCGGCATCAACGATGCGGGCATCTGGCAGTACCTGCTGAAGCCCTGGCATCCCGACCAGTTATTGCTGACCCTGAAAAGCGCCGCCGAGGTGTGGCGCCTGCAGCAGGAGAACCAGCGCCTGTCACTCGAATTGCACGACAGCCCGGAGCAGCTTGTGCGCCGGGTCGCCAGTCGGCGCGCCAGGGTTCGTGCGCGGTCCGGCTTCGATCGTCTGACGCGGGCGCCGGACAGTCCCCTGAACGGCATCTGCGAGCTGGCGCAAAGAATTGCCGGGCATGAGCTTTCGGTGCTGATCACCGGCGAATCGGGTACCGGCAAGGAACTGCTGGCGCGCGCCATCCACTACGCCAGCGATCGTGCCGAGCGACCCTTCGTGGTCGAGAACTGCGGTGCCATGCCGGACACGCTGCTCGAAGGCGAGCTCTTTGGCCACAAGCGCGGGGCGTTCACCGGCGCCCATGAGGACCGCATCGGCTTGTTTCAGCAAGCGGATGGCGGCACGCTGTTTCTCGACGAGATCGGCGACACCTCGCCGGCCTTTCAGGTCAAGCTGCTGCGCGCCCTGCAGGAAGGCGAAGTGCGCCCGGTGGGCAGCCCCCGTCCGGTGTCGGTCGATGTGCGCATCATCGCGGCGACCAACCGCAATCTCGAAGCCGACGTCGCCAGCGGGCGTTTCCGTCAGGACCTTTACTACCGCATCGCCGGCATCACCTTCTACATGCCCAGCTTGCGTGAGCGACCACAGGACATTCCGCTGATCGTCGCCGGCATGTTCAAGGAGTCGGCGCTGGCGGAGCGGCGATTTTCCGCGACCGCCATGAAGTGTCTGGTGGCCCATCGCTGGCCGGGCAATGTGCGCGAGTTGCAGAACGAGGTATTGCGTGCGCTGGCGCTGGGCGATGGCGATGTGCTTGAGGCCGGCCTGTTCTCGCCGCACGTGGGCAAGTCGGCGGCTTCCATCCAGCCAGCGGCGTCCGGGTTCGACCCCGACGGGGCGACGCTCAAGGAACTGCTCGATCAGGTCGAGGCGCAGGTGATCGACGCGGCGCTGCGCCGTCATCGCGGCAACAAGACGCGCGTGGCCGAAGAACTCGGCCTGACCCGTGTCGGGCTGCGCATGAAGCTGTCGCGTTTGGGTCTCGGAGGAGGTGAGTGATGAACTTGCTCTGGCTTCAGTCGGGCGGCTGCGGCGGCTGCACCCTGTCGTGGCTGGGCAGCGAACACGGATCACTGTTCCGTGAACTGGCCGACGAAGGCATCGACCTGCTGTGGCACCCGAGCGTTTCCGAGGCCGGCGTCGATGAGGCGCGGGAGTTGATCGAGCAATGCGCCGATGGGCGCACCGCGGTCGATGTGCTGTGCATCGAGGGTTCGCTGTTGCGCGGGCCGCGCGGCACCGGCGGCTTCCATCGCTTCGGCGGCGGCGCGCGGCCGATGATCGACTGGGTGCGGCAGATTGCCGCCCGCGCGCAGCACGTGGTTGCCGTCGGCAGCTGTTCTTCCTGGGGAGGCATCACGGCCGCCGGCATGAATCCGACCGACGCCTGCGGCCTGCAGTACGACGGCGAAGCCACGGGCGGCCTGCTCGGGCCGGACTTTCGCGACCGCACCGGCTTGCCGGTGATCAATGTCGCCGGCTGTCCGCCTCACCCCGACTGGATTACCGAAACGCTGGCGGCACTGGCGCATGGAAAATTGGGCGCGCAGCACCTCGACGAATACGGGCGTCCGCGGTTTTATGCGGACCAGCTGGTGCATCACGGCTGCCCGCGCAACGAGTATTACGAATTCAAGGCCAGCGCCTCGCGGCATTCGGAGCAGGGCTGCCTGATGGAGCAGCTCGGCTGCAAGGGCACCCAGGCCCATGCCGACTGCAACCAGCGTCTGTGGAACGGCGAAGGCTCCTGTCTGCGCGGCGGCTACGCCTGCATCCGCTGCACCGATCCGGGCTTTGAAGAACCCGGCCACCCGTTCACCACCACGCCGAAGGTCGCCGGGATTCCCCTGGGCTTGCCCGCCGACATGCCCAAGGCATGGTTCATCGCCCTGGCGGCGCTGTCGAAGTCGGCGACACCGGCGCGGGTGCGCGAAAACGCGCACTCCGATCACCTCCTGCGCGCTCCCTCGGTCAAGCGGACCAAGCGATGAGCACGCGGCGCATCGTCGGTCCCTTCAATCGCGTCGAGGGCGATCTTGAAATCACGCTCGACATCGCCGACGGTAAGATCGCAGCGGCTTACGTCAATTCGCCTCTGTATCGCGGTTTCGAACAGATCCTGCAGGGCAAGCTGCCGGCCGATGCGCTGGTGCTGGTGCCGCGCATCTGCGGCATCTGCTCGGTCGCCCAGTCGGCTGCATCTGCGCTGGCGCTGGCCGACGCGGCGGGCATCGAGCCGCCGCAGAACGGCCGGCTGGCGGCCAATCTGACGCTGGCGACCGAGAACCTGGCCGACCACCTGACGCATTTCTACCTGTTCTTCATGCCCGACTTCGCTCGTGCCGACTATGCGGGCCGCCCCTGGCATGCAGCGACCACCGAGCGTTTTCGCGCCACGGTAGGCAGCGCGCCGAATCAGGTGCTGCCGGCGCGCGCCCGCTTCATGCAGATGATGGGGCTCCTCGCCGGCAAATGGCCGCATACGCTGGCGGTGCAGCCGGGCGGCTCGACGCGGCCACTGCAGAGCTCGGAAATTTTCAGGCTGCATCGAACCCTGCGCGAATTCCGCGAATTCCTCGAAGCCGTGACCTTCGGTGCGAAGCTGGAAGAGATCGCCGCACTCGCCAGTCGCGCCGGGCTTGAAGCCTGGCGGGAGAAGGCCGGTGGCGGCGATCTGCGGACATTTCTCGCCATCGCCGGGGATCTCGATCTGTGGCACCTCGGGCGTGGCACGGACCGCTTCATGAGCTATGGTTGTTATCGCGAAGAAAATGGGCGGCTGTTTCCGCCAGGACTATGGCATGGCGCGGCCGCGACGCTGGATATCGCGGCCATTCGCGAAGACATCACGCATGCGTGGTATGCCGCCGCCGGTTTGCCGCAGCATCCTGCCGAGGGCAGCACGCTTCCGGTGGCGGAAAAGGACGGCGCCTATTCGTGGTGCAAGGCGCCGCGCCTGGCCGGGCAGGTGGTGGAAACCGGCGCGCTGGCGCGCCAGGTGGTGGCGGGCCATCCCTTGGCACGCGACATGATCGAGGGCTACGGTGCCAGTGTCGCCGCGCGCGTCGTGGCGCGCCTGCTGGAACTGGCGCTGGTGCTGCCCGCGATGGAACGCTGGCTGGCCGAACTGGCCCCTGGCGAGCCTTGGTGCATCACCGCGCCAGCCGCCGACGAAACCTCGGGCGTCGGCCTCATCGAGGCGGCGCGCGGATCACTCGGTCACTGGATCACCGTGCGGCGCGGCCGCATCCACAACTACCAGATCGTCGCACCGACCACATGGAACTTTTCACCGCGCGACAGCGCCGGTCAGCCCGGCGCGCTGGAGCAGGCGCTGGCAGGCCTGCCGGCCAGCGCCACCGAGCCCCTGCCGGCAGCAATCCACCATGTCGTGCGCAGCTTCGATCCTTGCATGGTGTGCACGGTGCATTGATGGACTGGAAGCCGATTGCGAGCCGGCGTAGTGGCAAACACTGAGTCGGTGGCACGGTAACGCTGTCGCGATGAAGCCGCGACAGGCGGCAGTCGATCCATCAGAGCCGGTCGCGGCAGGCCGCACCACTGTCCGCAATTCAGTGCCAAACGCCATGCCAATTTAGCGAACCGCCGGCAACTCCCGGCCAATTCCAGATACTCAGGCCCGACCCGGCGTGGATTCAATCCGGTCCTGCCCGCGGAGGCTCGCCTGGGAGAGCCTCTGAAGTCACTATGTACGGGGCCGCACAGATACTGTCTTGACAGTACCCCATAGTGACGACATCGTTGCCTCGCCATTCTGCACGGCATGGGCGTATGGCAGCGATTTGCAGCTCCGGGGATGTAGTCCAGTGTCCTGCGGACCTTAAGACAACGTCGGGGAACACCGGGTTGCGTCAACCTAATAGCGCGGTTCGGCATTCGCTTCGGTGCGTGCAGTTTTTTTACAGGAGACATCAAATGAATGCAAAGTTGAAAACCGTGTTAGCGGTGGCCGCAGTGGCTATCTCCGCGCAAGCGGCAGCAGGAGTTACCTTTTACGAACGCGAAGGCTTTCAAGGCCGGTCCTTCACCACGGAGCAACAGGTCGGCAACTTCGATCGCATTGGCTTCAATGACCGCGCCTCGTCGGCCGTGGTTACCGGCGACCGCTGGGAAGTTTGCGAAGACGCCCGGTTCAGCGGGCGGTGTGCTGTTTTGCGTCCGGGCCAGTATCCTTCGTTGGCTGCGATGGGCCTGAACGACCGTATTTCATCGGTGCGGGACGTGAGCAGGAACACGCAAATCGATAACAATCGTTATGCGCCCGCGCCTGTCGCCGACCGCGACAATGGAGCGGCCGCACAGGTGGTTTTTTACGAACGCGAAGGCTTCCATGGCCGGTCTTTCACCACCGAGCAACAGATCAGCAACTTCCAGCGCGTTGGCTTCAATGACCGTGCCTCGTCGGTAGTGGTTTTCGGTGACCGCTGGGAAGTCTGCGAAGACGCCCGGTTCGGCGGCCGGTGTGTTGTTTTGCGTCCGGGCCGGTATCCGTCGTTGGCGGCGATGGGTCTGAATGACCGCATCTCATCGGTGCGGGACGTGAGCAGGAACGCACAAATCGATAACAATCGTTATGCGCCCGCTCCTGCCGCGGTCTACGACAATCGTCGACGCAACGACGAGCGGCTTTATGAGGCGAACGTGACTTCAGTGCACGCGGTGGCCGGAACACCCGAGCAGCGGTGCTGGGTCGAGCAGGAGCAAGTCCCTCAGGACCGAAGCAAGCTCAACGTCCCAGGAGCGATTGTCGGCGCCGTAATTGGCGGCGTTCTCGGCCATCAGGTCGGTAATGGACGCGGCAACGATATCGCCACTGTCGGTGGTGCCGTCGTCGGGGGCGCGGTAGGCGCCAACGTCGGTCGCGGACAGCAGACGGAAACCAGAGACGTACAGCGTTGCGAAAACGTGTCGAGCCAATTCCGACCCGACTACTGGGATGTTACCTACAACTTCCGGGGCGAGCAACATCGGATGCAGATGACCGCTGCTCCCGGGCCCACAGTTATCGTGAACGAGCGCGGAGAGCCCAGGTCGTAGGGGCTTGACGCAGCGAACAGAACGAGGCGGCCTTCCGGGGCCGCTTTGTTTTTCGGTTACGTTCCGCTCACAGGGTAAGGACTACCTTCGCGCCGGAAATAATGCGATGAGCGTAAACACGGTCATCGCCTTGAATATGCTTGACTAGCCAATCTGTAAACAACTGCATGACCTCTTTGTCGTTTTGCCGGCGCAACGACGACCGTTCATACGATTCAATTTCCCTTAAAAACTGGACATGAATCTCGTTGTGCCGCTCACGTTGAGGACATCCGTAAAGGCTCATCAGCGCATCTTCGAATCTAAAGTGAAAATGTGCGAACTCCTTGAGCTTGACGATCTCGAAATGAACATCCGACCATGATTTCTTGCTCACCATTGCTTCGCCGATTGTCGAAAAATGACCCAGCAGTTCCCTGTGCTGATTGTCGATTTCCTCAATGCCTACGGAGTAAGTCGATTGCCATTCCATAGCGGAGTCTCTCTCTGTACGAGTCGGTCATCGATGGACCGTTTTGGACGGGAAGAGTAGTTGACGATTGCGGTCGTGTATTTGCCACGATAAGCAGGGTCATGTTATTTGTCAACCGCAAATCAAGGCGGATTTAGCCTTGAAAGACGTTGAATTGCATCCCGGCTGGATGGCCGGCTCCCGGCGGTCAAGACCGCTTCAGAGCACCGACGCCCGGTGCTGGCGCTGGGTCTTGGCAAGGATAACGACGGAACTGGGGCGCAAAGAATCGATTGAGACTCGGGGCCTGCGATCGCGAAGTCAGCGACTCTTCACTGGTGGCTCATTTGTCCTGCGACGGCTGAATGTAGAAGACCATTCCGAACGCCCCGACTGAAACAACCCGATCATTGACTGTGGTGTACGAAGCGACTCCCAGGGGATGGTAGGTCGAAGCGAAGGCTGTCAAGGCTCCCAGGCCGAACACACCGGCGATTGGGCTCCGCTCGGCAACTGCGTTCCTGATCTCGGCCCGGTGCCTCTCTGGCGAGGGATTCAGCAAAAACGCCAAGGCAACAACAACCAGTGCAACGATAGCGGATACCACGGGGGTCTTGAGCACGAAAGTATCTCCGGAAGCGCCTAACAGTTATTTACCAAATCGGCCGATCTGGACTATTCAAAGTTGCAGCGCATGTTGGCGCATGGCGGCTGCTTGATTCATCGCGAGTGGGCCGGCGCTGTCTGGCCACAGACGCAATCATAGTACGCTCGGATGACGTCGGGTCGCCATTGCGCTGGAACTCAGTTCCAGGGGCCGCGGAGCACCTTGCCCTCTGGCGTGTCCGACAGATTCAGGTTGATCACGAGCACGTGGCTGCCGAGCATGGCAATGCTTCCCGCGCTGCGATCATTGCCGGTGCCACTGTATTCAAAACCATAGACGCGACGGATGCGCAAGACACCTTCGCCATCCCGGCCCAGGCTGAGCCGCTGTATGGCAACGGTGTCGTCGAGCAGCAGCAGATCTTCCGAGTTGCAGGCGGCCTTGGCCGCCGCTACGGCTTGCTCGCGCGCTTTGAGGCTGTCGAGCCACAGCCAGGCCGTAGCGGCCAGCAGCAGAAGCCCGAGAAGATCGAGAAAATCCATGCGCAAAGACTAACCGAAATCGCCGCTCCGGCCGCATTCCTGATGGCCCGATTTTCTGCACCAGGCAGCATCCGGCGTACGGGTCGATTGTGAGACACTCCACGGCCAATCAACATTCAATGCCGACATGCTCGAATTCAAGAATATTGACCTGACCAAGGAAAGCCTGGCCTCACTCTTCGTCAAGGACGAAGTCGTCGAGGTGGCTTTTTCCAAGAGCGACGGCGAATTGCTCAGTCGCGAAGGACCCAATTGTTTTCAGGCAGGCGATGCTCTGATCACCGGCTCGACCGGCGACCGCTGGAGCGTTTCCCGCAGTCGCTTCGACGCCAAGTACACTCCCGTGGCGCCAGTCAGGGCGGGCGAGGATGGATGCTACCAAGCCAGGCCAATCCCGGTGTTGGCCAGACAGATCGGAGAAGCATTCACGCTGGCCCGATCCTCCGGCGGCGACGTGCTGCAAGGTCAGGCGCAGGATTGGCTGCTGCAGTACGCGCCGGGCGACTTCGGCATCGTGGAGAACGCGCGGTTCAAGAAGGTTTATCGTCCGCTGGCCTAAACCAGCCCGCCGTCGATCAGTTCCTGCTTGAGGTAGGCGTAATAGACCGGCGCGGCGATGACGCCCGGCAGGCCGAAGGCGGCTTCCATGACCAGCATGGCCAGCAGCAACTCCCAGGAGTGTGCGGAGATGCGCGCGCCGACGATGCGCGCGTTGAGAAAGTATTCGAACTTGTGCACCACGACCAGGAAAACCAGCGAACCCATGGCGACTGGTGGCGAATGGGCCAGGCTGACGATGACGATGACCGTATTCGAAACCAGATTGCCGATCACCGGCAGCAGGCCGACGACAAAGGTCAGGGCGATCATGGTTTTGGTCAGCGGCAGATGGACGCCGAGCAGAGGCAACAGTACCGCGAGGTAGATCGCGGTGAACACGGTGTTGATGGCGGCAATGCGCACCTGGGCGAAGACGATGCGGCGAAACGCATCGGCCAGACGGCGCGCTCGCTCGGTCAGCGCCGCAGCCAGCGGCTGCGTGATCCGCTGGCCAACGACTTCACGCAGGGCCAGCATGGCGCCGATGACAAGGCCGATCAGCACATGCGCGAGGACGACTAGGGCTTCCCTGCCGATCGTCTGCATCTGGCTCGCGTGTTCGCGCAGCCAATGCACACCGGCGGTCCTGGTGCCTTCGACACTGTCGGGTACGGCGCCGATCAGCCAGTCCGGCAGCGACTGGCGGGAGTTTTCGAGCACTTCGGCCATTTTCTGCGCGAGCGCGGCGAGGCTGCCCGAATCACTTCTGAAGAAGGCGATGGTCAGCGCCGTACCGAGCACCGTGGCGCCGACGACGATCACGGCGAGGAAGAGCACGGCCGCTTGCTTTGCCCGCAGGCCGGATAGCTGCCTTTCCAGCAGCGGAGCGGTGAGGTGCACCAGTTCGTACACCAGCAAGCCCGCCAGCAATGCCGGCAGCAGATGCAGTTTGAGCACCAGAAATAGCGCCAGAGCGGCGAGGAGCCAGGAGGCCTGCTGGATGCGTTGGGCGGGCATGGAAGGGTTGGGCGGGTTTGGAATGCGGCTATTTTCGCCCCTGCGGGAGTTTGCTGCAATGCCAAAAGGATTGATCGCCGGTCATGGCATGATTGTCTTCGTGCGGCGAAGCTAGCCGCTCGCCGTCAGGGTAGGGTACATTTCGCCGATGAGCGAAGAATTCAAGTCCGCTTCCGCCGCACTGCCAGACGCCAGGGCCGACGAGCCGCGTTCGGCGCTGACCGTCGAAATGCTCGCGGCCGCGGCCGGCGCGTCGGCCGAGGATGGCATCTGGCTCGACGTGATTCGCAAGATGGACGAGGTCTATAACGACCTGCTCCAGTATGAAGTCGCGCTGGAGGAGAAGAACGCCACGCTGGAGGATACGCAGCAGTTCATTTCTTCGGTGTTGACCTCGATGTCCGATCTGCTGATCGTCTGCAGCCGGGCCGGCGTGATCGAGAGCGTCAATGAGGCGCTGGCGTCGCTGCTCGGCGTCGATGCGGCCGGGTTGCACGGGCGGTCGGTATTCGATCTGTTCGCCGACGAAGAGTCGCGCCAGTATGCCGGGCGCCTGTTCTCCGATCAAAGCGGCCACGCCGCGGAAGATTGCGAGATGCAGCTCAAGGCCGCCAATGGCAGCGCGATTCCGGTCTCGCTCAACTGCACGCCGCGCTACAACGGCGTCGGCAAGATGCTCGGCCTGGTCATTACCGGCCGCCCGGTGGGCGAACTGCGGCGTGCCTACCAGGCGCTGCGCCGCGCCCACGAAGACCTCAAGACCACCCAGCAGCAACTGATCCATTCCGAAAAGATGGCCTCGCTGGGCCGCCTGGTGGCGGGCGTGGCGCACGAGCTGAACAATCCGATCAGCTTCGTTTACGGGAATACGGTGGTGATGAAGCGCTATGCCGATCGCATCGCGCGCTACTTGGCGGCAATTCATGGCGAGATGCCGCGCGAGGAACGGGAGGCCCTGCGCCGCGAGTTGCATATTGACCGCCTGCTGGACGATCTGCCTTCGCTGATAGACGGCACGGTGGAAGGTGCCGAGCGGACCCGCGACATCGTCGATGCGCTGAAGCGCTTTTCGGCGACCGATCGGGACGAGCGGCGCGCTTTCGACCTGGTCGAGGTGATTGAACGTGCCGTGCAGTGGGTATGCAAGGCGACTGCCGATCAGTTCGTGGTGAACCTGAGCCTTCCCGCGTCAATCGAGGTCATGGGTTCAGCGGGCCAGGTGCAGCAAGTGGTGATGAACCTGGTGCAGAATGCCGCGGACGCCACCGAGAATTCGCGTGAGCGGCGGCTGGAGATATCCGGCCGCATCGAGGATGCCGAAGCCGTCATCGAGTTCCGCGATAGCGGCCCAGGCATTCCGGCCGAAAATCTCGACAAGCTGTTCGACCCGTTCTTCACCACGAAGCCGGTGGGGCGGGGTACCGGACTGGGGCTGGCGATCAGCTACGGCATCGTCGAACGCCATGGCGGCACGCTCGCGGTGAGCAATCATCCGAAGGGCGGCGCCTTGTTCAGCCTGCGTCTGCCGCTCGCGCAGGCGTGATGGCGGTGGGCATCGATCCCGGCTGCGTGCGGCTGCGGCTGGCCAGCGATAACGGCCGCATCAGCGAGGTCCGTGTCGCCAGCGAGCGTCCTGCCCTGGCGCCGCTGCTGCGCGGCCGTTCCGCGGACGAGGCGGTGCGGCTGGTGCCGCTGTTGTTTGCCTTGTGCGGCAAAGCCCAGGGACGTGCCGCGACGCTGGCCCTGGAGGCGGCGCGGGGCAGGGAATGCGCTCCGTATCTGGATCCGGCGATTCAACGCGAAGCCCTGCGCGAGCATCTCTGGCGCTGGCTGCTCGATCTTCCGGTACTGCTTGGAGACGTTGCCATGCAGAAAGAGTTTGTTGCTGCAACAGGCTGGATCGCCAGCGGGCAGCGAGACGAACTGGGTGTACTGCTGACCAGTCCCCGGATCGAGACGATCCGTCAGCGTTTGGAAGACATGGACGATCCCGGCGACCTTGCGCCGCGCCTGCTGCCAGCGCTGGATGCGCAGACCACGCTGGCCTGGTGGCCGCGCCTGGATGCCGATTTTTGCCGCGTGCCGCATTGGCACGGTGCGGCGGCCGAAACCGGTGCCATTGCCAGGCAGCAGGGCAGGGCGAGACCGACGGCCTCGGCCTTTGCCGCGCGCTGGCTGGCGCGCCTTGAAGAACTGCGCGACTGGGCAAGCGGCAACGAGAGAGTCGGCGCTGGTGGCACGGCGAGCGCGGCGCCGCTGGGGACGGCGGCAAGCGGCCGGGCGCTGGTCGAGACCGCACGCGGCGTGCTGATGCACGAGATCGTGCTCGATGGCGACCGGATTGCCGACTACTTCATCGTTGCTCCTACCGAATGGAACTTTCATCCCCGCGGTCCGCTGGCCGGCTGGCTCATGGGGCGCGATGCCACGGACCGGGAAGCCGCGAGCGCCTTCGCTGCCCGCGCCGTGGCAGCGCTCGATCCCTGCGTGCGCTGGGAACTGGAGTGGCTATGAAGGCTGGTGTGCGGTCAGGCTCAAGGCCACTGCTTCGGCGACCTTGATGCCATCGACCGCCGCCGACAGAATACCGCCTGCATAGCCGGCGCCTTCTCCGGCGGGAAACAGGCCGCGCGTGTTGAGGCTCTGGAATTCCTCGTCGCGCGTGACGCGAACCGGTGACGAGGTGCGCGTCTCGACCCCGGTCAGTAGCGCATCATCCATGGCGAAGCCGGCGATCTCGCGGCCGAAAGCCGGCAGCGACTCGCGCAGCGCAGCGACCACATAATCCGGCAGGCACAGCGCCAGATCGGTCAGGTGCACTCCGGGCGTATAGGACGGCAACACCGAGCCGAAATCGGTCGAAGGCCGGCCGGCGAGAAAGTCGCCGACCCGCTGTGCCGGCGCGCTGTAGTCGCCGCCGCCGGCCTCGAAGGCGAGGCCTTCCCAGTGCCGCTGAAAAGCGATGCCGGCCAGTGGATCGCCTTTCTCACCTTGGCCGCCCGGGAAGTCGTCAGGCGTGACGCCGACCACGATGGCGCTGTTGGCGTTGCGTTCATTGCGGGAATACTGGCTCATGCCATTGGTGACCACCCGGCCCGGTTCCGAGGTGGCCGCCACCACGGTGCCGCCCGGGCACATGCAGAAGCTGTAGGCCGAGCGGCCGTTCTTGCAGTGGTGCACAAGTTTGTAATCCGCCGCGCCCAGCAGCGGGTTGCCGGCATTCTTGCCGAAGCGGGCGCGGTCGATCAGCGACTGCGGATGTTCGATGCGCACGCCGATCGAAAACGCCTTGGCCTCGATATGCACGCCGCGCTCATGGAGCATCTCGAAGGTGTCGCGCGCGCTGTGCCCGATCGCCAGCACGATGTGCGTGGCAGCGAGGTATTCGCCGCCGGCCAGCCGCAGTCCGCGGACCTGGCCGTGCTCGATGTCGATATCCTCGACCCGGCTCTGGAAGCGGATCTCGCCGCCCAGCGCCTCGATTCCGGCGCGCATGTTTTCGACCATCGTCACCAGCCGGAAGGTGCCGATGTGGGGCTTGCTGACGTAAAGGATTTCCGGCGGCGCGCCGGCCTTGACGAATTCGGTCAGCACCTTGCGCCCGCGATACTGCGGATCCTTGATCTGGCTGTAGAGCTTGCCATCGGAAAAGGTGCCGGCGCCGCCTTCGCCGAACTGGACGTTGGATTCGGGATTCAGCTGTCCCTGGCGCCACAGGCCCCAGGTATCCTTGGTCCGCTCGCGCACGGACTTGCCGCGCTCCAGAACGATCGGGCGGAAGCCCATCTGTGCCAGTATGAGAGCCGCAAACAGCCCGCAGGGGCCGCTGCCGATCACGACCGGCCGCGGCGTGGCGGGTGTCGACTCTGCCCGGGCGACGAAGTGATAGGTAGTGTCCGGTGTCGGTCCGATCTGCCGATCGTTTCTCAGCCGCGCCAGCAAGGTCTTTTCGTTCCTGACCTCGACATCGAGCGTGTAGATGAAGACGATGGCCGATGGTTTGCGGGCATCGTAACTGCGCCGAAAGATCGAATGGCCGACAAGTTCATCCGCCGCGATCCCTAGGCGTTTGAGGATGGCTGCGTTGAGGTCGGCTTCGCTGTGATCGAGCGGCAGCTTGAGTTCGGTCAGGCGCATGGATGTGTCGCCACAAGTCGCTGACGCGGCAGGTGCGCTGAGAAAACGCTGCCGCGGCCGATCTCCGAGCGTATCGTCAGCCACCCCTGGTGGCGCGCCAGGACATGCTTCACGATCGCCAGGCCGAGGCCGGTGCCGCCGGTAGCCGTCGAGCGCCCATTGTCGACGCGATAGAAGCGCTCCGTCAGCCGCGGGATGTGTTCCGGCGGGATGCCAATCCCGTTATCCTCCACCGAAAAGACCGGGCAGCCATCCTCGATACGCCAGTTGAATACCAGCTTCCCGCCTTCCGGCGTGTAGCGTACCGCGTTGGATGCCAGATTGCCGAAGGCGCTTCTCAGTTCGTCGGTGCTACCACGCACCGAGCCCGCCGAGACCTCCCCGAGTTCTACCAGATGCTTGCCACCTGAAAGCGCGGATGCCTCTTCACGCAGCGATTCCAGCAATCCCGGCATGTCCACCGTATCCTCGCGCGGCGGCTCGGTATCGTTCTCGAGCCGGGACAGCGTCAGCAGATCTTCGACCAGGCGTTCCATGCGCAGCGCCTGCTCATGCATCAGGGCGTGCTGCCGGGCCAGACCCGGCACATCGACAACGTTCCCCGCCGCCAGCCCTTCGAGGAAGCCGACGATGACAGTCAGCGGCGTCCTCAATTCATGCGACACGTTGGCGACGAAATCGCGCCGTACCGTGTCCGCCAGTTCGATGGCCGTGATATCGCGGCTGATCAGCAGGCGGCCGGACTCGGCGAATGGAATCATCGACAGGGACAGGGTTCGCACCGGCGGCGAGGCGTTTTTGAGCACCACCGGATCGACGTTTCCTGCTTCTTTTACATAAGCCGCGAATGCCGGTTCGCGCACCAGATGCGTGATGGGCATCCCGCGGTCGCGCACCGCGTCGATGCCGAGATGCCGCGTAGCCATCGAGTTGCACCATTCGATCCGCATCATGGTGTCGAGCAGGACAATCCCGTCGGGCAGCGCCTCGGCGGCCTGGCTGAGCCGCTCCAGGGAATCCGACAAGCGTTCGCGTCCAGCCTGCTCCTCACGGCGCAGGCGATACAGTGCGGCGAATGCATCGCCCCATTCGCCGGAGGACTCCGGCACCGCACCCGCTTTTTCCGAACGAGAGCGGTCGAGCCAGCGCGTCAGGCGCGCCAACTGGATCAAGTGGTACGCATAGGCGGACGCCAATCCCGCGGCCAGCAGAACCCATCCCGCCACGTCGTCGACAGTGAGGCCGACCGCCAGCGCTGTCACAGCCAGCGCCAATAGGCGCAGCACCGGGGCCGCCCAGAATGGCATCGCGTTTACCCGTTCTTGCCCGAAAACCGGTAACCGACACCGCGCACGGTTTCGATCAGGTCGTCGCCGCGAATTCCGATGGCAACGCGCAAGCGCCGTATCGAGACATCCACCGTGCGCTCCTCGACGTCGCGATGGTCGCCCCAGACCAGATCGAGCAACTGGCCGCGATTGAAGATCCGCCCCGGCTGGCTGAGAAGCAAACGCAGCAGCTTGAATTCCGTGGGTTTGAGCGCGCATTCGGCGCCATCCACCGTCACCGAGAGGACCGCTGGATCGAGGCGTACGCCGGACACCTCGACAATATCTCCGGCATGCTGCGGCGCCCGGCGCCGCAGCACGGCGCGGATGCGGGCGACCAGTTCGCGCGGGCTGAACGGCTTGGTGACGTAATCGTCGGCGCCGGTCTCGAGTCCGGCAACGCGATCCGCTTCGCCGCCGCGCGCCGTCAGCATGATGAGAGGCAGCGCGGCAGTGCGTTGGTCGGCACGCAACTGCCGGGCGAGTTGCAGTCCGGATATGCCGGGCAGCATCCAGTCGATCAGCACGACATCCGGCAACGCCAACTTGATCGAGCGCACGGCTTCCTCCGCCGAGCCGGCGACTTCGACGTCGAAACCCGCGGTAGCCAGCGTGACCTTCAGCAGTTCCTGGATAGCGGCCTCGTCTTCGACCACCAGGACGCGGGTCATGATGCCGCTCATGCGCTTTCGCCTTCTCCTTTGGCGTCGCGTTCGAGTTGATCCCATGTCACATGGCGGACATCCGTGCCGCGGGCGATATAGATGATCTGTTCGGCGATATTCTTGGCGTGGTCGCCAACCCGCTCGACCGCCTTGGCGATGAACAGGATTTCCAGCGCAACGGAAATCGTGCGCGGATCCTCCATCATGAAGGTGATCAACTGGCGCGTGATGGCCTGAAACTTCTCGTCGATCGCGACGTCGTCGCGGACGATGGCGGCGGCGCCGACCGCATCCTGTCGGGCGAAGGCATCGAGCGCGGCACGCAGCAGCCTGACCGCGATTTCCCCCATCTCGCGGATATCGGAAATGCAGGGTACCCGCCGCATCTCGTGATCGAAAACGCCCTTCGCCTTGCGCGCGATCTTGGCCGCCTTGTCGCCGCAGCGCTCGAGGTCGGTGACAATCTTGCTGATGCCCATCAGCATCCGCAGATCGCCGGCAGCCGGCTGCCGGCGCGCGATGATCAGGGCGCAGGCCTCGTCGATTCCGACTTCGTGGGCGTTTACGCGGTGATCGTCGTTTTCGATCCGCTCCATCTGTTCGAAGTCGCCGAGGCCAAAGGCCTCGACGGCGTCATGGATCTGCTGCTCGACCAGCCCGCCCATCTGCAGCACCCGCGTGCGCAGTTCGTCGAGTTCCTCGTCGAAACGCCGGGATGAATGATCACTGATTGCCATGGTGTCTCCTTGTTGGCCGCATCAACCGAAACGGCCTGTTATGTAGTCTTCGGTCGCCTTCATCTTCGGTTTGACGAAGACTTCGTCGGTGACGCCGAATTCGATCAGTTCGCCCAGGTACATGTAGGCGGTGAAGTCCGATACCCGCGCGGCCTGCTGCATGTTGTGGGTGACCATGACGATGGTGAAGTCTTCCTTCAACTCGTTCAGCAGTTCCTCGATGCGCATGGTCGAGATCGGATCGAGCGCCGAGGTCGGCTCGTCGAGCAGCAGCACCTCGGGCTTGACGGCGATGCCGCGAGCGATGCACAGGCGCTGCTGCTGACCGCCCGACAGGCTCATGCCGCTGTTTTGCAGCTTGTCCTTGGCCTCTTCCCACAATGCCGCCTTGCGCAGCGCCCACTCGACCCGGTCGTCCATCTCGACGCGCGAGAGTCGTTCGTGCAGGCGCACGCCGAAGGCAATATTCTCATAGATCGACATCGGGAAAGGCGTCGGCTTCTGGAACACCATGCCGACCTTGGCGCGCAGTTCATTGACGCTGACGTTGCGATCGAGAATGTTGCGGCCGTCGAGCAATATCTCGCCCACCGCGCGCTGGTCGGGATAGAGGTCGTACATCCGGTTGAGGGTGCGCAACAGGGTGGACTTGCCGCAGCCCGAGGGGCCGATGAAGGAAGTGATCTTGCGGCCATAGACGTCGAGGTTGACGTTCTTCAGGGCATGGTATTTGCCGTAATAGAAATCGAAATTCCGGATGGAAATCTGCGTCGTCAATCCGGGCATGGGGCTGGTATCCATTTTTTCTCGCTTTTGAGCCGAAGGCCGGTCAGGTGTGCTTCGAGGAGCGGAACATCACTCGCGCGATGATGTTCAGGGTGAGCACGCCCATGGTGATGAGGAACACGGCCGACCACGCCAGTTGTTGCCAGTCCTGGTATGGACTCATGGCGAACTTGAAAATGGTCACCGGCAGATTGGCGATCGGCCCGTTCATGTTAAGCGTCCAGAACTGGTTGGACAGAGCGGTGAACAACAGTGGCGCCGTCTCGCCGGAAATGCGCGCGATGGCCAGCAGCACCCCGGTGAGGATGCCGGCGGCGGACGCGCGCAAGGTCACCTTGACGATCACCTTCCATTTCGGCGCACCGAGGGCGAATGCCGCCTCGCGCATCGGGTTGGGCACCAGCAGCAGCATGTTCTCGGTGGCGCGGATAACCACGGGAATGACCAGCATGGCCAGCGCCACCACGCCGGAATAGCCCGAGAAATGTCCCGCCTGCGCGACATAGATGGCGTAGACGAACAGGCCGATGACGATCGACGGCGCCGACAGCAGGATGTCGTTGAGAAACTGGGTGACGCGCCCCAGCCAGGTATGTTTGCCGTATTCGGCCAGGTAAATGCCGGCCAGGATGCCGATCGGCGTGCCCAGCAGGGTTCCCAGGGAAACCAGCAGAAGGCTGCCGACGATGGCGTTCAACAGGCCACCCTCGGAACCGGGTGGCGGCGTCATCTGCGTGAACAACTTCAGCGACAGGCTGGCAATGCCGAGATCGAGGGTGGTGATCAGGATCCAGAACAGCCAGAACAGACCGAAGGCCATGGCCAGGAATGCCATAGTCATGGCGATGCGGTTCTTGATCTTGCGCCAGATGGAGAGCTTGGTGGCCATGGCTCAGGTTTCCAGGCCGCCGCGCCGCGACAACTGCATGAGCAGCAACTTGGACAGGCTGAGGACGACGAAGGTGATGAAGAACAGGATCAGGCCGAGTTCGATCAGCGATGCGGCGTAGATCGGCGAGTCGGCCTCGGCGAATTCATTGGCGAGCGCGGAAGCGATGCTGTTGCCGGGCAGGAACAGGGAAAATCCGCCGAAGACGTTCATGTTGCCGATCAGGAAGGTCACCGCCATGGTCTCGCCCAGCGCGCGGCCCAGCCCCAGCATGACGCCGCCGATCACGCCGACCTTGGTGTAGGGCAGCACGACATGCCATACCACTTCCCAGGTGGTGGCGCCCAGGCCATAGGCCGACTCCTTGAGCATCGGCGGCGTGACGTCGAAAACGTCGCGCATCACCGAAGCAATGAAGGGTATCGTCATGATCGCCAGCACGACTCCGGCGCTGAGAATGCCGATTCCCAGCGCGGGTCCGGAAAACAACTCGCCGACTACCGGCAGTTTGCCCAGGGTAGCCGCCAGCATCGGCTGCGCATACTTGGCGAAGACGGGAGAGAAGACCAGCAAGCCCCACATGCCGTAGACGATGCTGGGCACGCCCGCCAGCAACTCGATGGCGATGCCGAGCGGGCGCTTGAGCCAGACCGGCGCCATCTCGGTGAGAAAAATCGCGATGCCGAAACTGACCGGCACGGCGATGATCAGCGCGATGAGGGAAGTCGCCAGCGTGCCGTAGATCGGGATCAGGGCGCCGAAGCGCTCCATCGGCGGATTCCACTCGCCCGACCAGAGGAAACTCGGGCCGAAACGCTCGATCGCCGGCCAGGCGCCATGGACCAGCGAGGCGACCGTGCCGCCCAGCATCAACAGGACGAATAACGCAAAGAAGCGGGTCAGATTGAAGAAGATCCAATCGCCCAGCTTGCCTTGTCTTGTCGAACTCATTTGGTCTTTGCGGATGGAGTGGTGCGCGATCGGCCGACGTTATGCCTGAGGGTTACTTGCCGGTCCAGACGGACTTGCCCGAAGCGTCCTTGATGTTACTCCACGAGGCATGAATCAGCTTGACCAGGGCATCCGGCAGCGGCACGTAATCGAGCTCCTGGGCCATCTTGGCCCCGTTCTTGTAGGCCCACTCGAAGAATTTCAGCGATTCGAGAGTTTGTGCCGGCTTGTCGGATATTTTGGGCACCAGGATGAAGGTGGCGCCGGTAATCGGCCAAGCGTCCTTGCCCGGCTGGTTGGTCAGGATTTCATAAAACGCCGACTTGGACCAGTCGGCGCCTACTGCGGCTGCCTTGAACGCGTTGTCGTCGGGCTGCGGGAAATTCCCTGCCGCATTTTGCAGCAGCGTATAGCTCATCCTGCCTTGCTTGGCGTAGGCGTATTCGACGTAGCCGAGCGCGCCGGGAATGCGCTGGACGAAAGCCGAGACGCCCTCGTTGCCCTTGCCGCCGAGTCCCACCGGCCACTGCACCGCTGTACCTTCGCCGACTTTGGTCTTCCATTCCGGACTGACCTTGGACAGGTAGTTGGTGAAGATAAAGGTGGTGCCGGAACCGTCGGAGCGGCGAACCACGGCAATCGCCTGGTCGGGCAGGGCGACTTTCGGATTCAAATCGGCCAGCGCCTTGTCGTTCCACTTGACGATCTTGCCCAGAAAAATGTCGGCCAGCACGGCGCCCGTCAGGCGTATCTCGCCCGACTTGATGCCCGGCAGGTTGTAGACCAGCACCTCGCCGCCGATCACGGCGGGAAACTGCATCAGTCCCTGTTTGTTCAGTTCTTCCTGCTTGAGCGGCATGTCGGACGCGCCGAAATCCACCGTCTTGGCGACGATCTGCTTGATGCCGCCGCCGGAACCGATCGACTGGTAGTTGATCTTGTTGCCGGTGGCTTTCTGGTAGGCCTCGGCCCATTTGCCGTAGATCGGTGCCGGGAACGTCGCCCCCGCGCCGGTGATGTCGGCAGCATGGGCCGAGATGGGCAGCAGCGCCGCGGCAAATGCTGTCGTGACTAGTTTTCTGAAATCGGTGAAGTTCATGGAAACACCTTTTTTTCTGGTCGGGCCTCCACTGTAGTCAGGAATTATTACAGCAGTGTGACGCGCACTGCCCGCAAGAGTCGGCGCTGGTGACACGGCGATCAAGGCGATTTCGCGGCGCTCGCAGCAGCCTGGGTTTGGCGCCTGATCGCGCTGGCGGCGAACAGCGCCTGCCCGGCCCAGTAGGTGAGGATGATGGAAAACGCCGCGCCCGGCAGCGGCTGGGCGAAGCGGTGGATGCCGATCAGGGTATCGGAAAAGCCGAACAGCAGCGCGCCGGCCAGCGGCCCCCAGCGGATCAGGGCGTCGCCTTGCGCGTCCAGTGCGCAGGCGGCGGCGCGCCAGATCATCGCCGCGATGACGATGACGTAGACCACCAGGGGCAGCGTGAAGCTGCCCGCGCCGGGCAGCATCAGCCACAGCCCGGTTCCGGCGAACAGGCTCACGGGGGCCAGAAGCGCCAGCGCCGGGTTGCGGCTCCATTGCACAAACGCGGCGACATACAGCGCGTGGCCGATGGCGAAGGCGATCGTGCCCGGCAGAAAGGCATCGGGCAGGGCCAGGCAGACATCGCCCACGGCGCCGGCCAGCAGTCCCCAGGCGATGCGGCGCCCGCCGCCGCTGCCGGCGTGGTGCCACACCGCCACGGCCAGCGCGACCACCAGCCACGGCTTGGTCAGCAACTTGAGCCAGAACATGTCGAGCGCCAGTCCGACCAGGTACAGGCAGGCGGCCAATACGGCAGAGACGACCAGCAGGACGGGATTCATAGGCGTTCTCATCAGTGGGAGGATCGTCGATGCAACCACAGCAGCATACTCGCCAGCGCCGTCGTGGCGATGATCGGCAGGGCATAGGTGTTGAGACTGGCCCAGCCTTCGCTGCTGATCAGGACTCCGGAAGACAGCGAGGTCAGGCCCTGCACGCCGAGCACGATGAAGTCGTTCGAGCCCTGCATCTTGGCTTTTTCTTCGGGACGATAAGTCTCCGTCAGCAGCGTGGTGCCGCCGATGAACAGGAAGTTCCAGCCCAGGCCCAGCAGCACCAGCGCCCACCAGAAATGCATCAGCGTGATACCGGAAAGTGCGATGCCGATGCAGACGAACATGAGCGCGGCGCCGACGATGAGGATGTTCAGCACGCCGAAGCGCTTGATCAAGCCGCCGGTGAAAAACGATGGGGCAAACATTGCGATGACGTGCCATTGCAGGATGAAGGCGGTGTCGGCGAAGGGCAGGCCGCAGATGTCCATGGCCAGGGGCGTTGCCGTCATCAGCAGGTTCATCACGCCATAGCCGCAAGCGGCGGCCAGCACGGCGACCACGACGGCGGGCTGGCGTGCGATCTGGCGCAGGGGGCGGCCGACGGCCTTTTGTTCGCTGACCGACAGCGGCGGGATCTCGAGTCGGCTGGCGATCAGCATGGACAGCGCGGCAAAGCCGATCAGCGCGCCATAGCTGGCGAGGTAGGTTGGCTCCAGCAGCGTGCGCGTGAGCTTGCCGACTTCGGGACCGATCACGCCGCCGAGTATGCCGCCGGCCAGGGTCAGCGATATCGCCTTGCTCTTCCAGGCCAGCGGCGCCGCATCGGCCGCGGCAAAGCGGTATTGCTGGCCGAAGGCGTTGTAGATGCCGGCGAACACGGTGCCGAAGCAGAGCAGCCAGAAGCTGCCGAGGCTGACGGCGAAGGCCGCAATCAGCGCGCCGAGCATGCCGATGCCCGAGCCGAGCATGAAGCCGGCACGACGGCCGTAACGCTTCATGAAAAAGGCGGCCGGCAGGGTCGCCAGCGCACCGCCGATGACATAAGTGGTGATCGGCAGGGTGGCCAGGCGCTTGTCGGCGGCGAGCTGCAGACCGAGCAGGCCGTTGATGGCGACCAGCGTGATGCCGTTGGTCAACAGCAAGGCCTGCGCCGCGGCCAGCAGCGCGATGTTCTTCCTGTGGCTCACGGCGCCGGGGGTTCGATCAGCGCGCGGTAGGCATGCCAGGTGGCATGGCCTACCAGCGGCATGGTGACGATGAGGCCGACGAAACCCAGGGCGATGCCCAGCGCCCCGAGCAGAGCGATCAGCGCGCCCCAGATCAGCATCATCGGCAGGTTGCGCGCCAGCGCCAGAAAGCTCGCCAGCATCGCAGTGACCGTATCCTCGTTGCGCTCCAGCAGCATCGGAATGGAAACCACGGAAAGGGCGAACACCAGCATGGCAAAGACGCCGCCCACGGCAAGGTAGGCCACCAGGAATTCGACATTGTCGAATTTCAGTATCTCCCTCATGAAGCTGCCCAGGGTTGGCATGCCGCCCTGGTAGAAGAGGGCGAAGATCACCAGCGAGGCGCGCGCCCAGATCAGATAGAGGACGATCAGGATCAGCGAGTAGATGCCGAAGCAGCCGATATTCCGCCTCCAGACCGCCAGCGTGACCATCAGGTTCAGCGGCTCGCCGGTTTCACGGCGGCGCGAAAGTTCGTAGAGGCCGATGCAAAGAAACGGTCCGACCAGCAGGAAGCCGGTGGTGACGGCCGTGACCAGTTGCACGGCATGGCGGAAGGCAACGAAGAGCAAGCCGCCGCCGGCAGCAAAGCATATCCCGTAGAACAGGCTGGCGAAGCCGCCGGCCCTGAGATCATCGGCACCGAGCCGCAGCCAGTGGAATGGCGCGGACAGCGGCAAGCCGGTGCGGATTACGGGAAACGGCGGGTGCTGCTCCTGAGGCTTCTCCAAGATGGTCAGGCGATGAAGCTGCGCAAGGCGTCGAGCACCGCATCGGGTTGCTCGGCCATCAGCGCGTGACCGGCGCCGTCGAGGCTTACGCTCCTGACATCCTTGATCGCCGTGGCCAGCTTGGCGGCCGCTTTGGGGTGGGTCATCATGTCCCGGCTGCCGCTGATGATCAGCGCCGGGCAGGGCAGGGCGGCGGCGGCTTCCATGCCATGCGTGTAGGCGTTGCAGGCCGCGAGATCGTTGTGCAGCACACCGGGCTTCTGCCGTTCCATGAGGCGGCGCGATGCCCCCAGCAGCCACATGCCCGGCACGGTATTGCCGCCGATGGTGCCGCGCGGCGAGTGCGACCAGGTGTTGATCATGCTGATCGCCTTGGGTTCCTTGTCCTTCGCCGCGCCCAGCAGGGCATCGGATACCGGCATCGGCACCGCGGTGCCGATCATGGCAATGCGCGCCAGGCGCGCCGGGTGGCGCGAGGCGCATTCGAGGGCGGTCAGCGAGCCCATGCTGTGGCCGACCAGCGAGACTTTCTTCGCCGTGTCGCCAGCGCCGACTTTCTCCAGCAGCAGTTCGATCCAGTCGGCCAGATCTTCGATCGACGGCAGCGGATCGCCTGCGCTGCGGCCATGACCGGGAAGATCCACGGCCAGCACGGCAAAGCCATGGCGGGCGAACCATCTGCTCTGCAGGCTCCAGACGCTGTGGTCGTTCTGCGCGCCATGAATGAACACGACGCAGGGCAGGCTGCTGTCGAAAGGCTTGCCGCCGGTGTAGGCGTACGCCGCTTTGCCGTCGATTTCGATTTGCACGACTACGCCTTCGCTGCGGCAGCGAGGCCACGGTTGAGGTCTTCGATCAGATCGCCGATATCCTCGAGTCCGATCGACAGGCGGATGGTGCCGGGATGGATTCCGGAGGCAATCAGCGCGGCATCCGACATGCGGAAATGAGTGGTCGATGCCGGATGGATCACCAGCGATTTGGCATCGCCGACGTTGGCCAGGTGGGAGAAGACGCGCAGGGCTTCGATGAACTTGCGTCCGGCCGCGCGCGACTCAACTGCGCCGCCTTTGAGGGTGAAGCTGAATACGGAGCCGGCTCCGCGCGGCAGCAGCTGTTGCGCCAGCGCATGGTCGGGATGGTTCTCCAGTCCGGGGTAGCCGACGCTGGCCACGGCATCGCTGTGCACCAGATGCTCCACTGCCTTTCGCGTATTGGCGACGTGCCGCTCCATGCGCAGCGGCAGGGTCTCCACGCCTTGCAGCAGCTGGAAGGCGGTCATCGGGCTCATGCAGGCGCCGAAGTCGCGCAGGCCCTCGCGGCGCGCGCGCAGCAGGAAGGCGGCGACGGTGGATTCCTCGCTGAAATCCATGTCGTGAAAACCTGCGTAGGGCTCGGTCAGGGTCGGAAACTTGCCGCCCGAGGCTTCCCAGTCGAAAGTGCCGCCATCGACCAGCAGGCCGCCGATGGCGACGCCATGCCCGCCGAGAAACTTCGTGGCGGAATGCAAAATCAGGTCGGCACCATGATCGAAGGGACGCATCAGCCAGGGTGTGGTGAAGGTGCTGTCCACCATCAGCGGCAGGCCGTTCTCATGAGCGATGGCGGCGACTTGCGGAATGTCCAGCACCTCGAGTCCGGGGTTGCCCAGCGTCTCGCCGAACAGCAGACGCGTTTCGGGACGGATCGCGGCGCGCCAGGCGTCGAGGTCGCGCGGGTCAATGAAGGTGGTGGTGATGCCGAAGCGCGGCAGGGTGTAGTCGAGCAGGTTGTGCGAGCCGCCGTACAGCGAACGGCTGGCCACGATGTGCGAACCGGTGCCCATCAGGGTCGCGATCGCCAAGTGCAATGCGGCCTGGCCCGAGGCCACCGCAATCGCCCCGACCCCGCCTTCGAGTGCGGCGATGCGCTCTTCGAGCACGGCATTGGTCGGGTTGGAGATGCGCGAATACACATGGCCGGCACGCTCCATGTTGAACAGCGCAGCGGCCTGGTCGGAATCCTTGAAAACGAAGGAGGTCGTGAGATAGATCGGTGTCGCCCGCGCGCCAAAACGCTCGTCCGGCACCTGGCCCGCATGCAGGGCGAGGGTGTCAAAATTGTAGGTCATTGGACCACCTTCCCCCCAACCCCCTCCCCGAGAGAGGGGATGATTGCGGTTCGCCGCTGGTGCGGCTCGATGTTATTGGCTGCGCCGCCTTGGGGCGTCCCTGCGGCGGCGCTCATGCGTATTCGTCGGGCTCGGGATCGAGCATGCGCTCGAGCGCCGAAATTCGATCCTTGAGCAGCAGCTTGCGCTTCTTCAGCCGGCGCAGCAGCAGCTGGTCTTCAGGCGGCGCCAGCATCATGCGGTTGATGGCTTCGTCGAGGTCGCGATGCTCGGTGCGAAATTCGACCAGGCGGACCAGCAAAACCTCGGGAGACTCGCTCGTGTCTTTGGTTTCCATATCGCAAACTCCGTTCGCTTCAACTGGCGATGTACTGCTCCAGTTGCATGATCAGGAATGCCTGCTCCGAGATGGTTTCCTTGACTACGTCACCGATCGAGATCATGCCGATGACCTGTTGATGGCTGTCGAGCACCGGCAGGTGGCGGATGCGCTTGTCGGTCATCACGGCCATCGCCTCACTGATGGTCTGCTCCGGGCGGGCATAGAGCACCTTTTCGGTCATGACCTCCCGCACCAGAGTCTCCTTTGACGACTTGCCAAGAAGAAACACCTTGCGCGCGTAATCGCGTTCACTAAAAATACCGACGAGCTGACTGCCGCTCATCACGAGTACCGCGCCGATGTCATGTTTCGCCATGAGTTCGAGGGCGGAGAACACGATGTCATCGGGCGACACGGATAGCGGTGCGCGCGGATGCTCTTCAAGCAATTTTTTCAAGGTCTTCATGGTGACTCCTCCTCTGATTGTCAGGCCGGCGACGTCAAGCCGGTACTACGCGGTTCTTTTTGGTCCCTATTGTGCAGGAAGAAGCGATGCCAGTGTGCCCCCGGCGGCGAACTGAAGCATGGCCGATCATTCCACCAGCCCGTGCTCAAGGCCGTAACGAATCAGTTCCGACGTGCTTTTGAGGCCCATTTTTTCCAGCAGGCGGGCGCGATAGGTGCTGACGGTGGCCACGCCGAGGTTAAGTTTTTCGGCGATCTGGGTCTGCGTGTTGCCGGCCGAGATAAGCACCAGCACCTGGTACTCGCGATCGGTGATCCGTTCATGCGGGGACTTTTCGGTATTCTCCGAAATCGCGTCGGCCAGTTGCTGGGCCACCGCCGGACTGAGGTATTTCTTGCCGGAGGCCACCTGACGAATCGCAGTGACCAGCAGTTCCGGCGCGCTCTGCTTGGTCAGGTAGCCGGAAGCGCCGGCCTTCAGGGCGCGCACGGCGTATTGCTCCTCCGGATGCATGCTCAGGATCAGCACCGGCAGGCGCGGGAATTCCTTCTTCAGCTGTTTCAGGGTATCGATGCCGTTCCGGTTGGGCATCGAGACGTCGAGCAGGAATACGTCCCACCTCTGTTGTCGCGCAAGCTGCAAGGCTTCCGCGCCATCGTCGGCCTCGCCGGTGACAAGCAAATCCTCGGTTTCGGAAAGTATCTGTTTGAGGCCCTGCCGCACAATGGCATGGTCGTCGGCAATAAGGACGTGGATCTTGTCGGCCATGGTCAAAACAGGTTGTGCTGCAATTCCTCTTCGCTCGGAGGTTCTACGCCTGCCCGCTCCGGAACGCGCAGGATGATGTGAGTGCCACCGTGTTCTGCCGGCCCGATGGAAAATTCGCCGGCCAGGCTCAGCACCCGCTCCCGGATTCCGCGCAGACCAAAGGATTTCGGCTTCTGCATGTCCGCTTCGGAAATGCCGCGACCATTGTCCCTGATCTCGAGCAGGATGTTACCGTGTTCGCGCCGCAAACGCATGACAACCAGCGATGCGTGAGCATGTTTCGCGACATTGGTCAGCGCCTCCTGGGCGATGCGGAACAGCGCCAGCGAGGTATCCGGTTCCGGCTCGATGGCGTCTTCGTCGCACTGCACCTTGCACGGAATCCCGAAGCGCTGGCTGAAGTCTTCCGCCTGGCATTCAATGGCGGCGGGCAGGCCGAACTCCTTGAGAATGCCGGGGCGCAATTCGCGCGCGACGCGGCTGGCCGTGCTCATCGCCTGGTCGAGCAGATTTTCAATCGAGTGAGCCTTCTCACGCAAGCGTTTGGCGTCTTCCGGCAGCTTGCTGGCGAGATGCGCGGCCTCGATCTTGAGGAAAACCAGGATGGAGCCGAGCTCGTCGTGGATGTCGCGCGAAATCCGTTCGCGCTCTTCCTCCTTGACGGCTTCGAGGTGGGTGGAAAGTTCGGCCAACTGCTGCCGGGAGGCGCGCAGTGCCGCTTCATTCTCCTTGCTCTCGGTAATATTGGTGGCGATCCCGCGCCACTCGACCACGCCGGAATCCAGGTGATGCGGCGTCGAACGCAGGTTGATCCACTTTTGTCGGGTGCGGCCGCGGCTTTGGCCCTCCCAATTGAGCAGCGTGCCCTTCGCCGCCGATTCGCGCAAGGCGTTTTCCAGGCTTTTCCGCGTTTCGGCGTCAAAGGCATCGAACAGCCTGTTGGCCGAAGTCAGCAGGTGCTGCTGCTTGAAGCCGAAGAGCTTCTGGCAGCCTTCGCTGACGAACAGAAAGCGGAACCCGCCTTCGGCGTCGCGACGCAGTTGAAACAGCATGCCCGGCAGGTTGGATGCCAGCGCGTCGAAACGCGCCTGACTCTCGTTGAGCATTTCCAGCGCCGCGCGGTGGTCGGCGCGATGGCGGGCTTCGCGCACTTCGCGCTCGACCGCCGGAATCAGGCGTTCGAGGCGGTCCGCATCGATCACGTCGCGCGCCCCCGCCTTCATGGCCGGTCGCGTTCCGCGCTCGTCGTTGGGGCCGGCGACGACGATAAGGGGCAGGTCAAGACCGGCTTCATCGATCTGCCGCACGGCGGCCTGCACCGAGAGCGAGGAAAGGCCCGGAATGTACAGCGCGGCATCCCACGGCTGCTCGCCCAATGCATCGCGCAGCCCGGCTGGCGTTTCGATGCGGTGAAATTCGGAGGCCTTGTCCGCGTCCGCAAAGACCGGCAACAGCCGCGCCGCGACCTCGTCGGAGGCGGCGATGACCAGCAAATGCAGGGCCTGGCGGGGAGTAGAACTGGCGACCATGGGCAACGTCGGATAGGGCGATGCCGAAGTTTATAGCGGATCGGCTCCGTTATAATTCCATCTTTGGCCGGCATAGCTCAGTTGGTAGAGCAACCGCCTTGTAAGCGGTAGGTCGTCAGTTCGATTCCGACTGCCGGCACCAGAATCCAAGCGGCTCCCAGCGATGGGAGCCGCTTTTTTTGCCCCCGGGGGAATTGCGCAAAGAGAGACCAGAGGTGAGTCCGGACTTCTAAAAGATGGCGGAGCGCCGGGAAGTCGCGAAGGAGCCGCATATTGAGACAAACGTGCAGTATTACTAATCTGCACGTTGAGGGCCGTGCCAGCTCCAACGGGTTATCCACAGGGGGCCGCCGCCTCTGCCATAGAGGGGCAGTCGTCGGCCCCCTATGGGTAACCCTATCGCTCGCTTCGATCCAGATGCCGGGCAGGGCGGGCGCTTCGCGTCCGGCCATGCCGGCATCTGGAAAGAAAAGCGATTCGACCCATACCCGGTTAAAGTGCGGGGTGGTTGTGTATTTGTCCCCCGTGCTGCCTGGGCGGCGATGCTAGACGAAGCTAAGGACTAAAAATGTTTGGTTCACCGATTGCTAGATGTTGGGGACCTTTTAAGGGAAAGAATGCATACCCATTGGGATACGAATGGGTAGGGCAGCGGAACACAATACTGTTCTGCAAGGAACATTTGGTGTTGATTAACGGCGACGAGCAGAGAAGCGGCGCTTTGGATGTCATCTCGGCTATGGGCCTCCTTGGAGGAGTCGTGACAGCCATTCGAGCGACAAAGGACGCCTTCGCAAATAGTAAATTTGATCTAACACCAGCCGTTGCTGCTAGTCTCTTTGAGCAAAGACAGTTGATTTGGTGCATGAATAGTGACGCCGAAATTTGGCGCTACGAAAAGAAACCTTGGATGTTCATTAAATCCCATGCTGATCAGCTTTATTGCAGGTTCAATACGATGGCAGGAATAATTCACTGCTGCCTTGTCCTTAGCAGCACCACCGAAACCATCGCGGCCTACCAAGCTAAAAACGAGGCCCAATTCCCGCAGACGTGGAGGGGCACAGATATTGATAGCCTCTTCAAAATTGTAGTGGTTCAGCGCGGGGTGGCCGAGAAGGATGTTCGACAGGTCATGGCGTCATCGAGACTGAACCTGCCTGACTGACAACATGCTTCCTCCTACATCTTTTCACAATCACGAAGGTATTCCCATGAGCAGTTTTAAGGTTGAAATCTTCTTCGAGTCAGAGGGCGCGGTGAAATCAGATCCGGCGTTGACTACCGAAGTAATTGCTGACGATGAAATACACGCCCTGAGTCTCGCAAGATCCACTCTGAAGGATTCGCATCCTGAAATGAATTTTATGAAGGTGTGGTGTTGGAATATTCAAAAACTCGACTATGTGGCCGACCTCCCGGGCTGATCGTCTGCTTTTCGAAAACCAGGCGCACTGGTTTGGATTGGTATTAAGCAGTCACGAGGCGACCGAGATAAGCTTCGTTTAGTGCCTACGATTGTCGGGTTTGGCGTGCCAGCCACGGACAGACAGCGAAATTAAACGCTAGCTTTTTTTCTGGAAATAGAGCGGCGTGTTGATAGCCCATTCGGGCACTTGTGCAATAGCCTCAGGGCGAAGGACACGGACTAGAGGAATCACGTTGCTAGCTTTCGGCGGTTGCCTGATAGCGATGTCAATTCCGTGTTTCAGTAGTTCCGAGCGGTAGCGGTAGAAGGTCGCTCGCGAGTACATGCCACGGAGATCTTCACCTTCCTTCCAGAGCTTATAGACTGCGACCAAGCGGCCGGGCAAGCCCTCGATGGACGCTGATGTAAGGCTGAATTGTTCTGCCATGCTTAGCCCCTCGATCTTGGAGAGCAATTGTTCCAGCGGAGTCGAACTATTCCAGCCACTGGCGCGATCAAGGTGAAGTTCCTTCAACGCCATAGCGCGGAGAGTTAGTTCACCACAGAGCTTATTGTCCGCCCATTTATGGAGCGTGTCATGCTGGGCTATATCGCGCGGAAGCGAATGTCCTTTGCTGACCGCATCGAGTTCATCTCCTTTGCTGTAGAACTTGACCGACCATCGGCGGGAGTGCTGTCCAAAATAGAGAGTGCTGCCCCGCGTTACCGGGCGACCATGGCGGCTCTTGGACTGGAATTCAGCAGCGCGTAGCCAAGCTCGAACATCCGGACGGCGGGGGAGTTCCCACATAGCGGTGCAATCGACCCGCTTTAGATCATATTTTCCCCGACGCCACGAGTTCAGATCATCCAGGCTGGGGGAAAGATGGAGCAGGGTAGTTAGGCGCTCCATGGTCGCAAAAACAAGCTCGCGCAAGTCGTCGGAGCCGAACAGATTGTGACCTTGCAGCCATTTGGCCGGGTTGCCATCGAGCATGATATTGGCTGTCCCAATCGATTTCACGCTGATGTTCGCTTCGTGACTCCCGGGAACAGATACTTTCTTCTCGACTTGCCATTCGATCTCGCCATCACGCGTTATCGAGGCCACAAATCCACCGACAACATCGCCGGAGTTTTGGCAAGGAAGAATAGCGGTCACCCAGTCAATCACGATACGTGACCAAAGTGTGACCATGCCCAGCCGAAACTAGCCTACTCAGGACTGATCGGCGGGCTTTCTGCGCAAGAAAAAAGCCAAGGAAGACCCTTGGCTGGGGCGGTCCCCGGTGGTTTCCGGAGACCGTCAGTTTGGTGGGGCGGCGTCTACCGAATAACACGCCGGAAGCATTGCAAATACAGCGTTTCGTATAACGTGCAAGGCACTGTTACCCCCATAGTTACCCCTTCCAGATCGATGCTACCCCTCGATTGCCGTCCCGCCAACGCCGACTCTCTCAGGCTCGAAACTCTTTTGGCCGTCCACGATCCTGACCGCTCAGTCACGGTGCTTGCAAGGAACCCGCAAGCCCCGCGCCATCGCTACCGCATCGCGTACTGGACACCGCCGTCGCGCAAACAACCGCGCCACGGCTTTGTGCCTTCGGTCAGCGCTGCTGCTCCTGCCCCGCCGCCGCTGCGCCACTGCGCAGGCCAGCGATAACCCCGCTCGCCAGCTTGCGGCTTGCAGGCGGCTACCTCGTCGTGATCTGAACCGCGCCGTCACGCGGTGAAGCTGCGTCACGGCTTTGTCTCTCCTGCTATCGCCGTCCCGCCAGCGCCGACTTTTGCCCTGGGCTGCCTTGGTCGCGTGCTGCCCGCCGCCTGCGCCGTCGGCGATGAAGCTGCCCACGGCTTCGGCGGCTACGTTGTTGGTGCCATCTCAACGTCTTGCACTTCGTTGCCCGCCGCCGCTTACCTGCGGTGAAGCGGACGGCTGCGATGCCGGCGCGTGTCGGCAATGAAAGGCAAGTCAGTTCGCTCTGCTCAACTGCACCCAGCCGGGCAGGGGTAAATCGCAAGCGATTGAACATAACCGCGCATTACCCAAAGTAGGCCAGTCGCTGCGCAGGGCTTCGCTTGGTGGCCTACCGCTCGCGCGCCCTGCGGGTTCGGGTAATGGTCGGTTATGTCTTGCGCCCCAGCCCGGACAATGGCTATGTCAGTGCTTCGCATCGGGCTGGTTCCGCTTCCGCGCTGTTGCGCGGTCACTCGCCGGCTTGGCCGGTCGTCAGATGGTTGCCCATCAACAGCGTCATGCTACCGCTTGCGTTTCGTCGCAACCAGTTCGGACTCGACCATTCCAATGAGCGTACTTCCCGAACTATCGAGTGCGGCTGCTAGTTTGAGAATCGTGGTAAGCGACGGTTGCTGCTGGCCCAGTTCGAGGATGCTGACATAAGTGCGCCGCAGATCAGCCTCGAACCCGAGTTCTTCCTGCGTCAGGCCCGCCTCTTGGCGTAACTGACGGAGAACCTTCCCAAAGGCAACTGCTGGCTCCAAATATTCCTCCCACTATTGGAGGAATTAAGCCGGAAGGTTATGATTGTGTCGTCCTACAGTTATAGGAACCGAACTCACCCATGGTGAATGAAGTCTTTGGAAATCGCCAACCCGGTCAACACGGTCGCTGCGCGATAAGGCCTCGCAGTGCCGGTTACTTCTCGGGTGGCAACGTAAAAGGAGCTTGTATGTTCGAGTTCTTCACCAGAAAGTTCTCAAGAAATGACTCGGTTAGCTTGTGTGCAACATTGGCAAAGAACGCGAGCATTGATGCTGTCATGGAAAGCGGCAACTATTGTGGATTTTTAATTGTTATCGATGCAGACGGCGCTTCGTTGGCGCCTCACTTTAAGTACCCAGAAGCAAGAACCGCCTTTATTTCTGCGGTCGAAGGTCGACTTAAAAATGGGGAGTATCAAGACCCCGGCGACGGATTGGATATGGTGATGGAAATGCGCGAACTTTCCGGCTGGAAACCAAATTTCAATGTTGGCCGCGCAGTAATAGGCCGCGGAAACAAGCCCCTCTTTAATTGGAACCCATGAGCCGGGTCGGCCTGAACTCTTTCGTTAATCCTCTCTATGCCGACATCTCTGCCGCGCAGATTTGCAATTAGCTGAAATCACCCTTGCTGAGGGTCTGCCATGTTTTCACTATTTAAGACGAAATATACGGACGATGAGAAGCAATACCTTAAGCCCATCGAAACAGCGATACTGGCTAATGGCGTCATACGAGATGAAGCGACGTCCTTGGCGCGAGAAATACTCGATGCAGCCATAGAGAGAGCTCAAAAAACAGGCCTTCGTGGCGTGAAGAATCTTGGCGATAAAGCAATTAGAGATGAGCGCTTTACCCAGAAGAGATTAAGCGCTGGCCTAACCAAGGACGACATATTGAGGCATCTCAATCGCGACTATGTCATGGTAGTTGCCGAGATAATGCTAATTGACGCCCATCGCTTTTCGATATTTCAAACCTTGACAGCCGAGGGTGAGAGTTCCGCGAACGCAGTTCGATTTCTTCGGAAGACGTTCTTCTATTGCGACGATCCGGAGAAATCCCATCAAGCTTACCAAGGCGACGATGCAGACATCTATCCAGAATTTACGCTGCGCCATGAAAAATGGCGCAGTCAAATATCTCCAGCAGAAGTTCAGGAGTTGGCTAGCCGTTATTCCACCTATAACGCGATGGTGAGAGATTTAATCAGGAAAGGCATCATCTGAAATCGAAGAAGGTGCCGCGTTGCCATTCGTGCTGTTCATCCGGAGGAATAACATGGCAGGGTTAAGGCTTTATCAAGAGCAGCTTCCCATTCTCTATCCGCATACCTTTGCCGGGATGCAGAAGTGGGTTATGGCTATGGCTGATGTTTCAAATGACATCGGCAAGAAGACGTGGTTTGGTAAAGATAAAGGCGCTATCGCTTACCAAAAATTTCTTAGCTCACTGAAGCAGACGATTATCGGTTTGACTCTTGACGGGAAAATTCGAGAGTCAGCGAGCGCCGACGAAGTTGTTTCGGCCTTGGAAGAAGTGTTGTCAAAGTTTGCCTTGGCATTTCCTAACTGGCCGGAAGCCTACAGATTTGCCAACTCCTTTTTCAGTCAGAACAATAAATCAGACTATATGGCGGTGATCAATAGGCTGCGCTCATGCTGAAAATCAATTTGGGGCGCAACCTTGACGACGGCTTGAAACGCCTACTGTTCGCTACTGCGCTGCTCCCAGCAGTTACCTTTGCAGCAAGCGTGCAATGCCTGATTGGCACAGCAAGGTGCATAAATAGTCAAGGCACACAGATACCATCAAAGCAAGTCATCGAGATTCTCGATAGATGTGCGGAATTCACACGAGGCGATGTTGGCCGAATCGCTCTACGACTTAGCTACAAGGAAATCAATGATCGTTCCGGCAATTCAATTACCCCGTTGGTCAAAGCCTGGTATGCCTTCGATGATATTTACGATAGCCCGCTCAGGTTTGACCGGAAAGCAAATGCCGAAGAAACGCGGTACTTGGAGATCAAGCGTAGTTGTCAGCAGTTAGAGCGAGACTTCAATGACGACAGCAAATGGACCAAATGAGTCATGTCCATGGTTCTCAGTCTCGTCGTATTGGGCGTGTTGCTTCAGGCAGGACTGCTACTAGCCGACACCATTGAGGGGCGGGTCGTCAGCATCAGCGACGGCGACACCATCACCGTTCTCGACAGCGCCAAGACACAGCACAAGATTCGCCTTGCCGGCATCGACGCGCCAGAATCCAAACAGGCATTTGGCCAGGCATCGAAGAAGCATCTGTCCGATTTGGTGTTTGATTGTGACGTCACCCTCTACTGCGGGAAGACCGACAAGTACCGGCGCGAGGTTTGCGTGGTGCTGATCGATGGCAAGGATGCAAATCTCGCCCAAGTGACGGCCGGCATGGCGTGGTGGTATCGGAAGTACCAGAAGGAGCAGACGGCGCAGCAGCGGGCCGATTACGAGGCCGCAGAGATCACGGCCAAGGCTGGCAGGATCGGGCTATGGTTAGATGCTGATCCCGTGGCGCCTTGGGAGTGGCGTAAGGCGAAGCGCGAGAACTGATGCGGCGAGTGTGCAGTGGGTGGCGAGCGTAAAGGCAACCATTTCAATGTTAGGCATGTAATTAAGGAGCGTGCAACATGTTTGGTCTATTCAAGAAAAAGCCATCACCAAAAGAACTCGTTGAGAGCCTTCGACCTCACTACGCAGAGGTTGTGTCTCTTGTTAATGCCATTGATGAGCCATTCGTCAATCTTTATGAGGCAGGAATTTTTGTTTCCACTGTAGCCACCTCAAAGATTTTGACTTTTCAGAAAGTTGACCCACCAGCATTCGCGGACGAATTTAACGCCATGTGGGTAAGTTATCTTATTGGTAGCTATTCAGTTAACGGAGAAAGCCCGCCCAAGAACGTAGTCGTGGCACGGCTGCAAGAGAAATTTCCTATCTACCGGAAACTCTTTTTCAAAACGATTGACCCCAGCCGCAAGGAGAAAGCTCACGACAATGGAGTCCAGTTAATGTGGGAACTCTTCAGCAATTGCACAGGTAAACAGAAGCCAGAAGGTAAAGGCAACTTCATCAAGCTGGTGGTTGCTTCCGGTCAGCTTGTAGTCATTGGTGCGAGCATTCTCAAAGAGGTCCACGAGTAGTTACGAGAGTTCCAGCGCCAAAAATGCCTACATGGCGGTCAAGCGGAACGCGCCAAAAGCGGCGCGCCCCTTACCCTTCGTCACCGGCGGACCCATCGTAATGGATCATGCCCGTCAGTTTGCCGACCAAAATCACGCGGCTGCTGCGAAGCACTGCCATACCGTTGTTGTCGTTGGTCCATGGCACATAGATGTACCAGCAGGGTTCGGATGGGGTGTTATAAATGCGACAGTCATCCGGTTTCGCTCCATGGCAAATCAGCGGCGCGCTTCGGGCATGGTCTGCCAATGCGTCAGCAACGATTCGCAGGGCCTCGCGCCGTGATATGGGCGAGAACATGCGCCCCAGCATTTGTTGTAGCCAATCTTTCGTCATCTTCATTGCCCGGTTCTGCTGCTCATGACTATGTCGTCCGCAACCTCACCGCAAAGTCCGCCACGCCAAGCTTGAACAGAAGTTTCGCCGCCGCATCTAGCGTCTTGAATTCGCGCGTCTCGCGTTTGCCTGTCTCCAGCGCCTTGCCGTCGGCAATCACCATGTAGCCCTGCGACATCACGGCATAGTGAATCTGCACGCGCTTGATGGCCTGCGCGTCAATCAGCAATTTCAGTTCGCGCTCAATCACGAGACACCCCCATCCTGAGCCGTTGGCAAACCGAACAGGTCGGCTTGTTCCACTTCCACCAGCAAATCACCGGGCTTGACCTGGAGGAACTGGCACAGTTTGCCCAACACTTCGCGGTCGAAACTCTTAACCCGGTCGTTGTAGTAGCGGTCGAGCGTCGCCCGCGCGATGCCCGTCGCCCGACACACGTCGGAGACTTTGAGGCGCCTGGCGCCAAGGATGGTTGAGAGCCGACAGGTAATCATTGGTTAAATATAATTATTGATCGAGTTCGATTAAATTATACGTTACCATGTAAATCAAAGCGAACTCATTCTTCTCTGCCATGGAACCCGACCACGCCCGCAATCTCCTTCACGTCACGCGCGACGATTTCAAGCACGCCACCAAGGTGTTCGCCAGAAAGCGGCTGGCCTTGGGACCGGTGCTGATGGCCTTCGAGAGTGGGTTTCTGTCCTTCGAGTCTGGCGAAGTAATGGCGGTGATGCGCGCCACGGGCGATTGGCAGGGGCGCGCTGTTTTCTCGCCGGAAATCCTGCGAGCGCTGGCCACCGTGCCACCGGATGTCGACCCGATACCGATTGCCTACGCCGACGGTCACATTCTGATCGGCGGCATGACGATCCGTTGCGAGTGGAGCTTGCCGAGGCAGGAACTTGCCCACGAAATCGAGAACCCCGGTCTGGTCGATTTGCTGGCACTCGGCCGCACGCTCACGCGCGCCGAAGTCAGAGGCAGTGAACTGGGCAAGCGCATTCGCAGCGCCAGAGAGAAGACCGAACGTCGCATCAGGAACGCTGCCGCGCAGTTGATCGAACTGGAAATTTCGGAGCAGCAAATTCGCGCATTGGTGGAGGCGCGGATTGCCGGACGAATCAAGGAAGAAAAAGCTCACGGATGAGTTCATTGCTGACGTTGCGTAGCGCCGTCCCGCCAGCGCCGACTACTGACACTACGGATATGTGAGGCTTGCCCGTGAAAGCAGCTTGTCCGCTGTTGAACCTGCTGGCAGTTGCACGGGTGGAGCGGAGTCGTTCGATTTGTCCATAAGCCAGCGCCGAAACCCCTCCAGGCTGCCATGCTTGGCATTCACTTGCGCCCGACTTGTACCCATCCGCGCCAGTAACACGTCGATTCGCTTTTCCAGTTCCTCGTCGGTCAAGCGGGCGGGCCTCAGTTCAATCTTCATCGCCGCTTCCACTTTCAGCAAGCGTCGTTCAAGCGTTTTCATGACAGCGCCTTCGGTTCTCCAGTGGTTCGGCGCGGTGAGTCCATACCGGCTCTTTGCCGGTTTCCAACCGAACTTCGGAAACGACGGCCATATCTCCGGGGCGAACAAAATTGATGTCGATCACCGTAACGTCGTCGGCATGGGGTTTCGCTTCCAGCCGGCTCAGTCTTTTATCGAGCGTCTTCATGTCCGAGTCTCCAGAGCGGCAATACGCTGCTCAAGTTCTTGGGTTTCCAGTGCGCGCCGACGACCTTCCACGATGCCGGCTAGCGTAGCGGCTTCGCCGGGAAACAGCTCGCCCGTAGCGACAGCCTGCAAGATGGCTTCTTGCGCGGCGCTGACGCCTGCGGCGGTACCCGTGTCGGGCATATCCAGGGATACCGGGCGCTCTTTCGCGGGCGGTGCCAGTCTGTCCAGCACCATCCGGGCTGCGGTCAGGTCGCCGCCCTTGGCGGCAGTGATAACCGCATCGGTAATTTCCCTCGCTCCGGTTTCCATCAAGTTCAGCACCATCGCCGTGGCCTTGTTCCGGGAGCCTGCCGCTTTTCCCTTCGGGTTTCCAGATTGCCCCGGCTTCCATGCGTGAGGCGGCGCTTTTCGTTTTTCGGTCATTGCATTTCCTTTGTTGATTTAGAGAGTGCGCCCGTCACTTCAAGACGATGCGCAAAATTGGTCGGAGTCGCTTGTTCATTGCAATGTCTCCCGCGTCGTATGCTTCTCGATCAGTTCCAGCAGGGCGAAGGCGTCATAGCGCGACTTCGGAATGCGAAGCTCACAAGCCGTTTTGCCCCGGATCGCCAGCGTAAGAATTACAGACTCAAGGTCGACGTCGTCGTGGGCCTCCATCGCATAGCGCAGTCCGGGGTCGCCGTGCAGCTTGGCGATTACCTTCTCCACGCGGTCATCCGCAGGCGTCCGCGCCGTGTTGCCAGCGCCGACTTTTGGCGTATCCCTTGCCGGTGCCCTCGCTCGGGAGGCTTGCGACTCTTGCGACTCTGCGACTTTTGGGGCAGCAATGGCCGGCAGTTCTTCCGAAGGTCGCAGAGTCGCAGAAGTCGCAGGTGAGCAAACTGGCGCATTCATGAGTTCAGCGGGGTTAAACCACATGATGAATGACCTCCCATGACTTTCGGGCAGAGACGCCATCCACCACCATGCCCGGCCCGTTCTCGATCAGGTAGCCCGCTGTCACCAGTTCGTTGATTGCCGACAGCAGGCGGGGCTTGTTGCGTAGCTGGCTGGGGCCGGCGTGCAATACCTGCTTTGTCCGAAACATTTTCAGGCCACGATCACGCAACCACGCCGACAGTGTTTCCGCATCGCCAACAGACTGAGGGACAGCAGCGGCGCCACGAATCCGCAGTGCCTCAGCCAGGTACCATTGCATCAGCACCAGCGCCCGCTGTAAGTATTCGGACTCGATCACGCGGACGGATAGCCCGCCTTCGATCACCGCAAGAATGCCGGCAATGCGGCAGGCATTTTCCGGCGCCTTTGATGTTCGGTCGCGCAGCTCACACAAATCAGCACCGCTCGCCATCAATGTCTCAAACTGATTACTGGCTGCAACGGCCAGCGCTTTCGCGTCTGGCGACAGCTCAAGCTCGAAAGGAGTCAGTTCCTGCCCAGACTCGTCGCCGGTCGCTGGCGTCGCTTCCATCAGCCCCTTGAACACGGCGTACAGGCGCTTCATTGCTGGCAAGTCGCCGGCCCATGCAAACCGCTCCATGTGTCGTGTCCCGATGGTAGTCGCTGGCCAGGCCACCAAACAGCGCGCCAACAATCCTTGCCCGTTCGCCATCCGATCTGACAGCAACTTGACCATCACGTCAGGCTGCGCCAATTGATGCAGCGCCATCCGCCGCCCGTAGAGGATGCCGGCGCCATCGACAGCGCGAACACGATCAAACGGCGAGCCGTCCCACAGCTTGCACCACCGCGCAAACGTCTTGAGCGCGTTGTCGGAATTCAGCGCATGGCCACCGATCAGCAGACCGCCCTCGTCGCTGAATAGCGCCACACTTGGCTGGGAGACAACCATCAACTTGAAGAGCCCCTCGACTGTCGGGTCGGTCACGAAACGCAAGGGCGCTACCGGCGCGCTGGGCTCTTCCCCGCAGCGCTCGACAGCGGCCATGACTTCCGCTTGGGTTGCCGTCCCTTTCTTGCCGGTGGTAGCGGCCTTCCGGGCAGCATCCACCGCGTGCTTATGGGCCGCAGCCGCAACTTCGTATAGCTTGTGCTTTTCGGTGTAAATGGCCATATCCGCGCGTTCCTGCGCTTTTGCCGCGCCAAGTACCAAATCATCTATTGCGCTCTTGCGTTCGCCGGATTCGCCAACAGTCAAAAAGAATAATGTCGAAGGCTTCACTTCACCCCAAGGCATCTTGATATTGGCGTGCGCCTGAACGGCAAATGATGCGGCTGCCAGCACGCTTTGACAGCACAAGGCCAGTGGCGCCTTCACCGATTCATGCAGCGCGGTAGCGGCACCGCCCAAAACCGTGCCGAGTGACTGAACAGGAAAGCCCTCGGCAGGGGGCAACATCGCCCGCAGCGGTTCGGGGGCCATGCGCTCACCAGCCCGCAGCGGTTCGGCTTGATGCGCTGCCTTGCCCGGTGCGCTCGCGACCGCGATGGCTTGTGCCACGGCATCAGCGCCGTGCAGTTGCGCCAGGTCGTTCATGTCCTTCATTTCGGGATCGCGGTCGGTGCCGAAGTTGGGGATTGCCGTCTTGCCAGCGCCGACTTTTGCCGCCTCGATTGCATGGGGATCAGGTTCGCCGGTCGCCTTCACCAGATCGGCCAGAATCACCAGGGTCGCCGCCGGGTAGCGTTCGCGCATGATCTTCGCCACCGCTGGCAGGTTGCCCGACGATAGCGCCGCAATGGCAGGGAGTCCGCTGGCTTCCTTGGCAGATAGCACGGTCGCCACGCCTTCACCTATCAGCAGGGTCAAGCCGTCGCCGTCGCCACCTGGCAGGCGTTCGGTTGCCCAATACCCGCCCACCTTACTACCGCGCCCGGCCAGTGCCGCCTTGCGCTTGTCGCCGTCAATCAGTTCCAGCGTTGATATGCCATCGCCTTGCTTGACTGGAACCACCAGCAAACGGCCCGTGAGCGGTTCGCCGCCCGACTTCGGCGCATAGCCCAAGATCGCCGCCGCCGCGCCCGTGTCAATCTCTCGCAGGGTCGGCACCGGGGAAACATCCTTGCGTGACAGATAGGGATTGTCGGCTGTCGCCCCGGTCGCCGCTTTCAGGATCGCCGCCGCTTTCTTCGCCGTGTCGGCACGTTCGCGGGTTTTTTCGGCCTCGTCTTGCGCGGCCCGTTCGGCATTTTGTCGCTGGCGCTCGGCAAGCTCTTCGGGGGGCGGCTTCTGATAGGTGCCATCGTCCTGCCAGCCATGCCTTATGGCCTCATGGAACAGACTTGCAATCGTTATCTTGCCGCTGGCTTTGATGCTCTTCCATACGTCCCTCGCATCTGCGGCCTGATAGGTTTCGCCTTGCTCGCTCCATGCGTCCCACAGATCAAAGCCGGCGTCATCAAGTTCCGACTTGACGGCCATCCCCATTCGTAGCCAGGTGTCGCGGTCGCTGGCGGGAATGAAGCCCAGGGCGTCGCGGATTCGGTCATTCGCGTTAAGCATCGCGCAGCCCTCCGCGTTGAATCAGCCAGTCCGCCAGCACAACAGGCAGCAAGCCCCACAGGGCAAGCCGCACAATCAAGGTCTTGATGCAGGATGCGGCCGGGGTATGATTGCGGTTATCAGAAGTCTTTGGGGTCGCCCGGTGCCAGCCGTTGCGGCCCTTCGTTTTTGTGGTCATGTCGCCGCCCCTATGCCGATGCAATCAGAGCGCGAATGTCCTCAACTCGCCAGAATGTCCCACGTCCGCTGCCAATTTTTACGGCCTTCGGAAACCGTCCGGATTTGACACCAGCCCACCAGCAAGATTTCTTGACGGGGATGATTGGGGGAATCGGCGGTTCCGCTTTGGGGTCGCCGATGATTTGCGGCAATCGAAGAAAGCCGGTTGAGGGGAGTTGGTTCATTGCATCCGTCCTTATCCAAGTTAAGACGGGTGCATCCTAATTTTTCCGAAAATGGGTCGCCAGACTGGTCGAAAAACCGTCTCTCTATAAGTACCCCGTTTTACGACCAGTCTGATTCATGGACGAGTAAGTCTTTGCCGTCAGCGGTCTTGCCGATTGCGTGCGGCTTGATGAAGCTCACTGGGATTTCTTCATAGATAGCCTGCGAATCCCTCATACCTATTTTGTGGTTAGTTCGGATTACGTTACGCAAGTTAAGGGCGTCCACCGCTTTGAATATCGCGTCCTTACCAACATTCCGTATACCTGCGATCTTGGTGGCACGACGTGCGAATTTTGTAAACTGGCTCTTGACGCTCTTCGTCGGCGTGCCGTCAAGCACGTCACGAAAGATAATCGCCAAACTATGAATGAAGTGTTGTTCGGCCCATCTTGGAAGAACATGGGGAAGGGTGGGTAAGCGCCGCAGCGAATTTCCGCTTGCTTCACTCAATTTGAGAAGATCTTCGCGTAGTTGATTCCGTTTAGCACCGCAGTCATCAAGCAGGCATCGCGTAACTTCATCCAGATTCACTAGCCCGTTTGATAGCCCAGAACCAGAACCAAAATTACGACCCTCAATATCCTCCCATTTGGCGAAGCCGGTAAGAAGCAGGAGGCTGTGCTTTCGAAGATGTTCGAGGCGGCGGCGAATCTGGGATATCTTACGCAAGCTGAGTTCGCTCTCCTCGGCTTTATAGGAGCCAATCGCCAAAGACATGTGCTCTGAAAAGGTTTTTAGTTTCCCGTCAGCCAAATCGTTGCGACCCGCATCCGCCAGAAGTTCGGTTACATCTTTTGCGGACAACATGAATGCTTGTGGCTGTAGCGCGTAGGTAATGGCGCAAGGAAAGTATTTGCCGGTCGTTACTTTCGTTTTTGCAGTTGGCATTTGAACACCCCTTTCAAGCCCCCTCGATTAGATGCCGCGCCAGCCGGGTAAGGGTGTCCCGGTTTTCGCCTCATTGGGTCAGACGAAGCAAAATCGTTATGCCGCGTTGCCGTGGAGCGGTATCACGTCGGCGCCGGCCTTCAGCTTGTCCAGATAGTCCGCCCATTGCTGCATCATCTTCCGCCGTTCGGGAAGGTGCGCCGTTCGGTTATAGGCCCGCCCGTTCGGATCTTTCACGGCATGGGCTAATTGGTGTTCGATCAGTTCAGGGCGCACTTGTAGCACTTCATCAAGGATTGTCCGCGCCATCGCCCGGAAGCCGTGTCCGCTCATTTCTTCTTTGCCGATGCCCATGCGCCGCATGGCCGCGAGGATCGCGTTATCGCTCATCGGCCGACCATTTGTCCGCGCCCCCGGAAAGACATAAACCCCGTTGCCGGTCAGGGCGTGAAGCTCGCGCAGGATCGCTACCGCTTGGGTTGCCAGCGGGACGATATGCTCGCTGTCGGTCTTGGTAACGTGATACCGCCATTCGGCGGCGTCGAGGTCGATGTCCGCCCATACCGCGTTGCGCAGTTCGCCGGGGCGCACGAATACCAAGGGCGCAAGACGAAGGGCACAGGCTACGGTCAAGGTGCCTTGGTAGCCGTCGAGTGTTCGCAGTAGTTCCGCTACCTGAGGCGGATTGGTCACTGCCGAAAAGTGTTCGCCTTTGAATGGGGGCAGGGCGCCACGCAGATCGCTGGAGGGGTCGCGCGCAGCCCTGCCAGTGGCCACGGCGTAGCGGAAGACCTGCCCGCAGTTGCCAAGGGCGCGGTGCGCGGTTTCGAGTGCCCCACGGGCTTCAATCCGACGCACCACAGCCAGCAATTCGGGGGCGGTCACGTCGGCAATGGGCTTGCCACCGATCCAAGGAAAAATATCACGTTCAAAACGCCGGATGATCCGGTCGCCATGATGCTCTGCCCATCCGGGCGAGTGTTTGATATACCACTCCCGCGCCACTACCTCAAAACTGTTCGCCCCCCGTTCAGCCTTTGCCGCTTTGGTGGCCTTCCGGTGTTCGCCGGGATCAACTCCATCGGCCAGTAACTTGCGGGCATCGTCGCGCCGGGTTCTGGCATCCTTCAATCCAACATCGGGATAGACGCCAAGGGATAGCAGCTTTTCCTTGCCGTCGAATTTGTAGCGAAGTCGCCACCACTTACCCCCGGCAGGGGTAACAAGCAGGAACAGGCCGCGCTCGTCAAACAACTTGTAGGGGCCATCGACGGCGACAAGGATTGATTTCCCTTCCTCGTCCTTGTCGGGCTTCGCGCCGGGTTTGGTGTTACGGACTGTGGTGTCGGTCAGAGCCATTTCAGGGTAACTCCTTCTTAGGGTAGGGGTGTTACCCCGCAGGGTTACCCCACTTAAAAGCCGGATGCTATTGGACGATGTTACCCCTTAACGGACAATAAAGTCAATAAAAAACCCGCACTTGGCGGGTTTGAAGGATGTTGCTGGATTGCTTTGGATGCTTTATTGGTGGAGGCGGCGGGAATTGAACCCGCGTCCATAAGTGCGCCACATACAGTTCTACATACTTAGTCGAGTCATTTGATTTAACCCGCAACACGCCGACGGACAGGCTGGTTGCGTGCGATTCGCTAGATTTTCGAACTGTGCATCGCGACTCCGCACAGCCTTAGCCTCTGTATATGATTCCGATGTAGCTTGCGCTACCTGGTCCAGAAGCAAACCAGTTCGGAAGCCAGCCGCTGTTAAGCGGCTAGAGCGAAACGCTCGTCGTTGGCAGTTAGTGCATTCCAGATGGATTTACGAGGTACCTGGATCCTCGGTATGCCCTGCATGCTTTGTCACCCATGTCGAAGCCATGTCGCCCCCCGAATGGTGCAGATCAAATGGTGCCTGATTTGCAGATTGCAAGGGGAATTCTAGCGGTTTGCCGCGGCGATACCGAGAATATCTTGCGGCGATGCGGCAATGGCATCGGCCCCCCAGCTGGCGGGAGGCTTGCCAGACCCGAGGTAACCCCAGGCGGCGACGATGGTCCTCATGCCGACGGCGCGCCCGGAGATGACGTCCCGCTCGTCGTCGCCGACGTAGATGCAGTCTGTGGCGGCAATTCCGATTACGGCACTGGCGAGTTGCATGGGGTGACCGTGGGGCTTGGAACGCTGGGCACTGTCACCGCAGACGATGCAGGCAGAGCGCTGGCGCAGGCCGAGGCCTTCCATCAGGGGGATCGCAAAACGCTGCGACTTGTTGGTGACGATTCCCCAGGGAATGCCATGGGCTTCAAGTTCGTCGAGATGCTCGGCCATGCCCGCAAACAAACGGGTGCCGACGCACAATGCGTCCTGATAGATGGCCAGAAATCGCTGCTGCAGGTCCATGTAGGCGGGGTCGCCCGGCGCGATGCCGAGACCGGCGCCGATCATGCCGCGGGCGCCGGAAGATACGTGCGGCCGCAACTCTTCCATCGGCAACGGGCCGCGCCCTTGTTCCAGGAGCAGCTGATTGAGGGCGCCGCCCAGATCCGGCGCAGTGTCGGCCAGCGTGCCGTCGAGGTCGAAGAGCACCGCCTCAGGCATTGCGCCGGGCCCTGACAAGGTAGTTCACATCGGTATCGGCACCGATTGACGCTTCGCGGCTGAACGGGTTGTAGCTCATGCCGGCGATCTCGAGTACTTCCAGCCCCGCATCGCGGCACAGGCGCGCGAGTTCGGCCGGCTTGAGGAAGCGGGTGTAGTCATGGGTGCCGCGCGGCAGCAGGTTGAGCAGGTATTCCGCGCCGACCACGGCCAGCAGGTAGGCTTTCGGGTTGCGGTTGATGGTGGACAGAAACACCTGCCCCCCGGGTTTCACCATGCGCGCGCAGGCCGCCACCGTGCTCGCCGGATCGGGCACGTGCTCCAGCATTTCAAGGCAGGTGACAAGATCGAAACGGGAAGGCGCTTCCGCCGCCATGGCTTCGGCCGAGATCAGGCGATAGTCGATAACGTGCCCGCTCTCATAGAGGTGCAGGCGGGCGATGCCGAGTGCTTTCTCGGACAGGTCGATACCGGTGACCTGTGCGCCGAGGGCGGCCATACCCTCACTGAGCAGCCCGCCGCCGCAGCCGACGTCGATCGCCTGTTTGCCATTGAGACCGGCGTGACTGTCGATCCACGCCAGCCGGGCCGGGTTGATGTCATGCAGGGGACGGAATTCCGAGTTCGCGTCCCACCAGCGATGAGCTACTTCGCCGAATTTATCCAGTTCGCGGGGGTCCGCGTTGCTAGTTGCGTTCATATTGGCGTCCCGGGTCAGCCTTGGATACCGTCCCCGGCATAACGCCGGGGACATAACAAAAAAGCCCTGCAGGGCAGGGCTTTTTCCGGAGTCAGGCGGTATTACTGAGCCTTGGTACCGATGACTTCGATTTCGACGCGACGGTCGGGTTGCAGGCACTCGATAACCTTCTTGCTCTTCGGGCCCTTGCACTGATCGGGCTTGGTGATCGGCTGCTTTTCGCCCTTGCCTTCAGTGTAGACACGATTCGGCTCGATTCCCTTGCCAACCAGATAGGTCTTGACGGCTGCGGCACGCTTTTCCGACAGTTTCTGGTTGTAGGCATCGGTGCCGAAACGGTCAGCGTGGCCAACGGCGATGATCACTTCGAGCTTGATGCCCTTGATGTCGCTGGAAAGCTTGTCCAGTTTGGCCTTGCCTTCGGGACGCAGCACAGCCTTGTTGAAGTCGAACAGGGCGTCGGCGGCCAAGGTCACCTTCTGCGCAGCGGGCTTGGGTGCGGCAGCAACAGGAGCAGCGGCTTTGGCCGGTGCGGCGGCAGGTGCAGCCTTCTTCACCAGATCCGGGTCGCATTCTTCGATGGCCAGGGCCGGGGTCCAGTAGCCGGTTCGCCAGCACAGGCCGGTACCGCTTTTGACGACGTAACCGCGCTGGTCGATGACATAACCGACGGTACCTTTCATGTCGATCCCAGGCGTCTGGGCGAAGGCGGACACGGAAAGTCCGAGCAGAGTGGCGAGCAGCAGCGAATATTTGGCTTTATTAATCATTATTACCCCCTTGGTTGGGTTTATTAAAGTGTCATGGAATCCGGCGGTTCATCCATTTCCCTGATGGCATTATAGCCTCAAGACGTCATGCAAGTATGCCACAAACCTGCGACGTCAAGCAATTCAGAAATGCTGATTTGCTTGGGGACGCCGTGACTAATTACCAGTTTGCCCTCAACCCAGGTATGAGTTACCTGCTCGCGGCCGGCGACATAAACCAGGTGCGATGCCGGATCAAAGCAGGGCTGGATCAGCCATTCATCAAGGCGCACGGCGCAAAGATCGGCCGCCTTGCCCGGCAATAGCGAACCGATTCGCCCATCCAGTCCCAGGGCGCGAGCGCCTCCCAATGTGGCGGCATGGAGTGTTGTATGCGCGCCAAGCGCCTCGGCATTCTGGCTCGCCCCCTTGGCCAGTAGCGCGGCGTGGCGCATTTCGCGAAACAGGTCGAGGCGATTGTTCGAAGCCGCGCCATCGGTGCCCAGGCCCCAGTTAAGGCCGCGCGACTGGACCGCCGCCATCGGCGCGATGCCGCTGCCGAGCTTCAGGTTGGACGTCGGGCAATGGGCCAGATGACAGGCTTCACGAGCCAGCAGATCGATTTCGGCCGCCTCCAGGTGCACGGCATGGACGGCGATCAGTTGCGGCCCGAGCAGACCGAGGCGGCGCAGCCGTTCAATGGGGCGCACACCGTGCTGTTTGAGGCTTTCCTCGATCTCGTGGAGGGTTTCATGAAGATGCACATGAACCGGTATTTCAAGTTGCGCCGCCAGGGTCGCGATCTTCTGGAAGGTCTTGTCCGCCACGGTATAGGGCGCGTGCGGAGCGAGGCAGAAGCTCAGCAGGGGATCTCCGCTCAAGGCATCACGGGCGGCCAGTCCTTTGGCCAGATAATCGTCGGCGTCGGCGGCGTAGTTGGTGGGGAACTCGATCACGACGATGCCGAGCACGGCGCGCATCCCGATCCGCCTGGCGGCCTCGGCGGCGGCATCCGGAAAGAAATACATGTCGTTGAAGGTGGTGATACCGCCGCGTGCCATTTCGGCGCACGCCAGCAGGGTGCCGGCGCGCACGAAATCCGGCCCGGCGTGGCGTGATTCGGCGGGCCAGATGCGCTCGGAAAGCCAGCGCATCAGGGGCAGATCGTCGGCGTAGCCCCGCAGCAGGCTCATCGCCGCGTGGGTGTGGAGGTTGATCAGGCCGGGCAACAACACTTGCCCGGGCAAATCAACCGTCTGCCGCGGCCGAAAGCGCTGCAAGGCTTCGTCATCGGGTAGCAGGGCAACGATATGGCTATTGCTGACCGCCAGCGCGTGTCCGGCAAGCGTGACTCCGGCGGGCTCGATCGGAATGATCCATTGGGGGCGGATCAGGAGGTCAATGTCGGCGGGCGCGGCGCCCGGAGCAGCGGGGTTGTTCATGCCCCGATTCAACCAGATTTGGCGGCTCCGGACAACCCGCCGGGGCTATCCGCGCATGCTAAAATCGCTCGCTTTTACGCCACCGCCCACCGCTAGTCGGCTGAGGCAAGCCTACATGACCTCGTTTGCCAAAGAAACCCTGCCGATAAGCCTCGAAGAGGAGATGCGTCACTCTTATCTCGATTACGCCATGAGCGTGATTGTCGGGCGGGCACTGCCGGACGTGCGGGATGGTCTGAAGCCCGTGCACCGCCGCGTGCTGTTCGCCATGCACGAGCTTTCCAACGACTGGAACAAGGCCTACAAGAAGTCGGCGCGCATCGTCGGCGACGTCATCGGTAAGTACCATCCGCACGGCGATACCGCCGTATACGACACGATCGTGCGCATGGCGCAGAATTTTTCGCTGCGCTACATGCTGGTCGACGGTCAGGGCAACTTCGGTTCGGTCGACGGCGACAACGCCGCGGCCATGCGCTATACGGAAATACGCATGGCGCGCATCGGCCATGAGTTGTTGATCGACATCGACAAGGAAACCGTCGATTTCGGCCCCAACTACGACGGTTCGGAGCACGAACCGCTGGTTCTCCCGGCGCGCATCCCCAATCTGCTGATCAATGGTTCCGCGGGTATCGCCGTGGGCATGGCAACCAATATTCCGCCGCACAACCTCAATGAGGTGGTGGATGGCTGCCTGCTCCTGCTGGCCAAGCCGGAAACGACCATCGACGAACTGATCAACATCATTCCCGCGCCGGACTTTCCCACGGCGGGGCTGATCTACGGCGTTTCCGGCGTGCGCGACGGCTACCTCACCGGCCGCGGTCGCGTCATCATGCGGGCACGCACCCATATCGAGGATTTGCCGCGCAGCGGGCGCCAGGCCATCGTGGTCGACGAATTGCCCTACCAGGTCAACAAGAGGACGCTGCAGGAAAAGATCGCCGAGCTGGTGCACGAAAAGAAGATCGAGGGCATCGCCCATATCCAGGACGAGTCCGACAAGTCGGGCATGCGCCTGGTCATCGAGCTGAAGAAGGGCCAGATGCCTGAGGTGGTGCTGAATCACCTCTACAAGCAGACGCAGTTGCAGGACACCTTCGGCATGAACATGGTGGCGCTGGTCGATGGCCGCCCCAGGCTGCTGAACCTCAAAGACATGTTGCAGTGCTTCCTCGCCCATCGGCGCGAGGTCATCACGCGGCGCACGGTGTTCGAATTGCGCAAGGCGCGCGAGCGCGGCCACATCCTCGAAGGCCTGGCCGTCGCGCTGTCGAATGTCGATGAAATCATCGCCCTGATCAAGGCGGCCCAGACGCCGCCGGAAGCCAAGCGCGGCTTGATGGCGCGCACCTGGCGTTCGACCCTGGTGGAGGGCATGCTGGCTCGCGTCGCGGCCGAGTCCTCGCGCCCCGATGGTCTCGGCCCGGAGTTCGGCCTGTCGGCAAACGGCTACCTGTTGTCCGACGCCCAGGCCCAGGCGATTCTCGAACTTCGCCTGCAGCGCCTGACCGGGTTGGAGCAGGACAAGATCGTCGCCGAATACAAGGAGGTGATGGAACAGATCGTCGACCTGCTGGATATCTTGGCCCGTCCGGAGCGCATTACGACGATCATCGGAGAAGATCTGGTGACGGTGAAGGCGCAGTTCGGCGACGCGCGGCGTTCCGAAATCGTGCTCAGCACCGCCGACATCAATTTTGAGGACCTGATCGTCCGCGAAGACATGGTGGTCACGCTGTCGCATACGGGCTACATCAAGCGCCAGCCCCTGGCCGACTATCGGGCCCAGCGGCGTGGCGGGCGCGGCAAGCAGGCGGCGGCGATCAAGGAAGATGATTTCGTCGATCGCCTGTTCGTCGCCAACACCCACGATTTCATCCTGTGCTTCTCCAGCCGCGGCCGCGTCTATTGGCTCAAGGTCTACGAAGCGCCTGAAGGGCAGCGCGCCTCGCGCGGCAGGCCGATTGTCAATCTCTTTCCGCTCGAGGAAGGCGAGAAGATCACCGCGATCCTGCCGGTCAAGGAATTCGACGAGGAGCACTTCGTCTTCATGGCCACCGGCATGGGCACGGTGAAGAAGACGCCGCTGACCAGCTTCGCCAATCCGCGCAAGGCGGGCATCATCGCGGTCGGACTGGACGAAGGGGACCGCCTGATCGGCGTTGCCATCACCAACGGTCAATGCGACGTGATGCTGTTCTCGGATTCCGGCAAGGCCGTGCGCTTTGCCGAGGATGACGTGCGCCCGATGGGCCGCGAGGCGCGCGGCGTGCGCGGCATGATGCTGGAAGACGGGCAGAAGGTGATTTCCATGCTGGTGGCAGACAGCGAGGATTATTCGGTGCTGACGGCGACCGAAAATGGCTTCGGCAAACGCACGCCGATTGCCGAGTACACCCGCCATGGCCGTGGCACCAAGGGCATGATCGCCATTCAGACTTCCGAGCGCAACGGCAAGGTCGTTGCGGCAGTGCTCGCCAGCCTCGGTGACACCCGCGAGGAAATCATGCTGATTTCGACCGGCGGCGTGCTGATCCGCACCCGGGTGACCGACATTCGTGTCATGAGTCGCTCGACCCAGGGTGTGACGCTGATCAATCTCGACGATGGCACCTACCTGGCCGGCGTCGAGAAGGTCATCGAAACCGAAGAAGAAGAAGACTTGCCGTCGGAGCCACCTACAGAGGACTAGCCGGGATTGCTGCACTGCACCGAAAAAAGGGGCGTGACAATCGACCGCTGAATGTATACCGTATTCCGTATTTCCGTTGTGGATACTATATTTTTCGCAATCTAGTTTTGTCACTTTTGGAGGATGGTTATGGCACGTATTTTCAATTTCGCTGCGGGACCCGCCACATTGCCCGAGGCAGTTTTAAAACAGGCGGCCGAGGAGTTGCTGGACTGGCACGGCAGCGGCCAGTCGGTGATGGAAATGAGTCATCGCGGCAAGGAATACATGGGCATTCACGCGCAGGCGGAAGCGGATCTGCGCGAGTTGATGGGGATTCCCGCCAACTACAAGGTGTTGTTCCTGCAGGGCGGTGCCACACTGCAGTTCGAGATGATTCCGATGAACCTGCTCGCGGGCAAGACCAGTGCCGACTACGTGCATACCGGCGAATGGGCGAAGAAGGCCATCAAGGCGGCCAAGCACTTCGGCAATGTCAACGTCGTCGCCAGCAGCGAGGACGGCAAGTTTGCCTACGCCCCGGCGCAGAAGGACTGGAAGCTCGACAAGAATGCGGCCTATGTGCATTACACCGGCAACGAAACCATCGGCGGCGTCGAGTTTCACTGGACGCCTGACACCGGCGATGTTCCGCTGGTGTGCGACATGTCCTCCAACATCCTGTCCAAGCCGATTGATGTCAGCAAGTACGGCCTGATCTATGCAGGCGCGCAGAAGAATATCGGGCCGGCCGGGCTGACCATCGTCATCATTCGCGACGATTTGATCGGCAAGGGCGTCCCCGCGCCGCAGACCATGCTGGATTACAAGACCCACGCCGAAAACGACTCGATGTACAACACGCCGCCCACTTACGGCATCTACATCGCCGGCCTGGTGTTCCAGTGGCTCAAGCAGCAGGGCGGACTGGCGGGCATCGAGAAGCAGAACATCGCCAAGGCGAAAATGCTGTACGACTATCTCGATGCATCCAGTTTCTATGCCAATCCGGTGCGCAAGGAAGACCGCTCGCGCATGAACGTGCCGTTTACGCTCAAGAATGCCGCGCTGGACGAGGAATTCCTCAAGGGTGCCAAGGCCAAGGGCATGGCGCAGCTCAAGGGGCACCGTTCGGTCGGCGGCATGCGGGCTTCCATCTACAACGCCATGCCGGTTGCCGGCGTCGCTGCACTGGTCGCGTACATGAAAGAATTCGAGGCCAAAAATGGCTAAGCCATTCAATATCCTCATTCTCAACCAGATCTCCCATACTGGCTTGAAGCAACTGCCGGAGGATCGCTACAAGGTCGGCAAGGATCTGGCGAATCCGGACGCCATCATGGTGCGCTCGGCCGACATGCACTCGCTGGAGGTTCCAAAGTCGGTGCGGGCCATCGGCCGTGCCGGCGCCGGTACCAACAATATTCCGGTCAAGGCGATGTCGGCACGCGGCGTGCCGGTATTCAACGCGCCGGGTGCCAATGCCAATGCGGTCAAGGAACTGGTGGTGGCCGGCATGCTGCTGTCGGCGCGCAATCTCGGCGGTGCAATGAAATTCGTTGCCGCGCTGGACCCCAATGATCCGGTCATGGAAAAGAAGGTCGAGGACGGCAAGAAGAACTTCGCCGGCTTCGAGCTGGCTGGGCATACGCTTGGCGTAATCGGTCTCGGCAAGATCGGCTGCCTGGTGGCGGATGTGGCGATCAAGCTGGGCATGCATGTACTCGGCTACGATCCCGAGATCACCGTCGATGCCGCCTGGAGCCTGCCTTCGCAGGTGAAGAAAGCCAACAGCGTGGCCGAGGTGCTGAAGAACGCCAACTTCGTCTCGATCCATGTGCCGCTGGTCGACGCCACGCGCAAGATGATCAACGCCGAAATGCTGGCGCACATCAAGCACGGGGCCGTGCTGCTGAACTTTTCGCGCGAGGGCGTGGTGGACGAGGCGGCAGTGCTCGCTGCGCTCGAAGCCAAGACGCTCGCTTCCTACGTTTGCGACTTTCCCAGCGCCCACGTCAATAATCATCCGCATGTCATTGCCTTGCCGCATCTGGGCGCTTCCACCCGCGAGGCGGAGGACAACTGTGCAGTGATGGTTGCCGACCAGTTGCGCGAGTATCTGGAACACGGCAACGTGCAGAACGCCGTGAACTTCCCCAATGTCGTGATGCCGCGCGAATCGAACTTCCGCATCGCCGTCGCCAACTCCAACGTGCCCAACATGCTGGGGCAGATCTCTACCGCCATGGCTCAGGCCGGCTTGAACATCCGCAACATGATGAACAAGTCGAAGGGTGACGTCGCTTACACCCTGGTCGATGTGGACAGCAAGGTGCCGGAAAAAGTGGTCGACTCGATTGCCGGGATCAACGGCGTGCTTGCGGTGCGTTACCTGCCGCTCGAAGGCTGATGGCTGAAGAGAAGGACGAACTCAGCCGCCTGCGCGAAGGCATCGATCGCGCCGACGACGAAATGCTGCGCCTGCTCTCGGAGCGGGCGCAGTTCGCGCATCGTATCGGCGAAATAAAGCAGGGCAATATCTACCGTCCTGAACGCGAAGCCCAGGTGCTGCGCCGGCTGGTGGCAGCCAATCGCGGCCCGCTGCCGGACGCGGCCGTGCAGCGGATCTTTCGTGAGGTGATGTCGGCCTGCCTGGCGCTGGAGCAGCCGTTGCGCATCGCCTATTTTGGTCCGGCAGGCACCTTCACCGAGAGCGCCGCCCAGAAGCATTTCGGGTCGGCTCCGGTTTTCTCGCCCTTCGGCACCATTGACGATGTGTTTCGCGCGGTGGAAGCGGGCAATGCGGACTATGGCGTGGTGCCGGTGGAAAATTCCAGCGAAGGCGCCGTGAGCCGCAGTCTGGACTTGCTGCTGACCTCGCCGCTGATGATTTGCGGCGAAGTGATGCTGCGCATTCATCAGAATCTGCTGTCCAAGTCGGGGTCGCTCGAAGGCGTAAAGCGGCTTTACTCGCACGCCCAGTCGCTGGCGCAGTGTCACGAATGGCTCAACCGGAATCTGGCGAACTTGCAGCGTGTACCGGTGGCCAGCAATGCCGAGGCGGCCCATATGGCCGCAGAGGATCCGGAGTCCTGCGCGATCGCAGGGGAGGGAGCCGGGGTGCTGTACGGCCTCAATCGTCTGGCATCGAATATCGAAGACGACCCGAACAACACGACGCGCTTCCTGGTGCTGGCACAGCACGACGCCGGGCCGTCTGGACGCGACAAGACCTCGTTCGTCTGTTCGGCACAGAACAAGCCGGGCGCCGTCCATGACCTGCTCACGCCGCTGGCCAATCATGGCGTCTCGATGAGCAAGTTCGAATCCAGGCCGGCGCGCGGTTTTGGCGGCAGCCGCTGGGAATACGTGTTTTTCATCGATGTCGAGGGACACCGGCGCGATGCGGCCGTTGCGGCTGCGCTCGACGACCTTCGCGGCAGGGCCGGCTTCGTCAAGGAACTCGGCTCCTACCCCCACGCCACGCCATGAGGAACCCATGACTACAGCCGAGCTCGCACCCGCATACATCCGCGCCATCTCGCCTTACCTGCCGGGCAAGCCGATCACGGAACTGGCTCGCGAAATGGGCATTCCGGTCGATAGCATCGTCAAGCTCGCCTCCAACGAAAATCCGCTGGGCATGAGTCCGAAGGCGCGCGCCGCGATGGAAAAGGCCGCGGCCGGCATCGAGCGCTACCCGGACAATTTCGAACTGACGCGGGCGCTGGCCGATCGCTATGACTTGGGCATGAATCAGATCGTGGTCGGCAACGGTTCCAACGACGTGCTCGACCTTGCCGCGAGGGTATTTCTGTCGCCGGGGCGCTCCGCGGTATTTTCGCGTCACGCCTTCGCCGTCTATCCGCTGGCGACGATGGCGAGCGGCGCCGAATGTATCGCGGTTCCGGCGAAAGAGTTCGGTCACGATCTCGATGCCATGCGCGCGGCGATCCGTCCCGATACCCGTATCGTCTGGATCGCCAACCCGAACAATCCGACCGGCAACTTCCTGCCCTATCCGCAGATCAAGGCTTTCCTGCAATCCCTGTCGCAGGACGTCATCGTGGTGCTGGACGAGGCCTACAACGAATACCTGCCGCCGGCGGATCGTGCCGATACCGTGGCCTGGCTCAAGGATTTTCCCAACCTGCTGATCACCCGCACCTTCTCCAAGGTGTATGGCCTTGCCGGCCTGCGCATCGGCTATGGCCTCGGCTCGGCCGAGGTGGCCGACCTGCTCAACCGTGTGCGCCAGCCGTTCAATGCGAACAATCTCGCGCTGGCGGCGGCCGTAGCCGCACTCGATGACCACCTCTTTCTTGCCGAGAGCTACGAGTCCAATCGTCGCGGCATGGAACAGATTCTCGCCGGCCTGAAGCGGCTCGGGCTGTCGCACATTCCCTCGCACGGCAACTTCGTTACCTTCAAGGCAGGCGATGCGGCCGGCGTCAATCAGCGCATGCTGAAGCAGGGCGTGATCGTGAGGCCGGTGGCCAATTACGCCATGCCGGAGCATTTGCGCGTCACCATCGGGCTGGAGCGCGAGAATGTTCGCTTCCTCGAAGCCCTGGAGAAGGCGCTGGCCTGATCGATGCAATTTGACAAGATCGTCGTCTGCGGCGTCGGCCTGATCGGCGGTTCGTTCGCGCTGGCGCAGAAGTCGGCGCTGGTGACACGGCGCGTGGTCGGCATGGGACGCACTCGCGCACCGCTGGAACAGGCGCTGCAGCAAGGCGTCATCGACCAGATTGCCACTGACTGGGGCGACGCCCTCGATGGCGCTGACCTCGTGCTGCTGGGCATGCCGGTCGGCCAGATGCCGGCGGTGATGGCGGCGCTGGCGCCGCACCTCGGCCCCGGAACCCTGGTGACCGACGGCGGCAGCACCAAGTCCGACGTGGTCGCGGCGGCGCGTGCCGCCTTGGGCGGGAAGATTGGCCAGTTCGTCCCCGGCCATCCGATTGCCGGCGCCGAGAAAAGCGGGGTTGGCGCGGCGACGGCCGACCTCTATCGTGACAAGCGCGTGGTGCTCACCCCCTTGCCGGAAAACACTCCGGAGGCCGTGGCCCGGGTGCGTGCGGCGTGGGAGGCCTGCGGCGCCAGGGTATCGCAGCTCGCGGCGGACGAGCACGACCGTGTCTTCGCGGCGGTGAGCCACCTGCCGCACCTGCTGGCTTTTGCCCTGGTGCATGACCTCGCCGGTCGCGCCAACGCAGACCAGCTCTTCAGCTTCGCCGCCGGCGGTTTTCGCGACTTCACGCGCATCGCCAGCAGCCACCCGGAAATGTGGCGCGACATCTGCGTCGCCAATCGCCATGCCCTGCTGCCGGAACTGGATGCCTACATGGTCGAGTTGATGCGGACCCGTGTCCTGCTCGCCGGAGGCGATGCGGCTGGCCTCGAGGCGATGTTCGACACAGCCCGCGCGCGGCGCGACGCCTGGCTGGATTCCCTGCCGCCGTCGTCGGACGAGTGATGAGCAGCCTGACCCTGCCGCCCTTGCGTGCGGCCGCGGGCAGCGTGCGACTGCCGGGCTCCAAGAGCATTTCCAACCGCATGCTGCTGCTGGCGGCGCTGGCCGAGGGAACTACCGAAATCCGCGACCTGCTGGATTCGGATGACACGCGAGTAATGCTGGCAGCGCTGCAAACAGTCGGCGTTGGCATCACGGTGCTGGGAAGCAGCGCATGGCGCGTCGAAGGCTGCGGCGGCGTTTTCCCGGTCAAGGATGCCGACCTGTTCATGGGCAACGCAGGCACCGCGATCCGGCCGCTGACCGCGGCGCTGGCGCTGTCGGGCGGCCACTACCGGCTGTCCGGCGTGCCGCGCATGCACGAGCGGCCCATCGGCGATCTGGTGGACGGGCTGCTGCAGATCGGTGCCGATGTCCGCTACACGGGCACGCCCGGCTTTCCGCCGCTGGCCATCCATCCGGCGCGAATCGAACTCACGGGGCCGATCCGGCTGCGCGGCGACGTGTCCTCGCAGTTCCTCACCGCGCTGCTGATGGCTCTGCCTCTCACCGGTGCGGAGGCCTCGATCGAGATGACGACCGAACTCATCTCCAAACCCTATATCGAAATCACGCTGAACCTGATGGCGCGCTTCGGCGTCGAGGTGCGGCGCGAAGGCTGGCAGCGCTTCACGATTCCCGCCGGGCAGCGCTATCGCAGCCCCGGCCTGCTGCATGTGGAAGGTGATGCCTCGGCTGCCTCGTATTTTCTCGCCGCCGGCGCGATCGGCGGTGGCCCGGTACGGGTCGAAGGTGTCGGCAGGAACAGCATCCAGGGCGATGTGCGCTTCGCCGATGCGCTGCAAGCGATTGGCGCGCGCATCGAATGGGGCGAGCAGTTCATCGAGGCGAGCGCGCCCGAGTCGGGGAAACTCAAGGCATTCGATCTCGACCTCAATCAGATTCCCGACGCGGCGATGACGTTGGCGGTGGCAGCTCTGTTCGCCGACGGCCGCTGCGTCTTGCGCAATATCGCTTCGTGGCGCGTCAAGGAAACCGACCGCATCGCGGCGATGGCGACGGAACTGAGGAAACTGGGGGCGACTGTGGAGGAGGGTGCGGATTACATCGCGGTCTCCCCAGCGTCGACTCTCAATGCCGGCGCTGCGATCGATACCTACGACGACCATCGCATGGCCATGTGCTTTTCGCTGGCGGCGCTGGGCGGCGTGTCGGTGGCCATCAACGATCCGCAATGCGTGAACAAGACTTTTCCCGACTACTTCGACGCCCTGGCCGAAATCACCGCGCCGGTTATCGCCATCGACGGCCCCTCGGCCTCGGGCAAGGGCACCGTGGCCGAGCGCGTTGCGGCGGTCCTGGGTTACCACTACCTGGACAGCGGTTCGCTGTATCGGCTGACCGCGCTGGCGGCGGCTCGCGCCGATGTGCTGCTGGACGACGAAGCCGGCGTTGCGGCGCTGGCGGCGAGCCTGCCAGCCATTTTCGAAGGCGGTCGCGTCCTGCTCGCCGGCGACGATGTAACGGACGCCATCCGCACCGAAGAAGTCTCGGCCGGCGCCTCGAAAGTGGCGGCATTGCCGGCGGTGCGCGCCGCGCTGCTGGCCCGGCAGCGCGCCTATCGCCGCTTTCCCGGACTGGTGGCGGACGGGCGCGACATGGGCTCGGTAGTCTTCCCCGCCGCCATGGCCAAGGTGTTTCTCACCGCGTCGGCGCAGGTGCGTGCAGAAAGACGCTATAAACAGTTGATCGCAAAGGGGATGCCTGCTAATATGCACGCCCTTTTGCAGGATTTGCAGGAGCGGGATGCGCGCGACGCCCAGCGTAGCGTGGCGCCTCTCCGGCAGTGCGACGATGCTGATCTGGTGGATACCACCCCGCTGGACATCGACGCAGCCGTGGCTGCCGTGATGACTATCGTCAAGCGGCAGCAAGGCAAATCAGGCAACAGCTAGGTTTCAAGCAAGTGTCACAGAAGTAGTGCAACACACGTGTCGCGGCGGCCGCCAGGTCTCTGCGGCGAAGAGCAACCAACCCGTCACCCCGGTGACAAACATCCGTAAGGTCCCTAACTCAATGTCTACTGCAGCTATTGCCGAAGCTTCACCCATGGAAAGCTTTGCCGCCCTGTTCGAGGAAAGCCTCCAGCGCCAGGAAATGCGTGCCGGTGAAGTCATCACGGCCGAAATTGTCCGCATCGATCAGAACTTCGTGGTCGTCAATGCGGGCCTCAAGTCCGAAAGCATGATCCCCGTCGAAGAGTTCAACAATGAACGTGGCGAACTCGAAGCCAAAGTGGGCGATTTTGTCCTGGTGGCGATCGAGATGCTCGAAGACGGTTACGGCGCAACGCGCCTCTCGCGTGAAAAGGCCAAGCGCATCGCCGCCTGGAACGATCTCGACAAGGCCATGGTCGATGGCGCCCTGGTCAAGGGCCTGATCACCGGCAAGGTCAAGGGCGGCCTGACCGTCATGGTCAATGGCATTCGCGCCTTCCTGCCCGGTTCGCTGGTCGATACCCGGCCGGTCAAGGACACCACGCCGTTCGAAGGCAAGGAATACGAATTCAAGGTCATCAAGCTCGACCGCAAGCGCAACAACGTGGTGGTTTCGCGCCGCGCCGTGCTCGAGGCCAGCATGGGCGAAGATCGCCAGAAGCTGCTGGAAAATCTGCAGGAAGGCACCATCGTCAAGGGCATCGTCAAGAACATCACCGACTACGGCGCATTCGTCGATCTCGGCGGCATTGACGGCCTGCTGCACATCACCGACCTGGCCTGGCGTCGCGTGCGTCACCCGTCGGAAGTGCTCAACGTCGGCGATGAAGTCACCGCCAAGGTGCTCAAGTTCGACCAGGAAAAGAACCGCGTTTCGCTCGGCATGAAACAGCTCGGCGAAGATCCGTGGGTGGGAATCTCCCGTCGCTACCCGGCCAACACGCGTCTGTTCGGCAAGGTCACCAATCTGACCGATTACGGCTCGTTCGTCGAGATCGAGCAGGGCATCGAAGGCCTGGTGCACGTCTCCGAAATGGATTGGACCAACAAGAACATTCACCCGACCAAGGTTGTCCAATTGGGCGACGAAGTCGAAGTGATGATTCTCGAAATCGACGAAGACCGTCGCCGCATTTCGCTCGGCATGAAGCAGTGCATGGCGAACCCGTGGGAAGATTTCGCGATGAACCACAAGAAGGGCGACAAGGTCCGCGGTGCCATCAAGTCGATCACCGACTTCGGCATCTTCATCGGCCTGCCCGGCGGCATCGACGGTCTGGTGCATCTGTCCGACCTGTCCTGGTCGGCCACCGGCGAGGAAGCCAAGCAGAACTTCAAGAAGGGCGATGAAGTCGAAGCCGTGGTGCTTTCCATCGATGTCGAGAAAGAGCGCATTTCGCTCGGCGTCAAGCAGATCGACGGCGATCCATTCACCAGCTTCGTTGCCACCCACGACAAGAACAGTCTGGTTTCAGGCACGGTGACCAGTGTTGATCAGCGCGGTGCGATGATCGATCTGGGCTCCGAAGTGGAGGGCTATCTGCGCGTCTCCGAGTTCTCGCGCGAGCGCATCGAAGACCTGACCCAGCATCTGAAGGTCGGCGACGTGATCGAAACCATGATCATCAACGTTGATCGCAAGACGCGTTCGATCAACCTGTCGATCAAGGCCAAGGATCAGGTGGAACAGACCCAGGCGATGCAAAAGCTGGCGTCCGACAGTTCGGCCAGCAGCGGCACGACCAATCTCGGCGCGCTGCTCAAGGCCAAGCTCAACCAGAACCAGCCGCAATAAGCCTGATCTCATGACCAAATCGGAGCTCATCGTCCGGCTGGCGGAGCGCTTTCCCCAGCTGGTGGCGAAGGATGCCGACTATGCCGTCAAGATGATTCTCGATGCCCTGACTGCGGCGCTGGTCCGCAATAATCGCATCGAGATTCGCGGCTTCGGCAGTTTCGCGCTGAACTATCGGCCGCCGCGTGTCGGTCGCAACCCGAAGTCGGGCGACAAGGTGCAGGTACCCGAAAAGTACGTGCCCCATTTCAAGGCCGGCAAGGAGTTGCGGGAACGGGTCGATTACCGGCCATGAGTCCCGCCGTCGCAGCTTGCGTCAAGGCGGCACCTGTCACGGGTGCCGCTTTTTTTCGTCCCCGCGACCCGGCATGAACACCCTGTTGCGGATTCTTGTCTGGTGTTTGCGTATCGTGGTCTTCGTCGGACTGTTCGGGCTGGCGATCAAGAACAGCGGCCCGATGGAATTGCGCTTCTTTCTGGATCATGCCTGGACGGCCCCGATCTCGGTGGTCATCCTCGCCGTGTTTGCGATTGGCGTTGCGGTCGGCCTGACGGCCGCGTTGGGCGTATTCCTGCGCCCCCATCGTAATCCGGATCGCGAGCCGCACTGACGCAATGGAAATCGAACTTTGGTGGCTGCTGGTACTGCCGGTATTTTTCGGCCTCGGCTGGATCGCGGCGCGGATCGACATCAAGCATCTGCTGAAAGAGTCGCGCGTTTTGCCGCGTTCCTACTTCAAGGGACTGAATTTCCTGCTCAACGAACAGCCGGATCAGGCCATCGAAGCCTTCATCGAGGCGGCGCGCGTCGACCCGGAAACCATCGAGCTGCATTTCGCCCTGGGCAATCTGTTCCGCCGGCGCGGCGAGACCGACCGTGCCATCCGCGTCCATCAGAACCTCATCGAGCGCGACGGCCTGTCGGCTGCGCAGAGGCTGCACGCCTTGTCCGAACTCGGGCAGGACTATCTGAAGGCCGGCCTGCTCGATCGCGCCGAGGAAATATTCGTCAAGCTGCGCGGCACCGACCGCGACGAAGAGGCGCTGAAAAACCTGCTCGAAATCTACCAGCAGGAAAAGGAATGGGCCAAGGCGATTGCGATTTGCGACGCCATGCCGAACCATTCCGAGCATCTCTGGCAAAAGGAAATCGCCGAGTTTCGGTGCGAGATGGCGGCCAACGAAATGCTCCACGACCGCCACGACGAAGCGCGGCGCCTGCTCGACGAGGCGCTGGCCGCCAACCGGAAATGTGTCCGCGCGACGCTGCTGCTGGGCGATCTGGCGGCAAAAGTCGGCGATGGCGAGGCGGCGATCGATCACTGGAAAGGCATCGAGCAGCAGAATCCGGTGTATCTGGCACTGGCCGCGGAAAAACTGATGACGGCGCATATCCAGATGGGCCGCAAGGAGCAGGGCATCCAGTTGCTGCGCGGCTGGCTGGAGCGCCATCCTTCGCTCGACTTGCTCGATGCGGTGTTTCGTGCCGAACTCGACAATGACGGCGCGGAGGCGGCCTATGCGCTGGTGCGCGACGAGTTGCGCCGCAATCCGACGCTGCTCGGGCTCGACAAGCTGCTCGAGGCGCAGATCCTGGTGGTCCCGCCCGAAAAGCGCGCCGATCTGGAACTGGTCAAGAACCTGATTCACAATCACACCCGCCGCGTCGCGCGCTATCGCTGCGACGCCTGCGGTTTCAAGGCGCGGCAGTTCTACTGGCGTTGCCCCGGCTGCGGCGGCTGGGAGACCTATCCGCCCAAGCGCACCGAAGAATTCGACATCACACTTTAGAAGATATGAACACGACCTTCCCCCCATCCCCCTTCCCAAGGAAGGGGGTGACCAAAGTTCGCCGCGTTGCGGCTCCATGTGATTTGCTTTCGCCTCCTTGGGGCGGCCCTGCGGAGGCGACATGAAAATCACAGTCATCGGCACCGGCTACGTCGGCCTTGTCTCCGGCACCTGTCTTGCAGACGTAGGCAATGATGTGCTCTGCCTCGATCTCGATGCCGCCAAAATCCGCACCCTCAACGAAGGCGGCATTCCGATCTACGAACCGGGCCTGGAGGCCATGGTGAGGAAGAACGAAGCCGCCGGGCGTTTGCGCTTTACCACCGATATCGAGGCCGCGGTCGCCCACGGTGTGTTGCAGTTCATTGCGGTCGGCACCCCGCCCGACGAGGATGGTTCCGCCGACCTGCAATATGTGGTCGCCGCCGCGCGCAACGTGGGGCGCTACATGAGCGGCTACAAGGTCGTGGTGGACAAGTCCACCGTGCCGGTCGGTACCGCCGACAGGGTGCGCGCGGCGATTGCCGAAGAGTTGCAGGCACGCGGCGCGAAGGTCGACTTCAGCGTGGTCTCCAACCCGGAATTTCTCAAGGAAGGCGCCGCGGTAGACGACTTCATGAAGCCCGACCGTATTGTCGTCGGCGCCGACGACGCCCGCGCCATCGAGCTCATGCGTGAGCTTTACGCGCCGTTCCAGCGCAATCACGAACGCCTGATCGTGATGGACGTGAAGAGCGCGGAGCTGACCAAGTACGCCGCGAATGCGATGCTGGCGACGCGCATCAGCTTCATGAACGAACTGGCGAATCTGGCTGAAAAGCTGGGGGCCGACATCGAGCTGGTGCGCAAGGGCATCGGCTCCGATCCGCGCATCGGCTTCCAATTCCTCTACCCCGGCGTCGGCTACGGTGGTTCCTGCTTTCCCAAGGATGTGCAGGCCCTGATTCGTACGGCGCAGGAGGCCGGGCAGGAGCTGCAGGTGCTGCAAGCGGTCGAGGCGGCCAACGAAGCACAGAAAGGCGTGCTTGGACAGAAGATCACGACGCGCCTCGGCAAGGATCTCAGCGGCAAGACTTTCGCCCTGTGGGGCCTGGCCTTCAAGCCCAATACCGACGACATGCGCGAAGCGCCAAGCCTGGTGCTGATTGCCGACCTTCTGGCCTGCGGCGCTGCCATCCGTGCCTACGATCCAGTGGCTGCGCATGAGGCGCAGCGCATCCTGGGCCAGGACGCGCGCATCAGCTACGCGGCGACACCGATGGAAGCGCTGGACGGCGCCGATGCCCTGGCCATCGTCACCGAGTGGAAGGAGTTCCGCAGTCCCGACTTTGATGCGATCAAGGCCAAGCTGAAGACGCCGGTAATTTTCGACGGCCGCAATCTCTACGATCCGGCGATACCGCGCAAGGCCGGCCTCGAGTACTTCGCCATTGGACGGCTATGAGAAACATTATTTGCCACAGAGATCACAGAGGGCACAGAGAAATGCAGGAGAGGATTTTCTCTGTGTTCTCTGTGTCCTCTGTGGTTGACAGGTTTTTCTGACCATGCAGATTCCTGATACCTCCGCTGCCCGTATTCTGGTGGTCGGCGACGTGATGCTGGATCGCTACTGGTTCGGCGAGGTTTCGCGCATTTCGCCGGAAGCCCCGGTGCCGGTGGTCAAGGTCGAGCGCACGGAAGAGCGCCCCGGTGGCGCGGCCAATGTTGCGCGCAACTGCGCCGCGCTGGGCGCCCGAGTGGCACTGTTGTCCGTGGTCGGTGCCGACGAGGCAGGCCAGATCCTTGCACGCCTGATGCGCGACTCCGGCATCGAATGCAGCCTGCATGAGGATGCCCAACTCAGCACCACCGTCAAGTTGCGCGTGGTCGGTCGCCAACAGCAACTGCTGCGCATCGATTTTGAAAACGCGCCGGATCACGAAGTCCTGCAGGCCAAGCTGGCTGATTTTGAATCGCGCCTGGCGACCTGCGATGTGGTGATCCTGTCCGACTACGGCAAGGGCGGCCTCACCCACATCACGGAAATGATTCGGCTTGCCCGCGCTGCCGGCAAGCAGGTGCTGGTCGATCCCAAGGGCGAGGACTACGCCCGTTATGCCGGAGCGACCCTGCTCACTCCCAATCGATCCGAGATGCGCGACGTAGTCGGACGCTGGAAGGATGAAGCGGAACTAGCCCTGAAGGCCATGCGCTTGCGCGATGAACTGCACCTGGAGGCATTGCTGGTGACCCGCAGCGAAGAAGGCATGACGCTGTTTTCGGCCGACGGCGTGGCGCATGAGCCGGCAGTGGCGCGTGAGGTTTATGATGTCAGTGGCGCCGGTGATACGGTCATCGCCACGCTGGCGGTGATGCTGGGCAGCGGTCTGTCCTTGCCGCAGGCGATGCGCCAGGCCAATCTCGCCGCCGGCATCGTGGTCGGAAAACTGGGCACCGCAACGTGCTCTCTGGAAGAATTGAAACAGGTCAACTAGGGGTCATATGTACTACGTCGTTACCGGCGCCTGCGGCTTCATCGGCGCGAATCTGGTCAAGGGCCTCAACGAACGAGGCATTTCGGACATCATCGCGGTCGACAACCTGACCAAGGCCGACAAGTTCAGGAACCTGACCGACTGTGATATCGCCGACTATCTGGACAAGAGCGAATTCCTCTCGCTGGTCGAAAGCGGTCAACTCGACGGTGACATCGAAGCCATCCTGCACGAAGGCGCCTGTTCGGACACCATGGAAACCGACGGCCGCTACGTGATGGCCAACAACTATCGCTATTCGCTGGCGCTGCTGGATTTTTGCCAGGAACAGGAAATTCCGCTGCTCTATGCCTCGTCCGCCTCCGTCTATGGCGGTGGCAGCGTGTTCAGCGAAGAGCGCGAATTCGAGGCGCCGCTCAATGTCTATGGCTACTCGAAGTTTCTCTTCGATCAGATCGTGCGTCGCCGTCTCGCCAACGCCGACTCCCAGATCGCCGGGTTCCGCTACTTCAACGTCTACGGTCCGCGCGAGCAGCACAAGGGACGTATGGCCTCGGTTGCCTTTCATCACTTCAATCAATACCAGGCTTCCGGCAAGGTCCAGCTGTTCGAAGGCTACGGTGGCTATGCCAACGGTGAGCAGCGCCGCGATTTCGTGTACGTCGGCGACGTGGTCAAGGTGAATATGGATTTTCTTGAAAGCAGGATATCCGGCATCTACAACCTGGGCACCGGGCGCGCACAGAGCTTCAACGAACTCGCCGCCGCCACGGTGAATGCCTGCCGCGCCCTGGAAGGCAAGCCGGCCCAATCCGTGGCCGAACTGGTGGCGCAGGGCATCATCGAATACATTCCCTTTCCGGATGCCTTGAAGGGCAAGTACCAGAGCTTCACCGAGGCCGATCTTTCCCAGTTGCGCGGCGTAGGCTACAAAAGCGCCTTCGCCCCGGTGGAAGAAGGTGTGGCCGACTACGTGCAATGGCTCGCCAGATGAACTGCCACAGACATTGCAGCCGCGGGTAGGAGACAAGATGAACTGGAAGACGCTCGAAGATTTCGTCGGCAATACGCCGCTGGTCCAGCTCAAGCACATTCCGGGTGCGGAGGCCGCGCGCCGCAACAACGTGATCCTGGCCAAGCTGGAAGGCAACAATCCGGCCGGCTCGGTCAAGGACCGGCCGGCATTGTCCATGATCAAGCACGCCGAGGCACGCGGCCGCATCAAGCCTGGCGACACGCTGATCGAGGCCACCTCGGGCAATACCGGCATAGCGCTGGCGATGGCCGCAGCGATGCGCGGCTACCGCATGATCCTGATCATGCCGGAGCATCAGAGCGTCGAACGCTGCCAGACCATGCGCGCCTTCGGCGCCGAACTGGTGTTGACGCCCAAGGCGGGCGGCATGGAAGCGGCGCGGGACTTGAGCGAGCAGATGGTCAGGGACGGCAAGGGGATTGTGCTCGACCAGTTCGCCAACCCGGACAATCCCCTGGCGCACTACGAAACCACCGGGCCCGAGATCTGGCGCGACACCGCGGGCCGCATCACGCATTTCGTTTCCAGCATGGGCACCACCGGCACCATCATGGGCTGCTCGCGCTATTTCAAGGAGCAGAACCCGGCGATCCGCATCGTCGGCTGCCAGCCGGACGAAGGCTCGCAGATTCCCGGCATCCGCAAGTGGCCGGAAGCCTACCTGCCGAAAATATTCGAGGCCTCGCGCGTGGATCAGGTCGAAAACGTGAGCCAGGGGCAGGCCGAGGAAATGTCGCGGCGGCTGGCGCGCGAGGAAGGCATCTTCGCCGGGATTTCCTCCGGCGGCTCACTCGCAGTGGCGTTGCGCGTCGCGAATCAGGTGGAGAACGCGGTGATCGTCAGCATCGTCTGCGACCGCGGCGACCGCTATCTTTCGACAGGCGTTTTCCCGGCTTAGTCCGGCAGCGCGATCTTGTTGTCGGTGCTGAACTGATAGTCGCGGAAGATGTGTTCCGCCGACAGCAGCCGATAACTGCCGTCGTCGTTGCGGCGGGTGGTGTCCTTCAGGCGGTAGGTGTAGTGGCCGCAAGTCCAGCAGTCGAAGTTGCGCATGTGGGTGCACAGGCAGGTCTTGTCCATCACATGGATCTTCTTCGCATGCGGATGCAGCGCCACTTCGCGGTTATAGGCCTCGATGTACTGGCAGCTGCCGTTGGAATCCAGCAGGTAGCCGAAGGCCTCGCAGTTTGGCCGGATGCCGGCGCCGATTGCCGGGCTGTTCTTCAGCATGCGCATCGGGTAGCCGGTCGGTGAAATCGTGTTCACCTCGATGTCGCTTTCGCTGGCCTTGAAATACTCCTGCTGCACCTTCTCCGGCAGGCCGCATTCTTTCGAAACGGTGAAGCGGGTGGCAACCTGGACCGCAGCGGCGCCCATTTCCATGAAGGCGACGGCGTCGGAACCGGTGAAAATGCCTCCGGCCGGTATCAGCGGAATCTCGAGATGCTCGGCCTTCATCCATTCGCGGATCTCGATGAAAATCTTCGCCAGATCGTAAGCGGCCCAATCCATGCCGAAACCCAGGTGGCCACCGGCCAAGGGGCCTTCGATCACGACATAGTCGGGCAGGCGGCCGGTGCGTGCGCTTTTTTTCAGAAATAGCGTCAGGGCGCGCAGGGACGAAACGATGATGCCCAGCTTGACGTCGCGGAAGCGCGGATGGTCCTCGATCAGCGCAAACGAACCCAAGTGCAGTCCCGCCGCCAACGTGATGCCGTCGATGCCGTGATCCAGCGCCGCCTTGAGCCGAGCGCGCAGGGTTTCCCGCGGCGCATTCATGGTCAGCTTTTCCATGCAGTTGGCGAAAATCATCCCGTCGCCGCGCTTGGCTTCCATGGTGCGCCCGACATGCAGGGCGGTCGCTTCCGCGAGCAGGCCAAGATCGAACTTGACCACGGCCTTCTCCGTATTGGCGACGTTGTACTTGTATTGCCTGAGCTTGTTCTTGACGTACTTGGTATTGAAGCGCCGGTCGGAAACCGTAGGCACCATCGCGTCGGAAATGTGGCCGATGCCGCCCAACCGGGCCGCCTCCAGGGCGAGTTCCGCGGTCGAAATGTCGACGCCCATGCCGCCGACAACGATCGGAAGCAGTTCTTTCTTGCCCAGCCGCAGGCGGAAATCATCGACGCGCTTCATTGCAACTTTTCCATTGTTTGGTAGCCCGTCATTATCTCCCGGCGACGGGCGGTTCTGTTGCTGTTGCGAGGGAAAATTCTGGTCGACTCAAGCCATCAACTCCAGCAGGGCTTCTCCGTAGCGCTCGGCTTTGGCGTGGCCGATGCCCGGCACGCCGAGCAGTTCGGACAGGTTTGCCGGCCGTCGTGCGGCCAGTTCGCGCAGGCTCTTGTCGTGCAGGATGACGTAGGCCGGCACGCCTTGTTCGCGCGCCAGGCCGGCGCGCCAGGCACGCAGGGCCTCGAACAGCGGTTCATCACCGTCTGCCAGGGCTGGCCCCGCGCCGGATCGCCGTCCCGCCGGCGCCGACTCTTGTGAGCGCCCATGTTTCTTGCCCTTGACGCGGTTGGCCTGCTTGCGCAACGACAGGGTGGCCTCGCCCTTCAGCACCGGGCGCGCTGCATCGGTCAGGCGCAGCCCGCCGAAGGCCTCGGCATCGGTGTGCAGCAGGCCGGCGGCCAGCAGTTGGCGAAATACCGAGCGCCAGCCGGCGTCGTCGAGATCCGTGCCGGCACCGAAGGTGGGTAGTTCGGCATGCCCGAACTGCTGCACTTTTTCGGTGGCTTTGCCGCGCAGGATGTCGATCAAATGCCCGGCGCCGAAGCGCTGGCCGGTGCGCAAGGCGGCCGACATGGCCTTTTGTGCGGCGACCGTGCCGTCCCACAGTTGCGGTGGCTCGAGGCAGGTGTCGCAGTTGCCGCAGGCGGTGGCCTCTTCGCTGAAGTACTTGAGCAACAGCGCGCGCCGGCAGGTGGCGGTTTCGCACCAGGCCAGCAGGGCGTCGAGCTTGCTGCGCTCGACGCGCTTCTGGTCCTCGCCCGCGGCCGATTCGTCGATGCGCAGGCGATGGATCACCACGTCGTTGAGACCATAGGTCATCCAGGCTTCGGCCGGCTCCCCGTCACGGCCGGCGCGGCCGGTTTCCTGATAGTAGGCTTCGAGGCTCTTGGGCAGATCGAGGTGGGCGACGAAGCGCACGTCGGGTTTGTCGATGCCCATGCCGAAGGCGATGGTCGCCACCATGACGATGCCGTCTTCGCGCAGGAAGCGCTGCTGATGTTGCAGGCGCGTGGCCGCATCGAGTCCGGCGTGGTAGGGCAGGGCCGTGATGCCTTGGCCATTGAGCCAGGCCGCGGTCTCGTCCACCTTCTTGCGCGACAGGCAATACACAATCCCGGCCTCGCCGCGCTGCCCGGCAAGGAAGTCGAGCAGTTGCCGGCGCGGGTTGTCGCGCTCGACCACGGTGTAGCGGATGTTCGGCCGGTCGAAGCTGGAAATGAACACGCGCGCCGCGTCGAGTCCGAGGCGGGTAATGATTTCCTGTCGCGTCAGCTGGTCGGCGGTTGCGGTCAGGGCAATCCGCGGTACCGCCGGGTAACGCTGGTGCAGGGCCGAGAGCTGGATGTACTCCGGACGGAAATCGTGACCCCATTGCGAGACGCAATGCGCTTCGTCGATGGCGAACAGAGCCAAGCGGTTCCTGCCGACCAGATGATCCATGACGCCGAGAAAGCGCTCGGTCAGCAGGCGTTCCGGCGCGACGTAGATCAGGTCGAGTTCGTCCATGCGCAGTCGCCGCTCGACTTCGGAGGCCGTCGCGTAGTCCTGCGACGAATTGAGAAAGGCCGCCCGCACGCCGGCTTGCAGCAGGGCATCGACCTGGTCCTGCATCAGCGCGATCAGCGGCGAGACCACGACGCCGACGCCATGCCTGAGCATCGAGGGTATCTGGTAGCACAGCGACTTGCCGCCGCCGGTAGGCATCAGCACCAGCGCATCGCCGCCGCAGATCAGATGGTCGATGATCTCCTCCTGCGGCCCGCGGAACGACGGGTAGCCGAAGACGCGACGCAGGGTTTCGAGGGGGGCACTCATTCGGGGAATTCGGTGGTCAGCAGGGGTGCGCATTATGCCTGCTGCGCCGGGTTGCAGGAAACCATCCGCGCGACACTGATATCATCGAGTCCTGTTCACTGGAGCCCTATCATGGCCGGCAACCCTGAAATCACCAGCATGGCGCTGTTCTGCGACTTCGAGAATGTGGCTCTCGGCGTGCGCGACGCCAAATATGCCCCGTTCGACATCAACAAGGTCCTCGAGCGACTGCTGCTCAAGGGCAGCATCGTGGTCAAGAAGGCCTACTGCGACTGGGCGCGCTACAAGGAGTTCAAGGCGGCGATGCACGAGGCCTCGTTCGAACTGATCGAGATTCCCCATGTGCGCCAGTCGGGCAAGAACTCGGCCGACATCCGCATGGTGGTGGATGCCCTCGACCTCTGCTACACCAAGTCGCATGTCGATACCTTCGTCATCATCAGCGGCGACTCGGATTTCTCGCCCCTGGTGTCCAAGCTGCGCGAGAACAACAAGCGCGTGATCGGGGTCGGCGTCAAGGCGGCCACCTCCGACCTGCTCGCCGCCAACTGCGACGAATTCATTTTTTACGATGATCTGGTACGGGAACTTCCCGCCAAGAAACAGCGCAACGAAAGGAAGGCGCCGGCGAAGCCCGCCGCCAGCACGGCAAAGGCCGCAGCGCCGAAGAGCGATGAAAAGGCCGAAGATCCCAAGCGGCAGGAGGCAATTGATCTGGTCGTGGAAACCGTCGAGGCGCTGGTCGCGGAGCGGGGCGAAGACGAAAAAATCTGGGGTTCCATGGTCAAGCAGACCCTCAAGCGGCGCAAGCCCGGCTTTAGCGAGTCCTACTACGGCTACCGCTCCTTCGGCGAATTGCTGGAAGACGCCAGGAAGCACAAGCTGCTGATCCTTGAGCGCGACGAGAAGTCAGGCCAGCACATCATCCGCCTGCCGGCAGAAGATTGAAATCCAAGTTGTGAGCGGCGTCCCCGAAATCCGGCCGGAGCAATCTGTTGCGCTGCTCCAGGAACTGCACATCCTGACCCGCGACGGCAAGCTCAATCAGGACACCCGACGCAAGCTGAAGCAGGTCTATCACCTCTACCAGTTCATCGAGCCCTTGCTGACCGAGATCATGGCTGAGCGCGGTGATCTGGTGCTGGTCGACCACGGCGCCGGCAAGTCCTACCTCGGCTTCATCCTCTATGACCTTTTCCTCAAGGCCAAGGCCAGCGGCCACGTGTACGGCATCGAGACCCGTGCCGAACTCGTCGACCGATCGCGCGAACTGGCGCTGCGGCTGGGCTTCGCGCGCATGTCCTTCCTCAATCTTTCGGTCGGGGAATCGATCGAGTCGCCGCAGCTGCCGGAACGTGTCGATATCGTCACCGCGCTGCATGCCTGCGATACGGCGACCGATGACGCGATCCGGTTCGCCCTGCACAAGCAGGCCAAATTCATCGTCCTCGCGCCCTGCTGCCAGGCCGAAGTCGCATCCGTGCTGCGCCGGCACAAGAACGAGTCCCTGGCGCAGACCGCGCTCTCGGAAATCTGGCGCCACCCGATCCACACCCGCGAATTCGGCAGCCAGATCACCAACGTCCTGCGCTGCCTGCTGCTCGAAGCGCACGGCTACCAGCTCAGCGTCACCGAGCTGGTGGGCTGGGAGCACTCGATGAAGAACGAACTGATCATCGCCCGCCTCGCCAACGCCCCGCGCGGCAACGCGCGCGAGCGCTCCGGGCAGATACTGCAGGACTTGAATCTGGAAGACTTGAAGGAGCGTTTTCTCTACTGAGCGCAGGCAGGCCAGGAGTCGGCGCTGGCGATGCGGCAGCAGGGCCCGAGCACGATCGTTCGCTGCCCTATGCAGCCTTGCCGTAGCGTGCGAGAAGCCGTGTGCTGGCAAAAAGCAGCACAGCCACCGTGGCGCTGATCGATGCCAGCGGCAGCAAGGTGCCGTTGTGGCTGCTCCCGACCCAGATCCCGGCGGCCAGGGCCACCAGCATCATGACGCAGCCGAACAGTCCGGCCGCTGCACCGGCCCGCTCGGGAAACGGCGCCAGCGCGCCGGCCTGTGTGCACGGAATGTTGATGCCGTGGGCCGTCATGACTACAAAAAGCGCGATCACCACGAGCAGCCAATGCTGCACGCCGGCAATTGCGAACACGAGGAAGCCCAGACCACCTGCCAGTCCTATCGAGGTGCCCAGCCTGAGGACACCCTGGATTCCCAGTGTGCCGAGCAGGCGGCGACAAACCAGGGTTCCGCTCAAATAACCGCAGACGCCGAGGGCGAAGAGATAGCCGTAGCGCTCCGTCGTCACCCCGAGGACGCGGATAAACACGAATGAGGCGCCGGATATGAACACGAAGATCGAAGCATAGGACAGCGCGCCGGGCAGCGCATAGGCCCAGAACGCGGGGGTCCTGGTCACTTCAAGGTAGGTGCGGGCGAGGCTGCCAAGGCGCATTGCCTCGGGGTTGCACTGGCTGTTTGATTCCCTCATCCGGAGCAAGGCGGCGATCCACATGGCGAAGCCCGCCAAGGCGAGGGCGACGAATGCGGCACGCCAGCCGAAGGCCACCTGCAGGTAGCTGCCGAGTACCGGTCCGCTGATCGCCGCCAGCGAAAGCAGCGAGCTTGCCTTGGCCAGCACGCGCGCGCCATCGGCGGCCGAATAGGCGTCGCGGATGATGGCGCGGGCCACCACGACGCCGGTGCAGCAGCCGATCGCCTGCACGAAACGCGCCGCGACCAGCCAGGCGAGGGTTGGCGCCAGTGCGCAGGCGATGCTGGAGAGCAGATACAGGCTCAGGCCGCCGAATAGCACCGGGCGCCTGCCGTAGCGATCGGACAGCGGGCCGCTGACCAGTTGCGCCGAGCCGAAACCGATCACGAACAGGGAAAGCGTGTTCTGAACTGCGGCCGGGGTGACGCCAAAGTCGGTAGCCATGCTCGGCAACGAGGCCAGGTAGAGGTCGGTCGACAGGGGCTGCAGCATCAGGCAGCCGGTCACCAGCCAGATCAGGGTAACGGGGGTCATCCGCAGGCGTGAGTGGAGGCGTTACTTAGCCGCGCCGGTCGCGCATCACGCGCGCCTTCTCGCGAACCCAGTCGCGATCCTTCTCGGCATCGCGCTTGTCGTGCTGCTTCTTGCCTTTGGCGAGGCCGACCGACAGCTTGACGCGGCCTTTGCTGTAATGCAGGTCGAGGGGCACCAGCGTGTAGCCGGCGCGCTCGACCTTGCCGATCAGCTTGCTGATTTCTGCAGCGTTCAGCAGCAGTTTGCGCGTGCGCACCGGATCGGGGTTGACGTGGGTCGAGGCCGACAGCAGCGGTGTGATGTGGGCGCCGATGAGGAACACCTCGCCGCGTTTCAGCACCACATAGGCTTCCTTGATCTGCGCGCGCCCGGCGCGAATCGCCTTCACTTCCCAGCCTTCGAGCACCAGACCGGCCTCGTAGCGCTCTTCAATGAAGTAATCGTGGAATGCCTTCTTGTTGTCGGCGATGCTCATGGGTTGCGCGATAAAATGCGGCATTCTACTTCACCCCATCCACACGGCTTTGCAATGGCCCTGGTCGAAAAATCGGTATTGATCGAACGCACACCGGAGCAGATGTTCAGTCTGGTGGATCGCGTCGAGGAGTATCCCCAGTTCCTGCCGTGGTGCGGCGGTACCGAATTGCACGAGCGCACGGCGACGCTCACGGCTGCCACGCTGCGCATCAATTACCATGGCCTCAAGTCACAGTTTTCGACTGAAAACACCAAGGAAGAACCGCGCCTGATGGATATCCGCCTGACCGCTGGCCCCTTCGCTCATATGGACGGACATTGGCGCTTCACGGCCCTGGGTGAGACGGCTTGCAAGGTAGAATTCCGCCTTCACTACGAATTCTCCAGCCAGTTGCTGGAAAAAGTGCTCGGTCCCGTGTTCAATCACATCGCCAACACCCTCGTCGAATCCTTTGTCAAAAGAGCGCAGGAAGTCTATGGCTGAAACCATTCAGGTCGAGGTTGTCTATGCCCGCCCGGAGCGGCAGGAAGTGGCCAGTATCAGCTTGCCGGCTGGCAGCACCGTAGGGCAGGCGATCGAAGCCTCGGGCCTGCTCGCCAAACATCCCGAAATAGATCTGGCCAGGAACAAGCTCGGCATCTACGCGAAGCTGGCCAAGGTTGATACCGCCTTGCGTGATCGCGACCGGGTGGAAATCTATCGCCCGCTGATCGCCGACCCGAAGGAAGTGCGCAAACAGCGCGCTGCCGAGGGAAAGGCGATGAAAAAAGGCGGCGGCGAGAGCGAATAGGCGGCTTGCAGGTCGGCGCGCCCGCGCGCCAGCCCCGGCGCAGGTTTTCTACCACGCCGTGGATCGCCACGGCCATCACCGGATTGGTTTCCGGTACTTCTGTGTAAACGCTCCTGATGCCGAGTTTCTCGCATTTGGTAGTGCGCCGCGTGCGTCAGGTGTAGAGTACGAAGAAGTAGTTCCGGGGCCGGGCGGAATCCTTCCGCCGTAGCAACGCCTGAAATCCGCGGCGCTAGCCATCCTTTCCAGCCTCGACGGCGTCCTCAGATACCCAACGACCGGCTAGTTTCGGCCCTGCGGCCGGATCGATCAGCTTCCGTCGCCGGGCGTTCAGGCTGACGTCGTGAAGGTGGCTTGAACTGCGGAGGTGTCCCGGAAGCATTCACCGCGCAGGCCTGGTTGGTGTGCTCGATGGCTTTGACTCAATTGCGTTCGGTAGCGAACAGAACGCGGGCTAATTGTCTTTTATTGTGGCTGCATTCGACGTTGCGAACGGTCTTTGAAGGATCCCATCATGTCCATGCATTTTCCTGGCGGCTTGACAGCCGACGCAACAAGAGCCGATGGCTAAGCATTGGATTATGTCGCGCGCAAGCCTCCCACGGCTGTTGGTTGCCGCCGCGTGCCTCGGCATGGCGGGCTGCGCGACGGTTTCGACCGACGATCGGGCGCGGATAGTCGATATGCCGCTGGCCTCGACCCACGCCGATATCGCATTCACGATAACTACGGGTTCGCGGCTCAGCACCGGCTGTGAAGAAAACGCGAGTTGTCCGACGCAAGCGGACAGGGAGGCGGCGGAGCGCTTTGCGCTGCAAGTGCAGCGGGTCGCCGGCGCTCTGCAAAAAGGCGCCGAGTCTCTGTATCCGGATCTGGCGCAACGCGTCCCGGGGCTGGTCGACAGCCGCTTCGATGTCTATGTCGTCGCTGGTGATCAACCGGGCAGCGAGTCCAGCGCCAACGGAAGAATAGCGCTCAGCGCGGGACTTGGCGCCCGGCAGCCTTACGACGACTGGATGGCCTTTGTCATCGCTCGCGAAATGGGGCATGTCATCGCCCGTCATCCGGAAGAGAATTCGGCCGCCGGCATTGCCACGTCGGTGATCATGAACATTCTTATCCCCGGCAGCGGCTTGTTGAAGGCCTTGATATCCGCAGGTGGATCGGAGCTTGCCGCCCAAAGCCAGCGCGAGGTGCAGGCGGTGGAAGCCGATGCCATCGCGCTTGAGCTGCTCCAGGCGGCAGGATTTCGCCTGCGCGACGTCTCTCTGACCCTGCGCATAGAGTCCGTAGTGGTTGATGACGGTTCATGGTCGAGAAGTTTCAGGGATTCCTCCCACAATTTCATAGCCGAAGCCGGAAGGCTGGAGTTCGCCGTCGCGGCACTGAGGTAGGCAACAGGCCTCGAGAGTCGGCGCTGACGGGACGGCGTACGGGGCCAGAATCGGTGTGCCGTATCCTCCGCGCAAGGCGGGGGAATGTCCGGGCATTGCTTTGCGTAAACCGCGCCGACTTCGGCGAAAATAGCGATGGCTCGCGGCTGAAAGCGGATATCCATGGCGTGGAATCCGTGACAACATAGCAGCCCGTCCACGGCAGCTCTTCCCATTTGGCAGGTAGTGCAAGCATGAGTCAAGAATCTGAAACTCTCATTGAGATCAAGGATCTTCATTTTTCCTATGGCGACAGGAAAGTCCTTGACGGCATCAATCTCCAGATACCCCGCGGCAAGGTGGTGGCAATCCTCGGCGCCAGCGGCTCCGGCAAAAGCACCCTGTTGCGATTGATCGGCGGGCAGTTGAAGCCGGACCGGGGCAGCGTCCGGGTGGACGGACAGGTCGTCCATGAACTGGACCACAAAGGCCTCTACGAGCTGCGACGGAAAATGGGCATGATGTTCCAGGCCGGCGGCTTGTTCAGCGACATGTCGGTGTACGACAACATCGCCTTTCCCCTGCGCGAACTAACGGATTTGCCGGAAGCGCTGATTCGCACGCTGGTCCTGATGAAGTTGCAGGCGGTCGGCCTGCGCGGCACCACCAAGCTCATGACCGCCGAGCTCTCGGGCGGCATGTCCCGTCGCGTGGCATTGGCCAGGGCGATCGCCGTCGATCCGATGCTCACGATCTACGACGAGCCGTTCGGCGGCCTCGATCCGATCTCGCTCAACGTGATTGCGCTGCTGATCCGGCGCCTGAACGATGCGCTGGGCGCGACCTCGATCATTGTGACCTATGACGTGTCGGAATCGCTGAAGGTGGCCGACTATGCCTACCTGCTCTACAAGGGTGTAGTGGAGGCCGAAGGCACACCGGAAGAACTATCGGCCTCCGCCGCCCCCTTTGTTGATCAGTTCATTCACGCCCGTCCCACCGGGCCGGTGGGCTTCCACATGGAAAGCCCGCCCTACCGCGAGGATCTTCGCCTCGGCGTGTAAGCACCACGGAGACGAAATGGCGTTCTCCTTGTCTGCTGACGGTGCTGGCGCCTGTCCCGCCTATCCCCGGTGTATGTGCGGTGGCGCACGGAACGCTGAAGGCGCAATCGGCACCATGGGCCATCGGGCCTGAAAGCTGCCCCGCGGGTTCGATTGAACTGCATCGGCGTTTGCTATCAAAGGCATGCGTTTTTGATGCGGTATCAGCGTATAAGTACGCGGGCTGCTGTTCGCAGCTTCGGCCGCGCGCGCCGCCCGCCAAATTCGCGCTTTGACAGAGGTTAGCCATGTTCGAGGAGATTGCAGTTCCGCCATTTGCACTGACAAGGCCATTACGGCGGAAGGAAATTCCTTCTTGAAAGCGACCCGTAAAGCCGTTGCTGCGCTCGCTGGAGCAGTTCTGCTGGCCGCGGTGGGGGTTGCGGTAGCATTCTGGACCTTCACCCAGATTGAGGAATCGGCGGCGGTGCGCAAGCACACCACCGCAGTCATCGGCAGCGCGGACGATTGGCTGACTTCGCTGATAAATGCCGAGACCAGCATGCGTGGCTATGTGCTGTCCGGTGATGAGGTCTTTCTGCAACCGTACCTTGAGGTGCGCGATAGTATTGGCCCCCATCTGAACGAATTGCGTCAAATGACCTTGCTCGCTGTTGCCCAGAAACACCTGGAGGCAGTGAAGCCCTTGATGGATGCCAGTTTGGCGCATATGGGCCGCGTGATTGATCTGCGCCGTAACCATGACCTGCCTGCCGCCCTGGCACTTGTCCGCAGTGGTGAGGGCAAGCAGGTAATGGATTCGATTCGTGCCGAAATGCATGGCTTCATCCAGTTGGAGGATGGCGTGCTGGCTCAGCGGGAAGCAGAGTTTCAATCCAGCATGCGCCAGCTGTTTACCCTAATTATCATCATCGGCCTGCTTGTTCTGCTGGCTGCGCTTGCGTTCGCCTGGTTGATCTATCGGGAAACACAGCAGGGGCTCAATAATCTGGTTTATCTCGAAACCCAGCACTTGCTCGAGATTCAGGAGGCGACGAACAGGCAACTGCAGCAGGCCAACTCCACTTTGATGGAAAGCGAGGAAAATCTCGCAGTCACGCTCAGTTCCATCGGCGACGCAGTGATTGCAACCGATGCCGAAGCGCGCGTGACGCGCCTGAATCCCGTTGCCGAACAACTCACTGGCTGGACGCAGGTGGAAGCCGCCGGTCGCCCGGTGGCCGAGGTTTTCCAAATCATCAATCAGGAAACCCGGGAACCCGCCACGATTCCTGTAATAGACACCCTGGCGCACGGCACGGTACAGGGCCTGGCCAACCACACCGTGTTGATTGCACGCGACGGCAGCGAGTGTGCGATCGCCGACAGTTGCGCACCGATTCGCGACCGCGACAGCAAGGTGGTGGGGGCCGTGCTGGTATTCCGCAATGTCACCGAGGAATATGCCGTGCAGCAGGCCTTGCGCGACAGTGCGGCACAGATCCAGACCATTCTCAATACCGTGGTGGATGGCATTGTCACCCTCCATGCCCGCGGCGGCATCGTCGAGACAGTCAATCCGGCCGCGGAGCACATGTTTGGTTATACCGCCGCAGAACTCATCGGACAGAATTTCAGCCTGCTGATCCCCGAGCTTGATCGAGACCAACGCAATGGCAATGGCTCCCTCGAGTATTACAACGCGAGCGATGAGGCACGCGCGATCGGCCTCGGACGCGAGGTCGTGGGCCGGCGCAAGGACGGCAGCATGTTCCCGCTGGAGATTGCCGTGAGCGAAATGTGGCTGGGCGGCCAGCGCTACTTCACCGGCATTTTGCGTGATATCACCGCGCGCAAGCAGGCCGAAGAAGCCTTGCTCAAGGCCGGGGCCCTGCAGAGCGCGATCTTCAACAGCGCGAACTTTTCCAGTATCGCCACCGACGCCAAGGGCGTGATCCAGATCTTCAACGTCGGCGCCGAGCGCATGCTGGGCTACGCCGCCGCCGACGTGATGAACAAGATCACGCCAGCCGACATCTCCGATCCGCAGGAAGTCATCGCGCGTGCGAAAGCTCTAAGCGTCGAACTCTCCACCCCGATCACGCCGGGCTTCGAAGCCCTGGTGTTCAAGGCCTCGCGCGGCATCGAGGACATCTACGAGCTGACCTACATCCGCAAGGACGGCAGCCGCTTCCCGGCCGTAGTGTCGGTCACGGCCCTACGCGACGCCGAAGAGGCCATCATCGGCTACCTGCTGATCGGCACCGACAACACCGCGCGCAAGCAGGCCGAAGAAGCCTTGCTCAAGGCCGGCGCCCTGCAGAGCGCGATTTTCAACAGCGCCAACTTCTCCAGCATCGCCACCGACGCCAAGGGCGTGATCCAGATTTTCAACGTCGGCGCCGAACGCATGCTGGGCTACGCCGCCGCCGACGTGATGAACAAGATCACCCCGGCCGACATCTCCGATCCGCGGGAGGTCATCGCGCGTGCGAAAGCTCTAAGCATCGAACTCTCCACCCCGATCACGCCGGGCTTCGAAGCCCTGGTGTTCAAGGCCTCGCGCGGCATCGAGGACATCTACGAGCTGACCTACATCCGCAAGGACGGCAGCCGCTTCCCGGCGGTCGTCTCGGTTACGGCCCTGCGCGACGAGCAGAATGCGATCATCGGCTACCTGCTGATCGGCACCGACAATACCGCGCGCAAGCAGGCCGAAGAGGCGCTGCTCAAGGCCGGGGCCCTGCAGAGCGCGATTTTCAACAGCGCGAACTTCTCCAGCATCGCCACCGACGCCAAGGGCGTGATCCAGATTTTCAACGTCGGCGCCGAACGCATGCTGGGCTACGCCGCTGCCGACGTGATGAACAAGATCACCCCGGCCGACATCTCCGATCCGCAGGAAGTCATCGCGCGCGCCAAGGCCTTGAGCGCCGAACTCGGCACGCCGATCACGCCGGGCTTCGAAGCCCTGGTGTTCAAGGCCTCGCGCGGCATCGAGGACATCTACGAGCTGACCTACATCCGCAAGGACGGCAGCCGCTTCCCGGCGGTGGTTTCCGTTACGGCTCTGCGCGATGCGCAAAACGCCATCATCGGCTACCTGCTGATCGGCACCGACAACACTGCGCGCAAGCAGATCGAGGAAGAGCGGTCACGGCTCGATCAGGCGCTGCAGGACAGGAACGTCGAACTGGATACTGCCCGGGTGGTGGCGGAAAAAGCCAATCTCGCGAAATCGGACTTTCTTTCCGGCATGAGCCATGAATTGCGCACACCGCTCAATGCAATCCTCGGTTTCGCCCAGATCCTCGAATCCGGCCTGCCGACGCCGACACCCGTCCAGCAGCGCAACCTGGAGCAGATTCTCAAGGCAGGGTGGTACCTGCTCGAACTGATCAACGAAATCCTCGATCTGGCGTTGATCGAGTCGGGCAAGGCGACGCTGTCGCATGAGCCGGTCTCGCTGGTCGAGGTCATGCTCGAATGCCGGGCCATGGTCGAGCCGCAGGCACAGAAGCGCGGCATCGGCATGACGTTTCCGCGCTTCGAATTCCCCTACTTTGTCAGCGCCGATCGGACCCGGGTCAAACAGGTTCTGATCAACCTGCTGTTCAACGCCATCAAGTACAACAAGCCGAAAGGCACGGTTGCCGTCGAGTACGCCCTGAGCCCCCCGAATTCGATCCGCATCAGCATTCGCGACACCGGTGTCGGGCTGACTCCGGAACAGCTGACGCAGCTTTTCCAGTCGTTCAACCGCCTCGGCAAGGAAGCCGGCGCGGAAGAGGGTACGGGCATCGGCCTGGTGGTCACCAAGCGGCTGGTCGAACTGATGGGAGGCACCATTGGCGTGAACAGCACCGTCGGGGTGGGGAGCGAGTTCTGGTTCGAACTAAGCCTGACCGCTGCGCCGTTGCTCGCAATCGAGGAGGCCGAGCATGCGGCTCTGATGCGACCGCAGCTACCGAGTGGCACACCGCGGCGCACCGTGCTCTATGTCGAAGACAATCCGGCCAACCTCGAACTGGTCGAGCAACTTGTGGCGCGCCGCTCCGATCTGCGCCTGCTCTCCGCAGCGGACGGCAATCTCGGCATCGAGTTTGCGCGCACCTATCTGCCGGAAGTGATTCTGATGGACATCAACCTGCCCGGCATCAGCGGGCTAGAGGCCATGAAAATCCTGCGTGCAGATCCGTTAACGGCGCATATCCCGATCATCGCGCTGAGTGCCAACGCAGTGCCGCATGATATCGAAAAGGCCCTCCAGGCCGGGTTCTTCGACTATCTAACGAAGCCGATCAAGGTCAACCTGTTCATGACTACGCTGGACGCGGCACTCAAAATTTCGCAAACTGGATCAGGCAGCGAAGCTATAAAGGAACCCGCATGAAGCTTTCCGAATCCGACATTCTCAACGCCAGCATCCTGATCGTTGACGATCAGGAATCCAATGTCACTCTGCTTGAGCGACTGCTCAGTGAAGCCGGCTATACCAACGTTGCCTCGACCATGAATCCGGAGGAGGTCTGCGCGCTGCATCGCAAGAATTGCTACGACCTGATCCTGCTCGATCTGCAGATGCCCGGCATGGACGGGTTCCAGGTGATGGAAGGGCTCAAGACCAACGCTGCGGAAAGCTACCTTCCAGTCCTCGTGATCACAGCCCAACCGGGCCACAAGCTGCGCGCGTTGCAGGCCGGCGCCAAGGATTTCATCAGCAAGCCGTTCGATCTGATCGAAGTCAGGACGCGCATCCACAACATGCTGGAAGTGCGGCTGTTGTACAAGAAACTCGAGAATTACAGCAAGGAGCTGGAACAGACCGTGCTGGAGCGGACTGCCGAGCTGCGCGAAAGCGAAGCCCGCTTTCGCAGCCTGACCGAATTGGCCTCCGACTGGTACTGGGAGCAGGACGAGAATGGCAACTTCACCAAGGTCTCCGGCCCGGTCCTGGAAATGCTCGGCATCCGGGTCGGTCCCTTGGAGGGAGAGGCAGCCGACAGACGGGTGGAAGGCTGGAACGAGAAGGAGCGGGCGGAGCTGCAGGCCGCCATTGCCGCCCGCGAGCCCTTCCTGGATCTGGTCTTCAGTCGCTGCAATCCGGATGGCACGCAACAAAAGTTTCAAGTAAGCGGGGAGCCGATGTTCAGCCAATCCTGCCGCTTCATCGGTTACCGCGGAATCGGTATGGAAATCACTTCGAAAGACAAAGATGCCGTCACTCCATAACCCGAGCCAAAACCGCCTTCTTGCCGCCCTGCCGACGGCGGAATTGGAGCGGCTGGCCGCGCATCTGGAACTGGTTCCGCTGCCGCTCGGCAAGATGCTCTACGAACCCGGCACACAATTGCAGCACGCCTATTTCCCCACCACCGCCATTGTGTCGCTGCACTATGTCACGGAGTCCGGCGCGTCGGCAGAAACCGCGGGGGTCGGCAATGAAGGCGTCGTCGGTGTTTCGCTGTTCATGGGCGGCGACACCACGACAAGCTCGGCCGTGGTGCAGACCGCGGGTCACGCTTACCGGCTGGAGCGCCACACGCTGAAGCAGGAATTCGATCGCGCCGGCTCGATGCAGCGCCTGTTGCTGCGCTACACCCAGGCGCTGATGACACAGATGTCCCAGACCGCGGCCTGCAACCGGCACCATTCAGTGGAGCAGCAACTGTGTCGCTGGCTGTTGCTGACCCACGATCGCGTGTCCACCCGTGAGTTGGTCATCACGCAGGAACTGATCGCCGGCATGCTCGGCGTGCGCCGCGAAGGCGTTACGGAGGCGGCCGGGAACCTGCAGCGCGCGGGATTCATCAGTTACCGCCGCGGCCACATATCGGTGCTTGACCGAGCGGGGCTGGAGTCCCGCGCCTGCGAATGCTACGCCGTGGTCAGGAAGGAATTGAACCGCCTGTTGTCCGACGAGCAGTATCGACGGGACGTGCCGGCAGCAGCCGACAGCCGGACTCGGCCGACACAGCCGCGCGGAGCAGGCGGCGGACCGGATTTTGCCCGCTGATCGGTCGTGGCTGACCGATGGCGATGGATTGCAAGTCGCGCACAGTTGGGCTATGGTCAGCCGGGATCAATATGCCCCTGAGCAGGAGAGACGTTGATGGCCCGAACGGCGCCACCGAGTAAACCCAAGGCGACCCGGCCTGCGCAGCGAATAGCGAAGGGCGCCACGACGCCGGTCAAGCGTGCCAAGGCAGGTGTCGAGCCAGGCAGCGAGCCGGCGGCGCGCCCTTTCGCCATTGTCGCCATCGGCGCCTCGGCGGGTGGCCTCGACGCCCTGGAGCAGTTCCTTGGCCATGTACCTGCCGGCAGTGGCATGGCGTTCGTTGTGATTCAGCATCTCGACCCCAACCACAAGGGCATGATGCCCGAGTTGCTGCAGCGGGCCACTGCCATGCCGGTGGCGCAGGCGAAGAACCGCATGAAGGTCAAGCCCGACTGCGTCTATGTGATTCCGCCCAACCGGGATCTGTCGATCCTGCATGACACCCTCCATCTGCTCGAACTCGCCGCACCGCGCGGCCTGCGTCTGCCGATCGACTTTTTCTTCCGCGCCCTGGCCGACGACCGGCGCGAGCAGGCGATCGGCGTCATTCTCTCGGGCATGGGTTCGGACGGCACGCTGGGCCTGCGCGCCATCAAGGAGAAAGGCGGCCTGGTGCTGGTGCAGGATCCGGCGACCGCCAAGTTCGACAGCATGCCGAAGAGCGCCATCGATGCCGGGCTGGCCGACATTGTCGCCGCGGCCGAGGAACTGCCGCAGCGCATCATCGACACCCTTCGTTATGGTCCGCGGCCGGCCACCGGTGCGGCCGAACCCGAGGCGGAAACCTTGGCCCAGAAGAGCGGCTTCGACAAGATCAGCATCCTGCTGCGGGCGCGCACCGGCCACGATTTTTCCCTCTACAAGAAAACCACGGTCTATCGCCGCATCGAGCGCCGCATGGCCATCCACCAGATCAAGCGCATTGCCGACTACGTGCGTTACCTGCGCGAGAACCCCCAGGAAGTCGACCTGCTGTTCAAGGAACTGCTGATCGGCGTCACGAGTTTCTTCCGCGACCCGGCGATTTGGGCCTACCTGCAGGAACAGGCTCTGCCCGCACTGTTGGCCGCGTCGCCGGACGGCGGCGCACTGCGCGCCTGGGTAGCCGGCTGTTCCACCGGCGAAGAGGCTTATTCACTGGCCATCGCCTTCCGCGAAGTGCAGGAACGCCTGAAACTTCCCGCACACCATGTGCTGCAGATCTTCGCCACCGACCTCGACCCGGATGCCATCGCCAAGGCGCGGCAGGGCTTTTATCCGGCCAATATCGCCGCCGACGTTGCGCCGCAGCGCCTGAAGCGATTCTTCGTTCAAGACGGCAATGGTTACCGGGTCGCCAAGGAAATCCGCGAGATGGTGGTGTTCGCACCGCAGAACGTGGTCATGGACCCGCCGTTCACCAAGCTGGACATCCTCACCTGTCGCAATCTGTTGATCTACCTCGGCCCCGAGTTGCAGAAAAAGCTGCTGCCGCTGTTCCATTACAGCCTCAAGCCGGGCGGCCTTCTGATGCTGGGCAGCGCCGAGTCGATCGGCGGCTTCACCGATCTGTTCACGCCACTCGAAGGCAAAGCACGCCTGTTCTGGCGCAGCAGCGGTTCGCTGCGAGCCTTTGAGCTTGAATTTCCTACGCGTCACTTACCGATCAACACCGAATCCGCCATGAATCCGAAACCCAAAGCGCCTGCAGCCAATCTGCAAAACCTCGCCGACCAGTTGCTGCTGCAGCAGTTTTCTCCCGCCGCGGTACTGGTCACCGGTGCCGGTGACGTGGTCTACATCAGCGGCCGTACCGGCAAGTATCTGGAGCCCGCAGCCGGCAAGGCGAACTGGAATATTCATGCGATGGCGCGCGAGGGCCTGCGCCAGGAACTTGCCCTGGCCCTGCCCAAGGCGCTGCGCAGTGGCCAGCGCGTGATCTGCCGCAATCTGTCAGTTGGCACCAACGGCGGCACGCAGCAGGTGGACCTGACGGTGAATCCGGTCATGGAACCGGCCGCCCTGCAGGGCATGGCGATGGTGGTGTTTGCCGATGTCGACACGCCGCAAGCGGCGCAAACGCCAGACAGCGACAGCGGCAAAGCGGCTCCGCGCACTGGCCGGCGCGTGGCGGAACTGGAGCAGGCACTGGCTCAGGCGCGGCAGGAAATCCAGGCCTTGCGCGAGGAAATGCAGACCTCGCAGGAGGAACTCAAATCATCCAACGAAGAGATGCAATCGACCAATGAAGAGCTGCAGTCGACCAATGAGGAGTTGACCACCTCCAAGGAGGAAATGCAGTCCCTCAACGAGGAACTGCAGACGGTGAATCTCGAGCTGCAATCGAAGGTGGATGAGTTGTCGTCGATCAACAACGACATGAAGAATCTGCTCAACAGCACCGACATGGCCACCGTCTTCCTCGACAACGTGCTGCATGTGCGGCGCTTCACCACCCAGGCGACGCGGCTCTTCAAGCTGCTTCCGGGCGACGTCGGCCGGCCGCTGTCGGACATTGCAAGCGACCTGGTTTATCCGGGGCTGCTGGCTGACGCCGCGGAGGTGCTGAACACGCTGGCCTTCTCGGAGCGGGAGATCGCTACCGGCGACGGGCGCTGGTTCCAGGTCAAGATCATGCCCTACCGCACCCTGGAAAACGTCATCGACGGCGTCGTCATCACCTTGAACGACATTGGCCGGGCCAAGCGCCTGGAAGCGGAATTGCGGGCGATTGGCGGCAAGGCGAAGGAACAGCCGTGACAAAGAACGATAAAGACGCCGCCGGCTTGCGCGACGCCGCTGAAGCGCGGCTGAAGGACGACCCGCAGGCAGCAGCCGTCAGCAACAGCGGTCAGTCCCGACAGCTGCACGAGTTGCAGGTGCACCAGATCGAGCTGGAAATGCAGAACGACGAGTTGCGCCAGTCCCGCATCGAACTCGAAGAGTTGCTCACCCGCTATATCGAACTGTACGACTTCGCCCCGGTCGGCTATCTCACGCTCACGTCGGACGGCCTGATCGCGGAGATCAACCTGACCGGCGCCAAGCTGCTGGGGGTAGAGCGCAGGAATCTGCTGAGAAAGCGCTTCACGTCTTTCGTCACTGCTGGCGATCAGGATCGCTGGGCCAGGTTTTTCCTGAGCGTGAAGGGCCGCGAGGAGCAAGACCAGGGGGAATTGGCGTTGCAACGTGGCGACGGCAGGATCTTTCATGCACAGCTGGATTGCGTGCGCCACAGAATCATGCCCAACGACATACCGGGAGTCGGCGCTGGCGGTACGGCGAGCCCCCGCGAAGCAAGCATCCTGGGGGTGAGTATTGCCCTGACCGACATCAGCGTGCGCAAGCGTGTCGAAGCGCAGCTGAACGAGGCCATGGCCGCCGCGGAAAAAGCCAACCGGGCGAAAACCGAATTTCTCTCCAGCATGAGCCACGAGTTGCGCACGCCGCTCAATGCGATTCTCGGTTTCGCCCAGCTCATGGAATCCGGTACGCCGCCGCCGACGCCCCCCCAGAAAAGCAGTCTCGACCAGATTCTCAAGGCGGGATGGTACCTGCTGGAACTGATCAACGAAATTCTCGACTTGGCGCAGATCGAGTCGGGCAAGGTGATGTTGTCGCGGGAGCCGGTCTCGCTGGCCGATGTCATGCTCGAGTGCCAGACCATGATCGAGCCGCAGGCACAGAAGCGCGGCATCGACCTGACCTTTCCGCGCCTCGACACTACGCTCTATGTCAACGTCGACCGGACCCGGGTCAAGCAGGTTCTGATCAACCTGATGTTCAACGCCGTCAAGTACAACAGGCCGCAAGGCGCGGTCATCGTGGAGTGCGCAGCGAGCTCCCGGAATTCGATTCGTATCAGCGTTCGCGACACGGGGGTCGGACTGTCTGCGGAACAGATGGCAGAGCTTTTCCAGCCCTTCAATCGTCTCGGCAAGGAAGCCGGTACGGAGGAAGGCACCGGCATCGGCCTGGTGGTTACCAAGCGGCTGGTCGAACTGATGGCCGGCACCATTGGCGTGGATAGCACGGTCGGGGAAGGCAGTGTGTTCTGGGTCGAATTTGACCGGATCACTGCGCCGTCGGCGGCAAGTCGTGAAGCCTTGCGGGCGTCGCTGCACGTGCCGGCGCAGGTGGCCGCCGGCACGTCGCTGCGCACCGTGCTGCTGGTGGAAGACAATCCGGCCAATCTGGAACTGGTCGAGCAACTCATCGGGCGCCGCCCCGACTTGCGCCTGATTTCCGCGGCGGATGGCAATCTCGGCATCGAGTTTGCACGCACCCATCTGCCGGAGGTGATTCTGATGGACATCAACCTGCCCGGCATCAACGGCATGGACGCCATGAAAATCCTGCGTGCAGACCCGTCAACGGCGCATATCCCCATCATCGCGCTCAGCGCCAATGCGGCGCCCCGCGATATCGAGACGGCCCTCCATGCAGGATTCTTCAGCTACCTGACGAAGCCGATCAAGGTCAACGAATTCATGGATACACTGGTCGTGGCACTGAAATTTGCGCGAAAGACAGCGGACCGCGCCGAGGAAAAATAGAACACGGCTGAAACTGTTGCAGTCCCGCGCGTCAGCACCGGGATCGTGATTACCGGTTGCCCGCAATTCGCGTCGAATACGAGTCAGCCGGTGGCGAGCAGGGGAAACAGGGCGCGCAGGCCGCTGGCGATCATCTCCACCGCCATCGCCGCGAGGATGAAGCCACCGACGCGTTCGACGATGTCCAGTGTTGACTGGCGGATTTGCTCGCCGCGATGGCAGGCTGTATGGAAGGTAAACCAGCACGCGATGCCGACGATGAGAATCGGCACGATGACGTGAATCAGATCCGTGTAGGCATGCCATTCGCTATTGCCCATGACATAGCTGAAGGCCGCAGGCCCGGCCAACAGGGGCACCGCCAGCGGAACAATCGACGCCTCACTGGCGCGGCTGCCGGACGCGGTTGACGGCAGTCCCTTGAAGCTGGTTTCCTGGCCCAGCACCATCGCTATTGCCAGCAGCAAGACAATGATGCCTCCGCCAACCCGCATGGCGCCGAGCGATACGCCAAGCAGACCCAATAGAGGCATTCCCAGAAAAGCCGCCACCAGCAATGCGACGGTGACGCTGAGGCCTATGGTTCGTGCGAAGCGGGACTTTCGCTGCAGATCCAGTTCTCGCGTGGTGGCAAGAAACAGCGGAGCCATGGTGACGGGTCCGACCAGGGCAAACAGCGTGATGGTTTTCTTGAGAGTGAGTGCGGTAATCGTCAGCATTGCCGGTTTCTCCTGGGAGCCTGTTTCAGGATGGATCGTACCGCGTGTCGCGGTTCGTTGGGAGCGTGCAGCAGGCTGTGCATCATTCCCGCCAGGACAATAGTCGACGGTGCGCTGGCGTACAGACCAGGCACAGCGCCGGGCTCAAGATTCACTGCATGAGCGCCGACCTTTCGTTGCGCCTTGAGCACCACAGGAGGCTGGAATGAACGGAAAACGATTCGCAGGCATTTGGCTTCAGCTTGCTGGAAGAGTGAATCAGGCCTGGGGCGAACTGACCGACGATCCGCTGCGCGAGACCGCCGGCAGGCGCGACCAGGTTACTGGCAAAACGCAGCAGGCCGGCGCAATCGCGCAGGAGGCAGCGGCGCGCCAACTGAGGGATTTCCAGCATGACAACCGTAATTGGTATTTCTAAAGGAGCGTGAAAATGAACAAGAAGATTATTCTTGGATGGTTCGCATTGGCGGCATTCTTTCCCCTGGCATTTTCGGCGAGCCAGGCCCAGGCACAGGCCCAGTACTCTGCAGCGTCCGCCGCAGCGCGAATCGACGGCTTCGACGTGGAACCGGTGGCGAAACCGGCTGCGGGCAACGAACTGGCATTTACCTTGTACGGCAGTCCCGGCGGCACCGCGGCAGTCCAGATCGGCGGCGCGACCGGAGGCGTGGTCCTGGTGGAAACCGAGGCCGGGGTCTATGAAGGCACTTACACCATCCGCAAGCGGGACAAGATTACTGCCAGAAGCACGGCTACCGCCAACCTGCGCGTGGGCAACCGGGTGGCCAGCGCCATCCTCGATGAGCCGCTGATCGGCAGAGCGTCCCCGAGACGGCCCGCGCCGCAAGCGATCTCGGCCGCAGGTCCGAAAATCGACCGCTTCGATGTGGACGCGCCTGCGCGTCTTGTGGCCGGAGAAGAGTTGATGCTGACCCTGTCCGGAAGTCCGGGCGGCACCGCGAGCGCCAGGATAGCCGGCGTCAAGGGCAAGATCGTGTTGGACGAGGTCAGGGCCGGTGTCTACGAAGGCAGCTACACGATCAAGAATCGCGACCGGATTGCAGACAATGCGGCCGTGACGGCGAATCTCCGTATCGACAAGCGGGAAACCAGCGCGGTGCTCGGCCACTCGCTGGTGGCAGCTTCCCGTACTCAGTCAAGTCCTCGGCCGGCGGCCCGGTTGTGCGTCAATTGCGGCGTGGTCGAAGCGATCAACGTGATTGAAGTCAAAGGGCAGGGAAGCTATCTCGGGCCCATTGCCGGTGGCGTCGCCGGAGCCTTGCTCGGCAGCCAGGTCGGCCATGGCTCGGGCACCACGATAGCCACGGTGGTAGGTGCCGCAGGCGGCGCATACGCCGGCAGCGCAATCGAAAAGAGCGTGAAGACGACGAAGCACTACGAAGTGGTCGTGCGCCTCGAAAACGGCGGCTCCCAGACAATTTCCTATGCGGCACAACCCGGCTTTGCCGTGGGCACCAAGGTCAAGGTGGCCAACGGCGCTCTGACCGTCGTTCAATAGCAACGGGCGCCGGATGAACGTCAGGAAATAATTCTTGTACTGCAATTTCGCAATTTCAAAAAAGAGGTCACAAAATGCTCTACACAATCGCCGTCGTTCTGCTCATCCTGTGGCTGCTCGGGCTGGTCACGTCATACACCCTGGGCGGCTTCATCCATATCCTGCTCGTGATTGCCATCGTCGTGGTACTGCTGAGAATCATCAGCGGGCGCAAGGTGCTTTAGGTTCCGTGCAGCTATGGACGCCAGCGCACAGAACGCGCCGGATCTTGTGTTTAGTCTCATCAACGGTCAGCGCCGGATACAAATGCGGCGGTCCCGACCATCGATAACATTCACCCTCAGGAGAGCACCATGAACAAGGATCAAAGCAAAGGCCGCGTCGAAGAAGTCAAGGGCAAGGTAAAGCAAGTCGCCGGCATCGTAACCGGCAACAAGGAGCTGGAACACAAAGGCAAGATTCAAGATTTGAAAGGTCAGGTCCAGGCGGTGTATGGCGATCTGAAAGCCGACATCAAGAAGGTCAGCTAAGCCGGGCCTCGTGTCCAAGCGCTTGCAGTCGTGTCAGCCATTTGGCATGAAGCGCGACTGCAAGCGTGAACAAGTCGAATGAAGCCGTCCGACGATGCATCTCCCCAAATCACCCAGCAAAGGAAAGACCATGAACAAGCTAAACCTGACCACAATCGCAGCAGCGATCGCCATCGTTTTCAGTACCGGTGCGATGGCGGCCGACAGTGCAACAGATCAATCCAAGGCCACCGCACCGGCGTCCAAGACGGAATCTCCCGGGGCATATGCCGACGACGCCGTCATCACCACCAAGGTGAAGGCCGCGATACTGAAGGCATCATCGCTCAAGTCGGCCGAAATCAACGTCGAAACCTACCAAGGCATTGTTCAGCTGACCGGCTTCGTCAGTTCCAAAGCCGCGATCAAAAAGGCGGTCAAAATTGCACGCAGCGTCAAGGGCGTGAAATCCGTCAAGAACGACATGGTTGTCAAAGGCAAGCAGTAAGCCACATCCTCGCCGGCGGTTCCCAGGCCATCTGATCCGGGGACCGTGGGCACGAATATCAAGGGGCTGCTTCAGTGGCGGCTCCTGCCTTCCCGCGAAAGTCGGCGCCCGCGGGACGGCGGCAGCAGACGCGCGCCACGTCACGTGGTCCGCGACTCTCGACTGCACCGCGCCAAGGATCGCCACAACGTCCTTGCGTCCTTGCGGTGGACCAGCGCCGGTCGATCCGAAACCCGAGGTAATGAGCGTCAGCGCACAGAGGAAGTTCGGGCGCTGACCCACCATTGGCTTGACGGTTCACCGCCGTGCAAGCTTCTTCAAATGCCCCGGGAGAGATGCCATGAAAGCGATGAATGAATTTGAGTCAGTGCTCGTGATTGCCAGCTTGATTCTCGCCGTGTGCGCGGTCATGGACGGGCCGCTTGCAGCGCCCAATGCCGGGGCCGGCAGACAAGGCAGCGATTACGTCGCAGCCGGCGTGAGGCAGGCATTCGATCTCGCGCGGCAAGATCCCATTGACATAGCCGGTAGCAATGCTGCACGGGAAGCTGCGCCGGTGGCGAGTCTGGAAACCGACCACAGTGGAGGCCGCGCGCCACGCCAGGATGCGGTTTCATGGTGAAGTTGCTGATTGCGTGCTGTGTGCGACAACGTACAGAAAACGTTCGAGATTCAACCGATGATGGCCGCAATGATCGGTCGGCTGCAGAGTAGGTCCGTAACACCGGTTTCGTATCACGTGGTCGGCGACTGGTTCAGATCGATTGGCAGTGACTGTCAGTATTTCCCCCGCTTCTGCGGACAGTCGAAAGAACGAAGCAAACAGAAGGCGGAAGCTCACACACCTCTTAGGGATCGGAAATCATCATGACTAATATATCAATCAGGAAGCAAATGACCTTGGCCGTATCGTGCGTTCTGGCACTGGGCCTGGTATCGAACGCAGCCATGGCACAATCCGACACGACGGACAAGACGGGATACCTCATTGACCAGCGCAACAATGTAGTCAAGAGCGGCACGGGGCTGTGCTGGCACACCGGCTACTGGACTCCGGCGATGGCGATCGAAGAATGCGATCCCGACCTGGTGAAGAAACCACCCGTCCAGGTCGCGCAAAGAGCGCCGGAAGCAGTACCGCCGGCCGCACCGAGGCCCGCCGCGGAGCGCGTGAAGCTGAACGCCGATACGCTGTTCGATTTCAACAAGGCGGTTCTGCGTCCCGAGGGACGGGCGGCGCTGGATGACTTCGTCGCCAAGACCAAGAATATCAGGCCGGAAGTGATCATGGCCGTCGGCCACGCCGACCGCTTCGGCTCGGACAGCTACAACCAGCGCCTCTCCGAGCGACGCGCAGCAGCGGTAAAGACCTATTTGCTGAGCAAGGGCATCGAGGCCAATCGCATCCAGACCGAAGGCAGGGGTGAGACGCAGCCGGTCACGAAGCCTGGCGACTGCCGTGGCCCCAAGAGCGCAAAGGTGATTGCCTGCCTGCAGCCTGACCGCCGCGTCGATATCGAAGTAGTGGGCACCACGATCTCCAAATAGTCGTCACATCAGGGAAGCGTATGTCCGGCATGACGTGCCGCACATACGTTTCCAGTCCCACTGCAGAGAGGAACGGGAATGAACAAACTCAGCATCAACGCGGTCGCCCTTGCGATGAGCCTCGCGTTCAGCGCCGGCGCGATGGCACAAAGCATGTCGAAGGACGACTACAAGGCAGAGAAGCACAGGATCTCGACCGAGTACAACACCGCCAAGGCTTCCTGTGCCTCATTTTCCGGCAACGCCAGAGATATCTGCGTGGCGCAGGCCAAAGGTCAGGAGAAGATTGCCAAGGCCGATCTCGATGCGAGCTATAAGCCCACCGTGAAGAACCACTACGAGGCGCGTGTCGCCAAAGCCGAGGCCGACTATGCGGTAGCCAAGGAGCGCTGCGACGACCAGGCCGGCACCGCGAAGGATGTGTGCATGGAGGAAGCAAAGGCGGCGAAGACCACTGCCAAGGCCGATGCCAAGGCGCAGATGAAGATCTCGGATGCGAACGCTACCGCCAATGACAAGTCCGCCGAGGCGCGCAGCGAGGCAAGAAACAAGTCTGTCGAGGCGCGCAAGGATGCCGCGGCAAGCACGCTGGACGCGCAGTACGGGGTGGCGAAGGAGAAGTGCGACACCTACGCCGGTAGTGCGAAGGATTACTGCCTTGACCAGGCGAAGAAGAACTTTGGCAAGCCGTAAGTTGCAAGCGAACAGAAGAGCAGTACCCGAAACTCAACGTTTGATAAAGAGGTAATCCAAATGAAAACGATGCAAAAATTTGCGCTCAGCGCAGTCGCAGTTGCAATGTTGGGCCTGGGCGGTTGCTCCGGCATGTCAGCGCAGGACAAGAACACCGCCATCGGTGCCGGAGTCGGCGCCGTCGGTGGCAACATTCTTACGGGCGGCAGCGCGGCTGGAACGATCGGTGGTGCAGCCGTCGGCGGCGTCATCGGGCACGAAATCAACAAATGATGACCGGCACGCGATGCGCCTGACCTTGACGGGCGGCGTGTCGCGGTCGCCGACTTTCACGCTCCTCAGGCAGGAGTAACCAGGATGGTTACTCCTGCTTTTGGGTGAGCGCACCACCAGGAGATACCAATGATCAAACTACGTGAGAGCGTTACCGCTGTCGTGGCCATGAGCGTGATGCTTGTCGCACTTTCCGCCTGTCAGAAGCAGGAAGGGCCGGCAGAGCGGGCCGGCAAGGAAGTCGACAAGGCGACAGCGCAGGTCGGACAGCAAATCGAAAAGGCCGGCCAAAACATCCAGGACGCGGCAAAAGGCAACAAGAAATAGTTGCGGCAATGTTGTAGCGTTTCAAGAAGCGCCTCGGCTTCCGTCGGGGGATGCAGCTAAAGCGTTCACATTCTGAAGCGCATCCAATGACCTACGAACTCCTGATCGGACTGCGCTACACGCGCGCCCAGCCGCGCGAAGGCGTGGCCAACCGCTTCATCTCCTTCATTGCGCTGATCTCCATGCTGGGACTGGCCTTGGGCGTGGC
>JALNYT010000018.1 GCA_023229685.1 Sulfuritalea sp.
CGTGTAGAACAGTTGCTCACGACCCGTTGCTTGGCGACCCATCATGGCAATGCATCCTCCTAGACAATGCCATAATCATATATGTAATGCATATGGCATGTCAAGGGGTTTTTCAACAGAATAGGCCAGAACCTGCCATTGTCCGCGATCGAAGAACGGATTATCAAGAGGCCGTTCCCGAACTTGAAGCGGTCATTGGTTACTTGGGTTTCACTGCCCTAAATAGCGCACCTCTCGTACTCTCGGAAGTACGGTAATCCGTGTGCCCAGCCAATTCGACCGCTGTGAATCCTGCATCTTGCAACGTACTCAGAATGTTTTCGGCTGAAAGAGTACCCGACACGCAGTTAGCCCATGATTCTGCAGAATCATTCGTGCAAAAATCCTTTCTCGCCTGTACTCGCACCATGTCTGCGAAATGCAAGCGTCCTCCACGGCGGAGGATTCTAAAAATCTCATTGAACGCTGTCGCTTTGTCAGACACTAGGTTAATTGCCCCGTTGGAAATTACAACATCAGCGCAGGCGGCTGGTAAGGGTAGCCGTGCCAGATTCCCTTCATAGACTTCAATGTTGGCAAGTCCTGCGAGCTTCGCGTTTTCCCGTGCTTTTTCCACCATCGACGGAGTAGCGTCTACTCCTATGACGTGTCCATCGTTGCCCACCAGCAAAGACGCGATGCAGAGATCGGCTCCCGCACCGCAACCAACGTCGATGACTGATTCGCCTGGGTGCATGGGTCCCAAGCTAAACGGGTTGCCCACTGCCGCAGCCGATTCCCAGACAGCGGCAGGTAGGCGCTCAAGCCACGCGAGCTCATAGCCCAATCGACGAGCGTTTTCGCTGCCTTTATCCCAGCCAAAGCTCTTGTCCGGTCGTCGCGCCAACTCGGTGTAGAGCAACTTGATCTGATCCAACGACGAAACAGATCCGCAGCATGCCTCGACCTCGACGAATTCGCCCTGCTTTGGGCTGGTTCCGGTGAGTTCGGTGTCTTTCATGTTCAATGTCACCGCCCAAGGGCTAAGAAGTGCTGTCGCGGGTGCGTAGACACATATTCATTTCTGACACGATTGCTTCGCATTTTTTTGAGGACGAAATCAGAAACCGATAGGAACGCCCACAACTCCATTGAGGAGCGGGCCGCTGTGCGACTGGACCTCTTTGAAGTTACGGCGCGGCCGACGTCTCACTGCCCATGGCATAGATATTGAGGTACTTCAGACAGATCACCCGCAGGCAGGACGACAGGTTCTTGTCGTTGGCAACCATGCAGCTATCGAGCACCTGTTCGATCAGGCGCGGCACCGGAAGGCCGCAGTCCTGGGCCATGGCGTCGAGCACGTTCCAGAAGGCGCGCTCCAGCGTGACCGTGGTGCTGTGCCCGTGCAGGCGAAAGCCGCGCTTTTCGGGAATGAACTCGCTGATCTGCGCCGTGGTGCAGGCGTTGAACATGTGATCGAGTATTCCCTGCGATTCCTGATAGATGGTCATTTCGTCGTTCCCGCCACTCCAGCGACACGCTGGCAAAATGTTTGCAATAAATACTACCTCAGGTGCGGCGGATACCGCAGAATCTTTCACACAACAAGGCGTCGGCCACTCTGAGCCGAACGCAAACGGAGGAAGACAGGCATGGAGTTCTTTCGCAAGACTCTGGATCCGATCATTGCGCTCGCCGCAATCGCGGTACTCGACATTTTCATGTTTCTGCTGATGGGCGCCTGGACCGTGGGCGGCGGCGAAACCATGATGACCGGGCTGATGGCGCAGGCCGTGCTCGGCGACGAGTTGCAGCGCATCCCTTTCTGGAACATCGTCTTTCCGCCCCACGCCGATTACTGGAAGATCTACATCAGCCTCGGCATGCTGTTCGGCGCCTTCGTCGGCGCCGTGGCGAGCAAGGAGTTCTACTGGCGAGTGCCGCGCCACCTTTCTGAGTGGGTTCTGATCACCATCGGCGGACTGCTGATGGGCTTCGGCATCCGACTCGCCTATATCTGCAACGTGTCGACCTTCTTCGGTTTGATGCCGGAGATGAACCTGGGCGGCTATCTCGCGATGTCCGGCATCATCGCCGGCGCCTGGGTCGGTTCGATGATTTACAAGAAGATGCTGGAGGGGGACGTATGACGCCTGTTGTCGAATGCCTGGTCGCATTCCTGTTCGGCTCGGTGGCCGGCCTGCTGATGCAGCGCTCGCGCTTTTGCAATACCGCTGCGCTGCGCGATGCCATCATGTTCAAGACCTATCGCAACACCAAGGCGATGCTGGTGGCGATGATGATTCTCAGCGTCGGCTTCACCGGTTTCATGAGCGTGGGCGCCGGGCATCCGCTGCAATTTGATGTCGGCCTCAATACCTTCGCCGGCCTTTTTCTGTTCGGCATCGGCATGGTGCTGGCGGGCGCCTGTACGGTATCCACTTGGGTCAAGGCCGGTGAAGGCAATATCGGCGCCCTGTGGGCATTGATCTTCACCTTTGTCGGCATGTTCCTCTTCTCGCTGGTGTGGTCGGCAAGCTGGTGGCCGCCCGCGCCGGAGACCATGACCGGCCAGATCAATCTGGCAGCGCTGCAACTAGGCTTCGCCAATGCCCAAACGATGCAGGACAAATTCGGCATCCCGGCCGTCGTTTTCGGACTGGTGCAGACCGCCCTGCTGTTCGCCCTATATCGCGGCATCCTGCGCCGCGAGCGCGCCCAGCATGCCGAGCACGAGAAGCACCAGAAGGAACACCTGAAGAAAAAAGCGGCCACGGCCGCCACTGTCGAAGCCTGACCAAAAGGAAAAGAGAATGGGACTGTTCGGATCGAAGAAGAAGGTTGAGGAAGCCACCTGCGGTGGCGAAGCCGTACTTGAGGATGGCACGAAAATCCAGGTCGTCCGCCGCGTCGACTGTCTGGGTGTTTCCTGCCCCCGCCCGCAGTTGATGACCAAGAAGGCCATAGGCGAAATCGCGGTCGGTGAAATCATCGAGGTGCTGGCCGACAATCCGTCCTCGGTCGAGGCGCTACCGCCGTTGTGCGACGAACTGGATGCCACGCATCTGGGAACAGTCAAAGCGCCCAATTGCTGGCGCCTTTATATTCGGAAGGATTGAGACCATGTGGCAGCGACTGCTCCTGCGCCTGCTCGTTGCGCTTTCGGCCATAGCCAGTATCGGCGGCCTGCTCTGGATGACCTTTGCGCCGCCGCCAGGCATGAAGGTAACCAAGGATGGGGTTCCCTACCTGATGCCGCCGGTCATTCACCCGATCAGCGGCGAGGCGATCCCGGTCGAATCGCTGGTGCGCCAATACAGGGGAGGGAAATGATGAGCCTGGACCCGCAAACCGTGGCTTATGGACTGCTGTTCTGCCTGGCCTTCGGCATGATGTATCTGGCATTTTTCAGCGACTCGCTGTGACCGGGGGAATGCCATGTTGAATCGAACCGGCGTTATCTTCTGTTCCGTGAGCCTGGTCCTTGCCGGCGCGGTGTGCGCCGTTGGCTTTTCGCTGGCCGCCTTGCCGCGCGAAACCATCGCCGCGGCGAAAAAACCGGCGCTGCCCGAGTCCCTGCCGGACTTGGATCTGCCCGGCTTCGGAAAGGTGACGGTGATCGATCTCATGGGCTATTACATCGACAATCCGCCCGCCCCGGTGGGTGTTGCCGGCGGCGCGCCGCCTGCGACGAAGCGCTTCGGCGGATGCTGAGAATGCGGCCGGCCTTTCTTCTTGCGGTATTCGCCATTGGCGCGTCGATGCTCGCTGACGCGCACGCCAATGACGGTTTCGGCTATTTGGCCGGTGCCGCCTGGCGGCCGGCTGCCGATGAAGTCGTGATCGACAGCCGGCCCCTCGCCGACTGCAAGAAGGCGACGCTGCCGAATGCCCGTTGCCTGCCGGCGGACGGTTTTCTGGGACCGTACCGGAGCCTGCCCAGCGAGCGCGATACTCTTTGGCTGCTCGGCACGGCTGGGCTGGATGGCAGCGAAACAGTACTGGTCGTGGGCCAGGATGCCACGGCGCGTGACTTTGTCGCTGGCCTCCTGTATCTGTCCGGCCAGCGGCAGGTGCGCGTCCTGACAGAGCCGCTGGCGCGCGTCCTGGCCGGACGCAGCGATGCCGCGCCGGGCCAGGAACGCGGGATCATTCGCACGGCCGTGTTTGTCGCGCCGATGCGTGGGGAACGATTGGTGCTGAAGCAGGAACTTCTGCGCGAGGGTGCGGGCGTGACTTTGATTGACGGCCGCAGCGAGCTCGAATACTGGGGCGAAGCCGTGCGCGCCGCACGCGGCGGCCACCTGCCGGGCGCGGTGCTGCTTCCGGCGGCGACGCTTGCCGTTGCCGGCCCGCGCCCCGTTCTGCCGTCAGGCATGGTCATCGCCTACGGCCACGATGCCTACGAGGGGCTCGCCTATTTCACGAGGCTGGCTGCGGGACTTGGAATGCCGGCCCATGTTTATGCCGGCGGCTGGGCTGAATGGGCCGCCGACGGCAGCCTGCCAGTCGATAACGCAACCTACCCGGAGCGACGCACGGAAACGCTTGTCGCCGTCCCGCCGGCGCCGACTCCTGGCGCATCCCGTACGGTTCTTATGCTGGCGGCGGCCGTTGCCCTGGTCGTCGCCTTTGCGGGTGGCTGGTATTTGTCAAAGAAGCAGGTGGCCTGATGGATCTGCTATTTCATGTCAGTACAGCAGCGGGCGGGCGACTCCTGTATCCGCTGATACTCGCCGCACGCCGCACGGGCTGCAGCATTGGCGCCTTTTTTACGCACGAGGGCGTGCTTGGTCTCAGGGACACCGACCTCACTGCGGTACTCGGGACCGCCGAACGCGCCGTGGTCTGCGAGGAGTCGTGGCACCGCTTCTGTCCAGGACTTGTCTGCCCCGTGGAAGCCGGTAGTCAGACCAACAACAGCGCCCTGATGGGCGAGGCGGCAAGGGTGGTGAGCCTGTGAGCGAGAAGAAGCTCCTGGTGCTGGCGCGGCGCGACCACGCCGAGGCCATGCGCGTAGCCGCCGGCCTCACCATTTTTGGTCATCAGGTTAGCCTCATCTTCATGACCGGGCCTGTCGCCGAAACCCCGGAAAACGCCGCCAATGCCGAATTGCTGGAACTTACCGGCATCGAACCACAGACCACCGTGGCCGAGATGGCGGACGATCTGTTTCTACTCGACGCATCGGCACTGGGCCAGGCAATGACCAACGCCGATATCGTGCTTTCCCTGTGAGAAGGACATGAACATCGTACAACTGGATACCGGTCTGTTCCCCGACGCTCAGACCGTGATTGCCGCCTTGCGGCAGATGGCTTCGACGCATCGCGTCGATGTCGTCGATATACAGCGTCGGGACATGCAGGACAGTGACTGGGATGGCGTCATTGCCGCTCTCTTGGCCGCCGACTTGATTGTGAGCACTTGAGGTATCACCCGGCAGTACCCACAAAACCTGATGGAGGAGAGAATCATGAAAAACATATTGGTGAATAGTGGTCGGTCGTCTTGGCTGGCCTTAATGCTGCTGTTTGGTTTCATCGGCACGGCCTTCGCCGGCCAACCCCTGGTCGACGCGGCCTGGGTGAAAGCCAACTTGGCCAAGCCAGGCGTCGTGTTGATCGATGTTCGTTCGACTACCGATTATTTGCGCGGCCACATTCCTGGCGCCGTCACTACGGATGTCGACAAGTCCGGGTGGGTGGAGGAGCGTGCCGGAGTGCCTCACGAGTTTCCGGAAAAACTCGACAAGCTCGCCGCCTATATTGGCAGCATCGGCATAGACAACAATACCCACGTGGTAGTGCTGTCGGGGGGCACCCATTACAACGACATGTACTGGCCGACACGAATCTACTGGACCTTCAAGGTCCTCGGTCACGACAACGTGTCAGTCCTCAATGGGGGCATGGCGGAATGGACGAAGGACAAGGCCAATCCGCTCGAAACCGGCGCAAGCAAAACCGTAGCGAAGACCTTTGCCGTTCATCTGAACAAGGAGACATTGGCTTCAGTGAAGGATGTAAAGGCTGCGCTGGAGAAAAAGACCGTGACGTTGGTGGATTCCCGTCCTGAAGACCAGTACGCTGGCATTAACCGCCATCCCAAGGCCACTGAAAGCGGCACCTTGCCGGGCGCCAAGAACTTGCCTATCAGCTGGACCCTGGAGAACGGTGGCGGCATGTTTCGCCCGAAGACCGAGCTCGAGAAACTCTACAAGGTGGCCAACGTACCCACCAGCGGCGAGCAGATCAACTTCTGCAATACTGGCTTGTACGCAACCATCGGCTGGTTCGTCTCCAGTGAACTGATGGGCAACAAGAACGTCAGGATGTACGACGGATCCATGACCGAATGGACCATCACCAAGGCCGGCCCGGTCGAGCACAAGGTCAGCCTGAAGTAAGTTCTGGTGCATATCCGCATCCTCCTCGCGGGTCTGGCGGTGGCGTGCAGTTGCGCCACCGCCCAGGCCGGCGGCGAGCATGAACGGAGGCTGGCGGCGGAACTAACGGTCATCGCTGGAGATACACGTCGGCTGATGACTGGCGAAGCCGGACCGCTAGAACGCGACGGACTGGTCAAGCGTCTGAACGGGGCGCTTTCTTCGCTGCCGTTATTGTTGCGCCGGACCAGCGACGATGCGATACCGGTTGCCTCGATCCGAGCCTTGGTCGCCCGCCGGGACTGGCGCGGGGTCTCTGCCGCTCTCGCAACCCTGAAGCACCGTCATCCCTTCGATGCACGCCAGTTACTGGTTGCGGCCCCCACACCGGAAATGTTGAGCCTGGGCGCATCGATCCATCAGACAACCTGCGCCGGCTGTCATGACGTCACTACTGGGGACACCCTGCTGCCGGCGAAGAATCTTGCGACGCAACTCAGAACTATGCCGCGCGAGGAATTCGCCGCCCGACTGCTACTCGGTGTGCATGGAGACCGAACCACCCGTTGGAGCAACCCGTTCAGCAATTTCGAGCTTTCCTCTTTAATCGCCCATTATTCAAAATAGCAGGCCACACCTGGCGTGTAACGCTCAGACGTTCCCAGAACCGAGATCGATCGATGCCCGGCTTTCTGCGGAAACCGGCCACTGGATCTTCGATCAGCCCGTGTCCGCAGTCGGCCATGAGCGGCCTCCCAGCCCTATTCCCCAATGCGGTCGTTCGCGGTGACGCCTTGACATATCTTAATCGTGCCCCTCTTGGCCACCCAGTGTCACGGCCGCCCAGATTGAGGAAAGGATAGAT
>JALNYT010000014.1 GCA_023229685.1 Sulfuritalea sp.
AGAGCACGGGCTTGGGTTGGCGTCAAGCGCGGTAGGTCCGGCGCTTGCGGTAGGTAACAAACACCGCACCGCAATTGCTGTAAATGGTTTGGCAGTAGTCCGCACGACGGGATTGACGCAAGGTGGAATTACGCGGAGAACATGTCAGGGTAAGCATGGCGGATTCTCGACGGTCCGGCGGTATTGCCGGGATGCCTGAGTATAAGCATGTCCCGTGCCAAGAGCTAAGTGTTTGATTCTCAACGGGATTGACTTTGCGGGACAGTGACGCAGCATGTCAGATAGTGACGCAGGTTGTCACAATGTGACGCAATTGGGCAGGCTGGCAACGATCGTGCCAACGGGCTGCACTGTGAACAGTTGTTCACCGAACTGCCGAAGAACGTGCGCGTGCGCGGTTATCATGCGCGGGATCAGGCGCATACGTGCGCAGTCGCGGGCAGGCAGGCAGGCGGGTGCAGGCGCGCCCCCTCGCCCGCAGGCAGGCGGACGAGCGCGGACGCGGGCGCCACCGCGCCCGGGCGGACACACACGGGCAGCGGGCGTGCGCGCGCCACGTGCGGGCGGACGAGGGCTCGCAGGCGTCCACGGGGGGCTGGGGTGGCGGTTCCCTACTGCGGCGCCCACCGAGAAAATCTCTACAATTTTCTGCAGACAACGGCCTGGCAGTGGGCGACCGGCCGGAACGGGCTTGACATCAGCCTCGGTCGGTGGTATACTAAGCACATGAAGCCAGCAATGGCCGATTGCCCTCTTTAGCCCCGGAGGCCGGGACGGACCAACCACCGTCCAGGATAATCAGGTTGTCGATCCGAAGAAGCAGGCCGTGGAGACACGGTTGCGGTGCCACCAGCTGGCGATACAGCTGCCCTGATAAAGCGTTGGTTGACTTCGTATGTGACTCGGTGCTCCTGGCAACGGCAGCAGCGGCTCCCCGGAGGGACAGAGACAGGCGATATAGGAGGGTCTATATGCTGCTCGGTTGAGACAGGCCACAGGCCACGGGGGCTAGGGTTGTAAGCAGTTGAAACGATCAACGGAGAACGTAGCTCAAGTAGAGCCCCGAAAGATAACCGGAGATGAGGGTCAAGCCCCTCCGTTCACCCCCAACACCAACAGGAGCATCACATGGCAGCGAAGAAGAAGGCCGGTAAGAAGGCGCCCGTCAAGGGCTTTGTCCCTTTCAAGAAGAAGGGCAAGAAGTAATGGAGCGCCAGGAGACACACTTCCCGGAGAACGCTTCGGCCATCACGCCAGATGATGATGTTGTGCTGCCAGCCACAACCGTCTACGCCGGCGCAGCTGGCGTTGTCACCGTCGAGCCGTATAGCGGTGGAAACACCGCAGCTTTCACCGTTCCCACCGGCGGGGTTGTCCCGGTTCTCGTTCGGCGTGTTCTTGCCACGGGCACGACAGCCACCCTCCTCGTAGGTATCCGCTAATGGCTCTTGGGCTCGGCTTGAAGATGCCAGAGCCGGGCGCTGGCGGTCTTGGTGGCGCCCATCTCGGTTCCCACCTCATTCTTGAAAACGGAGATCACATCCTTTCTGAGGACGGCTCTGGTTTCTTCCTGTTGGAGTAGCACATGGCTGACCAGAAAGTATCCTCACTCACGGTTGCAGGGGCATTCTCTGGAACCGATCTTCTCTACGTCGTGCAAGGCGGCATCTCCCTGAAAGGAACTGCAGCCCAGCTCCTGGCATACATCTTCAATGGTAACAGCACGCTTGATGGTATTGCCATCGGTGGAGTGACACCGGCAGCAGGCAAATTTACGGGCCTGACGTCGCCGACGCTAGTCACTGCATCTGGTGCGCTGACGATCACCCCGGCAGCGGGATCAAACCTCAACATCGTGCTCTCTACGACCGGCGACTTTGCGGTCAACACCAATCAGTTTTATGTGGACACGAGCACGGGATTCATCGGTCTCGGAGTAGTTCCTACGCAGAAATTTCATCTATCTGGGTCTAATTGCAGGATATTGCATGACACAGGCGGCACGGGCGGTGGCTACTACGTTGAAGTTTTTGGAGTGGCTAGGGGGAATTTTGGAACCCCAACGGCGGCTTTTTCGATGGCGGCCAATCCGGGCAATAGGTTGGCCTTCTACACAGAGAGCGCTGAGAGCTTAACTGTCAAGAACGGCCTCACCGGCCTCGGTCAGATAGACCCTACGGCGGTCCTCCACCTAAAAGCTGGAACCGCAGCGGCTAACACCGCGCCGATCAAGCTGACCAGTGGCCCAGTCAATACGACGCCTGCGGTGGGTCAGATCGAATACGACAACACGTTCCACCTGACCAACTCAGACTCCACACGGCGGCACATTGCCACGGCTGCGTCGTCAACTGTAACAGGCGGGGTTCCCGTAACCAACGGCTACATCACCGTAAACATCGGTGGGGTCGACCGCAAGTTTATGACCACGGCATAATGGAGACCAACATGTCAATCCCAACCGTCGACGAGAAAATCAAACCGGCCGAGCTTACGCAGTTGCAGCGCGCATACGCTGCCCTCCAGCAGGCGAAGGCCCCAACAGAAGCCGCGCTTAAGGCGTGTCTTGACATGCTGGCAGCTTCTTATGATATAGGCAGCAACAGCCACATCGATATCAACAGTGGTGCGATAGTTCGCCCGCCTGTGGAACCGGCTGCGCTGTGAGCCTCGATGCGCTAGGCTGGGGCTCCGTTGCTGACTTCCTCGGGAAGATCAGCGACAAGCTGTGGCCCGATCCGCTTGAGAAAGCGAAGGGTCAGGTCATGCTGCTTGAGATGCAGCAGCGTGGCGAGTTCAAGGCCATCGATGCTATGCTCGAGCAGGGGCGACAGCAGACCGAGATCAATAAGGTAGAGGCCGCATCGGCCTCCTTCTTTGTCGCAGGCTGGCGGCCATTCGTGGGCTGGGTCTGCGGTGGCGCTTTCGCCTACAACTTCGTCGTGCAGCCCCTCTTGCAGTTCCTCGCAGTTGTTGGTGGTCTGCAGTTTGATGTTACACTTCTGCCGACTCTGTCGACCGGAGAGATCATTCCCGTCTTGACTGGTATGCTTGGCTTTGGTGCCATGCGGACATACGAGAAATACCAGGGAGTTGCCGCTTCTCCTGCCGGCCCGCCGCCGCCAGTTGACAAGCAGGCTGCTCCATTGCATAATGGGGGTAAGGCGATACGAATTGGAAACCACCCATGACCATCGACCAACTGATTCTCCAGACGCTCACGGAACTGAAAGAGGATATGCGCGCCCTGCGTGACAGCGTCGTGTCTAAGGAGTGGGGGGCCAGGCAGCAGTGGCGCCTTGACGATTTCGAGAGGCGTCTCGAGGTGCTTGAAACAAAAGCAGCCGTGTCTGTCGCCGTGGCGGCACCGTGGAAGGTCATTGGTGGAAAAGTGCTCTGGGTAGTAATCGGGGGTGCTGTAATCGCCATTCTGCAGGCAGCCGGAGTTCACGTTGCAATCTGAAAGCGCACCGACAGTAGTCACTCCACCCCAGCCCGAGTGGGACTACGCCTGCTGGCCGAGCTGCCCAATGGCCGGAATCCAGTCGCCAGGCAGCAACAAGCTGATGACCGAGGCGCTGTTCCTCGAGTCCTGCGGTCGTCCACTGATTGAGACCGGCATCTATGTTCGATACACGCTGAGGGAGCACGCGGTCTACAGCAAAGCGCTGCAGCGGTGGATTCCCTCGGCCTGCCAAATCTATCTGCACTCCGTCAACGAGTATGAGGCCATGCGCCGCATCGTTGGCAAGCAAGACCAGTGGGATACTCTCTGCGAGAAAACCTGGTTCACGGAATATCTCGATGTGTGGCGCGACGAGCACAAACACATACAGGAAAGCTATTTTCGTAAGCATCTCCTCGAGCACGTAGATAGTTTGAGCCCGAAAGATATACAGGCCATCCGTGTCCTGCTGCTGATGGACAAGCCGAAGACCCGGCAGACCAAGAAAGCGAAGGAGGCATCTGACAACCGGAAGGCCCAGCGCCAGGACACCGGCGCCGTTGATGCCGACCACGAGCGCGTCGTAGCGATCAGCCGTGGCAGTAAGTAAGCGCGACGAAATCCGACTCGCGGCTGAGGACAGCTGCTACGCATTCGCATGTCTCATTGGTCCCAACAGGGCCTACGGTGAAGCCCATCGTGAAGCGTTGGAGTGGCTGACGCGACATGACGCTACGCTAGATCAGATTATCCTGCTTCCACGCGGGCACCTGAAGTCTCACCTCCTGGCCGTATGGACTGCGTGGTGGATTACGAAGCACCCCGACGCAACGGTGCTCTATGTTTCTGGGACCGAAGATTTGGCAATCGGGCAGCTGCGCGCCATCAAGGGCGTGCTCGAGTGTGACATCCACCGCCGCTACTGGCCGGAACTGATCCACGCCGAGGAGGCCCAGCGAGCCAAGTGGGCAGAGCGGGACATCATCGTCGATCATCCGAAGCGCAAGGCGCTCGGCGTCCGCGACTCTACGATCGCCGCCCGCGGTATCACGTCAAACACCACCGGCCTGCACTGCACTGTGCTGGTCTTGGATGACATCGTGATCCCGAAGAACGCCTATACCGCCGATGGCCGTCAGTCTGTGAAGGATGGCTACGGCCTGTTCTCGTCGGTGCTCGAGCCTGGCGGTATCACCAAGATCGCCGGCACGCGCTACCACGGCCAAGACATCTACGGTGAACTGATCGACGCCGAGTATGACGTCATCGATGACGACGGAAACGCCACCGGCCAGAAGAAGCTATTTGAAGTCTTCGAGCGCATTGTCGAGGAGGACGGCGTCTTTCTGTGGCCGCGAGAGCAGCATCCCGCATCGAAGAAGTGGTATGGGTTCGACGCGAAGGAACTGGCAAAGATCAGAGCGAAATATTATGCCGCGGGCAACCGGGCACAGTATCACGCGCAATATTACAACAACCCAAATGACATCGGATCACAGCGGGTCGACTCAAAGAAGTTTCAGTATCTCGAACCGAAGCATCTGACCTGCAGGCAGGGCGAGTGGTTCTACGCCGACAAGTCGCTGGCTATCTTCTGCGGTGGAGACTTGGCCTACACGACCGGCGAGAAGTCGGACTTCACTGCCTTCGCCATCATCGGCATGGACAGCGACAGCTTCGTCTACATCCTCGAGCTAGACCAGTTCAAGACGAACAAATACGAGGAGTATTACTCCGCCGTTCGCCGACTGCACGCGAAGTGGGGCTTCAAGCGAATCAAGATTGAGACGAACGCCGGCGCCAACCTAGTCGTTGAGCACATCAAGACGGCCTTCCGAAAAGACGGAGCTGTCGTGCTCGTTGAAGGCGCCAACTCCGTCAGCGAGAAGATCGAGCGCACTGCGGCAATCCTGGAACCGCGCTACGAGACCGGAGCCGTCATCCACTCCCGCGGTGGGTTCATGTCTGTCTACGAGGAGCAGGTAACGCAGGCCCGTTCAAAGCATGACGACTTGAAAGACGCTGTGTCCATCGGCGTCGAGATCGCAAAACCACCAACCGCCCGCCGTAGGCAGCAAGACACCAACGTAGTCGCCATCACGGCAAATGCCCGCTTCGGCGGAAGGAGCAGGTAATGTCAGAAGGCACCGTTACATTCCAGGGCGGACTCGAGCCGCACACCATCGCCACCCAGATCGTTGCGATGTGGGACCAGTGGGACATGGGCAAGCAGAAAGCCAAAGAACGCTGGAAGGAAGTGCAGGAATACCTGCACGCCACCTCGACAAAGGAGACCGGAAACTCTGCAAACCCGTGGAGTCACACGACCCACGTCCCCAAGCTGACTCAGATCGCAGATAACCTCGGCGCCAACTACGCCTCCGCGTTGTTCGGCGCACGTGAGTTCTTCACATTCGAGGCAGGCAGCACCAAGGAGGCCGAGCTGACCAAACGTCAGACGATCATCTCCTATCTCACAACGAAGCACGCCAGCAATGGACTGCTTGAGCTGCACAGCAAGCTCCTACAGGACTGGGTGGAGTATGGCAACTGCTTCAGCCAGTATGAGTATATCGTTGAGACGATGATTGAGCCCGGCACGGGTCAGACGATCGTTGTCTATCAAGGCCCCCGTGGTCGGCGTATCAGCCCCTATGACATCGTGTTTGACTACACGCGCCCGACGTTCGCCGAGGCTGGGAAGATCGTCCGCACACTGCGGACTCGCGCCTCGCTGATTGCAGATGCCGAGCAGGAACGCACCGAGTATCCGTATGAGGCGGGGGAGATTCAGCGGTTGAAGCTGATGTCCCAGGTCGCAGGCGCACTGAGCAGGGACGAGATCAACAAGAACATCCAGGCAAGATTCGATGGCTTCGCTGATACTGCCAGCTACTTTCAGTCTGGAATGGTCGAGGTATTGGAGTTCTACGGCGACATCTTTGATCCCAACACCGGGGAAGCCCACTGCCGGAAACTTTACACCGTTGCCGATCAGCGATTCCTGATCCGTCATGCCGACCTGAAAGACTTGAAGAACATCGGACAGATCGTGAAGTCCGGGTGGCGCGACCGCGGAGATAACCTATGGTCAATGGGGCCGTTGGATAACCTCGTTGGCATGCAGTATCAGATCAACCACCTGGAGAACGCCCGTGCTGATGCGTTTGATCAGATGCTCTCTCCTGATCGTGTGCATGTCGGTCAGGTTCACGTCGATACACTGCCGAATGGCGTCCGCAACTATTACATCGACGATGGTGAGGGAAGCGTCACCAATCTCGCTCCCGATACAACTGTCCTCAACGCTGATCTCAAGATCGAGCAGATCGAAGCACGGATGGAAGCCTACGCTGGAGCGCCTCGTGAGGCGATGGGGATTCGATCCCCCGGTGAGAAAACTGCCTTTGAAGTTCAGGAGCTGAGGAATGCCGCCGGTCGCTTGTTCCAGCACAAGATCGAGAAGTATGAGCGCGAGCAGGTTGAGCCCGGCCTGAACGCCGAGTTGGAGATCGGTGCGAGGAACCTCAGCACGGTAGATGACGTCCGCGTGTTTGATGACCAGGCCCAGATCGTGACCTGGCAGGAGATCAACAAGGACGACCTCCTTGTCAAGGGCAAGTTGCGCGCCCGCGGCAGTAGCCACTACGCCAAGCGCGCCCAGTTGGTCCAAGAGCTGCGCGAGTTCAACGACGTGTTGCAGAAAGACCCCAACATGTCGGTCCACTTCCCCGCCCTGGCGCGAGCAAAGGCGTGGGAGGATGCGCTCGGGCTGACTGCCATCAACCCCCTGTTTGCTCCCTTCGGACAGGTTGCGGAAGACCTGCAGAAACAGAAGATGTTGACCGCGGCCCAGCAGCTGGCGGATGAAAACGCCGCGGCAGCTGCCACCCCAGCCACTCCTCCGGAGGCCATGCAGTGAGAATAAATACTAAAATCAGCCGCTTACTCGGTGGAGAGGAGGCACAGAAGCGGTATGGCGCCAGTTTTGCTGGCAGCAGCTTCATGCGAGATAAGATACGTGAAGCCTTGACAAACGAGATTGGACGTGTTACTCTATTATCTGAGGCCGAGTCTGTCTGGAAAGAGGCGAACCCGGCACTGGCTTTATCGGACTTGATGGGCTACAGACGTGGCCTTCGGTTCGCTCTTGATTTCCTCACCGACCCCCAGGAAACGCAAACGACATGAGTGACGCAGCGACCCCTGCAACATTTGGCCCAGTGACGACCGTCCCTGCCGCCATCCCCGTGACTACCACCCCAGCCACACCTACCCCAGACCAGGGGAAGATCGTGATTGATGGGAAGGAATACACGGCCGCCGAACTTGCCACACTGACGAAGCGCCTTGCCGACAAGGATGCCTTTATCGAGACACTGAAGACGGAGACCTCCGGGTATCGCGTCCTACTCGATCAGGCCACCGAGAAGCTCAAGACCGCCGCCGGTGCTGCCCAGGTGCTCGACGAACTGAATCGACCTCCGGCATCTCCTGCAGCCCCAGCACCCGCTGACGCTGAAGCAGTTGCCACCCTGGTTCTGCAGCGACTGCAGGGCCGGGATACCGCAGCCGCGGAGCAGCATAACTGGGACAAGGCAAACGCCTCCGTCACCGCCGTTTATGGCGAGAAGGCCCAGGAGAAAGTTGCTGAAGCGGCTGCGCGGTTGGGTTATACGCAGGCCGAAATGGTTGCGCTGGCCCGATCGAAGCCGTCCGCTTTCCTCGAATTGATGAAAGTGGCTCCGGTCCAACCGTCCGTATCAACGCAGCGCAACGGGATCAACACCTCTGCCCTTATCCTGCCGGTCGCTCCAACAAAGCCGACTGAGTGGATCAGGAAGCCGAGCCCCGAGAAGCTGCGTATCCAGGCGTATCAGCAGAAGCTGAAAGACGCCGGACTGTAACCACAACAGGAGTTTCAAATGGGTAACACCACTGCAAATCAGGCACCGCTGATCAAGGCTTCGGTCTACAGCGAAATGATGCTCGAACAGATCAACGAGGGCTTGCTGCCCGAGGGTCTGCACCGGGACGTATCCGACTTCGGCGACGGCTCAACGCTCTACATCCCGCTCATGGGCGAAACCGTTCTCCGTGATTACGTTGAGAACTCTGCGATCCAGTATGACCCGGTCGACACCGGCCAGATCACGCTGACGATCACCGAGTATGTCTCGGCAGCGACCTACGTGACGAACAAGCTGAAGCAGGACGCCTACAAGGCGGCCGCGCTGGAGGCTGGTATTCCGTCAGAGCATCTGCGCGTCATCGAGGAACGCTGGGAAACCGATCTGCTTTCGCAGCAGAGCAAGCAGACGGCCTCCAACCGCAATGCCTACAACGGGTTTGACCACCGCTGGGTCGCGGGTTCCACGACCACCGGCCTGATCAGCCTCAAGGATTTCCTCTACGCCAAGCTGTCGATGGACAAGGCCCAGCTGCCGGAGAACGGCCGCCTGGCGATTGTTGATCCGATTGTCGAGGCCACCCTGAACAACCTCGTTGGCGCCCAGGCGTTCACGAACAACCCGCAGTTCGAGGGTTTGGTTGAGACAGGTTTCGGCCGCAGCCATCGCTTCGTCCGCAACATCTACGGCTTCGACATCTGGGTGAGCAACCGCCTGGCCCGTATCGCCGCGGAAACCATCACTGGTGGTCCGCAGAACGCGAGCACGGCTGTCACTGCCGGCGTTGCCAACCTGTTCATCTGCAACGCTGACGAGCAGCACACTCCGTTCATGGGTGCGATGCGTCAGCCGCCGAAGATGGATGGCGAATACAACAAGGATTTCCAGCGCGACGAATACGTCTCGACCGCACGCTGGGGCTTCGGCCTCCAGCGCCCGCAGTCGCTGATCACCGTCATCACCGACGACGTTCTGTTCGCGTAATCGTTTCGGGTTCGGGGGAACTGGGATTCGACCCACTCCCCCTTGCCCACCATACAGGAGTAACGCATGACTATCGCAACCCTCAGCGGTGCAACGACCAACCTCGGTCCCCGCCTGGCTGAAAAGCAGAACGGCTCTCAGGTCAACTCGTTTGGCCGTGAAGTCGAGCTGGTTTACGACTTCGACTACAACACCCTTCCCACGGCCTCGTCTGACAACGCAGCTGTGCCCGTCATCCCCGCCTACGCCGCCATCACTGGTTGTGACCTCCAGGTCATTGCCACGTTTGTTGGTGGAACGAGCTTGGAAGTCGGCACCCTCACCCCGGCGGCGATTGCCGTCGATGTGGACGGCCTGATCCCGGCTGCGGTTGGCGTCACAGCCAATCTGGTGTTGGGCAACTACGTCTTCGGCCGCGGCGTGCAGATCGTCGAAGCCCCGGATGCCGCGGGCACCGCTCACGGCGACGGCGACGGCGTGTATGTCGCAGGTGCCAACGGCCCGGTGGCAAGTGTTGCCAGCCAGGTCAGCGTTGTCGCTGTCGGAACGTTCACCGCCGGTCGAGCGCGCTTGCGCGTCCGCTACCTCAAGCCGGAATAAGTCCGGTAAGTTCAGTGCAATGCTGAACCTTCAAGCCGGGTGGGCGACTGCCCGGCTTTTTATTTGGAGCGACAATGGCGCAGGTTTTTCACAAGGACATCCCGAGCGTAGAGTTGCACGAGACCCTCCATCTCGATGCTGCAACAACAGCTGACTCTGGAAAGATCATAACTCCTCACCCTGTGAATGCTGGCGTGTCGGAATTTCGCTACCTGCGCGACTCCGATCTCACCGGCCGCCTCACCATGTATTACCTTGACGCCGGCGCCGTAGGCGCATCCCAGATTTACGCCACGCTGGATACTGTGGTTGGCTACACGGCCCACTTCTTTAATGTGGCAGGAACTCTGCTGCTGACCTCTACAATAGCTCTGCTGTCCCCCGTCCCCGTTGGTGGTCGTCTTGAGGTTATCGGGGACGCCACTTTTCAAAGCCTGATCGTTGGGACGAATAACAGTGGTTCACTGGCAATGGCAAACTGCACAAAAATTCAGCTTGTCACGAGGAGTTCGTAGTGTCACGGCAACACAAACAACTTCTGAATCGTGAACTGCACGAGCCCAAGCTTATTCCAACTGCCACCACGGCGGATGCTGGGAAAGTCCTTACGCCCAGCACGGTTACAAATGGAGTGGCTGTCCTCCGAACACTAACGCGAGTTGATCTCCGCGGAGATAAGGCGTCCTACCAATTCACAATTCCAGATGCCACTGTCGTTGGGACTACCCGCACTGGCTACATGGACCGCGCCATAAAGACCTACAGTGTGTATATCGCGGAACTTCCTCACGGAGCAGTCGGGCAGATACAGGTCTACATCGGCGGTGTTCTAAAGTCAACGCATGTCTGCCCAGCTTTCTCGACGGGCAGTGTAATCCGCCGATTCGACGTAACGCTTCCAAGTGAACTACCTGTAATTGACCTAGCAGTTCGTGTGTCTGTCTCATTTGGGACTGCCGTTCGACTCAATATCTTGATGGCAACGGAGTCTGCGTGATGGCCGACGTTCTCCATAGCACCAGGATCACCACGAGCAACCACGAGCCGAAGCACATTCCGACTGCATCTCCCATTCAGAATGGAGAAATAATCACCCCATCAGCTACAGAAAATGGAAAGTCCGTGCTCCGTCGGCTCACTCCGAATGACATCACCTCTGGCTTCGGAATATCGGGGATGGGCTCCACGCTGACAACCCAACTTGACGATGTGTCGACGGCCCAGACTTTATACTTTCGTGCTCCTCATGCCGTCCACAGCATCTCCGTTGTGATGCAGTGCACGGTAGTTCTCGCCGGTGCTGCCGGCGTGCTGACACTAACCTGCGGAGCACAGTCTGCAACCGCACCAATTCCGATTGGAGGGGCAGCTCCGACGGTGGTAATTCTTCTGTCCCTGTCGCCAGATGAGCCTCTTGGACAGACCATCACTATTGCGACTGATGGCGCAACCACGAACGTAAGCGTTGGCGTCTTCACGATGCGAATAACCCGCCCATAGGTGAGAGTATGACAGTCAAAACAGTTCTTCAGTATGTCCAGGGTGCCCTCAATGTCATGTCGAGCGACTCTGTGACAACCATAGCCAACGGGCCGAACGGAACGCTCGAGGGTGCATCTGTTGCCAAGCTGCTTGCCGACATCTATGACGAGCTGGTCAATCGGGAGGAATGGCCGTGGCTAGATGGCGCCATGCGGCCGACCCAGGCCGCGCTCACAGCAGAACCGACGAAGTTGCTATTGGCCGACAGCATCAAAGAGCTGCGCGTGCTGAGTTACAACGTAGACGAGACGGGGCTGGCCCCGAATCTCCGCGAGCTGACCTGGCAAGAGCCGGCTGATTTCCTTCGTGCCAACTCCGCTGGCAACACCACAACCGGGAAGTTCATTAGCCTCGCCAACGGCATCGGTTTCTGGGTCCGGAAGGATGCCATGCCCACCTACTGGACCAGTTTCGACGATCAGGCGATTTACGCCAATTCATTCAAGTCGTCCGTCGAGACCTATCTGGTAACAGCCAAGGTGTTCGGCTTTGGAACGATCAACCCGGTGTTCACGTTATCCGATGGCTTCGTTCCCCTGCTGCCGGAGCACATGGTTCCGCTGCTGCAGAACACGCTCAACGCTGCTGCCATGCGGCACTTCAAGCAGTCCGTCTCCCAGCCAGACGAGCGGAGCAGAACTCAGCAGACCTCCCAGGCTCGTCGAAAACGCTCTGTGACGGGACAACACGGTCATCCCCACACCATCAACAACTTCGGAAGGAATAGATAACATGATCGCAAAACCGATACTGTCTCTGAAGAAACCCGCCACGGGCTCCGCAACAACGGTGAGTCATGTTGATCCAGCAGACCACGCGGCGCCCGCAGTCCAGAGGGTTTCGGAAGACAAGCACGGCCGGGAGATCGAACTTGTCCGCGTCGATCCATACGGCCACTGGACTCTCCGTGGTGTAGGCTTTACTTTGCCAGAGGATTACCGCGGTTGCTATACACGTCACAGCCTCGCTCTCGCTGCAGTTCAGGATTTCAAGCTGCGGCAAGCAACGGAGTAGCAGATGGCCCGAGCAGCTGCTGACAAGCAATACCTGACGTTCAGCAAGGGACTGATCACAGAGGCAACGGGCCTGTCTTTTCCGGAGGGCTCGTGCCAGTCCATGAGCAACGTCGAGCTTGGGCTATCCGGAGATATCTCGCGTCGACTCGGACTACTCGAGGAGGACGCTAGCTACAGCCTCGTCTCCAGTTCAAGCGTCCCTCTATCTACAGCCGTTAGTAAGCACGACTGGCCGAATCCGGCCGGCCGAGATGACCTTAATTTCATTGTCATCCAAATTGGAAGCCGCCTGCATATACGCAATGCAGATGCTGCTGTCATGCTGGACCCTTCCGAGATCACGGGATATGTTGACCTGGCTTACACCGACATTCCATCAACCACGGGACTAATCGACAACCATAGCCCCTATGGAATACTGGCTGGCTCCACCGTTTCCTCCTCGTTGTGGGATTTAGCAACGACCCAGGAAGTGGAGCAGACGCAGTTGGCTAGCGCACCGGGCCTGGGGCGGCTGTTCATGTGCAGTCCGCACCACCTGCCCTTCTGGCTTGAATTCGATCCCGTTGCCCGCTCTATAACGCTACGCATCTACACTCCCTACACGCGAGACTTCGTTGGCGTCCCATCAACGAATCTCGTGACAGACAAGCCGGCAGTGTTGACCGCGGACCACTACTACAACCTGAGAAATGCAGGTTGGAACAGTCCTGCGAGTGGGACTAGCACTCAGATACAGGTCTATCAGGTTGCGACGGGGGTCTATCCAGCCAGAAATTCACAGTGGGTTCTCGGAAAGAACGCCACGAACGACTTTGATCCTGCGGAGTTGAACAAGCGCGGCTTCGGAACCGGGCCGGCACCGAGGGGCAGCCTCTTAGTCAACATCCTTGAGGGCGACAGAGACTACGTGTATGTCCCCATTGCCCTACAGGTTGCACCGCACAACCTCCCCGGCCCATACAACGATATGGGCGGAGTAAATGACGATCGCACACCGCACGGTGGGAGCTTCCGAGCAACCGGATTCTTCGCTGGACGAGTGTGGCTATCTGGTCACACCTCTTTCAAGGCACCAAACGGTGTCTACTTCAGCCGCGTGATGAATAGCAGCGTTGACGCCTACCAGATGTTCCAGACCAACGATCCAACGTCTGAGAACTTCAGCGAGTTACTAGACAACGACGGCGGTGTCATCTACATCGAAGCCGCGCAGGGCATCTTTCGCCTGATTCCATTTGGGAACGGCATGCTCGTCGTAGCCAACAACGGACTGTGGCATATCCGCGGCGGTGAGGGCGGCTTCAATGCCAATCTGTATGCCGTCGATAAGATTGCCGAGGTTCAGCTGGACGGCCCAGATGCGCTGGTTGTTGGTGACGGCTTCGTGTCGTTCTGGGGTGACGGGGCAATCTACCTGCTGTCCTTCTCGGAAGGCGCAAACAAGTCGACGCTGATCTCAACCGGAATCAGCAATTACCTGAAGGCCATCCCGAAAACCGCGAAGCAGCTAGTCAGGGGATTCAACGACACACAGGGTAAGCGCATGATCTGGCTTGTCCAGGCAGAGCAGGACGCCTACTCGTTTCCGAATTTCCAGAATATTTACAACCGCGCAATCGTATTTGATCTCCGCCTCCTGGCGTTCTATCCATACGACTTTCGCATGGCCCTCGATGGGGTATCTGTAGGAGCCTCATTGGTTACCACCCCCGGAGCGTGCGGCGTGTGCGCCGCTGTTGCCAGAAAGAACGGAACACTAGAGCAGGAGATCGGGCTGGTCTACGACGGCGTCAATCCCGTCGTGCTATCGAATGGCGATAGCGTCGTGGCCTACGGCGATGCTGCAACTCAAAGTCGTGATCCCAACTATGTCTCGTGGCTGACTCAGTTTGCAAACGTCACAGCTGGCACGGTGAAGGTGCAGTTGTTCAACCAGGTCAGCGCCCAGTTCAAAGACTACTCCAGTGCCAACGACATCGGCTGGACCCTCGGCGACTACTTCGATAGCCACATCCTGACCGGAGATCAGACCCTGGGGGATGTGCAGCGCGAAAAGGAGGCGACCTACATCCACTCGTTCTTCTCCAAGACAGAGCGGGGATACGTTGACGATGGCTCCGGCGCCCCCACGCTCGATCGGCAGTCAAGCTGCATAGTCACCAGCCAATGGAACTGGACGAACAGTGGAGCCACGAGCAAGCGGTGGTCTGCTCCGCAGTATGCCTACCGACTGCATGCCACGACTGTTGTTCCTGCCATCGGAGCTTCGATTGACAACGGAGACACCGTGGTGCATACTAAGTTGAAGGCCCCTGGATATGGCCGAGCCCTGGCGATTCGATACGAATCAGTCGATGGCTACGACTTCAAGCTCCTCGGGTTTGCGATTCCCTACACCGTCGAGGAGACGTAATGTCCGACTTCTTCATCGTTGCAGGGAAGGAGTTTCAGGTGGTATGTGACGTCGACCAGGACGGGGTCATTACGATCCACACCCTGCTGCAGTCTCCGTGGGCTGTGAGAACGGCCATCTCAACCATCCGCTTGCTCGCACTGACGACTGCCGCCCCTCTCCAAACGCTGGACGGCGACACCCCGCAGTCAACCCGGCTGGCGGAGATGGCGGGGTTCAAACGAACTGACAAGCAGGTCTTCTGGGAAGGCCGCCACCGAAATATCTGGAGAATGTAATGCCCGTAGCCGTTGCCGTAATTGCCGTTGCAGCCGTTGTAGGTGCCGGTGCCGCGATAGAACAGTCTCGTCAAGCCAAGGCTGCCAATAAGCAGGCTCGGAAGATCGAGAATGCCCGCGCATTCCGGGAGCGCGTTGACGCTGTCCGCGCACAGCGTGCGGCTCAGGGCACGCTTGAGGCGCAGGGCGCCGCCAGCTCAGGCGCCGGCAGTTCCGCAGTCCAAGGTGTGATTGCCTCAGTCGGCTCAATCACCGCCAGCAGTATCAGCTTTATCGACCAGATCGATGCTCTGAGTGCCAAGCGCCTCCGCGCCCAGGAGCGGGCAGATCGCGCCGGCACCATTGGTCAAATCGCCAGTGTCATCGGTTCCGCCGCCGGAGCAGCATAGCATGGCCCAAGACCCGCTCGATCCAATTCCAGAAGACCAGTCTCTGTCAGCCCTCGGCGATCCGCCGGCCCCCGCGACAGACGCGAACGCCGAGAAGCTGAAGCAGTATGGCCTGTTTGGTGCGGACGAATCCCTTACCGAGAGATACCGCCGCCTCCAGGCGGGTGAACCTGCATCGACCGACTTCACCGAGCGTGTGCGCCAGGACGGCGTAACGCGGGCGGGCGTCGTGCTTGGAAGCGATCAACCCGTCGAGCAGAAGGTTCAACAGCTTCGTGCAATACGGCACGATATTGACAATCCGAGCAAGGCTGCAATCGAGTCTGCTGCACGCAACAGCCTTATAGCTGCTGACCAGAATCCGCAGTTGGATTTCCTGTTGACCGACCCGGCCCAGATTGTCGTGGACAGCAACAGCAATGTGCAGTCGGCGCTGCAGAAGCTGGCGGAGTTCAAAGGCATCACTTTGAAGCCAAACATCAATCGGCCCTTCATCATGCCGCTACTCAGCTACTTCGCACAGGTGCCCGCGCTGGTTCTGCCGGGGCACAAGACCGCGGACCTGCCTCAGATCAGGCTCCCCGGACAAGAGGGCAACCCTGGCGACATATTCATCGAAGACGCCGGGCCAGCCCGGGTGGGTCAACAGCTATTCACCGATCTGGCCTTCCCGATTGTTCGGCAGCAGCAGGTGGCAAACGCCATGCGCGCCGGCTTAGGTGAGGGCACCATCCTGGATAACGTGGCTCCACAGGAACTTGCCGATAGGTGGGCAGAGGCTGTCAAGACCACGGCTGGCCCCGAGGGCGAGGCCATTGTGGATCGAACTCTCCAATATCTGAGCGACAACCGTGATGCGTGGCTGGGCGGGGACTACCGCGTAGCCGAAGCGGCCGATCAGGTGTTCCACAACCTGGGCGCCGCCGACCTGTTCACGAAACACCAGACTGCCTTTGCCATTCTGGACATCGTCTCGTCTGCGCTCCCGTTTGTCGGCCCCGCTGTCCGCGGCGTAGCAGGTTTGGTCCACACCGCCGGATCGGCGGCCGAGACGGCAGGAAAGACTGCCAGTGGAACTGCAAAGATGACCGCAGCAGCCAACGCCGAGGGTGGCGAAGCTGCGTTGAAGGCGGCGGGGACCACGCCAGGGACTGTTGCCCAGACCCACGCAATGCCCACGTTGTCAGAACTCGAGGCTGCTGAGGTGGCCCGAACGGCTTCCGTGCAATCCGCGCTCGACGCCTCAAACGCAGCCGGCAAGCCACTGCTTGCCGCTGAGGAACAGCTGACTATGCTGCAGCGCACAAGTGCTGAGTCGGCAACGAAAGTTGGTGAAGCCAAGGCTGGCGTTGCCTCAGTTGAGAAGGAGATTGCCACCGCTGAGACCGGGGCCGCCAAGGCAGCTGAGACGGTGGCGAAGGCTGCTGATGACGTAGTGCTGGCAAAGGCGGCGGGAATTGAGTCGGTGAAAGCCGCGACTCAATCGGCAACGGCCGCAGTTGCCGAAGCAAAGACAGCCGCTCAGGCGGCCAAGGCTGAACTGAAGGCTGCCAAGGCGATCAAGACAGGTTCACCTTCCGTCATAAAGGCTGGCGTCATCAAAGCGGAAGCAGCGGTTGCGGAGGCTGAGGGCCGTGTGGCTGCCACAGTGGAGGCGAAGGCCACTACGACCGCAGCAGCTCGCGCTGGCGCCACTCAGGCCACCGAGGCTGCCCAGGCGGCGCAGGTAGCCGCCAGAGCGGCCCACAAGAGCAGCCAGGAGGCGCTAGTAGCCGCCAAGGCCAAGCTGCCTGCCGCCGTTCGTATCCAAAAAGCGGCTGAGACGGTCCACTCTAGCCGAGAAGCGGCTGTTGCGGTCCACGCCAAGACCCTGATCCCCCTCCGAGCAGCTCACGATGCGGCCAGCAACGCCTTCTACCAGGCCAAGCGGACGGCCAAGGCAGATGCAGCCAACGCAGCCCTGCAGAAGCAGTCACTGGTCGCGGTAAACAATCGGGCAATGCCGGCTGGAACCCCCACCGGAACCCCCTCCCCGGCCGCGGCTGCCCAACCAGCTCCGCACATCAACCGGACAGTCATTAACGCCACCGGGAACTCCGTCATTGCCATTGGGCGATCAGACGGACTTGGCTACGCCACGAAAGCGGAGGCAGAGGCGGCTGGTCGGCTCGTGCTGGACGTCGGCTCAGAGAGTGGGTCGCTGCGCATTGTCCAGAACGATACGGGGAAGTGGTTCGTGCTCATGGATGCCAAGAGCTTCGACTCCCTGGCGGGCCTTGATCTCCAGCAGCAGCTGAAGGGCGGCCACGCCCGCAATCTGATAAACAGTTTGATCAGCAAGGCGCTGGTCTACAAGTCGCAGGCCGTTGACTCCCTATTCGACGCCTTTCGCCGTTTCGGCCTAGCGGACGCCGCTCTAAAGAAGATCGCCGAACCGCTTCAGAAGGTGCATGGCGAGCAGATGTTGAAGCTGCAGCGCGCTTTCAACGCCGGCGAGGGGACTGTCTGGTGGGATGATCTCACCCTGGCCGCGCAGTTTGGACTGAAGCCTGAGACGATTGTTGCCTACCGCGCAGTGCAGAAAGCCAGCGACATCACCTACATGCTGAAGAACTCAGCCATGTATTCGCAGCGATCGGCCGAGGGGTATTCACAGGCGCTGGTCGGTGGGCGTAGCGTTGCGGCAAAACCAATGCAGGTGGCGCCAAGCGTTGCCCAGGTATTGGATGCAAGGACCGGGGCGCCAGTGTCGGTCAACTCAATCAAAGGCCGTGGGCAATACATCCGCTTTGCCGAGGTTCAGCGCATCGGCAGCAACAGCTACCACTACGGCTTTGTCAGGGAAGGCGACGATCTGCTGCATGCGCTTGACCCCGTGCAGATTCACTACACCCCCGGTCGAATCGGCAGGGCAGCCACTACCCGTTACGTCATCCGCGTAGAGCAGATGGGCTCGACCGATGGTGGCACAGCAGTCCGTGAGTCTCAAGAGGCCGTGGCCTTCGCGCAGAGCGCCAGGTCCGCCGCCCGCTGGATTGCGGATCAGCGCACGATCAACCCTGGCACGGTCTACCGCGTCCACTTGGGCCGGGAGATCGACACGGTTGACAATCTCGACGCCGGCAGCTTCGGCCTCCGCCGGGCTGAGAACAAACTGATTGACGTCGATGGCGCCGATCGGGCTCACAACGTCCTGAAGTCAGTGGAGGACACCCTGAGGGCTGGGGCTGAGTCGCTGTCGTGGCGGCACTGGCAAGACGAGATGATCACTAGGTTCAATGCCACGTTCGAGCAGCACAACATTCGGTGGGAGACGCTGGCGAAGGGGCCGACTTCCACCGAGACGGGCTACATGGAGGCTTACAAGGCAGCTACCGTTGTGGCCCGCACCATCATGCGGCAGAGTGGGTTCGGCGTGGACACCGTGCGGAACGGCTGGCACGCCATCACCGATGCCATCGGTCAGAGCGTCTACGGCGTGGCCGACTACCTGCCCCGGTCAACCGCGAAAGACATCTTGCTGAACTTCGGGGACAACTTCACAGGTGTTGCCGTCAACTACACCAGCGCGGCGAAGACGGCTGCCTTCCTGAACTACATCGTGGGTAATCTCGGTGGTGTGCTGACGCAGACAGCCAACTGGATCATCTACACTGGCATGAAAGGCGGTAAGCTCTATGCCCTTGGCCCGAGCCAGCGGGACATGGGCTTCCTGGTCATGGCCCGATACAATCTGGATGCCGCGAAGAAGCTGGCAGCCGCCACCGGCCTGCCAAAAGCCGAGGCCGACAACATCCTCGACCTGTATAACAAATCAGGCATATCCTGGGAGGTTGGCGCGCACGTGTATGCAACGGGCGGGCTTTATGACGCCGCCCGTGTCACCGCCGGTCGGTCCCTTCCGGTTAGAGTTCTCGACCACGGCGTCAACGCAGTGAAGGCCGTCACGTTCGATGCCCCCGTCAAGGCCGACTTGGTGAATGCCCTGCTGTTCTCGCGCAACCGCTTCAAAGAAATCCACGGTCGCCTTCCGACAACGGCTGCTGACCGGACGGAAGTGTTTGGGACCATGCGCGAAGCCGCCTTCGGCATGAACACAGCGGACAGCGTGGCGGGGGCAACGGGCCTTCTGTCCACTCCGCTGCAGTTTATGAGCCACATCATAAAATATTCCGGGGCGGTTGCGGAAGCGCTCACCGGGAACGTCGGGCGCTGGGGCCGTGGAGAGCGGCTGAACATGCTGCTGCTGAACCCCGCGCTGTTCACTGGAGCAGCGGGGGTGGGCGCCGCTGGCATCATCGACTGGGCGAAGGCCAACGGTATCACGTTGTCGCCGGAGTGGTCCTACCGCATGCGCGAGGGGCTTCAGTCGTTCATGCTGGACAAGATATTCCAGTTGATCAGCGGAGACGAAGACCCCGTGAGGCTGGCCTACAGCGAGAAGTTTGCTGCCACCAACTCTCTTGGGCCAACTATCGCAGGGATTTCGCAGCTGCTGCAAGGAAACATCCCAGACCTCCGCCCGGAAATGTTCGGAGCTGTCGGTTCGCTCTACGATGTGGTTGACAAAACCATCAAGTTCAGTGGCCTACTGAGTGGGCAGACCTCACTGCCGGCTGTTGAGCAGGTCAAGATCACAGCTCTCCGCGCACTGGAGGCAAACCCCGCCGCTTCAGGGATTATGAACGCCCTGTGGGCGGAGAATAGCGGCTACTGGCTGGACTCCAGCGGCTCCAAGGTAGCGGCGGCCCACAACAACGAGCTGATTGCCCGTGTCTTTGGCATCAGATCGACCGCGGTGGTTGACGTCCGCCGAATCCTGCAGAGCAGCTATGGCCCGTATGCCGCCCAGCCGGAGCAGGAGGGCCAAGAGCTTGTCAGCAAACGGGGGGACGAGGGCAAGGCCCTGTGGAATGACGTGTTTGGACCCTTGATGAAACACTACCTTGATGGTAAACTATCTCTGGAGGAGTTCTATAACCTCTACGGAGATCAGGTCATCACGGTGAAGGGACTGACGCCGTCCTACCTGGTTCCCCAGCTGTTCGACGAAGTCCGCCGAGCAGCGGAGTCCGACCTGGGGCCGTCCCTCTACGAGGACATGGCGAATCGCATGCTGCAGAATCTCGATCGCGGCACGATTCCGTTGACGGTCGACCGCAGAGACTACTTTAAGCACCTTCCCGATTTCCCTGGCAAGGACAAAGTGGAAGCAGAGTTCAACCGCAGACTTGAGTTTGTTCAGGAGACAGAGTGATGGCAGTTACGAACACCGCGGGTGCAACGAAGGGGCTCAAGGCTCCTGAGCGGACCACCGGCAGCGAAGGGCGGCAGTCCACGGTTGTTGACTTGTCTGACCTAAGCCGAGGCTTCACCCAGATCGGCGCTGCCCTCCGAGACAGCGCAGCAGCAAAGGCTGCGGCCGTTAAGCAGCAGACCAAGGATGCCGCAGCGGCGCAGCTTGGGAACGTCCAGGAGGCAGCCATCACGGGCCAGGACGCCTTCGCTGTTGCCACCGGCGGAGCGGACGTTGCTGCCATAGACGATCCCCGCCTGCGGCAGCAGCTCGCGTCGTCACAGCTGGCGTATAAGACCGCCGTCGAGCAACACCGCACCAGCGATGCTGCGCAGATTGCTCTCGTCGTGGCCCAGAACGACTTCATCCGGCGTAACCCCAGCTATGCCTCTGATGTGGCTGCCATCCGGGACAACTTCAAGCCCGATTCCGATCAGGAAGGCATATCTGCAAGGAGCAACCAGGCCGCCCTGGACGCGCAGCAGCAAGCCCAGTGGAAAGCAGCAGGCGAGCGGCTGGCCGCCACGCCCGGTCTCCCGCCCGAGGTCTACAAGCTGACCGGGAAAGCTGCGGTCGACTACTACCAGTCGAGCCCGCTGTTCATCCAGGACCAGAAGCTGGCGCAGACAACCCGCGTGTGGGATCAGTCGAAGGCGACGAACGGGGTGGGCACCGAGAAGTATGTCGCCGATGCCCGCAAATATGCGGACGCTGTCATGCCGGCGATGATACAGACCATCGGGGCGCGGCTGCTCTCGTTTCGGAAGGCCGCCGGCGAGAACGAGGCCGGCTTCCAGCAGGCCGTGATTCAGTATCGCAGCGAGGTGGCTGCACAGATTAGTTCGGCTGTCGGCGGTGCAATTCAAGACCCATCAATTCAACAGCACCTGTCAGTCATCGACAACATGTTCAAAGATTACGGGGCATTCAATCGAACGGCCACCGAGACAAAGGCCGCAGAGGACAGCAACAAGCTGTTCACCGCGGTTGCCGTGCAGACAGGCTACCTGGCCGATCCGCCGGCTGCCGCCCAGCTGCTGCGCCTCACCGAGATGACCCGCGGTCTGCCGGGCTCCATCGCCCAGGTTGTGAGCGAGGGGCTGGCAGGTGCGAACGCCGTAGTTCCGCTGTCCAGGAGCTTCATCAACTTCGTTCAGGGCAAGCCCGGTGATCCAGCTTTTGCCGGTGATCCGGTGGCGGACGGCAAGGTCGCCAAGGAGGGTGCGGCGCTATTCTCCCGGCTGTATGCCAACCCCGGTGACATCGCCAAGCTGCAGCCCGATGGTGCAGACGCTCTGAACTTCCACGCCCACACGTTGCTGGCTACCCCGAAGAATGGGAAGCGCGCCAGTGACGCAGCGTTCAGCGAGGGGCTGAAGGTGTTTGCCTCCCCCGGCTTCGTTGAGCTGCAGAAGAAGGCTACGGTGCCGTTCGTGCTGACAGCCGAGGAACGGCAGAACTTTAATGATCACGCCAACCGGGTGCAGACGACGATGATGTCGCAGCTGCGCACCGTGGCTGGGGGCGCCGGCCTGAAGTATCAGTTCGTTGCCAGCCCCACGGGTATCGCCATCCAGTTCACAAACGCCAACACGGCCCCCGCTGATGCTGTCGTGGCCTCGAAGCGAAAGGCTGACGCCTTCCTACAGGCCGCCAATCGCAGCCTTCAGGCGTGGGCCAACATCCAGGAGGTCATCCAGCCCGGCTACGCGGCTGCCAACCTCCCTGGCGCATATGCCAATAGAGCCGCGGCGTGGAATGCGCAGCTTGCCGGAGCCCCGTAATGCCGCTTGATCCATTGCTTGACTCACTACCTCCCGTCACCCCGAAGACCCCAGCCGAGAACAGTGGCTTTGATCTTGGGGACGTGTTCTTGCCAGCAGAGCCGCCACCGTCACCAGGAGCAGCGCAGTGATCTCGACCCAAGGCAAGAAGCAGATACGCATCGACGAAGGGAAGCGCAACCGCGTCTACCGTGACACCCGTGGCATCCGCACCATCGGCATCGGCTACAACATGGACATGGTCGGCAGTCGGGCCACGTTCATGTCGGTGCTCGACGTGGATGCGCGGGCCTTCGAGGATACCCGCGATGGGCTGTGCTCCCTCAGCGATGCCATGATCGAGAAGCTGTTCAACTTCGTCGTCACCGATGCCTATCGTAGCGCGTGCTTCCTGATCAAAGACCTCCAGGCCCGGCCGCAGATCGTGCAGGACGTGCTGACCAACCTCGTCTACAACATGGGCTGGGCCAAGGTTAGCCGCTTCTACAAGCTCCTCACGGCGCTGAAGGCGCGGGACTACAACAAGGCCGCGGACGAGCTGGTTGACTCCGCGTGGTATGACCAAGTAGGCGAGCGTAGCAAGCGCATCGTCGAACAAATCCGTTCTCTCTCCAACCTGCAGGTGAAATAGTATGGCACTTCCGAATTCAATGTCCCGCGACGAAGCGTTGTCAGTTCTCCTGGGCACGAAGAAGCCCGAGAAGAAGGGCAAATTCGGCATGAACCCAGACGAATACCGCCGTAAGCACAGCTACGGCGGCGGTGGCATCTCCCTGATCAGCTATGAGAATGGAACCAGGGGGATTGCGACAGTTGGCCTGCTCAAGGGGCTCGACTCCACGACTCTCAAAGACAAGGATACCAGAGTTGTCATGGGCTACCACACTCCCGGAGACGAGGGCGGTGGGGAGTTCTTCTGGAAGGCCGGAGACCTTACGCCCGACAACGGCGGAACTGTCCTGCAATCGGCGGGTGGCGGGTCAGGCCGTTGGTTCCGAATCTACTCCGGTGCAGTCAACGTCCGGTGGTTCGGCGCGAAAGGTGATGGAACGACCGACGATACGACTGCTATTCATGCGGCCATCGATTCCATAAAAGCGGCATCTGGAACCTCTGGAAAAGTATTTTTCCCAAGGGGAAACTTCAGGGTCACGTCAGGATATACAAATACTTCATCGAGATTTGATATCGTATTTGAGGGCGAGGCGTGTTCACGAAAGAATGAGAACAGCCGGGGCTCTCAAGTGACCCTGGATAATGCCAGCAGCGCGTCGTTCTTCTATGACAGCGGAACGGTAAACCAGCTCTTGAATGTGCGGAATATGATGTTCAAGTGCGCGCAGTCTGTTCCTGGCAGGGACTTCTTCATATTCCGATCAACCGATTACGTAGTTTTTTTTGATTACGTAGACTTTGAGAGCGTTGAGAGACCGTTCGTTTTCAAGGCCGGCAGTTATTTTCAGTCTGCTAGCTTCACAAATATCCAGTTTCAAGTATTCAGCGGCACGTTCCACTCTGAGACATCCTCTCTGGTTGGGACATTGATGGTCATAAACAATGTCCACCATGAACACGGATGCCCAAATAACACTACAGAGAAGGTTGTCTGCGACTTACGTGGAATACGGACAATCCAAGCTACGAACTTCCTGCTTGAGGGAGCACTGCCGTCATCCGGATGGACAGTCTTAAAACTAAACGGAGCAGGTGGGACATGGGAGCGCGACTGTGCTTTTGAGGCATCCGGGTATCACAGTGAGTGGACCGTAAACGCCCCTGCATACGCGCTTGACGTGGAGAATTGCAGGGCATCTTTTAGTCAATGCCAGATGGGAGCTGGAGCAGCATACCCGATGAAGTTGACCAACAGCGCCCTAACATTGACAGGGGCGAGTTTCACTGGAGATGATACAAAAATCGCGGACTATTTTGTTTTTGATGATATTGCATCTAGGGTAATTCTCAGGGACTGTTCTGTAAGAGCATTCTCAGGTCCAGGTGCAGCACAGTCTAGGATAACATTTGAAAACTGTGGATGGGCCGCTAACGGCGGAGCCGGGGCTGAATCCGCTACTTCAACAATATTTTCAAATACTCAATCTACCCTGATGTGGCGTTGGAATGGCGGATTCAGTGATCCAAAAGTTGGAACGCTGTCTGCCCCTGGAAGCACATCTATTATCCCGTCTCTTGATGCCAGCTACGGAAGAAAGTTAGTTGTAACACCGAACGGACAAGTGGCTTCGTTTACGGCGACAACGCAGGCACGCGGTTTTATTAAGCAAAAGGATATGTTCTGGATCACAGGCCACCTTACGTTTCCGACGTTCACATCAGGCACGTTCCTGCTTTATTTCATACAAGCAGGTGTGACGGGATCGGTGGCTGGCTTTTCAACGGACTACTCAGGGCAGACGCTGCGATTCGCGTATCCAGTTAGGATAACTGAGGTGCTGACAGACACGTCAACTGTTGGACTCCACTTCAATCTGCTCTCTGGAGCTGGTGTTTCTGGAACATTCGATATTCACTCGGTAGGATTTTATTCCGGGAATGCGGCCCCACCAGGCGAATTCCCCGCATACCCCGCCACCATCATCACCTACAACTCAGCGGCGCCAACAGTTGGCGAGTGGGCACAGGGCGACATCGTCTACAACAATGCCCCGGCAGCATCTGGAACCATCGGGTGGGTCTGCACGACGGCCGGCACGCCGGGAACGTGGAAGACCTTCGGGACGATTGCGGCCTAACGTAGCGACAGAAACGCAAAAGCCCCCGCACCTATGAGAAAGACAGTGGACTACGAGCCAAAGCCTTGCACATACTGCGGGGGCATCTTTAAGCCAAACCGTAAAGATAAGAAATATTGCTGCGATACCTGCCAGAAAGCCGCATCATGGCGGAGAACTGGGGGCACAAGGCGGAAGCACAAAAGACAAAGGGCGAAGCTCAGGCCCTATACCATCTTCAAGCTGCCTTCTTGTGAGTCCTGTGGGTTCTTACCAATGCACCCGTGCCAACTGGATGTCGACCACAGGGATGAGAACCACGCGAACAATGAGCCCTCCAATCTTCAGACTCTATGCGCAAACTGCCATAGACTGAAAACCTGGAGGGCTCGTAACCCACCCCCTTAGCCGGGGGCTTCTTGTATCTGCGGCTGCTAGAACGGCAGCGGCGCCGGCCTGACCTCGGCCACATAGATCATGTCCCTCCAGTGGTAGGTAATAGCCTGGAACGCGCCGTCCCCTGCCACCACGCGCTTGCCGAACAGACGGTAGGGCAGGGCCTCCAACCACGTAAGCGGCTTCGGCACCATGCCCAGCGTCAGTCGCTGTATTGAGTGCAGCTTGTCGATTGCTTTCATACCGTGTAAACCTCCTTCTTGGTTATGGTTGTGATCTCCACCGTCTCTCTCCAGACTATCCTGAATCCGAAGATGTGATCCGGATAGCCGGCTGGACGGGGAAAATCGAACGGAAGCTCCGCTCCCCAGCAGGGCCAGTCGGCCTTGTCGAGGATCACTGCCCGCCCCTCCTGGGCTATGTTTGCCGCATCCATCTGACGCTTCAGAACCACCACATCACCAAGGCTACGGTATGGGTTCACAGGTATTTCCTCAAATAGGCAATTGCGTTGTGCATGATAAACTCGTTCTCCTTCGGTTCACCAATTCCGCGGTTACAGTGACCGCACAGGAGCCCGCGGACGGCGCCTGTCTTGTGGTTGTGGTCTACATGCAGCCTCCTCTCACCGGGAGGTTTGGCGCATATAGCACAGCCGCCGCCCTGGTTTTCCAGCATCTGTTCGTAGATGTCCAGTGTTATGCCAAACCCCGCCTTCGGGTGGGTGTTGGCCTGTGATCGCTTCGACTTCTCCGGGTTCTTCACCTTCCACTCCCGCTGCACTAACTTCGTGCAGCACGGGCAGTAGGCATTCCGTCCAAGGTATAGCTTCCCGGCCTTGACTTGCCGGAGAACCCGGAAAGACTCGACAGGGAAGTCACCCCTGCAACGGGCGCACGTCTTCACAAGTATCGGCGCAGCACATAATCCGTTGAGTAAAACGCGGGCTCGGCTGTTCCGTCTCGCGCTTCATGGAGACAGACAAGACCACTCCACCATCGGCGCTGCTCGGTTGTATATTGATGGTGACCAACATCGTAGCAACCAACAACGAGTCCAAAAACTCTTTTGCCATCGGCCCTGACATCCTCCCAATAGTCTCGGGAGTGAGAATGGCCGCAGACGCTGCTCTGGTAATTCTTGAGAACAAGCGTTCGAGCATGGTTGACACCTCCGATGGGTTTCCCCAGGATACCACTGGTGAAGAAGTGCTGGAAGCAGATGCCATCGATGGACACGGGCTTCAAGAACTCGTGGACCTTGTGCTTGTGCTTCTTGAACTCGATGTCGTCGATCGCCAGCTTCCCCAGCAGCTCCGGCGATTGGTTGGCCGCTCGGTCGATGCGGTTCTCGTGGTTGCCCAGCGTGACGTGCCACTCCGGCTTCCACTTGCTGGCCTTGTATCGCTTCAAGTAGTCGAACGTCGGCTTCGTGTAACGCCGCAGGGCATCGTTTGCCACTGCGATGTCGTCTTGGTAGCGCCGGCCCTCCGCGACTCCCTGGCCCTTGTCGTAGGAGCACAGCGACCCCATGTCGGCAAGATCGCCGATGTTGACGATGACGTCCGGCTGCTTGTCGAGGATGAACTGACCGAGCGCATCGAAGCGTTCGTTGCTCACGCCGGGGCGGGCGTGTGCATCGGGTATCACGAGAATCTTGCGACCTTGTTTCTTGTTCATGCAGTCTCCTTTTGTTGTGCAGTGATCACGAGGTGAGCGGCTTTACTGACGACGCGGAGTCCATCAGCTTCGCAGAATAGCCGTTCAACGAATCCAGGTAAGTCTGCAAAGCAGCGTAGCGAGCCGCAAGGGATGATGTGATCGACTTCAACCGCCTTCTGTTGGAACCAGTCTCCGGTGATGGCGCATTGGAACTCCCACTTGAGGCGGGGGTTGGCGGATTGAGATTTTCTGCGAGCAGCTGCGAGAACGTCATAACGTGGTCCCCACCGTTGATACTTTGCGCGCAGGCCGCTTCTGATGAAGCCCCAAAACGCGGCCTCGGTATAACGAGCCCCGCCGCGGGTCTTGGCAACCCGCGGCTTCGGAGACGGACGCTTGCACTTCACCTGTCGCCCGCCTTCAGTAGCACCTCAGACAGCAGCCCCTGGTCCTGGTTACGCATGAGTCGGAGTAGGCGCTCTCGACTCAGCACGATGTAGCCCGTCCCGAACAGCTCCCGCTGCGCCTGATCGGCGCGCTCCTTGTCGGTCTTTGGGTTGACGTAGCCCATTACCCGATTCGGTCAGCGAGGCCCAGCTTGACCGCCTCCTCTGCGGAGTAGTAGATGTCCTTGCGCTTGTCCAGGAGATCGAGGAAATACTTCTTCGACCGATGGCTGCGCTCGGAGAACACGTCGCAGATGCGACCCGTCAGCTTCTTCATAAATTCCAGCTCGTCCTCCACCTCGAAGGTCTTGCCCTGGCTGCCGAAGCCGCCGGCGTGGATCATCAAGAAGCTGTTCGCACCCATCACGCGGACGTCCGCGCCTTGCAGTAGGACGCCCGCCATGCTGGCAGCCATGCCCCTGACCTTGATGGTTACGTGGTGGCCCTTCGACCGCAGCTCACCAAGTTCATCCAGCATCTGGAAGCCGAACGTAATGTGCCCACCGGGGCTGTGCAGTTCAATGGTCAACGGCTTCTTCGGGTGGAGCCTGCCGAACAGGCGGAACAGGCTAGTCATCTGGCCCGTGCTGGCATCGTCGATGGTGTCGCACAGCCGGATGTAGCCGTTGTCGAAGTCGTTTGCCATCTCCAGCCTAACCTTATCCAGCAGGCGGATGTTGTCCAGACGCTGCCGCTCGGCGGTCAACGTGCTGTGGGCGGCCTCCGCGTGCGAGGCTGCGGCTGCAGCGATGTCGGCCTGGTCGGCCGGCGAGGGGTGTTTTGTTTTCTCAGTCGACATGCGGGATGATCTCCTGTTCAAAGAATGACGGGGTCCAGCGTTGATCGGGGAGCCGCTGCATCCACACGAGGATGCCGAACTCGCGGAGCTTGGCGTCACCATCGGCGCCGTAGTGCTCCTCAAAAAGCCCCTTCACAATCTGCCAGCGCGTTGCAGTTGACTCCACCTTGCGCAGCTCCTTAAGCGCAGTGTCGGTTCCGATGCCGGGGATGCCGGGGATGTTGTCCGTGGGATCACCAGCGCAGCACTGCGCCATGAACCACAGCATGCAGTCGCGGTGGCCCATCTTGTAGCGGGTCGGCTTCTGCCCAGGGGCACCCCAGTTGTAGTGGCGGCCCTCTATCATGTTCAGGTCTTTATCTATGGTAGCGATGATTCCTTCGCCGGCCAACTCTGTCTGCCTGATACCGATTGCGTCATCAGCCTCGATGCCGCTTACGTTCGTGCAGTTCTTACGATCGAAAAACCACTGGCGCACGAAGTCGTAGTTGTGGGGCTTGGGTGGGCGCTTGTCCTTGTAGGGCTTGGTCACAGCGTAGGCGTTACGGAAGTTGCCCTCACCTGTGAGGAATAGCTCCATCTCACCGCCGCCGCACGCCGCCTTGATCTCGTGCAGCCTCGACTTGGCGACGTCCACGCAGACCGACTGCGAGAATATCTCCACCTCGGGTGTGCTAACAATCTGCTTCTTCGTGAGGCCCTGCTCCTTCATCCAGGCGTCACGGGTCTTTGCGTCGGGGAACTGCTTGGTGCCGTCAAGGCACAGCGGGGAGGCGGTGTCGGTGACCTGCACGTTGTAGCGGGTCTTCTGCGCCGCGAAGGCGCAGGTGTAGACCAGCACGTCGGCGTCGACGAGTATTTGCCTACCGCTCATACGTCACCACGAAGGGGCCGATGCAGAGCACCCACCCGCTGGTGTAGCTGAACGAACGGGAGTCCCATGACAGCCCCGGTGCGTGCTTAAAGCGGCGGAAGCTCCACAGCGGATAGCCCCACCCCGCATACTCAATGCTCATATCGCTGTCTCCGTCGTGCCCGCAGTTTAAGCAGGCGATAGATGGCCTTGTAGCTGCCGGGGTTGTGCTGCATCCGCACGCTGAAGACGGGCGTGCACTTGGAGATGAACTCCGCAAGCCACGTCCCCTTCAGCAGCGGGACCAGGTGCCGCAGCCAGCCGGTCGGCGCTTGGTAGCCGCAGACCCGCTTCGTCTGATATGCCACCAAGCCAGGCTCACGCTCTGTTCGGGCGGCAACCGCGGCGGCATGGCGGCGCAGTATCTTCGCTTTCTTGGAGTTCATACGGACACCGACGCCCAGGGTCTGTTCACCGACGACACCGACTTCGCCAGGCGCTTCTTCGCTCGCTGCTTGGCAGCCGCCGCACGGGCCTGTTCAGCGGTGCGGATGAACTTCAGACAATCCGGATTGTAGAGGAAGCCCTTGTTTTTCAGACGGAGGGTGTTGCCGCTGGCGATTACTTCGCTGACCACACCATACTTGCCGACCAACTCATGGTCGGACTTAAGGCCGGGGATGGATAGAATGCAGACCCGATCGCCGGATTGTAACACCTTGGACTTCGTCATCACTTGCTCTCCTGTGAAATTGCGAATGGCATCTGGATGATGCGACGGGCTCCGTTCTCGACGATCAGGCACGTCAGCATGCCAGTATCCTCAGCGACACGATCTTCGATGCAGACGACCGGAACATCCTGCGGGCCAGCTTCAACGACCAGCGTGCCCACGGTGTTGTCGATCTTCAGGTGGGGAACTTCCACATCGTGGGTGTCCGGAGCCCCGGCGTAGAGCGGACCAAGACACAGTAGCGCGCCTAGTGCGATAAAGCCGAGTATCAGGCCCAGCTCCTCCAGCGTCTCGCGGAACGGCCGGTTGAGATTGTGTTGCATTTGACTCTCCTCATATCCTGCGGGGAATAGGGGTGCTATTCCCCTCACGGTTGGAACAACGGCCCGTGGTGGGCGGGCCGTTGGGTCTGCTGCTCTCAGGGACTACCCTTAGAAGGGAATATCATCATCGTCGAACGGGTCAGCCGGCGCCGCCGCGGACGCAGCCGGTGCGCTGGTCGCAACCGCAGGGGCGGGGGTCGGGGCAGGGGCCGAAGCCGGGGCTGCCACCGCCGTCCGCTTGCGGCGCACGGGGGCGCTCGGCGCTGAGGCCGGGGCAGTTGGCGCAGGGGTAGTCGGTGTCACCGCAGCAGCGGGCTGTGCCGGGGCCACATGGGATGAAGGCGTCGTCGCCGGGGTAGTTGGGGCAGCTGGAGCCGGCGCAGGGGCCGCCTGCGACGCGCCAACGACAGCAGTCCTCGTTTTGCTCTTGAGTCTCCACTCCACTTCCTCCGCCATGATGGCTTCGTAGTTGAACTCCAGGTCGGCGGACAGCCGCATGATCTCCTCAGCCACAGCCGGGACGCTCTCCAGCTTGATCAGCGACGCAGCCGCCAAGGCGACAGCGTTGTTGATTGCGTGCCCGACCTTGATGCCGATGTTGCCGCCGCCACTGTAGGCCGGCTTGCTGCCGCCTGCAGATGCGGGAGCCGCCGCGGCCGGCGCTGTCTCCACCGTCTTCAGCGTCTTCGAGTCGACGTCTTTTCCGTATTTGCTTTCGGTGAACTCGAAGCTGACGACGGCACCCTTGAAGGCGTCGGCATTCTTGTCGGTCGTCGTGAGGCAGTTATACCACACGCCGTCGACCTTCAGCCCGATCTTCTGCTTCGTGCCGTATCGAGTGGTCTGTTCCTTCGAGTTGACTGATTCAACTCGGCCCGTTACTTGTGTCATCCGTATCTCCTTGTGGTTGCAATCCAGAATCTAATTATACCCCAGTGCTTCTACTGCGTCAATGCGTCTCCGCCCAACTGTCACCGATCGAGTAGTTGCCTGCCAGCGGACAGTTCAGCTTGAACAGTCGCTCCGCATACTTCAGCCCCTCGATGAACAACTCGCAGCCTCGCCTTACTGCGGGCTCCAGTCCATCCAGCTGCACCTCGTCGTGCATGTGAATGACTTGCCAGCACAATAGCCTCTCCTCCCTGATCTTCTTGTTCATGTAGCATGTCGCTACTTTCACGCAGATCGAGCCCGCCGACTGCAGCTTCGTATTAGGCGCCGAGTGCTGCGACCGGCACGGTATCAACCGCCCGTCCACAGCAATCACGCCCTTGTGCTTTTTCACCTCCTGCGCCACGGCTTCGACGAAGTCTGCCAGCTTCGGGAAGCGTGCCATCCATAGGTCTCTGATCGCACCGCCGACAGTGGCAGCACGGGTGTCCGGAGCTTGGGCCGTCTGCCCGAGCTTCTCGTCCCCTGCTCCATAGATCATGCCGTAGATCAGCGTCTTCGACATGTTGCGGTCTTTGATGTGTGGCTGCCCCGCTTTGCACAGCACGGAGTGGATGTCTGTGCCGTCCTCCTTCTTCCCCTCCAACAGCGCCCTCGTGAACTCAGGATCGTTCATGTAGTGCGCCAGCATCCGCAGCTCAAGTCCATCGGCATCCACGCCGCCGAGCTTATGCCCGCGCCTAAGCGTTGCCGTGAATATTGAGCGGCACTCTGCCCCGAGTGTCACCGTCTTGTCGGCCTTCGGTATGTTCGCCACCACCTGGTGGGTGACACGCGCTGTCGGTGTCCCGAGGCTCATGCCCGTTGCACTGACACGCCCATCGGCACGACACGCATTCAAGATTGAGTTGATCAGACCCAACCTGTGACGATACACCACCCACTTAGCCACATCCCGTCCGATGCCGCCTTCGGGCATCTTCTCAAGATTCTCACACAGCACACCCTTGTCAGCCAGCTTCGGCTGCGTGCGGATGGGCTTGCCCTCCCCGTCCTTGACGATTCGCATCTTCCCGCCCGGCCTCGGTAGTCCGGTCTTGCGGTCGGTCTCGATCGCCTTCTTGTAGTTCCAGATGGTGGGAACCCAGCCTGCCTCCATCAGCACGTTCTTGATGTGCTCCTGGTCGGCCAGCGTGGCGCTGACGTGCGTGGCTAGCGGGCCGACGTGAGGTAGTTTGAACCACCGCCCTTCCTTATTCCCATACCACCCAGGTTCTTTGCCGCAAGAGCCAGCGGGCTCCCCTGGATTGCAGTCGAGGTGTCGCTGCTCGATCTTGTCCCACCACTTGAGCATGTTGGCATCCGGCGTGCCGTCCTTCTTGAACTTTCCCTTCGGTGTCAGGTCTTCCAGCTCGCCCTTATTGCACGGCTTCGCCGGAAGCAGTGGCTCCACTGCATCGGACAGCCGATCCATCTCCGCTGCCCACTCCTGCGAATACCTAAGCGCCAGTGGCACATCGACCTGCACACCACGCATCGCCTGCACGGCGAAGTCTTTGGCGAACTGGTGCTCGATGCGAGCCGCCTGCTCCCAGTCGACGGTGCCACGATAGGCCCTGACCTTGGCCTCGATGAAGTGCAGCAACTGGATGTTGATGCGGACATCTTGGATGTTGTAGGTGCCCATCTCCGGGCGATACTCTGCCCAAGGATCAGCGATGCCGTTCTCTTTACACCACGTGACGTAGTCGCCCTTCAGTTCACCGAGCCGCTTGCCCCACTCCTCAAGGCTGTGGCCCTGCAGGTTGTCAGGCTCCAGCAGCTGGCACCAGATCAGGGTGTCCGTGACCTTGATGTGGGGCAGCAGCTTCCAGCGGAGCGTTAGCCACAGTGCAGGCAGGTCATATCCGATGATGTTGTGGCCTATGACCTCGTCGCACGTGTTGAGCACGTTGAGCCCGTCGCTGACGTTGCGCCCCACGTAGAGGATTGGCGTCTCGCCCAGGACACAGACGGTCAGGCAGTGCACGACAGTGATCGTCGGCAGTAGCCCGTTGCCTTCGATGTCCCAGACTGCGCGTCTCACGCCAGCTGCTCCTTGAACCACTTCAGCGCACCCTCGATGCGGAAGACGACGTTATTCACCACTCCCGGTGTCGTCGCAGGCTCGACGCTCTGAACAACCACCTTCAGCTTCGCCCACTCCCTGTCCAGGGCTGCTTCCACTTCCATCTTGTCCGGCAGTTTGTAGCTCATGTTGCTCCTTATTTCCGAAGATTGCATCCCACCCGTCACGGTAGGCATCCGTCGCTGGCGGTGTGAGGATGTCGCCCGCCAGCTTCGTGCGGCCAACGGTGTCGCCCTTACCAAAGCGGCTCATGTCTGCACCGCCGTAAACGCTGCGTGATCCTTCGCCTGCTGGGCGAGGAGCACTCGGTAGCTGTCAGCCCACTCCTTCATTGCCTTCCCGGTTATTGGGTCGAGGTTGTTGTCGAGGCAGATGGCCGCGTGATAGCGCGCATTGTCGAAGCAGAGCCACGCGCCGTCCGCCGCCACTTGAACGGACAACCCAGGCAGAAGATGCTTGGTTACATTCATGCTACGAGATTCCCGTGGTTGGTTGGCGTCACAATGCGCGGGGGCTCAACCGCGGCACCAGCCGCCGGCCACAGTGCGATGGTGTGGACTTCCCCGTCCAGTGTGGTCAGTTCGACGGCGGTGGCAGCGGTGTCCATGAAGCGACGGATCAGCTTCATGCCGGTGACCTCGTGAATTGCCATCGTAAACTTAGCCACGCTTGATCACCACGCAGTCTTTCCCAAATATACCGTAGCCCTCTGGGTTGGCACGAAGAATCCAGCCATTGGCATACGCCTTTTCCCGGGAGCGGACGACGAACTCCACCCCCTGCGTGAAGCCACGCGTGTAATCATTCCCGTGCGGTGTAACCACTCGCACGGTGTCACCGACTTTTGCCGTATCGCCTGACTCCGGCGGCTCCTGCTGCTGCGGCTTCGCGGAGTAGCGGTCGTCCTTCAACTTGCCGGTGCGCTTCAGCTCCAGCAAGAACGCCATGTTCGCCATGACGTGGCCGGCGTGTGAGCAGCCGCTCTCTGCGTCCACGTCCTCACCCTCGGCGATGCGGTTGAGATGGCGGTAGGCGCAGTCGATGTATTGACTGACAGGACCGCCCTTGCGCCAGTTGTCACGGCTGTATTTCTTGGCGCCGTAGGCCATGACACGAGCCGTCTCCTCGAAGGCAACGGGCGGGAGGAGGGACAGCTCCGGCTTGCCGGTGTTGTGGCGTTGTGCTTGCTCAGACATAGGTGCGCTCCGTTGTTACAGTGGTTCCGTTTGAATAGATGTAATGCACAATGCGCTTCGTCAGCTTCGGCTGCGGCGGGGGAAGCGGGGGTATCGGCTGGATCAACTCGAAGTGATGGTCATACCAACCATCCCCTTCGGACCTCCCCATCCAGCGCTTTGCCTTGGCCCTGTCGGCGGGGTCATCCCACACTACGGCAGGATGGATGTTGCCGAAAGCGTAGTCCTTCCACAGCCGAACCACTTCCCCCGTCGATCCAGCGGGAATGGCGTTCCCAACTCCGGAAAGCTCATTGACCAACCTGACGCGATCACCGATTTTGAATCTTGACATTGCGACTCCTCCACCACTTGTGTGCCATGATTGAGATGGTGCAGCCTGTCCCACCGCCCAGGCCATACGCCACCGATATTCCACTCACTCCTGTTGCAGCAAGGACAGCGATCATCCAGCTATCAGCCAGGGCCATCATCAGCGAGACGGGGAACACCCCGGCATACATGCTGTGCTGGACGTTGAGCTGCTGAAGTGATCGCAGCCCCACGTAGACCGTGGCAACTCCGAACACCGCTGCGAACTGTAACATGTTACGCGACGACCGCAGGGCCGAGGCTGGCGAGTGTGACGGGTTCGAGCACAGCCTTGTGCTTGATGCGCACTGCCCGGACGTATGAGAACACCTCGTAGACTGTGTGATCCTTTCCTCGGGTCTTCAGCCAATCGTCACACTGCCCGCTGGTCTGCAGACAGGCCACGATCTCTCCTGCCCCATCAGCAGATGGGTCTACAATCAGAAACCCGCTGGTCTTTTTCATTTGATCTCCTCGATTGTGAACTCGATGTTGATTCCAATGCGAATGCCGGTGCTGTTTCCCACACCGGCGCTGGCCTTAACGAAGCCCTCGATCAAGGCGTTCTTCCGTGTCCACCATGCGTGGTCGTAGCAGTGGATGGCGTGGCGTATGTCCTCCACCATGACGTGCGGGCACTGCCTTCCCGTGGCGGCATCGATGTGCCACGTCAGGTCTTTCGTCTTCAACTGCGCCACCAGCCATAGTGTGCAGCGAAGGGGCCAATGGTGATGTCAACATACCATCCCCACCCCTCGATATTGATACTGCGAACACGGATGCCGATGCCCCAGTCCTTCGGGGTAAAGGACAGCGTGATCCAACCTGTTCCATATCTGATTGCAAAGGTCTTCGTCTTCACTCACTCGCTCCTGGCGGCGGCACCGCCTTCGTCAACGACTGCTGCTCCTGATCCCAGAATAGCAGATCGGCTGGCCCCGTGTCACCTGTCTCACGGCACTTCGTGGCGTGCAGCTGCGACGTGTTGCGGACATACGGGTCGGGGTGCTGCTTGTCTCGGCTGATAGCAACGACGTCGGCGCTGACCTGATACAACGAGCCGCTGCCCTTCATGTCCTCCTCTGACGGGATCGCCCCCTCAGACCACGACTTGCCACCGCCAGGGGGCTTGCGCAAGTGGGAGATCAGGCACAGGTGGCAGCTCGTGGACTCCACGAACTCAAGGAACTCGTTCATCATCTGATCCTGCGCCGTTGTTCCGGAGCCGTCGCCGAACTCGTTGACAGCCAGCGTGACGTGATCGAGGAAGATGACCCTGACCCCGTAGTTGTAGTGCAGGTATTTGAACTTGCTCACCAGGCCCTTCGCCTTGTTGAACTGCGATCTATGGTCGAGCGTGATGATGCGCTTTGTCCCGTAGGTGGCCTCATACGTGGCCCGTCGTTCCGCTTGGTTCAAGTCCTGCCACCGTGCACCGGCGTAGATGGACATGAACCCGCGCCACGTCTTTTCGTTCTTCTCCTCCAGCTCCACCTCACCGATGCGCCAGTCGGTGTTGTCAAGGATGTTCACCTTGAGCGTGCGGATGAAGGCGGTCTTGCCAATCGAGGAGCCCGCTGTCCAGATGCTGATCTCTCCGGCGCGCATCCCAATCATCTTCTCCTTGAGCAAGGCCCACTCGTCAGGGTAGGGTGCTGTCTCGGGCATGCTGTAGTTCTGCATGCGGTCCCACACCACTTCTCCGGTGAGCACACCCTCGGGCCGATACTGCTCCGCGTTGAAGACGGCGTCCATCCACAGCTGCGGCCCGTCAGGCTCCTCCGTGAGCATGGCATTCGGGTCACGAGGGAGGCGAGCAAGGCGCGCTTGGCCTGGCTTGAGGGCCATTGCGAAGGCGTCCGTGGCCTCCCGGCCGGCGGAGTCGGGGTCGTAGGCAATGACCACGTTCTCATAGTCCTCGAAGTAGGGGAGCCACCGCTTCCAGCCATCGGTGCCAAGCGTGGCGACGATGGAGTAACGCTTGCCAGCGAGAGCAAACAGCTGCGCCCCGGCGAGGCAGTCCTCGGCACCCTCGACGACTACGCACATGCGGCCCTTGCCTTTGGCCTGCTGGCTGCCGAAGGGCTCGATGCCCTCCTTGCTGCCGATGCGCCACGTATCACCCCGCTGCCGGTTGCCGGGGAGGCGGGCCTTCTTGGCCTGGTATGCCTTGATCTCACCACGCCCATACATCGGGAAGTAGTAGACCTGCTCCGCAAGCATGCCGTCATACTCGACGCGAACGTCGTATCGCTCGGCAATCTCTTTGCTGATGCCTCGCAGCTTGAGTGCTGCAACAGGTAAGGCTTGAACTTCTTGCACTGTCGTTGTCACCGGCTCTGTTTCCTCTATGTGCTGGCGCTGATCGCCGTAGCCGCCCGCTGTGTGACACGAGAAGCAATAGTTTCCTACCTCGTAGACCTGCAGCGCATCGCTACTTCCGCAACGTGGGCACGGCTGGTCTTTCAGGATGATGCGGGACATGGCACCTCAGCAGTGGTAGGGGTTGGTAGCTTAGATGGGAGGGCGACTCAGCCCTCTGCTTCGCTCGCGTGGTCGCTCGCTCAGTGACTGCTCCAGTTCGCTTTGCTCACTTACGGAAAATTCGCAAGCTCTTTTCCGCTTCCCTCGGAACAGCAGTATAACAAGCTACGCACTACCTGTCAAGCCTCAACGTCCGTGTCCCACTGCTGCGCGGGCGGCGCAGCCGCTGCTGGCGGAGCCACTGTCGGCAGCGACTCATAGCTGCACCGCAGCCAGGTGAGATCGCCTTCGTCACCGATGAATACCGTCCTCCAGGCGACCTGATCATCGCTGTCTTGGATGTAGCACTCACCGAACTGGATGAAGTCACGGTAGTAGCGGCGCTTAACGATCGGGATACGCCCCGCTGCGAGACGGCGAACTGTCTCTGCCCACATGGCCCCCGATAAAGCATCGGATGCTACGTCATGCGAGTGAAAATGCACCCGGCCCTCCAACGTAGCGGCTGCGGCTCGGGTATTCCCACCGTTCAAACTGCGAGCTGCGATCGGGGAACACGTGCTTCATGGCTTGATGTCATCGTGATGCCCACGCAGGACGAGCAGCGGGTGGAAGTCGTCTGCCGCTGCAGTATGTCCATTGTTAGACGCTTCGTCCTGCGCCCTTATAACTGCATCCTCTACAGTGCGCGCATCGACGTGCGAGAGGCAGGTATCTTGCCCGTAATTGTCAGCGGCATAGTCGGGCAGCAGCAACAGCACTGTGTATTTCATTCGCCAAATCTCCAGCTGATAGTGAGGTGGGCCACGCCACTGCGCTCGTTGATGGTGGGAGCCCCGATTACAGCGACTTCGATGCGATCGGTCAGGGCAATCCGAGCACGGAGCCCTCCGATGACCTGCGTGTCAGTGTATCCAGATGCCCAGCCTGCGAGAAGGCCAACCGCCCAATCGTGGCCCCATACCGTGCCGTGTATTCCCTCAATCCCCACGGCCGCATACACAGTGGTTCGATTGAAGCTGTTGTCGTAGGCCCCAATTTGTGCGTTCGCTGCGCCGTGCCGGCACTCAGCACCGATGCCGTAGTTGTCATTGTTGTGTTGACCTCCGTCGTGAACAGACCAAAGATGTGCCACCAGAAGCAGAGATGTGCAGAGGCCCACGTCAAAAGCCCCCGGTGAGTGTGAGAGTCCAGCCGCCGTCCTCTCGGAGCACGGTGCTGAACGTTGCACCCACCTTGAGGAGGGCGTAGACTAACTCAGCGAGGGCTTCGCTACCGTGACCGACAATGGGAAATCTCATATTTTCTCCGCCTTCAGTGTTTCAGCAACGAGCAGGATGATGGTGAACGCAGCCTCCAGCACAGCGGGCGCTGCCATCACGGCGACAACAGCGAAGCAGAACGTGGACACGCTCACTGTTGCACCTCCAGTGCATCCAGCAGATCGCCCCACGTGCCGAAGCACCGGGTCGGATAGTGCAGAGTGCAGCCCACACGGGACACGTGCTTGCCAATCATCGTGCGACCTGTTGCGTCGTCGGCAACGGCACGGTCACGTAGCCGCAGCACCCCACCCGGCCCCCGCTTACCACTGCCCGGTCCCCCTCGGAAGTGACGAGGCGGTAGCCGCGCCGCCACGCTGCGCTGATGCCCGCGTCGATGCTGCTCGCAAGCTGCGCCTTCACTACAGGTCATCCGACATGTGGCACGGCTGCGTCACCGCAGGAGTGGGTCGCCACGCCTCGTGGATGCGGCCACGCTGCGGCTGCGCCGGGTCGTAGTCGTCGCTGAGGGCCGTGGCGTTGGAGATGTGGGCGCACTTGAGGCACAGCCCAAGTGCCTCGTTAGAGAAGACACCGCGGACTTCACGGTCATACTCGGCGTTGCATGCTGCACAGTGGCTCATTTTATTTCCTCTTTCGTTGCGTCAACTGACCTTTCAATAGCATCCCAATCGGCGCACTCATTACCCTCGACGATGTGCAGTCCATCCCTGAACGTGAGGCGCCAGCCAAACATGCTGCCACCGCTCTCCAAGAGCATACGTGCAGCAGCCCTGGCAGCGTGCTGCCTGTTGGCGCACACCCGCTGGAACAGCCACATCAGAGGCTGCCTACGGCGGCGGCGTGCTTGATCTGCTTGTCGGTCAGCTCAATCGGATCGACGGCATAGAGGCCCGGCTTGAACCTGCCCCCGCAGATGCTGCCCATCACCATCAGGCACTGCACGCCGTGGCCGGGCTGGTCCTTCTGCTCGGTCAGCTTGTGCCGTATGTCATGGACGTAGACGCTGCCCGTTTCGGTGTAGTTCCCGAACACCTCGGCCATGCGGATGTTTCCCTTCATGTTGTCTGCAATCAGGGCATACCAGCCGTTCTTCAACTGCACCAGATCGCCCTTCTTCAAGTCATTCGATTTCATGTGACCTCCAGATGTAACAAGGGCCTGCGGTTGCAGGCCCTCGATTGTAACATGCTATGGGCTAGCGTGCAGCAACGGCGTCGACACGAGCGGCGGTGTCCTCGTAGACGTAGATCACAGCACCCGTCACCGGGTTGCGGCGTGGCACCAGCTTGCGCTTGGTCACGCCAACGGGCGTGCAGCCCGTCTCAATGCCAAGTGCTGCGGATTCCTTGTTGCGTGCGACGATGCGTTCTAATGAGTCGATGGTCCTTCTCCTTTGATGTAACTAAGTAGCCGTTCAAGCTGCACCACAGTCAGTGCACCCTTCATCCGGTTTGCTCTAAAGCTGATGATACAAACGTTCCCCTTGACATACCCCTTCTCTGTATCCACCCGGTCAAGTGTTGGGCTGTTCTCGGTGTGGACACCCGTTGCCCTTACGAGGGGTATCCCCAAGATCGGGCAGTGAGTTGGACACACAAAATCCGTGAGGTCAAGATCAAACAGTAGCCCTCTCGCCTTCGCCCTAGCTCGGACACCCCGCATCCACACCACCTCCGGATGTGCCTTGGCCCACTTCCGCGCCGCAGCCGCCTCCCCTCTCTTGAACGCCGGGTCTGATCTCTTAATCCGCGCCGCCTCCCTCGCCTTGATCTTTCTGGCCGCCCGCTGTTCAGGCGTGGCCGGCCTTACATAGCGCGCCGCCTTTGGCAGCGTGCGCTGCTTTGCCCGCCATCGGTATGACCGTTGTGACTTACCGAATGACTCTCCAAATGACACGCTTGTTCTCCATGTTCCGTTGTTGTTCCGAACCATGGAATATGCTACCACAGATGCGGCGGCATGTCAAAGTTGACAAGCTAGCCGATCTGTTGGCCGGTCTCGCCCCGGTCGCAGCCAGTCCCGCGCCACCACGTCACATCATACACGCTGTTCTGCGTGTGCACAATGGCATCGCCCGTTCCGCCCCGCTCAGGGGATCGGTCGATCATGGCGACGGTGCTCGTCGAGATCATGTGCCCGTCCGCCCAGCGGCGGCGTATGTCCCCGTGGATTTCGCCGAACACACGCCCGTTGTGTTCAACGGCGTTGACGATGCGCGCCGTGATTGGAACTACACCCTTGTCGATGTTCATGCTATTCACCTCCCACGGTTTCAATAAAGACGGTAACATTCCAGCGTGTGTGATGCCACAGTATGATGCGACAGCTTGACCCATCCACTTGCATCTGCTGCGCCAGCAGCCACAGGATTTTGCGCTTCGGATCAGCCAGCAGATCGCGCTCGTGGTATCGCAGGATCATAAACCGGCGCCGCTTGTGCGCGGCGCATTGCACTGGCTTCATGTTCTCCCCCTCCGCTGTGAAGCGGGGATATGCTTGATGTAGCACACACCCTTGCGCATGTGATACCAGTATAGGTGGCACCAGTCAGCGCAGGACCGCCACACCCATTGTGGTTCTACGTTGCTCAGTCTGCCGTTGAAATGAATCTTCATGTCAGTCTCCAAAGAGGGGCTTCGTCGTGCCCGTGTGCAGCTTGATGTTCCCGTCGGCGGCCAGCTCGAAGCGAGCAGGGCTGCCACCCAGGGTGAGGATGATGCCGCACCAGATGGCGGCCTGCGTCTGTGCCACCGTCCAGTCAAGCACGTCTGCAATCCGCACCACCCTTCGTGTGGCAGATAACATGTTATCGGGGCGCGTCACCTTAACGGGGTCAACGCCCAGAGCAACAGCCATCCACACGTCGAGGACAAGGGCCGTCTCGTCCCCCTTCAGGGCACGGGCGAACGCCTCTGTCTTTCGGCCACGGATTTCACCCGTTTCTTCCCAATGCTCGACGGCGGCTTTGATTGTCCGCATCGTGCCGGGCAGGTGTTTGCCCGTTTGCATGTAGTGGTAGGTCATGCTCCAGTTGCGCCCCACTTGCACACGTGGCGAGGTCAATGCCATCACCTCAGCGAACACACGCTGATCCCACTTCTTGCGCTGGCACACCACCGCGATGGCATGTTGCGCGTCGGCATACCACCACCGATACTCGCGGCCCGCCTCAGCGTAACGCAGCAGCGTCTCTGTTTGTGTCATGCTATGTCCTCGAATGCACGGATGACAATGTCCTTCAGCTTGGGTATGTGCCTGGCCCTATCGAAGCTGGTGTTCCAGCTTCCGGGCTCGTCGTTGGCTGCGAAGGACGCCAGCTCTGCCTGAGTGAGGCGCCCCGGCAATACATCGTAGCGTGTGAATGTCTTGCCGGGCCTGGCCCAGGTCGTGCTGTCGTAGAGATACCACCACCGTCCGATCTTGACCTCCAGTATCACATGATTGAAGTAGATGCCGTGCTCATGCCACTCTGAAAGATCGAGCGGGTTGGCCCCACTGTTCACAATCATTTCGTGGACCTCGTCCACGCTGGGCTCACCCTCATACCCGCAGACCACGCCTCTCACCTTGTAGCCCCGCTCCACCAGCGCATCACACACCAGCGATGCGAACACGCAGCATCCGCCGTGGTTGAGGGTGTGGATAGTGCGAGCTTCACGGGCGATGGCATCCAGCCTGCGTTTCACCTTGGTCTGTAACATGTTATACCAGATGCCTGTCGCCAGAGGCAACGATGAACCCGGCATACTCCTGCCCGTAGGTATAGCGGATCAGCTTGACCGCACCCTTGACCACCTCGATCAGGTGATCGGGGATCAGGGCAACGAAGGCCGCTGCCTCCTCGTCCACGCCTTCCCACGTGCCGACCTGGCCGGGACAAGCGACTGTCATCTGCGGATGCTGCAAGATCGTGCCATCCGGCACACGCAGGGCGGTGAAGATTGCCCGCTTGAATGCCATCCAATCCTGCCACGACATGGGCGCCTGCGCCCCGGTCAGTATCCCGGTCTTGTTGCGACCGATCGTCACGACCACCGTGCTCATGGCGCATGTCCCTGTCGGCAGCAGCGTCCACCCCGCCAAGCCAACGTCCATCGTTCCTTGCTGTAACATGTTATGCCTCCTGTTTGGCAGCGCGGGCGTGCCGCTCTGCGCTGGTGTATGTGCCCGCTGTCCCGCGTGTCTCGCCGGTCAGCAGGTCGACGCACGTCCACTTCCCATTGCCGCCGCCGACAACGGACCACGGGTATTCCCTGCCACGGGAGTGACCGCGCAGCCCGCCTTGCGAGGCACAGTGTCCCTTCGTATCACCGAAGACGTGCATCTTGCCACGGTAGAACGTCGGCGCGCCAGCAGGCCAGTCCATCTGGCCGCCGAGGCTCACGACACCACCCCATCGGCAGTGATGCGGACAATACCCGGCTTGATGCGCGGAGTGAATACGACCTCCATCATCGGCACCTTCCCAGCGTAGCCTGCGGGCTTCACGATCACAGTGAAGTGCGGATTACTGGCGCAACGCTTTGCCACCCCAGCGGTGACGACATAGCTGCGCGCCTCACGCGGCGCCACCTCGCCGGATGCTGGCTTCCAGTGGTGATGATGTTCGGGTATTGCAACGCGATTGATCTGTTCCATGACGATACTCCAATGGTGCGAAGTTGCACCCCATAGCACCCGCATTGCAAGTGCTACAGGCTGTAACATGTTATGCCGGAAGCGGATCAACGGACGAGGGGAAGCGGCACTCAAAGCCAAGCCCATGCCAGTGCTCCATTGCAGCCGTAGCCGCACGCGCAGGCGTCGGCCCTTCAAACTCCCCGTATCGAATGGTGAAGTCCCCTATCGCTCGGTCCCTCCGCGTCTCGTAGCCTACGCGCCAGCGTTTCACTGTGTCAGTCATATCGATCAGCCTCCAATTCAGCGTTGAGTGTGTCCATCTTGCGCGCCCATCGCTCCTCAGCATTATGCTCATGCGGCAGATAGCCGGATGCAAAGCTGCGCAAGCGGCGCACGGCGTCGAGTGTGTGCAGACATAGCGGCACAAGCCACGACATAGCCCAATGTTCGGCTATCGTCCAGCCAGTGCGGGCAACAATCGTTTCGGCATACTCGTGCCCATGCCGTAACATGTTACGCGCCCGGGCTTTCACGTTTCACCCGTGCATTGATAGCGCACGGCCACGACGCGGCCACGTAACGCCGGATTGATACGCCGGAACAGTTCGCGCGCCTGCCGTGCGCAAGCGTTCGGACTCAGTTCGACGTTGGATTCCTGAATGTAGCCGCGCCCGTGATACTCAACGGATACGGATTGACTTGTGAACATGGTCAGAATCAGAATGATATGGATCACGGCTTCGCCCCCCAAACATAGCGTCCCAACAGCTCTAGCTTGAGATGCTGGCAACGTATCGCCCGCGTCACGTCCGCTTCATCGCGTCGCGTGCTCTTTGCAATAGGGAGGCAACGCTTGTCTGCCGCTGCACCGATGCCGCGCTTGCCGACGCGCTTCTCATGCCCTTGAACGCGCATACCACCGTCCGCGTTTCGCCTGTCAACGTAAACGATCATGTCAGTCTCCGTGTTTCGTAGGGTAGGGCGGGATTGCCGCTACCCGTTCCGCCGTAGCATGTTACGCGGCCAGCGCCTTGCGAATCGCCTTGAGCACAGCTTCGTTTCCGATGTTCGCCAGCACAACAGCCAGCGCCTTATCCACGGCCACATTACCCGTTACGTTCTTTGCAGCGGGCGCCGGCGTCTTTGGCTTGACCGGCTCCAGCGTCACACTGGCCGGCGTGGCGCCGTCCGCGGCCTTCGTGCTGGCTTTGAGTCCAATGGCTTTCGCCATGCGGGACACAGTAGCACGAAGCACGGCAAGCGCGGGCTTGTCGTCCTCACGCTTGGAAAGGCGCGTCGCCGCATCTTCAATCTGTGCCAGTCCAGCCGGACCCGCTGCGAGATTGATCCGCACAGACTCGGTCAATTTGCCGTAGGTCCGAGCTTGTTCGGCAATCTTGGCGCCAGTGACGACGGCGGACGCGGTGTTTGTTGAATTGTTCATAGCATGTTACTCCATTCGATAGCGGAAGCCGTCCGCAAGCGGTTGAGCATGGCGCCCATGCAAACCCGCGCAGAGCACGGGCTTGGGTTGGCGTCAAGCGCGGTAGGTCCGGCGCTTGCGGTAGGTAACAAACACCGCACCGCAATTGCTGTAAATGGTTTGGCAGTAGTCCGCACGACGGGATTGACGCAAGGTGGA
>JALNYT010000019.1:0-1271 GCA_023229685.1 Sulfuritalea sp.
GCCTTGACCTGCTTTGTACCGGTGCGGGTGCATCATGATGCCTCAGGTCGCGCATGGGCGCAGCCGGTGCCGTCCCGCACGTCGGGCGATTTTTCCTCTCTCCCGCAGACCCACGGCGTGGTCGAATTGGCCCCCGCCGAGGCGGCGGCTTCAGTCGGAGCGGTGGCCGTTTTCCACCGTTGGTGACATGACCGATTCCCGCGCCATCACTGACATTCCCAGCGTGGTCCCGCCGCCGCTGGATCAGCGCGGCCGTCCGTTGCACGATCTGCGCATTTCGGTCATAGACCGCTGCAATTTTCGTTGCCCTTATTGCATGCCGGAGTCGACGTACGGCGAGCATTTCAATTTCCTGAGCAATGACCAGCGGCTCAGTTTCGATGAAATCGAGCGGTTATGCCGGATGGCCGCCCAGCTCGGCGTGAGCAAGTTGCGCCTGACCGGCGGTGAGCCGCTGCTGCGTCCGCACCTGCACCGGTTGGTTGAACGCCTGCGAAGCATCGACGGCATCACCGACCTGGCCATGACGACCAATGGCGTGCTGCTGCGGCGTCATGCGGTGGCTTTGCGCGAGGCCGGGCTGGATCGTGTCACGGTAAGCCTGGACACGCTCGATCCGGCCCTGTTCCACCGCATGAGCGGCGGCCGTGGCGCGCTTGAGGAGGTGCTCGACGGCATCGAGGCGGCGCAGGCGGCCGGCTTTCCGCAGGGCATCAAGCTCAATACCGTGGTGCAGCGTGGCGTCAACGAACACAGCGTCATCGAGCTGGTGGAACGCTTCCGCGGCACGGGTATCATCCCGCGCCTGATCGAGTACATGGATGTGGGCAACCGCAACGACTGGCGTCGCGAGGCGGTGGTGCCTTCGCGCGAGCTGATTGCCACCATCGACGCGCGCTGGCCGCTGGATGCGTTGCCACCGAAGTACGAGGGCGAGGTGGCCACGCGTTTCCGGTTCCGTGACGGGCAGGGCGAGATCGGCGTGATTTCCTCGGTCAGCGAGCCGTTCTGCGGTGACTGTTCCCGCGCAAGGCTGTCCTCGGAAGGCACGCTCTACACTTGTTTGTTCGCGGTGCAGGGTACCGACCTGCGCACGACGCTGCGTGACGGCAGCGACGACCAGGTTCTGCGCGAGAGATTGCGTCAGGTCTGGCTTCGCCGCCGCGATCGTTACAGCGAGGAGCGTGATGAACGTCGCCAGCGCGCACGGCAGAAGATCGAGATGCATTACATCGGCGGCTGATCGCCGCACAACGGAATTCCAGAACGAC
>JALNYT010000019.1:1371-6284 GCA_023229685.1 Sulfuritalea sp.
GCTGGCATCCTTTCGGCACAGGACGCGTATCCCGACGCCGCCTGGCTGGTGATCGCCTGCGACCTGCCGCTGCTGGACGAGGCGACGCTGCGCACGCTGATCGCCGCGCGCGATCCGTCGAAGGACGCCACCGCCTTCACCAGCCGTTTCGACGATTTGCCCGAGCCGCTGTGCGCGCTGTGGGAGCCATCCAGCCATGCCCTGCTCACGCAGCGCCACGAGGCGGGCAGTTACTGTCCGCGCAAGGCGCTGATGCAGTCGAACATCACCCTGCTGCCCGCACCAGGCGATGCGCTGGACAACATCAATACCCCCGAGGAATTCGAGCAGATGCAACGCCAGCTGGAGTCGCCGCCATGACCCACGTCACCCTGCAGTACTACGCGCAGCTGCGCGAGCAGGCCGGGGCCAGCTCCGAGCAGGTCAGCACCGGCGCCGGCAACCTGCGCGAGCTGTACGACGAGCTGCGCACGCGCCATGGGTTTTCGCTGCCGATCGACGCGCTGAAGGTGGCAGTGAACGCGCAGTTCAGCGACTGGAGTCGGGTGCTGGTCGAGGGCGACACGGTTGTTTTCATCCCACCGGTGGCCGGCGGATGAGCCGTTTCACCATCACCGCCGACGATGTCGATCTCGCGCAGCTGCGCGAGGACCTGATGCACCCCGGCAGCGGCGGCTTCTGCTCGTTCGAGGGCTGGGTGCGCAACAACAACGAGGGGCGTGAAGTCAGCGGCCTGGAATACGAGGCCTATACCGAGCTGTGCATGGCCGAGGGCGAGCGCATCGTCGCCGAGGCGATCGAGCGCTATGGCGTGCTGGCCGCACACTGCCTGCATCGCGTGGGCGAGCTGAAGATCGGCGACATCGCGGTGTGGATCGGCGCCTGCGCCGCGCATCGCGACGAAGCCTTCCGCGCCTGCCGCTACATCATCGACGAGATCAAGCACCGCCTGCCGATCTGGAAGAAGGAGCACTACCTCGAAGGCGATACCGCCTGGGTCGCCTGTTCGCACACCGAGCGCGCGCACGAGATGGAGCCGCCGCATCGGCATGATCGTCACGAAGGTCATTCGCCTGCCCACGAGCATGGCCACCACGGCAGCACAACGGTGGCGTTCACACCCGACTACTCGCGCCAGACGCGCCTGCGCGATGTCGGCGACATCGGCCAGGCGAAACTCAGCGCTGCCCGGGTGCTGGTGATTGGCGCGGGTGGACTGGGTTGCCCGGTGATCAGCTATCTCGCCGGCGCGGGTGTGGGCACGCTGGGCGTGGTCGACGGTGACGTGCTCGATGCCAGCAACCTGCATCGTCAGGTGATGTATGACGCTCGCGACGTGGGTCGGCGCAAGGTGGATCTGGCGGCTCGCCGGGTGGCCGCGCTCAACCCCACGATTGCGGTGCAGACGTATGCCGAGCCGTTGCATGCCGGCACGATCGCTGACGTGTTCGCCCATTACGACCTGGTCGTCGAATGCACCGATGATCTGGCCAGCCGCTATCTGGCCAACGATGCGGCGGTACTCACCGGCACGCCACTGATCCTGGCCAGCGTTTATCAATACGAGGGCCAGTTGCAGGTAGTCAGCTCGATCCCGGGCGAACCGTGCCTGCGCTGCCTGTGGCCGGTGCAGCCGGCGCCTGGCCTGGCCGGCAGTTGTGTCGAGTCCGGTGTGCTTGGCCCGGTGCCCGGCGTGCTGGGCACCATGCAGGCGATGGAAGCGCTGAAGCTGCTGCTGGGTCTGCCGCGTGCCAACGACCACGCACTGCAACTGGTCAACCTGCTCGATGGCAGCAGCCAGCGCTTGCCGATCGATGCGGCCGGCGGTTGCGCGCTGCATGGCGGTTGCGTGGCGGTAGCGCGTCGAGCCATCGCGTCCGCGCAAGGCCAGCGGGATATCGATCGCACCTTCGCTCGTCTGCATGACGCCATCGCCGCAGGCTACGCCATCATCGACGTCCGCGACGCGGAGGAGATTGCCGTGCAGCCGCTGCCGGTCGACTCGCTGTGTGTGCCGGCCGCCTTGGTGGCGGCAGGCACGGTCGAGCTGATCGAGGGCCGCGTGCTGCTGGTCTGCGCCAGCGGCAAGCGCAGCGGTCATGCGGCGCGACTGTTGCGCCAGCGTGGCGTCGAGGCGTACTCGCTGGCCGGTGGGCTGACGGCGTTGTCGATGGGTGCGGAGACCTGATGTACGCCCTGCTCAGAGCATGCGTGTGAGCATGATTTCCTATCGCGAGGCGATCGATCGACTGCTCGCCGCCCTGACGGTGTTGCCACCGCAGTCGTGCCGCGTGGCCGATGCCTTGGGCCGCGTGCTCGCCCAGCCGGTCAGCAGTCCTCTCGCGCTGCCGTCGTTCGATCATGCGGCGATGGACGGCTACGCGCTGCATGCGCCCGCGCCGCTGGCCGCGGGCTCCGAGCATGTGGTGCACGGCTCACAGGCGGCCGGCGACGCCGTGTGGAGCGCCCGTGGCGATGCGTTGGAGATCATGACCGGGGCGCGCTTGCCCGATGGGCTCGATGCCGTGGTGGCGGTCGAGCGCACCGAGTTGCTGGAGACAGGTTCCGACGGAACGCCACGCCGCATTCGCCTTCGCGATGAAGTGAGTGCAGGGCAGAACGTCCGTTATGCCGGTACGGACATGGCACTCGGCGTCCGCGTGCTGGCGGCGGGTGAACGCATCGAGGCGCCGCAGATCATGCTGCTGGCGGCGCTCGGTGTGGCACGCGTCGAGGTGGTTCGCTGCCCGCGGGTAACGATCATCTGCACCGGCAAGGAGCTGCAGAGCGATCCAGCCCAGCCGCTGGGCGATGGTCAGATCCATAGCTCCAACGGCCCCTATCTGGTCGCCGCACTCAGCCAAGCCGGTGCCGAGGTGCTCGGCTGCGAGACGGTGGACGATACCGCCGTCACCTACGTGCAGGCGCTGCAGCGTGCGGTCGCCGCCGGTGCCGATCTGGTGATCAGCACCGGCGCGGTGTCGATGGGGCGCTACGATTTTGTGCCCGATGCGCTGCGCCAGCTCGATGCCGAACTGCTGTTCCACAAGGTGGCGATGCGCCCGGGCAAGCCGCTGCTGGCGGCCCGCTTGCCTGGTGGGCCGATGATTCTGGCCTTGCCCGGCACGCCCATGGCGGTGGCGGCCGGCGCCCGTTTCTTTGTCGCGCCGGTACTGCGCGCGATGGCCGGGCAGGGCCGTGAGCCGGTGCTGCATGCGTCGTTGGCCACCGCGCAAAGTCCCAAGGCCGGTTTTCGCCATTTTCTACGCGCGCGCCTGCAGCTCGATGACAGCGGCCGGTTGCAGGCACACGTAAGCCGGCAGCAAGAGCCCTTTCGCATCCAGCCCTTTGCCGAGGCGGATGCCTGGGTGGTGTTGGGCGAAGACGCCGGCGACTGCCCCGTCGGCAGTGCGGTCGAGATCGTCAGCCTGGAGCTTTCCTCGCCGCTTCGTATCGGCATGCATCCGTCACGGAGTACCCCATGAAATTGCAGATCGACACGCAGCAGCTGCGCGTACGTATCAACGAGGACGAACTCGCCCAGCTGCTGGCCGGTGTGTCGGTGACAGCGCATACGCGGTTCGCCGATGCGTTTTCGCTGCAGTGCGTGCTTTCCCTCGGATCGTCTGCCATCGCCAGCGTGACCGGACAGCCCGCCGCCTGGCAAATCCTGCTTCCCGCCGAGGCGGTGCGTGAGCTGGCCAGCCGCCTGCCGAGCCGCGACGGCCTGCGGTTCGAGCTCGGCGGTGCCGCGGAATCCGACGCCTTGACGCTGCTGTTCGATGTTGATGTGCGCGACAGCGCGCGCCGGCTCAAGGCCTCCCGCGAGGGCTGACGGCGTGACAACGCTACGGTCTGGGCCGCGGCTCGCTAAACTCGGCCGGGGAGCGCCACGGCGCATCGAGCGAGCGCACTGATGTTTGAACTCAAGGGCACGCTGTCGCTGCACGCGGGCCAGCGGCATCTGGGGGGACTGGATCGCATCGAGCTGCTTGCCCGCATCGGCGACACCGGCAGCATCAGCGCCGCCGCGCGTGCCGTGGGCATGAGTTACAAGGGTGCGTGGGATGCGATCGACGCGATGAACAATCTCTCCGACGAGCCGCTGGTGACCCGCGCGGCAGGCGGCAAACGCGGCGGCGGCACCCAGCTCACGGTGCGGGGGCAGCGGCTGGTGGAGGTGTTCCGTGCCGTCGATGCCGAGCATCAGCGTTTCCTGCAGCAGTTCGGTGCAGGGGGCGACGCGTCCATGCAGGATCTTCACCTGTTGAGGCGATTCATGCTCAAGACCAGCGCGCGCAATCATCTCTCCGGCATGGTCGTTGCCGTGCACCGCGGCGCCGTGAATGACACCATCGAACTCGACATGCAGGGCGGTCAGCGCATCGTCGCCAGCATCACCTGCGAGAGCACGCGCCACCTGGGTCTTGCTCCCGGACGCACGGCGATCGCCCTGATCAAGGCCTCATCGGTACTGCTGGCGTTGCCGGACCCGGCGATGAAACTCTCCGCGCGCAACCGCCTGGCGGGCACGGTGAGTGCGATACACCTCGGCGCCGCGAATGCGGAGGTAAGCATCGGGCTGGCCGGCGGCGGTGTGATCGTGGCGATCGTCACCCAGGGCAGTGTCGAGGCGCTCGGCCTGACGGAAGGGCAGGCCGTGCTCGCCCTCATCAAGGCGTCGAGCATCATCCTGGGTACCACCGACTGAGGCTTTCATCCCGCTTCGCCTGCCGACTCCGAGTCAGCATGGAGGCGGCCATCGCGAATCTCCAGCACATGCTCGGCCAGCGCTTCGACGTCAGCCGGATCATGCGTGATCATCAGCATTTGCAGCTTCAGTTGTGACTGCAGCGCCATCAACCCCTCGCGCATGCGTGCACGCAGCGGAGGGTCCAGTGCGGCGAACGGTT
>JALNYT010000006.1 GCA_023229685.1 Sulfuritalea sp.
AAGTCCGACCGCATTCGAGTTTGCAGTACGCAACCCCGGCGGAATTCCGCCGGGGTTGCGAAGTCAGTTCAACAACCGGGGCCACGAATCTCTAGATCGAATTGGTCCGATAAAACCAGTCAGGTCATCTGCCTATAGCGAATCGAGATATTCTCACCGTCAACAAAGACCAAAGTTTCTTCGAGCATATAAGAGCCCTACGTTTGAAATCACCGGACGCTGCGCGGCTTTATCGCGTAGCGTCCGGTGGATTGATGGGTTGGGCTTGCGACGTTTCCTGTTGCGTGCCATACCACGCTGCAGCTTCTTCTGGGTGTTTAGCGGCGTACTTCGCCGTAAGGCGTGGCTGAGCCAATGTGCGTGATAACGCTACAAGTTTAGGCTCTACATTTAGGACCCGCGCGATGTTTGCCGTTTGATCGCTGCCTCGCAGGAATGACCGCTTTGCCTTCAGAAGCAAACGAATCTTTCTCTTTCTATACAGGTTAAGTACAGCGTCTACTGGGAGTGCCGCGATCTTTGTGGCGAGCCCTTTTAGAGTAGAAGCTGTCGGGTCGGCTACTATCTCGGGTAAGGCAAACAAAGCTTCGGAAACTCCTATTGCGGATGCTTTAAGGTCAGTCTTTGACCCAGCCCATAGAGAGGAAGCGAGTTGCTCAAGTTCCTTGGCACGCTTAAGACGAATTTTCAGTGATTGGCTTTCATTCGCTAGATCATGCTCGATCTGATTCATGTGCCTGCGATATGAGGTAAATTCGGCGCGAAGTTCTATCGCTGCATCTAAAAGACCGACGGGTGAGGTCGCCCTCTGCAGAATTAAAGAGGCGATCGGTGTTTCAGGGAACGTGGTCAGAACGCCGAGCTGTGCAATCTGTGCGAGTTCCTTTCGAGCGCCACTGTTCAATCGATCCAGCATCAGTTCAGCGACCGACTTACGTGTCTTCAGGTTCTCACTCTCAAATCCTTGCAGGTGAAGCTCTTCATGGTGTCCCAGAACGTAAGGCACCTTTGCAAGTCCCGCTGCTTCAGCAACGTGGAGTGGTGCTCCCGACCAGAAGGCGATGCTCGCTGTAGCGTAGGCGAAGGGGTCGGAAATTCCCGCTGCGGTGGCGCGCCGTAAGAAAGTGGAGAACTGACTCTGGAGAGAGCGGCTCGTTGGGAGCAATCGAGCGGCTACGTCATCTGCTGTGGGATCGCCTACTGCAATCCCACACTCAAACAACACCCCCGCTCTTGTCAGCTTTTCAACGACACACTCCGTATCTAGCGACAAGTCTCCAGTAGCTTGAAATATTGCGAAGTCGACCCAATGGCGCTTACTGTTAACTATTTTTTGTGTTTGCTTTGAGAACTGTGGAACCGGAACAATTAGCCGTTCGGTAAGGACGACAAACTCTAGGAACTCTAAGAAGTATTGAAGCTGTTTGAATGAGATAAACGGTTCAATCTCGGGTCCATAGCGGTGTCGCCGCGAAAACCCTTGCAGGATCAGTCCAGGGTACGGAATACGCATGCGAGAGAACAAAACATCGCCTGGAGAGGCGTTCAGCACCGAAGGGGGCTGTTCGATCACGTCGGTCATGGTTGTTGTTATTGCTGAGATGGCGAGAAAAGTGTTTGATTCGGCCTATCGAAGTTAACGGGCGACCAAATAGGCGGCAAAGCCAGCTATTTGGTCGTCCCTGGTGACCGCAGTGTTAGGCAATGATGCGGTCCAGATCACGTACTGAAAGCTCCCACGCGTCAAGATGGTTCCCCCGACGTTGAGCGGCAAGCATTTTCTCGATGTCTATTCTCGTAACTCTTACAGGCATAACACTTCCTAGCGCCGCCTTAAGCTTGTTGGGCTCACTTATCCCTCGATGAACAAAGATCTCTCGCGCGATCAACAATTCGTCGTGCTTATGAATTCGCGTTGCAACTGCACGTGCGTCAATTGCATCGGCGATTTTTAGTGCTAAGTGGTGAATCCTGGCCAGTTCCTTGTTTTCTAGTGTGACTGGGCCTCCGGCTGTCGGAAAGCGTTCTGGCCATTCCTTAGCCAGTTCCGCGGTTACCTGTCGAGAGGTATGAACAATGCTGTTCCTGACCAAGGCCCACCTCGACCACTCGGCAATCTCATTCGCAAGTGACTTTGATACGCCTGCTTTGCAGAAAGTATCCATTCTGGAAATCATTGCCGCATGCGTTTTGTTTCGCAAGTACTTGTCGGTAACTTTTACTGCAAGCCACCTTTTCATATCCGAATCTTGTACCGCACCAGCCATTTCCTTAGCTGGTATTTGTAGATCCGAGTCATTGAGAAGAGAAGGCTCAAGGTAAATTAAGCGCTCCAATAGCTCAGACAAATAGCACTCGAAGGTGGTTACGAAACTTACCAATGTATTCTCTCGTAGGTGAGAACTGATGTCAGCCTGTTCGCTAACGAATTCGGCGGGTGAAATATCTATTGCCCTAAACGGATAGCGGTCGTCGCCCGGATGCAAAGTAAGCCTCACAGGCTTTTCTTCGATAAGCCAACGTTCCGCGTACTCAAGTGAGGAAAGTAAATGCCAGAACGTTCGGATCTCCTGTTCAAGGAGCGATCTGAATTTCAGATAGGCGATACTCTTGCTCATGGTTATGTTGTGGCCCAACGTTTGAAGTCACCGGCGCTACGCGGCTTTATCGTGCAGCGTCCGGTGGAATGATGGGTTGGGCACCGTTCTTGAGTTCTTTCCATTTTCGTTCTGCATCCTTTTCGTGATCAGCCACCCCACCGAGCCCCAGCAAAGCGACGATAACAACGGCTACAACAGACACGACAGTTAGGGTAATTAATCCGGAGAACGGCGCGTATGTAAGGCCATAGAACTCTACGAGGCCCAGGGGCAATACGCATACTACGAGGGACATGAAAAGATAAACAAACGCGATCGGCTTTGAGTAGCCGAAATAGTTCATTTCAGCACGAAACGTCTTCCAGTCTTGTTCCCACTCCGAAGCCTCGGTAACGACCAAGTAGGTAGAGAACATACGGAGCATTCTCTTTAGGGAGTGCTGCAAACCGAACAAGACTAGTAGTAAGGCAATATGGAGAATTGAAAGCGCATAGACAAGCCCACCCACCGGCTGGCCTGCTGTCGAGGGAACTTTTGACAACACCCAAGCTGTCACCACTCCAAACAGCGTGATTGATAATGTTGTAACAAGAAATCGTTGGTTGATCAGTTGAGCAACTTCGCCATGAATCTTGCGCAAATCTTCACCGGTGACTCTATGAAGCGCCATTGAACCTCCTTCGGGTGCGTAACTGGATGGGAGTAGGTGCCCAACGTTCAAGGTGACCGGCGCGGCTTCATCGCGCAGCGTCCAGAGAGCGAAGCGAACGAGGTCGACCGCCGGGTTAGCCCACATCGGCTTGGTTTGTTGTGAATGAATGTTTAAGGTCAAGGGAATTGCCTTTGAAACCGGGTTCGATAGTGCTGTCGTTGACCAATGTTCGTGTATGGACCTTCCCACATTTGATCGCCGTTGGTTCCGAAAAGGGACGAGCGAGTGAGCTTTGCGAAAACTTCATGAGTAACTCGAAGCGGATAATCAGAGTCGAGGCCATCAAAGCTATTCAACTTTGCAGCATAGTTTGCAGCAGCCCCAACCCAAACTAGGTCGCTGTCTATTCGAACGCCAGTTTTTGAAACGAGGACTCTGCCGGAGTCAACACCTACTGTGTGCTGAAGCACTCGATGATGGATAGCGTAGATGGATGCGAAGTGCGGGTTTACGATCTCATTTACCGCAAAATTTATTTCAAGCGCAGCACCGACCGCAGCGTCTTCCTTGCCTTTTCCGAGAAAGACAGCCATAAGTCGATCACCGTCGTAGGCGGTGATATCCCCGCCATTTCGTTTCACTATCTTCGCCGCGCAGTGCAGGAATGCCTTGTAGTACTCCGCTGCCAGGGTATCGGTTAGCGCATCTACCATCTTCGTCGAGCCGCAGATATCAGCGTATAAGACGCATGCACTGAGGCGGCGCCCTGTGTTGCCAAACGTCAAATCATCGGGTACCGGGACGGCGTATCCGTCTGGGACGTCGCCCCACGACTCCCGCGCGAGTTGCCGTACCTTTTCATCGAGTTCTTCCCGAAAGGTCATCTATGTGATTGCCTATGGTCGGACAAGTAACCCAACGGCGAAAATCCAAGGGAGCGCGGCGGAAAATGACCAACCGACAGCTCGGCGTACCAAAAGGTGCTTGCGCGCCGCGATCTCTGCGTTCCGGTGAATTTGAAGTGCCCAATCTTGGAGCAATTCATCTACGCTGGCTTTGGAGAAAGCTTCGACGTAGTCCGCAGGGGGGCTCATAGCGACGGTACCAAAGTAAAGAAGCGAACTCTGCGGCCCACTTGTTCTCGGAAGCAAAGAGGCTGCGGCGCACGCCATAGCAATCACAGTGAACAGCACCGCTATTAGCGATAGTGTAATTGCCCAAGGAGCGGGGGTTTTCGCCGCTGCGAATGCTGTGGCGAGTGCTGCGATCATCGCTGTGTCGATAGCTATAACTACGGCTACCTTTGCGTCTGCTGCCACGATCCAAGCCAACTGACGCTCGATCACCCACTGCGCGGTTTGTAGTCGTGTTGTACTTTCTGACATGAGCGGATCCTGATCCAATTGGCGGCGTAGATCTTCTGAGGGCTAACGTTAAGTAGACGTCACGGCAAGACTTCCATATCCAGGCATTTCTGCCCAAATATGGAAGAACGTATCCAGATATGGGTATGTCGATGTGTCCATATTTAGGCCTTTTCCGGAACGACCCGATCTGCCAGTTTTAGCTTGCGTACCGCCGCCCTGGGCAGCAGCCACAACTTGCGCTTTCCATCCCAAGTCCCTCCGGCGGCCTTGACCTGGCTCCGCAAGTCGACTTCTTCGTAGGCCACGCGCACGGCAAGCGGCGGCGGCAACGGCCGCTCGTCGACGATCAACTCAACGGTGGTCAGGCGGCGGCCGCGCACCGTGTCCTCGCGGTAGCGCACGCACACCAGGCTCGGGCCATCGCGCGTCGCCATGCGCTTGGCGCCGTCGGCGGCCGGCGACAGCTTCTTGAGCACGATCCCGCCTGATGGCGTGTCATTGCCTGCTGGCAATACTGTTTGACGATGAATGGCTTGGCCGGTGGCCACTGCGCTCCTCCCCCTTTGCGTTCAGCAATTACTGAACGGCTTTCTTTTTCTTTTCAGGATAGTCGCGATTCATGCCGTTGGCAAGTCTGCTCTGGCAGCCTGCCCGGGCACGGGCCTGTCGCGGCGCCGGCGGCGGGAAGACGCCAGGGCTCAGCCGTCGGCGTTGATGGTGGTAATCAGTTCCTGCAGGACATGATCGGCCCGGTCGTTGGGGATCTGGCAGGTGCCGGCATTCTCGTGGCCGCCACCGCCGTAGAACAGCATCAGTTCGCCGACGTTGGTATTCGATGTGCGATTGACGATCGACTTGCCGACGGCGAACACGGTGTTCTGCTTCTGCATGCCCCACATGACGTGGATCGAGATGTTGATTTCGGGGAAGAGCGCGTAAATCATGAAGCGATTGACGGCAAAGACGGTTTCCTCGCTGCGCAGATCGAGCACCGCGAGATTCTTGTGCAACTTGGCGTGGCGCTTGAGCTGTTCCTTGGCCTTTTCGGCGTGTTCGAAGTAGAGATCGACGCGCTCCTTGACATCCGGCAGGGCCAGGATCTCATCGATGCTGTGGTTGCGGCAGTAGGCGATCAGATCCATCATCAACTGGTAGTTGCTGACGCGGAACTCGCGGAAGCGGCCGAGGCCGGTGCGCGAATCCATGATGTAGCTGAGCAGCACCCAGTCCTTCGGATCGAGGATTTCCTGGCGCGTGAAATTTCCCGAATCGCTCTTGTCGACGGCCAGCATCATCTCGGTCAGAGCCAGCGGGAACTTGCTCTTGCCGCCGAAGTGTTCGTACACCACGCGCGCGGCCGAGGGCGCGTCGGGATAGATGATGTGGTTGGGGCGCTCGCCCGGATTGCGGAAGGTCTCGGAGAGATGATGATCGAATGCGAGGAACACGCCCGGAACAAACGGCAGATTGGTGGTGATGTCGTTTTCGGAAATCTCGACCTTGCCATCCTGCATGTCCTTGGGATGGACGAACTTGATCTCGTCGATCATGTTGAGTTCATTGAGCAGAACGGCGCAGGCCAGACCATCGAAATCGCTGCGCGTCACGAGGCGGTATTTTTTGTCGGACATGTCGCTCCCCCACAAACCTCAGTCGGAATCGGGATTGTATTCCAGACTAGCCAGAATGCCATGCGCAACATAGAGCACCGCGAGGCGCTGCGGCAGCCCCTCGGCGGCGAACAGGGCGGCATAGGATTCGAGCTGCGAGCGGTAGCGCCCGGCATGGACCGCGAGCAGCCGTAGATCGGCGGTGGGGCCCAGGTCGACCGTCTTGTAGTCGATGATCCAGCGCACGCCGTCTTCGACGAAGCAACGATCGACGACCTGGGTTACCTGCCCGCGAAGCGGAGTCCCAGGTACGCAGAGCGCGCCGTCGTCGTTTCCGCCGACTCTTGTCAGCGCCAGTTCGGCGGCCGCGTCCTGCCGGCGGCGCAGCACCCATTGGCCATCCGCGCTGCCCAGGGTCGCCACCAGGATGCGCGCGACTCGCGCCGCCCCCGCCCGCGCCTCGGCCGGCGGCCAGCCGCGGCTGGCCAGCCAGCGCTCGAAGCCGGGCTGGCGCTCGGTCACGCGCGGCGCAGGCCATCCTTCCGGGTCTGCGGCGATCAGTTCCAGCACGGCGTGGGTCAGGGTGCCCACCGCTGCCGCCAGCGCATCGGCGGTGTCCTCGCGCGGGTCGCTGACTGATGCCGGCAGCGCGGGTGCGCGCCAGTCCGGCGGCACGGCGGGCTGCGTCAAGCGCAGCAATTGCGGCACGAAGCTGGCAAGCTCGTCGACCAGCCCGTCGCTTGCCGAGGGCTCCATGGCGGCGCCCGCGCTGGCTACCGCCCGCTCGAAATCCGCCTGGACCGCCAGCCACAGCCGCGCCAGCGGTGAAGCAGCGCGCGGTTCGACCAGCGCCCCGCCCTCCTCGCACTGCGCGACGGCGACCAGATGCAGGCGGCGCACCGCGCGCGTGGCGGCGACGTAGAGCACGCGCGCCTCCTCGTTGCGGCTGCGCTCCTTCTCCATGCGTTGCAGGAAGTCATACACGGTCGGCTCGCCGGCCGTCCTGCCGCGCCGCGGATTCACCGGCGCGGCGATCAGGCGCTCGCCCGAGGCCAGCGGAAAGCTGTCCCATGCCAGCAGCGGCGTATCGCGTCCCGCCCCCTCGCGGTGCAGGCCGGGCAGGATCACGGTGTCGAACTCCAGCCCCTTGGCCTTGTGGATCGTCATCAACTGCAGCCGGCCGTCGGCCTGCGCATCGGGCGCCGCATAGAGGCGGCCCATGTCGTCCTCGAGGCTGTCGAGCACGAAGCGCCCCGCCGCATCCAGAGCGTCGAGCCGATTGAAGTAGGCCTGCGCGTCGGCGGCCTCGCTCGCGCCGGCCAGGCAGGCCGGCCCGCCGAGCTTCTTCCAGGCGTCCTCGATCCAGCGCCGGCGTCGCTGCCGGCCCTGCCCGGCCAGCGCCTCGGCCAAGACCTCGCGCACGTGGCTCACGCGCCGGCGGCCATCGGCCGACAGGCGCTCGATGCGGGCGGCATCGTTCATCAGCGACCAGATCGTGGCGTCGTGATCGTCGCCGGCCAGCGCATGCAGGTCGGCCAGCGTCAGGCCGCACCAGGGCGCACGCAGGACGGCCAGCCAATGCACGCGGTCGGCGCGGTGATGCAGCGCGCGGGTCAGCGAGATCAGGTCCTGCACCGCCTGCCGCCCCGCCAGCGGCTCGATCTCGACGGCCGAGAAGCGCCAGGCGGCGCCATGGCGGCGGATCGCGGCGACCAGCGCGGCGAGGTGATCGCGGGCGCGCACCAGCACGGCGATGCTGCGGGTCGGGTCCTCGCGCCATTCGGCTTCGATCAGCGCGATGATCTGCTGCGCCTCGCCGCGGGCGCCCGCGGCGCTATCTCCTTTTGCGGCCAGCACCGGATGGATCATGACGCCGGCCTGGGGCAGCGCATCGCGCGTGGCGGCGAACTCGCGATAGCGGATCTCGCCGCGCAGCGGATCGTCCATGGCCGGGAACACCGCGGGGAAGCTGGCGTTGATCCAGTCCACCACGGCCGGGCAGGAGCGGTTGTTGCGCGACAGGCGCAGGGGCGTCAGCCGCAGCGCGCCGATGCCGTTCTCGGCGACGCGCAGGAAGAGCCCGACGTCGGCCTTGCGGAAGCGGTAGATCGACTGCATCGGATCGCCCACCGCAAACAGCGTGCGGCCGTCATCAGGCTGCCAACCGGCGGTCAGGCGCTCGAGCAATTCGATCTGCGCCGGACTGGTGTCCTGGAATTCGTCGACCAGCAAATGGCGGATGCGGTAGTCGAGGCGCAGGCCAAGTTCCGAGGGATCGAGCTCGTCGCCCAGCGCGGCGATGGCGCGCGCCGCGAGTTCGCCGAAATCGACCTCGCCGGCCTCGCGGAACACCAGCCACAGTTCGGCGGCGGCGAGCTTCATCAGGCGGGCCAGCGCGCGCACCACGGCATCGTGGTCGTGGTCGGGCGCCGGCAGTTCGCGCAGGCGTTGCAGGGCGGCCACCGCCCCGCCATCGAGCGCGGCCAGCCTCTCCAGCATGGCGTCCTTCTGCGGCTTGAATTCCTTGCCCGCCGGGAAGCCGTTTTTCACGGTCACGGTCTTGCGCGGCTCGTCCTTCTGCGTCAGCAGCAATTCAGCCAGCGCCCGCCAGCGCGGCAGTTCCTCCGGGGTGGCGGCCAGCGCTTCGGTCCAGCCGCTCAGCGAGTTTGCCAAATTCGCTTCGCCCAGGTTGTCCGCGGCGAAGCGCGCCAGCGGCATCCACTGCCGCTGCCATGCAGCGTCGAGCACCTCGGCGACCAGCGCGAGTTCCTCGCCGACCATCTCCTGCAGCGCCTCGCCGATCGCCGACTCGGGATGGTCGAGATCGGCGCTCATTTCCCATAGCGCGCGCCATTGCTCGCGCCGCGCCAGCATCTCGGCCAGCAGCCGCGCCAGCCGCGTGACGTCGTTGTCGAGGTGCGCCAGGGCCGTCGCCACCGCTTCGGCATGCTCGCGTTCGTCTTCTCCCTTGCCTTCGAGATGGTCGAGCGCGCGCCGTGCGGCCTCGTCGTAATGCCGCTTGGCTTCCTCGGCCACGGCGGGCTGCGCGCCGAAGCGCGACAGCAGCGGCATCTGCCGCGCCAGGCTGGCGCACAGCGCATCGATGGTGGTCAGGCGCAGCCGTCCCGGCTGGGTTTCGATCTGCCAGCCGAGCTCGGCCGAGCGTGCCAGCGCGGCACGCGCCAGCTCGCAGGTGATGCGCTTGTGCGCGGCCTCGGGCATCTCTGCCTGCCTTGCGAGCGCGAGGCTGTCCGCAATGCGCTGGCGCATCTCGCCGGCCGCCTTGTTGGTGAAGGTGATGGCGATGATTTCTTCGGGCTCGTCCACGATCGCCAGCAGGCGCAGATAGCGCTGCGTGAGCAGCTCGGTCTTGCCCGCCCCGGCGGGCGCCTCGACAATGAAGGAGTCGAGCTCCAGCGCGCGGCGGCGGTTGATCTCGTCTTCCCGCAGCAGATCGCTCATGGCTCGCCGGCCTCATCGAATTGCTGCCGTCGCTCGGCGACGCGCAGCAGCGGGCGCACATCGCAGTACTCGATCGCCTTTTCATCGGCGAACACCACGGCGGCGATGCCGTCGCGCACTTCGCGCGCCAGCTCAGTGATGCGCTCGGCCCAGAGGCGGCGCAGCGCCTGCCAGTCGGGACATTCGTCTTCCGCGTAGCGCCTGCGCTGCGCATCAAGGGCTTTCACTTCGGGCAAGAGGCCTTCGCTTTCAGCCACGCCGAGAAAGCCCGGCTCGTCGCGCGTGACGCGGGCCAGCACCACGGCCGCCACGGCGCGATCGGGAAAGGCCAGCGCCGCATAGATCGGCAATTGCGGTTCGGTGATGCGCTGTTCGGCCCAGCTATCGGCCGACACCTTGCGGCCGGTCTTGTAATCGATCACCACCAGTCGCCCGTCGGCGAGTTCGTCGATGCGGTCGATCACGACGCGCACCGGCAGGCCTTCGATGTCGAGTTTGTGACTCTCCTCGCAGGCGAGGACGCGGAACGGCGCGCGCTGCGCCTCGACCTCGAGCCAGACCGCGAGCAGCGCCTGCAGCCGCTCGCCTTCCAGTTGGCGCAGGCGCGGCGGCAGCGGCTCAACCGCCTCACGGTCGAATTCGGCCAGCGCATGCGCCACCACGCGCCGGATTTCCGCGCCGCGAACGGCCTCGTCCATCTGCGTCAGATCAGCCAGGCTGCGTCCGCGCCAGAACTCCTCCAGCGCGGCATGCAGCAGCGAGCCGCGCGCCCGCGCATCGAGCCCGAAAGTCGGCGCTGGCAACACGGCGGCCCCGAGCCGATATTGATAGAAGGCCCAGGCCGGGCACACCGCCTGCGCCGTCAGCAGCGCCGTGCCGCCGCGGATGCGCTCGGCGGCGCCGACCGGCGGCGCACGCGCGTCATCGACGCGCTCCATAAATCCGTCATCGAGCCGCTGAAGCGGCTCCGGCGAGAACGGCAACACCGGTAGCGACGGCCACTCGCGGCGCAGGATTTCCGCCAGCAACGGACTGGCCCGCAGCGGCCGCTCGCCTTCGCGCTGCGCCCAGGAGAACACCACCTCGCCGGCGCTTTCGCACCACAGGGCCTGCAGGCTCTGCGCCTCCACCGCTAGGCTGTCGGCGCGCGCCGCGGGGATGCCGGCGCGCCGCTGCAGTTCGGCGGGCAGCAGCGGATTCGGCCGCGGCGCGGGCGGCCAGGCGCCTTCGTTGAGGCCCATGACCCAGAGCCCATCCACCGGACCGGCCAGGGCATCGCCCAGGCTGCAGATCTCGATCCGCGCCGGGGTCTTACGTGCGGCGGCAAAAGCCTGATCGCGACACTGCCGCTGCAGCTGGCGCAGCGCCTCGCCGCCATCGACGCGACCCAGAATGCTGTCCAGCGCGAGCAGACCGCTCAGGGCCTCGCGCAATTCGTCGCAGGCGGCGCGCTCCGTCGCCAGCAGGGCGCGCTGACCGGGCCAGCCGACGGCATCGAGCAGCCCGGCGAAGGCCTTGCCCCACGCCGACGGAAGCTGGCGGCGCGGCGCGCTGCGCACGGCTTCCAGCAGCGCACCCAGATCGGCAGCAAGGCGCGGCGCCTGCAGAGCTTCGGCCTGGCGGCCCACCGCACGCGCCAATCGCTCCAGGCTGGTTTCGGGCGGCAGCAATTCGCGCAATGCGGCTTCGAGCCGGGCACGGGCGTCGGCTTCCTCGACATCGGCCGACCAGCCGGGGCCGCAGAGCAAGGCGCCGAACTCGGCCTGCGCCACGCGCTGCGGGTGAACAAGAAGTTGCAGCAGGCGCAGGGCGACATCGACCGGCGGCTCGGCCGCCAGCGGCGACCCGGCGGCGAACGCATGGTCGCGTTCCAGCGCCGCCCAGCCGGCCCCGACCGCATTGGGATGCAGAGCGTCTTCGAGCGCGGATTCCAAGAGCCGTCGTCGCGCCGGCAAATCGGCCACGGCGATGCGCATGCGTGTAGACGCATCGCGCGCCAGCCAGCCGCGCGCCCATTTCGCCGCGGCGACGCATTCCGCTGCCGTGTCGGGCAGTTCGGCGCCGACCGCGGGCGCGCTTTCGCCGCGGCCGCAATCAAGCTGGAACAGCTCGACGCCGCGCGTCTCCAGCACCACCAGCAGGCGCGAGACCAGCGGATCGGGCGCAATGAAGCCGGCAATGCCGATGCGCGCCGGCAGGCCGCCGATGCCGCGCTCGATACACTCGATGCGCCACGCCATGACTTCATCCGCGGTGCGCCAGGTACCTTTCTGGCAGGCCGCGCCCACGGTTTCCTGCCAGCGCAAAAAGGCGCGGTATTCCTCGGTATGCAATGCCTCGGGCACCTCGACGCGCCAAGCCCGCTGCACGGACGCGGCCTCCATCGCGGCCAGCGCCATGCCTTCGCGGTCGAACAGCTCCGCCGCCGCGCCGGCGTCGCTCGCGATGGCCTGCTCCCACAAGCTGCGTTCCTGCGCGCGCGAGAGAAAAGTCCCGGGCACGCTGGCCGGCGGAATATCGCCGCGCAATAGCGCCGATGAGGTCAGGTGATCGAGCCACATCGCCGGCGTCGAACTTTGCAGCGCAGCCCAAACCGCCGCGCCGCGCGCCGCCTGCAACTCGCCGTGCGCGCGGCGCAGGCCGGTCGCCAGCCGCGCCGTGGCGCACAGCACCAGCGGCTCCGGCCCGCCGGGAAGTTCGGCCAGCGGGACGACCTGCAGATCGGAACGAATCACCACCGGCCCCGCACGTCCGCAGCGCATTCAGGAATTCCGCAGCAGATCATAGGAATCCGATGGAGCGCCTGGGCTTCGACTTGCGCGTCTGACCATCGGCAATCAGCTGTTTGATGACATCGAAGATCGCCGAGAACTGCTCGTCGTATCTCATTTCCATCGCCTCGATCTTGCGCGCAAGGTCGCGATTCGAGTCCATGAGACGCCTTAACTGGACGAAGGTGCGCATGATGGCGATATTCACTTCAACCGCGCGCGGCGAACGCAGCACGCTGGAGAGCATGGCGACGCCTTGCTCGGTGAAGGCGTAAGGAAGGTACCGCCGTCCCCCTCTTCCCTTTGAGATCACAGTTTGTGATCTCAAAGACTCACCCTTTTTGCCACTCATCACGGATTGTGACGAGTGGCTATCTTTGGCATCCGATGAGGTCACAAATTGTGACCGGATGTGCTCGTACTCATCTGCCGAGACCTGAAACATGAAGTCGTCGGGAAAACGTGTGCGATTCCGTGCGACCGCTTGGTTCAATGCACGGGCTTCCACACCATACATCACGGCGAGATCGGTATCGAGTAACACCTTCTCCCCTCGGATAAAGAAGATCAGCGAGGCCAGGTTTTCCGGCTTGGGAGTGATCTTGGTCATTGAGGCTCAGTCTTTTTGGGCCACACCTTGATTGATCATCCCGCCAGCGGCAGCATCAGGGCGCCGAGGGCGCACAGGGTCGTGGTGACGATGAACACGGCGAGATCGGCGGGATGGACGGGGTGCTGGGCAAATATCTGATCGACGTACATGAGACTTCCTCCTTGAGAATGGAGAACAGTCTGCAGGAGACAAAGCTCATGGCATGAGCCTGTCGTCCCTGGCCAGCAATTCGGGCGCCTGCGGCTCGCGCGGCAGCACCTCGACCGGGTTGAGGTCGGCAATCTCCTTGTCTTCGCCGGCCACCTTGAGGTCGCGGAACTTGCGGGCGGAGACCAGGACGCGCGTTTCCATCGAGGCCACGGACTTGTTGTAGGCGCCGACGGCCTCGCCGAGGTTCTTGCCGACGCGGCCCCAGTGCTCGGTCACGGTGGCGATGCGGTCGTAAAGCTCGCGCCCGAGCAGGCTGATGCGCTCGGCATTTTCGGTCAGCGCCTGCTGCGTCCAGCCGTAGGCGACGGCGCGCAACAGGGCGATCAGCGTGGTCGGCGTGGCGAGTATCACGCGCTGCTCGACGCCCTGCTCGATCAGCGAGGGATCGGCTTCCAGCGCGGCCGAGTAGAACATCTCGCCGGGCAGGAACAGCACGACGAAATCGGGCGACGGCTGGAACTGCTCCCAGTAGGCCTTCTGGCCGAGCTTCTTGAGGTGCTCGCGCACCTGGCGCGCGTGATCGGCCAGCTTGCGCTTCTTTTCCTCCTCGTCGGTCGCCTCCAGCGCTTCGAGGTAGGCGGCCAGCGGCGCCTTGGCGTCCACCACGATGTTCTTGCCGCCGGGCAGCTTGATGATCATGTCGGGACGCAGCCGTCCGTCCTCGGTATTGGTGCTGGCCTGTTCGAAGAAATCGCAGTGATCGAGCATGCCGGCCATCTCGACCACGCGCTTGAGCTGCAGCTCGCCCCAGCGCCCGCGCGTTTGCGGCGCGCGCAGGGCCTTGACCAGGTTGCCGGTTTCCAGGCGCAACGCCCCCTGCGCCTCGGCCATGGCGCGCACCTGCTCGGTCAGCGTGGCGTAGGCGTCGATGCGCGACTTCTCGATGCCCTGGATTTGCAGCTCGAATTTTTCCAGCGAAACCTTGACCGGTGCCACCAGTTCGCCGATGGCCAGCTGGCGCTTGTCGAGATCGGTCCGCGCCGAGGCCAGCGCCGCCGCCTGCTGCGCTTCCAGCGTGGCGCGGGCGAGTTCGAGGAAGGACTGGTTGTTCTTCGCCAGCGCATCGGCCGAAATCACCTTGAAGGCATCGGCGAAGCTGTCGCGCGCGGCTTCCAGCGTGGCTTGCCGCTCGGCGAACAGCGCCTGGTCCTTTTCCAGTTCGGTTGCGAGCTGCGCGCACCGTATCGCCAGCGCCGACTCCTGCAGCCGCAGGGCCGCCATGTCGCTGTCCTGCCGGGCCAGCCGGGCCTGCGCGTCGCGCACGCGGCCGACGAGAAGCAGGGCAACGAGGCCGCCGCCGAGCAACAGGCCGATAATCAGAGCGACGACAGGATCCATGTCAAACCTTTATGCACACGCGCGGAATTGCGGCTCCACATTGTCGCTTCCGGCTCGCGACTGCGCAACCTGTTACCGGCAGGCGATCACGAATATCGCCGGCGCCCCAGGGCTGCCGCATGTACTCGCGCCTTCATGATCTGTTGGCTACCGAACAGAAGGCGCCCGGGCGACCAGGTAGATTGCCGGCATGGAATCAACGCCCATCCCTTCGTACCCATTCGTACCAATTCCGGTGGAGCCGAACCGGACGCAGCCGCGCAAGCATCGCGACAGGAATATGACGCCCACAGCGCGCCATGTCGGAATTCTCTGCATCGCCTTCGCGGCGGGTTGTGCCAGCGTCAAGGAAGCGCCGCCAGTCGTGCTGGCGCAACCAGGACCCCTGCAGGTTGCTCCCTCGCTGGTCGCACCGGGCCCGCACAGCATAGTCGCAGCCGAGCCGCCCGGAATCGCGGCGAAGGAGAAATCCAACGTCGCGCCGATTCGGACTGACATCAGTCAGAGCACTGACAAGGTCGCCCGACCGTCAGCGAAACCGCTGGCAAAACTTCCGGCCGCCGCGGTAGCCGCTGAACAAGTACCCAAGAACGTGACCCCTGCGCCGGTTGCCAAGACGCTGGAGCCGCCGCTGGACGTGGCGGCACTGAAGCTGCGTCTGCGGGATACCAACGCGATTGGCGTGCTCACCAAGCTCGCGCTCAAGAATCAGGTGGATGACTTGTTGAAACAGTTCCGGTCGCGCTACCTGACGGGGCAAAAGACCAGTGTCGCCAACCTGCGGCAGCCGTATGACCTGCTGGTCCTCAAGGTGCTCACCCTGATCCAGGACGGCGACCCGCCTCTGGCCCGCACGATCTCGGGGTCGCGGGAAGCGATCTGGGGCATCCTCGCGGATCCCGAGCAATTCAAATTAGTCAGCTAACTCCAGGAGTAGCATCTTGATCACACCTGCCAGGGTTTCGGCCCTCGTATTCACGTTCGCGGCTCTTCTGGCCGGACCATCGTCGGCGGCGGAAGACGTCGCTGTGCTGAAGGACCTGACCGCCGTCATCGTGCTGCTGGGCTTGCCGTGCGAACAGGTTGTCAGTGCCAAGCAGCAAGCGGACAACAGCCACATCGCGACATGCAAGAACGGCATGCGCTACCGGGTATTCGTGAACGCGGAAGGCCGCGTCGTCGCGCAAAAACTCTAAGAGCCGATCGACACTCACTCGTTGAATCCCCGAATCAGCCTGCCCGCCTTCTTCGTCGGGCGGCCTTTCAGACCCGCGCCGGGCATCGGCGCCAGCCGGCGGATTTCCTGCTGTTGCAGGCGATGGGCGGCACTTTCCGCGGTCTCCTCATAGAGCAGGCGAGCTTCCGGCGCCGGCCGCCGCTGCGCATTCACCCCGCGCACGATGACCGTCCAGCGCACCTCTCCGGCGACAATTTCGAGTTCGTCGCCCGCTTTCAGTTCGCGCGCCGGCTTGACGTGCTGGCCGTTCCACTTGACCCGGCCGCCATCGACCGCAACGGCGGCGACGCTGCGCGTCTTGAAAAAGCGCGCCGCCCAGAGCCACTTGTCGATGCGCTGGCACTGCCGGTCGGCGTCGTCACTCATCCGGGCAACCGCCCTGGACGGCGACCCGACATCCGTCGCGCCGGCGCCGACTCCTACTTGCCGGCCGCTTCACGCTTGCGGCGCGAGGTCGCCATGACCATGGCTTCGCCATCGATGACCACCTTGTCGCCGACGGTGCACACCGTGTCGAGAATCACCCGACACTTTTCCGCGATGACTTCCTTTACCGTCACCTTGGCATGCACGGTGTCGCCCGGACGCACCGGTGCGCGAAAGCGCAAGGACTGGCTCATGTAGATCACGCCCGCCCCTGGCAAACGATTGCCCAGCACCGATGAAATCAGGCTGGCGGTCAACATGCCGTGCGCGATGCGGCCGCCGAACGGCGTGGTCCGCCCATACACGTCATCCATATGCACCGCATTCGAATCCATGGACACGCCGGAAAAGAGCACGATATCCGCATCGGTAATGGTCTTGGCCACTTCCGCGCTCATGCCGACCGCTATGTCTTCGATGTCGTAACCGTTCTGCGGATTCATGAAAGTCCTTTGTCGTGATCGGAGCCATCGGCCCGGGTGGAAAGCAGTTTGACGCCGCGCCTCTGCCCGCCTCTACGGCCGGCGCCATTCGATTTTCTGGAGGGTGCCGGCCACCGCAAGATTGGCCCGCCGCTGTTCCCCGGGCATCTTGAGATCGATGACAAAGCGCCCGCGCACATTGGCATTCGCATCAACCTCGGCCGCGCCATTGGCAGTCATGGCGCCCTCGGTCAAGCGCACCTGCCTGAGTTGAGTTGCGCCGCGCTCATGCACAAACATTCCGGTGGCCTCGGCGAACCGGGTCTCGCCGCTCATCGCTCCACCCTGCAGCATGCGGCCCATGTCCACCCCCAGCAGAAGCCCTCGCGTGACCAGGAAATCGCCTTCCATGCGATTCGCCGCGAAGAGCTTGGCCGGATCCGGCGCTTGCATCGCATACGCAGCCGCCCCCGCCACCCTGCCGTCGCCCATCAGGCCGGGAAGAAGTCGGGAGGTGTCGATCTGCTTGGCGTTCAACGCGCCGGCAAGAGTCCAGTTTGTGCCCCATTTCAGCTTGGCCTTGCCGCTGAGAATCCCGCCCTGGGCAAAGCCCTTGAACTCCGTCACGGCAAGTTCACTTCCGTTCGCCGTGCCGCTGGCGACCAGATCATCCAGCGTGAGTTCCGACCCGAAAGGAATCTTGAACGACCTCGCCTTGAAGTCGATCTGCACCGACTCACCCTTCGGCGCCAGTTCCACGTTGAGGTTCTTGTCTGTCGACTCAATGACGATGGTCTTCCAGGTGCCATCGCCATCCGACTGCAACTTGGCGTCGAAAACCGGGAGGCTGACGTTCTTCGATTCAATACGGGCGTTCAAGACCCGGACCTCGCCGAACACGGCGTCTTGCGCCTGCGGCTTGCCGAACAAAATCCAGCCCAGGCCCGCTTCCGTTACAACGGGCGAATCCAGTTCGAGCGACTTGAACACCTTCTTGTCGCTCGACAGGTTGCCAAGCCCGCCGATCGCCTTGACTTTGGAAATCTTGATCTGCCCTTCACTGCCGATCGAAACACCCTCCAGCCGGAAGTACGGTTGCGGCACCAGCGACAGACGCAACGCCTGGATTTTCACCGGCTGCTGAAACTGTCCGGCCAGCAATTTCTCGAACTGCGGAATCGATCCATCGAACGAGATCAGGTGAATGGTCGCCAGGCCAAGCACAAGCAGGGCAGCGATTCCCAGCGCGAGCGGCTTGCCCAATTTGCGCGGCCTGGCTGAACTGGCTGTGCCCTCCTTCGCAGCCGCTTTCTTGCTCCGCTTTGCCGCTGCCTCCTCCTCCTCGCGTCGAAACTTCTCTTCGGCAGCGCGCCGGGCCTGCTCTTCGGCTGCCACGCGGGCCTCTTCTTCCGCCGCGACGCGGGCCTGCTCTTCGGCCTCGCGCCGGATCTGTTCTTCTGCCGCTTTTCGCGCCTCTACTTCTGCTTCCTGGCGGGCACCTTCGGCGGCTTCGCGCTGCGCCGGTTCCTCCGCCTCGCGCCGACTCTGTTCTTCCGCCGCCTTTCGCGCCTGCGCTTCTGCGTCCAGCCGTGCACGTTCGGCCGTTTCCCACAGCGCCTTCTCTTCGGCCAGCTTTCGCACCTGCGCCTCGGCGTCCTGCTGGGCGCGTTCGGCGGCTTCCCGCAGCGCCTTCTCGTCAGCCAGCTTTCGTGCCTGCGCTTCGGCTTCCTGCCGGGCGCGGTCGGCGGCTTCGCGCTGCGCCTTCTCTGCGGCCAGCTTTTTCGCCTGTGCTTCGGCTTCCTGCCGGGCGCGGTCGGCCGCTTCGCGCTGCGCCTTTTCTTCGGCCAGCTTTTTCGCCTGCGCTTCGGCTTCCTGCCGGGCGCGGTCGGCGGCTTCGCGCTGCGCCTTCTCTGCGGCCAGCTTTTTCGCCTGTGCTTCGGCTTCCTGCCGGGCGCGGTCGGCGGCTTCGCGCTGCGCCTTCTCTTCGGCCAGCTTTTTCGCCTGCGCTTCGGCGGCCTGCCGGGCGCGGTCGGCGGCTTCGCGCTGCGCCTTCTCTTCGGCCAGCTTTCGCGCCTGTGCTTCGGCTTCCTGCCGGGCGCGGTCGGCGGCTTCGCGCTGCGCCTTCTCTTCGGCCAGCTTTTTCGCCTGCGCTTCGGCGGCCTGCCGGGCGCGGTCGGCGGCTTCGCGCTGTGCTTTCTCTTCGGCCAACTTTCGCGCCTGTGTTTCGGCTTCCTGCCGGGCGCGATCGGCGGCTTCGCGCTGCGCCTTCTCTTCGGCCAGCTTTCGTGCCTGCGCTTCGGCGGCCTGCCGGGCGCGATCGGCGGCTTCGCGCTGCGCCTTCTCTTCGGCCAGCTTTCGTGCCTGCGCTTCGGCGGCCTGCCGGGCGCGGTCGGCGGCTTCGCGCTGTGCTTTCTCTTCGGCCAGCTTTCGTGCCTGCGCTTCGGCGGCCTGCCGGGCGCGGTCGGCGGCTTCGCGCTGCGCCTTCTCTTCGGCCAGCTTTTGTTCCTGGGCCTTGCGCTCGTGGTCCTTGGTCTGTGGGCTCGATTCAACGCTGGTGAAGTCGAGCAGCCCCGTCGAACTCTCGGCTTCGCGGATCAGATCTTTCGCGACGAGAGCCGCCAGGGCCCTGTCAAACCACGCGGCATCGCGAAACTTGAGCTTGCTTTGCAGCGCCTCGACGGTGGAAGTTCCATCGATTGCATCCAGTGCCTTGCGCAGATCGTTCGCGAGCTCGCGAGACCCCGAGGCCGCCATGTGGGCGCCTTTGTCGGTCCTGATATAGATGGTGGCTCTAGTCATGGTGTCAGGATTCCCAGATTCGATGATGGACGACGGTTGATGGGCCGGACAAGCAAAGGCTTAAGGTCTGCTCACCCGGCCTGCTGGATTTCTGTCTTCAGCTGCAGCAGCAAAAATTCGATTCTCCCCTAAAGAGCGCCCAATTCAAGGATGGAGTTGTCATTCACGCGCAGAATCTTACCCGTCCTGATGGCGTCCGCGATTGATCGTGACTGGCGGTGAAGCTCATCGCGGACTGTCAAAATCAAATGCAGCATGGTCGATGTCTCTGTTCTCCGAGCCTGGCAATTCTTAAAAGTTTAGCGTGAATGGCCTCCGTGGACTTCAGTGCGCCAACATTTGCGCCCCACTCAAGACCAGTCGCACCACACCACTGACCAGCAGGGCCACGCCGACCGATACCGCCACCGAGAACAAGGCGTCCCGGCGGCCGATGGTCTTGAGCATGACGGCGAAGGTGGAGACGCAGGGGATGTAGAAGGTGAGGAACAACAGCAGGGTCACGATCTGTACCGGATCGAGCAGGCCGCCGATTTCCTGTGTCCCCAGCGCCTGGTAGATCATCAGCAGCGACAGCTCCTTGCGCAGCACGCCGAACAGCAGCGGCACGCCCAGCGCCAGCGGGAGGCCCAGCCACCAGACGGTCACCGGCATCAGCAGGCTGTTGATCAGGCTGTCGGCGCCGACGTGATTGAGCAGCGCCAGCACCACGCTGCCGCCCACCAGCAAGGGCGTCACGATGGTCAGAATGTCGCTGGTGCGGTCCCAGGTCTCGGCCAGCAGGATCCGCCACGTCGGCAGGGCATAGGCGGGAATTTCCTGCACCTGGCCGGGGCCGAGTTCGCGATCGCCGCGCGAAAGCAGGCGACCCATGCCGGCGATGACGATCAGGGTCAGCGCAAACATGCCGAACACGCCGGCGGCGCCGAGGTACTTGCCGGCGATGGCGAGAATGATGGCGGAACGCGCCGAACAGGGCACGAAAGTGATCAGCACCGAGGCGATCACCCGCTCGCGGCCGCTGGTGGCCTTGGCCGCGCCGGAGATGGCCGGCACGTTGCAGCCCAGGCCGAGCAGGAAGGGCACGGCGACACCGCCATGCAGGCCGATCTGGTGAAAGCCGCGATCGACGACAAACGCGATGCGGTGCATCAGCCCCGCCTCTTCCAGCGTCACCAGCAGCATGACCAGCGGAATCATGTAGGGCACCACGATGCCGACCAGGCCGATCAGGCCATCCGCCACCGCGCGAGCGACTACGCCCCCGGTGGATTGCGGCTGCCAGTCGGCCAGCGCCGCGGTCAGGCGCGCCGTGGTCATCGAATCGATCCAGCCGCTGATCTCGAACACCACGAACAATACGGCGGCAAACACGGCGAGGCTGCCGATCAAACCCCACTGCGGATGCAGGAACAGCTCGTCAAGCCAGTAGCGCCAATCGTGCCTGTCGGTCGGCGATCCCATGCGCAGCGCAGCCTCGACCAGCGTCGCGGCGCGATGGTGGCGATCGGCATGCAGCTCCTCTGCCAGTGGTCGCGGCAGCCCTTGTCCGGCGGCGTCGCGCAGGGTGCGGAAGCCGGGCAGCAGTTGCGGGAAATGCTGCTGCAACTCGTCCTCGACGAAACCGTCAGCGGCGGCGAACTGCACCACCAGCAAGGGGTGCGGCAAGCGAAACGCGGCATGGATCTCGGAACGGTTCATCGCCGCGGTAAGCGCTTGCAGGCTCTCGGCAATGTGGCCGCTGGGTGGCTGCGGCAAAGGACAGGTGGCCTCGCGCGCTGCATTCGCGGCGGCGCTGAAGAGCTGCGCGATGCCGTGCCCCATGAGTGCCACGGTGGGTACCACGGGCATGCCGAGGAGCGTTTCCAGGGACTTGATGTTGATGTACAGCCCCTTCTTCGCCGCCTCGTCCATGTGATTCAGCGCCAGCACGATGGGCCGCCCGAGCTGGCTCAGCTCCAGCGTCAGTTCGAGGTGACTTTGCAGATTGGTGGCATCGACCACCTGGATGATCAGGTCCGGCGGTGCGAAGGGTGCGGGCGGAGCGGACTGCTCGTGCACCGAAACCGGCGGCCGCTCGTCGCCCCACAGCAGGTACTTGAACGTGGAAAGGTCATCGCCCTGCAAGTGATGCAGCGAATGGAGGCTCGGCAGATCGACCACGCTGGCTTCATCGAAACCGATCTGAACCGTGCACTCGCGATAGACGCGCTGCGTGCCGGTCAATTCCCCGCGATGCGGCGCGGTGCTCGACACGGCCTCGAACAGGGTCGTCTTGCCGGCGCCCGGCAGGCCGACCAGGGCGATGCGCAGACGCCGCTCGCCACGGAACAGCGGGGTGCGCAAGGGGACCGCGGTCTCTTTCATTCAGAGCCTGTACTCAAGCTGCAGCCGCGACTGCAGCCGCTTCGCCTGCTTGAAAGCTTCTTTCAAGACCTGGCGATCCAGCTCGTTGAGTTTATCCGGGTCGACGCGATTCTCCCCGCCCGGCCGGGTGTCCGCATGCTGGTTGCTCAGACGCAATTTCTGGATGAAGAAGAAGCCTTCGATCGCCGCATTGACGTCGTCGCCGCCCAGTTTCATTTGCTCCGCGGCCGCTCGCAGGCGTGCGGTGGTGCTGCTGTGGGGAATGCCGTTGGCCAGTGCAATGATGCGCGCCGCGTCGACAAAAGGCCGCGCGCCGAAGGCCTTGAGATCCAGCGTATGCGGAAACTCCGCATTGTTGTCGAAAACGAAATCGCGGATCATGCCCAGCGGCGGCGCGGCTTTCACCGCGTTCTCGGCCATGAAACGGAGGAAGATCTTGGCGCTGCCGGTAAGCTGCAGCGGCCACTTGCGCAGGGCCTTGGCCAGGGCCTCGTTGCCATACAGCGGACGGAAGTCGAAGAAGATCGTGGCGTTGAGCAGCGCCTCGGGCTCGGGTAGCCGTATCCACTGGGTAAACCGCTCCCGCCACTCGTCCTGCGTCAGGCACCACAGCGGATTGCTGGCCATGATGTTGCCTTTGCACAGCGGGAAGCCGCAGCGCGCCAGGCCTTGATTGACATCGCGCGCAAAGTCGAGAAAGCGCAATTGGAGCACGTCGCGGTCGGCGAAGTCGGGACAGACGAAGATGATCCCATTGTCCTGATCGGTGCTGAAGGTCTGCTCGTCGCGTCCCTCCGAGCCAAACGCCAGCCAGGCCCAATCGAGGCCGAACAGGTCGTGCTGCGCCAGATTGATTTCGATCACGCGGCGCGTGACCTGGTCATTGAGACCGGAAATGAACTGCGTCAGCTTTTCCGCGCTGACGCCCTGACTCAGCATATTGAGGCACAGCCGGCGCACATCGCCGGCCACCTGGCTCAGGGAATCGATGTCGGACGCCGCCTCGATCACCTTGCGGATGTTGCGCAGGCCCACGCGCTGCATGGCGAACAGGTCGCGCTCGGAGACCACCCCGCTCAGGCGTTCTTCGGCATCCACGATCACCAGGTGGCGGATGCCGAGCGTTGCCATCGATAGCATGGCCTCATACATCGTGGCGTGGGTCGAGATGGTCGCCGGTGGGGTCGTCATGACTTCTTCGATCGGGGCCGTGGTCGGGTAGTCCGGCACCACCACGCGGTGCATCGCATCGGATTGGGTGAAGATGCCGACCGGCTTTTGCGCGGCGTCCGCCACCACCACCGAACCAACCTTGGCCGCGACCATGGTCTCCATCGCTTCGCGAATCGACGTCTGTGGCGATACGCTGACCACCGTCGACCGCAGGAAGCCGGAAAGCTGAGCATTGAGCGACTGCTGTTCGGCACTGCTTTGCCCGAACTGCAGCTGGATCTGGCGCCGCGACTCATCGAGCAGGCCGGCGACATGGTCGAGCACGAAGCGGGCGAACTCGCAACTGCCCGGCAGCAGCTTGAAGAAGTCGGCGCTGGCGAGACGCCAGACCTGCACCTCCTCCACCGCGGTATAGACGTTGATCGCCGGCCGCTTCGCCGCCACGGCCGCCAGCGGAAAGCTCTGCCCCGGCTCCAGAACGTACAGGGGCTTGTCGGTCAGATTGACGTCGCCCACCAGCCGGGCCTGGACCTTGCCGGACTGGATCAGGAACAGGTCCGGCGGATTGTCGCTCGGGGTGACGATGAAGCCGCCGCCGGCCACCGTGAGAGGCGTCAGGCTGGCGGCCAGCGCCTCGAGGGCGAACGCCCCCATGTCCTTGAAGGGTGGGTGCTGGCGCAGAAAGGCGCGCGGGTCCTCGCGCGAATCAGAAGTCATGAATGGATGCCCTGAAGATCATGTTTCGATATGGAATCGGGTTTTCAGCCCCTGCTGGAGTTTACGCGCCTGGCGCAGCGCCTCCAGCAGTACGCGACGATCGAACTCGTTGAGGCGGTCAGGATCAAGCTGATTGCCCGGTGCGCCAGCCCCGGCACTGGCGCCGGCCTGCACCGCGAGCCGAATGCCTTGCAGGGCATGGAAGGCGTGTACCGCCGCTTCGGCGTCGGCGGGCGTCACGACGCCCTCTGCCGCGACCGCTCGCAGGCGCGGCGCCGTGCCCGTCTCGGCGCTACCGGCGCCCAGCGCCAGGATGCGTGCCGCATCGACAAAAATACGCGAGCCGAATTTCTTCAGATCGATGGTTCCCCCGGATTTTGCTTCGGTGACGAAATCGTGCAGACGGCCCAGCGGCGGCGCCGCCGCCAGCGCATTGACGGTCATCATACGCAGAAAGATCTGGTTGCCGCGCGTGAGTTCCGACAAGGCCCGGCGCAACTTGACGGCCAATCTGGCATCGCCGGCCAGCGCCCGGAAGTCGAAGAAGATCGCCGCATTGAGCAGGGCCTCGGGCTCCGGCGTGCGCACCCAGGTCGCAAAGTTTTCCTGCCACTCGGACAGCGACAGGCACCAGCGCGGGTTGCCGGCCATGACTCCACCGGCGCAGAGGGGCAGGCCGCATTCGGCCAGCGCCTGATTCGCCGCACCGGCGAAGGGAAGAAACAGTTCGCGCAGCTGACGCGCTTCACCGTCGTCGCTGGCGGAGAACAGCAGGCCGTTGTCCTGGTCGGTAGCCAAGGTCTGCTCCAGGCGCCCTTCGGAACCGAGGCCAAGCCAGCACCAGCGTGTCGGCGGCAAGCGGAAACGCAGCGCAAGCAAGCTCAGCACTCTTGCCCCGATGGCCTCGTTGAGAGCGGACAGGACATGCGTCACCAGCGCCGCCCCGATCTCCTCATGGTGCAGGGCCACGGCCACCCGGCGCGCCTCGGCGGCACACGCCACCAGTGTGGCGATATCGGGCGCAGCGGCGATGCGGGCAGTGCATCTGGAGATCGCGCCGGCCTGCGGCAGGATATGGGTGGCGGTCATGTCAATACTTGACGCGGGCGAAATAGGTCTTCTGCGTGGCATCGAGTGCCTGACGCAGGGTCACAATTCCCATGTCCGCGAGCAGCGGAATCATCTTGAGGAACACTTCACCGGTGACATAGGCGTCGCCCAGCGCGGTGTGACGACCGATGACATTGATACCGAGCCGTTCCGCAATGCTCTCCAGCCGGTGCGATTCCTGATTGGGATGAATCACCGCCGACAGCAGCAGGGTATCGAGCACCGGCTGGGTAAAACGCACGCCGAGACTGTCTTCCTTCAATTGCAGAAAGCGCATGTCGAACGCAGCGTTGTGTGCCACCAGAATGGTCTCGGCACAGAACTCGTGGAATGCGGGAAGCACCACATCCAGCCTGGGCTGACCATTGACCATGGCCTCGGTAATGCCGTGAATCAGCATGCCTTCCGGCTTCAGCGGGATCACCGGGTCAACCAGCTGATCGAATATTTCCTGCCGCAGCAGGCGATTGTTCACGATGCGTACGGCGCCCATCTGGATGATTTCATCGCCATTGGAGGGCTGCAACCCCGTGGTTTCGGTGTCGAATACCGAATACACGAGGTCGGTCAGCCGGCGGTCCGGGTCGATGCCGGAGCCTTCGGCATCGCGCGCGGCGAACAAGTCGAAATCGTAATACTCGGGGCGGCTGTCGCTGTGAAGATGCTGCGCCTGATCCAGCACCTGTCCATGGGGCGTCACCGCCGCCGGCAGCACGATACGGAAGAAGGCATTGTGCGCGGCCTTGTCGCGCTGGTACCAGATTTCTCCGCCGTGGCGGTCGACCACGTCGCGCAGCGTCAGCGGACTGGTCTCGGCGCCGACGTTCATCGGCTCCAGTTCCCACGTGTATAGGGTCTCCGACGAGACCGGGGTACCCGACCAGATCAGGTCGACGAAGACCATTTTTCCCTCCGCGCAAACGCGCAGACGCAATTCGCGAATGGCATAGTCATCCTGCAGCCGTGAAGCGAGGAAAGTGATGGCCTGAATCAGGGCGAAGCTGTCCACCCGTATCCACAGGCTCGTATCCTGGTCTTCGTTCTTGATCGGCAGATTCAGGCGGTCGCCGACGCGGCGGGCCGCGGCGGCGACGATGTCGATCGCCAGCACGTCTTCCAGCGGCCAGCGCGTCTTCAGCGAATCCGCAAAGCGGCTCATGGTGGTCGCGAGACGCTGACTCATGGCCGCCGCCTCGTCCGCGATCACGCGCGTGAAGCGCTCGCGGTAATCGGCTTCCATCTCCGGCGAGTCGATCAGCGTCTCCACCGCGGCGCGGATGTTGCCCAGCGCCGCGCGATTGCCATCGGTCAGGGATTGCAGCGCCTGATCGCGTTCCGTCTCGCGCTCGAAATTCCGCGTGATGTTCTCGATGGTCAGCACGTAGCCCGTCACTTCAAGCTCGGCACCGGGCATGGTTGCCGTTGGCACTTCATGGGCAGGCGCAGCCTGACCACTAATGTCGTCACCCCCCTGCTCGGCAGGGGGGGCGGGGGGGATGCCAACCCTTTCAGCCCGCTCGGCGGAGCCGAGCACCGGAGCCATCTGCGCCCTAAGCAACTGGCCGGCGCGCGTCGAAGTGATGAAATTGGCCGTCGGCTCGGCACTGCCCCGGCGCAACCGCTGCTGGATGTTCTCCAGCGCATGGGTGATCTGTCCGCGCTCGAGAATGGAAAAAATCGACCGGCCGAGACCGATCAGCGCGCCGCCGCTCATCGACGTCGGGCCCTGCGCCAGCGCCTTGAACTGCAGCCGCGCACGGTTGTTGTAGAGCAGGATGCGGCCATCCAGATTGCATACCACGACGCCCAGGGCCAGTTCCGACATCAGCGCGGCGAGGCGGTTCTTTTCCTCTTCCACCGTGGCCTTGGCCCGACTGATCTGCTCTTCGACATCATTCAGCAGTTCGTCGCGCTGCTGCGCCAGATCGTTGGCGGCACGTGCCAGTTCGCGCACTTCGGGAGGGCCTTCGGGTGCCACGCGGAAGTTGCGATTGGCGCCCAGCATCAGGCGCAGGGTCTCGGCCATGCGCAACAGGCCATGCACATACTGCTGGAACAGACCGCGCAGCAGCAGCAGGCCGGCAATCAGGCCGAACAGCGTAATCAGGGCACCCACCGGCAAACGCGGGACGAGGAATTCGGCAAATGCCGCACGCTCCGCCTCTTTCGCGTCCGCCAGCAGGAGCAGGCCGGTAAGTGCGAAGGGGCCGGTCATCAGCAGCCCCAGCACGCAGGCCGCGAGAATGAAACGAAGCCTTGCCTTCATGCCAGCATTGACTTGATCTGGAGGACGAGGTCCTTGGTCGAGAACGGTTTGGTGATATAGACATCGGCACCCAGCGCCAGCCCCTTGGCGACCTCCGACTCGCGGCCCTTGGCGGTCAGCATGATGATTTTTACGCCCACCAGCGCCTGATTGGCGCGCAAGGCCTGACAGACCTCGAAGCCGGACTTCTTCGGCATCATCACGTCGAGCAGGATCAGGTCCGGGAGAAACGTTGACGCGAGTTGCAGAGCGACCTCACCGTCGGTGGCGACCGCGACCTGGAAGCCCTCTTTCTTCATCAGGTACTCGAGTGAGATCACGATGTTCGGCTCGTCATCAACAATCAGGATGCGATGGCTCACGGATATCCCCCTGGCGATCTGTCTTATTTGCGGCCGCTGCGCTTGAGGTCGACACCGCCGGCCTCCGCCTGCAACGAAACTGCGTTGTCGGCATTATCGCCCGCCTGCCGGGGCAGCGCGAACACAAAACGCGCACCGGCACCCGCGGTGCTTTCGACCCACAGCCTGCCGTTGAAATACTCGATGATCTGGCGGCTGATGGGCAGACCGAGGCCGGTACCCTGCGGCTTGTCGGTGAGAACGTCGGCGGTGCCCGCGCCCTGGTGGAACTTGTCGAAAATCACTTCCTGATCCTCAGCCCGGATGCCGGGGCCGTTGTCGGTGACAGTGACGCGCACCTCTTCCGCCGTTGCCTGCCCGCGAAGCGGATTTCCAGGCACGCAGAGCGCGCCGGCGCCGACCTTCACATGACCGGTGTCGGCCGGAACGAACTTGAGCGCGTTGGACAGCAGATTGACCAGGACCTGCATCAACCGGTCGCGGTCGGCGAGCACGGTGAGCCCCGTCTGGCGCGCATCGATTTCGAGCGTGACGCGCTTCTCGGCGAAGAGGACGGTCAGCGATTCGGCCGCTTCGCGGATCACCTCGGCCACATCCACGGCGGCCACGGTCCATTCGGCACGGCCGGATTCGAGCTTGGCCAGATCGAGAATCTGGTTGATCAGCCGCGACAGCCGCACGGCCTCGCTGACGATGATGCCGAGAAAGCGTACGCGTTGATTCAAATCTATCTTCGGATCCTCCTGCAACATTTCGGAGAAGGCGCGGATCGAGGTGAGCGGCGTGCGCAACTCGTGGGTCACGGTGGAGATGAAATCATCCTTCATGCGATCCAGCTGTTGCAGGCGCGCATTGGCCTCCCGCAACTCCGCCGTGGCACGGGTCAGTTCCAGCGACTTTTGTTCGAGTTCGCGCGTGTAGGCGCGCACCTGCGAGGCTTCGTCGAGAATGTTCATCACCTCGTCGATGCCGAGCGGTTCCTCGGTGACTACCGATGCCACCATCACGCGCGCCGAGGCCGAACCGATGGCGCCCGCCAACAGGGTCTCCGCGAAGTTGACCAGGCGGGTATCCGCGGGAAGCTCGTCGATGCCCTTCAGCCCCCGCTGCCGCGCATGACGGGCAAAGGCTTCCTGCGCACGCTCGAAGCCGAGAAACCGTCCGGCCAGCGGCAGCAGATCGGTCACGCCGGCACCGCCGCGCCACGTCGAAATGCCGGCGGCTTCGGCGCCACCGACAAACAAGGTCGCCTGTCGCGCCTCGCGCAGGTTCGGCGCGCGTTGCAGGGAAACGCCGATGTAGGCGCCCAGATTGACCAGCAGGCTCCAGACCAGGCAATGCGTGATCTCGTCGAGCCCGACCAGACCGAACAGATGCTGCGGACGCAGCAGTTCGATACCGAACAAACCATGCGCGATGAAGCCGTCCGGCAGCCAGCCCGATTTGGCGAAAGACGGCAGCAACAGGGTATAGGCCCACAACACAAATCCGGCGGCCAGCCCGGCCAGCGCACCATCCCGGGTGCCGCCTTTCCAGAACAGGCCGCCGATCACGACCGGAGCGAACTGCGCCACCGCGGCAAAGGAGATAAGTCCGATCGACACCAGCGCGTAGGCTTCGCCGGCCACCCGGAAGTACAGGTAACCGAGGCCAAGAATCACGGCGATGGCCCAGCGCCGTATCTCCAGCAGCAGGCCCGACAGATCGGGGCGCGTCGCCAGCCCGAGCATCGGCAGGCGCAGCAGCAGAGGCATGACCAGATCGTTGCAGACCATGGTCGATAGCGCGATGGTCTCGACAATCACCATGCCGGTAGCCGCCGACAGGCCGCCGATATACACGAACAGCGCCAGCGCCTCCTGCTGGTGGGCCATCGGCAAGGTCAGCACGAAGGTGTCGGCGTCGACCGTGCCGCCGGGAAAGTGCAGCATTCCGGCCAGCGCCACGGGCAGCACGAACAGGTTGATCAGGAACAGGTAGAGCGGAAACATCCACACCGCGCGGCGCAAATGGCTTTCATCGACGTTTTCCACCACCGCGATCTGGAACTGGCGCGGCAGCAGCAGCGAGGCGAACAGGGAGAGAAATATCAGGGTGCCCCAGGTGCCGTAGGTCGCCGGAGAGTCGGCGGTGGTGAGACGGCGCGCAACTTCGGGGACCGTAGCCGCGCGCGCGAAAATGTCGCCGACGCCGTCGTGCATGCCCCAGACGACGAAGATGCCCACCGCCAGGAAGGCGACCAGCTTGACCACGGACTCGACCGCAATCGCGGCCACCATGCCTTCGTGACGTTCGGTGGCATCGAGATGGCGGGTGCCGAACAGGATGGTGAACACGGCCAGGATCATCGCCACGTAGAGCGCACTGTCCTGAAACAGCGGCACGGCACCGGACATGGCCGGCATGATGATGTCCGGATAACTGGCGAGGATCGCGAAGCTGTTGGAGACCGCCTTGAGCTGCAGGGCGATATACGGAATCACGCCGACCACCGCGATCACCGTGACCATGCCGCCCAGCAACTGGCTCTTGCCGTAACGCGAAGCGACGAAGTCGGCAATCGAGGTAATCCGGTTGGTCTTGGCGACCCGGATCATCTTGTGCAGGATGAACCCGGCCAGTGCAAACAGCAGGGTCGGGCCGAGGTAGATCGGCAGGAAGCCGATGCCGCTGGCCGCCGCACGACCGACGCTGCCGTAGAAGGTCCAGGTCGTGCAGTACACGCCGAGCGACAGCGCATAGACCACCGGATTGGCGATCAGCGACCGCCCGCTGTCGGCGCGCCGGTCGGCATACCAGGCAATGGCGAACAGAATGCCCAGATACAGAAACGAGGCGAGAACGATGACCCAGCTTTGCAGCACTTCAGTCGCTCCGGCTTTCGACCACCCAGGCCATCTGCGCGATCAGCGCCAGCCATGAACCCATTAGCCAAGCATACAGCGGCGGCATACCGAAGAAGTCGCCGCTGTGGTTGAACACCGAAAGCAATGGATAGTTGAAAAAGAAGCAGCCGAGGAGAAAGAGAAAGGCGAGACGCTGCGCTGTGAGTCGGGAGCGGTTCATGGGGTCACCTCCGGAAAGAGCCACTTGCAAACAGCATGGTAACCAAGCCGGGGCGCGACCGGGTACAAAAAAAGCGCCCGTCTCGCGAGGGGCGCTTTTCTTCGGTCATGGCACGGCGTCAGGCGTTCTGTTTGAGCTGGTCAAGGATGCCGGGATTCTCCAGGGTCGATACATCCTGAGTGATCTCTTCGCCCTTGGCCAGGCTGCGCAACAGGCGCCGCATGATCTTGCCGGAACGCGTCTTCGGCAGGTTCTCGCCGAAACGGATGTCCCTCGGCTTGGCGATCGGACCGATTTCCTTGCCGACCCAGTTGCGCAGCTCGTTGGCGATCTTCTTCGCATCTTCCGCCGTGGGACGCGACTGCTTCAGCACCACAAAGGCACAGATGGCCTCGCCGGTCATGTCGTCGGGACGGCCCACCACGGCAGCCTCGGCCACCAGTGGGTTGGATACCAGCGCCGATTCGATTTCCATGGTGCCCATGCGGTGGCCGGAAACGTTCAGCACGTCGTCGATGCGGCCCATGATGGTGAAGTAGCCGGTCTTGGCGTCGCGCATCGCGCCATCGCCCGCCAGATACAGGTTGCCGCCGAAATCCACCGGGAAGTAGGACTTCTTGTAGCGCTCCGGATCGCCGTAGATGGTACGGATCATGCCCGGCCAGGGCTTCTTGACGACGAGGAAACCGCCCTTGCCCCACTCGACATCATGGCCGGTCTCGTCCACGATCGCGGCTGCAATGCCGGGGAAAGGCAGGGTGCAGGAACCCGGCACCAAGGGCGTGGCGCCCGGCAGCGGGGTGATCATGTGGCCGCCGGTCTCGGTCTGCCAGAAGGTGTCCACGATCGGGCAGCGCGCACCGCCGACGTTGTTGTAGTACCACATCCAGGCTTCCGGGTTGATCGGTTCGCCCACCGTGCCGAGGATGCGCAGACTTGTCAGGTCGTAGTTCTTCGGGTGCGTCGTCGGCGCATTTTCGCCGGCCTTGATCAGCGAGCGAATGGCGGTCGGTGCGGTGTAGAAGACGCTGACCTTGTGCTTCTCGATGGTCTTCCAGAAACGCCCGGCATCCGGGTAGGTCGGCACGCCTTCGAACACGATCTCGGTGGCGCCGCAAGCCAGCGGGCCATAGGTAATGTAAGTGTGGCCGGTAACCCAGCCGATGTCGGCGGTGCACCAGAAGACATCGTCCGGCTTGATGTCGAAGGTCCACTTCATGGTCACGATCGCATGCAGCAGATAGCCGCCGGAACTATGCTGCACGCCCTTCGGCTTGCCGGTGGAACCGGAGGTATAGAGCAGGAACAGCGGATGCTCGGCACCCACCCACTCGGGCTCGCAGACCTCTGACTGGCCGGCGGTGGCGTCGTCCCACCAGATATCGCGGCCGGCCACCATGTTGCATGGACCGCCGGTGCGCTTGTAGACGATGACCGTCTTGATCGACTCGCAGCCGCCCATCGCGATGCCGTCGTCGACCGCCGGCTTCAGCGGAATGTTCTTGCCGCCGCGGCACTGCTCGTCAGCGGTGATGACCGCAACCGCGCCGGCGTCCTGGATGCGTTCCTGCACGCTCTTGGCGGAGAAGCCGCCGAACACCACGGAATGGATCGCGCCGATGCGCGCGCAGGCCTGCATGGCGACCACGCCTTCGACCGACATCGGCATGTAGATGAGGACGCGATCGCCCTTCTTGATGCCCTTCGCCTTCAATGCATTGGCGAACTTGGTGACGCGGATCAGCAGCTGCTTGTAGGTCACCTTGTTGACCTGGCCGCCGTCCGCTTCAAAAATGATCGCGACCTTGTCGCCCAAGCCGGCCTCGATGTTGCGATCGAGGCAGTTGTAGGAGACATTCAGGGTGCCATCGGCAAACCACTGGTAGAAAGGGGCTTTGGAATCGTCCAGCGACTTGGTGAAGGGTTGCTTCCAGCTGATGTGCTCCCGGGCCAAACGTGCCCAATAGCCGGCGTGATCCGTATCGGCTTCCTTGCACAGGGCCTCGTAGGCTGCCATCCCGGAAATAGTGGCCTTCTTGACCACCGCATCGGCCGGGGGGAATAAACGAGTTTCCGTGACGTTTGATTCGATGCTGGACATTGACACCTCTCCTCTCGCATGTAACCGGATGAAATCCGGATGACTATTATCTTCCGCACGTCGGGAAGGCCGCCTGCAGTCGAGCACAAGGGCTTTCTGCCATGGAAAGAAACCGCTTCCGATGCTGGCTATATTTGCCAATCTGATTAATTTTAAGTCGTTCTGCATTAAAGCGAAAGAGCCTTACATGCGACTTACGCTGCTTCCTGGTCTTGTCCACTGGCTCATGGGTTAATATTGCTGCCCCGCACCACCGCTATCTGTCCGCCATGAACCGACTCATCAAGCCCCTTGAGTATTTCATCTTCTGGAGCCGCTGGCTGCAAGCCCCGCTCTATCTCGGCCTGATCGTCGCCCAGGGCGTCTATGTGTACCAGTTCATGCTCGAACTGGCTCACCTGGTGACCAAGGCCGGGGCGCTGACCGATTCCGAAGTCATGCTCATCGTGCTGGGGCTGATCGATGTGGTGATGATCGCCAACCTCTTGATCATGGTCATCATCGGCGGCTACGAGACCTTCGTTTCGCGGCTCGACCTGGAAGGACACCCCGACCAGCCGGAATGGCTCTCGCACGTCAACGCCGGCGTGCTCAAGGTCAAGCTGGCGGTTGCCCTCATCAGCATTTCGTCGATCCACCTGCTGCGCACCTTCATCAATGCAGAGCACGTCGCGGACCGCGTCATCGTCGCCCAGGTAGCCATCCACGTCGCCTTCCTGGTTTCCGCGATCGCCATCGCCTACACGGACAAGATCATGATGCAGACCTTGAGCGTAGGCCAATCAGCCAAACACTAAGCCACCAACGGAGCCGCCATGACCACCATTCGCCAGGACGATTTCATCCAGTCCATCGCCGACGCCTTCCAGTTCATCAGCTACTACCACCCGCTCGACTACATCCAGGCGCTCGGCGCCGCCTACGAGCGCGAAGAGTCACCCGCGGCGAAGGATGCCATTGCGCAGATCCTGACCAACAGCCGCATGTCGGCCGAAGGCCACCGTCCCATCTGCCAGGACACCGGCATCGCCCTGGTGTTCCTCAAGGTCGGCATGCAGGTGCAATGGGATGTCACGCTCTCGGTGCAGGAAATGGTCAACGAAGGCGTCCGCCGCGCCTACGGCAATCCCGACAATCCGCTGCGCGCCTCGGTCCTGGCCGATCCGGCCGGCACGCGCAAGAACACCAGGGACAACACCCCGGCCGTGGTGCATTACGAAATCGTTCCCGGCAAGCACGTCGAAGTCATCTGCGCCGCCAAGGGCGGCGGCTCGGAAGCGAAAGCCAAGTTCGCCATGCTCAATCCGTCCGACGATCTGGTCGAGTGGATCCTGAAAACGGTGCCGACCATGGGCGCCGGCTGGTGCCCGCCCGGCATCCTCGGAGTCGGCATCGGCGGCACGCCGGAAAAGGCCATGCTGCTGGCCAAGGAGGCCATCATGGCGCCGGTGGATATCCATGAGCTGAGAGCGCGCGGGGCGAAAACTCGAGCCGAGGAACTGCGCCTTGAACTCTACGAAAAGGTCAATGCGCTGGGCATCGGCGCGCAGGGTCTCGGCGGCCTGACCACGGTGCTCGACGTCAAGGTGCTCGACTACCCGACGCATGCCGCCAATCTGCCGGTCGCGTTGATCCCCAACTGCGCCGCGACGCGCCACATCCATTTCGAACTCGACGGCTCCGGCCCGGCCAAGCTGCAGCCGCCCAGCCTCGAGGACTGGCCCAAGGTGACCTGGCAAGCCGACGCCGCCACTGCCACCCGCGTCGATCTGAACAGCCTGACCAAGGCGCAGGTCGCCGCCTGGAAGCCCGGCCAGAAACTGCTGCTCAACGGCAAGATGCTCACCGGCCGCGACGCCGCGCACAAGCGCATCGCCGACATGCTGGGCAAGGGCGAGAAACTGCCGGTGGATTTCACCAACCGGGTGATCTACTACGTCGGACCGGTGGATCCGGTACGCGACGAAGTGATGGGTCCCGCCGGCCCCACCACCGCCACGCGGATGGACAAGTTCACCCGCATGATGCTGGAGCAAACCGGCCTGATCTCGATGATCGGCAAATCCGAGCGCGGTCCCGTCGCGATCGAAGCGATCAAGGACAACAAGTCGGCCTACCTGATGGCCGTCGGCGGTGCCGCCTACCTCGTCGCCAAGGCAATCCAGTCGGCCAAAGTGGTGGGTTTCGCCGACCTCGGCATGGAAGCCATCTACGAGTTCGACGTGAAGGACATGCCGGTCACCGTCGCCGTCGATTCCCTCGGAACTTCGGTACACATCACGGGCCCCGCGGAGTGGAAGGCGAAGATCGGCAAGATTCCGGTCAAGATCGCCTGATCACCGCGAAGTAGCGGAGGGATTAGCGTCAGGCTGCATGCCGCGCCCTGACCCGAAGGAGGTCGAAATGAATGTGTACGGCGCAGCGCCGCAGTCGAACCCCTTGGTGCCCTCGAAATCATGACCACTGCGCAAGACGGTCGCCCTGCCAATCACACAAATTCACCCGCCAGCAGGCTGTGGCATCTGGTCCGTGCGCGGCCGAGAATCGGAATCGCGTGCCTTGCCGGGGCGCTTGGATTCCTGTTATTGCCGTCAACGTTGCAGGCATCCACTCGGGCATTGATCACCTGGGACATCGGGGCGGGTGCTTATCTGGTGTTGGCGTGGGCCGTGATCGGCCGTGCAACGTTGGAACACATGCGGTGGAGCGCCCGCCTGCAGGATGATGGTGCGACTGCCATGCTGTTACTGACCGTGACGGCCGCGGTCGCCAGTCTGGCCGCCATTGTGCTCGAACTATCAGGCCTGAAAACCTACCCGGCTACCCGCCAAAGCCTGCTTGTGGGCTTGGTGGTTATTACCTTCATGGCATCCTGGCTGCTGGTGCACACCTCGTTCGCCCTCCACTACGCCCACGCCTATTACGTGTCCCTCGACAAACTGCACGAGGGACCGCTCGAGTTTCCCCGGCAGGAAACCCCCGTCTACATGGATTTCCTGTATTTCTCGATGGTCGTCGGGATGACGTGCCAGACGGCAGATGTGGGAATCGCCAACACGCGCATGCGCCGACTGGTGATGGCGCACGGGCTGGTCGCTTTTGTCTTCAACACGACACTGCTGGCGCTGACCATCAACATCGTCGCCAGCCTGCTCGGCTGAAGGATTCATTCTGATTCCTGGCGCTCCTGTTTCCTTGCTCCATGCCTTCGATCATCGCGACGGACTCTTGCCCAATAGCCCAGCATGCACAGGGCAAAAGCGAGGACGAGCAAGCCATCAAACCATGGTTGCGAGGAAATTTTGTCAATCATGTGCTGCAGCATATGGGTCCTTCATAAAGGCGTCGCATCAGTACCGAAAAAGTCCGGCTTCGCCGCCGCCGGGTTCAAGGTTATGATCGCCATTCGCGATGAGGCATTCGCCCCTTGCCAGGATGTTTCCTGGTCACGCGGCTCTGGTGGCTCTCCTCCGCCATTGCCGCCGCGCAACTTTACCCGATTACCGGAGCTTGCATCTGCGCACCAGGCCGATGGTGCTCGCTACCTGTACCGTTCCTGCCAAAATCTTGCCATTACACCGACCGCGGAAATTTACCGAATGAACCGATCCCTCGCAATGCTCATCGCCAGTGTCGGCGTTTTCCTGGGCTCGTTGCTGAGCGACGTGCTGCTCGGCGACGGGGTTCAAGCCGAGGACGTACAGCAGGCCGCGCTGGTGGCCCTGATCGCGGCGGCAATCCAGTGGTGGCTGTACCGCCGGCGCGGGTGATCAAATGATGGCGATAAGGCAATGGAGGCCACTGTGGCGCATGCTGGCCTTGACGGTAGTCCTGGCCACAGGATCGGCGCAAGGCGCAACGCCGGAGGGAAGCAGCGACATTGCGGTGCGCGTCGATATCCAGGGTGAGGTCGTCCGCGTCGAAGTCGAACTGGCGGTTGCCGCCACCCCCCAGGAAGTCTGGGACGTCATCACCGATTTTGAGCATTTGCCCCAGTTCATTTCCAACATCACGTCGAGCAAGATAATTTTTCGCGAAGGAAATGTGGTGCGGGTATCGCAAACCGGCAAGACCAGCGTCGGTCCCTTCGCTTTCGACTTTCAATCGGTACGCGAGCTGACACTGACGCCAATCGAAAAATTCGAGTCACGGATGCTCAGTGGAAACATGAAGCGTTTTCGCGGCACTACGCAGATCGAAGCTGCCGAGGAAAAGACGCGAATCCGCTACAAATCCGAAGCGGTCCCCGACACCGCGTTGCCAATCAGCCTTGGCCGTTCCATGATCGAGTCGGAAACACGCGAGCACTACCAGGAGATCCGCAAGGAAGTGTTGAGAAGAAAGCGCGCGGCAGGCAATCCTCCGCTCACGCAGTAGACTGCGGCAAGCCCTTCCTTCGACACCGCCCCGTTGGTCCCGCCGATGATCGCCACCATGCCCCGAACACCCGAACTTGCTGCCAGGCTGGAATCATGATTGGCGTTTTCGATTCCGGCCTCGGCGGTCTCTCGGTGCTGGCAGCATTGGTCGATGCCCTACCTAGTGCCAACTTCATTTACTTCGCGGACACCGCCCATGTGCCCTACGGCAACAAGAGCGAAGAACAGATACAGTGCCGCGTGCTAGCTATTGGCGAACACCTGGCCAGCCACGACTGCGACCTGCTGGTGGTGGCCTGCAACACCGCCACCACGACGGCGGTGCAGGCCCTGCGTGCCGCGCATCCCGGCATCCCGGTGGTCGGCATCGAACCCGGCATCAAGCCGGCGGCGCAGGAGACCAGGAGCGGCCGCATCGCGGTGCTGGCGACCGAAGCCACCGCCAATAGCCAGCGCCTGCAGCACTTGATCCGCCAACACGCGGGCAATGTCGAAGTCTTCGTCGAGCCCTGCCCGGGTTGGGCCACCCACGTCGAAATGCTGCAGTTGGGCGATCCGGCACTCGCAGCTGATGTCCGCGCCCGGATCGAGCCACTGCTGGAAAAGGGTGTCGACCGCATCGTGCTGGGCTGCACGCATTACAGCTTTCTCGCGCCGCTGCTGACGGAAGTCGTCGGCACCCGCGCGCAGCTGGTCGATGTCGCCGCCGCGGTGGCACGCCAGACGCAGCGCCTGGCCGGTGGCCTCGCCCACGGCTCCGGCCTACTGCAGCTGCACGCCTCGGCGCATCCGGAGCGCCTGCGCGCCGCCCTGCCCCGTCTGCATCTCGGCCACCTCGCGGCGCGAGTAATCTGATGCGCATTGCCGTCCTCTCCGACATTCACGGCAACCTGGCCGCATTGCAGGCGGTGATTGCGGATTTCGCGCGGCGCGGCGTCGACGCGGTGGTAAATCTCGGCGACAGCCTCTCGGGACCGCTGCTGCCCAGGGAGACCGCACAATTCCTGATGGCCCAGAACTGGGTGCATCTGGCCGGCAATCACGAGCGGCAAGTACTGAACCTGGACCCGCAAACCTGCGATCCCTCGGATGCCTATACCCGGGGGCAACTGGGTGCTGCGGAACTCGACTGGATTGCATCGCTGAAACCGTTCCATCGCTACAGCGAAGAAATCTTTCTCTGCCACGGCACGCCAGACCATGACGCCGAATATTTTCTGGAGTCGGTGGAACCGGGCCGGCTGCGCATGGCCACGCCGGAAGAAATCAGGCAGCGTCTTGGCGCGATCGGCGCCGCCGTCATCGTCAGCGGCCACACCCATGTGCCGCGCCTGATGCGCTCGGCCCGCGGGCAGATGCTGGTGAACCCCGGCAGTGTCGGCCAGCCGGCCTGGGACGATGAGCAGCCGGTCTACCACGCGGTGGAAAACGGCGCCCCGGATGCCCGCTACGCCATCATCGAAAAAGAGGATTCGCACTGGAGCGCGCAACTGATTGCGGTTCCCTACGATCACGAAGCCATGGCCACCCTGGCCGGCCGCCACGGGCGCCCGGACTGGGAGCACATCCTGCGTCATGGCTACGTCCCCGCTCCCGCGGCAGCCCCGGGAGGTGCCGTGCAGGCTTAGCTGGCTGAGTCGCGCGGCGCGATATCGCCATACGCCAGCACCAAGTCGCGGCCTCGCCGCTTCGCCTGATAGAGCGCCTGATCCGCGCATCGAATCAAGCCATCAACCGAATCGGAATGCTCGGGGGTGGTTGCGATACCAATCGAGGCCCTGATGCGGATGCGCAGATCCCCATGCGACACGATTGTCTCCCGAAAGATCTGCAGCAACTGTGCAGCGCGCTCCAGGGCTATGTCCAGAGGCATTTTTGGCAATACGAGCAGAAATTCCTCGCCACCGTAGCGACATACGATGTCCTCGATACGCGCATGTTCCAGCAGTAGCCGGCCGAAAACCCGCAAGACTTCATCTCCGGCCTGATGGCCATAGGTGTCGTTCACCAATTTAAAGTGATCGATATCGAGCAGCACCATGGTTAGCGGCGCCCCTTCCCGCCTGCAGCGCGCCAGTTCGCGCTCAAGCGTCCCCTCCAGGTAGCGGCGATTGAAAAGGCCGGTCAGAGAATCGCGGTTGGCCTGTTCGCGCAGCTTCTCCTGCAGGTCATGAATTTTCCCGATCTGGTCGTGCAAAATCGCGTTGGCTCCTTCGAGCGTCTTCCTCTGTTGATCAAGAGTCTCCTGCACGCTGTGCAGTTGCCTGATATAGGCGAAGAACTCGATGCCGATCAAGGACAGGTAGCCTGCCAGACCGATCATCGAAGCCAGGGTCACCAGACCATTGGTATCGGTCGAAACATGGAATGCGATCACCGTGGTGGAGGCCAGGGCGCCGGCTGCAAAAGCCAGCAGGCAGATCAAGACACCCGATGCGCCGCGAGTGATCGTATGGTTCAGCAGGTTGGCGAGAAACATCGCCGTGCTGATCCACAGCGGGAAGCCCAGGCCTGCCGCCCAAGCGCCGCACATCACGGCATCAACGGCCATGTTGTTGAGTTCGCTCTGCTCGCGATCCGCGGCCTTCCGGCTGCGCCAGTGCATCAAATGCGGATAAATCAGAAATTGCAGGACCAGCAAAGCCCAGACGCCCGGGCCGTAGCCCCGCGGCCATATATGCAAACCGATCGGCAGACAGGCGAGGGCGAAGGCGGCTATTCGCACCCGGTAACCGTTGGTCACCGCCCAGCGATGCGTTCTCGCAAATTCGGTCATGAGTTCAGTCTCGGGTTGTCATGCAGCTCGCGGGCGCCATGTCCGCATGGTACCGATTCCTCAGCGCCGCTTTGCACGAATCACGCCCGGCACTTCACTTAACAGGGACAGGGCCTTCTGCAGCGCAGCGGTACCCGAGAGTTCGACGGTAAAGCCCATGTGGGCAATGCCTGCCCGCGACTGCGTCTTGACCGCGGTGACGTTGATCTTTTCACGCGACAGGACGTCGGATATGTCGCGCAGCAGCCCTTGCCGATCACCCGCGTCGACCATCAGGTCCACCGAATAGACAGTGCCCGACCCGCCGCCGGACTGCTCGCTCCACCCCTCACCCCACTCGGCGCTGATCACCCGCTCGGAGTTGCGCGCCGCCATGTTGCGGAAATTGATGCACTCGACCCGGTGGATCGATATTCCCTTGCCGCGCGTGACGAAGCCGATGATGGCATCCGGCGGCATCGGCTTGCAGCAGAGCCCGACCTGCGTCAGCAATTTGTCCACGCCGACCACCAGAATCCGGCTATCGCCGGCCCGGCTCTTGCGCGTCTGAATTTCCGGCTCGGGCGGCAGCACTTCCGCACCGCCACGCAAAGCCACGTCGATCGCGCGCATGCCAACCTCGCCGCGTGCCGCGGCAAGGAACAGTGTCTCGGCGCTCTTCAGCCCGAGCTTGACCGCCAGTTCGTCGAGATTGGCCTGGGTTTGTCCCTGGCGCTGCAACTCGCGCGTGACCAGGCTGCGTCCCTGTGCCAGCAGTTCGGCTTCATCCTGCGCCGCAAACCACTGCTTGACCTTCGAGCGCGCACGCGGCGTGGCGAGATAGCCCAGCGTCGGATTCAGCCAGTCACGCGACGGGCCGCCGCTCTTGATGCTGACGATCTCCACGCGCTGGCCGTTTTGCAGGGCCGTGTTGAGCGACGCCATGTGTCCGTCGATCTTCGCGCCGCGACAGCGGTGACCGAGATCGGTATGCAGCCGATAGGCGAAATCCAGCGCCGTGGCGCCGCGCGGCAGGTCGATCACCTTGTCCTGCGGCGTCAGCACATAAATCGTGTCGTCCAGTGCGGCGCGCTTGAACTGTTGCACCCACTCCGCCGAATCCGCGATTTCGTCGCGCCACGACAACAATTGCCGCAACCAGGAAATCTTGTCTTCGTAGGCACCGCCGGCCTTCACCGACTTGCCGGATTCCTTGTAGCGCCAGTGGGCGGCCACACCCAGCTCGGCATGATCGTGCATCTCGCGGGTGCGAATTTGCACCTCCAGCGAACGGCCATCCTCCGCTTCCACAGCGGTGTGCAGCGAGCGATAGAAATTTCCCTTGGGATGCGAAATGTAGTCGTCGAACTCGCCATGGATCGGCTGCCACAGGTGATGCACAATGCCCAGCGCGGTGTAGCAATCCTTGATTTCATCGACGATGATGCGCACCGCGCGCACGTCATACACCTTGGCGAAGTCGATGTCCTTGCCGCGCATCTTGCTCCAGATGCTGAAGATGTGTTTCGGCCGGCCATAGACCTCGGCGCGAACGCCGATCGCGGCCATCTCCGCCTGCAGACGAGCCACCGCTGCAACGATGAAGCTCTCGCGCTCCGAACGCTTTTCGTCGAGCATCTTGGCGATGCGCTTGTAGGTTTCCGGCTCCAGATAGCGAAATGAAAGGTCTTCGAGCTCCCATTTGACATGCCAGATACCCAGGCGATTGGCCAGCGGCGCGTAGATCAACAGGCTTTCCCTGGCCATTTCCTCGCGCTGGGTGCCGGGCTGGTTGTTGAGGAAGCGCAGGGTCTGCACGCGACTCGCCAGTCGCAGCAAGACCACGCGGATGTCATCGACCATCGCCAGCAGCATCTTGCGCAGAATCTCGGTCTGCGCCCGCACCTCGGCCACGCCTTCCCCACCCCCGCCGCCACCCGCCGCGGCACGCGTCAGCGGGCGCAAGCTGCCCAGCCGGTGCAGGCCTGCGACCAGTCCGGCCACCGTATCGCCAAAGCCGACTTTCAGGCGCTCGCCGCAATCCGGCACATGGTCGCTGGCGGCAAACAGCAAGGCGGCGATGCGCGCATCGGCATCGAGATCGAGCGAGGCCACGATCAAGGCCATGCCCAGGGCGTGCTGCAGGATCGATTCCCCGGTGCCGAGCACTTCTTCGCCGTAGGCCTCGCGCGCCAGGGTCAGCGCCGCGGCCACGCGAACCGCTGCCGGTGCGGCAAGCCCAAGGCACAGACGGGAAAGCGTGTCGGCTTCGCCATTCGACTGCTGGAGGGAATGCACCACGGAGACCATCGTGCAATTATCCCATGCGGAGCATAATTCGCCGTCCATGAAAAAGCCCCTTCACGTTTCTCCCTATCTGCTGCTGACGCTGGCCAACCTGTTCTGGGCCGGCAACTGGATAATCAGTCGCGCCTTCCGTGGCGAATTGCCGCCGGTCGCGCTGTCTTTCTGGCGCTGGGTGGTGGCCCTGTTGTGCCTGCTGCCGCTGGCGCTGCCGCATCTGCGCCGCGACTGGCCGCAACTGCGCGCTGCCTGGCCCTGGCTCCTGTTGTATGGTGCGCTGGGCACCGGTGGCTACAACGTGCTGGTCTATGGCGGTCTGCAATACACCACGGCGATCAACGGCACGCTGCTGAACTCCTTCGTGCCGATCATGATCGTGCTGATTTCCTGGCTGCTGCTGGGCAAGCGCCTGCACGGCCGCGAAGCCGCGGGCATCCTGGTCTCCTTCATCGGCGTGCTCGGCATCGTCGCCCACGGCGAACTGCAGCGCCTGCGCGAACTGACGCTGAATGTCGGCGACCTGTGGATCCTGGCTTCCGTGCTGGCGTGGTCGGCCTACACCCTGCTCCTGGCGCGTCGGCCACTGGTCCATCCGCTGTCGTTTGTCACCGCCATCAGCGTTACCGGGCTCATCTTCCTGCTTCCCCTGTACTTCTGGGAAATGGCCCAGGGCCGCCATATCACACCGACACCGGGGGCAATCGCCGGCATCGTCTACACCGGCGTGTTTCCCGCCTTCCTCGGCTACATCCTGTGGAATCGCGGCGTCGCAGAAGTCGGTCCGGCGCGCGCCGGACTCTTCATGCACCTGATACCGGCCTTCGGCATCGTCCTGTCGATGATCTTTCTCGGCGAAAAGCCGGCCCCCTATCACGCCGTCGGCATCGGCCTGATCTTCGCCGGCATCTGGCTCAACACCCGGCGCATCAGATGATCCGCAAGCTCTCGGCATGGTGGCGGCAACGCCAGGGCGATCGTCTCGCCATCCCCGCGGCGCTCTGGAATGAAGTCGAAGCGGGCCTGCCGTTTCTCGGCCACCTCACGCCGGATGAGCGCGTCCATCTGCGCCAGCTGGCGCGCGGGTTCATCGCCGAAAAGCAATGGAGCGGCGCACAGGGATTGCAGCTGACACCCTACATCCAGCTTGTGATCGCCCTCCAGGCCTGCCTGCCGATCCTGTACCTGGGGCTCGACTGGTATGCCGGCTGGGTCGGCATCGTGGTCTATCCGGGCGACTTCGTCATTCCGCGCCAAATCATCGACGAGGACGGCGTGGTGCATGAATACGACGACGAAGTCATGGGCGAAGCCTGGCATGGCGGCCCGGTGCTGATCTCCTGGTTCGAGTACCCGCAAGATGCCGATGGGATCAACGTGGTGATACACGAGTTCGCCCACAAGCTGGACATGAAAAGCGGCGCCGCCGACGGTCTGCCTCCGCTGCATGAGGGCATGTCGAGGCAGCGCTGGATCGAAGTCATGAGCAAGGCTTTCGACGACTTGCAGCGGCGCGTGGATCGCGCTGAAGAAACCCCGCTCGATCCCTATGGCGCCGAACACCCTGCCGAATTCTTCGCCGTCGCCAGCGAAGCCTTTTTCGAGACGCCGCAGATGCTCAAGGACGAGTACGCGGAGGTCTACGAGCAGTTCAAGCTGTTTTATCGGCAAGATCCGGCCGCACCGACATTTGGTCCATAGCATCTGTTTATTCTCGATCCGACCAATGGCGGCACCGGTCAGGTCGGAATGGCCCGAATCCAGGGAACGGCGCGGCGATCACGGACCCGGATCCCACTCACGGCTGAGAGTCCCCGAGATTAGTAGTAAGCTTGAGTCTTCGAGGTTAACCGAGCAGGTGGTCAACCGCCTGCAATCAAACCTTGCTTGCGGTTTTGTCGCGTAGACGCGAAAATTCCACCATTCAGTCAGACATAAACACATTCGTATGAAACTCCGGGAAATTCCTGTCGAACAACTGACCTTCGGGACGTTCATCTCCAAGCTCGACAGACCGTGGACGGAAACACCTTTCGTGTTTCAGGGCTTTGTCCTGAAAAGCGAAAAGCAGCTCGACGTTCTCAAAAAGTACTGCAAACACGTCTTCGTCGATCCCGAGAAAGAGGAGTTGCGGGACATTGGCAAAGTCACCGCGGAGGACCTGGCAAAAGTCCGCGGCACCACGGTTTATAAAGAGGCGGCGAGCGTCGAAGCCGAGTTGAGCAAAGCCCAGAATGCCTTTGTGACCACCACGACGGTCGTCAAGGAGCTTGCGCGAGCCGCGGAGTTCGGCAACACGATCGATAGCTCCCGCTCGCATGAAGCAGCCACGCAGATTACCGAGAGCGTCGTGCGCAATCCGGATGCGATGGCTCTGCTGATCAAGCTTCAGGAAAAGAGTGGCGCGACCCTCAGCCGCGCCGTTGAAGTTTCGGTCATGATGACCATCTTCGGGCGTTTCCTCCAACTGCCGCAAGAGCGCCTGAAGATCCTCGGCATGCTGGGACTGCTGCAGGACGTGGGCCGGCTCAAGCTGCCGGCCGAGCTCGCCGCGCGCGGGCCCATCAACGCCGCGGAAGTCGAACTCTACCGGACGCACGTGAACCACTCGGTGCGAATTCTCAGCAACACGCCCGGCCTCCCTCCGGAGCTTCCGGGGCTGGCGTCCCTGCACCACGAGCGTTTCGACGGCAGCGGCTACCCGCGCGGACTGCGCGGTGACGCAATTGCGTTTCCCGGCTTGATCGCGGGGATCGTCGACGCATTCGACACGCTCACGGCGCCCAAGCCGTTCGGCCAGAACCTGTCCCCCGCAAACGCGCTCAGCATCATGTACAAAGGACGCGGGACGGAGTTTCACCCTGCGCTGGTCGAACAGTTCATCCAGTGCATCGGCGTTTACCCCGTAGGCAGTGTGGTCGAACTCAACAGCGGTGAGGTCGCGATCGTGATCGCCCAGAACATGGTGCGTCGCATGCAACCGCGCATCATGGTGATCAAGGATGCCCAGGGCAACCGCCTGGTGCCCTACAAGATGCTGGACCTGATGAAGGAGCCCAAGGTCAGGCCCGACGAGCCGTACCGGATTCAGCGCTCCCTGGAGTACGGCTCGGTCAAAATCGATCCGCGCGAGATGTTCCTGTGAGCGGGGAGGACTCCGCCGGGCCGGCGGCGACGCCGCCCGGCCCCTCCCCTACCGAACCAATCCCGTTTCTGGAGGGACTCCGCGGCCAAATTGAGGACCGACGGGCGGACGGCGGCAATCTGGGCGTGCTGTTCATCGAATGCGGCCTGATCAGCCGCATCGACGCCGTGTGGGGTTACCACGTCGGCGATGCCGTGGCTGGCCGTGTGACCGAATTGCTGCGCAGCGACGTGCTCCGCCCGGGCGATCTTGTCACCAAGATGACCCGTGACGGTTTCGCCTGCGTCCTTTCCACCGTCGAAGGTGCAGCCGTGGCTCTGCTGGCGGCAAAGAAATCACTGCGCACGTTGAATGCGCCGTTCTGGATCGGTGAAGACGAAATCTTCGCCAATCCCGCGATCGGGATCGCGATGTACCCGCGGCACGGAGATCAGGCAGAAGCCTTGCTGCAGCGAGCCACCAGTGCCTGCGCCGTGGCCCGCGACCTGACCGGCCGCATTGCCGACTACGACGAAGACCTGGACCATTCGGCGGCAGCGAAGCTCCTCTATGAGAACCGGCTGCGCACGGCTGTTTCGGAGGATGCGCTGGAACTGGCGTTTCAGCCGCAGTACGATCTGCGCCTGGGCCAGGTGATGGGGGCCGAAAGCCTGCTGCGCTGGCGCGATCCCGCGCTCGGCATGATTCCCGCGGGGGATGCATTCGCCGCGGCGGAGGCGGCAGACAGGGTCACCGAACTGGTCTCTTCAATACTGAATCGTGCGCTGCGAAACGTCTCGGAATTCCGCTACAGCGCCGGGCTGGATTTGCGCATTGCCGTCAAGCTTCCGGCGCGTGCATTGCTGAACACGGAACTGGTCGACGTAGTCCAGCGTGCGCTGGGCACCTGGAGCCGGCGGCCAGGCACGCTCATTCTGGAAATCGGAGAGACGTCGGTGCTGCGCGCCGAGGTACCGGCGAGGGAGATGCTCGGTCGGCTCAGGGATCTGGGGGTGAAGCTGTCGATCGACGATGCAGACATGGCACTTTCATCGCTGTTCTGGCTCGCAACCATGCCGTTTCAGGAAATCAAGCTCGATGTTTCGGCTGCGCAGGACCTGACCGGCCTGCCGAAGTCGGACCGCATCCTCCAGTCGATCATCGAACTCGCCCACCATCTGCGGCTTGAAGTTGTGGCCTTCGGTGTCGCCGACGACACGGCGGCGGGCCGACTCAAGGAACTCGGCTGCGACTATATGCAGGCCGATTACAAGGGGCCGGCGCTCGATCCCGAGGAGTTCGTCAAGCGCTTCGGATTCAACGAACGCTGAAGTCGCACGGATTGACCAGCGACTGGCGGGCGAAGGCTTCGGCGTAACGCCTGAATACCGGCGTTAGCCTGCGCGAAGACTTCGTTTCAAATTCGGGTGGGGTGACCGATGGGGCTCGAACCCACGACAACTGGAATCACAATCCAGGACTCTACCAACTGAGCTACGGCCACCACCGAAACTGCGTGCCGTCCGGAAAGAACTTCCCGTTGGGCAGGGGGCGAATTATGAGAGAAGGCCGCAAAACAATCAAGCCTTTGCTCGCTCAGGAGTCGGCGCCGGCGGCACGCCGGCCACGGCATCAGCTCAGAAAACAATGTTCCGCTGTGCAAAATGGAACAGCCCGCCCCGCCGAGAATTGCGGCCAGCGTCCGGACCGGCCCGCGTCGGCTTTTATGTCGCTGCCGTCCTTGTCATGAGGCCCGAACTCGCGTACGATACTTGCGGAACCTTGTTCCGCTATGCAGTCCTCCCGCTGCACTACCGCACTCACCAAAGGACCTGATATCCATGGATCTCAATTTCACCGCCGAGGAGCAGCTATTCCGAGAAGAGGTGCGCAGCTTTCTGCGCGCCAAACTCCCCGCCGAAATCAGTCGCAAGGTGCACGGCGGCAAGCGTCTGGAGAAGAGCGATTTCGTCCGCTGGCAACAATTGCTGAATGAGCGAGGCTGGGGTGCCGTGGGATGGCCCGCGGCTTTCGGCGGCACCGGCTGGAATGCCGTCCAGCAGCATATCTTCGACGAGGAATGCGCCGATGCGGGAGCACCGCTGCAACTGCCCTTCGGCCTCAAGATGGTGGCGCCGGTAATCATGGCCTTCGGCAATCCGGCACAACAACAGCGCTTTCTGCCGCGCATCGTCGACGGCAGCGACTGGTGGTGCCAGGGCTATTCCGAGCCCGGTTCGGGTTCCGATCTGGCCTCGCTGACGACGCGCGCCGTGCGCGAAGGCGACCATTACACAGTCAATGGACAGAAGACCTGGAACACGCTCGGTCAGTATGCCGACTGGATCTTCTGCCTGGTTCGCACCAGCACCGAAGGCCGCCCGCAGACGGGCATTTCCTTTCTGCTGATCGACATGAAGACGCCGGGCATCACGGTGCGGCCGATCATCATGCTCGACGGCGAACACGAGATCAACGAGGTCTGGTTCGAGGACGTCAGGGTTCCCGTCGAGAACCTGATCGGCGAAGAAAACAAGGGCTGGACCTATGCCAAGTTCCTGCTCGGCCATGAGCGCACCGGCATTGCCGGCGTCGGCCGCTCCAAGCGCGAACTGAAAAAGCTGAAGGACATTGCGCGCAAGGAAACCGCCAACGGCCGGCCGCTGATCGAGGACCAGCGCTTCCGCGACCGTATCGCCCAGGTCGAACTCGAACTGATGGCGCTGGAGATCACCAACCTGCGCGTGATTTCGGCCGAAGGCGAGAAGAAGCGCGCGCCGGGGCCGGAGGCCTCCATCCTCAAGATCAAGGGCTCCGAAATTCAGCAGATGCTGACCGAATTGCAGATGCAGACGCTGGGCCATTATGCCCTGCCCTACCTCGACGAAGCGCTGGATGCCGACTGGCAGGGCGATGCCGGGATGGAAGCCTATGCCGACCACGCGGCCTCGCTCTCCGGCCATTACTTCAACTTCCGCAAGACCACCATCTACGGCGGTTCCAACGAAATCCAGAAAAACATCATCTCGCAGATGATTCTCGGACTCTAAATCATGGACTTCAACTACACCGAAGAACAACTCGCGCTGCAGGACACCCTGCGCCGCTTCATCGCCAAGGATTACGGCTTCGAACACCGCCGCGCCCTGGCGAAATCCGCCGACGGCTTTGATCGCTCGGCCTGGAAAACCTTTGCCGATTTCGGCATCCTCGCCCTGCCTTTTCATGAGGATTTCGGCGGGCTCAACGGCAACGCGGTGGACACCATGCTGGTCATGGAAATGCTCGGCCGCGGCCTCGCCCTCGAGCCCTATGTTTCCAGCGTGGTGCTCTGCGGCGGACTGATCCGCGACGCCGGCAGCACCGCGCAAAAGGAAGAGTTGCTGCCGACGCTTGCCGGCGGCGAACTGATGCTGGCCTTTGCTCACTTCGAACCGGGCGCCCGCTACGAATCCGGTCATGTCGCCACCACCGCCACGGCTGCCGGCAGCGGCTGGCAACTCGACGGCACCAAGGCCGTGGTGCTCGGTGCACCATCCGCCGACAAGCTGATCGTCTCGGCCAGGGACGGCAAGGGCATTTCCCTGTTCCTGGTGGACGCCAAGGCTCCCGGCGTCACGCTGCGTGCCTATCCGACGCAGGACGGCGCACGCGCCGCCGACATCAGGCTGGTCAAGGTCCAGGTCGCTGCCGCGGCCCTGATCGGGACGGCAGGCAACGCGCTGCCTGCGATCGAGCGCGCGCTCGACTATGCCAACGCCGCGTTGTGCGCCGAAGCCGTCGGCATCATGTCGGCCCTGAATGAAGTCACGCTGGAATACCTCAAAACGCGCAAGCAGTTCGGCGTGCCGATCGGCAAGTTTCAGGCCCTGCAGCACCGCATGGCCGACATGGTGATCGCCACCGAGCAGGCCCGCTCCATGGCCACGCTGGCCGCGGTGCGCGTCGACTCGCGTGACGCCGCCGAGCGCAGCCGTTCGGTCGCCGCCGCCAAGGCCTACGTCACGCAGTCGGCACGCCTGGTCGGCCAGCAGGCGGTGCAGCTGCACGGCGGCATGGGTGTGGTCGATGAACTGAATGTCGCCCATTACTTCAAGCGCCTGACCATGATCGGCCTGACCTTCGGCGACGCGGACTACCACCTCGGCCGCTTCAGCGACACGCTGTTGGCAGCCTGAGATGGCGGGCATCATCAACCGCCGCGATCTCGAATTCCAGCTGTTCGAAGTACTCGATACCGAGGCGCTCACATCCCGCCCGCGCTACGCCGAGCATAGCAAGGAGACCTTCCTCGCCGTGCTCGACATTGCCGAGACGATGGCCACCGAGAAGTTCGCGCCGCACAACCGCAAGGCCGACGAGCACGAGCCGACTTTCGACGGTCAGCGCGTGACCATGATCCCCGAGGTCAAGGCGGCACTGCAGGCCTTCTGCGACGCCGGCTTCATCGCCGCGGCGCACGACTTCGAGCGCGGCGGCATGCAGTTGCCGGTGGTCATGACGCAGGCCGCCTTCTCGCTGTTCAAGAGCGCGAACGTCGGCACCGCGGCCTATCCCTTCCTCACCATCGGCAACGCCAACGTCATTCACCGCTTCGGCAGCGAAGCGCAGAAAAAGAAATACCTGGAACCCCTGCTTGCCGGCCGCTTCTTCGGCACCATGGCGCTGACCGAACCGCAGGCCGGGTCGAGCCTGTCGGACATCACCACCACTGCCGCGCCGAATGCCGACGGCACCTTTTCCCTCAGCGGCAACAAGATTTTCATTTCTGCCGGCGATCACGAATTGTCGGAAAACATCGTGCACCTGGTGCTGGCCAAGATTCCCGGCGGGCCGCCAGGGGTCAAGGGCATCTCGCTGTTCATCGTGCCCAAGTTCCGCGTCAATGACGACGGTACGCTCGGCCCGAAGAACGATGTGACGCTGACCGGCCTGATCCACAAGATGGGCTATCGCGGCACCACCTCGACCATGCTCGCCTTCGGCGAAAAAGGGGCTTGCATCGGCGAACTGGTGGGCGAGCCGCACAAGGGCCTGTCCTACATGTTCCACATGATGAACGAGGCCCGCATCGGCGTCGGCATGGGCGCCGTGATGCTCGGCTACCGCGGCTACCTGGCCTCGCTCGACTACGCCAGGGAACGCCCGCAGGGTCGCGCGCCGACCAACAAGAATCCGGCCGACCCGCAGTTGCCGATCATCGAACATGCCGACGTGCGGCGCATGCTGCTGGCGCAGAAGACCTATGTCGAAGGCGGTTACGCGCTGTGCCTGTATTGCGCACGGCTGGTCGATGAAACAAGAGTCGGCGCTGGTGATGCGGCGAAATCGGCGGCAACTGAAGCCGGCCTGCTGCTCGACCTGCTGACCCCGATCGCCAAGTCCTGGCCCTCGCAGTGGTGCCTCGAAGCCAACAGCCTCGCCATCCAGATCCACGGCGGCTACGGCTACACCCGCGAATACCCGGTCGAACAGTTCTACCGCGACAACCGCCTCAATCCGATCCACGAAGGCACGCACGGCATCCAGGCGCTGGACCTGCTCGGGCGCAAGGCGGTGATGAACGACGGCGCGGCGATGAAACTGTTTGTCCGCGAGGCGCAGCAGACCATCGCCGAGGCGCAGCGTGACCGCGTGCTCGCCGGCTACGCCGCCGAACTGGACGCCGCGCTGGGCGAGATTGCGGCCACGCTGCAGGCGCTTGGTCCCGTGCTGGCGAGCAACCCGACACTGGCGCTGGCCAACGCCGTGCTCTTCCTCGAAGCCTTCGGCCATACTGTGCTGGCCTGGATCTGGCTGCACCAGGCGCTGGCGGCGCAACGCGGGCTGCAACAGGGGGTAGGCGCCCAAGGAGCGGATGGGGCCTTCTATCGTGGCAAACTGGCGGCCTGCCGCTGGTTCTACCGCTGGGAACTGCCCAAGACACGACAATGGCACGACCTGCTGCGCAGCCTCGACGACACCACGCTGACCATGCCGCCCGAATGCTTTTGAAGCCATGAAACCCGCAACCCAAAATCCAGCCACAGAGGACACAGAGATCACAAAGACGGCCAAAACCCCGGTTCTCCTCTGTGTCCTCTGTGATTTCTGTGGCTAATTAAGTCTTTCACCATGAGCCACCCCAACATCCTCGTCACCGACAGCGACGGCATCGTCAGCATCGAGATCAGCCGCCGCGACAAGAAGAACGCCATCACCGGCGACATGTATCGCGCCATGAGCGATGCGCTGGGCCATGCGCGCGAGCAGCGCCACGTGAGGGTGGTGCTGATCCGCGGCCAGAGCGACCTGTTCACCGCCGGCAACGATCTCGGCGACTTCCTCCACCGCAAGGCCAACGATCCCAGCGCGGCGATTCCCTTCCTGCACCTGCTGTCTGCGTTCGAAAAGCCGCTGGTGGCCGCCGTCGCCGGCAATGCGGTGGGCATCGGCACCACCCTGCTGCTGCATTGCGACCTGGTGTATGCGGCAGAAAACGCTCTGTTCCAGCTGCCCTTCGTCAAGCTTGCGCTATGCCCCGAGGCCGGCTCCAGCCTGCTGCTGCCGCGCGTCGCCGGCCACCAGCGGGCCGCCGAATTGCTACTGCTGGGCGAGCCGTTCGATGCCGCGACGGCCTGCTCCGCCGGCTTCGTCAATCGCGTGGTCGCCGCCGATCAGTTGATGGATACCGCCATGGCCGCAGCCCGCAAGCTCGCCGCCTTGCCGGCGCAGTCGCTGGCCGTCACCAAGGCACTGCTGAAGCGCCCACCCGACCGCAGCGCGCTGGAGGCCATGGACGAAGAAGCGATTTATTTCGCCGACCTGGTAGCCGAGCCCGCAGCCAAGGAGATTTTCAGCGCCTTCCTCGAAAAGCGTAGCCCCGACCCCACGAAGATCCACGGAAACAATACATGACTACCGACATCCCCGAAGGCTTCCAGCCGCTCAAGCGCGGCGGCGGCTACCTGACCAGCCTCGGGCCCTGGTACTACCGCCTCGACCAGTCGAAGGGCGAGAAAGGTCAGCTGGTCCTCGCCATCCGTATCGAGGATCGCCACACCAACATCCGCCACATCGCCCACGGCGGCTTCCTCGTCACCATCCTCGACACGGCGCTGGGCATCGTCGTCTCCAGTTCGCGCGAGCCGCCGCAGCCGATCGTCACGGTGAGCCTCACCACCAACTTCGTCGCCAGCGCCGAACCCGGCGACTGGGTCGAGGCCCATGTCGACATCGACCGCATGGGCGGCCGCCTGGCCTATGCCAGCTGCACGCTGCGGGTCGGTGCTCGCTGCATCATGACCGGCACCGGCGTCTTTGCGCTGATGAAGCCGGTGACGCCGCGCGAGCAGCCTGACGGCTGAGCGCACAAGTTCTGAGCCCCACTTAACCCAAGACACCGACCCCATGTCCGCCAGAGACCCCTTCATTCCCGCCGATCTCGATTTCGCCGCGACCGTCCGCCGCAACTCGCTGGGCATGCCGATCGCACGCTTCTTCGGCGTCGAGTTCGCCGACATCGGCCCCGGCCATCTCGAAGCGGTGCTGCCCTACCGCGATGAACTCAGCTACCGGCGCGGACACTTTCAGGGCACCGCCGTTGCCGCCGTCGCCTATTTCGCCGCGACCTCGGCACTGGGAACCCTGCTGCCGGTCGACCGCGTCGGCCTGACGCTGGATCAGAGCGTCAGATTCCTCGCCCCGGCCACCGGCGAACGACTGGTGGCGCGCGGCCGCACCATCAGCGCCGGCTACTCGGTCAGCGTCGGCGCCTCCGATGTCTTTGCGGTGAAGGACGGCAAGGAAACGCTCTGCGCCACGGCGCAAGTCACCGTGCGCAACGTCGACCGCAGCCGCCTCGAAGGCTGAGCATGCAGAAAATCCACGTCCTGCTGAAGAAAGAAGAACTCGACGCCCAGCGCCTCGAGGGCAAGGTGGTGGTGGTGCTCGACATCCTGTTCGCCACCTCCTCCATCGTCACCGCACTGGCCCACGGCGCCACCGAAGTCATCCCGACGCTGGACGGCCGTGCGGCGCTGGAAGCGGCCAAGGCCTATCCGGACGGATCCTATGTGCTGTCCGGCGAACTCAATGCCGACACCCTGCCCGGCTTCGTGCACCCGACACCCAGGGCGCTGCTGGCAGAAGGCATCGCCGGCCGCCGCCTGATCTACTGCACCACCAACGGCACGGTGGCGCTGGCCAAGTCGAAGGGCGCCGCCCACGTCTATGCCGCGGCGCTGCTCAATGGCCGCGCCGTGGTCGAGCACATCGTCGCCAGGCATCCGGAAGACACGATCCTGATCGTCTGTTCCGGTTCGGCCGACAACTTCAACCTGGAAGACTTCTACGGCGCCGGCTACTTCGTTTCCCTGTTCCGCCACCGTGTCGCCAGCGCCGACTGTTCCGATGCGGCCCTCGCCGCCGAACTGCTGCACGATCACTGCGACGGCCTCGACGCCCTGCGCCGCGCCCGCGTCGGGCGCATGATGCTGGCGCGCAAGCTCGACGCCGAAGTCGCCTTCGCCGCGCAGGAAAGTTGCTACGATGTGGTGCCACTGTTGCAGGACGGCGCACTGCGCCCGGTCTGAATCCCACCGAGATCAAACAATGAACGCCCCACAGAAAACCTACAAGTACTACTGGGAAGATTTTCCCGTCGGCAAGGTCCGTGAATTCGGCGGCATCACGGTCACCGCGGAGGAGATCATCGACTTCGCCAAGAAGTTCGACCCGCAACCTTTCCACCTTTCCGAAGAGGGCGGCAGGAACAGCCTGTTCGGCGGGCTCTGCGCCAGCGGCTGGCACACCTGTGCGCTGGCCATGCGCATGATGTGCGACGAATTCTTGCTGGAGACGGCCAGCCTCGGTTCGCCCGGCCTCGAAAACATCCGCTGGCTGAAGCCGGTGCGTCCCGGCGACACGCTGCGCGTGCGCTCGGTGGTGATGGAGGCGCGCCCGCTGGAAAGCAAGCCCCACGTCGGCCTGGTCCTGGTGCGCTGGGAGATACTCAACCAGAACAACGAGGAAGTCGCGCAAATGGAAGGCTACGGCATGTACCGGCGACGCCATCCGGGACAGCCCAACGACGCCAAGGCATGAGTCCGGCCGAACTGATCGAACAGCCCTTCGGCACCTATGGCGAGCTGATTCGCGAGCAGGCCCGCCGCCGTCCCCAACATCCTGCGCTGATCCAGGACCAGCGCAGCGTCTCCTTCGCCACGCTGGATGCCATGATGGACCGCGTCGCCGCCACGCTGCAGCGCGACGGCATCCGGCCTACCGAGGCCGTGTCGATCTGCGCCGGGACTTCGCTCGAATATGCCGCCGTCTTTCTCGGCGCCTTGCGCGCCGGGGTGGCGGTGGCGCCGCTGGCGCCCTCCTCGACCGCGCAAAGCCTGGTCGACATGGCGGCCAACGCCGAAGCTCGCCTGATGTTCGTCGACGCTGGGACGGCGCTGCAGCTCGCCGCCGTCCGTTCCGACATCGCGGCGCGCTTCATCGCCCTCGACGATGGCACCGGCGACGTGCCTTTCTCGAAATGGCTGGCGCCGGCCGGGGCCACGCCGGCAGCGGTCGCCATCCGCCCGGAGTGGCCGTTCAACATCATCTATTCTTCCGGCACCACCGGCACGCCCAAGGGCATCGTGCAGCCGCACGGCATGCGCTGGTCGCACTTGCAGCGCGCACGGCTGCAAGGCTACGGCCCGGATGCGGTGACCCTGATCGCCACCCCGCTCTACTCCAACACCACGCTGGTCAGCTTCTTCCCCACCGTCACGCTGGGCGGTACGGTGGTGCTGATGGCGAAGTTCGACGCCGCGGCCTATCTGGCACTGGCCGAGAAGCACCGCGTGACCCACACCATGCTGGTGCCGGTGCAGTACCAGCGCTTGATGGCACACCCCGATTTCGATCGCTACGATCTGTCCAGCTTCCGCATGAAGCTGTGCACCAGCGCGCCCTTCGCCGCCGCATTGAAGGCCGACATCCTCAAGCGCTGGCCCGGCGGCCTGGTCGAGTACTACGGCATGACCGAAGGCGGCGGCACCTGCATCCTTGCCGCGCATGAGCACCCGGACAAGCTGGCCACCGTCGGCACGCCGGCCGAAGGCCATGACATGCGCCTGATCGACGACGCCGGCCGCGAAGTGCCGCGCGGCGAGATCGGCGCAATTGGTGAAATAGTCGGCCATTCGCCGGCCATGATGCTCGGCTATCACCGCCAGCCGGACCAGACTCGCGAGGCCGAGTGGTACGCGCCCGACGGCAAGCGCTTCATCCGCACCGGCGATGTCGGCCGCTTCGACGCCGACGGCTTCCTGACGCTGATGGACCGCAAGAAGGACATGGTCATCTCGGGCGGCTTCAATGTCTATCCCAGCGATCTCGAAGCCGTGCTGATCCAGCACCCGGCCGTCGCCGAAGTCGCGGTGATCGGCGTCGCGTCGGAACGCTGGGGCGAGACGCCGGTGGCTTTTGTGGTCCTGAAAGTTCCCAACGGGACGCAAAGCGCCGGCGCTGGTGAGGCGGCGACGCAGATCCAGAACTGGGCCAACCAACAGTTGGGCAAAACCCAGCGCCTCGCCGCCGTCGAGATCGTCGACAGTCTGCCGCGCAGCGCGATCGGCAAGGTCCTCAAGCGCGAACTGCGAGAGAATTACCACCCTGCCGCACCCATTTGATCGTCCCCGAAAGGACAGCACATGAACTTCACCACCCTCGACGTGACGCTCGACGCCGGCGTCGCCACCATCGCCCTCAACCGGCCGGACAAGGCCAACGCCATGAGCGAGCCGATGTGGTACGAAATCGAACAGGCCATGGAATGGCTCGACACCACGCCCGAAGCCCGCGTCGGCATCATCACCGGCCGCGGCAAGTTCTTCACCGCAGGCATCGACCTGACGCTGCTGATGGGTCTCGGCGCCAAGATCGAAGACGACTGCGATGGCCGCCGTCATGAAAAACTGCGCCGTCTGATCCTCAAGCTGCAGGACACCATCAGTTCCATCGAGCGTTGCCGCAAACCCGTGCTGGCGGCCGTGAACGGCGCCTGCATCGGCGGCGGCATCGACCTGATCAGCGCCTGCGACATGCGTTACTGCTCGTCCAATGCCTGGTTCACGGTCAAGGAAATCGATGTCGGCATGACCGCCGACGTCGGCACCCTGCAGCGGCTGCCGCGGCTGATCGGCGAAGGCATGGCGCGCGAACTGGCCTACACCGGGCGTCGCGTCGACGGCATCGAGGCGCAGAAGATGCACCTGGTCAACCGCTGCTTCGAATCGCCCGATGCGCTCGCTGCCGGCGTCATGGAAATCGCCCGCAACATCGCCGCCAAATCACCGCTGTCGATTCGCGGCTGCAAGGAAATGATCACCTACACGCGCGATCACACGGTGGCCGACGGCCTCAACTACATCGCCACCTGGAACGCCGCGATGCTGCTGTCGAAGGACCTGTTCGAAGCCGGCGCGGCCAACATGCAGAAGCGCGACCCCGTGTTCAAGGACTGAGCCGCATGGAACACAAGTACGCCGCGGTCAACGGCATCCGCCTGCATTACGTCGAGGCGGGCCGGGCCAACGCTCCGTTGATGATCTTCATTCACGGCTTCCCCGAGTTCTGGTACGCCTGGCACGGCCAGCTCGACGAGTTCGCCAAGGACCATCGCGCCGTGGCCTTCGACCTGCGCGGCCACAACCTCTCGGACAAGCCGGAAGGCGTCGCCGCCTACCGCCACAAGCCGTTGCTGGAGGATCTGCGGCAACTCATCGAACACCTGCAGGCGGATCGCACCGACAAGTCCTGCATCGTCGTCGCCCACGACTGGGGCGGCGCGATCGCCTGGACCTTCGCCGCCGCTTATCCGCAGTACGTGAAGCAGCTGGTCATCATCAACGCCCCGCACACCGTGCCCTTCGCCCGCGCCCTGGCCAGCGACCCGGTGCAGCAGGAAGCCAGCCACTACATGCTGCTGCTGCGCCACGCCAAGGCCGAGCGCGTGCTGGAGGCCAACCACTACGAGCGCCTGCTGAAGATGTTCAGCCGCACGGCAGACGGCCATTGCGCGCTGACCGACGAGGAAATCCCGCTCTATCGCGCAGCGTGGTCGCAGCCCGGCGCGCTGACCTGCGCGCTGAACCTCTACCGCGCCTCGCCGCTCTATCCGCCGACGCCCGAAGACCCAGGCGCCGCCGCGCTCAAGCTCGATCCGGTGGCGCTCACGGTGCGCGTGCCGACGCTGGTGATCTGGGGCGAAGCCGACACCGCGCTGGGCACGGTGCTGCTCGACGGACTCGAAGAACTGGTGCCCGACCTGCGCATCAAGCGCATCCCGCAAGGCAGCCACTGGGTCATCCACGAACAGCCGCAACAGGTCAGCGCGGCGATTCGCGAGTTTCTGGCCGAAGCCTGACTGGCTGTTCGCCCCGGCCGCCCGCCCTGCTGTTACCGTGCCGCCCGAGGCGCCGCCTGCACCCTGGACAGCCGTTCGACCAGCGCCGACATCTCGGCCAACTCGGCTTCCAGCTTGCTGTTCCGCTCGCTCAAGGCCTGCGTCCGCTGCTGCACCTGCCGTTCTACATCTTCGTTGGCGCGGCGCAGTTCGGTGAGCAGGCGCCGCTCCGAACCGGTCAGTTCCTCGCTGGCGTCCCGCATCATTATGGCGGCGACGCGCGCAGCCAACTCGGGCTCCGCGGCATTGAGCTGATGCGTCATCGCCCGGTCGACGACAGCAATGTGGTGCAGCAGCCAATGCACCAGATATTCGATCAGCGGTGTGCTGATGCTGCGCCCCCCGTTCTCGAACTCGGCCGTCAAATCCTTGAGTACGCTGCGAAAGTAGGCATGCTCGCCGAAATGCCGCGTAACCAGTTCGGGCGAGCAACTGCTGCCGGCCATCAGGCGTTCCTCCAAGCCAAAGTGATCGCGCACGTAGTCACTCAGCTGCGCCAGCAGCCTGCGCATTGTTTCCGGTCCGGGCTCGTCGTGAGTGCTGGCATCGAGCGCGTTGATCATGTCGACCAGGGTGCGATGCTGCGCATCGATCTCGTCGATGCCGAGGGCGAATTCATCCGTCCACTCGATGATGTGCAATTCTTCTCTCCTCAAATACGCTGTGCACCTTTGTTTGGGCAGCTTCAGGTGCTACACGGTGTTGCCCCCGGAACACATGATGACATGAATTCCGGATCGGGAAAACCACCCCGGCGCCGGGCCAGCCAAAGCAGGACGGCGCGGCGATCCGGGGTTGCGGGCGGGAAGCCGATTCAGTCGGCGACGAGTACCGTCGGCTCGATCGACACCGGGAAATTCACCGAATTGGCAATGAAGCACAGGCGGTGCGCCTCCTCGTGCAGCGCGGTCGCTCGCGCCGCATCGCCGCCCGCCGCCAGTGTTGCCACGGGCCGCAGCACCGCTGCGGAAAAGCGCCCGCCGCCGCCAGCGTCTTCCACCAGCGTTGCCACCGCATCGTCGTGGTAGGCCAGCAGGGTAATCTGCGCCTGCGCACACAGATGCAGGTACCACAGCATGTGGCAGGACGACAGCGAGGCCACCAGCAAGTCCTCCGGATTCCAGCGCGACGCATCGCCGCGAAACGCCGCATCGGACGACCCCAGCAGTTGCGGCCTGCCCGCTGCCGAAATCACATGGTCGCGCGAATAGGCGCGGTAGTTGGCGGTGCCCTCGCCGAGGTTGCCGGTCCATTCGGTACGAGTGCTGTAGCTGTGCTGCTTGTCGTGGGGCATGAGAGACATCACTCCGGGTTGGGGACAGGGAAATATTGCGACCAGGATTCTCGCCGTCCTGCCAGCGCCGACTTCTTCGCCAGCAGAATATTGTGATGCTGACGCATTTTCTTGCTATCTGCTAGTATGAAAACCGATCGGAATATGATGATTTGTTTAATCTTTAAATGAAAAGGAGATTTAAATTGAAATCGCATTCTGCCCATAGCGCTGTTCTCAGCCTTACCTTTGCTGTCGCCACTCTCTCGTTCTCCAGCGGAGCTTTTTCCTTCAATGAGGAAGCCGCAAAGGCCTTGGCGAAAAAGAATGACTGTACCAAATGCCACGCCGTCGATAAGGACAAGAAAGGCCCGGCCTACAAGAAGGTTGCGGCAAAATACAAAGGCAAGGCCGACGGCGAGGAAAAGGTGATCAAGAACATGACGACCGCGTCGAAGGTCAAGCTGACCGACGGCACGGAAGAAGACCACAAGCTCATCAATAGCAAGGATGCAAAAGAGATCAAGAACCTTGCGCAGTGGATTCTTGCGCAGTAAGTCAGGCGCGAGTTGATCAGGGCCACCCCTTGCGGGAGGGCGAAAACCCGATTCTTCGAATGACAGCAGGAATCACAATAGGCGTCTGACGCCTATTGTGATTCTCCAGCGGCTTGCTTCAGGCTGCGACCCTCTGCTTCTCGAAGAGGGTAACAATTGCTGCTGCCACCTGTGCCGACGCGTCCGGGTAGGCCCCTTCCTCCAGCATGTGCAGGGCTTTGGCCTTCTCCCCCTGCTGGGCGATGCTCAGCACCTCTCCGGCGCAGCGATGAAACTGGGCGTGGCGCGACCTGACCACCGAGAAGGCCGGCATCTGGCCGAAGCGCTCGCCACCGATGCCGTTGAGCCAGTGGCCGAGGGTGCATTGATCGTCGCGGGACACGACCTCGACCTTGAGATCCTCCTTGCTGTCGCCCTTGATGTAGGTTTGGAGTCGCCCCTTCCATTTGATGTGGGAATCGATCGCCTCCTTGCCTTCCGACGCGATCACGAACATCCGCGCCAGGAGCATCTTGACCCGCTCCGATGCCTTGACGTAATCACCGCTGTGCAGCAGTTTGCGGGCGCCGTCCGCATCGCCCGACTGTGCCGCCGCCAGCACGTCCCCGGCACTGCGATGGAACAGGGCGTGATGGGCCTTCATGTCGAAGAAGGTCTCGGAATAGCCGAACTTTTCACCACCCATGTCGTAGATCCACTTGCCCAGCGGACATTGATCGTCCCGGCAAACCACTTCGACTTTCAGTTGCTCCGTGCTGGTGCCGCTGATATAGCTTTCCAGGCGAACTTTCCATTTCATGTGGGCGTCAACTGCCGTCTTGAAATTCAAACCCGCCAATTCCGCGCCCTTGTCGTCCGCTCCCGCCGCTTCCGGTGTCGCAGGGCTCTTGTCCCCGCCCACGATGCTCTTGAACCAGTCCAGCATTCCCATGGAAAATCCCTCCCCCTAGTGATCCAGTCGTCAATAGGCAAGTCGATCAGATCGACTTTTCGCGACCGGTAAGAATCTCATTCTCCGCGAAAAGAAATAGCCGGACATTCGATCATCGGATAACGCAAGAAATGCGGCTAATGGCGGTGGAAGGTGCACCAAGGTCGCCAGCAACCTGGATGATTGCGGCCCGCGGGTTCAATCCCGCGACGTGTTACAGCCCGGCGCACAACTCATCGACAGACTGCACCTTGGCGAACAGCCCGTTGAGCGCGGCGAGGAAAGCTGCTTGCACGCTCTCGGCCGGAACCGCCACGCCGCCGAATGACAGGGACTTGGTGGCGCAGGCGTCATGCGCCAGGGAACATGCAAAGCCGAGGTCGGCCGCGGCACGCACGGTTGTGTCGATGCACATGTGAGTCATCATGCCGGCGACGGTCAGGCGGGCGATCTTGCTGGCGCGCAGATGCTCCAGCAAAGCGGTCTCGCGAAAGCTGTTGGGGAAGTGCTTCTGAATGATGGTTTCGCCTTCCCGCGGTGCCACGCATGGGTGGATTTCCACTCCCTTGGTATCGGGCAGGAAGAAGGTGGCGCCGGAATACGTTGAAACATGCTGCACATGAATCACGGGCAGGGCCTGGCGGCGGAATGCAGCGATCAGCTTGCCGGCCTGGCCCCCGGCTTCGACGCTGCCCGCCAGTTCCATGGCGCCGCCCGGAAAATAGTCATTCTGAATGTCGATGATCAATAGCGCCGTGTTCATGAGAAATCTCCGGTCAATGTCTATCCACGTCTTGCTGCTCCTCAGCCGCAGGCAGGAGGCTTGCCCTGTGACGTCCGACAGGGACCAGGACAGGTATCGGCGTCGCGGCCGCTCAGAATTTCGGGAACCGTATGCGACTGACCATGAGCGAACCGGACACCGCGAACGATAGTACCAGCGGATGCAGCGTGAAGCCGGCAAACCTGACCTGTCCGAACCAGAGGGAGTCGCCCAATGCGCCCTGAGAGGCAGCCGCGAACATCAAACCCACCAGCAGCAGCGACGTCGGGATAGGAGTGCCCTCGAAGTACTTCACCTTGCCACTATCGGCGGACAGCGCCTCGGCCGTGATGTTGTAGCGCGCCAGGCGGGATACGCCGCAGGCAACAAAATAGGCCAGGACAATGCGGTCGTACAAGCCCTGCATACCGCAACCGTACGCGATCACGGCTGGCGCGACGCCGAAGGAGATGACATCGGCAAGAGAGTCGAGCTCCCGACCCATGGTCGACGTCTGCTGCCGCCACCGGGCAATCCGGCCATCGAGAACATCGAAGACCAGGGCGGCAAGGACCATCCAGCAAGCATAGTAGACATGCTTGATGTCGGTCGTTTGTAGGTAGGTCATGACCGAAAACAATGCCCCGACGCCGCAGACTGCGTTGGCCAGCGTGAACCAGTCGGCGAGATGGAACTCTCGAATCATGGAGAAGGGCTTGTTCAGTTTATGGTTCGTCATGGTGAAAAGGGTACCCGGCGGCATAACAATATGCCGGCGCCGACCGCGCTCTCGCGAGCGCCATCAGAGTCGGCAGCACATTAATTCTTCGTCCATCGCTGATTGACTTGAATCCATCGGCGACGCGCCATGACTCGAGGGACATCGATGCGGAGCCCGCCCGTCTGGTGTTCAGCGGTCGCGCAGCCATCGGGCGCGGTCAGTCAGAGACCGGTGCCGGTGGTCCATTCAGCGTTGGCTGAGAACATCGCATTTCAGTACTTCTTGTTCTCTCTTGCCTCGTCCTTTATGGCCGTACCGCCAGCCTGAATGTCCTTGCCGGCGCCTTCGACCGTATTGCAGCCGGCAACCGAGCCGAACATGCCAGCCATGAACAGCGCAGCCAGCAGTGACATGAAAATTTTCTTGAACATGGTGAGTCTCCCGAGGTAGAAATGCGCTGAACGCAAACGTACACGACAGGCAAGGCGCATTGACATCCCCACCTTGTCGATACAGATTTTGCACTCACAGGCATGGTGACTCTGTGCGATAGCACACAAAAGATGCGGAGGGCTTCCGGCCGACTTCATCGGCGGCACGCCATGGCTAGCAGGGAATCAGTGCGGAGCCAACCCGCATGGCTCGGGCGCGTCAATAATTCACTGAGCAGTTCCGGATTGATAGCGCTTGATCCAGTCGGCAATGTCTTTGGTGACAGCCGCCTCGGTCCCCAAAAACTGATGGTAGCCCGTGTAGCAGGGATTGCCGGTCGACGAGCCTCCCTCCTCGGAAATCAGCTCAACCCTTTTTGCCGATTTGAGCGCCGCGACAAGTCCCGGCATTGCGTCGTAGGGCGTGACCCTGCAGCCATCCTGCTTGTGGTGAACCAGCAGCACGGGCACCTTCACTTCCTGCAGGGGCGCCAGCATGACGGAATGCGCTTCCTTCATAGAAGCAATGGTAACCGAGGAGGTAAGTACCAGTCCGTCCGGTCCCTTCTCCTTCAGGTGGGTCGACGCCGCTGCAGCCGACAGCGAACCGTTGCTGGTACCGATCGCCCAGACGGGAACCCTGGCTTGCTGCCTGAGGAATTCGATCAATGCGGCGTTGTCCTGCGCATGCTCGGGCGTATCCCGAAATTCGTCGAGGGTGCGTCGGTCCGAGGGCACATCGGGGATCACGACGCTGATGCCGTTCTGGGTGAATCGGCGAGCACCCCCAGAGAGGAAGCTTTCGACACGCATCGAGCCATTGGGGAATATTCCGACATTGCCACCACCGCCCTGGAACAGCACCGCACTGGCAACCGGATTTTCTGCCTTGGCATAAACGAAACGCAAGGTGACGCCCGGACGCGTGCTGAGCTCCTTGACTTCGACTTGCGCCTGACTCGCCGCTGGCACCAACGATGCGGACAAGAAAACCAGCAAGACTTTGAACATGGCACGCATTGAATTCCTCCTGTTGGAACGATGCCCGAAAGCAGGTCGCCCGGAGTCTAGCTCAGATTACTGATGTTCTCGCCGTCTCGCCAGCGCCGACTTTCGGCAATTCGAACCGAGCCCTTTTGAGTCGCCTCTTGGCCGTTTATTCGCCGCCAGGACAATATTGTGATGCCCACCGGTTTGGTTGCTTGGCCCCGGCGCGGTATGTCCCCGTGTTACTCGGGCCGGGGAGAATCTGGCGCGGGTCGAGGTCGTAGCCCGATGCGAAAGACCGATTGATGGAATGCTTGCGATTACGCCTTGGACGAAAAATGCGCCGCCCACTCCGGATTTTGGCGCAATGCCCCGGCGTGTCCTGAGACAATTTTGGCGATACGTTCGGGAGCAAAATCCTGCTGCACCAGCGCCATGCTACGGTCAAAGACTTCACGGTAGTGACTGATCAAGCCGTCGCTGAGTTTGATGCACGAGATGCCATCGAAACCGACCCGTCGACCTAGCGACTGGGGCTGCAAGGATTCGTAACTGAATCGATAGCTGGCGTACCCCAGGTCACCGGAAGACACCGGCTGCAAGAATTCCCATCGAAAATTCTGCGCACCTGCGTAGAAGTGGTCGAGCATCTCCCTCAGTCCCTGAGGCCCCCGCTTTGGACCGAAGAAATAGTCCTCGTAGATGCCGTCGGGAGTGAAGCAATCGGCCAGAGCCTGAGCGTCCCGAGCCTCTATGGCCTTTGCCAATCGTGTCAGCAGTTGTTCAAAATCCATATCCGGTTCCTCTTGAATGTCTTATGACTTCGGCGCAAAGACGCGGAAGGGCGACGCACACGCAGTAATTGCCCAGCCCAATCCCAATTGCCAAGCCGACGGGATACCGTTGCAGCTGGCAGAAGCAGCATGACCTCGCGATCAAGCTGTTCGTGGTTCTTACTTCTCCCGGCCGATCTGCTTCAGTCGGGCAATGACCGCCTCCATCCCGTGTTGCTTCATCAGCGCCTGCAAACCGCTTTCGATTTGCCCGAGTGCCGCCGCCGAAGGCTCCTCCCGTTTCACTTCCCGCTTGCTATAGACCAGCGCGCCCTCACCGCACACCTCCACACACCAGGGCTGTTTCAAGGGTGGCGTGCTTTCGCACATGTCGCACTTCAGCGGCAGGTGAGAGTCGGGCTCGATGAAATAATCCCGTGTCGGGCAGGAGGCCCGGCAGAAACTGCACTCGCTGTAGGTCCTGCCATCGATGGTGTAGACGTGTCTGCCATCGCAGCCTGACTTGGTGTGGTTACCGGCGAATACCGGCACGTATTCATCGGTGAGCTCATTCGACACCACTCGTATCCGTGCCTTCGCCGGATTGATGCTGCTGAACTTCGGATTGGAGTGAAATGCCGAACAGGCCATTTCACAGGCGCGGCAACCCGTGCACTTGTCGACATCGACCAGTATTTCCTGGACGGTTTTCGTATTCATCTCAGGGTTCATCGCGAACCTTCCACGGCGGGCTCCAGGATCCCGCTTTTCTCCAGGTCGTCGGCAACATAAGCCAGGCCGAGCTCTTCGAGGGTCTGCCGGGTGGGGATGCCATCGCTGTTCCAGCCCTTGAATGCATAGTACTTGCTCAGCAATTCCTGTTCGTACTTTTCGTCGCGTACCGCCCAGTGGTCCTCGGGCGGACGCTCGTCCTTCCTGCGCAAACCTCTTCGCACGTTGACGGCCCTGACCAGCGTGCGGATTCTCTGGAAATTCTTCCACAGCTTGGGTTTGTCCATTTCCATGCCGGTGGCAAGGGCGATGGCCTCGGGAATGTTGTTCATATGGTAGGGCACATCGCCGCCGAACTGGCCGCGGAAGGAAGAGACGAAGCCACAAAAGCCAAGCGAGTCGTCGATGTAATGCATGGCTTCGTTCCAGTCGACGATGTCGCAGGTCGCCTCGTCGGAAATATCGCTGCGCTTCTTCCAGTTGAGAAAATACTGCTTGAACTTTTCGTTCGGCACCGCTTCCCATTTATTGACGAACTCCTGCCGCTGTTCCTCCGTGGGCAGCGGGTCCTGCGGGAAAGATCCTTCGATCTGCGTGATGCTCATCTTCTCGCCCGTGGCGATCATCAGGAAATAGGCCGGGTTCAGCTTGCCCAGCTTGATCGGCAGCTGTTCGAACTTCTTGGTGGTGTTGTGATCGAAGGCCTCGGCACCGTTGCCGATGCGCCGTGCGGCATGGGAGACGCTGTCGGCCAGGATGTCGCCTATCCCTTCACGACGCACGATCTTTTCGAGCAGATAGAAGAACCTGCCTCTCGCGTCGGCCGGCATGCCGGGGAAGTCCTTGTCCGTCAGGATGCCGGCTTCAAGAAGTTCCAGCGCGAAGGCGATCACCTGCGGCGTCGAGTAGGAGTCCACGCCATACTCCTGGGCGACGCCGAGGATCTCGTAACTGAAGTCGAGCTCCAGGAAAGCTGCCATGTGATAGGTGTCCTTGCCGAAACACTTGTAGCCGAACCTGGGACCCCCCGGCATCTTGATGACGTTGCGGCATTTCTTCGGGCAGTTGTAACAACCCGTTTGCCGGTCCATGTTGTCGTATTTCAACTTGGTCCATCTATCCTGCAGCTCCTTGTTCCAATAGCCGGGGCGCCGCGTGCGCGCATTGCCCCACGCAAAGTGGTTGTGATGGAAACTATCGTCCTCGTCGACCGCCATCCAGTCGCCGCATCCCGAACTTCCGGCCATTTTTTGGTGGATGCGCTGGCTCATCTCGAACAACTCTGCGGGACGGGCGACATTAACGGCTCTGGTGCCGCGGACGGCGATGGCTTTCAGCCTCTTGTCACCCATAATGACGCCGACGCCGCGGGAGGCGCTGGCGTGATTGTGCTCGATCGTTGCCATGAAGACCCTGTTCTCGCCCGCGAGGCCGATGGCCGCCACCTGGACCCGCTGGTCTTTCAACTCCGTCTTGAGCAGGTCGCCGGTTTCGGTGCTGCCTTTGCCGCGCAGATGCGTGGCATCGCGTATTTCCACCTTGTCGTTGTTGATGTACAAATAGACCAGGTCCGGGGCCTTGCCGCGAATGATGATTTTGTCGTACCCGGCGTACTTCAACTCAGGACCGAAGAATCCTCCAAACAGCGAATGCGACATCAGGTTGGTCTGTGGCGAAAATGTGTTCACGACCGTGCGATTGCAGGCGGGGAGAGGTGTACCGTGCAGCAGACCGGTGCTGAAGATCAGCAGATTGTCGGGTGAAAACGGGTCGGTCCCGGCCGGCACCCTGTCCCACAGCAGCTTCGCCGCCGAACCTTGGCCCCCCAGGTAATGCTCAGCCAAATCGGGCTGGGTCGCCACCCTTTCACAACTGCCCCGGGTGAGATCGACTTCCAGATTGAACCCTGTCTCCGCATACCGCATTTTCGTTCCTCTACCTTTGCCGGCCCCATCGGCCGATAAAAGAATGAATGTTCATTCAGTACTGCGATATAGTTTACCTTGCTGCCCGGAATTTGCAACCGCTTATCGAGGACCGATTGCGGTAAATTTGTTCTTGCGCCATCTCCAGGCAGTCGACAGAGCGACAGGTCCGGGCGCGCCAATTGCGGCAGGGGAATCGACCCTTCCCAGTGCCCGACATCATCCGGTCCGGTGACTCGACAGGCATTCCATGGCCGGCGTAACCCGCAAGAGTCGGCGCGGGCGGGACGGCGATATAGCGGACGGTGTCGCCCGCCGGGGCGGGCCCCGCGAAGCAGCCTGACATTTCCTACCCGCGCAGCCCCAACGAAGTTTCCAACTGCCTGACCAGTTCGAGCAGCTTCGGCCGCACTTCATTGAGCAGAAATTCCTTCGACAGCGTAAACGCCGGGCCGCCGCAGTTGATCGCCATCGGCGGCAGGCCGCCGCCTGGGCGCAACGGTACGGCAATGGCATTGACATCGGCCTGCCACTCGCCAAAGGAACTGACGCAGCCGGTCTCGCGATATTCCTTCAGCGCCCGCTCGATGCCGGCACGAATCGCCGGCCAGGCCACTTCGTCAAGGTCCCTGATGCGCTCGATGATGTCCTCGCGTTCGCGTTCGGGGATCATCGCCAGATAGGCACGGCCCATCGCCGTGGTGGCGATCGGGATGCGCGAACCGACATCGAGCGAGAGCGTCAGCGCCGCCGAACTGCGCGCATTGCCGACATAGATCATCGACAGGCGGTCGCGGCTGCCCAGTGAAACCATGCCTTTGGAAAAATCGGCGAGTTCCTGCATCAGCGGCCGCGACAAATCGCGCACGTCGAGTCGCGCCAGCATGGCGCTGCCCAGCGCCAGCGTCGAGGTGCCCAGGCGGTATTTGCCGGTGTCCTCGACGAATACCAGGTAGCCGAGCTTGGTCAGCGTGTAGGTGAGGCGCGACACCGTGGATTTGGGCAGCTTGCAGCGCTTGGCGATGTCGAGATTGCCGAGCATCTTTTCGCCCGAACTGAAGCTGGAAAGCACCGACAGTCCGCGCGCCAGCGCGGTGACGAAATGGCGGTCTTCCTTGCCGGCGGCCTTTGCGGCAACCTTGGTGGCAGCCTTGGTGGCAGCCTTGGTGGCAACTACAGCGGGAACGGCGGCGACCTTGTTCTGTTTGCTCATGTCAGTCCTCTAATGCATACAGCGCGCAGAGCGCATCGCGGGCAGCGCGGTATTCACGTGCCAGCCGCGCCACCACTTCACTTACGGGAAGCACTTCGTCGATCGAACCGATGCCCTGGCCGACACCCCAGATGTCGCGCCAGGCCTTGGTCCGGTCGGAACCGAAGCTCATGCTGCTCTTGTCGCGCAAGGGCAGATTGTCGGGGTCCAGCCCCTGCGCCGCGATGCTCGGGCGCAGATAGTTGCCATGCACGCCGGTGAAATACGGTGTGTAGACCACGTCCGCCGCGGTGCTGTCGAGGATCATCTTCTTGTAGCCATCCACCGCGTTGGCCTCCGGCGTCGGGATGAAGCGCGTCCCCATGTAGGCCAGGTCGGCGCCCATCGCCTGCGCCGCAAGTATCTGCTCGCCGCGCGTGATCGCACCGGACAGCGCAATCGGCCCGGCCCAGAAGCGCCGCACCTCCGACACCAGCGCAAAGGGGCTCAGCGTGCCGGCATGGCCGCCGGCGCCGGCGGCGACCAGGATCAGGCCATCGACGCCGGCCTCGAGGGCCTTCTGCGCATGGCGCACGTTGATCACGTCGTGAAACACGATGCCGCCATAGGCATGCACCTCCCTGACCACGTCGCCCGGCGCACGCAGGCTGGTGATGATCATCGGCACCTTGTGCTTGACGCACAGCGCAACGTCGTGATCGAGCCGGTCGTTGGAGTGATGCACGATCTGGTTCACCGCGTAGGGTCCGATCTTGCGCCCGGGGTTGGCGCGGCGCGCGGCCTCGATTTCGGTCGTCATCATGTCCAGCCATTCGTCGAGCAGTTCCCGCGGCCGCGCGTTCAGCGCCGGGAAGGCGCCGACGATGCCGGCCATGCATTGCGCCAGCACGAGTTGCGGCTGGGAGACGATGAACATCGGCGCGCCGATCACCGGCAGCGCGAGATTGTCTTGCAGTACCTTTGGCAGGCTCATGGATTCTCCTGGGAAGACTGGGAACGTTGCGCCCGGCCGGTCATCAGCCAGGCGGGAATCAGGGCAAGGCAATAGACGAAGGCGATCAGGAAAAAGCCTTCCTGCATCGGTTGCAGGCCATGCACGGCATTCAGCTGGCGCTCGCGCCCTTCGAGGAACAAGGCCAGCAGCGTGACGCCGAGCGCACCGCCGAACTGGCGAAAGAAATTGATCGAGGCCGAACCGGCCGCCTCGGTGCCATAGGGCAGCAGCCTCAAGGCGCCGGCATTCAGCCCCGGGATGATCAGGCCAAGGCCGACGCGGCCGATCGCGACCCATAGCGCCAGCAGCCAGAAGCCGGTGGCACGCGAGGAAAATCCCATGAGGATGGCCGATACGGAAAAGCAGGCCAGCCCCGCCATCGCCACCCGGTTGGACGGAAAGCGATCCGCCAGCCGCCCGGCCTGCAGCAGCACGATCGCCAGTACAGCGCCGCCCGGCAGCAGCATCAGGCCTGCCTCGTAGGCCGAGAAGCCGGCGCCGATCTGGGCGAAGATCGGCGCCAGGTAGGTCGAGCCATAAATGCCGATGCCATAGGCCGCCGCCACCAGCACCGCGGCGCCGAAGCCCGCCTCGTGGAAGATGCTGAAATCCAGCAACGGATGCAGCGTGCTGTGCTCCCACACCACGAAGGCCACCGCCAGCGCAACGCCGAGCGCGACCGCCGCGGCGCCCAGCACCGGCTGACGGATCAGTGCGGCCAACCCGCCCAACAGCGCGCAGAGCGCGGCCACTACCAGCAGCATTCCGATCGCATCGAAGGGGCGCTTGTGCGCTCCGGGCAGCGGCCGGCCGGCAATGACGAAGCGCGGCGCCAGCGCGATGGCCGCCAGGCACAGCGGCACGGTCACCAGGAACACCGCGCGCCAGCCGAAGTGATCGACCAGCAGCCCGCCCGCCGCCGGTCCCACGGCTGGCGACAGCACGATGCCAAGGCCATAGGCGCCCATCGCCCGGCCGCGTTCGTGCACCGGGAAGACATCCATGATGACCAGCATGGCCAGTGGCTGGATCAGGCCGGCGATGCTGCCCTGGCCGATGCGGCACAACGCCAGCTGTTCGAAGCGATCGCTGAACGCGGCGAGTACCGAGAACATCACCAGCAGCAGCAGCGCGCCGACAAAGGTGCGGCGAATGCCGAAGCGCTGCATGGCCCAGGTGGCGAGCAGCATCGAGGCCGTGGTGGCGGCGAGAAAGCCGGTGGACAACAGCTGCACCTGATCGTGGCCGACATGAAACACGCGGATGATGTCCGGCAGCGCGACATTGACCACCGTGGCTTCCATGATCGCCGAGACGGTGCCGAGCATCACGGTGAGCACCGCCCACCAGCGATAGGCCGGGCCGTGGCGCTCGAACATGGCCGCCACCTCGGCCTGGCGCTGGTCGGTGGCGTGGCTCATTCGGCAACACCGGCGACAGCAATGGCCGTCGGCCTGTGCACATTCATGCCGCCTCCTGTGGTTGTGCCGCGGCCATCTGGCGCAGCTGGTTTTTGAGTATCTTTCCCGTGGCCGTGGCCGGCAGATGCGGGAGCACCTCGATCTGCGACGGAATCTTGTAGGGCGAGAGCAGGTCGTGCAGGTAGGTGGTCAGGGCCTGCGGCGTCAGGCTGCGGCCCGGCACCAGTTCGACATAGGCCACCACCTCCTCGTTGCCCGGCACGTTGCGTCCGACCACGGCACAATGCACGACATCGGGATGGCTGTTGATGGCCTGCTCGACCTCGATCGGGTAGACGTTGAAGCCGGAGCGGATGATCAGTTCCTTGGAGCGGCCGACGATGAACAGCGCCCCCTCGCCGTCCTGCCGCGCCAGATCGCCGGTGTTGAGCCAGCCCTCGGCATCGATCGCCTCGCGCGTCAGTTCCGGCGCCTTGTAGTAACCCTTCATGACGCCGGGTCCGCGCACGTGCAGTTCGCCGACCTCGCCCGGCGCCACGCTCGCCCCATCCTTGACGATGCGGATCTCGATGCCGGGAATCGGCGGGCCCACGGAGCAGTCGCGGCGCGGCGCATCGAGCCGCGTCTGGGCAATCGAAGGCGAGGCTTCGGTCATGCCGTAGCCGTTGTGCAGAGTGACGCCGAACACCGCCTCGAAATCGTCCTTGAAGTTCTGGTCGAGCGGCGCACCGCCGCCCTGGGCGATGCGCAGGGTCGGCGCGCGCAGATGATGGCCGGGACGACGGCCCCACTCCAGCAACTTGGCATACATCGCCGGTACGCCATGCAGGATGGTGACCCCACCCGTGTCCAGCGCAGCCGCGACCGCGGCCGGATCGAAGCGCGGCGCCAGCATCAGGCTGGCACCGGCGTGCAGTGCCGACAGGGCCATCGTCGCCAGGCCGTAGATATGCGACAAGGGCAATACGGCATATACCGTGTCGGCCGGCGTCTGGCGCCGCATGCAGCGACCGTTCTCAGCGATGAACATAAGGTTGCGATGGGTCAGCATGACCGCCTTGGGGGCGCCCGAGGTGCCCGAGGTGTAGATCAGCGCGGCGACCTGCTCGGCGTCCGCCACCACCGGTTCGGGCTGCACGGCGGCGTCGGCCGCCGTGAGGTGGAAGCGCCCGACGCCCGGCCAGTCGACTTCGCTCGCGCCGAAGCGTTGCGCGTGGGCCGCGGCGTCGGCGGAAACCACTGAAGTGAAAGCCACCATGCGCGCCCCCGAATGCTCGACGAAGGTGTCGATCTCGCGCTGCGAGAGGCGCGCATTGACCGGCACCAGCCAGGCATCGAGCCGGCTGCAGGCCAGCGCCAGGACCACCACCGGGATGCTGTTCTCGGCCACCAGCAACAGGCGGTCGCCGCCACGCAAGCCTTGCGCGGCGAGGCGGCGGGCGGCCCCGGTCACCGCCGCCTCGAGCTCGCCGAAGCTCAATACCGTGTCGCCCTGCCGCAGCGCGGGCGCATCGGGCTGGTGGGTAACCCAGGGCGCGATGACGTGGTGGATGCGTGACGGCAAGTCGCCACGCAAGACGAAATCAGGGACGGACGGCAGGGCGGAAGATGCAGTCATGCGCTCCAAACAGGGAATCCAGAAACCGGGAGGATGTTCCGGATAGTGGCACAGCGAAGAAGGCAGCGTCAAGCGGCCGGAACGGCACGGCCCGCCTTCAAATCAGCCACCTGCATGGTGCTTTGCAGCGATGATTGACTTTTTCGACCGGCACGGGAAGAATCCACAACTCGCTACTTTAACAGAACTCGATTCTGCAATGCAGACCTCTAAAGCGCTACCGCAATGAACGCGGGCCACGGCCCTATGGAACGCGGTCGCCGCATCCCTGCCGCACCCGCTGTCAGCGCCCTGCCCAGATCGGAGGCTCGACCATGGACCTGAACTTCAGCCCCGAAGAAAGCGCCTTCCGCGAGGAAGTGCGCCGGTTCGTCAAGGACAAGCTGCCCGCCCCCATCCGCCACAAGGTGATGAATGGCGTGCACCTGAATCGTGACGAACATGTGCTCTGGCAGCGCACCCTGCATCGGCGCGGCTGGGGCGGCCCCGGCTGGCCCAAGGAATTCGGCGGCCCCGGCTGGACGCCGACCGAGCAGTACATATTTGAAGAGGAGTGCGCCGCAGGCGGCGCGCCGCGGCTGATTTCCTTCGGCCTCAAGATGATCGCGCCGGTGCTGATGGCATTCGGCAACCCAGCGCAACAGCAGCGTTACCTGCCGAAGATCCTCTCCGCCGAGGAATGGTGGTGCCAGGGCTATTCGGAGCCGGGCGCCGGCTCCGACCTGGCTTCGGTCAAGACCCGCGCAGTGAGAATCAACTCAACTGAGGGCGATCACTACATCGTCAATGGCCAGAAGACCTGGACCACGCTCGGCCAGTATGCCGACTGGATCTTCTGCCTGGTCCGCACCGATCCCGAGGCCAAGAAGCAGCGCGGCATTTCCTTCCTGCTGATCGACATGAAGACGCCGGGCGTCACCGTGCGCCCGATCATCACGCTCGACGGCGCCCACGAGGTCAATGAAGTCTGGCTGGAAGAGGTCAAGGTGCCGGTCGAAAACCTGATCGGCGAAGAGAACAAGGGCTGGACCTATGCCAAGTTTCTGCTCGGCCACGAGCGCACCAACATCGCCGGCATCGGCATTGCCAAGCGCGAGCTGGCGCGCCTCAAGCGTATCGCCGAAGCCGAGGGCCGGCTCGACGATCCGCTGTTCGCGGCGCGCGTGGCGCAGGTCGAAATCGACCTCATGGCGCTGGAGATCACCAACCTGCGCGTGCTGTCCGCAGAACGGGCGAAGAAGGCGCCGGGACCGGAAGCCTCGATCCTCAAGATCAAGGGCACCGAAATCCAGCAGGCCATTTCGGAGCTGATGATGCAGGCCGTCGGTGCCTACGCCCTGCCCTTCCAGCAGGACGATGTCGGCCCGGATTACGCCACCCACCTCGGCGCCGGCTACTGCAACCTGCGCAAGCTGTCTATCTTCGGCGGCTCCAACGAAATCCAGAAAAACATCATCTCGCAGATGATCATGGGGCTGTGACATGAACTTCGACTTCAGCGAAGACCAGCGCGCGCTGGCCGATACGGTGCAGCGCTTCATCGCCAGGGACTACAGCTTCGAGAAGCGTCGTGCCATCCGCGATTCGGCGGCCGGCTGGAGCCGCGACGTCTGGCAGGCGCTGGCCGATCTCGGCGTGCTGGCGGTCAACGTCGATGAGGACTACGGCGGCCTCGGCTGCGGCCCGCAGGAAACCGGGCTGGTGATGAGCGCTTTCGGTGCCGGCCTGCTGCTGGAACCTTACCTGGCCGCCGCGGTGATCGCCCCGGCACTGATTCGCCGTGTTGCCAGCGCCGACTTTCAAGAACAATGGCTACCGAATATCGCCACCGGCGAAAGCATCGTGGTGCTCGCGCATCACGATGCGCGTAACGAGCCCGTAACGGAACTCACTGGCAACCTCACCGGCCGCAAGGCGGTGGTCGCCCACGGCGGCTGCGCCGACCTGCTGCTGGTCTCGGCGCAAACGGCGCAAGGCAATACGGGACTTTTTGCCGTGATGCCGGGAACCGAGGGCGTCAGCCTGCGCGACTACCCGACGCTCGACGGCCAGCGCGCGGCCGACCTCGTGCTGAGCAATGCGCCGGCAACCAGGATAGACGCCGGCGGCGCACAGGATGCCATCGATGCCGCGCTCGACATCGGCCTCGCCGCTCTTTGCAGCGAGGCGGTCGGCATCATGGAAGCGACCGTGGCCGCCACCACCGATTACCTCAAGACGCGCCAGCAGTTCGGCCAGCCGATCGGCCGCTTCCAGGCGCTGCAGCACCGCATGGCGGACATGCTGATGCACATGGAACAGGCGCGCTCGATGGGCTATCTGGCCGCCATGCACTGCACGAACCAGGACAAAACTGCGCGCCAGCGCACGCTTTCGGCGGCCAAGGTGACCATCGGCCAGGCCTGCCGCTTCATCGCCCAGAATGCGGTGCAGCTGCATGGCGGCATGGGCATGACGGACGAGTTGATCCTCAGCCACTGGTTCAAGCGTCTCACCGCCATCGAAATGACATTCGGCGACACCGACATGCATCTGCAGCGCTTCGCCCGACTGAGCCGCATCGCGTGAGCGACTCCGCACACCCTTTCGACAAGGCGATCGCGCTGACGGCCGAAACGCCGAACCGCTGGCACGGCCGCACCAGCGAAGACTACTGGAACATGGTCAGCCCCTATGGCGGCGTCACGGCCGCGGCCATGATGCAGGCGATGCTCGACCATCCCGAGTACAGCGGCAGCCCGCTCGCCTTCACGCTCAATTTCATCGCGCCGATCCAGGCCGGCGACTATGTGATCGAAACCGAACTGGTGCGCGCCAACCGCAGCAGCCAGCATTGGGCAATCCGCCTGCTGCAGGCCGATCGCGTGCTGGCGCAGGCGATCGCCATCTGCGCCCTGCGCCGCGAAACCTGGAGCCAGGTCGAAGCCGCGTTTCCCGCGGTGCCGCCGGCCGAAGCTTGTCCGGTGGCGCCGCCGCGCAAGGCGACGGGCTTTCTCCAGCGCTATGAATTTCGCATCGTGCGCGGCACACCCTTCGCCGTGAACGAAGACAGCCTGAGCCAGGTCTGGGTCTCCGACAATCCGCCGCGGCCGCTCGACTTCGCTTCGCTGACCGCGCTCTGCGACAGCTTTCTGCCGCGCATCTTCCTGCTCCGCTCCGAATTCGTACCGATCGGCACCGTGTCGATCAACATCTACTTCCACGCCGGGCAAGAGGCCCTGATCCGCCAGGGTGCCGCGCCGCTGCTGGCCGTGGCCCAGGCCCAGGCCTTCAGCGACGGCCATTTCGATCACCACGGCCACGTCTGGAGCACCGACGGCACGCTGCTCGCCACGACCCAGCAACTGGTGTGGTACAAGGAATGAAACCAAAGGCCAGGGCATTTGCCACAGAGGACACAGAGCACACAGAGAAAATCAAACCTCCAAAGAAAGAGACAAAATACGACTCGCTGTTTTTTCTCTGTGATCTCTGTGTCCTCTGTGGCTAACAGGTTTTCGAACTATCAGCAATCCATAGGAGCATCGCCATGACCCAGCAGGCCCGTGCCGTCATCTGCCGCGAAATCGGCAAACCCGTCGTCGTCGAAACCGTCAGCGTCGACCCGCCGCAGCGCGGCGAAGTGATGATCAAGCTGGCCGCGTGCGGGGTCTGCCACAGCGATCTTTCCGCTACCAACGGCACCATCCCCTTCCCGCCGCCGGTGGTGCTCGGCCACGAAGGCGCCGGCAGCATCGTGGCGCTGGGCGAGGGCGTCAGCGGCTTTGCGCTGGGCGACCATGTCGTCAGTTCCTTCGTCAGCATGTGCGGCAAGTGCCGCTACTGCCAGACCGGCCGCCCGCAGCTCTGCGACCAGGCGGCCAAGGCCGGCTACACGCTGCCTGACGGCACGACCCGCTTCAAGGACGCCGCCGGCCATCCGCTGAATATCTTTTCCGGCTGCGGCGTGATGGCCGAGTACGCCACGCTGCATGTCGACAACGTGGTCAAGATCGACGCCGCGGTGCCGCTCGACAAGGCCGCGCTGATCGGCTGCGGCGTGATGACTGGGGTCGGCGCGGCGGTGAACACGGCCAAAGTCGAGCCGGGCTCGGCCGCCGTGGTCTTCGGCTGCGGCGGGGTCGGCCTCAATGCCATCCAGGGCTGCGCGATCGCCGGCGCGCGCATCATCGTCGCGGTCGACACCTCCGATGCCAAGCTCGAGATGGCGAAGCAGTTCGGCGCGACCCACGCCGTGAACCCGAAGAACGAGGAAAACATCGTCAAGGCCCTGAAGAAGCTGACCGAAGGCGGCGCCGACTACGCCTTCGAATGCGTCGGCCTCGGCGAGATCGCGGCACAGGCCTACGGCTGCCTGCGCAAGGGCGGCACGGCTGTCGTGGTCGGCGTGGCCGGACCGAAGGACACGACGACCATCCGCACCTCCAGCCTGACCTTCGAGGAGAAGACCCTCAAGGGCAGCTACTTCGGTTCGGCGCGGCCGCAGCAGGACTTCCCGCGCCTGATCGGCCTCTACCGCAGCGGCCGGCTCAAGCTCGACGAGCTGATCACCCGCACCTACCGCATCGACGAAGCGCCGCAGGCCTTCGCCGACTTGGCCGAGGGCCGCAATGCGCGCGGCGTGATACTGTTCTGACCCAAGCTTTTCGCATCAGGAAGCCATCTTTGAAACACCGCAAATTACACACGCTGCATCGCGTGGCAAAGAAGCAGAACGGGCATCCGCCGCTGGTTTTCGTGCATGGCGGCTATATCCACGCCGGTTGCTGGGACGTAAACTTCCTGCCCCACTTCAGCAAGCTGGGCTACAACTGCCACGCCATCAACCTTTCGGGACACGGCGCCAGCGCAGGGCGCGAAGATCTCGACAGCTACGACCTTGACCACTACGCTGCCGATGTGGCACAGGTGGTGGCCGAGCTGCCCGTCCCGCCGGTGCTGATCGGCCATTCGATGGGTGCCGCGGTAGTGCAGCGCTACATGGAAAAGGGCAAGGCGGCGGCGGTGATCATGATGTCGCCGGTGCCGACCACGGGGCTCACGGCCTGCACCATCCAGTTGAACAACCGGCAGCCGGATTATCTCGCCGAGGCGGCGCGCGCCGTGCGCGGCAGGTACACCGAGAAAACCTCCCGGATCATGCGCGAAGTGTATTTTTCACCGGACGTGACGCACGAGCAGTTCGAGTCGTTCAAACCGCTGGTGCAGCCCGAATCCAGGACCGTGGTAAGCGAACTGATGGCGCTGGCCTGGCGCCTGCCGATACGACGACCGAAGATTCCCGCGCTGGTCATGGGTGGCGAGCTCGATGCGCTGTTCCCGTCCAACCTGCTCTACTTCACCGCCACCGGCTGGAATGCCGAGACCTGCGTGATACCGGGCGCCGGGCACATGATCATGATGGAGCCGCAATGGACCGCGGCCGCCACCAAGATCGACGACTGGCTGAACCGCCGCCTGGGGCTCGAACATTCAGCGGCGACCTGACCCGATGGCGAAACAAGGAATGGCAGCGATGTTCAGCAAAGCCACCTTCAACTTCCTCGACGAGTTGGCTGCCAACAACGACCGCAACTGGTTCGCGGCGAACAAGCCGCGCTACGAGGCACTGGTACGCGAGCCGGCGCTGGAGTTCATCGCGGAGATGGGAGCGGTGCTGGAGCAATTCGCACCCCATTTCCGTGCCGAGCCGCGCAAGGCGGGTGGCTCGCTGATGCGCGTGTTCCGCGACACGCGCTTCGCCCGCGACAAGAGCCCCTACAAGATCAACATCGGCATCCAGTTCCGCCACGAATTGGGCAAGGACGTGCATGCCCCGGGTTTCTATGCGCATATCGCCACCGACGAATGTTTCTTCGGCGTCGGCTGCTGGCATCCCGAGGCCGACGCGCTGGGGCGCATACGCGACCTGATCGCGGCGAAACCCGAGCGCTGGTTCGCGGTGCGCGACGACCGCAAGTTCGCGCCGCTTTGGACATTGGCGGGCGACAGCCTGGCGCGGCCGCCGCGCGGCTACGCGGCCAATCATCCGGCAATCGAGGACCTGAAGCGCAAGGACTTTCTCGGCCTGGCAGCCCTGTCCTTCGCTGAAGCCACCGGCCCCGGCCTGGTCAAACTCGCAGGCGCACGGTTTGCCACGGCGGCACCCTTCATGAAGTTCCTCTGCGAGGCGCAGGGCATACAGTACTGAGGCCGGCGGCGACGTCGCCATGCCCCGTCTGCAGCACACTCCGCTGAACCCGCCGACATGCTCGACATCCTCTATCGCGACGACTGTCTCGTTGCCGTGAACAAGCCTTCGGGTCTGCTGGTTCATCGCAGCAACATCGACCGCCACGAAACGCGCTTCGCCGTGCAACTCCTGCGCGACCAGATCGGGCGAAGGGTGTACCCGCTGCACCGGCTCGACAAGGCCGCCTCCGGCGCGCTGCTGTTCGCCCTCGATGCCGACAGCGCACGGATCGTCGGGCTACAGTTCGAGCGCAATGAAGTACACAAGCGCTATCTCGCCGTGGTACGCGGCTGGCCGCCGGAAGCGGGTGTGATCGACCACCCCCTGTCGCGCCAGTTCGATGACTACGGCCGCAAGTGCCCCATCGGCAGTCCGCCCGACGCGCTGCCGGCGGTGACCGAATACCGCTGTCTGGCCTGCGTCGAATTGCCCGAGGCGGTTGATCGCTACCCGACCTCGCGCTATGCGCTGGTGATGCTGACGCCGAAGTCCGGCCGCCAGCACCAGTTGCGCCGTCACATGAAGCATATCGCTCACCCCATCATCGGCGACGCCAACTGGGGCAAGGGCGTTCACAACCGCTTTTTCCAGCAGCGTTTCGGTTCCCGACGCTTGCTCCTGGCCTGCACCCAACTTGCCTTGCACCATCCTCGAGACGGCAGCGCGCTGTCCATTGCCGCGCCGCTCGACGACAGCTTTGCGAGCGTCATCAGCGCGCTGGGCTGGAACGGGATTTACGATCGCTGCTGATTGAATACCCGAGTTATCCGCAGCGGTGGCGGCATCGGAGGGCGACCGGGCGCCGGATACGACATACTTCGATGCAACCGCAACAAAACTGGCAGTATGAGCCACGTTGAGTTATCCACGGGCCCGCAGAGGGGTCACCCGGAAGATCGTAAAATAGGCCCCCAGGAATGGGGTCGCCTCTTTCACCAGGCTTTTGAGGGATCACTCAATCAAGCGGAAATTGGCGGGCTCGGCAGAAAACAAACAGATAGATCGGCCTCGCACAGACGGCGCGATCAGGGGATAACTGGTTCATGGATCGAATAGGCAAGTTTCAACTCAGGCGGGTTCTTGGCAAAGGCGCATCAGGCACGGTCTATCTTGCCCTCGACACGTTCTCGGGAAAAGATGTTGCACTGAAGGTACTGGATCCTGAGGTCGTGAAGAACCCGGATTTCGACCGGACGAATACCGTGCAATTCATGAACGAGGCGTCACTCGCCGGCAAACTTCATCATCCGCATATCGCGTCGATCCTCGAAGCATCGGTCAGCGAAGACTCGGGCTACATTGCTATCGAGTACGTTCCCGGCGGCGACCTGTCGCAATACACCGCGCCGGGGAAGCTTCTCTCGCCGGACGACGCCATCCAGATCGCTTTCAAGTGCTGTGGTGCGCTCGATTACGCGTTTCGCCAGGGCATCGTGCACCGGGACATCAAGCCGGCGAACATACTGGTAGTCAGCGGCACCGACATAAAAGTCGCGGATTTCGGCGCCGCATACCTGTGCCGGGCTCCGGAAACCCAGATCGCGGCGATTGGTTCGCCCTTGTACATGTCGCCCGAACAGGTAAGGGGCGAGCCGCTCGGTCTCCACAGTGACATGTTCTCGCTCGGAGTGGTGCTGTACCAGCTGTTCACGGGGCAGCGGCCCTATGCGGCTTCTACCCTTGACGAGTTGCTGGCGAAGATTCTCGACGAGGTGCCGGCGGCACCGAGTTCGCATCGTCCCGAGCTCAGCAAGGATATCGACCGGATCATTCTGCAGATGATGGCGAAGACTCCTGCGCAACGCCCCCCGTCCTGGGCCGACCTCGCGCTGGATATAGCCAAGATCGGACGCCTGAGCGTCTATGAGAGCGCGATTCCGGACAGCGAGAAATTCCTCGCCCTGAAGAAGGTACGCCTGCTCGGCCAGTTGGACGATGCCGAGTTATGGGAGTTGGTTCATACCGGAAAATGGTCGCGGGTGCCGACGCGCACGGTGCTCTTGCGCGAGGGGGAGACCGGCAGGAGCCTGTTCTTTCTTGGCAGCGGGAGGGTCAAGGTCACCAAGCAAGGTCGCCTGCTGAACCTGCTCGAAGCCGGCGAATGCGTCGGCGAGATGTCCTATGTCAAAGAGGGCGAACTCGCCCGGCAAGCGACGGTTGAATCGATGGATGACGTATTGCTGGCGGAGTTCGAGAAGGAAACCCTCGACAAGGTCAGCCTGAAATGCCGCTACCATTTTTCCCTGGCGCTGATGCACTCGCTCGTGGATCGCCTCGCGCTCGCCGATGCGCGGCTCATACAGGCCGGGTGATGAAGTACGGTGCCTGGCGAACGCTGCGGTAGCCGATACTTATACCGGTCATCGATTGCGATTTGGCCCGCTGTCGGCAACCCATTTGCGCAAGGCAGCCAGTGTGTTCTCCACATGCTTGCCGGGATCGAGATTGGTGTATTCGTAAATGATGGTGCCGTTCGGCGCAATCACGTAGGACGTTCGATTCGCGTATTGCGGTCTGTCCGCCATTATCGCGTCGTAGGATTTCGTGACACTGTGGTCGGGATCAGCCGCCACCGGGAACTTGCCGCCGCACTCGCTGACCGAAAATCGTTTCAGGGTGTCGATCGAATCGTGCGACACGCCGATCACGGATGCGCCGAGTGCCGCGTACTTGGCTGTTGCCTCGGCAAACTCATGGGCCTCGATGGTGCAGCCCTTGGTGAAGGCCGCCGGGTAGAAATAGAGGACGACTGGCCCTTTCCTGAGCGCATCCTGCAGCTTGTAACGATATACCGAGCCGCCGAGGGACGCTTCTGCCGTAAACGCCGGGGCCGCATCGCCGACTTTCAGCGCCGCGATCGCGGGCAAGGCGAAACATGCTGCCGCGAGAATAAATAGGCGATTCATTGCACGTCCCCCTTCGTGTTTGAACTGCGCCGGATGGCCGCAGTCCTACGGATTGCCGATGTAGTCGCGCTTGCCTATCTCCAGGCCGTTGTGACGCAGGATGTTGTAGGCAGTCACCAGATGAAAATAGAAATTCGGGATGGCGTAGCCGAGCAGGTAGGGCATGCCCTTGAATGTCATGTCCTGTCCGCCCACCTTGAGCGCTATCTCCCGCTCCTCGGAGCCGTCGATCTGTGCGGCGGAAAAGGAATTCACGAATGCGATGGTCTTGCTCAGGCGCGCCCGGAGTTGCTCGAAGCTTTGCTCCGTATCGTCGAACTTGGGAACCTCCACGCCAGCCAAACGGGCGACGGCGCCTTTGGCGTGGTCGGTTGCAATCTGAATCTGCTTCACGAGCGGAAGCATGTCTGGAAACAGCCGTGCCGCCAGCAGCACGGCGGGGTCGATCTTCTTTGCGACCGCATGAGCCTGCGCCTTGTCGAGGATTGCGTCCAGGTTATGCAGCATTCTGGCAAAGCAGGGCACGCTGGCGTCGTACATCGAGATGGTCATGGTCAACTCTCCGCAAAGCGGACATTCTGCCACTGATCCCATTGATGAAATCCCTTCCGGAATCAGGCCTATGAACCGGACGAAGAAGCCTCGCTCCTCCGCTGTAAAGAAAGCGCCAGCAGCTTTCGCCACTGGCGCTGTCGCCTGCGGAAGGTCTGCCGGATTACTTGGCCGGCGCAGCAGGAGCGGCCGGAGTGGCAGCAGCCTTCTTCGCGTGCTTGTGATGCTTGTGCTTGGCCTTTGCGGTACCGGTGGCAGCAGCCGGCGCGGTGGTGGTCGCAGCGGCGGCCGGAGCGGCCTTGATATCAGCCTTTGGAGCATCAGCGGCGAATACGGAAGCAGCAAACAGGCCGGCGACGAGGGTGGCAAGAATCTTGGACATTTCGTATCTCCTGATGAAATCCAACAAGATGTTGGTTACCCTGAATAACGCCTGCCGGCGGATCCCGCTGACTGCCGATTTGTAACGGTTTGTTGCCTGACGCGCCGTCACGCGCTGACTATCCGCCACCGCCGGCCCAGGCGGCGCCTGACCTTCGGTTCTGCCTAGTGCGCCACGGCCTCGGCTTCCCGCCGCGAGAAATGGCCGCGCTTCATCAGCAGCAGCAGCGGCAGGGCAGACAGCAGGGCCACGCCGAACAGCAGGAACAGCCGCTCGAAGGCCAGCATGGTGGCCTGCTTCATGACCATGCCGTCGAGCAGGCGCAGCGCCTTCACCTGCGCCAACACTTCTGGTGTGCCGTGACTGATGACCAGGGCCTTGAGCTTGGCCAGGCGCATCATGGTGGCTACAGAAAACTGATTTACATGAACCAGCATTTCCGCCCGGTTGGCCTGCTGGAACTGCTGGAACAGGGTGGCCGAACTGGCGATGCCGACGCTGCCCCCAAGCTGCCGGGTGAGGTTGTAGATTCCGCTGCCGCCGGCCAGTTCCTGCGGTGCCAGATTGCCCAGCGCCAGGTTGTTGAGCGGAATGAACACCATCCCCAGGCCGACGCCGCGCAGGATCATCGGCCAGAGGAAGTCGTCCCAGCCGGATTCGACGGTAAACAGCGAATGCTGCCACATGGCATAGCCGAAGATGCAGGCGCCGATCACCACGAACACGCGCAGGTCGATGCTGGTCTTGGCGGTCATGCGTCCCATCACGGCCATGGTGAAGCCCGAGGCCAGCGCCCCGGGCAGGATCACCATGCCGGTCTCCCAGGCGGTAAAACCGAGCAGCGTCTGCACATACACCGGAAACACGAACACCGTGCTGTAGAGCGCGCCGCCGACCAGGAAGCCGAACACCAGCGAGGCCGCGAACTGGCCGTCGTGGAGGATGCGCAACTGCACCACCGGATGTTCGTGGCGCAGTTCCTGCAAGACGAACAGGGCCAGCGAGGTGACGCTGACGATGGCATAGGCCACGATCTCGCGCGAGGCGAACCAGTCGAGCTTCTCGCCGCGTTCCAGCATCGTCTGCAGGCAGCCGATGCCCATCGCCAGCAGCAGCAGACCCAGGGCGTCGACTTTCTCGGCGCGCGCGCCATACTTCGAATCGGGGACCAGCATCAGCGTCAGCAGCAGGGCCAGGGCGCCCAGCGGCAGGTTGATGTAGAAGATCCACGGCCAGGACAGCGTGTCGGTAATCCAGCCGCCAAGGGTCGGACCGAGCATCGGCCCGACCATGATGCCGAGTCCGAAGATCGCCATCGCCGTGCCGGCTTCCTCGCGCGGGAACACCTCGTAGAGCGTCGCCTGCGCCGTCGAGATGAGGCCGCCGCCGCCGAGTCCCTGGACGATGCGCCAGAACACCAGGCCCTCGAGGCTGGTGGCGTTGCCGCAGAGGAAGGATGAAATCGTGAACAACAGGATCGACAGCGCCATGTAGTTGCGGCGCCCGAACCAGCTCGACAGCCAGCCCGAAATCGGCAGGACGATCACATTGGCCACCACGTAGCCGGTCGACACCCAGGCCACCTCGTCCAGGGTGGCGCCGAGCGACCCCATCATGTGCGGGATGGCGACATTGACGATGCTGGTATCGACCAGTTCCATCATCGAGGCCAGCGTGACCGTGAAGGCGATCAGATAGCGCGCAGCGTGGACTTCGGCGTCGGTCCCGACGCGGCCGAGGCCTGGCAGCAGCGGTTTCACTTGGTGGAGATGGTCACGAACACGCTCATGCCGGGGCGCAGGGGACGCAGCGGATCGGCACTCTGCTTGACGCGGATCCTTACCGGCACCCGCTGCACCACCTTGGTGAAGTTGCCGGTGGCATTGTCCGGCGGCAGCAGGGAGAATCTCGCGCCGGTGGCCGGACCGACCGAGGCCACCGCGCCCTCGACGGCTTGACCCGGATAGGCGTCGATTTCGAGTTCGGCCGGCGCCCCCGGCTTGAGATCGCGGACGTCGGTTTCCTTCATGTTGGCGACGACCCAGATGTCTGCGAGCGGCACCAGGGACAACAGCGGTTGCCCGGCCGCGACCAGTTGCCCCGGCTCCATGTTCTTGTTGCTGACTATGCCGCCGGCGGGCGCCACGATACGCGTTTCGGCAAGCTGGATCGCCGCCAGGTCGCGTACGGCACGGGCCGACTCCACTTTGGCCAGCGCCGCGCGCAAGGCGGCGCCAGACGCGGTGACCTGCTCGCCGGCGGACGTGGCGCTCTCGCGGCTCACCTTGACCTGCGCCAGAGCGGCCCGCGCCGCCGCCTCGGCGGAATCGAGGGCCTGCGGCGACAGCATCTTCTTCTCCACCAGCGGCCGGATGCGGTCCAGGTCCTTCTGTGCCTTGTCGGCATTGGCGATGGCCTGCTCGATGCCCGAACGCGCGGCGGCGGCGGAAGCGCGGGCCGCGGCGACCTGGGCGCCCGCCTGCCCGGTCTGCCCTTCCTTGCCGGCATTGGCCACAGCAAGCTCGAGGTCAGCCTCGGCCTGGGCCAATCTGGCCCGGTAGTCGCGATCGTCGATACGCGCCAGCAGGTCGCCGGCCTTGACTGCCTGGTGGTCATCCACCTTCACCTCGGCAACGAAACCGCCGACCTTGGCCAGCACCGGAACGATATGCCCTTCGATCTGGGCATTGTCCGTCGTGACGTGGGACAGACCCCACCACCACTTGTGGCCGAGCCAGCCGGCAAGGGCGAGGCCCGCCACCAGAAGCACCATGCGGGGAGAAATTTTGCCGAGGCAGTTGCTATGCATAAGGAATGTCGTGGATTTGCGCAAGCGGCACATTACCACAGGCCGCTTGCCAGCCATGACGGGCCGCGGTCGCGCGTCATGGTGCGGCTTCAATCGCATTCAGGCCCCAGGCCGGATATCTTCGTTCGACTTCGTCCGCATGACGCCAGGATGCGTCCCGGCTGCCGTTGAGTCTTCCCTGGTTCATCAGCGATACAGCATCTCGATTTCGGCTTCGTAGGTTCTGTAGATGCTGGAGCGGCGCACCTTCATGGTCGCCGTCACTTCGCCGTCGTCGTGGTCCAGTTCCTTGGTCAGCAGGTGAAACTTGCGGATATGCGAGACCTGCGCCAACTGGGCGTTGCCCTGTTCTATGGCGGCCGCAATCATTTCGCGCACCTGCGGGTTGTCGACCAGCGAGCGGAAGTGGGTGAAGGGCAAACGCCTCGCCTCGGCCCATTTGCCCACCGTCTCATAGTCGATCTGGATCAGCGCGGCGACGTACTTGCGCGCTTCGGCGATGACAATGCATTCCTTGATGTAGGGGCTGGCCTTCATCGTGTTCTCGATCTCCGACGGCGTCAGGTTCTTGCCGCCGGCGGTGATCATGATGTCCTTCAGGCGGTCCACGATGCGCAACTGGCCGCCCTCCTCCCTGACCACGTCGCCGGTGTGCAGCCAGCCGTCGATAATTGACTCCGCTGTCGCCTCCGGGCTCTTGTAGTACCCGGCGAACACCATGCCGCCGCGGATCAGCAGTTCGCCTTGGTCCGAGACGCGGTGCTCGACGCCGAGGATGGGCTCGCCGACCGTGCCGATCCTGACCCGTTCGCGATGCTGGCCGGTGATCATGCCGGTGGACTCGGTGAGGCCATACACCTCCACCAGCGGTACCCCCAGCGTGCGGAAGAAACGAATGATGGCGGGTGGAATGGAGGCGGCGCCGGTGAGGGCGACCTTTGCCTCGCGCAGGCCGATGAAGTTTTGCAGCGCGCGCAGGATCAACCAGTAATAGAAGGCGTAGGTCAGCCGTTCGCCGACGCTGCGCTGGCTCGCGGCTTTTTCCGCGAACGGGTCGCAGGCCGCCAGCGCACGCGCGAACAGGCGGCGCCGCAGCGCGCCGGTCTCCTGCATCTTGATATTGATGGCGGCGTGCAGCTTTTCCCAGATGCGCGGCACGCCGAGGAACATGCTCGGCGCGACTTCGCGCAGGTCCTGCTGCACGGTGCGGATCGATTCGCCGAAATTGACCTGCGAGCCCAGATAGATCGGCACGAAGGTGGTCAGCATCTGCTCGGCGACGTGGCACAGCGGAAGGTAGGAAAGATGCGTGGTCTCCGCATCGAGGCCGAGGCGCTCGGCGATGCCCGGTGTCACGGCGCGGATGTTGGCATAGGTGATGATCGCGCCCTTTGGCTTGCCGGTTGATCCGGAGGTGTAGATCATCAGGGCGATGTCGTCGAGCTGCTGCGCGGCCAGCGTCGCGTCGATCAGGCCGCGGTGGGTCGCCTCGTACTCGACACCGAGCGCCTCCACTTCGGCAAAGACGATGACCTTGTCCCGGTGCCGGTCCGCAGTATTGCGCAGGCCCTTCTTCTCGACGACCACGATCTTCTTCAGACGCGGCAGTTGATCGAGCGCGGCCAATACCTTGTCGGTCTGCTCCTGGTCTTCGCAGACCACGATGTCGACGTCGGCGTGACCCAGAACGTAGGCCACCTCGGGCGTCGGGCTGGTCGAATAGACGCCGACGGTGACGGCGCCCACCAATCCGGTGCCCATCTGCGCCAGCACCCATTCCAGGCGGTTTTCAGAGATGACGCCGACATGGCCGCCCGGGGCAAGGCCGAGTGCGCGCAAACCCAGGCCGAAGTGTCGGGCACGGCGGTAATAGGTGTCCCAGGTGATCGGATTCCAGATGCCGAAATCCTTCTGTCTTACGGCGATGCGGGCAGGCTGCAGGCGCGCCTGTTCGCGCAGCATCTGCGGCAGGGTCAGCTCGGGCAGCACGTAATTCACGAAAGCCACCGCTTGCGCCGCTTGTAGTGCTTGGCGTCGCGGAAACTTTTGGTCTCTCCGCCGCCCATGCCGAGGTAGAACTCGCGCACGTCGGGATCGGCAGCCAGCTTCTCGGCCGGACCGTCGATCACTACTTTGCCGGTCTCCATGATGTAGCCGGTATGCGCCACCGCCAGCGCCACCGAGGCGTTCTGTTCGACCAGCAGCATCGAGACGCCCTGCTCGGCATTGATGCGGGCGATGATGCCGAAGATGTTCTCCACCAGCAGCGGCGACAGCCCCAGCGAAGGCTCGTCGAGCAGCATCAGCACCGGCTGCGCAATCAGGGCGCGACCGATGGCCAGCATCTGCTGCTCGCCGCCCGAAAGATAGCCGGCCAGGCCGCGCCGGCGTTCGAACAGGCGCGGGAAATATTCATAGACCAGGTCAAAGTCGGCGCTGGCGGCACGGCGACCGGTCAGCGCATAAGTCGCGGCAATCAGGTTTTCCTCGACGGTCAGGTCCTCGAACACGTGCCGGCCTTCCATCACGTGAAAGAGTCCGGCACGCACCAGTTGGTGCGGGCGCATGTGCCGGGTGGCGCGACCGGCAAAGGTCACGCTGCCCTGGGTCATTTCGCCATCCTCGAGCGCGAGCAGGTTGGAGACGGCCCTCAGCGTGGTCGTCTTGCCCGCGCCGTTGCTGCCGAGCAGGGCGACGATCTGCCCCTGCGGCACCGACAACGACAGGCCGCGCAGCACCTGCACGGCCTTGTTGTAGATGACCTCGATGTTGTTGATTTCGAGGACCGCGCCCGCGTCCATCATCACGCTTCCGCCCGGCCGCCCGAAGGAAGCGTGAGGCCAGTGACATGGAAGTCGCGCAGCGACTGAACCATCGTCACCCCTTGCCTCGGGCAAGGGGCCGGGGGAATGGTCCTCATTATTCGACGGCGATCCAGTCGGAAGCCGGCACCATCTTCTGCGTCTTCATGTCGGCGCGGTAAATGCGGCCGACCGGCACCGAGTTGCCCTTGATCGTGATCGGCACGCCGATCAGGCCACCGGTGTCGAAGTTCTTGATCGAATTCAGCGCCGCCTTGAGGTTCTTGGCGTCCAGCGGCTTGCCGGCCTCCAGCGTGCGCTTGGCCGATTCGACGAACAGCATGGCCGTGAGGAAGCCCTGCAGGTAAGGCGTGTTCTGGTACTCGGGATGCAGCTGGCGGATCTTGTCGAGCATCGGCGCCTTGGCCGAGGTGTCGTAGTAATAGCGATACGGCATCACGCCCATGAAGCCGTCGCCGGCCTCGCCCATCTTCATCACCGTCGAGCTGTCCATGGTCCAGAAAGTGCCCATGAAGTGGCTCTTCGACCCGGCCTTCTTCATCTGCGTGACGAACTCGGGAATCGGTGCCAGGACATAGCCGTGGAAGATGGTGTAGTCGGGATCGGCGCGGCGCAGCTTGATCACTTCCGTGGAGACATCCACGCTGCCCGGCGCGGTCTGGATCTCGACCGCAACGGTGAGGCCGAGCTTCTTCGACATTTCGCGGAATTCATTGACCGGATCGCGGCCGAACTCGCTGTCGGAATAAACGATGGCGACCTTGGCCTTGGGTTTCTCCTTGGCGATGTGGCGCAGCAGGATGCCGATCTGTTCCGAATAGTCCGGGCCGGCCATGAACTGGGTCGGAAATTTCTTCGGATCGTTGATCTCGGTGGCGAACGACGCACCGGCCATCATGATGCTGCCGAGGCGGTCCAGTTCCGGGTTGATGGTGCGGCTGAAGGCGGTGGAATCACCGTAGTAGAGACTGATCTTGTTGCTGCCGGTCAGCTTCTTGAAGGCGGCCACCGAAACGTCGGGCTTGTAGCCGGTGTCCTCGAACACATACCTGATCTTGCGCCCCTTGATGCCGCCAGCATCATTGACGATCTTGAAATAGTCCTGCAGGCCGGCGTTGATGCCGATGCCGGCAAAGGCAAATACCCCGGTCATCGGGATCGAGCCGCCGATCACGATCTCCTCCTGCGCTTGTACAGCGGGAGCCAACGCGATGCCCGCGGTGGCCAGCAGTGCGGTGAGCCATTTCGATAGTTTCATCTTGTTTCCTCCTTGAAAATTCCTATGTCCGAAACGGCCACAGGTGAAAAAAGCGCTGGATGCGCCGCCAGATTTCCGCCAGTCCGTGCGGCTCGAAAATCAGAAAGCCGACGATCAGCACGCCAAACACTATGGTGCGCACCGGTGCCAGAAAGACCATGGCCTCGTTCGCATTGGGCAGCCAGCCGACCATCAGCTTAAGTACCTCAGGCACTAGGGTCATGAACACGGCGCCAAGAATACCGCCGAGGATGCTGCCCATGCCGCCGACGATGATGGTGGCGAGAAAGAAAATCGACATCAGCAGCGGAAAGCTTTCCGGCGTCACCGAGCGGAAAAAGTAGGCCCACAGCCCGCCCGCGACGCCGGCGTAGAAGGAAGACAGGCCGAACGACAGCAGCTTGTAGCGCAGCAGCGGAATGCCCAGCACCTCGGCCGAGATGTCGCGGTCGCGGATGGCGACGAAGGCGCGCCCGATGCGGGTGCGGAACAGGTTGGCGGCGCCGGCCAGCATCAGCACGGTGATCGGCATGATCAGCCAGTAGAGGCGGAACTCGGTGTCCAGTGCGACGCCGAAGATTGTTGCCGGCGGCAGGCTGAGGCCAGCCGTGCCGCCGGTGACCCGGGTCCAGTTGGCAAAGACGAAATGCAGGATGAAGGAGGCGGCAATGGTGGCGATGGCCAGGTACAGGCCCTTGACCCGCAGCGAGGGAATGCCGACCACCAGGCCGACCAGCATCGCCGCGCCACCGGCGCCGAGCAGGTTGAGCAGGACCGGCGTGCCGAGTTGCTTTTCCAGCACCGCCACAGCGTAGGCGCCGACCCCCATGAAGGCGGCCTGGCCGAGGCTGACCTGGCCCGTGTAGCCGGTGAGGATGTTGAGTCCGGTGGCGCTGGCAACGTTGATGGCGACCAGGCAAGCTAGGTACAGCCAATACTGGCTGGCGACAAAGGGGAATGCCAGCAGCCCGATTGCCAGCACGCCCATCCATGCCAGTTGCGTGCGGCTGTCGAACAGCGCTTCGTCGTCGGCGTAAGTCTGCTTGGCGGAACCGATGCGCATCAGAGTCTCTCGATCTCGTGGGTGCCGAACAGGCCGTAGGGGCGCAGCATCAGGATCAGCACCAGCAGTGAAATGGTCGCCAGCAGCTTGTATTCGCCACCCAGGTAGGTGCCGGTCCAGGACTCGACCAGTCCCACCAGCAGGCCGCCGACCAGCGCACCCGGCACGCTGTCGAGGCCGCCGACGATGACCACCACCAGTACCGAAAGGCCGAACACGCCCATGGTCGGCGACAGGCTGGAAATGCTGCCGACGAGGACACCGGCCACGGCCGCGACCATTGACGCCACCACCCAGGTCAGCGAAAACACGCGCGGCACATCGATGCCCATCGAGTAGGCGGCGGCCTGGTCGCAGGCGGTCGCGCGCAGGGCCACGCCGCCGCGCCAGAAACGGAACACCAGCAGCACGCCGGTGATCAGCGCCGTGGCGGCGAGAAAGCCGTAGAAGATTTTCGGCGACACCATCGCCTCGCCGATCAGCACAGTATCGGACGGCATGAAATCCGGCAGCCGCAACTGATCGGCGCCCCAGATCAGTTCGACCGCGCCGACCAGGATCGAAGAGAGTCCGACCGTGATCATGAACACCGCGATCGGCGCCTCGCCCAGCATCGGCCGGATCAGCAGGCGTTCGATGACGGCGCCGAGGATGCCGCTGCCGATCACCGCGGCGACGATTCCCAGCCAGATCGGCCAACCCATGCTGGAGGCCGTGGCGAAGAAGAAATAGGCGCCCATCATCAGCATTTCGCCGATCGCCAGATTTACCACCTTGGTCGCCTTGTAGATCAGCACGAAAGCGAGTCCGGCGAGGGCATACAAGCCGCCGCTGCCGAGGCCGGCAAGACTGACTTCGAACAGCATCAGCCAGTCGAAATTCATCCTGCCGCCATCCGCTCGTCATGCAGCCGGCGCCGCAGTTCATCTACGTTGCCGGAACCGAGGTAGGCGCGGATCACCTCGGGGTTGGCCTGGACATCGGCCGGCGCGCCGTCGGCGATCACCTCGCCGAAATTCAGCACCACGACGTGGTCGGAAATGTCCATCACCATGCCCATGTCGTGTTCGACCATCAGGATGGTGACGCCCCATTCCTGGCGCACGTCGAGAATGAAGCGCGCCATGTCCTCGGTTTCCTCGCGGTTCATGCCCGCCACCGGCTCGTCCAGCATCAGCACTTGCGGCTGCATGGCCAGCGCGCGGGCCATTTCCACCCGCTTCTGCAAGCCATAGGACAGCGCCGCCACCGGTGCGTGGCGGATGTGGTCGATTTCGAGGAAGTCGATGACATGCTCCTCGATGTCGGTGCGCAGCCGGATTTCCTCGCGCCGGGCGCGGCCGTAGTAGAACAGCGCGTCGAGCACGCCGCTGTGGAGATGGCAGTGGCGGCCGAGCTTGATGTTGTCGAGCACGGTCATGCCGCGGAACAGGGCGATGTTCTGGAAGCTGCGCGCAAGCCCCAGCCTGGCCCGCTTCGGCGCGGCCAGCCGGGTGATGTCGTCGCCGCGAAAACGGATGTGTCCGGCGCCCGGCCGGTAGAAGCCGGAGATGGTATTGAACAGCGATGTCTTGCCGGCGCCGTTGGGGCCGATGACCGAGGTGATCGAACCGGGCGCGACTTCGAAGCTGACGCCATTCAAGGCCGTGACGCCGCCGAAGGCCAGCGTCACGCTGTCGATTTCCAATATCGGGCTGGCGGCGGTTTCCGGCACCCCGGTCTCCTCGATTGCATGGATGGATTGTGTCGCTCGGACGTTACCAAGCAACTGCTTGTTTGAGCGCCGACGCGACTCTAGCATGCTTTGTAAGTTGCGGTGAAGCCGCTCCTTCGGGCGTGAGCGGCAGATGATCATGCGGCAGGCCGGCGTCGACGGCATGGCGACGGAAAGCGCGCTTGCGCGTAAGATGTCGCCCTTTCCGTGATTGCCGCCTTGCGGCGATCACCCAGCCTTTGCCGGGAAACCACCATGTCCGATGCCCTTCTGCCCCTGCTTGCCGTCGCCCTCGATGCACGCGCCGAACTCCTGCCGCGCCTGCACGCCGAGCAGACCGATTGCTACCGCTTGTTCCACGGCAGTGTCGAGGGCCACTCCGGCCTCACCATAGACCGTTATGGCGATCTGCTGCTGGTGCAGTCTTTTCACAGTCCGCTGACCGCGGAAACCCTGACCGCGCTGGAGGCCTTTTACGCCGCCAGGTTGCCCGGCCTGGCGCTGGTCTACAACGATCGCAGCCACGCCAATTCGCGCATCGGAAATCCGCTGCTGGGCGATCAGCTGGCCGCTGCGATGGCGACGCGCGAGGTGCATGAGATGGGCGTCACCTACCGCATCCAGGGCCGCCACACCGGGCAGGACCCGTGGCTGTTTCTTGATCTGCGCGCGGCGCGGCGCCGGGTGATGCAGGAGGCGCCGGGCAAGTCGCTGCTCAATCTGTTTGCCTATACCTGCGGTGTCGGCATTGCCGCCGCCAAGGCGGGCGCGCGCTTCGTCGTCAATGTCGATTTCGCCGACTCCAGCATCCTGGTCGGCAAGGAAAATGTCCGTCTCAACGATCTGCCAGTACGCCCACGCTTCGTCAAGTGCGACGCCTTCGCCGCCATGCGCCAGTACGCGGGCATCGGCCAGCCCGAGCGGGTGCGCGGCAAGCGCATGCCGCCCTTCCCCAAACTGGACGCGCAAACCTTCGACCTGGTGTTCCTCGATCCGCCGCGCTACGCCAAAAGTGCCTTTGGCGTGGTTGATCTGGTGAACGACTACGCCTCGGTGTTCAAACCGGCCCTGCTGTGCGCCAGCGAAGGCGGCACGCTGATCTGCACCAACAACGTTGCGGATGTGCAGCGTGACGTCTGGCTCGATCAATTGCAGCGCAGCGCCGCCAAGGCAGGCCGACCGATTCGTGAAATGGAATGGATCATGCCGGAAGCCGATTTTCCGAGTTCCGACGGCCAGCCGCCGTTGAAGATCGCGCTGCTAAGGCTCTGAGTACGAAGAAATTCGGGCAATTTGCCTCGAATTCTGGGATAATGCGCGGTTCTCCGGCCCGATCCAGCACACCGGGCCCGCCTTTTCCTCGAAATTCTCTGCCCAGCGCAGGCACGCCATGACCACCTCCCCAGAAACTATTGCCGCCGGGTTTGATACCCTCGGGCTCGCCAAGCCATTGCTGGCGGCCCTCGCCGATGTCGGCTACGAAACCCCCTCCCCGATCCAGGCGGCCTGCATTCCGGTACTGCTGGCCGGCCACGACCTGCTCGGCGAGGCCCAGACGGGGACCGGCAAGACGGCGGCCTTCGCCCTGCCGCTGCTGCAGAAGATCGACCTCAAGCGCGCCGTGCCGCAGGCGCTGATCCTGACGCCGACCCGCGAACTGGCGATCCAGGTCGCCGAGGCGCTGCAGAAATACGCCAAGCACCTGCCCGGCTTCCATGTCCTGCCGATCTATGGCGGGCAAAGTATGGTGGTCCAGTTGCGCGCGCTGTCGCGCGGCACCCATGTCATCGTCGGCACCCCCGGCCGTGTCATGGACCACCTGGAACGCAAGAGCCTGGTGCTCAACAACCTGTCGATGCTGGTGCTGGACGAGGCCGACGAGATGCTGCGCATGGGCTTCATCGACGACGTCAAGTGGATCCTCGAACACACGCCGGCAGAGCGCCAGACGGCACTGTTCTCAGCCACCATGCCGGACGTGATCCGCCGCGTCGCCCATCAGCACCTGCGCGATCCACGTGAAATCAAGATTCGTTCGGCCACTTCCACCGTGGTGACCACCAGCCAGTCGTACTGCCAGACGCACGGCGGTCAGAAACTCGAGGCGCTGACGCGCATCCTCGAAGTGGAGGACGACTTCGATGCCGCCCTGATTTTCGTCCGCACCAAGACCGCCACCGTCGAACTCGCCGACAAACTCGAGGCACGCGGCTATTCCGTCGCCGCGCTCAACGGCGACCTGACGCAGGGCCTGCGCGAGCAGGTGATCGAGCGCCTCAAGGCCGGCACCATCGACATCGTGGTCGCCACCGACGTCGCCGCGCGCGGCCTCGACGTCGCCCGCGTCAGCCACGTCATCAACTACGACGTGCCCTATGACACCGAGGCCTATGTGCACCGCATCGGCCGCACCGGCCGCGCCGGGCGTACCGGCCGCGCCATCCTGTTCCTGGCGCCGCGCGAGATGTACATGCTCAAGCTCATCGAACGCGCCACCCGACAGAAGATCACGGCGCTGACTATGCCGACGCCGGGCGAAGTGGCCAATCGCCGCGTGGCGCAGTTCACCCAGCAGATCGTCGATATCATCAAAACCGAGAAGCTGGATTTCTTCTTCGACGTGGTGCGCCGCATCGAGGGCGAGCAAGATATAGCGGCGCGTGAAATTGCGGCAGCGCTGGCCTGGCTGGCAACGCGTGAGCGCCCCCTGCAGATGGCCGGCGCCAGCAGCGACCACGTGCCGCGCGAAGCTGCCTCAGCTCCGGCCGCCGCGTCACCAGCGCCGACTTTCGCCCGCGATACCGAACGCAAGCCCGCCAAGGCCAGTGCCAAGTCCGCCGAAGACTACCCCGCTGCCGAAGCGCGCCGCGAGCGCCCGGCGAAGGAAGGCCGCAGCGACACTCCGGTCAAGCAACGCAGCTTCGCCGACGGCGCCACGATGCAACGCTATCGCATCGAGATCGGCCGCAACCAGGGCGTGCTGCCCAAGGAAATCGTCGGCGCCATCGCCAACGAAGCGGGCATCGCCGGCAAGGACATCGGCCAGATCAATCTGTTCGACGATTACAGCTCGGTGGAACTGCCGGCGAATCTGTCGGACGACCTCATGGACATCCTGCGCCGCATCCGCGTGCGCCAGTTCGCGCTGAAGACGCGCGTCATGGAGCCGGGCGAGTTCGTCGATACCCGCCCGCCGCGCCGCGCCACGCCTGCCCGCGACGGCAAGAAGCCGGACTGGAAGAAACCTGATGGCGCGAAGCCGGCGTGGAAGAAGCGGGAACACTGAACCCGCGCCATAGTTCAGAACAAGCAGGAGTTTTCATGACGATCTACAGTCTCGGCGACCGCAAGCCCAGCCTCGGGCGCGACGTCTGGATTGCGCCGAATGCGACCGTGATCGGCGACGTGCGGCTCGGCGACAATGCCAGCATCTGGTGGAATGCCGTGCTGCGCGGCGACAACGACACGATCACGATCGGCGCCAACAGCAACATCCAGGACGGTTCCGTGCTGCACGTGGATGAAGGCGTGCCACTCACCCTCGGTGCCAATGTCACCGTCGGCCACCTGGTGATGCTGCACGGCTGCACCATCGGCGATGAGTCACTGATCGGCATCAAGACGGTGATCCTCAACAACGCGGTCATTGGTCGCCACTGCATCATCGGCGCCAACTCGCTGATCCCCGAAGGCAAGGTGATCCCCGAGCGCTCACTGGTGATGGGGTCGCCGGGCAAGGTCGTACGCCAGTTGACCGACGACGAAGTCGCGCGTCTGCATGACGCCGCGCAGGGCTACGTGGCGAACGCCCTCCGCTACCGGACCGAGCTCAAGCAGGAAGGCTGATTCAAAACCCTTGATTCAAGCCACAGAGGACACAGAGATCACAGAGAAAGCCGGAAACAGCCCGCGAGCTACCTGCTTTTCCTCTGTGATCTCTGTGTCCTCTGTGGCAAAAAGGTTTTCAGCGGATTCAGCGCGGCGTTGCAGGCTTTATCGCCGGTGAAGGCGCAAGCGGGGTCTTCTGCGGCACCTGAACGAAAATCTCGCCGTCCTTGATCATGCCCAGGTCAAAGCGGGCACGCTCTTCGATGGCCTCGTAGCCGGACTTGAGGTCGCGCACTTCGGCATCCAGACCGGCATTGCGCTGCTCCAGCTTCTGATTGACCTCACGCTGCGCCTGCAACTGGCGATCGTAATCCCAGACGCGGAGCCAACCGCCCTTGCCCAGCCACAATGGATACTGCAGCAGGGCGATAAGGACGACCAGCACCAGCGTCGACCAATTCATTGCAGCGCCAAGGGCCTACTTCCTGATGTTGTAGAAGGCATCGAGACCCGGGTAGGTCGCGCTATCGCCGAGGTCCTCCTCGATACGCAGCAACTGGTTGTACTTGGCGATGCGATCCGAGCGCGACAGCGAGCCGGTCTTGATCTGCAAGGCGTTTAGACCGACCGCAATGTCGGCAATGGTCGAATCCTCGGTTTCACCCGAGCGATGCGAGATCACTGCCGTGTAGCCGGCGCGCTTGGCCATTTCAACGGCGGCGAAGGTTTCGGTCAGGGTGCCGATCTGGTTGATCTTGACCAGGATCGAATTGGCGATGCCCTGCTGAATGCCCTGCTTGAGGATCTTTGGATTGGTGACGAAAATGTCGTCGCCGACGATCTGCACCTTCTTGCCCAGTCGATCCGTCAATAGCTTCCAGCCGGGCCAGTCGCCCTCCGCCATGCCGTCCTCGATGCTGATGATCGGGTAGCGGTCCGCCAGCGTCGCCAGATAGTCGGTGAGGGCCTCCGAGGTCAGTTCCAGCTTCTCCGAGGCAAGCACGTAGCGGCCATCGCGATAAAACTCGGAAGCCGCGCAATCCAGCCCCAGCACCACGTCCTGGCCCGGCGTGTAACCGGCAGACTCGATCGCCTTGAGGATCAGTTCGATGGCTTCGTCATTGCCCGAGACATTGGGCGCGAAGCCGCCTTCATCGCCGACCGTGGTCGGGTAGCCCCTCTTGTCGACCAGCTTCTTGAGGTGATGAAATACTTCGGCGCCACAGCGCAAGGCCTCGCGGAAGCTGCTGGCGCCCACCGGCAGGATCATGAATTCCTGGATGTCGAGATTGTTGTTGGCATGGGCGCCACCGTTGATGACGTTCATCATCGGTACCGGCATCTGCATCGGGCCGGAGCCGCCGAAATAGCGGTACAGCGGCAGGCCGGCTTCTTCGGCGGCAGCCTTGGCCACCGCCATCGACACGGCGAGAATGGCGTTGGCGCCCAGACGCGACTTGTTCTCGGTACCGTCCAGATCGATCAGGACACTGTCGATGAAGGATTGTTCCTCGGCGTCAAGCCCGATGACGGCTTCGGAAATCTCGGTATTGACGTTTTCCACGGCCTGCACCACGCCCTTGCCCAGATAGCGATCGGCATCGCCATCGCGCAGTTCGATGGCTTCGCGCGAGCCGGTGGAGGCGCCGGACGGCACCGCGGCACGGCCCATGACACCCGACTCGAGCAGGACGTCGGCTTCGACGGTGGGATTACCGCGTGAGTCAAGAATCTCGCGGGCAACGACATCAACGATTGCACTCATGGCTGTTTCCTCATCAGTTAATTCAGTAACCCTCTACCAGCAGCATGTCGAAATCCGACACGCCGGCGCGCGCAGTGCGTGCCGCAACGTATTCCGGAGAATCGTAAAACATTCTGGCGGCGTCCATGCTCGGAAACTCGACGACAACCAGGCGTTGCGGCTGCCAGCTGCCTTCAAGCGTAGTGTAGGGCGATCCGCGAACCAGATAACGGCCGCCGAACTTGTCGACGGCGATTTGCGCCAGACCGCGATATTCGGCCATCCGCTCCGGATCGCTGGAGCGTGCGTCCACCACCAGGTACGCAGGCTTGCTCATGCCGTCATGCCGCGCCGCTTGACCAGCGCGTCCAGTTCAATGAGCTGTTCGAGCAGCGCGCCCATTCCCGAGAGCGGCCAGGCGTTGGGACCATCCGACAGCGCCTTGGCGGGATCGGGATGCGTTTCCATGAACAGGCCGGAGACACCGACGGCCACTGCCGCCCGCGCCAGCAGCGGCACGAATTCACGCTGACCGCCGCTGCGGTCGCCCTGCCCGCCCGGCAACTGCACCGAATGCGTGGCATCGAACACTACCGGGCAACCCGTTTCGCGCATGATCGCCAGGCTGCGCATGTCGGACACCAGATTGTTGTAGCCGAACGAAGCGCCGCGCTCGCAGACCATGATGCTGTCCGCGCCAGCGTTGGCCTCTTTCGCCTTCAGCACCACCTGCTTCATGTCGCCCGGCGCCATGAACTGGCCCTTCTTGATATTCACCGGCTTGCCCGACGCGGCGCAGGCCTGGATGAAATCCGTCTGGCGACACAGAAAGGCAGGGGTCTGCAGCACGTCGACGACGGCAGCGACGGCAGCGACTTCATGTTCCGCATGCACATCGGTCAGCAGCGGGACGCCGAGTTGCTTTTTCACGTCGGCCAGGATGTCCAGCCCCCGCTCCATGCCGAGCCCGCGAAACGACTTGCCGGAGCTGCGATTGGCCTTGTCGTAGGACGACTTGTAGATGAAATTCAAACCCAGCTTGCGGCAGATGTCACGCAGTTGCCCGGCGGTATCGAATGCCATGTCGCGCGATTCGATGACACAGGGCCCGGCGATCAGGAATAGCGGCTGATCGAGCCCGATCTCGAAACCGCACAGCTTCATTGCTGCGCCTTCCGGTTCTCCAGCGCAGCCTTGACATAGGCGATGAACAGCGGGTGGCCGTTGCGCGGATTCGAGGTGAATTCAGGGTGGAACTGGCAACCGACGAACCACGGATGCTCACTTTCCGCCAGCTCGACCATTTCGCACAGCACCTTGCCCTCGGCCGAGGTGCCGGACACGCGCAATCCGGCCTGCTCAAGGCGCGGCAGATAGGCGTTATTGACTTCGTAGCGATGACGGTGGCGCTCGGTAATCACCTCGCTGCCATACACCCTGCGCGCCAGCGAGCCGTCGGCCAGCCTGCATTTTTGCCCCCCCAGACGCATGGTGCCGCCCAGGTCGGAATTCGCGTCGCGCGTCTCGATCCTGCCTTCCCGATCCAGCCATTCGGTAATCAGCGCAATTACCGGATGCGGCGTTTCGCTGTCGAACTCGGTGCTGTGCGCACCGGCCAGCCCCGCCACGTCCCGTGCGTACTCGATCACGGCCAGTTGCATGCCAAGACAGATGCCGAGATAAGGCACCTTGTTTTCCCGCGCATAACGAATCGCGGCAATCTTGCCCTCGGTGCCACGCTTGCCGAAGCCGCCGGGAACCAGAATCGCGTCCATCGCCGTCAGTGCGCCGGGACCATGCTTTTCAATGTCTTCGGAATCGATGTACTGGATGTTCACCTTGCTGCGACAGTGAATGCCGGCATGCACCAGCGACTCGGTCAGGGATTTGTAGGATTCGGTGAGATCGACGTACTTGCCGACAAAGGCGATGTTGACCTCGTGCTGCGGATGCTCCAGCGCGTCGACCAGCTTCTTCCACACCGACAGGTCGGCGGCGTGGGCGAGAATGCCCAGCTTGTGGCAGACGATCTCGTCCAGCATCTGGTCATGCAGCATGGACGGAATCTTGTAGATGCTGTCTGCATCGAGCGCGGAAATGACCGCCTCGATCTGGACATTGGTGAACAAGGCAATCTTGCGCTTTTCCTCGAGCGGAATCTCGCGGTCCGCGCGGCACAAAAGGATATCGGGCTGGATGCCGATTTCGCGCAGTTCCTTGACCGAGTGCTGGGTCGGCTTGGTCTTGAGTTCCCCGGCGGTAGGGATCCAGGGCACCAGCGTCAGGTGGATGTAGCAGGCGTTGTTGCGGCCTTCCTGGATGCCCATCTGGCGGATGGCTTCGAGGAATGGCAGCGACTCGATATCGCCGACGGTCCCGCCCACCTCGATGATCGCGACATCAGCGCCTTCGGCTCCGCGCTTGATGAAAATCTTGATCTCGTCGGTGATATGCGGAATGACCTGAACGGTCTTGCCCAGATATTCGCCGCGCCGCTCCTTCTTGATCACCGACTCGTAGATCTGGCCGGTAGTGAAGTTGTTGCGCTTGCCCATCTTGGCGCTGGTAAAGCGCTCGTAGTGGCCAAGATCAAGATCGGTCTCGGCGCCGTCCTCGGTGACGAACACCTCGCCGTGCTGAAACGGCGACATGGTGCCGGGATCAACGTTGATGTAGGGGTCAAGCTTGAGGTGGGTAACCTTGATGCCGCGGGATTCCAGGATCGCGCCCAGACTGGCGGCGGCAATCCCCTTGCCCAGACTGGACACGACACCGCCCGTAACGAAAACGTATTTGGCCATGGAAATGCGGGTGCGGGAAATTCCAATGATAGCGGAAATTTCCCGCCCGGTATCAGCTCCGCGCCAGACGGGCGATCCGGCGCGGTCGGCGGCGACTCAGGGCTTGCCAGCGGCCTTGCCGGCAACGCCGCGCCGATTCATGCGATCCACCAGCGCTCCCAGGTTGCCCAACGACATGAGATGGGCATAGATCACGGCCAGGGTGCCGTTGGCGAACAGTTCATGAACCGTGTCACGGTCCAATTCGCGCAACTTGGCCTCATCCACAACATTCAGGCCGCGGAGACGAAACTGCGTGCCGTCATTCAACTGCGCCAACGAGTCTGCCTGCCGCAACAGGCCCAACTCCTGCAGGCGACGCCCCAGCAGTTCGGTCGAAGTCGCCGCCTGATGAAACTCCGTCAGGAACTTCATCGCATGCTCCAGTCGCGCGCTCGGCTTGCCCGCGACAAACAGGGGGTCGCCCTTCCTGGTGTCGAAGCATTGCGAGGACTCGTCGATGCACACCAGCAGTTCACCCTGCGCGCCAGTTCCGGGGACAAAGGGGTAGCGTCGCACAAAAGCCGGTATGTAGCGGGCATCCCATTTGCCCTCCGTGTCCACGTAAAGATTTTCACTTTCACGCAAGCCGAGCAAGGCCGCCGCTACAGGACCGGCCTCGCCACTGGCGAACACGATGGGATATTCACGCGCGGCCTCGAAAAACTCGCTGGCCAGCAGCGGCACCGAGTTGGTCTTCGCTGCATACGCGAAACTCGTTGCAGGGCGCACCTTCAAATTGGCGTGGGTCTTGTCGTTGAGCGGCACGACCCGCTCGTAGAAGATCATCTCTGACATCGCACTGGTCTTTAAATGGGAAATGCCGAGGCTATCACATCGGGCCGCAGCCGCCTTTTGCATGGCAGGCGGCGCTCGAGTCGCAGTGCGCAGCGCGTATAATTCATGGTTCTCGTCCCGCGCAGGAACAGTCATGGAAGCCGAACGCATCAACGCCGTTGCCAACCATATCGCCGACCTTACCGGTCGTGGCGAGCAGCTGCGGAGGTATCTTTGACTACGACGGGAAAGCTGAAAAACTCACCGAACTGAACCAGGTCCTCGAAGACCCGAAACTCTGGGACGACGCCGAACGCGCACAGACGCTGGGGCGCGAGAAGAAGGCTCTGGAGGCCGTAGTCGGCACGCTTTCAGGAGTCAGTTCGCGGCTTGCAGACGCCCGCGATCTGTTCGAACTGGCCAGGGAAGAAAATGACGAGGACACCCTGGCGGCAGTCGAAAGCGACCTCGCCGCGACCGAAAGTCTGGTCGCCGACCTCGAATTCCGCCGCATGTTCAACAATCCGGCCGATCCCAACAACTGCTTCATCGACATCCAGGCCGGCGCCGGCGGCACTGAAGCCTGCGACTGGGCCTCGATGCTGCTGCGCCAGTATTTGAAATACTGCGAGCGCAAGGGCTTCAAGACCGAACTGCTCGAACAGACCGACGGCGACACGGCCGGCATTCGCAGTGCCTCGATCAAGGTCGAGGGCGACTATGCCTACGGCTTCCTGCGCACGGAGACCGGCGTGCACCGGCTGGTGCGAAAGTCGCCGTTCGATTCCTCGGGCGGCCGCCACACCAGCTTCGCCAGCCTTTACGTGTATCCCGAGATCGACGATTCGATCGAGATCGAGATCAACCCCGCCGACCTGCGCACCGATACCTTCCGCGCCTCCGGCGCCGGCGGCCAGCACATCAACAAGACCGACTCGGCGATCCGCATCACCCATATCCCCACCGGCATCGTCGTGCAGTGCCAGAGCGACCGCTCGCAGCACAGGAACCGCGCCGAGGCGATGACCATGCTGAAGTCGCGCCTCTATGAACTCGAACTGCGCAAGCGCCAGGCCGAGGCCGACAAGCTCGAGGCCGGCAAGACCGACGTCGGCTGGGGCCACCAGATTCGCAGCTACGTGCTGGACAATTCCCGCATCAAGGATCTGCGTACCAACGTCGAAATCTCCGCGACGCAGAAGGTACTCGACGGCGACCTCGACCAGTTCATCGAAGCCAGCCTGAAGCAGGGCGTTTAATCCCGCATCCAATCCAACATTTCCGCTACCGGACCACCATCATGAGCGACCAGCCACAGCTACCTGCCGACGAAAACCGCCTGATTGCCGAGCGCCGCGAAAAGCTCGCGCAATGGCGCGCCACCGGCAAAGCCTTCCCCAACGATTTCTCGCGCGAAAACTTCGCCGGCCGGCTCGACGAACTCTACAGCGCCAGGACGCGGGAGGAACTTGAAGCCGCGCCGATCGAGGTCAAGGTCGCCGGCCGCATCATGTTGAAGCGCGTCATGGGCAAGGCCAGCTTTGCCAGCATCCAGGACGTTTCCGGCCGGATCCAGATCTTTGTCAGCAACGACGTCTCCGGCGAAGAAGTGCACAAGCAGTTCAAGGGCTGGGACATGGGCGACATCGTCGGTTGCGAGGGCACGCTGTTCAAGACCAAGACCGGCGAATTGACCGTGCACTGCGCCGGCATCCGCCTGCTCACCAAGTCACTGCGCCCGCTGCCCGAGAAGTTCCATGGCCTTACCGACGTCGAGCAGAAATACCGCAGCCGCGAACTGGACCTGATCACCAACGAGCAGACGCGTTTCACCTTCGTCGCCCGCAGCCGGATGATCCAGTCGATTCGCGGCTACATGATGCATCACGGCTTCCTCGAGGTGGAAACGCCGATGATGCACCCCATTCCGGGTGGCGCAACCGCCAAGCCTTTCACCACCCACCACAATGCGCTGGACATGGAACTGTTCCTGCGCATCGCGCCGGAACTGTATCTGAAGCGCCTGGTGGTCGGCGGCTTCGAAAAGGTATTCGAGGTCAACCGCAACTTCCGCAACGAAGGACTCAGCCCGCGCCACAATCCCGAATTCACCATGATGGAGTTCTACGAGGCCTATACCGACTACCGCCGCCTGATGGACTTCACCGAGGGCCTGTTGCGCCACTCGGCCCGCGAAGCGCTGGGCACCGAGGTGTTCGAGTATCAGGGACGCCAGCTGGACCTTTCCAAGCCCTTCGCCCGGCTGACCATCGTCGGCGCGATTCATCACTACCACCCCGGCTACAGCTTCGAGCAACTGAACGATGCCGACTGGCTGCGGCAAAAGCTCAAGGATCTGCGGGTCGACCTGAAGTCGCCGCACATGGCCCGCGCCGGACTGGGAACGCTGCAACTGGCGCTGTTCGAAGAAACCACCGAGGCCGAACTGTGGGATCCCACCTACATCATCGACTACCCGGCCGAGGTCTCGCCGCTGGCGCGCAGCAGCGACACAAACCCGGAAATCACCGAGCGCTTCGAGCTGTTCATCGTCGGCCGCGAGATCGCCAACGGATTTTCCGAACTCAACGATCCCGAAGACCAGGCCGCGCGCTTCATGCAGCAGGCCAAGGCCAAGGAAGCCGGCGACGAGGAAGCCATGTACTACGACGCCGACTACATACGCGCCCTGGAATACGGGCTGCCGCCGACGGGCGGCTGCGGCATCGGCATCGACCGCCTGGTCATGCTGCTGACCAACTCGGCCTCGATCCGCGACGTCATCCTGTTCCCGCAGATGCGCCCGGAGTGATGCCGGGGTGATGTCATCTCCGCTGGTTCCCGCCGAACCGGCGGCAGCCGGCGATGGCACGCCGTATTCAACAACCTACGACGACGTCTATCACACGGCTCACGGCGGGCTGGAGCAGGCCCGCCACGTGTTCCTCGCCGGCAACGATTTGCCGGCGCGCTGGATCGGCAGCGACAGCTTCGTCATCTGCGAAACCGGCTTCGGCCTCGGCCTGACTTTTCTCGCTACCTGGCAAGCCTGGCGCGAATCGAAGGCGCGCGGCCGGCTGCATTTTGTCTCGGTCGAAAAGCATCCCTTCCGCCGCGATGACCTGGCCGCCTTGCTGGCCCGCTATCCCGAACTGGCGCCCCTGTCCCGCGAACTGCTGCGGCAGTGGCCACCGCTCACGCCGGGCTTTCACCGCCTGCATTTCGACGATGGCAGGCTCACGCTGACGCTGCTCTTTGGCGACGCCCAGGCATTGCTGCCGCAACTGGTGGCAAACATCGATGCGGTCTATCTCGACGGTTTTGCGCCGTCGAAGAATCCGGGGTTATGGTCGTCCGCTTTGCTCGCGACGGTCACCCGTCTGTGCCGCCCCAATGCGACGCTGGCGACCTGGAGCGTAGCCGGCGACTTGCGCCGCACACTGGAGCATGGCGGCTGGCAGTTGCAACGCCGCCGCGGCTTTGCCGCAAAGCGCGAAATGCTGGTCGGCCGCCTTGAAAACGGCGTTACCTGCCCGCGAAGCGGCGTCCCAGGTACGCAGAGCGCACCAGCGCCGACTTCTTTCATGGCGCAGCCACCGCGTGAGCGCCGCGCCATCGTCATCGGCGCCGGGCTTGCCGGCACCGCCATCAGCGAACGACTGGCCAATCGCGGCTGGCACGTCGATCTCTTCGAACGCCATGCCGCGCCGGCCCAGGAAGCCTCGGGCAACCCGACCGGCATACTGCTGCCGCATCTGGCCAAGGACGATGCACTGGCGGCGCGACTGTCCCGCGCCTGCTACCTGTATGCACTGCGCCGCTTTGCCGATCTGACCGACGTGCGCTGGTCGCCATGCGGCGTGCTGCAAGTCGCACGCGATGCGGCCCACGAAGCCTTGCAGCGAGCCACGGTGCAGCAACTTCAACTGCCGGCCGACTTTGCCGGCTTTCTCGAACAGGACGCCGCCCAGGCCCAAGTCGGTCGGCCACTGGCACACGGCGGCTGGTGGTTTCCCGGCGGCGGCTGGGTCAGTCCGGGCAGCGTCTGCGCCGCCCTGCTGGCTGCCGGCGGTGAGCGCGTTCACACGCATTTCGGCACCGAGGTCAGCTCGCTGCGGCAGACGGCGGGCGGCTGGCAGGCGTTCGATGGCGCAGGCGCGCTATTGGCCGGCGCGCCGCACGTGATCCTGGCCAACGCCTATGCCGCCAACCGGTTGCTGCCCCACGCACTGCCGCTGACGCCGATACGCGGCCAGATCAGCTATCTGCCGGATCGATTTGCGGAAAGCGTGGAGCCGCCCCTGCGTCACGTGATTTGTCGCTCGGGTTACATCACGCCACCGCAAGCCGGCACTGTCTGCGTCGGCGCCAGCTTCGACAGCGGCGACGCCGATCTGCAGATTCGCGCAGCAGACCATGCCGGCAATCTGCAGCGACTGGATGAACTCTTGCCGGGCGCCGCACGGGGCATCGATGCCACCTTGCTCGACGGCCGTGTCGGCCTGCGTACCGCCGCCCCTGACCGGCTGCCGCTGATCGGTACCCTGCCCGACACCGATGCAGTCGCCGTGAGTGCGGCAACGCTGGATAGTGTGCCGCGCCGGGCCGGCCTGCATGCCATGCTCGGTCTTTCGGCCCGCGGCCTGGTCTGGGCGCCGCTGGCCGCGGAACTGCTCGCCAGCCAACTGGACGACGAACCGCTGCCGATCGAGCGCGAACTGGCGCGGGCGGTCGATCCCGCCCGCTTCCACCTGCGCGCCCTGCGCCGCGGCACCTGACTCCTAGAACGGCTTGCTGATGATGGGTGGCGGCAGATCCGCCGGCCCCTTCGGCGCGGACTGACTCAAGACCCCCGCAGCCCCCGGCGTTTCCGGAAACACCGGCCCCTGCATGAGGCCGGCGATGTGCCGCGCCGATTCACGCAATTCCTCTGTCCAGCCCGGTTCTTCAGGCAGCGCGGGGCGCAAGGCTTCCAACTGATCGCTCACCTCGCGGCCGTCCCAGCCGGCGGCCACCAACAATTTCATGGCCATCGCCTCGGCCTCGCGCACCTGCTGCGGACGATCGCTGGCGCGCAGCGCGCGCGAACCGGCAAAGGATGCCGCTGAAGCGACCGCGGTCGCCGTCGCGGTTGAACTGGCGGCAGTCGTCGCCGCGGCACTGGTCGCCGCGCCGCTTGAAAAGAGGGCTCCAACATTCAGCACCGGAAACAGGATCTGCGCAACCACCGCCACCAGAATGCTGGTGGTCACGTTCTCATCGTGATGGCCGCCAATCACATGGCTCATTTCGCGCGCCAGAACAAAGGCCAGCGCCGCATCATCGAGATCCAGTCGGCGCACACCGCGATAAATCACCACCGTTCCTGCCGCGCTGGAGGCCGATCCCGCGTCCGCCTTGTCGGCAACAATGAATTCGAAGCGCGGGAAGCGCAAGTGCAATGCAGGGTACTGGCGATAGGCGACGTCGGCCAGGCGCCGCCCGAGCGCAAGAATTCGCAGGTCAAACGCCCGGTCCGCAGCGCATTCCAATTCGTGGCATGAAGACGCATCCGCCGCTGTCACCAACTGCAGATACATGTCGAATTCCGAGTAGACAGCGCTGAGGCCCTGCAAAGGCGCCGGCGCCACCAACTGAGTGCGACCCTCGGGCGACGTGGCGCAGGCGGTCAGAAAGAAAACCGGGACCAGGGAAAGCAGAATGGGTCGCATGAACGCCACTCTTCCCCGAGGCGGGATGACTGTCAATCCGCTTCAGGCAGGCAGCACCGCAGCCAGGCGCGCCAGCACGCGCTCGCGCCCCATGACCTCCAGCACCGCGTCTATCGAGGGCGACTGCGGCAGCCCGAGCAGGGCCACGCGCAAGGGAATCGCCAGTTGCGGCATTTTCAGGCCCGATTCGGCCGCCGTCTGCTTGACCGCCGGCCCCAGTTCCGCCGCCTGCCAGGCGCAGGCTGACAATCGCTCGCGCAGGGCACTCAAGCCCTTGAGCGCGGCCTCGGTGAAATGCTGGGCGCGCAGCTCTGCGGTCGGTTTCGGTGCGACAAAGAATGGATGCACGGCATCGGCCAGCTCATTCAGGTTGCCAACGCGATCCCGGTACAGGGCGGCGACGCTCGCCACGTCGGGGCCGCCGGCGACAGCCACGCCCTGCCGCGCCAGGCGGCGCGTCGCCTCGGCGGCGAGTCGCTGCGGATCGGCCAGTTTGAGGTAATGGGCGTTGAGCCAGTTCAGCTTCTCGGTGTTGAACTGCGCGGCAGAAGCCGTGATGTGATCGAGATCGAACCACTGCACGAATTGCTCCATGCTGAAGACTTCTTCGTCGCCATGGGACCAGCCGAGCCGTGCCAGGTAGTTCAACACCGCCTCCGGCAGATAGCCCTCCTCCTCGTACTGCATGACCGACACCGCACCGTGGCGCTTAGACAACTTCTGCCCGTCATCGCCCAGAATCATCGACAAATGCGCGTACAGGGGCACCGGTGCCTTGAGCGCCTGCAGCAGGTTGATCTGACGCGGCGTGTTGTTCACGTGGTCGTCGCCGCGCAGCACATGGCTAATCGCCATGTCCCAGTCATCGACCACGACGCAGAAGTTGTAGGTCGGCGTACCGTCGGCCCGGGCAATGATGAAATCATCGAGTTCGCTGTTGGCAATCTCGATGTGCCCCTTGACCTGATCCTGCCACGCCACGACGCCCTGCTGCGGATTGCGGAAACGCACCACGGGCGGCACCCCGGCCGGCGGCAGCGGCAGCGTCTTGCCCGGCTCGGGCCGCCAGCGCCCGTCGTAGCGGGGTTTTTCCCTCCTGGCTTCCTGCTCGGCCCGCAAGGCATCGAGTTCCTCGATCGAGGTATAGCAGTGATAGGCCGTACCCGCAGCCAGCATCTCGGCGATCACCTGCTTGTAGCGATCCATGCGCTGCATCTGATAGAACGGGCCCTCGTCATGCGCAAGCCCCAGCCACTTCATGCCGTCGATGATCGCCTGCACCGCCTCCGGCGTCGAGCGCGCCACATCGGTATCCTCGATGCGCAGGATGAATGTGCCGCCGTGGCGACGCGCATAGGCCCAGGCAAACAAGGCCGTGCGGGCGCCGCCGATGTGCAGAAAACCGGTAGGACTGGGGGCAAAGCGGGTGCGAACCGTCATAAGATTTCAATGCTCGGGGAAAGCCTGAATTCTACGCCACGCCGCCGGTGCGATTGACCGCCGGCAGCGCTTTGTGGTTAAATGCGCGCCTCTTTCCGGGCGGTTAACTCAGCGGTAGAGTGCCACCTTCACACGGTGGAAGCCACTGGTTCGATCCCAGTACCGCCCACCATCAGACAGTCCAAAGCAGGCCAAAGAAGGCCAGCAAGCCCAGTACCAACAAGGCTTCTGGCCTTTTTCACGTCCATAGCCGCTTCCTCAATCATGTGTTGAATTCCTTGCCGATGCTTTCCGCATAGAGGCGTAGAATCCGCCAACCCTCACCGCCGGGCAACCGAGAAGGGAATGCGGATGGACAAGATCAAAGTAACCGCGCACCTGCTGGCCCCAGTTGTCACAGGGGGCGGCTACATGACCCTCGACGGTCTGCTGGCGGCACTCCTGTTCGATGACCTGCAAGACGTGGACGCCGCACACGCGGCCATCCCGATTCGGCAGACCGACGGCCTGCACCACGCCAGCGCCGCCATCATGGAGGCAAGTCGGGAGCGTATCTCGTTCATTGCCGCACTGCGGCCCGGCCACAGCATCGATCCTGACCTGATCCAGAAGAACAAGCACGGGCAGTTGCACCGCAAGTTCGACACGTCCCTGACCAACGTATTGAACAGCTACGCCCTGCTGACTGCGCCCACGGTGACGTGGTATGCCGAGGGTGATGCGGATCACATCGAGCGGCTGATCTCCCCGGTTCAGTTCATCGGCAAGCGCCGAGCCTCTGGGTTTGGCCGCGTGGCGCGCTGGCAAGTCGAGCCTGATGATCTGGATGGTATCGAAGGCCCGTTCGGCGAACCGTTGCGACCCGTGCCGGTAGGGATGTTCAAGGGTGACACGTCGCATCCCATCGTCGACGCTGCATGGCGACCGGCCTACTGGAACCCGATTCACCGCACGGCGTGTTACGCGCCCGTTTAAGGAGGAACGATGCTTCAGTTCTTCAATGACAACTTCGGCCGCTATCTGGTCGAGCAGTCCGGCGATCCGGTTGCAGATGCCCGTCGCGCGCTGTCATCCGGTCACAGGATGAAGAAGCCGGGAATACCGCAGCGCATCGCATCGGGCTGGGCGGTCGTCCGACCCGGCACGTCGACCATGCAGTTTCAACTTGCAGCGGAAGGCATCGCCTACAGCACGCAGACGCGCTACGAAGCGTTCCTCGCCGAACTTGATAACTGGGATCGCACGCCGCGCATGTTCATCGAGTTCGCCAAACGACCCGTGCCGGTCGACAACCTGTTTCGTACTTTCGACCTGCGTCAGGTTCGCATCTGTTCGCCTACGGGCGTCGAGACATTCGACTTCACCAAGCCACCGGAAAAAGATGGCTGCAAGACACACAAGGTTCTGTGGAAACTAAAGACAGGAGGGAAGTGATGGACTACGCAATGCAAAAGCCGCCAAGTGTGCGCGGCTACGCCCTGCACCGGATCGCCGCTGGCTTGGCTGATGGCGAGAAGGTGCTGTTCGCGGACTGTGGCGATCACCTGCTGCTGCGTACCAGCAAGCCGCTGGACGTTGATCGGCGCAAGGTTCGCACCATCACGGCGGGAGACATCGTCGGCTTTGAACTTCGCGCCTGCGTCGGCAAGAAGGTCAAGGGCAAGCACCGCTACTTCCACTCGTCCGACTGGCGCAGCCGGCATGACTGGCTGGAACGACAGGGCGAAGCGCACGGCTTTGGGATCATCACGCTGCACTGCACGACGCAGTTGCAGACCGTCAAGGCAGGCGACCGGGAATTCACGGTCGATCAGACCGACTTCACCGGCGTTCTAAAGGTCACGGATGCCGAACGCTTCAACAGCGCTGTCGCCAATGGCGTCGGCAACAAGGCCAAGGCTTTCGGGTTTGGCATGTTGGTCATCTAACGGAAGGATACGCACCGTGAAAACTATCGTCATCAACGCCACCCTGACTACCGTCGGCCCCTTGTCCATCACCATGCCCATCGCTGAAGGCCAGATGGGCAACAAGTTCAACAATTTCCCCGTCGTCACGCGCGGCATGGATGATGACGGCAACAAGCAGGAGACCGGCTACCTGCCGGCCACCACGCTGCGCGGCTTTCTCCGGCGTGCCATCGTCACGGATCAGATGACGCAGGCCGCCGCCGACGGCAAGCCCTACACCTTGCAGAAAGCCTATGCCGACCTGATCGGGCAGGATGCGGCGTCCGAGTCGAAGGACGACATCGACCTGCTCAAGATGCGCCAGACCCGCGAGGAAAATCCCGTCCTCGATCTGTTCGGCTCCGGCTTGGGCATCAAGTCGCGGCTTCTGGTATCCCACTTCATGCCGACCCACAACGTGCTGCCGGAAGTCGCTACCGGCGTCCGCAAAGACTTGGAGGACACCGATGGTGTGCTGGAGTCGCTGTCGTCGCCCGACCGCGATAGCTATCTTGGACGCTCCGGTGCGAACAGCAAGCGCGCTGCCGCCCTGACGGTGGCAAAGGGGTTGGAGGGCAAGATTCGCAAGACGAAGAAGGCCGGCGAGGACATCGCCGAACTTGAGGCGGCGCTGAAGGAGGCGCAGGGTATCGTCGCGCGCTATGAATCCGACATGGGCAACATGGTCAACTCATCGCGCACGCTGACCAACTATTTTGCGCTTCCGGCAGGCATCGAACTCAAGGGCCGCTTGGTCATCGAGAAGGCGCGCGACCGCGATCTGCCGATGGTGGAACTTGCGCTGAACGAATTGTCCAAGCGTCCGATCTTGGGGGCACAAAGCGCCCGTGGCTGCGGCGAAATCGAAGGGACATTCGATGTTCTGGTGGATGGCGTTCTTGCCAAGAAAATCAGCATCGGTGGTTGGCAAGCGGCGACCGTGACCGATTTTTGTGGCGACGAATTAGCGAAATCGGCTGCGTAATTCAAGTGATGCAGCGAGTCAGGTCAAGCCACCCTGCATCTGGGTGGTTACTACAACCTTGGCCATGATCAGACTCCGAGGTAGATGGGTCAAGCCACCCTGCATCTGGGTGGTTACTACAACAAGTTCGGCCGCGAGGGTGAAGAAGCGCGAGTCAAGCCACCCTGCATCTGGGTGGCTGCTACAACCAGAATCACTGGTTCAGCGGCGAAATGGCCGGTCAAGCCACCCTGCATCTGGGTGGTTACTACAACCTCTCTCGAGTCGCAGGGCTTTTTGTTTTCGGTCAAGCCACCCTGCATCTGGGTGGCTACTACAACAGATAGACCGGATGGTCCTCGGGGCGCAGCGGTCAAGCCACCCTGCATCTTGGTGGTTACTGCAACGCCATCTGCGCGCCGCGCTTGAAGGCATCGGGTCAAGCCACCCTGCGTTTGGGTGGTTACTACAACTTCATAGCGCGAACGGTGGCGCCCGGCAGAGGTCAAGCCACCTTGCATCGGGGTGGTTACTAAAACGTGCAGCCGCAGCCGATACAGGCGGCGAGGCGTCAAGCCACCCTCCGTTTGGGAGGTTACTAGAACTATTTCGCGATCTGCGGAGCCATCAGCAGTAGTTAAGCCACCCCGTTGTGGTTATTGAAATAGGATAGTCAGATGTTTCGTTCTACCGAACAATCAACCTTTGCGGCAATAGTCGCCAAGCATATGGCGAGTAGTGATGCCCCTCTGCTGTTGGAAGGGGGAGTCGGCATCGGCAAGACCCGCGCCTATATGTCAGCGCTGGTTCAATCCGGGCAACGGGTCGCTGTCGTCCTGCCGACGCATCAGTTGATCGACCAGTTGCTCGCATCGTCCGATCTGGGGGCGACGCGCGGCACCGCTACGCTGGCGGCGTTTCGGCCTGCCCGAATGTTTGAACGCCGGGCCGACTACGAGGCCAACAAGCGCGCGGCGACTGACGCACAACTGATGTTCTGTACCGCCGCCAGCGTCATCATTGACCATCGCTTGGGCGGCGAGTACAACGGTTCCACCACCCGCGCCTACATCGTGTTCGATGAGGCTGACCAACTGCCGGACATGGCGGCACTGCAAAGCGACTTCACCATCACGCAGACAGAACTGGCTGACATGGGTATCCGCCTGACGACCGTCGAGGATGCGTTGCAGGCGATTCTGGCGAAACCGCCACGCATCGTAGAACCGGAAACCAAGGCCGCAGCGCAGATCATCCTCGATGCCATCGAGGAACCGGCGTGGTATCAGTCCGCAGGCATCAGCGACGACGGCGACATCATGCTGACGCACAAGCTGCCCGGCCGCCTGCTGAAGAAGATCAGCAACCGCAGCAACGTGGCGTTCGTCTCGGCCACCCTGACGGTCGGCGGTCGCTTCAAGGATTTTCAGAACTCGATGGGCATCGAGAAGATCAGCCACCTGTCGTCCGCGATTGAACCGCGGCAGCATGGTTCGCTGGATCTCCACATGATCCCGATGGCGGTCGATACGCCGGAATGGATCAGCGCAGTCGTACAAGTGGCGAACGATGCGCCGAAGCCCGTGCTGGTGGCAACTCCATCGCATGACCTATCCAGCCTGCTCGGCGGACGTCTGCCGGGGGCTGTCGTCAGGTCTGTCGAGGAAACGGCGGCTCAGGCTGGCGACAGGGTGAGCGCCGCTGGCATCCTGATTTCTGCCGGGGCATGGGCAGGGCTGGATACACCGCTGCGCTGGCGCTCGATTGTCGTGCCGCGCGTGCCGTTCGGTCAGCCGGTCGTGATTGACGGGCAAGCCACGACCACCTATTTCGATGCGCGCAACACCGCCGTGCGCCGCTTGCGTCAAGTCATCGGGCGCGGACTGAGGACACCGGATGCAGTGTGCAGCGTGTACATCTTGGATGCCAGAGCGGAGAAACTAAGCGGCTTCGTACCGGAGCGCTTTTCTAACGAGTGGGCTACTCGGACATATATCGAAGGGGCGAAAAAGGAGGTCGTACTGTCCAAGGCTGAACGCGACCCCGCAGTTCGTCGGGCGGCGCTGAATCACTACGGACGGAAGTGCATGGCCTGCGGCTTCATGCCGAAGGTCGATTCACAGCTTGACGTGCATCACCTTGACCCCATCGCCGAGGGGCAGCGGCGTACCAAGATCGAAGACGTGGTGGTGCTGTGCGCGAACTGCCACCGACTGGCGCACGCGACCAATCCGCCGACACGGCTGGATGTTACGGAGACAGGGCAGCCGCTTCCTTGCTGATCAAGCTCAGTCGGATGATGTCGGCGCGCGGGCGTGTCCTGCCGGCGCATGCATTCAGTTGCATTGCACGCGGCGCGCCTTTTTGTCGCCGGGTCTGACTGGCATGCACTATAGATGCGCTTCTTGTGGAAATCGGCGCTGGCGATACGGCGACCACCTTGCGGATTGGTGGTCTAATGGAGCGCGAGCCTTTACAGGCCTGATCCCATTTTCATTCGGGTACCCGATATGAAGACCCTTCTTGTCGTGTACCACTCGATGACCGGCGGCACCGAACAGATGGTGCGGGCGCTGGCAGCAGGTGCCGCTGCGGAAGAGGGCGTCACGACGCGCCTGCTGCATGCCTCCGCGGCCCAGGCCGCAGACGTCATCGGCGCCGATGGCTACGTATTTGCCACGCCCGAGAATCTCGCGGCGATTTCGGGGCTGATGAAGGATTTCTTCGACCGCTGTTACTACCCCGCCCTCGACAGGATCAACGGCAGGCCCTATGCGGTTCTAATCTGCGCCGGCAGCGATGGACAGAATGCGGTACGGCAGATCGACCGCATCGCGACCGGCTGGCGCCTGCGGCGCGTTGCGGAGCCGATAATCGTCTGTACGCACGCGCAAACGGCAGAGCAGATTCTCGCCCCGAAAACCATCGGCGCGACGGACCTCGATCGTTGCCGGGAGTTGGGAGCCACGCTGGCCGCCGGACTCGCCATGGGCGTGTTCTGAGGCCACATTCCACCAGGGGATACCGTCACCGCCCAAAGGGACGGAGACATAAACACAAACCCCGGCGCTGGGCCGGGGTTGGTCTTGCCGCGACGGGAAACTGCTTTGCGCGCCGGCGTCAGGCCGGCTGCTGATCCAGCTCGAATGCCTTGTGCAGGACGCGCACAGCCAACTCGAGGTACTTCTCGTCGACCACGACCGAAATCTTGATTTCGGAGGTCGAGATCATCTGGATATTGATGCCTTCTTCGGCCAGGGTGCGGAACATCTTGCTGGCGACGCCGGGATGGGAACGCATGCCGACGCCAACGGCGGAAACCTTGCAGATCTTGTTGTCGCCCGTGATGGCGCGCGCGCCGACATGCGGCTTGATCTGCTCTTCCAGCATCTTCTTGGCACGGTCGAACTCGCTGCGATTGACCGTAAAGGAAAAGTCCGTCGTGCCATCGTGGCCGACGTTCTGGATGATCATGTCGACGTCGATGTTGGCGTCGGCGATCGGGCCGAGTATCTGGTAGGCGATGCCGGGACGATCAGGCACGCCCAGCACCGTGAGCTTGGCCTCGTCGCGGTTGAAAGCGATGCCGGAAATGATCGGTTGTTCCATGTTGGTGTCTTCCTCGAGAGTGATGAGCGTGCCGTTGGTCTCCTGGCCTTCTTCTTCGAAGCTGGAGAGCACGCGCAGCTTGACCTTGTACTTGCCGGCGAATTCGACCGAACGGATCTGCAGTACTTTGGAGCCCAGGCTGGCCATTTCCAGCATTTCCTCAAAGGTGATGCGTTCCAGCTTTCTGGCCTCGGGCACGATGCGCGGGTCGGTGGTATAGACGCCGTCGACGTCGGTGTAAATCTGGCATTCGTCGGCCTTCAGCGCTGCCGCCAGCGCCACCGCCGAGGTGTCCGAGCCGCCGCGCCCCAGCGTGGTGATGTTGCCGTCGGCGTCGACGCCCTGAAAACCGGCGACGATGATTACCGTGTCGTCGTCAAGATCGCGGCGCATGTTGGCATCGTCGATCTCGAGAATGCGCGCCTTGGTGAAGGTGCTGTCGGTCAGCACTTTCACCTGGCCACCGGTATAGCTCTTGGCCTTGAGACCGAGGTCGCCGATCGCCATTGCCAACAGGGCGATCGTGACCTGCTCGCCGGTGGAAAGCATGACGTCGAGTTCGCGCGCGTCGGGCTGGGGCGAAACATCCTTGGCCAGAGCGATCAGGCGGTTGGTCTCGCCGCTCATGGCGGAAACCACCACTACCAGTTGATGCCCCTGCGCCTTCCAGCGCGCGACGCGCCTGGCGACATTGCGAATGCGTTCGGGAGAACCCATCGATGTGCCGCCGTATTTCTGTACGATCAAAGCCATTGCCGTGGTCTGTCAGTTGGAAAAAAGCGAATTTTACCCGATAGTCGCCACCACCAAAACGAGCCGCCCGACAATAACCATTTCGGCATTCGAGTTATTCCCACGTATTAATGTCGGCGCAATTATTCTTGAATGACAAAAAGATTTGTCCTATAGTGGAATTGGCGTTTTGGTGATGGTTATTGAACGTTTGTCTTATCCGATCGCATTCGCTTGATGACAGTCAGTTCAAGGAGTGAATAAATGAAGGCCAACGACAAGATCGATGCACGGGAAATCCGCCGCAAGCTGGGTATGAACCAGCAGCAATTCTGGGCCAAGCTGGGGGTAACCCAAAGCGGTGGCTCACGTTACGAAAGCGGCCGCAATATGCCGCGCCCGGTGCAACAGCTCCTGCGTCTGGTGCATGTCGAGCAGATCGACATCCAGAAGATCCGGCGTGAGGACTATGAAGTCATCGAGTATCTGCGCTCGGCCAAGTCGAATCTGTTCAAGGAACTTAAAAAGGTAGCCAAGGCAGCAATCAAGACCAAGAAGGCCGCCTGACGCCGGAGCGCGCCGCGTCAAGGGCTGACGCGCACCCGCAGCCCGAGTTGGCGCACACGTTCCGCCATTTCCTCCAGCCGTGCCGCTTCCATCCGCCCCAGCCGGGGTGCTTCCTTTTGCAGGGACGGTCGCGCCAGACTGTACAGATGCACCCCGGCCAGCACTGGCGCCAATGGGGCCAGCAGCGCCAGATAGGCCTGCGTCTCAACTTCCGCGGGCAATTCACCGTCGAGCCTGAACAGGCAGGTCTGCACCCAGGTCGGCGCCAGCGCTGCGCAACACGCCAGGCGTCGCGCCACGACTTCAGGGCGGACGCGGGTGCCGTTGATGCGGGCCAGCCCCGCTGCCGTGCCTGCATCGAGCTTGAACCAGACCTCACCGGCGGCGCTGCCGATTCGCGCAATGCCTGTTTGCACTGCCTTGCGATCGAGCAGGCTGCCGTTCGTGATCAGGCGCATGACAAGCTTGCCGGCCAGACCATGCGCCGCCAGCACTCGCTCGGCGATCACCACGGCATCGGCAAACTCGGCGGCGCTGGTCGGTTCGCCATTTCCCGAAAATGCCACATCGACCAGTTGGCGCGCCCCGGCCGGAACGCGCGTCGCCATGAAGTCACCCGACTGAGCCCAGTGCAGAAAATCGTTCAGCTCGCGCTCGAGCAACTCCAGATCGATCGGTGGCGGCCCGCCGCGCTTCAGATCCGGGACCTGGCAATAGATGCAGCGCCAGTTGCAGGCATTGTTGGGATTCAGATTGATGCCGACCGAAACGCCGCCGGCCCGGCGCGAAATCACCGGATATACATAGCGCATGCCGGCGCTGTCGCGGGAATGGTCTTCAGTCTTGAGCAGGATGCGGGACATGGCAACTCGGCAGAATGGAAAAACTGCAGTTGCCGCCAAGAGTCGGCGTTGGCGGGACGGCGCTGCAGCACAGTTATAATGCGCGCCTACTCACCCGCGCACATCTGCGGCCACTTTGCCACAAACAAGTCCATCCTGACCATGCGTATAACCCGCCGCCTCGAATTCGATGCGGGCCACCGAATCCCGAATCATCAGAGCCAGTGCCGCCACCTGCACGGCCACCGCTATGCGCTTGAAATCACGCTCGGCGGCGGCGTCATCAATGCAGCAGGAAGGCCCGACGATGGCATGGTGATGGATTTTTCCGAAGTCAAGGCCATCGCCAAGCAGCATGTGGTCGATGTCTGGGACCATGCCTTTCTGGTCTGGCGCGGCGACCAGGCCATAGCGGACTTTCTGCGCAGCCTGCCGGACCACAAGACGATCGTGCTCGAGCTGGTGCCGACCGCCGAAAACCTGGCCCGCATCGCCTTTTCGATTCTGGATCCGCTGTACCGGGACAGCTACGGCAATCATCTGCACCTGGAGCGTATCCGCCTGTACGAGACCCCCAACTGCTGGGCCGACGCCATGCGCGAAGACCTCGCCTGATGAAACAACTGCGCTACAAGGCGGTCGAGCAAGAAACGCTCTCCTCGCCGTAGCGGATAGCGGGCAAGATAACCAAGTTTCAGTGACACAGAGGAGTACGACAAATGCAAGGCTTGATGATGAACCGGCCGCTGATGATCTCAGGGCTCCTGCAACACGCCGCGCAGAACCACAGCGATACTGAAATCGTCTCCCGCCTGCCGGTTGGCGGCACGCATCGCTATACCTACAGCGATGCGCACCATCGCTCGCGCCAGCTGGTGCGGGCGCTGCTGGCCCTCGGCGTCAAGGCCGAGGACCGCATCGGCACCCTGGCGTGGAATACCCACCGCCATTTCGAGATCTACTATGCCGTCTCGGGCATGGCCGCGATCTGCCACACCATCAATCCGCGCCTGTTCCCCGAACAGATCGCCTATATCGCCAATCATGCCGACGACCGTTTCATCTTCTTCGACGTAAACTTCGCGCCCCTGATCGAGGCCCTGGTGCCACACTGCCCGGGCGTCAAGGGCTGGATCGCCTTGTGCAGCCGCAATGAAATGCCGGCCAATGCAAGTCCGAACCTGCACTGCTACGAAGAACTGCTGGCCGCGCAAAGCGACGACTATGAATGGCCGGAATTCGACGAGAACACGGCGTCTTCGCTGTGCTACACCTCGGGCACCACCGGCAACCCCAAGGGCGTGCTCTACTCGCACCGCTCCACGGTGCTGCATGCCTATGGTTCCAGCCAGCCGGACGGGCTGGGCGCCTCGGCGCGCGACTGCATCCTGCCCGTCGTGCCGATGTTCCACGTCAATGCCTGGGGCCTGCCCTACGCCTGCGCCCTGACCGGCGCCAAGCTGGTCTTGCCGGGGCCGCATCTCGATGGCGCCAGCCTGTATTCGATGTTCGAGGAAGAACACGTCACCATGTCGGCCGGCGTGCCGACCATCTGGCTCGGCCTGCTGCATTACCTGCAAGCGAACAAGCTCAAGCTGTCCACCGTCAAGCGCCTGGTCATCGGCGGTTCCGCGGCGCCACCGGCCATGATCCGCGCCTTCGACGAGCAGTTCGACATCACCGTACTGCATGCGTGGGGCATGACGGAAATGAGTCCGCTGGGCACCGTCAACACCTACAAGCAAAAACATCTCGCGCTGTCGGCGGAAGAACGCGACCGCATCCGTCTCAAGCAGGGCCGCAGCATCTTCGGCGTCGAAATGAAAATTGTCGACGGCGACGGCAAGGCCCTGCCGCACGATGGCAAGGCCTTTGGCGACCTGCTGGTGCGCGGCCCATGGATCACCAGCGGCTACTACAAGAGCGAAGGCGGCGACGCCCTGATCGACGGCTGGTTTCCCACCGGGGATGTGGCCACCATCGACCCGGATGGCTACATGCAGATCACCGACCGCTCGAAGGACGTCATCAAGTCGGGCGGCGAATGGATTTCGTCGATCGACCTCGAAAACATTGCCGTGGCCCATCCGGCGGTGGCCGAAGCCGCTGTCATCGGCGCGGCCCATCCGAAGTGGGACGAGCGCCCGCTGCTGGTGGTCATCAAGAAGGCCGGTCAGGAAGTCAGCCGCGAAGAACTGATCGCCTTTTACGAAGGCAAGGTGGCCAAGTGGTGGATACCCGATGACGTGATCTTTGTCGAGGACCTGCCGCATACCGCCACCGGCAAGCTTTCCAAGTTGCAGTTGCGCGAGCGCCTGCGTGATTATCGTTTCCCCGGAGCATGAATTGACTACACCCATCACTCTCTGCGGCTTTGCCGTCAGCAACTACTACAACAAGGTCAAGCTCTCGCTGCTGGAGAAGGGCGTTCCCTTTGCCGAAGCGCTGGTGTTCACCTCGCAAAAGGACGAGATGCTGGCCGAGTCGCCGATGGGCAAGGTGCCCTTTCTGCGGACCCCGAAGGGCGTGCTCAGCGAATCGCAGGTGCTTACCGAGTTCATCGAAGACAGCTGGCCCGAGCCTCCGCTCTATCCGCGCGACGCCTTCGAGCGCGCGAAGTGCCGCGAGCTGATCGAACACCTCGAACTGCATGTCGAACTGCCGGCGCGACGCCTCTACACGGAAGCGTTTTTCGGCGGCACGGTGTCGGAGGAAACCAAGACCGAAGTCGCGGCGCTGCTCGAGAAAGGCCTCAAAAGCCTGGCGCGGCTGGCCCGGTTTGCGCCCTTCATCGGCGGCGACAGTTTCACCCACGCCGATTGCGCCGCCTGGGTGCATCTGCCGCTGGTCAGCCAGGCCACGCGCAAGATCTATGGACGCGATTTTCTCGATGAGTTCCTGCCCGAGGCCAAGGCCTACATCAAGCTGATCGGCGAGCGGTCCCACGCCCAGAAGGTCACTGCGGATCGCAAGGCAGCCACCGAAGCCTACATGTCACGGCCCAAGAAATGAGCGAGACGGTCCGTATCGGGCTCGCCGATGGCGTGTTCCACATCGAAATGGCGCGCCCGGAGAAAAAGAACGCGCTAACCGCCGCGATGTACCGGACCATGGCGGATGCGCTGGCAAGCGCCGAGGCCGATCCCGCGGTACGCGTCATCCTGATTTCCGGCGCCGGCGGCAACTTCACCGCCGGCAACGACCTGACCGATTTCGTGGACAAGCCGCCGATGGATGAAAGCGCGCCCGTGTATCACTTCATCGAGGGCTTCGCCAAGCTGCAAAAGCCTTTCGTCGCCGCCGTGGAAGGCGTGGCGATAGGCGTCGGCACCACCATGCTGCTGCACTGCGACCTGGTCTATGCCGGCAGCGGAGCACGCTTCGCCGTGCCCTTCGCCAATCTCGGACTGACTCCCGAGGCGGCGTCAAGCCTGTTGTTGCCCCTGTGTGCGGGGCACGTTCGGGCGGCCGAAATGCTGATGCTGGGCGAAGCCTTCTCCGCGCAGGTCGCGCTTGAAACCGGCATCGTCAACGCGGTGCTGCCCGACGCGCAGGTGCTGGCTCATGCGCTTGAACGTTGCCGCAAATTAACTGCACAACCCGCCGCATCGCTGCGCCTCACCAAGCAATTGATGAAACGCGCGCAACAAGCCTCGATTCGCGAAACAATGGGCTTCGAGGCGGAAGTATTCAGGCAACGCCTGGTGTCCCCCGAGGCGAGGGAAGCTTTTGCCGCCTTCTTCGAAAAACGCAAGCCCGATTTCTCGAGATTCAACTAGGCGGGGCGCAAGGAGCATCGCACAGGCTGCTAAAATCCGCAGCCCAAAGGATGGGTGGCAGAGCGGTTGAATGCACCGGTCTTGAAAACCGGCGAAGGTGCAAGCCTTCCGTGAGTTCGAATCTCACCCCATCCGCCACCGTCAGTTCCAGACGATTCCGCAGAAGTCTAAAAAACCACTTAAATTCAATAGAAGTAGCCCAATAAGTATTACGGGCTATTCCAATCGATTCTATTGCCAGCCGTGGTAATACCGTGGTAGAAATCGTGGTAGAGAAATACCACGGTTGAGGAGTTACCACGATGGCCGGAAAACTGAACCTGCTGACAGACCCCGAGTGCAAGAACGCCACCAGCGGCGAACGCAGTATCCGCAAGCTGCACGACGGCGGCGGCCTCTACCTCTGGGTCTATGCCGATGGCTCGAAATATTGGCGCCTGCGCTACTGGCTCGCTGGCAAGGAAAAGGCCTTGTCCCTTGGCGTCTATCCGAGAATCGGCTTGAAGGATGCGAGAAAGGCCAGGGACGAAGAACACAAGCGACTCGACGCGAAGAAAGATCCATCCGCGGAGCGCAAGGCCGTGCGGATCCGGGAACGCATGACTGCTGAAAACTCCTTCGAAGCGGTGGCGCGGGAGTGGTACAAGAAGCAAAGCCACACTTGGGCCAAGGGCCACGCTGCTGACGTACTCCGGCGCCTCGAGGTCAACACGTTTCCGTTCATTGGGCGCAGACCGATCGCCGAGATCGAAGCCCCAGAACTGTTGCTGATGGCTCGCAAGATGGAGGACCGGGGAGCATTTGACTTGGCCCACCGCGTCCTACAGGTGTGCGGCCAGGTCTTCCGCTACGGCGTCGCGACCGGCCGCTGCGCGCGAGATATTGCCGCTGACCTTCGCGGCGCCCTGACGCCGCACAAGGCGAAGCATCAACCCGCTGTAAGGCCGGAGGAGTTGCCGGACTTGCTGCGCGCGATCGCGAAATATGACGAGATCGGCGACAAACAAACCCGCCTCGCGCTGCAGTTGCTGTCATTGACCTTCGTCCGAACAAGCGAACTGCTGGGCGCTGAATGGTCGGAATTCGACTTCGATGCAGGGATCTGGATCATCCCTGCCCCGCGTATGAAGATGAAGGCCGAGCATCTGGTTCCGCTATCACCGCAGGCCGTCAAGCTTCTGGAGGAAATGCGGCCCATCGCAGGCGACAGCCGCTTCGTGTTTCCTGGCCGGAACCGCTCTACCCCGATGTCGAACAACACGATGCTGTTCGCGCTCTACCGCCTGGGCTACAAGGGACGGATGACAGGCCATGGGTTCAGATCGGTGGCCAGCACCATCCTGCACGAATCAGGCTGGAACAGCGACGCCATAGAACGGCAGTTGGCGCACTGCGAGCGGAACGAAGTGAAGGGAGCCTACAACCGGGCCGAGTACCTTGCCGAACGCCGGAAGCTAGTCGACTGGTGGGGTGAGTACATTGCCGCCGTCGCCAGCGGTGCCAAGGTCGTGCCTTTCAAGCGGGTGGCATGACATCAATGGTTGCGATCGATGAGACTGCCTTGGAATTGATCATCCGAGGATACCGGTTTTGGAGCGATCCGGAGAGGATGGAGAGTGAGCTCCGCTTGGTGCAAGAGTACTTTGAAAGCATTACCGCCGAGGATGTGAATGACGCGATTGCCGAGTTCGAGCACTCAATAACTCCGGCTGAACGATGGGCGGTAGCCAAAACCATGATCGCCTATTTTCGATGGTGCTGGAGAAATGGTAAGACCCATGTCGGTGATGCCAGTCTGGATACTCTTGTGCTGTCGTTCGCGAAAGCGTCGTTCGTGAGGATTTCCGGCGCCCAGCTCGTATCAGGCAATGAAGATGATGGCGAGCTTCTTCCTGAGTGGTGTAGCCCTGACATTGCGTTTGGCTCCACGAAACCAAATTTTCGGCTCTCTGAGGACAACATCATCCGCGACATTGCAATAGCGATGCACGTCGAATCGCTGCGCCGCGATGGGGTTACTTCCGGGGACGCCAAGAAACGTGCTGCGGGGAAGTTTAGCGTCTCGGTACCGGTGGTAGCCAAGGCAATAACCTTGGGCAACAGCATTGGCTATGGACGACGATTCACTCTACTTTCTGACGATGATTTGAAGAGAGAAGTCGTCGACCACTTCGAATCGCAACAAGAAAAAACTACGCGCTAGTTCTTTCGTGTTCCGATAATCACACTGCCCCACATGCCGCTAAATGCGGTGGAACGGAGGGCAAAATGATCGAGCCGCAATTTCGATATCTAAATTTCCGACAGGTCGCCGGCTATCGCGGCTGCTCGGTTTCCACGCTGTACAACGACATCGCCGAATCCCGATTTCCAGCCGGCGAACGTTTGGGCGCAAACACCGTCCGCTGGCGGTCTGATGTTGTAGCCGCTTGGCTGGAAGAACAGTCGCGCAACTCGGCGACGATTTCCGAAGAAATCACGAAAAAGGCCAAGGCGCGCACGCACCTGGCTGTCGAAGGAAAACGACGCAAGGCTCAAGAGCGTGCGGCGCTTGCGGCGGCGCAATGACCGCCACCAGACGTGACAACGCCCGCGTGCAGGCGGGCGAAGTCGGCAATCAAAACCATATCAGGCAGTCAGATCATAGCGCAGGATCATCGAATGAGCCAGCTTGCCAGTGCCACATCAATCCCTCGGGCTGCATGGTTTGCAGGCGCTGGTCGAAGCGTATCGACGGCATTGAGGCGCGCCGCGCCAACAGCCTACGACGCCAGTCGCTCGGTCAGCGTGCCAGGGCTGGGGGTTGATCATGGCGCGTCCTTGGTATCCCTGGTACTCATCGGACTATTCACGAGCAACGGCACACCTTACTTTCATCGAGGATGCAGCATATCGGCGCCAACTTGATCACTATTACAGCACTGGAAGCCTTCCGGCAAATGCCGAAACTTTGCTGCGTGTTTGCCGAGCCATCACCGACGATGAAAAGGCCGCGGTACTCAAAGTTGCGGCCGAGTTCTTTCGCGAGGTCGATGGCTTCCTTGTTCAGGAACGAGTAGTCGAAGAGATCACCAAGAGCCAGTACCTGAGCGGCATTCGGAGCGAAGCCGGCAGGAAGGGAGCCAGCACAACGAACCGCAAGACCACGGCAAGCGCTACGGCAACAGCCTCGGCAAATGGTCCGGCAAATAAACCGGCAATTGCTGGCACAACCACAACCACAAGTAGTAAACCTTCTTCTAACGAAGAAGGTAGTGCTCAGGCTTCGCCTGCCCACCTGCCTGCATGCCCACATCAGGAAATCATCAAGCTCTACGGCAAGCATCTGCCGACACTTCCCCAACCAAGGGCATGGGAAGGCCAGAGAGCGAACAACCTCAAAGCCCGTTGGCGCTGGGTGCTGACTGCGAAGAAGCCGAAGGGCGATCGATACGCTACCGACGCCGCCAGCGCTGTTGACTTCTTCGATCGTTTCTTCGGCTACGTCGCCGCCTCCGAGTTCCTGACCGGCCGCGATGGCAAATGGCCGGGTTGCGACTTGGCCTGGCTGGTCAAGGCCGAGAACTTCGCGAAGGTAATCGAGGGCAAGTACGAGAATCGGGGCCAAGCATGAACGCCGTCGAGAGCTGTGGCATCAAGCCGCCGCCTCACTCGATCGAGGCCGAGCATTCCGTTCTTGGCGGCCTGCTGTTCGGCGGCGAGGCTGCATGGGACCGCGTTGCCGACGTGGTGAGCGAGTCCGACTTCTACCGCGACGACCATCGGAGAATCTTCCGCCACATCTCCCTGCTCGCCGGTACCGGCAAAGTCGCGGATGTTGTTACCGTGTTCGAGTCCATCGAGCGCAGCAACGAAGTCGACCAGACTGGAGGGCTGGGCTACCTGGGCGAGATCGCCAACAACACCCCGAGCGCGGCCAACATCCGGCGCCATGCCGAGATCGTCCGCGACCGCGCCATCCTGCGGCAGTTGGTCTCAGTAGGCGACCAGATCGCCAACCTGGCGCACGGCCAAGGCGACGCGCGCATTGCGATCGATGAGGCTCAGCGGCTGCTGGTGGAAATCGCCGATGTCGGCCCAGGGCGGCATGAACCCGTTGCCATCGGTACGGTGCTGGGTTCGGTGATCGAGGACATCGAAGCCCGGTACAACTCCGAGTCAAGCATTGCCGGCCTTTCAACCGGACTTGTCGATCTGGACCACAAGCTGTCGGGCCTTCACCGGGGCGACCTGATCATCATCGCCGGAAGGGCAAGCATGGGTAAGACCGCCCTGGCGTTCAATATCGCCGAGAACGTGGCGACTGCTGGAAAACCAGCGCTCGTGTTCAGCCTGGAGATGGGCAACAAGCAATTGGGCACCCGGGCTATCGCCAGCCTTGGCGGCGTGTCGATGGAGCGCATGCGCAGCGGCCGGCTTCTGGACTCGGATTGGGACGGCATCACGACGGCGCTGGGAAGGCTGCACGACGCGCCGTTGATCGTCGATGAGTCAGGCGGCCTGACCGTTTCGCAAATGGCGGCCAGGGCGCGGCGCCAGATGCGCCGGCAGGGACTCGCCCTGGTCGTGATCGACTACCTCCAGTTGATGCGCGGTGAAGGCAACACCCGCAATGAAGAGCTTGGCGACCTTACCCGGCGCCTGAAGCTGATGGCCAAGGATCTGGACGTGCCGGTAATCCTGCTGTCCCAGATCTCGCGGAAGGTTGAGGACCGTACCAACAAGCGCCCGCTGATGTCCGATTTGCGCGAGTCCGGCGCCATCGAGCAGGACGCCGACGTGATCCTGATGGTCTATCGCGACGAGTATTACCACCCCGAATCGGCGGATGCCGGCACTGCGGAAGTGCTGATAGTCAAGCACCGCATGGGCGCAACTGGCGAAGTGCGTCTGGCCTTCCAGGGGGAATGCTCACGGTTCGGCGATCTGGCCAGGGATGATCTGGCGCGCATTGACCATGCCCGGGCCACCGCGAAGATGCAGAGGAACCGGAGTCGCGGGTTAGATGACTAGACCGCAGCTCGCCTTGATCGACCATGACGAATTTGAACGCCTACGCCACCTTGTCGCCGAGCGACCGGACTGGCACCTGTGGAATCACAGCGTCTGGGCAAGGAGGTATCGCGACGTTCGAGGCTACGACGCCAGATCGGCGGGCTTGGCCACCGGTGGGGTGTCGTCGGATTTCGAGGATCTGTGCGAAGAAGTTGATGAACGGTCGGCCGAGATTTCCGACGTGATTCTCGATTCCTTGCCTATCGAGCAGCGCATCGCAATCAGCTACGTCTATGAGAGCGCAGTTTGGCGATTCAACCGGCCGGGCATGCTGGAACAAACACTGGTCGCCGCGACCGTAACTTTCTGGACCCTGGCGCAGCGTAAAGGGTTGATGTGAGCACGGCGCCCAACCCCGTAGTCCTTGAGTACATTCGCGCCCTCACCAAGATGACGCCGCGCGAGCGGGCACTCTCCAACGCGCTCCTTGACCTGAAGAGCGCCGCGCTCGCTGTTGATGGTTTGCTCGAGCTGCTGCAGGACGAGAATGGGCCATGGTTCAACCCGAACACCGCACCGATCGTGCGCGAGATTATCCGGATCCTCAAGGAAGCGGGGGCCGACGCGCACGCGGTGCAGGAAGCGGTGATGGCCGATGCGCTTGAGGTAACGGTGCATTGATGGCCCCGGCTTGAAATGACAGTCCAGAAACCGCCAACGCTAGTGCAACAGGGGAAAGGTGGCGGCGTAAAGAAGGCGCCCCGAAACGAGCTGAAGCCTTCCGGGCGATGCCGACTCACTACGGCCGACGTTGCAGCGGCTATCGCCTGGCGGCTCGATGGCATATCTGCAGTCGAGATCGCGACCCTGACAGAAGCGTTGCGGCCGCTCGCGGCTGACTTCCGAGAATCGCGGCCAGAGGTTGCGCAAGTGCTCGCCGATCTTCGCCGACCCGGTGACCGGCGCGGCGCGTGGTCATTGGCAAATGCCATCCTCGCGCGTGACGCGCAACGGCGTGGCGATGTTACCGAGTTCATTCTCGCCGGGATCGCTGTGATCGAGTCCATGAGGAGGTCTTTAAGCAACAGCGGAAAGCGGCGCAGCCCACTGAAGCCCAAGATGCGGCAGCTCAAGGCGGTGCACCCCGACCTGTCGCCAGTCGCGGCATTTAATGCCTTTGTCCATGGGTACGATGTCGATGTCCGCTATGTCGTTGCAGACGACGCGCTACGCATCGACGGTTGGCAGCTTCTGTCGCGTGAATCCTTTTGCAGGGTGTATCGGGAGCTCTAGCTGCCTGTGGGTTGGTGCGCATTTTGGCACTAGCGCCAACACCATCTGTTTGGCACGTAAGCGCCTCGCAAAGCCTAATGGATCGAGGCTGTGTTAAAACGCCTGAGAAAAAGTGCCGAAACCTTCTCAAGCTCACACCGTGGTTACTAGACGCCGCAACTACAGGATAAGAGTACTGCGCAGAACCGTCAGGCATTCCGCGTCCATGAAGGTATCAACCTGCATTCCCCCTCCCCCTCTTGGTATCACCATCGAGTCACCATCGAGTCCTGCCGTCAATTCAATGGCCCGTACGCGCTCAGCCATGGTCAACCCAAGACACGTGCCCACAACTAGCCGTCGGGTAGGTGTGCCGTTTTCTAGAACGGATCGGGCCCTGCACGTTTCCTCTGAATCGATCCTTTGCAAGTTTGTCAGATCAAATCCAAACCCAAGGAACGCGATGCGCTTGGCTTTCTTCAATTGTTCGCGCGCAAGTCGAAGAATGACATCGTCGGACCGTCCCTCTGGGATCACTCGCAATGTTTCTGCGGCGGATGAGACACACTCCCGGTTGGCTCCTTTGCCATACGTTACGTAGCCCTTCGAATTCGGTAGGGTGGCTCCCAAGGTTCCATAAATGTGCAGGATGCTGAGAGAAGTGAGCTTCGCCAGCACTTCTTCAGTTGACCGGCCATAGGCATTGCGGAGCGCCGTTAGCAGGTAGTGTTCCAACGAGCGGTCGTAGTTGAAACTAATGATCTGCAACTTAGAGAAGTCAAGGGCCTCCCAAGACTCTACGGCGATCTCGTTAAACAGATATTGATACCAGTGATCAGGGTGTTCCGGGGTGAACAACTTTGAAAAATGTTCACATCGCAACAAAACAGCAGCAATGGCGCGCTTGCCAATGTTGATGTATTCGGGACGCCGCGCCAGGAAGGCATCGATTGACATCATTTGTGAGTACATGAAGGCCGTCAAGAAGTCGGCTAATTCGCCCTTCTGTTCGCAGAGTCCTGTCTCGATCGAATAGCCTTCCTTATCGGCGCTCCCAAGTTCCATCAACTTTCGACGCAGCGATGCGCCCACTGGGTAGCCGACCGCGACACTTGCTCCAGCTCCAAGGACAAGAACGGTTTCTCGATTGATCATGGTCTTAGCCGAAAATGTTGATTACAGCCCGCGTCATCGGTGCCGGGATGACGCGAATTCTACGACGAGGGTTGAATGCGCAATAGCTTCGCGTAGATTGGCGCCGCAATTTTGAAAAACGCTAAGCAATACCCCGGACGCAACACGTTGCATCCTCGCTATTACTTGCACGGATACCTATGCTGGCTCCATAGACCAATCCTGGAGCCACCGTCATGACAACCCCCATTTGTACAACCATCACGCGCGATCCACGCGCTACGCCGGCCGCGCTCGCTGTGGTGATCGCTGCCACTGTGGCTGACGTTGAGTGCCGCGCAGCGGCGATTGCCGACATGGAGGAACGGCTGTGCCTTGATCTCGCCAAGCAGCGACTCGGGATGGCAACCTCCTCGATCGGAATGCGGACGTCGCAGGAGCAACTGGCCGCGGAAACCATGAATCTTGCCAATACGCGACGGATCCTCTCCGGCCTTCGCGCGATAGAGGCGGCGAGCAAAGCACAGCCCGCCGGCTCGATGGAGCGCAGACGCGGGGGCAAGGTCGTTTTCGACAAGGCACTTGGCCAGATGGTCGCGGCGAAGGCTTGATCATGAGACTGCACTGGACAAGAAACGACACGGCTGTTTGCGCAAGGCGCTGCCAAGCGGGCGCGACCGATTGATTTACGGGATTTTGAAGGAGGATTGCAAATGGATATGAGTCGATTCCGTGAGGCGCTGCGTATGGGAGTAGCGCCGGGGTCTCTGCTTTGGGCGACACGCCTGAACGACATGGGCAAGGGCGACGCTCCAGCCGCACCGGACTACACGCCGGTGGCGAACGCCTCCAAAGAGTCTGCTCAGATCATGGCGGATCAGGGTGATCGCGTGCTCGCAGAGACCAAGCGCCAGTACGATCAGAATGTGGCCGTGGCGAAGCCGGTCGCCGATGCGCAGCTGGGGATGATGCGACAGTCGATCGATCAGGGCAACGACTATTACCAGTACATGAAGGACAATCAGCGGCCGGTTGAGACTGCGCTAAATGCGGAGTCGATGCGCGATACGACCTCCGCTGATGCCGCCGAACGAGACGCCATTCTTACGCGGCAACTGACAAACGCTGGGCAAGACGACACGGAGCGGGCGCTGATTACCGGTGGTGATCAAGGGGTGTATGACGCCCGCAAGGCCGACATCGAGGGCGGTGTCGGAACGGCTGTCGCTGACGTGCGCAATGGGCAGACTACCGCGGCCAACATGTTGTTACGCCAGGGCATGCGCTACGGCTACTCGCCGGCAAAGATGGCGACGATGGCGGGCACCACGGCCGGCGCCAACGCTTCTGCCGTGGCGGCTGCAGCCAACGGCGCCCGCACCACAGGGATTGACCGTAGCCGCGCGCTCCTGAGCGACAGCTACAACATGCGCAATGCGACCAATGCCGGTGTGGTCAATGCCATGACGACCCAACGCGGCATGCGCATACAGGACAATGCAACGGGCTGGGCCAAAAAGATGGACGTCGCCGGCCTGTATCGTGGCATGCCTGGCGCCTCGACCGGAGCCTATTCAGTCGCCACCGGCGCCGGAAATTCGGCGGTGAACAACACGATGGCGCCGGGTACAGCCATGGTCAATGGAACGACGACGGCCGCAAACCTTACCGGGACCGGACGCTCGTTGTTGCAAAGCGGACTTGGTACCGTCGCCGGCATGCAGGCAAACAACTACAACACCGCGCAGAACAGCCCAAGCCCGCTTGGCGGCATTGGCTCGATGCTGGGCGGAGCGGCATCGTTGTATTCGGCGTTCAGTGCAGCTGCACCCCTCGCGGCGGCTTCAAGCAAGAAGCTCAAGACCGACAAGAAGCCAGTCAGCGCAGAACTCATTACCAGGGGATTGCAGCGCATCCCCGTCGAGGCATGGAAATACAAGGACGGTGAAGGCGATGGCGGCGAGCACATCGGCCCCTATGCCGAGGACGTGCAGCGCGAATTCGGCGACCGCGCAGCGCCGGGCGGGAAGAAGATTGATCTCGTGACCATGAACGGCCTCGCGTTGGCCGGAATCAAGAGCCTGGCGGACCGCCTGGACAAGATGGAACACAAGATCGGCATGCGGCGGAGAGAACCATGAGCAGACGCAATCCATGGGGCGAGTTCTTCCAGAACTTCAATTCCGCTTACGACACCGGGAACAAGGTAGGAAAGCAGATCGGCATGACGCGCGCCGCCGGTATTCAGCCCGAAACGATTGAAACGCAGACGCTTGGCGACGAGACCACGACCGGCAACGACGGGATGGTTTATGACTCCGACACCGGCCAGTACCTACCGAAATACATGGACCGCGGCCAGCCGACAGAACAGGCCCAGGCGCAGCAGAACACTCCACCGGATGAGCCGAGCCGCGCACCGGAGGGGGTGACACCGACCTTCGCTACCGAGACGAGGCGGCAATACCGACTCGGCAGCAAGACGCAGGATCAGCGATTCACCGATGACCAGCTCGACACTCATCGCCTGAGGGGCATGAGCGCAGTCGCGCTGCGCTTCGGAGATCCGGCAGAAGCCGCGCAGTACGACGCACTGGCGGCCAGGCGCCGGCAGACATCCGATCAGGAGGCAATCCGCACCGTGCTTGCTGGCGGCGACACGCGCGGTGTAGTGCCTGAGCGATCATCGGGTCTTCATGGCAAGCCCGAGGCCAGCGACAAGCCGATGGAAGCGGTAGTCCCTGCTGTCGGCACGCAGAAGCCGCGAAGCTATCTGGAGACGGTAGGCCCCCGGGTCATGGATGCCTACCTCAAGCAGGGCAAAGTTGACGAGGCCAAGGCATGGCGCGACTTCACCGAGAGCGAGGGTGGACACGCCTATGCAAACGACTTTGCACAGGCGCAGCGACTGGTTACAGCGGGGGACTTCGAAACAGCTGCGCCGGTACTTGAGCGCCTGTACAACCGCGGCTATCCCGATGGCCGGCAAGCGAAGTTGACAAGCCTGGGCGATGGGAACTTCAAGCTCGATGTCTTCGATCAGAAGAGCGGGCAGCAGCTTGGCTCGAAGACCATGCCGGCCGCAGATATGGGCAAGATGGCGATTAGCGCCTTGGCGCCGACAAAACTCGTGGAGTTCATGGCGAACCAAGAGGGCAAGCGAGCCACCGAGGCGGCCAGCTTGAACAAGTCGCTTGAACTCGAACGCTTGCGACAGGAAGGCCGAGACACCCAAGACGATCGGCGCGATGAACGCCTAGCGACTCGAATAGGGGCAGATGCTGAACGTCGTGCGGGTAAAAGTCCGCTTACGCCGGCCCAGCAGCGCAGCAATGCCGAGATCGACGCGGCACGTGAGGCGGTTGCCGGAATGTCGCCGCAGGACATCATGCGTAAGACGGCGAAGGCTACAAACACCGGGCGCGAGAATCCCGACTACGACCCTAGCTTGGCCCGCCAAGCAGGACTGGCGAACCGGCGCAAGATAGGCGATGACGAGTTGTTCGACACTCGGCAGAACCGGCAGCAGTCGGGTGACACCTTTGCCGGCAAGCCGGTCACCGAAATGACCGAAGCCCAGCTTCAGCAATTCGGGCGCTCTGCCGGCGCTGAAGGCAAGGCCAAGATTGACACGGAACTGACGCGCCGAGCCTTCATGGGCGATCAGACGATGCAGGGCCATCGATTGGGCGAGATGACGCCGAAGGGCTACAAGGTGTTCGACCCGCAAGGTCGCCACGTTGGCTACTACCGGAGGTAGCCCGTGCCCTTCATTCCTATTGACCGTCGTCCCTCTGGCTTCCCGCATGTCAGCGAGTTCGATCAGGTCATGCCGGACGAAAACCGCGCGGCGCTTGAGTCCGAGTATCGGCAGCGATTCGGCAAGGAACCGCCAGCCGCGCAGCGTGGTTTCATTCCGTTGGCGAATGCCGAAGGCGACAAGGCGCAGAGCGGGTTCGTGCCTCTCGAATCTGCCGACGCGGAAGGCCCCTCAACCATGCAACGCGCCGCGATGGCCGCTGAGCCCTACGTCACGCCGGCACTCAAGACGGTGCAGGCAGTGGCAACTGGCTACCCGGTTGCCGAGACGGCGGCGAACTTGGCCACCATGGGCGTGTCGCTTCCAGTTGCCGGCATTGCAGGCATGGGCGCGGCAGCGAGTCGGGCGCTGGGCCTGACCGATGCGGATCCCGCAGACGTGGTTCATGAAGTCGGCAACGCACTGACCTATCAACCCAAGACCGAGCTTGGCCAGCACCTGACAAGATCGGCGACCTACCCGTTTGAACTGCTGGCGAAGGGTGGAGCAGCGGCCGGCGACAAGGTACTCGACGTCACCGGCAGCCCGGTAGCGGCAACCGCAATCGATACCGCGATCAACGCCCTACCGATGGCCATAGCGCCCGCCTGGAAGGCCGGCAAGACGACCGCCGCGCACGGCCTCCTCAATCACCATCCGCGGCCCTCGCCGGAAATTTTGCAAAAGCTGTTGCGGATTTCTCCGGATGAGGCGAGCGCTTATTTCGAGACATGGCAAGCCGCCAGGGCCGCCAAGACTGGAGGACAGAATGCAGCCTCTGTATCGCCGGTTCCGGGCGGAATACAACATTTGGACGCTCCTGCGGCAGCGCTGCACGAACCCGTCCAACCAAGACTGGAAGCACTACGGCGGGAGGGGGATCAAGGTCTGCCCGCGTTGGATGGAGAGCTTCAGCAACTTCCTGATGGACGTTGGGTTGAGGCCGCACCCGAGGCTTTGGCTGGCGCGGCAGGACGTGAATGGGGACTACGAGCCGACGAACTGCCAGTGGCAGGAACCGAAGTACCCGGTCGGCAATCGGCGCTTTTGCCACAAGGAGATTTGGCGCGGGGAGAGTTTGAACATCGTGGAAATCGCGCGCCGGGAAGCGATCTACCCGAACACGTTCCGGCATCGCCTGCTGAAACAGGGAATGGACGCGGATTCAGCGCTGTCATGCCCGATGACGCGCCGCGGCGGACCGACGCTATTGACCTTCAAAGGACAGACGCAGAGCCTGGCGGCATGGGCTCGGGCGGTTGGGATCAATCCGGTAACCCTGCAGGCGCGCCTGTTCCGCTACGGGATCGAACCCGAGCGAGCCCTGACCAAGGCGGATCTGCGAACGAATCCCTGACCCGTGCCGAGCGCATCCTGAACGAGCACGGCAGCATCGCCGGCTGGGTGGACTATTACAACAAGCACGTCCGCGACGGCTACATGATCGAGAGCTTCAGTCGCAACCAGGACGGATCCCATTCTCTCCGCGTGAGCAACGGCAGGGAAGCGCGCACGGTGACGATACCGGCCGACAGGTTGCGCGAGCACCTGAATGTCCTTCGTGATCCGGCAAGGGTTGCGGAACTCGAAGCGCGGAATCAGGGGGATGTCGTTCTCGGGCGCAATGTGAGGGAATTGGATGATTCGACGTTGGCCCGGTGGCGCGACATGGTCTCGCTGTCGGATCCGGCACGCTTGAAGCTTGAGCGCGAGGCTGCACGTCGCCAAGGCCAAGCAACGCAGGCGACAGCAGCATCGCTGGTCGAAAAACAGGAAGCGCAGCCGCTGTCCATGCAGATTGACCAGGCGGCGCACGAGGCAGCGACATCGCCGCTCAACGACAAGCCGCAGCCAACGCCGGCGCAGATCGACGCCGGGACGTATGCCAAGGGACATCTTGACCTGCACGGGCTCAAGATCAGCATCGAGAACCCGAAGGGCTCTACACGCCGCGGTACCGACGCCAGCGGGCGCCCGTGGGAAACCGAGATGAAGAGCCATTACGGCTACATCAAGCGGACGCTCGCCAAGGACGGTGACCATGTCGACGTCTTCATCGGAGGCCGTCCGGAATCGACACGTGCTTTCGTGATTGATCAGATCGACCCGAAGACCGGTAAGTACGACGAGCCCAAGGTCATCTTGGGCGCACTCGATGAAACGGAAGCCCGCGCGATCTACCAAGCCAACTATGAACCCGGCTGGAAGGGGCTGGGCGCAATCACTCCGATGGAGATGGACGCGTTCAAGGGCTGGGTGAATTCGGAGGCATCGAAGAAGCCTGTCGGGCTGCCAAGGATTGTTGGCAAGGCAGTGACCGAGTTCGACGATGCTGCGCTCGCGCGGATCGCGGAGAGCCGATCCTACTCGGATGTTGCGAGGACGAAGGCCCAAACCGAGCTCGAGCGCCGTACTGCCAGCGCCGACTCTACGGATGAAGCGGTTCGAGCCCGAGTCGGGGAGACGAGTTCGCCGCAAGACATGGCAGCCGGCGTGCAGAATGGAACATGGAACCCCGGAGCAAACTACGCACCATTCGCCGATCAGATGCGCGCCCCGGAAGCCAAGGCCAAGACCGTTGCCGACTTGCCGGATCCGCTCCGGCGCGAGCAGATCGTCGGCGACCTGGCGAAGGCGCTCGATACCACGATTTATGAGGGCCGCGTCAAGGGCAAGCGGCGCCTTGGTTTCTTTCGGCCAGGCGTCAATGAGGTCCGCATCAAGAACGCCGCTGACATCGAAGTGGCCGCCCATGAAGTTGCGCACCTGATCGATCATCGCGTGCCAGAAATATCCAGCGCCTGGCGCAGCGACAAAGCCCTGCGCGAAGAATTGAAGTCGGTCAGCTACGACCAGAAAAGCGTCAAGGAGGGATTCGCCGAGGGCGTGCGCCTATTCCTGACTCAGCCTGACGTACTCGAGGCCCGGGCACCGAAGGTCCACGCCTGGCTCGAATCCTTCACGCAGGATCACAAGTACGGTCCGGCGCTGCGCAAAGCGCAGGATCAGATGACGTCATGGTTCGGTCAGGACGCGCTCAACCGGGCGCGCAGCAAGATCGGCAGCGACAAGCCCCTGGCTGAATATTTCGACGGCTTCTGGGACAAGTTCCGGCAATCCACGGTCGACGACCTTCACGGCATCTACCGCATGGAGCGCGACCAGACCGGCAAGATCAACCCGAACGGCCCATATGAATCAGCGCGACTGTCGCGGGCCTCGGCCTCGATCGCCGACGGCGCGATACGTTTCGGCTACCCCGTGAAGAACCGCGACGGCTCCTTTTCATGGAAGGGCCGGGGCCTTGAAGACATCCTCAAGCCTGTTGCCGAGAGCATGGACGACGCCCTGCTCTACTTCGTCGGCCGTAGTTCCGCTGAGCTGATGGCACAGAAGCGCGAGCATCTTTTCACCAGGGGCGAGATTGACGGCATGCTGAACCTGCGCACCCCCGAGCGTGAGAAGGCATTCCAGGACTACCAGGAGTGGAACCGCGGGATCCTCGATTTCGCAGAGGCGCAGGGCATCATCAACCCCGAATCGCGCCGGCTGTGGCAGCGCACGCAATACCTGCCCTTCCATCGCGTAGAGCAACCAGGAGGCATCAAGGGCAAGCCCGGCGAATGGTCCGGCATTCAGGCGCTGACCGGGGGAACCACGAACATCAAGGACGTGCTGGGCAACATGGTGGGCAATGCCGCGATGCTGCTGGACAAGGCCGTGAAGAACGAAGCGCGCCTCAAGGTGGCCCGACTGTCGCAGATGGAAGGCGGCGGCAAGTTCATGGTCAAGATCGATACCGAGTCGCGGCCGGTGAAGATCAGCGGTGACCAGGTGCTGGAAGCCATGCTCAAGAAATACGGCATTGCGATCGATGGCGACGCGCCGGCCTTCTTCGAGTTTCTTATGAAGGGCCAGCCGCCTGCCGGCAAGAACGTGGTGGCGGTGCTGCAAAAGGGCAAGCCGGTCTGGTTCGAGGTTGGAGATCCACTCCTATACCGCGCGCTCTCGGCCATTGACCGGCCCGTTCAGTCGGAAGTCGTGCGCTGGCTGGGTCTGCCGAAGCGGATCGGCCAGGCATCGATTACCGCCGTCCCTGATTTCTGGCTTGCGAATATCGCCCGCGACACCATCATGGGTAGCGTGATGTCTCGCTCCGGCTTCCGGCCGATCCTCGACAGTCTTGACGGCATGCGGATGCGGATGACCCAAGACCCGATCTACAAGGAATGGGTAGCCAACGGCGGCGGGCTCAGTTCGATCTATCTGGACGAGGGCCACTTCCGCGCCAAGTTGGAAAAGTTCTATGGCCGGCAGGGCATCGATTACCGCACCGTCCTGGACAGCCCAAGCAAGCTCTTGAACATGATCGAGACCCTGGGTGATGCCTTCGAGTCGAGTACGCGCCTGGGTGAGTACAAGCGCTCTGTGGCGCGCGGCGACAATCCACGGCATGCGGCCTACCTGGCGCGCGATGTCTCAACCGATTTCGCCATGAAGGGCGACAGCAAGGCCCTGGGCTTCATGTACGACACCGTGATGTTCCTGCGCCCCGCCTTGGTTTCATGGGACCGGCTATACCGCGGGCTCGCTCACGATCCGAACAAGGGCGCGATCGCGGCCAAGGCCGGGACCATCGCCCTGATGAGCGCCGGGCTCTACCTGCTCAACCGGGACGATCCGCGCTATGCGGACCTGGCGGATTGGGACCGCGACAGCAATTGGCATTTCTTCGTCGGCGACCAGCATTTCCGCTACCCGAAGATATGGGAGATCGGCGCCATGGCATCGGGAGCGGAGCGCTCTGTAGAGAAGATCATGGCCGGCGATCCGATGGGCTTGGGCAAGGACTTCGCGCGCATCATTGCCAACACGTTCAGCCTCAACCTTGTGCCGCAGATCATCGCGCCCCTGGCTGAGCAGGCGACAAACCGCAACGCCTTCACCAAGGCGCCAATCGAGACGCCGGGCATGGAGAACGTGCAGCCCTTCCTTAGATCGAAGCCGAGCACCAGCGAGACCATGAAGGCGGCCGGCATGGCGACCCGCAATCTGCCCGAAGCCCTTCAGGTCAATCCTGCCCGGGCCGAGGCGCTACTGCGCGGGTATTTCAACACCTGGGCGCTGTATGGCTTGATGCTCTCCGATCAGGCCCTCTTTGGCGACAAGCTGCCCGAGCGACGCGCCGACCAGATGCCGGTCATTCGCAGGTTCTACACCAACGATCCGGCACAGCACACCAAGTACGAGACGGCCTTCTACGATCTGCTGCAGGAGTCCAAGCGGCTGCGCGGGACCATGAAGGAACTTGACGACATGGGCCTGCGCACCTTCGCCGATGACAAGGAGACATCGCCCCTGGCCGGTGAAGCCAAGCCGATGGAGCGCGCGGCAAAGAATCTCGGGATCATCAACAAGGACGCAGAGCAGGTACGCCGCAGCGATGCCAACCCAGCCGAGAAGCGAAAGAAGCTGGACACGCTGACGGTCGAACGCAATGCCCTGCTCAAGGCTGCAGTGACCGAATCGAAGGCGGCGCAGAAGGAGCGCGAGAAGTGACGGTTACCGGCTCACCTCGCACCCGCCCGCCCATTGCCCCCTGATGTCCTTCCTGCCGATGCTCCGTCTTCTGGCTACATTCACGACCCTGACCGCTGTAGCGATGTCGGCTGCAGCGGCTTGGGATCGAGGTGGAACCGTACTCGACAGGGCGCTGCTGGTGGCGATGGCCGTCACGATCTGCGCCGCAGCTCATCTCTTACCGGCGCTATCCCGGCGCGGTGTCACCTGGCTACTTTGGATCGCCTGCTTGTTGGCAACGGTCTATGGCCACCTGACCTTCTTCACCCATGCCGGACTGAGAGCCGGGGAAACCAGGGCGCAGCAGTCGGTAGAGGTCGCCGACGTAAGCCGGCAGATCGAGACGATGCGTGAGGCGCTGGCCGGCATCAATGCCCGCCCGGTGGCTACCGTAGCAGTAGACCTCAGCCGGGCAAGGACGGAGCGGCGCATCGAAGCGTTGCATGAGGAACTAACCGAGGCCAAGCGAGCGGCCCGGCTACGGGATGAACTGGTCGGCGCGACTGCCTCTGTCACCACGGGCAGAGCGGCAGGGCTTGCCGATCCAGTCATGGCGCGACTGGCGGTAGTCACGGGGAGTAACGAGGCCAGTATCGCCCTTGCGGTAGGTATCGGCTTCGCCATCCTCATTGAACTGACTGGCGCGTTTCTCTGGTGCGAAGCGCTCAAGACAGCGAACTCGCCGGTACAGGGGGTAGCCGAACCAGCTACGCCGGCAACAGTCGATCCGTTGGATTCGTTGAAGGATGCAGTAGAGGCGGGACTGTGCAAACCCACGGTAGCCAGTATCCGCGTCTTCCTCGGGTGCGGCCAGGGTCGGGCTATCGAGATGAGACGCGCGCTGAAAGGCTCGATATGAAGAAAGGAACCGCCATGGCGCGTCAGGCGCTGACCCAGAAGCAGGAGCTTTTCTGCCTCGCCTATATCGAGACCGGCAACGCCTCGGAAGCCTACAGAAAGGCCTACAACGCCGGCAGAATGAAGACCGAAACCATCCATGCGCGAGCGTCGGAGTTGATGGCGGACGGTTTGGTTACGGTGAGGATCGGCGAATTGCGCCAGGCCGTCGCCGCCAAGGTCGTTGCCACCGAGGCGCGTGTGATCGAGGAACTGGCGCGGATCGGTCTATTCGATCCCGGGCAGCTGTTTGCCGAAGATGGATCCTTGCTCCCGATTCGAATGATGCCAGCAGAGGTCAGGGCGGCGATCGCGTCCATCGAGGTAGAGGAAATCGACGCCGGTGGCAAGGTGATTGGGCGCGTGAAGAAGATCAAGCTCTGGGACAAGAACAGCGCGGCCGACAAGCTGTTGAGGCATCTTGGCGCCTACGAGAAGGACAACCGGCAGCGCAAGGGTGTGCTGGCGGATCTGCCGCGCGAGGTATTGCGGGCGATCATTGATCGGCTTCGAGTCCTAAACGGGGAGCGATGACGAATGCTCGAGGTGGAGGCCTGAGGCGTTCTACCTATGAAGGGCTCATGTCATCGCCGTCAAAGTGGGGCCGTATCGAATCGATGGTGTCGCGATACGCCTCAATTGTCAGGTCTGGAAAGCCGTCCGCCAGCAGCTTTGCAATCGTTTCCTCCCGCTCCTTGTACATTGCTCGCGCAAGGATGTCAGGCTCCGGGTGCATCATCACTAGCGCCCGAATGGCATCTCTGAATGCCGTAGTCATGCCGAAAATTGAAGCCTGTAGATCCTTTGGATCCATCTCGCCTGCTTTAATCATGATTCCTCTCCTTTGTCCTGTTAGTGATATTCCTGCGCACCCTCGCTTCCAGCGTGTGCTGGTGCAGGCGCAGGAAGGCGGCGGCTTCGTTCAGGTCGAGCGTGCGCATGTCACTTCCCCTTCTTCGCGTGTAGCGCCATTAGTGCCCCTCGGTTCGGCCCCGGCTTGCCCTCCGGCTTCTGCTTTCCGGCCGGGTTCATGACCTGTTCGAAATGGGATCGGATCACCAGGGGCGCGCCGTTGGGCTTGGTTCTGACGGTGAGCCCCAGGCTCTGAAGGAAACGGATCTGTGCAGCCGCCTGAGTCAGCGGCTTGCACACGTCAGCTATCTCATCCTCCGTGAGCCATGGGGGCGCGTGATGAGGGATAGTCTTGTCGGACTCCATCGCGCCCAGTCTATCGGCTACTGCCGCCTCCGTAGGTCAGAGCAGCGTCGACCAGCTGGGCGATGGCGGTCATGATTCGGATCTCGGCAGGAGGTAGAGCACGTTACCTTCCGCGCGGTGGCGCGGTGCCCGCCGTGCACTCGGTGTCAAGCGTTCACCATCGAACAGCGAGATCAAAGGGGCTGGACGAGACATCGCCCGCATCCGATCTTCCCATTCACTATCCTTACGCTGGCGCTCGCAATCTCGTCTTTGATGTTCGTCGTCCGAGACAAAGGCACTGACCATGTAGGTATTCTTTGATGCCCGCTTGATGCTCTTGGCTCCCGGTTGCTTCGCCTCCGAGAAACTTGCTGACGCGCCCGTGGGTATCGTGCCATCGGGAAAGATCGTGACGTTGGTTTTTCGCATACCTGGCTGCCCGGGCAGTTGCTCGAGACGCACGAGGCCGGCATTGTTCAGCGCAACTGCCGTTCCCACGTATTCATCACACCAATAGCCGATGTTCTTTCTCACGCCAGGTGCGTAATCGATCCAGCGCTCCGTAGAAGGGTAATTCCGACCGGGGAATGAAACCGAGGCGGAGTAGATGCCCTCACCGTAGTAGCTGCCTTTCTCGATCCGGACGGCTAAGCCCCGCTGGTCGGTCGTCTTGAGCGTCTTCTTCGGGCCATCTGGATCACCTGGAAATGCCATGCCGACGGCGAGACCGATGCGTTGCAGTTGCTCCTTGGTGCCGTGAATGAGGTCGCCCCAGAGTTTCTGCTCATACCTGAACCCGGCTTCTCCGAGCGGGCTCGCTGCAGTGCTGCGATTGAGTTTCATGCTGCACCGCCTTCTACGTTGTCGGCGATGAGATTCAGCAACACTTCCATGCCATAGGCTTCTTCATCATTCAGTGGTGTCTCGCGCGGCTGGCCACAAGCGGCGGCAAGGAAGCGAAGTGCGGCGACACTATCGGCGGTGTTGATGGGTGCGCCCTCGGGCGCCCCGGAGCTACGGGTAGAATTGGCTTTAGCCATGGTGCATCTCCTTATCAGGTGCTTCGTGGTCAGGCGGGTTTGGTGTTCGTAGCACCTTGCCCGCCGCTTTGCCTGAATCCGCCAGGCTGCGGTATTGCCGATTACTCTGCTTTGCTCGAAGCCCCCAACTGTTGGACGATCCACGAATTCACGGACATGTCGACAGCCCTGGCTTTACGCTCGATCTGCGCTTTCAGGGCCACCGTAAGCCGCACGGTAATTGCCACCTCCTCTTCTCCAGCCTCTGGAGGAAGTTCGCCAAGGTGGCGTGAGTAGTCGTCAGTAAGGCGAGCTCCTTTCTTTTCCGCCCACATTGTGGCGTGCTCAAGAGTGAGAGGGGTAACGCGCTCCGGTCCCTTTCGCCAGCCTCCTTGGGGTCCAAAGGCCTGCCTTGCTACAACGCGTCCGGCAATTTTTTCCGCAGTAGAAAGCGGACGATCGTAAGACTGATCGAATTCAGCGTTGGTCCATTCGAAGAATGCGCCGCGGCGATTGACATACAAGACCGACTTGAGCGACTCCTTGTCGTAGCCGGTTTGCTCAAGGATCGCCAACGAAGTGGCCGTATCCGTGTCGTAGGTCTTCCCGTTGAAGATTGCTTTCATTGCTGGCCGCTCCAGTGTTGATTGCATCATGATATTACCTCTTTCTGTTGGTTGCCATCAAAGTAGATGGTGATTGCATTCTAGGCTTAATTGCAATCGTGTCAAGTTTGATGGCAAATATCTTTTGAGGTCGTATTGACGTGGCTGTTCTGGCTGGCCCAGATCTGGGTAGCAAGCTCATGATCGTGGTAAGAAACGTGGTAACTGCCGCTAGGAGAAATAGCTTTTACCAGTATTGACAAGGCTTTCAGGCCTTAATGTGACAGACACCCCACCACCGACATGGCGAACACGCCCCTTCCGGGGCGTTTTGTTTTTTTAGCCACCAACCGGCCACCACAAGAGCACGGTATTTGCCGTCCCGCCAGCGCCGACTATTGGCTCGCGGTATCTTCAGCCGTCCGATTGTGAACACCGCTGTGCGGGCGGGTCTGGCTCGGCCCGGCTAAGGCTGCTGGCCCTGTCGCAGACGGGCACGCAACAGGCGATTGCGATATTGCAGTTCGCGCGCCAGTTGAACGGCGATCATATATTCGAGGCGCCGCGCCAGCGCCGGGGCCGCGGCAAAAAGCCACTGGTAACCCTCCCGGTTCAGGCTGGCAACGCCAACCGCGCTGCTAGCAGTGGCCGTGGCGGTGGCCGGCAGATTGTCCACCAGCCCGAGCAGACCGAACAGTTCGCCGCCACGCACCTCCGCGGCATCGACCACGGTGCCGGCATCGTCGTGGCGCGTCACGCGCACGCCGCCGTCGAGCAATACGTGCATGACCGGGTGCGATTCGCCTTGGGTAAAGAAGTCGTAGCCGGCGATATGCGGCTCATAGTGGAGTACCTGCAGCAGGGCTTCAATATCCTGCGCCGGCAGATCTTCGAAGGCGGGTAGCGTGGCAATGAACTGGCGGAATTCCATGTCAGCCTCCGTTGCCGCCGAACAGCGCCCAGAGGAGGCCGTGCTTCGGGGCCGCTTCGAGCTCGGCGTTGGCGATTGGCGCCGTGCCGGCAGCCAGCGACACGCGCAGACGCTCGGCCAGCATGTCGATCAGCTCGCGCAGCAACACGCCGCTGATCACGGGGTACTGCTTCATCAGTTCCTCGAACGCCTGATGCTTGAGCCGCAGCAATTTGACCGGCGAACGGGCTATGACGGTCGAGCTGGCCAGCATTTCGCCCGACAACACCGAAACTTCGCCCAGCCACTGCCCGGGCCCGAGTTCTCCGAGTGAAATCTGGCGGCCGTTTTCTTCGACCGATATCGACACATGGCCCTCGACCAGGAAATAAAGCGAATCGACCGGCATCCGGTCGCGAATCAGCTTGCGGTGGGCGGGAAGTTCGAGCGTCGACATGGAGCCCAGCAAGCGCTGGAGATTGTCGGGGCCGAGTTCGGCGGCGAGGTTGGGAAACTGCTTGGCGAATCCGAGGGCGGTCGTCATGGTCGCGATGCGGAATTTGATATGGCAGACAATTTATTAGCCTCTCACACCATGACCAAGATCGCAAGCATTCTGCAACAGTTTTCTCCCATGCAGGATGAATCTGCGGTGTTCAGCCAATGTCGCTACATTCGTATATTATGCTTGAGTTTTCAACTGATCATCCATCGCCATGACAAATCGCCTGTGGTGCAGTGCCCTTCTGGTGATCGCAATCTCCCTTGCGGGCCCGGCCTGGTCGCAGGCGAAAGTGGGCTCGGGCATCGAGGCTTTTGCCCGCGGCGACTACGATGCAGCGCGCCAAATATGGCTGCCCCTGGCCGAGCGCGGTGACAGCAACGCGCAGAACAACCTGGGTGTGCTCTACGAGCGCGGTTTGGGCGTGGACAAGGACCCGGTCAAGGCAGCAGGCTGGTACCGTCAGGCGGCCGAACGCGGCAACGCTTCGGCACAGAACAACCTCGGGGTGTGTTACGAGCGCGGCATCGGTATCGCCCAGGACCACAAGCAGGCGGCGGAGTGGTATCGCAAGGGGGCGATGCGCGGCGACCTGAATGCACAGAACAACCTCGGCGTCCTGTACGAGCGCGGACTCGGTGTCGCCGTCAGCCTGCCGGACGCGCTTAAGCTCTATCGCGCCGCCGCCGACAAGGGACTGGCCCAGGCGCAGAACAACCTCGGCGTCATGTACGAGCGCGCTCGCGGCGTTACTCAGGACTACAAGCTGGCGGCGCTCTGGTATCGCCGCGCTGCCGACCAGGGCCACCCTGCGGCGCAGAACAACCTCGGCGTGCTCTATGGCCTCGGCCGTGGGCTCGCGGAAGATATCGTTCAGGCCAATTTCTGGTTCACCGTGGCGGCAGCGGGAGGCAGCGCCAACGCCGCCACGAATCGCGACAGCACCGCACGCCGGCTGAACCCGGCCCAGCGCGACCAGGTGGACAAGCTGCTTGCCGACTGGCAGGCACGTCAATCCGGCCGTCGGCCCTGAGTTCAAGCGTCCGCGGCGTGTCGATCCGACTCTCCCTGGTTCGCTCGTCCGTATTGCTGGCGTCGCTTGGGCTATTCGCAGCAGAGCCGTTACGCGCGCAGGCGCCGCCATCGCCGGGAACCCTGATCGAAGGCGTCGATACACGTCGCCCGCCGCCACCGGGTCCGGCCGAATTCCTGTTCCAGCGTGACGCCTCGCCTTCGAGCCACGACCGCGATGGCCGGCGTTTTCTGGTCAAGGGTTTTCATTTCACCGGCAACACGGTGTTCAATGAGGCCCGCCTGCGGCGAGTGGTGGAGCGCTTCACCGATCTGCAACTCAACCTCTACGATCTGAACCGCGCCGCCGATGCGGTGAGCCGCTTCTACCGCGACCAGGGTTATCCGGTGGCCGGTGCTTTCGTCCCGGTGCAGCGCGTCGAGGATGGGCTGGTGGCAATCCAGGTGGTCGAGGGCCGCATCGGCGCGTTGCGTTTCGACGGTGGCTGGCGCTACTCGGATGCCATGCTCGGCGCCTATCTCGAGCCGCTCACGGCCGAAAAACAAGTCACCATTGGTCAACTCGAGCGCAGTCTGCTGCTGATGAACGATCTGCCGGGACTGGAAGCGCGCGCCACGCTGGCACCCGGCAGCCGGCAAGGCGAAACCGACGCCACCATCGCCCTTGAGGAAAAACCGCTGGCTCTCACGCTTCAGATGAACAATAGCGGTCGCAAGGAAGCCGGCGCCAACCGATTCGACGTCGGCCTCGAGTTCAACAACCCGCTCGGCATTGGCGACCAACTGGTATGGCGCGGCATGAAGTCCAACGGCGACCTGATGCGCTTCAGCAAGATCGGCTACAGCGTCCCGATCGGTGCGGATGGCCTGCGCCTGAGCATGGCGAGCTCGCGGGTGCGCTACAAGGTGGCCGGTGATTTCGCCGCACTGGGTATCGAGGGCCTGGTCAACAGCGACGAGATCGGCATCAGCTACCCGCTGCGACGCAGCCGCGTCTCGAACATCAGCCTCAGCGCCGGCATCAAGTCCACCGGCAGCGAGCAATCGGCGCTATCGACCGCAGTGTCGTCGAGCAAGTTGTCGGTGGTCAGCGTCGGGGCTGCCGGCAACTGGGTACACGAGGATTCCGCCAGCACCAGCCTCAGCACCACCTTCAGCAGCAATTTCCGCAACAACTACGGCAGCAATCCGACTGCGCTGCGCGGCAAGGTGGATATAGATTTCACGCACCTCGCCGGCCTCACGCCACGCTGGGACGTATTCACCCGCGTGAACACCATGATCGGTGCCGGCGCGGTGCCGGATACCGAGAAGTTCAGCCTGGGCGGCCCTGACAGCGTGCGCGGCTACCAGGTGGCCGAATATCGCGGCGACAAAGGCTACTTGTTGACGGTCGAATTCCGACGCCAGATCGCACTTGGTAACACCGGCGGCCAGGTTTCGATCTATCATGATCGTGGTGCCGTGCGTAATACCGGCTTTGCCAGCCAGGATGGACTGGCCAGTTGGGGTGTCGGCGCCAGCATATTTCCGCGCAAGGACAGCCTTATCCGCGCCGATATCGCCTGGCCCACCACGCTCGGCTCCCATCGCCCGGGCGATGGCAAGAGCGGCGCCCGGCTTTGGCTTTCCGCCAGTGTGAGCTTCTAGACAGGGATCATTCACATGACCATCGTCTTTACCGGCTCCAGCAATTCGACGACACCCGTCGCGGCATGCGGAGGGCGCGGGTGAAGGCGCACCGCACTGATGGCCGCGAGGTGGCGAAGGCGGTCGCTGCCGCGTGGCCGCGGCCGCTGAATGCGGCGCTGTTGGCGCTGCTCGGCGCCGCGCTGCCGATGGCTCATGCGCAGTTGCCCACCGGCGGCACTGTGGTCGGCGGTCAGGCGGCGATCACCCAAGCTGGCGCACAGCAGCAGATCCGCCAGACCACCGACCGCGCCATCATCGACTGGAAGAGCTTCTCCGTCGGCGCCGGCAATGCCGTCAATTTCATCCAGCCCGGCAGCGGTTCGATTGCGCTCAACCGCGTGGTGGGCAGCGATCCGTCATCGATTCTCGGCCGCGTCAGCGCCAACGGCCAGATCTTCCTCGTCAATCCCAGGGGCATATTCTTCGGCCGCGGCGCGGTACTCGACACTGCCGGCCTGCTCGCCACCACGCTGAACATCCGCAACGAGGATTTCCTCGGCGGCAACTATCGCTTCACGCGCGACGCCAGCAGCGTCGCCGGCGCCGAAGTCGCCAACCAGGGTGTCTTGCGCGCGCGCGACGGCGGCTATGTGCTGCTCGCCGGCGACCGCGTCAGCAACCAGACCGGCGGCGTGATCGAGGCCCGCCTCGGCACCGTGGCGCTGGCGGCAGGCGGCGCGGTGACGCTCGACATCCAGGGCGACCGCCTGCTCAACTTCACGATTGACGCGGCAACCGCCGACAGCCTCGGCGGCGCCTCCAACCTCGGCCGCATCGTCGCCGATGGCGGGCGCGTCGTGTTGAGCGCCATGGCGTCGCGCCAGGCCGCCGGCGCCGTGGTGAACAACGGCGGTGCGATCCGCGCCGCCGGCATCGAAGAGCGGGACGGCGAAATCATCCTGACCGCCGGTGGCGGCGAAGTGCAGGTGAGCGGCAGCCTGGACGTCGGCGGTCCGCGTGGCGGCCGCATCCAGGTCAGCGGCGAGCGCATCGGCTTGCTGGCCGGTGCCAGCCTCGATGCCTCGGGACAAACTGCCGGCGGCACGATACTGGTCGGCGGCAACGCCCATGGCACCAGTGCCGGCGCGCCCAATGCGACAGCGACCTACTTCGACCGCGATGCCAGCATTCGCGCCGATGCCGCGAAAGTCGGCGCTGGCGGTACGGTGGTTCTGTGGGCCGACGACACGACGCGGGCCTATGGCAGCATTTCCGCGCGAGGTGGTGCGGAGGGCGGCAATGGCGGCTTCGTCGAGGTTTCCGGCAAGCGCAACCTAAGCTTCGACGGTCAGGTGAATACCACTGCACCCAAGGGTCATGCAGGCTCACTGTTGCTTGATCCCGCGACGATCACGATCACTGATGTCAACCTTGCGCCCGGATCGGTCGATGACGTGCAACTAGACGCAGCGACGCCGCCGGTTGGCCAGGTTCTTGCTGCCGACGGCGGAGCAGTAGGCTTTTTCATCAGTCGCGGCAAGCTGGAATCGCTGAATGCCACCACCAACATCACCCTCGAGGCAACAGGCCAGATCACCATCAATGACATGGCCTTGAATCTGATCAATCTTCAGACCGGCAGCGGCAACAGTTTCGCGCTGCGTTCCACTACGAGTGGAGGAATCGGCTTCAATGACGCCAACGACGAAATCCGCACGGCTGGCGGTAGCATCTCTCTTCGGGCTGAAGGCACCGGCACTATTACCAACCTGGGCAAGTTGAGTTCCAACAACGGCAACATCAGCGTCTACTCAGCCGATGGAGGCCTCACGATCGGCAAAGCTATCAATGCCGGCAGCGGCGTCGTTACGCTTCAAGCGGATGAGGCGACTGCAGCAAACCAGCCACTGGCGATCAATGCTGCCGTAACCGGCAGCACAGTCAAGTTGCTGGCAGCGGACAATGTGACCCAGTTAGCGGCTGGTGTTATCACGGCTGGCGACCTGGTGGTGCGCTATGCCGCCGGTTCCAGCGCGGACAGCGTCGACCTGGCGCAGGCCGACAACCAAGTGAGCCGCTTGGCGGCGGCAGTAACGGGCACCGCGACAACCGCCGGCAACAGCTTCGCCTTCAAGAACGCTGCCGCCACTGCCTTGCAGGTGACCACGGTGGACGGCACGGCCGGCATCAACAGCAAGGGGGGCGACATCACCCTGCGCAGCGACGCGCTGGATATCGTGCAGGCCTTGGACGCCAGCGCCGTGGCCGCAGCCAAGGTGATCCTGACGACCTCGGCCGCAGCGCGGCCAATAAATCTCGGCAGCGAGGTGAGCAACACGCTGTCGCTCACGCAGAGCGAACTGTCGCTGATCAAGACCGGCGCCACCGGCTTGCTGCGCATCGGCGATACCGCAGGCAATACGGGCGGCATCACGCTGGCGGCAAACATCAGTTCCACCGCGAACTGGAGCACGCTGTCGCTGAAGACCGGCGGCACGCTGGCGCAAACCGGTGGCGCACTGACGGTGCCCAATCTCGCCGTCGACGCGGGCAGCGGCTACAGCCTCAACAACAATGCGACCGCGGCCGGCACCGTGGCCCTCAAGGGCAGCGGCGCAATCTCCTATACCTACGGCAGCGGCAGCCTGGCCGACCTGACCGTAACTGCCATCGACGGCGTGGCGGGCGCGACATCAGGTGGCGGCAACATCAGCCTGACGGGAATCCACAGCCTCAACCTGAATGACAACGTCAACGCCGGGGCCGGTACGATCACACTGACGGCGGCCGGCGCCGGCGTCGCCCAGGCCAGCGGAGCCTTGACCGGCAGCGGCTTGAAGCTTGTCGGCAGTGGCAGTTTCAACCTCGGTCAGACCGGTAACGCGGTGGGCACGCTGGCCGCGGCGGTCAGCGGCGGCATCACCTACACCGATGCCGGCCTGTTGACCGTCGGCACCGTCGGCGGCACCAGCGGCATTGCCAGCGGCGGCGCCACGGTAAGCCTGACGGCCGATCGCATGGCCATCAACCAGAACATCATTACCGGCGGTGGCGGCGTCACCCTGAAGCCGCTGACGCTGACGCAAAAAATGGATATCGGCTCGGCCTCCGATGCCACAGCGGGGACGCTCGAACTGTCGAGCGCCGAGATCGCCCGGCTCATATCCGGCGGCGGCCCGCTGAACTTCGGCGATGCGGCCGTCAATGGTCTGATTACGGTGTCGGCGCCGATCACGGCGACAGCGCCCATCGGACTCAGTAACGGCACAGGCGGCATTTCATTCACTGGCACAGGAACGCTCACGACCACCGGCGGCGGCGTCACGATACAGTCGTCGGGCATCGTCAGCGATGGCGGCGGCGCACGAGGCATAGCGGCCAGCGGCCTGCTCACCGTCACCGCCCAGGGTGGCATCGCCCTGACCGGGTCGGGAAATTCGGTATCCACGGTGGCGCTGACCAACACCGGCGGCGGCGCCGTCAGCTTCGTCGACAATAACGGCAGCCTGGCGGTCAATGCGCTGAGCCAGACCGGCGCTGGAGCCATTTCAGTGAGCAACACCGCCGGCAGTTTGTCCCTCGGCGCCGTGGCGACCGATACCTCGGGCAACGACCTGACGCTGGCGGCCGGTGGGCTGCTGTCCCTCGGCAAGAACATAACCGCCACCGGCAAGACGATTTCGCTCAGCGCCGGCAGCGTCAGCCAGACCGCCGGCGCACTGAGTGCAGCCACCTTGACCGTCACCAGCGGCGGCGCCGTGACGCTGAACCAGGCAGGCAACAATGTTGACACCGTCTCGATCGGGGCGGGTGGCGCGGTCGCCTACCGAGATGCCGACGGGATAACGGTGGGCGGCAGCGGCATCAGCAGCGGCGGCTCGAATGGCAATGTCACCCTTACCACCGGCGGCCCGATGACCCTGAACCAGGGCGTCAATGCCGGGACCGGCACCATAAACCTGGCAGTTGCCGGCGGCATCAACCAGACTGCCGGCGCGCTGACTGCCTCCACCTTGACGGTTACGAGCAGCGGTGCCGGTGCCGTGACGCTGAACCAGGCGACCAACAATGTCGGCACCGTTTCAATCACCGCCGCCGGAGCGGTCGCCTACCGCGATGCCGATGCGGTGACGGTCGGCGGCAGCGGCGTCAGCAGCGGCTCCTCCAATGGCGATGTCAGCCTCACCACGGGGGGCTTGATGACCCTGACCCAGGGCGTCAATGCCGGTACCGGCACGGTGACACTCAACAGCGGCGGCGGTGCCGACCAGACCGCTGGCGGCATCACCGCCAGCAAGCTGCTGATACTGGGCAACGGTCCCTTCAGCCTGACCAACGGAGTATCCGGAGTCGGCTCCACCACCAACACCAACAACGTCGGTACTCTGGCCGGCAATTTCACCGGCGACCTGAGCTACGTCGACAACAGCGCCCTGACCATCGGCACCGTGGGTGCCACCAATGGACTTACCAGTACCACCGGCGGCACGATCGATGTAACCACGACGAGCGGTTCACTGACCATCAGCCAACCGGTGAACGCCACCGCAGCCGGCGATGTATCGCTGGTCGCCGCCGGCAGCATGGCGGTGAATGCCAACGTCACCGGCAACCAGGTGCGGCTGAATGCCGGCGGCACCATGAGCCAGGCGTTGGCCGGCAGCTTCGTGAGCGGCACGACCTTCCTGTTCGGCGCCAGCAACAATGCCGACGCGGCGATCTGGAACCGCTCCGGAGGCGCGACACTCGCCGAACTGGTTCGCTACTTCGACGGCAGCTTCGATCTGGTCAACGGCCTCAACGAAGATCTCACGGCAACCAAGCTGATCATCTACGGCCTCGACGGCGCTGTCGGTTTCAAGCTGGCTGCCGGGCGCAAGATTACGGCCAGCAACCTGCTCCTCGGCGGTGCGGGAAGCTTCTATCTCGACAACGCCAGCAACGATATCCAGAACCTCGCGGTGTTCCGCCCATGGGGCAGCAACGCTGGCTGGTCGGTGGCCTACCGGGATGCCGACAATTTCGATCTGGGCACCGTGTCGTGGAATCAGAAACTCACGCACCTTGCCGGCGCGACCACCTGGACCTGGTCCGGCACCAAGACCGTCAGCGGCCTGCTCAACAACGGCTACTGGCCAAGCTACGGCTTCGGCGGTTCCGGCGGCACCGTGCGCCTGACCGCCGACACCGGCACCGTCGGTCTGAAGCAGAATCTGCAAACGGGCGGACTGGTAGCGCTGACCTCACCCGGCGGCCTCACCGAGCAGGGCGGCGTCACCATCACGGGCGGCGATCTCAAGGTGGTCACCAATGCCTCCGTGGTGCTGGGCAACAGCAATTCGGTCACCGGCTTCGCGGCGCAGGCAACCAATGCCAGCCAGGTGCTGCTCCTGAGTTCCAGCGGGGTCACCATCGGCGATGTCGATGGCATCTCGGGCGTCAGCCTTGCCGGCCCAGGCGACGCGACGGTGGACATCCGCAGCAGTAGCGGTGCGCTGACCGTCAGTCGCCCCGTCAATGTGACCACGGCCGGCGCAGTGGTGCCCAACGCCGCGCCGGCGCACATCAACCTGCGCTCGTTCGGGGATCTGACCGTCCAAAGCAACGTGTCGGCGCGCGGCGGATCCGCCGGCACCGGCACTGGCGCCGAGGTCAATCTACGCTCCGACGTCGGCGGCGTATTCCAGACCGCGGGCAGCATTGCGGCTACCGATGACGGCCCGTCGACCGCGGTGGCGCTGGCGCCGCACAGCGCGAAGGTGACAATCCGCGCCGGGGCCAACTACGGGGACGCAGGCAGCAACATCATGAATTGCGTGTGGGCCTACGGCGGCAACTGCGGCCAGGTGAGTCTTGTCGGCGCAAGCGCGACATCCGATCGAGGCAGCGCCATCGTCGATATCCTTGCCCCCTATTACCTGAGCACAGCCGGCGCAATTACCGCAACCGGCCAAACGGCGCCGCGGATCAGCTTCACCGGCGACATCCAGGATTCCAGCAAGAACCTGGTGTCCAGCGCCAGTCTCAGCATCGGTGGCGCCGTAACGGTGAGCCAGCCCGGCGGAGCCGACGTGAACACGCGGTCGACCAGCGAGACTGCGGGCCTGCTGCTTTCCGGTTACAACATAAGCACCAGTGCGGCGCTTGCGTCGAACAGTGTCTACGGAATCTCGGTCAGCGCCCAGCGCGACATCAGCTTCGGCGGCAACGTGAGCACCACCGCCAATGACGGTATCAGTCTTTCCACGAGCGGCGCCACGGCGCTCGTCAATACTACCGGTGCGGCGGTGGTGACAGCCAAGCAGCTGGGGCTCACCGGCGATCGCGATGTCGGCATCTTCAACCTGCGTACGGACACCGGCACGCTGCAGATACTCGGCGCCCGTGCCCTGACCATAGACAACAGCGTCCACAGCGGCATGCTGCTGGCTACCGTGGTCGGCCGGGTCTCGGCGGCCACCACCGACCCCAGTACCGGAACGGTAATCCCGGCGGTGGACAAACCGGTGGGAGCGATCTCGATCACCACCGGGGGCGACCTGACAACCTTTTCGCTGAACAACACGGGGGCCAGCAACTACGATCTGAACGGCGATCCCGGCAACTTCTTCGATCCCCACACCACCCGGCCGCTGACCCTGATCGCCAACAACATCGTCGAGACTCCGGGAGCATTCACGCTGGATCCAGCCACCCTGGTCACCCTGCGGCCCTATACCGCAGGACGCCCGATCGTGGTGAAGAAACAGCCGGGCATAACAACCGACCCCGGAACCACCTACTATTACGGCAGCATCGCGGGCCTGCTTAACCAGTTCCATCCCGACGTTACGTTGGTCATCGGCGGCGCCGGCTACTCGGGCGACATTACCATCGGCAACCGGGTCGGCGGCAACTGGCCGAGCAGCGAGCAGTTCAGCCTGGCCAACATGTCGCTGACATTCCAAACCACTGGCCGCATCTACAACCAGTTCGCCACCGACATCAACACGCCGGCCAACTGGGTCGGTTTCGCCCCTCCTTACTCACCCTTCCCTCCGATCACTTGCACCTTCGGTCAGGCATGCCTGTCAAAACTGACGTCCAACGAGATCATTTTTCGCGACAGTCTCTCCGGCGGTCGATATGTAAGGATCGCCGGCACCGGCGATGGCAGCGGCGGCTTCACGCCACCCAGTGGCAGTACCAGTTCGAGCGGTGGTGGCGGCAGCAGCGGTGGCGGCGGCGGCTCCGGTGGCTCCACCAGCGGCGGTTCCAGTTCCAGCACCGAACCGGCCGGTGACCCGGGCGGCGGCGGCGCGGCGGGCAGTCCCGGCGATACCACGCTCACCGTAGTCGTGGTGACGACGCCCGACAGCGGCGGCGGCACAGTGGTCAGCGGCGGCGATCCGATTCCGCCCCCCAGCGCACCGACCGCGCCCCTTGCGCCAACCGACCTCGCTCCCGACGGCGGATCGGGCGGCAGTGGCGGTAGCGGCCTGGCCGGGGTCGATGACCGCAGTGGCGGTGGTGGTGGCGGCACATTGGCCGGCGATCCGGGCGGTGGCGGTACCACCGGGGAAGGCCTGCCGGGTGACTCCGGGAGCACCTCGGGCACGTCAGGCAGCGGCTTGGCGGGCGATCCCGATACGACGGGAACGTCCGGCACTTCGGGCGGAACTCTGGCAGGCGATCCAGGTGGCGCCGGCGGAGCCGGCAGCGGTCTGAGCGACGGATCCACGGGCGGCGCTGGCGATGCGGGCGGCGGTCTCGCCGACGGATCGACGAGCGGCGCAGGAGGTGCTGGTGGAGATGGAAGCGGGCTGGCCGACGGCTCGGCGGGCGGCGCTGGCGGTGCGGGCGGAGCCGGCAGCGGTCTCGCCGACGGATCGGCGAGCGGCGCAGGAGGTGCTGGTGGAGATGGAAGCGGGCTGGCCGACGGCTCAGCGGGCGACGCAGGAGGTGCGGGCGGAGCCGGCAGCGGTCTCGCCGACGGATCGGGAGGAGGCACTGGTGGCAGCACGCTTGCGGCGGCCGGTGATGGCAGTGGCGGCGCCGGCAGCAGTGACGGCGGGAGTACCGGTGGCAGCGGTAGTGGCCTCGGCGACGATGGCGCCGGAGGCGGCGGTAGCGGCAGCCTGGCCGGCGGTGCCGGTGGTGCCGGCGGCTCCGGAAGTGGATTGGCAGATGGATCCGATGGCGGTATCGGCGGCGGCACGATTGCGGCCGCGGGTGACGGCAGCGGTGGTGCCGGGACTGGAGCCGGTGGTGCCGGAGGTGGCAGCGGAACAGGCAGCGGCCTCGACGGTGACGGTGCCGGAACCGGTGGCAGCGACAGTCTGGCCGGTGGTACCGGCGGCGCCGGCGGCGCCGGCAGTGGATTGGCAGGTGGATCGGCTGGCGGAACGGACGGTAGCGCCATCGCCGCAGCCGGTGATGGCAGCGGTGGCGCCGGTGATGCGGGTGGCATTGCCGGCGGCGCCGGCGGTAGCGGCAGCGGCCTCGGTGGGGACGAAAGCGGCAGCGGCGGAACCGGTACCGTGCTGGCGGGCGACGTCGCGACGCCGGGCGCCAGCGGCCTGGCCGGCGCCGGCGACGCCGGGACGGACAGCGGAGCGGGGGTTGGGGACGGTGCGGGTGGCATAGCCGGAGGATTGGCAGGCACCCCTCTGCAACTCGTCGGAGGCGGCGCCGGCGATGCCACGGCTGCCGAGCCGACGCGTTTGGCACGGGCCGATATCGCGGGAGGCCGCAGTGAATCGCCGGAGTGCGCGGCGGACCGCAATCAGGAGATGCGTGCAGCGTCGACCAGTGCTCTGGGCGGCAAGCCCGTGGTAGTGGTTCAGGGTAACGGCGTCAGGTTCTCGGGACACAGTTGCGGCGCTGGCGGTGGTCAGGGCAAGAGCCGCTGAGCCAAGGAACGAGAGCGATTCATGTCACCATCGAGGCAGGGTTGTGGTTCTAAACTTCAATTGATAACATGACGGTATATTTTAGTTCTAAACTTCAATCTTCACCATGATGGCATGTTTTATTCAGGCGGTTGTTCGTGTTTTGCAGGACTCCCTCAATTCCGGGGGCGTTTTTCAACCAAGGAGATTTCAACCATGACCAAACTTCAATCCAGGCTTACCCAACGTGGGCAGGGCATGACGGAATACATCATCATCGTCGCCCTGATCGCAGTCGCCGCCATCGGGGTGTATTCCTACTTCGGCCAGACCATCAAAGGCCAGACCGCCGGCATGGCCGCCGAAATGGCCGGCAAGACGGCCGCGACCGGTCAAGCCACAGCCGCTGGCGCGGCGAGCAAGGCCGAGTCGAGTGCCGCCAAGACCTCCAACCTGGGTACCTACGGCAACGAGCAGAAGTAAGCCGCGGGGCTTTTCGCGAAGCTAATGAAACCCGCCTCCATCCTGGCCGCATCGCCGTCTCGGCAGCGCGGCCAGGCCATGGTTTTTGTTTCGGTGACCACTGTCGTGGTGCTGCTGGCTTTGCTCGTCATGTACAGTTCAGGGCGACTCACCACACAGCGCATGAAGTTGCAGAACACCGCCGATGCCGTCGCTTACAGCACGGCGTTGACGCAAGCCCGTGACCTGAATTTCACCGCCTACATGAACCGGGCCATGATTGCCAACCAGGTTGCGGTGGCCCAGATCGTCAGCATGACCGGGTGGGCCAGGGGATTCGACGATACGTACAACGGCTCCTTCTCGTCGATCGCCACCACGCTGGCCAACCTGTCGACCCTGAGCGCACTGTGGACGGTGCCGGCCGACATCTACAAGTCGATCGGCAGTGGACTCAAGAGCGTGTTTGACTCGGTTGGACCGATCCTGGTCAAGGTGCTCGACGTGGTTATCGACGCCCTCCGCTTCTCGTCGCTGGGCTATCACTACGGCATGGCGGTGACCATGCCGCAAACCATCGCCGAAGTCATGGAAGCCAACGATCCAAACGCCTCGCTGACGCCGCTGGGCATCCTCGGCGCGGCCGCCGGCGTGGTGCAGCACCTGACGTTCGCCAAGAGTTATGACCCGGCTGCCAACACGGACGGCGACAAACGCTTCGGCAATGTTGTCGACGCCTCGAGCGACCTCTTTTACAAGAACCGCACGCTGCCGTTGACCTTCTGGCCGACACCGATGCTGATTGATCCGATCCGCCTGTTCACCCCCGGCGTCGGCCCCCTGCTGATGTTCAACTTCCACAGCGGCGGTTCCATCAACCGCACCGCGAGCGGCAACAGCAGCCAGAACCTGAAGTCCTGGGGCAGCATCGATGCCACCGGCACCTTTGTCATCTTCTGCATCACCATCTCGATCTTCGGCATTCCGATCCCGATTCCGTTTCCACTGCCGCCGTTGCCCGCCGGCGCGGGTGCGGCCGGTGCCGGCACCTACGGCAGCGATCTGCTGATGCCAGGCAGCTATCTGGGACACCGCAACAGCGACAACAACGGCGTTGATTCTGCTGCGGCGGTCGACTTCGGCGGCGCCTACATCAACCCCTACACGGTAATCCCCTACTTCATCAAGGCCGGAGAAGGGCCGGGGACCAATATGGACAGCCGCGCCGGGCTCCGTCCCTACCTTGACGTCAAGGGCAATGCCACCAATTCCACCAGCAATGCGGCGAATAAGAACACCAGCAACAACAACCAGAACACCAAGGCGCCGGCCTTCCTGATCGAGGTGCAACGCGACTCCAATTCGCTATCGACCGCGAACTCGTCCACCTTCCACATCGGCGGCGGCACCGGGGGCCAACTCACTCTGGACGACGAGGCGGTAGGCGGCAAGGTACGGGCCATGTCGAAGGCGGAAGCTTATTTCTACCGGCCCACCGACCTCTTCGCCCGCGGCGACGGCAAGACCGAATACGGCAGCCTTTACAGCCCCTACTGGCAGGCCCACCTGCTGCCAAACAACCTGCTGGAGCAGGCTGGCTCGATCATTGCGCCCAACATACTGCCATGACGAACGCGACGAGAAGCCGCCAGCGCGGCCAGGCCATGAGCGAGTTCGTGATCACGGGGGTGCTGTTCCTGATCCCCGTGTTCCTCCTGGTTCCGGTATTCGGCAAATACATTGACATGAAGAGCCAGGCAGTGCTGGGCGCCCGTTACGCGGCGTGGGAACGTACCGTGTGGTACGGCGGCACGAGCGCCAGCGTCGATTGGCCGGGAGCGGCGAAGAGCGCCGACGAGATCGGCAACGAAGTGCGGCAGAGGGTCTTTTCCGAAGGGGCGGGAATCGCGTCCAGCGACAAAAGTGCCGGCAGTTTCGGCGGCAGCGGCGTCAAGACCGGTTGGTACAACCGCGACGGCTCCTCGATGCTGGCTGACTACAATGCGGTGGCACAGAGCACGGAAAACCGCGACACTCCGGGTATCGCCAATGACGTGCTGAACCTGCTGGTCACAGTGGCAGATGCGATCGGCCCCTTCAATCTGGAGATGAAAGGTCTGGAGGTGGCAGACGTCTCGGTCACGGCCAGTACCTTGCCGATCGGCATGTCGCTGAGCGGCGATGCCACGCAGTCGTTCAATCCCGGGCCGCTGACCTTCTCCGACCGCAGCGCGGTGCTGAGCAACACATGGGCGGCCAATGGGGCCAGCCACGTCAAGAGCCAGACCCAGGGGCTGACGCCGACCAGCATCTTCCAGAACCCGGTGGTCAAGGTGATCTGGGATGTGGCGCGCATTACATTGGGCGTGATCGCGGCACCGGAATTGCTGTTTCTCGAGATCGGCAAGGTGGAGCCCGACGTAGTGCCGCCGGACCGTCTAGTCACGCCATGACAATGCCACGCCGCTTCCTGCTCGCCGGGCTGCTGCTGGCAGTGCTGCCGCCTCAGGCCAGCGCCGGAATCGGCTGCGACCCTCTGGGCTACCCGGAAGGTGCGCAGGTCGTGGTGGTCGCCGACAACCTGCTGTTCAACGGCGTGCCGATGGCAAACTGGGAACTGCGCTGGCGCGAATCGCCCGAACGGCTGCGGGCCTTCTATCGCAGCGGCTGGGAAGCGCGCGGTGACAGGGTGGTTGAAACCGAGTTCGGCGGCTGGAAGACCGTCGCCACGCGCGACGGCGAATGCTTCTATACCGTGCAAACGAAGGCTGCGGCAGGAGGCACCTATGCCCTGATCGGCGTGACGCGGCCGCCGGCGAACGCCGTCCAAGCGCAGCCAGGCGCAGGCTTCCCGATGCTTTCCGGCAGCAAGGTGGTTAATGACCTGCAGCACAAGGACAAAATCCGCAATGCGCGCACCCTGCTGCTGGCCAACAGCTTTTCGATCGACGCCAACGCATCCTTCTATCGCAATGCGATGTCCGGCCAAGGCTGGGCGCCGACCTTCGACCGGGCAGTGCGCACCGAGCGAGGCGAGTCGCATGTACTGATATGGAAACGCGGTGCGGAAGAAGCCAGCATGACCATAGGCAATGGACTGCTGGGGTCCTCGGTTGCCGTTAACTTCGTCGATCGTCCGTGATCTCTCAGGCCCTCATCGAACCCACAACGCATAATTCCGCCAACCCACGAACCGGTACCCTCATCATGTTCCAATCCATCCGCCGGACATTTCCGGCAAGACTGCGCGGCCAGTCTACTGTCGAATACATAGTCGTCACTGCATTCGGCATCCTGATCCTGATCGAGGGCGGAAATTCCGCGCCGGTGGTCGAGGTGGCGACAGCACTGAAGAATGCCTACAAAGGATTCGCCTACGCGATCTCCTATTCCACGACCCTGATGGCGCTCTAGGAGAACCCCATGGCCCTGCGTTTGCCCCGACTACGCATCAACCGTCTTTGGCTGCTAATTGGCGCTGCCGTGATCCTCGGCGTGCTGGCAGCCTTTCTGTCAGTGAGCTACCTGAAAGGCCGCGAGCAGCGTTTGGCCGCGGACTTGGCGCAAAAGGCCAAGGGCGGCCCGACCATGGCCGTGGTGGTGCCGACCCGCGAGTTGCCCAAAGGCACTCCGATCGAGCAAAAACTAGTAGCCGCACGGGAAGTGCCGCTGGATCTGCTCTATGACGATTCGATACCGGCCGAGGCCTTCGACAAGGTGGCCGGCAAGCGCCTGCTTAAAGCCCTTTTGCCGGGTCGTCCGCTGCGCTATTCAGACGTCCAGGACGACCGGGCAAAGGACCTGGCGACGGCATTGGCGCCGGGCCTGCGCGCGCTGACCTTCGATATCGACGAAACCAACTCGTTCGCCCAGATGCTGAAACCAGGAAATTACGTCGACCTCTACCTGATCGCCCAGGACCCGGCGGCGCCCTCCGCCGGACAGGAGATCCGCGCCCTGCTGCCTAAAGTAAAGGTCCTGGCTACCGGCCAGAACCTCTCCGGGGCGGTGACGCAGGAAGCGGCGGCGAACCAGGGCCGTCCGGCCAGCGGCTACACCAATATCACGGTGGAGGTGATGCCCGCGCAAGCGGCGCGCATCGCGCTGGCGCAACAGGTGGGCCGCATCCGCGCCGTGCTGCGCAACCCCGAGGATGACCAGGAACCAGGCTTCGGCCGTCTGGCGGCAGCTGCACTGTTCCGCGACGGCAACCAACCGTCGGTCGAATACTTCATTGGCGGCAAGGGCGGCAGCGGTACCGCCGCGCCGATCAGCATCAACATGCCCAACCTGAACATCCCGGGCCTGAGCGCGCCAGCCGGTCAGGGCAATGCACCGGCCGCCAGCTATTCACCGGGCCAGTCAGCGGCTTTCGCCGGCCAGCCCGCAGCGATCGGCGCCAGCATCCCATCGGTGCCTACCGGCGCCCGTTGAACCAGACACGTTGAGACAGGTAGATACCATGCGCAAAACATTAACGTTGCTCACCATTTTGCTCGCTGTGTCGGGCGGCATCGCACTCGCCCAGCAGCCGGTGGCGCCCGCTGCGGCGGCGGCAAAATCCCAGGCGACGCCCGCCGAGCCGGCAAAGGGGCCGCAGTCAGTGGTGCAGCAGATTGCTCCACCCAAGACCAGTGCCAAAACCCACGGCACGGCCAAACTGGCCAAGGTCGAAAGCGTGCCAGTGGTTTCCGAGATCATGCCGGTGATCATGTACGTGGGCGAAGTCAAGACCTTGCCGGTGACCGGCGTTACACGCGTCGCCGTAGGCAATGGAAAACTCGTCAGTTCCACCGTACTCGACACCGAAGTGCTGCTGCTGGCCGAGGCACCCGGCGACAGCAGTCTCTACTTCTGGTTCAAGGACGGCAGCGTGAAGCGTTATAAACTGACCGTGCACGCCAGCGACACAGAGACCACGCTGGCCAACCTGAAGGCAATGATCGGCACGATTCCCGGAATAACTTTCGATCGTGTCGGCGACACCGTCGTAGTGAATGGCATGGCCAGCAGGCAGAACCTGGGCCGCATAGACGCCGCGCTAAAGACCCAGCAGCGCGTGCTGAACCTGGTTCGCGAAGAAGATGTCACCATGAAGAAAATGGTCTTCATGAAGGTCCAGATCATGGAGTTCAAGAAGTCGGCCCTCGAGAACCTGGGCGTCGACTGGTCGACGGCCGCGACAGGGCCGGCGATGGCTCTCACCGCCGATGCGATCAGCAATCGCCAATTCCGTTTCTCTCCAGAAACGATACCGGCCACCTTCGCCCTCGGCAAGGGTGCCGCACAGGCCCTCAACATTCCTGGGCAGGCCGGACGGATGTATTTCGGCATAGCCTCCGCGATCACCTCCAACCTCAATCTCGCCATCAGCAACGGCGACGCCTGGATCCTGGCGTCGCCGGAACTGTCGACCCGTTCCGGCGGCGAGGCCAAGTTCCTCGCCGGCGGGCAGATCCCGATCGTCACCGCCGGCGCGCTGGGTGCCACCTCGGTCACCTACAAGGACTATGGCATCAAGCTCAACATCAAGCCCGTAGCCGACGACCAGAGCAATATATCAGCCAGCATCGTCACCGAAGTGTCGGACATCGATCCGAGTTTTCAGGCCGTGCAGGGCAATCCCGGCTTCCTGATGCGATCCACCGAATCGGAGATAAATGTCCGCAGTGGCCAGACCATCGTCATTTCCGGGCTGGTGGATCAGCGTAGCAGCACTGCCATCAACAAGTTTCCCTTCCTCGGCGACGTGCCGGTACTGGGCAGCTTGTTCAAGTCGGAGAACTTCCGCAACAACCGTTCCGACCTGGTGATCTTCGTCACCCCGGTGGTACAAGACCCGGCTGCCACGGTCAATCAACAACGCATCGAAAAGGCCAAGGATCTGCGTGAGCGATTCCAGAACTTCCTCGGCAAGAAAGGCATTGTGGACTGACATGAAAGTCCTCGTCACCGACAGCAAGGGTGCCCGCAGCGAGTTGCAGATCGCGCAGGAGGCCGCCACCATCGGCCGCGCCGAAGACAACGCGATCGTCCTCAAGGGCTGGACCGTAGGCAAGCGCCAAGCCACCATCGAGGTCCGCGCCGGAAGCGCGTACGTGATCGATCACGGCGGCCTGACCGTCACCGAGGTCAACGGCAAGACCGTGGAAGGCGAATACGGCCCGCTGACGCCAAACGACGAAATCGGCATTGCCAGTTACAGCCTCAAGGTCACCAGCGTCGGAGGCAATGGCGCCGCCGCACCGTCACCGGTAGCGCCACCGCCACCTCCGCCGCCGGCCGGCGCCGTCACGCCCCCGCCAGTCGTCAATCCCCCTGTCAGGGATTCGGCCCCAACGCCGCCCCCAATCGCAGTGGCTGCTGCTGCCGTCGCGGCGGCGCCACCGCCACCGCCACCGCCCGCACCGCGCGCCGATCCGCCCAGGACACCGCTGACCGACCACCAGCGCGACGATCTCGCAGTGGCGCGCGACATGGTGCAAAAGAAGTTGATCCAGACCATGGACCTGCGCCGCGTCGATGTCAGCCGCATGAACGAGGACGAACTGCGCAGCACAACAGCGGTCCTGGTGAACGAAATCATCGCCTCGGAGATGGGATTGCCGGCGGGAGTGGACAAAGCTCGCGTGGCCAAGGCCGTGCTCGACGAAGCGGTCGGTCTCGGCCCGCTGGAAGATCTCCTGTCGGATCCGGCGATCTCCGAAATCATGGTGAACCGCTATGACCAGATCTACATCGAGCGCAGCGGCAAATTGACTCTGTCGGACATCACCTTCTCCGGCGAGAAGGCCGTCGTCTCGGCGATCGAGCGCATCGTCGCGCCGCTTGGCCGTCGTATCGACGAATCATCGCCGATGGTGGACGCCCGCCTCAAGGACGGTTCGCGGGTCAACGCGGTGATTCCGCCGCTGGCGCTCAAGGGCGCCAACATCACCATCCGCAAGTTTTCCAAGACCAAACTGCACGACACCGATCTGATCCGCTTCGGCTCGGTGACCAAGGAAATCATGGAATTCATGCAGCAGGCCGTGCATCATGCGGCGAATATCGTGATTTCCGGCGGCACGGGCTCAGGCAAGACGACCCTTCTCAACGTGCTGTCCAACTACATTCCCGATGACGATCGCATCATAACCGTCGAGGATGCCGCCGAACTCCAGCTCGGCCAGCCTCATGTGGTTTCCCTGGAATCCCGCCCGCCGAACGTTGAAGGCAAGGGGGCAGTGACCATCCGCGACCTAGTCAAGAACTGCCTGCGCATGCGCCCCGACCGCATTGTGGTCGGCGAGTGCCGCGGTGGCGAAGCGCTGGACATGCTGCAGGCGATGAACACCGGCCACGACGGCTCGATGACCACCGCCCACGCCAATACCCCGCGTGACTGTATCGCGCGCCTTGAGGTAATGACCTTGATGTCCGGCCTCGATCTGCCGATCCGCGCCATTCGCGAGCAGATTTCCTCTGCCGTACATATCATCATCCAGCAAAGCCGCTTCCCCGACGGCTCGCGACGCGTCACGCACGTCACCGAGATCACCGGCATGGAAGGAGACATGATCCAGCTGCAGGACATCTTCCTGTTCAAGATGGAAGGCTACGGCCCCGACGGCAAGATTCGCGGCAAGTTCACCGCTACCGGCGCGATCCCCGAACTCTACCAAAGCCTTCAGGAACGCGGCATTACGGTCGATCTCTCGATCTTCCAGAAAGGTCGCGAACTGTGAACGATCTTGGCCTGGTCGTTGGCGTGATCAGCATCGCGGCCGTCTTCATCGGCTGGACGGTATGGGAACTGCTGGCGAACCTGTTGCGGCGCCAACGCGAGACCATTCGTCAGGAGGCCACTACCAACCTCGAGGACATGTTCATTTTTGTGGACCCGGCGCAGATGTTTTATTGGAATGTCGGCGCCCTGTTTGTGTTGCCGCCGCTGCTCTGGCTGATGTTCGGCAACCCGGTAATTGCGGTCGCCGTTGCCGTGGGCCTCATCGTGATGCCGAAATGGCTGGTGGGGCATTTGCGCAAGAGCCGCTTCTCAACTTTTGAGAAGCAATTGCCCGACGCAATGCTGATGGTCTCCGGCAGCATGCGTGCCGGCGCCGGACTCAATGTCGCGCTGGAATCCATGGTCGCGGAATCGAAACCTCCGGTGAGCCAGGAATTCGAGTTGCTGCTGCGCGAGGCGCGCGTGGGCGTCGATTTCGACACGGCACTCAAGCACATGGAGGCGCGCCTGCCGATCCAGGACTTCGTCATGGTGGTTTCGGCCATGCGCATCTCGCGTGAAGTCGGCGGCAACCTCGCGGATATCCTTGAGTCGATCGCCGACACACTGCGCAAGAAGCACGTGATGGAAGGCAAGATCAACAGCCTGACGGCGCAGGGAAAGATTCAGGGCGTGGTCATGACCGGCCTGCCTTTGTTCCTCATGCTGGTTCTGTGGAAAATGGAACCGCAGGCCATGGACCCGTTGTTCAATACCTGGATGGGGTGGGCGGTACTCGCGGTGATTGCCGTGATGGAAGGTCTCGGCTATTTCTTCATCAGCAAGATCGTAAGCATCGACGTCTGACATGGAACAGTTTCTTCTCCTGCTAATCGGCTTGATGTTCGGCGTCGCCGCCCTGCTCATGCTTTATTCGGTCGGCCGCCTCAAGAGCGAGGTTCCGGACGAGGACCGCCAGTACATGGACCCGCTGCCACCCCTGCTACGTCTGGCTTGGCCCCTGGTGCGCTTCCTCGAGTTCCATGTCTGTGCCTTCCTGCCGACGGCCGCGCTGGAGCGCACCCACGAGCGCCTGCAGCGCACCGGCGTCGGCTACCTGATGACGGCAGAGCAGTTTTTCGCCATTCGCATCCTTTCGGTGCTGGGAACCTTCGGCATGGTCTATTACGCCACTGCCGTGCTCGACAATCAGTCGCCGGGAATCCTGATCGGCGCCGTGCTGCTGGGTTTCTTTTTCCCCCGCATCTGGCTCAACGACGTGCAACAGAGGCGTTACAAGGCGGTGCAGCGAACCCTGCCGGTGTATCTCGACTTCATCACCATGGCTGTCGAGGCTGGCCTCAACATGACCGGCGCGATCAACCAGGCCATGGAGAAGGGCCCCCACGGTCCGCTGCGCCATGAACTGTTTCTCGTCGTGCGCGACCTGCGCTCGGGGTTGTCTCGTGCCGAGGCATTGCGCCGCATGGAGAGCCGCCTGCGCATGCCCGAAATCACCAGCTTCGTCGGTACCGTGATCCAGGCCGAGCGCATGGGCGCCCGCCTCGGCTCGGCGTTGCGCGCCCAGGCGGAGCAGCGCCGCACCGAGCGCTTCCAGCGTGCCGAAAAGCTGGCCATGGAGGCACCGGTTAAGTTGATCGGGCCGCTGATGATGTTCATCTTTCCGGTAACCTTCATCGTGCTCGGCTTCCCTATCGCGATGAAGTTCCTCAACTCAGGCATCCTGTGAAGGTGGGTGCGCTCTACTTGGGCGAACGTTGCCTGCTGTCGCGGGTGTGGCGCGCCGAAAGCGCATGGGAGCGCGCGCGCGGGCTGCTCGGGCGGCCGCAGTTGGGGGCTGACGAGGGTTTCTGGATCGAACCCTGCGCCTCGGTGCACACCATCGGCATGCGCTATCCGCTTGACCTCGCCTTTGTCGATGACGACGGACGAGTGCGAAAGCTGGTCTATGATCTGCCGCCATTGCGCTGGGCCAATGGCTTCGGCGCCCGTTCCACACTCGAAACTTCATCCGGCGTACTTGCCGACAGCGGACTGAATCAGGGCGAAAGGCTCAGTTGGCGCGAGGCCGCGGCATGAAGCAGCTGCTTTGTCTCGTCGCACTGTTTGGAGCGTTGTCCGGTTGCGGCACGACGACGGTGAGCAGCGCCCTGCGCGCGCTCGACAATGAACCCGATCTCATAACGATCAATCGCGAGGCCGAACTGGCCTATGAAAGCGGCGAAGCGGCCAAGGCCGAAGCGCTCTATAAGAATCTGGCGCGGCGCATGCCCAACGATTCCGAGACCTGGTTGCGCCTGGGTAACCTCTACGCTCGCAATAACCGTCCGGACGAGGCAGCGAATGCCTATCAGCGCGCGCTGATGGCGAACAACGCTGATCCGCGCGCCTGGAACAATCTCGCCATGGTGAGACTGCGCCAGGCCTGGGCGGCACTGCTGCAAGCCCAGCTCAACAGCAAGGACAAAACCCCCCTCGCCGTTCAGACCGATGCCAACCTCGAGCAACTGGCCAAGCTGCCGGTACTCGAAGGCGAGTCGCGCAAGATCGATCCCGAAATGGGTGCCACGAGGTACTGAGCATGTCTTCGCTCCGTTGCCGCAATGCCGGTGGCCAGGCCACAGTCGAATACATCATCATCCTGCCGGTGCTGCTGATGCTGGTGCTCGGCTCCATTCAGTTTGCGCTGCTGTACCAGATCAAGACCACGCTCAATTTTGCAGCTTTCGTCGGCGCGCGCCAGGGTTCCCTGAAGAATGCGTCAAGCAACTCGATCAAGGACGGCATTGCTGCCGGCATGACACCACTGTTCACCTTCGGCCCCGACATGGTGTCCATGCTCAAGGGCCGTGCCATTGCGATGATCGAGGTGTTCAATCCGCTGACCATGGAGGTGGTGGTGCTCAGCCCCACCGCCAAGGCCGCCGACGACTTCGGCATCGACGATCCAGAGGACACCGCCAGTCCGAAATCGAAACGCGTGATCCCCAACGACAACCTCACCTACCGGCCGACGACGGTCAACGGAAATTCCGGCCTCAACATTCAGGACGCCAACCTGCTCAAGATCCGCATCACCTACTGCGCCAAGATGGTAGTACCGCTGGCGAACGTCACCATCTATTCGATCGTCAACGGGATCGAGGGCGTAAAGAATCTTGCCAACGAGTGGTATGCCGAATCGACGGCGACTGCGACCACACCCAACAACTGCAGCCAGCTCAAGGACCGTTTTGGCAGCAAGGTGAATTCCGTTACCGAAGCCGCGTCCCAGGTCGGAGTCGATCTCGGCTTTCTGTCCACTGCACTGAACGATATTTCAAACGCGCTGGCCGGGGCAACGGTCCCTGGTCTGGACTGGGGCATCGGCGGCTACCGGATCCCGATCACCGCGGAAGCGGTAGTGCGCATGCAGAGTCCGGCGCGCTTCGCCAAGTAGTGATGCGCGGGCTGGCCATACTCCTGCTGTCGGCCTGGGCAGCCGGCGCGACGGCGGCGCCCAAGGTCAATCTGGAAGAGGGCCTTTGGCGCCTCAACATTGAAATGGAGATTCCCGGCAAGGGGCCGGAAACCGGTCCCTTGCGCCGAGACATCTGCCTGCGTCCGGACGACGTCGCACGCTTGGCGGTGCCGCCGAATTCGCCGTGCACTGTGTCCGGGGTCGAGATCACCGCACGCCGCATGCGCTGGAAGGTGGCCTGCGAGCAAGGTCAGATGCGCTCGGCGGGAGTGGGAATCATGGAATTCGGCGGGCGCGAACTCTCCAGCGCGCTGGTGATCACGACCGCCGAGCCGTATGCGATGACCATCAAGCAGTCGATGACCGGTCAGCGAATCGGCCCGTGCCCCCCGGGCACAGCGACCGGTACAACACCACTGCGGCGCTACGGTCAGTAGCGTGGCTTGAGAATCCCGAGCAGGTTGTTGTAGTCGTCGGTCCAGGCCACTTCGCCCAAGCGGGCCGCTGCGGGAGTCTGGCGCACCGCCAGTGCGTCAATTCCGGTGCGCTCGCCACCGACCAGAACCCACTCTGACGCGAACACGAACTGGGCGGCGGCTTCCGCTCCGCCATCGTGAAACACGCGCAATGTACCCAGGCCGCGCCGGTCGGCCAGCCCGCGCACCACGGAGGCGATGTCGAGATAGCGATTGGTCGCATGGTAGAGCAGCGCACCGTCGGCTTTGAGGTGCCGCAGGTAAACGTCCATGGCTTCGACAGTCAGCAGATGTGCCGGGATGGAATCGCCTGAAAAGGCGTCGATCACCAACAGATCGAAGTCCTGCGGCGATTCGCGCTGCAATGACAGACGCGCATCGCCCAACACCACATCGACCCGAGCCGCGCTGTCGTCGAGATAGCGAAAACCGGACTTCGCCGCCGCGATCACCGCAGGATCGATTTCGTAGAAGCGGATGCGGTCGCCCTGCCGACCCCAGGCAGCAATGCTGCCTGCACCGAGACCGATCACGCCAATATGCAAAGAGCCGCGCGACTGCAATGCGCCGAGCGCGAGGCCGAAACCACTCTGGGTGGAATAGTAGGTGTGCGGTTGACGACGCGTCACCTCGTTCTGGAACCACTGCCCGCCATGCAGGATGGGTCCGTGACGCAGTGTGCGGATGTACTCCGGCGGACCATAATCCTTGACCCGAATCGCACCGTAGAAATTTCGTGTGGCGATGACCACTCCCTCGCCGGTAGCCGTTTCTATTTGGCTGTAAGTGAACCAACCCGCTGCCAATGCCACATAGGTAAAGGCGGCGGGTATCCAGGACCGCAACTCTCTCGTCTGCCACAAAGCCAGCAGGGCGCAGGCGACCAAGGCAAATCCCAGTTCGTAGTAGCCACCAAACACATAGGGGGCAACAATTCCCACCAGCAGCCCTCCCGCCACCCCGCCGGCCGAAAGCGAAAGATAAAAGCCCGTCAGGTATTGCGGCGCGGGCTTCAGGCGCGCCAGTTCGCCATGGCAGAACATGCAAAGGGCGAACAGGCCCACCAGGTAAACCGGTATCGCGAGTACAAGATTCAGGCTGTCGAGCAACCAGCCCATGGCCGGGATCAGAAGCGCGGAAAAAATGAGAAATAGCGGGCGCCGGTACCAACCTTCGCTGTCGAAGCAGAGAACGAATGTCAGGAGGTAAATCGACAGTGGGACTATCCACAGGAAGGGCACCGATGCCAGGTTCTGCGTCATGTGGTTGCTCACCGCCAGCAGCAGCGCGGAGCCGACCGCTGCGAGCATGATCCAGAGCAGGCGCCTGCCACGGCTCGGCCCCGGCTCGCCGTCGTCCGGTACCGTCTCTGCGCCGAACACCGTGCCGGTTCTGGCGCCGCGCCATGCCACGGCGGCGCAAAGCACGGCGAACACGGCAAAGCCGGCAGACCAGACCAAGGCCTGGACGCGGGTGCTGATCCAGGGCTCTACGACGAATGGATAGGCCAGCAGCGCAGCCAGAGAGCCGAGATTCGAGAGCGCGAAGAGGCGCCATGGCACACGGCCCAATCTGCGCGAATACCATGCCTGGGCCAGTGGTCCGGTGGCAGAAAGCAGAAAGTACGGCAAGCCCACGGTTGTAACCAGTAAGGCCATGATGCGAGGAATCGGCTGCTCGTCGCCCACGGGCTGCCACGAAGAATCGGCGAGGATCGGAAGCGCCAGGAGGCTGGCCGCGAGAAGTAGCGAATGCGCCAAGGCCTGGCTCCTTGGCGACATGTAGCGGACCAGCGAGTGCGCATACGCGTATCCGCCAAGCAGCAGCGCCTGGAAGAACACCAGGCACGTAGTCCACACCCCGGCGGAGCCGCCAAACCAGGGCAGGATCTGCTTGGCGATCAGTGGCTGCACCATGAACAGCAGGAAAGCGGACAGGAAAACTGTCAGAGCGATCAGTGCAGGCATTTTCGGCGGACGAACGAGCCCATGGTAACGGTCAGAAATCGCAATTTGAACACCGCCACAAGCGCCCGCCGGGCGCAATCATTGTTGCGAGCGGAATCACTTCGGCCGTTTGGCCATGCTAACGGCGTATTCTTCATGGCTCGGGGCTAAGGCCCTTTCTCCTAGCCCTATCGGAACGGAACGGAACGCGTGTCGACCCTGACGGGAAAGCCTGACTGAGGATTCCGCTGCACCCTGTGCGCATTCCTCTGGTTCCGGCTTTCCAATCCATCGGCATTATGCCGCCAATTCCGGACCATACTGAGTGTCGACCGAGCGTTTCAGCAACTTTGCTGCCGAGGCCTGGCCAAACACACGACGCCGACATCGCTGCCTGTCCGGCGGGTCGCTCATCCATCAACCTGGTCTGGCTTGCCAGCGTTCGCTGACTCCAACCGCTTCACCACCAGCAGCTGGCGACAATCATCACTACTTGATCATCCACTCGTCACCGCACTTGCGGCATTGGGCGCGCATCCAGATGCCGCCGCCGTGATTTTCCAGCACCGGATCGCCGCCATCCGGCAACGGCGCCGGTCCGGAAGACTCTATTTTGAATTTGGCGTAGGCCTTGCAACCGGGGCAAGTGGCCTGCTCACCGAGGCGCTCTGCGATTTCAAGCAACAAGCGATAGCGCGTCCAGCTGTACGCGGTGACTGCCAGACCGCCCAACACCAAAAGCGCCCCCGACAAGCGCGAAGCGCCGCCCGCCCCCGCCACTTCAATCCCGCTGACAAGAACGATAACGCCGAGGAACCAGCTGACCAGCCAAGCGTGGCATTCAATCAACTGCCGCTCGTACCAGCGCCGAAAGCCGTGTGTCCGAATCCGATCGAGCGAAGCCACGACGCCTCCTGTCATTCATCTGAGATCAGCTTAGACTCGCTCTGACACGGAAGCAACCTGATTCAAAAAAGGCTATGGCCGGCGCGACCAGGCAACTGCAGGTGGCGACGCCTGCTAGCAATATTTCGCAGCTATAATCCACTACACATCTGTTTGCCCCCAGGCTCGGGGAACTCAGCGGGCCGATGGCTGTCGAATGCAATGGATTCATCTCTCAGGAGGGCTTGCAAGACCATGGAAAACGTCAACACCTACCCGCAAACCGGCGCCGTAGATACTGCCCAGCGGCAGCATCGCGTTCTGCGCAATACCTATGCCCTGCTCGCGCTGTCGATGGCGCCTACCATTGCCGGCGCGCTGATCGGCGTGCAACTGAAGTTCTCGTTCATGGCCGGCAGCCCGTTCATCGCCTTCATGCTGTTCCTCGGCGTAGCTTGGGGCTTCATGTGGGGTATTGAGCGCACCAAGGACAGCGGCATGGGCGTAGCCCTGCTGCTCGGCTTCACCTTCTTCATGGGGCTGATGCTCTCGCGCATCCTGCAAGTGGCACTCGGGTTTTCCAATGGCGGCACCTTGATCGCCATGGCAGCCGGCGGGACCGGGGCCATCTTCTTCTCCCTGGCGGGAATTGCGTCCACCACGAAGCGGGATTTCTCCAACCTCGGCAAGTTTCTCTTTGCCGGCGTGATTCTGCTGCTGGTTGCCATGGTGGCCAACATATTCTTCCAGATCCCGGCGTTGGCTCTGGCGATTTCCGCGATAGCCGTAGTCTTGTTCTCGGCCTATATCCTTTACGACATCAATCGCATCGTGCAAGGCGGCGAAAGCAACTACATCACGGCGACGCTGGCGGTGTATCTGGATATCTATAACGTATTCGTCAGCCTGCTGAATCTGCTGATGATGTTTACCGGCGACCGCGACTGAAATCGACTGGATCAGGAGTCGGCGCTTGCCGGCCCGCGAAGCGGAATTGACGGCCCCGAAGGGGAATTCCTGTCACGCAGAGCGAAGGCAGACAGCGTCCGGCACGGCGACCGAATGAAAAACGGCGACGAAAGTCGCCGTTTTTCATTACGGCGATCGCTCATTTCTCGAACAGGGCGATCGATTCCAAATGGGACGTATGCGGGAACATGTTGGCGATCCCCGCTCCACACAGGCGGTAGCCCTTCTCATGCACCAGCACTGCTGCGTCGCGTGCCAGGGTTGCGGGGCTGCATGAGATGTAGACGATGCGGCGCGGCCCCCCTTCCGCCGGCAGCGCATTGACCAGCGCAATCGCGCCTTCGCGCGGAGGATCGATCAGCAACTTGTCGAAGGCCCCCAGGGCGGCAAAGCTTTCATCGGTCGCCTCGAATAGATTGGCGACGGCAAATTCACATTGCGCTGCCAGACCGTTGTGCGCGGCGTTTTTCTGCGCGCGTTTGACCAGACCTGCGCTGCCCTCGACGCCAAGGACCCGTGCCCCCAGACGCGCGATGGGCAGCGTGAAATTGCCCAGGCCGCAAAAAAGGTCGGCAATCCGCTCGCCGGCCTGCGGCTTCAGCAGGGCCATGGCGCGGCGCACCAGCATGCGATTGACGCCATTATTGACCTGGGTGAACTCGGTCGGATGGAACAGCAACTCAAGACCGAAATCCGGCAGTTCATAACTCAGCAGGCGCGCATCGGCCGGATGAAACAGAGTGACGGTCTCCGGTCCCTTGGACTGCAAATACCAGATAATTCCATTCGTGTCAGCGAAGTCTCGCAGGCGGTCCAGATCATCGAGCGTGAGCGCCTCCAGGTGGCGCAACAACAGCACTGTCCGCGATCCGCCGACCGCGACCTCGATCTGCGGCATGCGATCAGGCTGCGACATGCCGTCGACCAGGGCGCCGAGCAGGGGTATCAGCGCCGAAACATGGGGTGGCAGCACCGCGCAGGAATCCATCACCGCCACGTAGCTGCTGTGCTTTTCGCGAAAGCCGACCAGCGCACCACCTTTATTCGCGACGTAGCGCACCGAAAGACGGGCGCGCAGTCGATAGCCCCACCCGGTGCCGGCGATGGGCGGATAGAGTTGTTCGGGCTTGAGCCGGGCGATATGCCACAGGGCATCTTCGAGCACGCGCTGCTTGGCGGCGGTCTGACCCGCCAGATTGAGATGCTGCATCGAGCAACCACCGCAAGTACCGAAATGCGGGCAGGGCGGTTCTACTCGCTGGCTCGACCCGCGCAGCACGGTCAGCACATGAGCCTTTTCGTAACTCGGCTTCCGGCGATAGCTGGCGTATTCGACCACTTCGCCGGGCAGAGCGCCTTCGATGAAAATTGCCTTGCCGTCAACGTGCGCAACGCCGCGTCCTTCGTGATCCAGGGATTCGATATGTGCAAGCGGCATGGCGAGTGTCAGGGCCCGTTCGGGAAAAGGGGCCGATTATAATCGGCCCATGAAGCTCAGTCGCGTCGCTCCTGTTCAACGATGAACCCTGCCTACACGCTGCTTACCAGTGAAGCCGGGTATCGTCAGGCCTGCGATACGATTCTGGCCCTGGCCGAACACGAGATACTGATTTTCGATCGCGATCTTGCCGCCCTGCGGCTCGAAGAAAAAACCCGCCTCGAGACGCTGGCCAGCTTCCTGCAGAGGGCCGGTCCGCACCGGCTTCGCATCGTGCTGCATGACCCCGGACCGATGGAGCGCGATGCGCCGCGTCTGCTGCACCTCATTGCCCGCTTTTCGCATGTCGTCGACATGCGACAGAGTCCGGATAACCTGCGTCAATTGGCCGATACCCATGTACTCGTCGACGAGGGCCACGGGGTGCGCCGTTTTCATGTCGAGCAGCCCCGTAGCGCACTGATTCTCGACGACCGAGCCTACATTCAACCCTGGCGGCAGCGCTTCGAGGAGTTGTGGGAACTGTCCCAACCGTGTTTGAGAATCAATACTACCGGGCTATGAGACAGCAGTTCGGGCAGTTGCCGACTGCTGTGCCGCACCACAGTTTTCGCTTGACGTGATAAAATTATTAGTTGATCGAAATGGAAACGTTCCGATCATCCAATTGGCCACGTAACTCCATAACGTTAAGGATCTCTCAAATGAAGCAATCTCTCCTCGTAGCTGCCCTCCTCGCCCTGGCTGTGTCCGCTTGTGGCAAAACCGAAGCCCCGAAGCCGCCTGTCGAGGCACCGAAGCCCGCTGCTGAAGCTCCGAAGCCTGCTGAAACTGCTGCCGCCGCTGCCGCCGCTCCTGCTGCCGCTGCTGCCGCCGCTCCTGCTGCCGCTGCCGCTGCTGCTCCGGCTGCCGCTGCCGCTGCCGCTCCGGCCGCCGCCGCCGCTGCCGCTCCGGCTGCCGCTGCCGCTGCCGCCCCGGCCGCTGCTGCCGCTGCAAAGAAGTAATTCTTCCCCCGCCTTCGGGCAAAGAAAAGCCAGCCTTCGGGCTGGCTTTTTTGTTTTTGATTCCTGCCCTTCCCGTTCAAAGATCGCGCCAGGCGAAGCCCTCATTCTGGGTCGCGATGCCAATCCAGTCCGGGGCACAGTTCAGCACGGCCGACAAGGCCTCCTGCGCAAGTGCCGGGCTGTTGTTCTCCTCGGAAAGATGGGCAGCGACAACATGACGCAGACTTGAGCGTCCTACCTGGGACAGCAATGAGGCTGCCGCGGCATTGTCCAGATGGCCCCAGAGACCGCCAATGCGGCGCTTCAGCGCCTGCGGATAGCTGCCTTGCGCCAACATCTGTGCATCGTGATTGCACTCCAGCACCAGGGCGTCGCAGGCGCCAAGCATGGCCACCATGTGTGGCGTGACATGACCGGCATCGGTCAGCACGCCAAGCCTCTTGTCGCCATCGGCAAGGAGAAATTGGACCGGTTCACGCGCATCGTGCGGAACCGGGAAAGGGTGCACGCAAATATCGCCGACTGACAGCGACTCCTGGCTGTCGATAATTGTGGTGCGTACATCGGCACCATTATCCCGACACGCGGCCAGCGTACCGTGCGTGAGCAGCACTGCCCAGTCGAAGCGCCGCGCACAGGCGAAAACGCCGCCGATGTGATCGGAGTGCTCATGGGTGACCAGCACCGCATCGACATCCTCGGCGGTCAAGCCCAGCCGTTCCAGCCGCCGCGACATTTCGCGCGGACCAAATCCGGCATCGATCAGTACCCGGGTAGTTCCCGCTTCGACCAGCAAGGCGTTGCCCCGGCTGCCGCTGCCGAGCGAAGCGAAGCGCACCTGGCTTGGCCCTATCTGCTCACTACTTCAACTGTTCGTGCAGCAGACCGAGAATGCGCTTGGACACATCCGACTGATCAGTGCCTCCTTCACGGGTCAGCACCTGCACCGTGGTGGATTCTCCCGTCGTCTTGACGTGGATCCGATACTGCGCCTGAGTCGGCTTGTCGCTGGCGCCACCTTTCCAGAACATCAGCTTGGACAGGAAGCCTTTGTCGCCATCTTTTTTCTTGCTGTCGGCCTCCGGGTCAACATAGCGGACGAAATACAGTCCCAGCGAACGGTCCCGATCCTCCACCGTAAAACCGACGCGATCCAGCGCCAGACCGACACGCCGCCAAGCCCGGTCGAAGGGTTCTTCGAGCAGCAAGGCGCCTGCACCATCCGTCGCCCGGGAAAGTTTGGCGCGCTCCTGTCGCTGATCGGCTGCGACCATCGTCTTGGCGCGGGACTCCTCGACGCCCAGGCGCACCATCAGGCGCCGCAGCATCTCGGCTTCGAGTTCAGGATCCGCCGGGCGTGGCTGCCATCTGGTTTCGCTCTTGCCTTCGTTGATATATGTCTCGTACATGCCGCGATGACTGATGTAGATCTCGACCGTACCGGCTTCGGCACCCTTTTCCAGACGGGTGCGGAACTTGTCGCGTTCCGCCGTGGAATAGAGACTGTCGAACATTTTGCCCAAGGTGCCACGAATGATGTCCTGGGGGATTTTGGCGCGATCCTCGGCCCAGTCGGTTTCCATGATCCCGGCTTCGGGGATTTCCACATTCACCAGAAAACCCAGTTCCTGCCAAAACTCCTTGACTTCGGGCCAGAGTTTTTCCGGAACGCCGCCGACAACCAGCCAGCGTTGCGTGCCGGAACGCTCGATGCGCATCTTGTCGACCTGCGGCAGCAGATCCTGCGCCGTGGTGGTGCGTCCCTGCCCTGCCCGCTCGCTCGAATAGGCCGAGTAGGTGGCAGAACCCTTGCTGGCGGAAACATCCGGAACCGCGTAGCGCTCATCGCGGCTCTGCTGCGTCAGGTCGGGAGGAATCTCGAGCGGTGGCAGCTTCCCGGCAGATTTGTATTCGATCTTCTTGGATTCGGGGAGGATGTTGCCGCTACAGCCGGCAATCAAGCCGATCAGCAGCAGCGACACGGACCAAGACAACAGTGAGGATAAACGATTCATTGAGTATCAGTTTCCTGGTTGAAGGATGATGCCGGCTTCACGCATGGCCACGCGCAGCCGTTCGTGGAACTCGGGTGAAAAAGGCGTCATCGGCAAGCGGATGCCGCCGCCCATCAGCCCCATCTGCTGCGCGGCCCACTTCACCGGGATCGGATTAGCTTCGAGAAACAGATTGCGATGCAGGCCCAGCAGGCGGAAATTCGCCTCCCGCGCCCTTGCCAGATCGCCGGCAAGTGCCGCCGCGCACATCTGGTGCATCAAGCGCGGCGCGACGTTTGCGGTGACCGAAATCGAGCCCCTGCCACCCAGCAGCATCAGCGCGATAGCCGTGGCATCGTCGCCGCTGAAGACGCTGAAGCCCGCAGGCGCCCGCTTCAACAAATCGGAGCCGCGCTCGATATTGCCTGTGGCATCCTTGACCCCGACGATCCCGGAGACCTGGGCCAATCGCAGGATCGTGTCGTTGGCCAGATCGGCTACGGTACGCCCCGGAACGTTGTACAGGAACAGCGGCAGATCGACCGCCTCGGCGATTGCCTTGAAGTGCCGGTAAAGCCCTTCCTGGGTCGGCTTGTTGTAGTAGGGCACTACCGAAAGGTGGGCGTCGGCGCCGGCCTTGCTGGCGAAACGAGCCAGTTCAATGGCCTCCGCGGTGGAGTTGCCGCCGGTACCGGCAATCACCGGTATGCGTCCGGCCACATGCTTCACCGTGGTTTCGATCAGTGCGCAATGCTCGTCGTAATTCACCGTAGGCGATTCGCCCGTGGTGCCGACGACCACGATCCCGTCGGTACCTTCGGCGATATGCCAGTCGAGCAGTCGCTGCAAGCCGGGCAGGTCGAGCGAACCGTCATCCTGCATCGGTGTGAGTATCGCGGGAATGGAACCCTGTATGGTCTTCATGAACGTATCCGAACCTAAATGCCGCAAGCGGCAGCCAAATGAAAGCGAAAGATGGTGAATTCTAACTGATGGCCATGCTGCGGCACACCCTGCAACCTTGGCTTACAAATCAGCCAGCACCCTGATATGCGCGGCAACGCTGCGGGCCAGCGCGGAGAGCGCGTAACCGCCCTCGAGCAAGGATACGATCCGCCCTTTGGCGGACTCACCGGCCACCTGCTTGATCTGCGCCGTGACCCAGGCATAGTCGGACTCAACCAGTCCCAGCGAGGCCATGTCATCCTCGTAATGAGCATCAAATCCGGCCGAGACGAAGATCATTTCCGGCTGAAACGCGCGCAACCGGGGCAGCCAAATGTCGTAGACCACCTGACGGAACTCATCGCCGCGTGTTCCCGCGAGCATCGGGACATTGCACATGTTGGACGCGGGGTTTTCGGTTCCGCAATAGGGATAAAACGGATGCTGAAAAGTTCCGACCATCAGGACGCGCTGGTCGCCGGCGAAAATATCCTCAGTGCCGTTGCCGTGATGTACATCGAAATCGACGATCGCCACACGCGAAAGCCCCCACGCCTCGAGCGCGTGTCGCGCGGCCACGGCAACGTTATTAAAAAAACAGAAGCCCATTGCCTTTGCACGCTCGGCGTGATGGCCCGGCGGACGCACGGCACAGAAGGCATTCTGCACTTCTCCGCGCATCACCAGGTCGGTGGCAAAGCAACCCGCGCCGGCCGAACGCAGTGCCGCCTGCAGAGTGCCCGGCGACATCGCCGTATCTGGATCGAGATGGACGATACCGTGTGCCGGACTGCTGTTATGCAAGTGGTCGATGTAGTCGCGCCGATGTACACGCAGCAACTGCTCCATATCCGCCAGTGGCGCATCGTGGAACTGAAGATAGGTATCAAGGCCCGAGGCGATCAGGCGATCGTTGATGGCCCCGAGCCGATCCGGGCATTCCGGATGGTGGGTTCCCATGTCGTGCTGCCAGCAGTCGCGGTGAGTAATGTAGGCGGTGGTTGTCATGACGGGTGTCTTGCCTGATGACTTACAATGCTGCGCAAAAGCACATTATCCATCAAAGCCTGCGGAAAACTCCGACCCCCATGCGACTCCCCGAACTCGAGGCCATCCTGGCCGACATCAACCGCATCATCCTCGGCAAAGAGCGGCCCATCTACCTCTCGCTGGCCTGCCTGCTGGCACGCGGCCACCTGCTGATCGAAGACCTGCCAGGCGTCGGCAAGACCACTTTGGCACATGTGCTGTCGCGCGTATTGGGCCTCGATTTTCAGCGCATCCAGTTCACCAGCGACATGCTGCCGGCGGATATTCTTGGCGTTTCGATCTTCGACCGGGACAGTGGCGCCTTCCATTTTCATCCGGGACCGATCTTCAGCCAGATGGTGCTGGCTGACGAGATCAATCGCGCCACGCCCAAGGCGCAAAGCGCATTGCTGGAAGCGATGGAGGAACGGCAGGTGACGGCAGAGGGGGCCACCCGTGCCTTGCCCGAACCCTTTTTTGTGATTGCCACGCAGAACCCGACACATCAGATCGGCACCTTCCCGCTGCCTGAATCCCAGCTTGACCGTTTCATGCTCAAGATCGAACTCGGTTATCCCGATCCGGCGGCCGAACGCGAGCTGCTCGCCGGCGCCGACCGGCACCAGATGGTCGCCAATCTGGCCCCGCGCATCACGCCGCAGCAGTTGATTGAATTGCAGGGAAAGGCGCGCGCAGTGTATGCCTCGCCCGCCCTGATCGACTACGTCCAGTCGCTGGCAGCACACACGCGGACGGAAGCCCGCTGGCAGGCAGGCCTGTCGCCGCGCGCCGGCCTGGCACTACTGGCTGTGGCGCGCGCCTGGGCATTGCTCGATGGCCGTAGCCATGTCCTGCCGGAAGATGTACAAGCCGTGCTGCCCGGCGTGATCGCCCACCGCCTACGGCCGGCAGACGACAGCGTGCGCACCGAAGTGGGGGCAGTCGCCGCGGCCTTGATCGAGGCGGTCCCGCTGCCGTAATAGCCAATGCTGGCTTCTCTACGCCACAGACTGCACGAGGCATTCGTCCGCTGGGCGTTGCGCGTGCGTCCGCCGGAGCCGGCTCCGATTGTGCTCACCCAGCGCCGCGTCTATGTCCTGCCAACGCGGGCGGGACTGGCTTACGCCATGGCGCTCGGCGTGATTCTGCTCGGTGCGATGAATTACAACCTGAGCCTGGGGCATGCCTTGGTGTTCCTGCTGGCGGGCTTGGGTATCGTCACCATCCTCCACACCTTCCGCAATCTGGTCCTCATCGCGATTCGCCCCGGCCGCTGCGAACCGGTATTCGCCGGCAGCCTGGCACAGTTCGATCTGGTACTGGAAAACCGGCGTCCTGATGCGCGCACTTGTCTGCGCCTGTTCATTGGGGACGAGACACCGATCGAGGTCGACGTCGCCCCCCATGCCGGCACGGTGGCAACGCTGAATGTCGCCGCCACAAAACGCGGCTGGCTGCCGATGCCGCGCCTGACCATAGAAACCACCTGGCCCCTCGGTCTGGTACGCGCCTGGAGCTATGCCGTTCCCGACCTGAACTGCCTGATCTACCCCGCACCGGCGGCCAAGGCGCCGCCCCTGCCATGGCGCGGCGAATCAGGGCGAGGGTCAACCAAAGACGGCCGCGGTGCGGATGATTTTTCCGGTCTGCGCGATCACCAGGTGGCCGATCCGCCGCGCCACGTGGCGTGGAAGGCCGTGGCCCGCCAGCAGGATGGCCCGCTGTTGACCAAGCTGTTCGAGGGGGCCGCAGCACAACAGGTCTGGCTGGACTGGGAAGCGCTACCGGACACCATCGACACCGAACGGCGCCTGTCCATTCTCGCCCGCTGGATACTCGATGCCAACGCGGCAGGGCTGGCTTGGGGCTTGCGCCTGCCGGGCGTTCGTCTTGCGCCTGACAACGGACCGGCGCAGCTTGCCGGAGGCCTGCGCGCGTTGGCCCTGCATCATCATGGCGCGCAGTAACCGCCCCGTCAGCCGCCGCCAGGCCTGGTGGCTGCTGGCGACCGCTTTGGTCGCCTCCTTGCCGCTGACGCCGGAACTTCCTTTGTGGCTCTCGCTGGCGGCGGGAATCACGTTCAGTTGGCGCGCGGCGCTCACTTGGCGGCAGTGGCACCTGCCACCGCGCTGGCTGCTGGTACTCTTGGTGATTGCCGGTACGGTGGGTGTCATCCTGCAATACCGGACCACACTCGGCCGCACCCCCGGGGTGGCGCTGCTGGTGGTCTTTCTCGCGCTCAAGCTGCTTGAGTTGCGTGCCGCACGCGATGTGGTGGTGACGGCGCTGCTGTGTTACTTCCTGGTCTTCGGCCAGTTCCTGTTTACCCAAACCATTCCAACCGCATTGCTGGCCGCGCTCACCGTACTGATCACCACCGCCGCCCTGCTGGCGGCCAGCGACGACCGCCCACCGCCGCAGCAACTGTTGGCTCGCGCCGGGCTGATGCTGGCGCAGGCACTGCCTTTCATGCTGCTGCTGTTCGTGCTGTTTCCGCGCGTGCAGGGGCCGCTGTGGGGTATCCCGCAGGATCGATTCTCTGCCGTCTCGGGATTGTCCGATTCGATGTCGCCCGGTTCGATCGCGCAACTCTCGCAGTCCGATGCCATAGTCTTCCGGGTCAAGTTCACGGGTGAGGTTCCACCGCAATCGCAGCTCTACTGGCGCGGTCCGGTGATGCCCTCGTTCGATGGCCGCACTTGGCGTGTGACGCAAACTATGGGCACCTATCGGGACATTCCCTACGCCGGAGTCGGCGCGGCGGTGGATTACGAAGTGACGCTGGAACCGCACGGGAAACGCTGGTTGTTTGCGCTGGAACTACCTGCCACGTTGCCGCCGGATAGCGCGCTCACCAACGACTATCAGCCCGTTGCGCGCCAGCCCGTACGCAACCGCATGCGTTACACGCAGCGCGCCTGGCCCCGCGCGATCGCCGGCGTGAATGAACCATCGAGCGTTTTGCGCAGCGCACTGGCCTTGCCAAGGGATGGCAACCCACGTACTCGTGCGGTCAGCGCAAGCTGGCGCGCGCAATACGGCGACGATGACGCTGCGATCCTCGCAGCTGCCGAGAACTGGTTCAACCAGCAGTTGCTGATTTACACACTGAACCCGCCACTGCTGGGTTCGGACATAGTCGATGAGTTTCTGTTCGATACCAAACGAGGCTTCTGCGAGCACTTCGCTGCCTCCTTCGTCTTCGCCCTGCGCGCCGCTGGCGTGCCGGCACGCGTGGTGGCCGGCTATCAGGGCGGCGAAGTCAATCCGGTGGATGGCTATCTGGTGGTGCGCCAGTACGATGCCCATGCCTGGACCGAAGTCTGGATCGCCGGACGCGGCTGGGTACGCATCGATCCGACGGCGATTTCTGCGCCGAGCCGCATCAACCTTAACCTGGCTGCCGCCGTGCCAGCCGGGGAAACGCTGCCTTTCCTGGCCCGCAGCGACCTGACTTGGCTCAGGGAATTGCGCTACCGGTTGGACGCAATCACCAATGGCTGGAATCAGCGGGTGCTGGGCTACAACCCTCAGCGCCAGCGCGATCTGCTCGCCGATCTCGGGCTGAATGAGCCGGACTGGCGCAGCATGACCGCCGTGCTGTCCGTGCTCTGCGGCGCAGTCATGCTCGGCCTGACAGGCTGGATACTGCGCAACCGCTTGCGCGTCGATCCGGCGCTGGCCGCTTGGCGACGATTCACCGCCAGGCTGGCCAAACGCGGCATCGCGTGGCAACCCTGGGAAGGGCCGCTGGCCTTTGCCGAACGCGCCGCCAGGCAAACCCCGATCCATGCCGAAGACATTCGCGCGATTGCCGCGCTGTATGTCCGCTTGCGCTATGAACCCGCACCGCAGGCAAGCGACCTCGCCCAGTTCAGGGTGAAAATAGCCCGCTTCAAGCCATGATCCGTCTGCTCCTGCTCCTGTTGCTGACGCTTCCCGGCACAGGCTCGCGTGCGGAAGGCTATGCACAGCGCGAGGATGTACAGGCATTTGTTCAGGAAATGCACAGCAGACACGGTTTTGATGCCGACGCCCTGAACGCGCTGTTCCGCCGGACCAAACCCATCGCCGCGGTGATCAAGGCCATCATGCCGCCAAAGGATCCCGCGGTGCGCTCCTGGCACGCCTACCGCGGACGCTTTGTCGAGCCCCGGCGGATAGCAGTTGGACGCCGCTTCATGCGCTTCTATGCGGCAGAGCTCGCGGCCGCCGAGGCGCGCTTTGGCGTACCGGCCGACATCATCGCCGCGATCATCGGCGTCGAGACAATCTACGGCAAGCAGATGGGCCGCTTCGGCACATTCGCCGCCCTCACCACGCTGGCTTTCGACTACCCGCCACGGGCAGAACTATTTCGCAAGGAACTCGAAGAATTGCTGTTGCTGGCGCGCGAGGAAGACCGCAACCCGCTGGCCTACACCGGTTCCTACGCCGGAGCCATCGGCTTGCCGCAATTCCTGCCATCCTCGCGGCGTCGCTTCGCCGTCGACTTCGACCATGACGGTCGCATCGATCTGGCGACCAGTCCGATCGATGCGATCGGTAGCGTGGCCAATTTCTTGGCCGGGCACGGCTGGGAAAAGGATGCGCCGATTGCCATCGAGGTCACCGTTGCCGGCGGCGGGGTGCAGGCGTTAATCGACGAGGGCATCACCCCGTTGCGCACGCCACGAGAAATGGAGGTTGCCAATAATGTCGCCCTGGCAAGAGTCGGCGCTGGCGACGCGGCGCTGGAAGAGGGTGCGGCGATTCCAGACCAGCCAGCGGCCCTGATCGACTTCATCACGCCCGGGGCGGCTACCGAGTATCGTCTCGGCTATCGCAACTTCTACGTCATCACGCGTTACAACCGCAGCAGCTTCTATGCGGCGGCAGTCATGGACCTTGCCACCGCGCTGCGCGCCTCAAAGTAGCGCTTCCGGCGTCAGCCCATCGCGGGCGATGCGCTTTCTCAGCTTCGACAGGGCTTCGATCTGTATTTGTCGTACCCGTTCGCGAGTCAGGCTCAGATCGGTGGCGATATTCTCCAGCGTCGTCACGTCATGGCCGCCGAGACCATAGCGTCGCTCAACGACCAGACGCTGACGGTCGGTGAGTTGCATCATCCAGTCGGCGACGAGCACCTCAGCCTCATGCTGGGCAAGGTGAGCGGCCGGGTCCTCGGCCGCTTCATCGGCTATCGAATCAGACAGCGACAGATCGGGATCGCTGCCGAGCAGCGAATCGAGCGAGGCGGAGCGCTCGTTGAGCGCCAGCAAGCGGCGAATTTCCTCCACCGGACGATCGAGCAGCTGCGCCAGCTCGTCGAGCATGGCGCCCGGCGGGTCATCTTCCGCACCACGTTGCCGGTCAAGCCGGCGCATGGCGCGCAACACGATATTGAGTTCCTTGATCAGGTAGATCGGCAGCCGCACGGTGCGCGACTGATTCATGATCGCGCGTTCGACATTCTGGCGAACCCACCAGGTGGCATAGGTCGAGAAGCGAAACCCGCGTTCCGGATCGAACTTCTCCAGTGCATGGATCAAACCCAGATTGCCCTCCTCGATCAGATCGTCGAGCGGCAGGCCGCGATGCTGGTAGTGCCGCGCGATGCTGACTACCAGCCGCAAATTTGCCTCAATCATGTGCTGGCGCGCAACGAAGTCGCCGTCTCGAGCTGCACGCGCCAGCCCGATCTCCTCCGTGGCAGTCAGTAGCGGCGTCGCGCCGATGTCGTGAAGATAGACCTGGGTTATGTCTTCGATGAAACCGGACTCGTATGAGTCGGCAACGCCCTCGGCATCTTCGCGTTCCGGCAGGACGGCCTCGTTGCCCATGGCGCGCTAGCGGGCGGGAAGAAACTTCTGCGGATCGGCCGGCTTGCCCTCGCGTCGGATCTCGAAATGCAGGCGCGGACTTTCGGCGTCTGTGCTGCCCATCTCGGCGATCTTCTGGCCCTTGGCTACGGTCTGCTTCTCTTTGACCAGGATCTTGCTGTTGTGGGCATACACCGAAAGATAGGCTGAGTTGTGACGCAACACCACCAGATTGCCATAGCCGCGCAGACCGGCGCCGGCATAGGAAACGGTGCCACCCGCCGCCGCCAGCACGGCGTCTCCGGCTTTTCCGGCGATATCGATCCCCTTGCCGCCGCTCTCGGCAAACGGGGCGATCAGCTTGCCGTTGGCCGGCCACATCCAATCTACATCATCGCCGGCAGCAACCGGCTTCTCGGCGGGCGTTGGCGCCGCCGGCCGGGCCTCGGGTTTGGCTTCCACCGGCTTCTCGGCCACATCTTTGTGCTGCGCCTTCGCCAGCGCCTCATCGGAATAGGCGATCTTGCCGCCCTTGGGCTCGCGCTTCAAGGTTTCGGTATTCGTGCTGGCCGACGCAGCCGGTGGCGCCGCCGGCTTGACCTCAATCGGCGCACTCGAAGTCACCGGCTTCGCCACCGCAACCGGGGCGCCATCGTCGGGCGGCGTTACGCGCAGTTCCTGCCCGACCCTGATCCGATTCGGGTTGTCGAGATTGTTCCAGGCAGCCACGTCCTTGTAGTCATGGCCGCTGTCGAGCGCGATGCTGTAGAGAGTTTCGCCCTTCTTTACCGTGTGATACGCGGCGCCGGACTCCGCTGCCATCGGCACCGCCTGCTCCGCAGGCTTCACCGCGCCCGGCGCGCCACGATCCTCCACCGGCGCAGGCGCATGGCTGGCGCAACCGCCGATGATCGGCAGCAGCAAGGCGAGAATCAGATGCGCAGCGTTCATTCCACTCCAGCCAACAGCGGCACAAAGCGCACCGCATCAAATCGAGTTTCAACAAAACCGCTTTCGTTGCGCTCGAACAGGCTGATCACCTGTTCCGCGCTGCCTAGTGGCATCACCAACCGCCCGCTTGGCGCCAATTGCGCCAACAGGGCCTGCGGCACGTCGGCTGCAGCGGCAGCCAATATGATGGTATCAAATGGCGCGGCTTCCGGCAGCCCGAGATGTCCATCGGCATGCTTGAGGCGGATATGCGAGAGCTTGAGCTGTTTGAGATTGTCTCGTGCCCGCGCCAACAAGGGTGCGATGCGCTCTACTGCAAATACCCGCTTCGACAGCACACCCAGAATCGCCGCCTGATAGCCGCAGCCGGCGCCAATCTCCAGCGTTTTTCCCAGCTCGCGGCCGGCGATCAGGATCTCGATCATACGCGCCACGACATAGGGCTGCGATATGGTCTGGCCGAAACCGAGCGGCAGGGCGGTGTCGTCGTAGGCACGATTTGCCAGTGGCTGCTCAAGGAAAATATGACGCGGCACCAATCCCATCGCATGCAACACGCGGGCATCGCGGATGCCCTGCGCGCGCAGGCGTTCGACCATGCGCGTGCGGGTACGCTGCGAAGTCATGCCGATGCCGTTGAGCGTTGCAGTATTCATTGGTCCAGCTTGAGCCAGCTGCGCACGCCGGACATCTGCACAGCATGGGTGAGATCGATTTGCAGTGGTGTGACCGACACCCAACCGTGCTCCACTGCGTGGAAGTCCGTGCCTTCACCGGCATCGGCGGCCAGACCGGCGGCACCAATCCAGTACAGCGTCTCGCCGCGCGGACTGACCGATTTCACCGCCGGCTCCGCCTTGTGGCGGCGTCCCAGCCGCGTGACCTGGATGCCGCGCAACTCCTCATACGGAACGTCCGGTACGTTGACGTTCAACAGGATCGGTTCGGCAAACGGCGTGTCGCTGAAACGCTTGACCAGTTCCCGCGCCACGCGTCCGGCGGTCGCGAAATTCCGGCCCTCGAAACTGCCCAGCGAAATCGCCATCGACGGCACTCCCAGCAGGTAACCTTCAGTGGCGGCCGCCACGGTGCCGGAGTAAATCGTGTCGTCGCCCATGTTGGCGCCGAGATTGATGCCGGATACGACCATGTCGGGCTGGTGATCAAGCAAGCCGGTTACTGCCAGGTGCACGCAGTCCGACGGCGTGCCGCTGACATACATGTAACCATTGGCTGCGCGCCGCAAGTGCATCGGACGATCCAGCGTCAATGAGTTGCTGGCGCCGCTGCGGTTGAGTTCCGGCGCCACGACCGTAATGTCGCCGAGGTCGGCGAGGCTGGTCGCAAGCTGGGCGAGCCCCGGCGCAAAATAGCCGTCGTCGTTGCTGAGCAATATGCGCATGGGGATCTGGGTCGCGAAGATCTAAAAACTGGCGCCCATTTTACCCCTTCCCAATCCACTGCCGATGGCCGGAACAGATGAGGACTATTCCTCCATCCCGCTTTCGACCGCCAGCCGGGCTTGGCGGCCTGACGCGGAGTAGGATTGCGAACAATGGAAATTGTCCTGCACAACGCCGCCACCGATATCTCTGCAGCCGACTGGACCCTGCTCGACCACGGCGACGATCCTTTCGCCAGCCGCGCCTTCCTCGGCACCGCAGAAAGAGTCGGCGCTGGCGGCACGGCGATGGGTTGGCAGGCCCAGCATCTGGCGCTGTACGACGGCGACGCCCTGCTCGGGCTGCTGCCGCTCTACCTGCGTACCCATTCCTTCGGCGACTTCTCGCGGGACTGGAACTGGGCGTCGGCCTGGGAACGTGCCGGACTCGACTACTACCCCAAGCTGGTCAGCGGCATACCCTACACGCCCTCGCCGGGGCCGCGCCTGCTGGTGCGAGAGGGCATTGAACGGAAAACCGTGGCGACGGCGCTGATCGAGGCCGCACTGGAAGTCACCCGCCAACTCGGCGCATCTTCATGGCAATGCCTGTTTGTCGAAGAAGGCGACCGCGCCCGGCTGGCGGCGGCCGGCCTGCTGATGCGGCGCGGCGTGCAGTTTCACTGGTTCAATCGGGCTTACCGCGACTTCGACGATTTCCTCGCCGGCTTCACCGCCGACAAGCGCAAGAAACTCAAGCGCGAACGCCGCTTGGTGCGCGAGTCCGGCCTGCGCCTGGAAACCCGGCACGGGGACGAAATCGACGCCCCCCTCTGGCACGTCATCCACCGCCAGTATCGCGACACCTTTGCCCGCTACGGCAATCACCCGGCCTTCCCGGTCGAGTTCTTCATCGAAGCGGGCGCCCTGCTCGCCCGGCGGCTGATCGTCTTCATCGCCTTCCAGGATGAACTTCCGGTCGCCTCGGCCATCTGCTACCGCGATGGTCACACGCTCTATGGCCGCCATTGGGGCACGGCAATCGACATGCCGGGGCTGCACTTCGAGCTTTGCTACTATCAGGGTATCGAGTACTGCATCCGCCATGGCCTACAAGGCTTCGAACCCGGCGCACAAGGCGAACACAAACTCGCTCGCGGCTTCGAGCCGGTCGCGACCTGGTCCGCGTTCTGGATTGCCCATCCCGGCATGCGCCGCGCCGTCGCCGACTTTATCGTCCGCGAGGACTCCGCCATGCAGGACTACGAGGCCGAAACCGCGACCCACCTGCCGTTCAAATCGTCCGGCTGATCGGGCCGCAGCATCAGTGGTTTCCGGAAGCGATGGCAAACATTCGTTCGTTGCGCTTTCTGCGCGCCTCGTCGACAGTCAGGCCGACCAGGCTATCCGGTGACAAAGGCACGTCCCAGTGCTGCTGGAACAGATCCATGTCCTCCCCGGTATCGAGATGTACCCGGTAGACCTTCTCCTGCCAGGTCGGTGCGTTGGGCAGGGCAACCAGTTCGACGGATTCAATGCGCATGGGAAGTGTCCTCTTGAGGCCTCGGTTTCACATCATCCTGCGCCCGGGATAGCCCCCCCGTAATCCGGAAATTGACAAGGAATGCCCTTTTGTTTCCACTTCCCATATGGCTTGGAATGGGATTCGCCAGGAATCAATCCTCAACCGGCTGGGGTGGCTGAACCCCTGTCACTTGTCCTGGCGAAGCTCATTCATCCGCCGCGCGTGGCTCCTGGCCTCGGCCGTATTCATGGCAGATACCTGACGGCCGAAGGCATCGCGCGCCTCGGCGGTCTTCTGGGTGGCTTGAATACTGCGAACACAACGCCAGCGCTTGCCAGCCTTGGTTTCAATCTGACGCATCTCCCCAACCGGGTGATGCGCGCCGCAGTGGTAGCAGAACTTGGTTTCATTCGACATGGGTCGGATTGTCAGTCGTGATTGATCTTTGGCAAGACGAACTGTTGGGCACGTTTCGGGGAAACGCGCACAACAAGGAAAAAGGGTCTCCGGAGATTAGCCGGAAACCCTTGGTATTACTTGGTCGGGGCGACAAGATTCGAACTTGCGACCCCTTGCACCCCATGCAAGTGCGCTACCAGGCTGCGCCACGCCCCGACTGGACGAATTATAACAAAGGAAATGCCGGCCAAGTCAGGCAGCGCTGAGGAATTCAATGATTGAAGCGAGTTCGGCGCGCAGCGACGCCTGGCTCCCGCTGGCCAGAGTCTCCGGCGCGTCGTGCAATTTGCCGGGGCCATCCTCCAGCCGGTTGCGAGCACCGCTGATGGTGAAGCCTTCCTGATAGAGCAGTTCACGGATGCGCCGCACCAGCAGAACTTCATGATGCTGATAGTAGCGGCGGTTACCGCGCCGCTTGACCGGCCGCAACTGCGTAAACTCCTGCTCCCAGTAGCGCAGTACGTGCGGCTTGACGCCGCACAACTCGCTCACCTCACCAATCGTGAAGTAACGCTTGGCGGGAATCGACGGAAGCTCGTCCCGGCTATTGCTGGGTGTTGCCACGCGGGAAAACCTCTACCGCCGCCTTGAGCTTCTGGCTGGCGTGGAAGGTGACGACGCGGCGGGCCGTAATCGGGATTTCCTCGCCGGTCTTGGGATTGCGTCCGGGACGCTGCGGTTTTTCGCGCAACTGAAAATTGCCGAAACCGGAGAGCTTGACGCTGTCGCCCTTCTCCAGCGCGAGGCGCACTTCGTCGAAGAAGGCCTCGACCATGTCTTTGGCTTCGCGCTTGTTGAGGCCGACTTTTTCGAACAGCAGATCGGCGAGTTCCGCCTTGGTCAATGTCATATAAGCTCCGACTGCATTTATCCGCGCAAAGACGCATTGAAGCCGCTGCTGGCGACCGCCAGCAAACTGGCAATCACCGCATCCACTTCCGCATCCTCGAGAGTACGTTGAGTATCTTGCATAACTATGCGAAAGGCAAGGCTCTTTTCGTTTTCGCCCAGCCCTTTTCCGTGATATACGTCGAACAATGCAACGTCGCGCACGATGCCCGGCGCCGCGGACCGCAACGCCGCCAGCAGCGGGGCCAGCGTCTGGCCCTGCGGCACCACCAGCGCCAGATCGCGGATCACGGCAGGAAAACGGGAAACCTCGGCATATTGGGCGAAAGGCGTTGCCAGCAAGGCGGCCAGTTCCAGTTCAAAGATCACCGGTGCGCGACCCAGTTCGTATTTCTGTGCCCAGCGCGGGTGCAGTTCGCCAATGACGCCCACCGGCTGTCCATCGAGACAGACGGTGGCGCAACGACCGGGATGCAGAGCCGGATGCCCGGCCTTGATGAATTCCAGTCGGCGCGGTGCGAACAGTGCCTCGACATCGGCCTTGATGTCGTAGAAATCCACGGCAGCGGCGGGCACTCCCCATTGTTCGGGCAAGGCCGGACCCGCGGCGAGACCCGCCAGGCGCAGAGGCTGGGCAAACCCGGCAACCGGGCCCGCGCTTGCGTCGCGGTGGAAGCAGCGACCCAACTCGAAGATGCGGACCCGTTCGGTCTGCCGTTTGCGATTGGCGACCAGCGTGCCGACCAGGCCGCCGATCAGTGAGGAACGCATGACGCCCATCTGGCTGGCAATCGGATTGGCGAGCACGATGGGCGCCGCGTTGCTCGCGAAATCGGCTTCCCACGCGGTGTCGACAAAGCTGAAGGTCACCACTTCGTGATAATCGCGCTCGGCCACCAGACGCCGCAAGGCCATCGGCGGGCGGCTCATCTCGGTGGCCGGCATCATCGCCATCTGCGCCACCGGCGGCTGCGACGGAATGTTGTCGTAGCCATGGACACGGGCGATTTCCTCGATCAGGTCTTCCTCGATTTCGATGTCGAACCGGAAGGACGGCGGCGTGACCAGGAAGTCATCGCCCTGCCGCTCCACCGTGAGGCCGAGCCCCTTGAGGATGGCTTCGATGCGCTCCGCAGCAAGGCGGATGCCCAACACCTTGGCAGCACGCGCCGTGCGCAAACGTACCGGCTGGCGCGAGGGCAGATGCGCGGCCGAAACCGCCTCCACCACGGGACCGGGCCGACCGCCGCAGGTATCGACGATTAGTTGCGTCGCGCGTTCGATGGCCTTGCGCTGCAGTTCGAAATCGACGCCGCGCTCGTAGCGGTGCGACGCATCGGAACTGAAGCCCAGCGCCCGGGCCTTGCCGGCGATTGCGGCGGGCGGGAAAAAGGCGCTCTCGAGGAACAGGTCGCGGGTGGATTCGCCGATTCCCGAATGCTCGCCGCCCATGATGCCGGCCATCGCCAGCGGCTTTTGGTCGTCGGCGATCAATGCGGTATCCGCCGACGGCGTCACGGTCTGTTCGTTCAGCAGCAGAAGCTGCTCGCCGGGCTTGGGCAGGCGCACATGGATCGCACCCGAGAGTTCCGCATCGTCGAAGGCGTGCAGCGGCTGACCGAGTTCGAGCATCACGTAGTTGGTGACGTCGACCAGGAAGGATATCGAGCGGATGCCGCTGCGCTCGATGCGCCGCTTCATCCATTCCGGGGTCGGCGCATTGGCATTGACGCCACGGATGATCCGACCGCAGTAGCGCGAGCACGAAGCGGGGGCATCGAGCACCACCTGGCGCGTGTCGGCAACAGCCGCCGTTACCGGCTTGACCTCGGGCGCCAGCAATGGCGCACCGGTCAGTGCCGAGAGTTCGCGCGCAACGCCGAGCAGCGAAAGGCAATCGGCACGGTTGGGCGTGAGTTTGAGGGTAATCAGGCGATCGTCGAGGTCCAGATGGCGGCGGATGTCCTCGCCGACTGGTGCATCGGCGGCCAGCGGCAGCAGCCCGCCATGGTCGTCGGACAAACCGAGCTCGCGCGCCGAGCACAGCATGCCGGAGCTCTCGATGCCGCGCACCTTGGCCTTCCTGATCTCGATGCCCGGCAGCCTGGCACCGACCCGCGCACACGGCACCTTCATGCCCGCGGCGACATTCGGTGCGCCGCAGACGATCTGCAGCGGATTGGCTTCGCCTACATCGACGGAGCAGAGCTTGAGCTTGTCGGCATCGGGATGCTTTTCGACGCTCAGCACTTCGGCGACGACGACATTCGAAAAGTCGGCGCCGGCGGCACGGCGTTCCTCGACTTCGAGGCCGGCCATGGTCAGTACGTGGCAGAGTTCCTCGCTCGACAGGGACGGGTTGCAAAGGCTGCGCAGCCAGGATTCGGAGAATTGCATATCAGTGGAATTGCGCCAGAAAACGCAGATCGCCTTCGAAGAACAGGCGCAGATCGTTGATGCCATAACGCAGCATGGTCAGCCGGTCCGGCCCCATGCCAAAGGCAAAGCCGGTGTACTTTTCCGGATCGAAGCCGCCAAAGCGCAGCACATTGGGATGCACCATGCCGCAACCGGCAATTTCCAGCCAGCGGCCTTCCAGCGCCCCGCTCATGAAGGCGACATCGATTTCCGCCGAAGGCTCGGTGAACGGAAAGAAGGAGGGGCGGAAACGCACCTTGAGATCGTCGGATTCGAAGAAGCGCCGCAGGAAATCTGCAACCACGCCCTTGAGGTCGGCAAAGCTGACGCTCTCGCCAATCCAGAGGCCTTCGACCTGATGAAACATCGGCGAGTGCGTGGCATCGGAATCGACCCGATAGACACGACCGGGACAGATCACGCGCAGTTCCGGCATCGTTTCCAGATGTTGGTGAAGTTCCGTGTGCGCCAGCATCGCCCGGATCTGCACCGGGCTGGTATGCGTGCGCAACAGCACATCGTCCTGCACCTTGCCATCCCCGCCTTGCAGATAAAAGGTATCGTGCATGGAACGCGCCGGATGATTTTCGGGCGTGTTGAGTGCCGTGAAGTTATGCCAGTCGGTTTCGATTTCCGGGCCGTCGGCAACGTCGAAACCGATCGAGCGGAACAGCTGTTCGATGCGGTCGAGACTGATGGTCACCGGATGCAGACTGCCGCGCGGCAAGCCGCGACCGGGCAGCGTGACATCCAGCGCCTCGGTCGCCAGTTGGGCTTCGAGCTGCGCGCTCTTCAGGGCATCGCGCCGTGTCGTAAGCAGAGACTCTATGCGTTCCTTGGCGATGTTGATCGCCGCACCGGTGCTCTTGCGCTCTTCGGCCGGCAGTTTGCCGAGACCCTTGAGCAGCGCCGTGAGCGAGCCTTCCCTGCCCAGATAGCGCGCCTTGGCGTCTTCCAGTTTGGCCGGCTCGGTGGCGGCGGCAAAGTCGGACGTCGCGGAAGCTACGAGTTGATCCAGGTTATCCATTGATCAGAACAAAATAACAGCAACAAAAAAAGGAGACCCCCAACAACCCTGGGCCTCCTTCTCCGGGTACAACTACCCTCAGGCCGTCAGCTTGGCCTTGGCCTGTTCGGCCAGGGCGGCAAATGCCGGCTTGTCGAACACGGCGAGGTCGGCCAACACCTTGCGATCAACCTCGATCGAGGCCTTCTTCAGGCCATTCATGAAGGTGCTGTACTTCATGCCGAGTTCGCGAGCGGCCGCATTGATACGGGCGATCCACAGGACACGGAACTGGCGTTTGCGCTGACGACGGTCGCGGTAGGCATATTGCCCGGCCTTCATCACCGCTTCCTTGGCGACGCGGTAGACCTTGCTGCGACGGCCGCGGTAACCCTTGGCCTGGTCGAGAACCTTCTTGTGGCGCGCGCGCGCCGTTACACCACGTTTTACTCTTGGCATGGTGTCTCTCCTTAACCGTTCGGCAGCATGGCACGCACCGACTTCGCGTCGGAGGCGTGCACAGTGTGCACGCCGCGCAACTGGCGCTTGCTCTTGGTGGTTTTCTTGGTCAGGATGTGGCGCTTGAACGCACTCCCGCGCTTGATGCCGCCGGAAGCGCGCACGACAAAGCGCTTCTTGGCACCGCTCTTGGTCTTCA
>JALNYT010000007.1 GCA_023229685.1 Sulfuritalea sp.
CGCAGAGGAATGTACTGCGCGGCCTGCACTACCAGATCGAGCACGCCCAGGGCAAGCTGGTGCGCGTTATCGCCGGCTCGGTCTATGACGTGGCCGTCGATCTGCGCCGCTCCTCGCCGAGCTTCGGCCAATGGGTCGGCTTCACGCTTTCCGCCTCTGACCGCCGCATGGCCTGGATTCCGCCCGGCTTCGCGCACGGCTTTTGCGTCACGTCGGATTCGGCCGAGTTCCTCTACAAGACGACCGACTACTGGAGCCCGGCGCATGAACGCACCTTGTTGTGGAACGACCCGCAACTCGCCATCCCCTGGCCGCTGACCGGCGAGCCGCTGCTGGCGGCCAAGGACGTCGCCGGCCGGCCCTTCGGCGAGGCGGAAACCTTCCCATGAAAAACCGAAAACCAAAATTCAGCCACAGAGGACACAGAGCACACAGAGAACGGCAAAAGATGACGTCCTTGCATTTGTTTTTCTCTGTGTCCTCTGTGGCTAAATGTTTTTGCCCATGAAGATCCTGCTCATCGGATGCGGAGGGCAACTCGGTCGCGAACTCAAGCGCTCGCTGGCCAGCCTGGGCGAACTGGTCGCCTGTGATCGCGGTCAGCTTGATCTCGCCAAGCCGGAAGCCCTGCGCGCTGCCGTGCGCGGCATTGCCCCCACGGCCATCGTCAATGCCGCCGCCTACACCGCCGTGGACCAGGCCGAAACCGAGCCGGCAGCGGCGGAAGCCATCAACGCCGTGGCGCCCCGCATCCTCGCCGAGGAAGCCCGGCGCCTTGGCGCGCTACTGATCCACTATTCGACCGACTATGTGTTCGACGGCACCAAGCCCGCGCCCTACACCGAGGACGACATTCCCGCGCCGCTCTCCGCCTACGGCCGCAGCAAGCACCTGGGCGAGCTGGCGATCGCCGGGTCCGGCGCCCGCCACCTGATTTTTCGCACCAGCTGGGTGTATGGCCTGCACGGCGCCAATTTCATGAAGACCATGCTGCGACTGGGCAGGGAGCGCGACGAACTGCGCGTGATTGGCGATCAGATCGGCGCTCCGACCTGGACCCGCCACCTCGCCGATGTCACGGCGCTGATCCTCGCCCGCCGCGACGTCCCCGCCGGCTTGTATCATCTCGCCGCCGCCGGCGAGACCAGCTGGCACGGCTATGCCGAGGCCATCTTCGCCGCGGCGCAAGCGGCCGGTTTGCTGGAGAAATCTCCCGTGGTGCACCGTATCACCAGCGCCGACTATCCACTGCCCGCAGCGCGGCCGGCCAACTCGCGGCTCGACTGCTCGCGCTTCCAGCGCGATTTCGGCCTGGCCCTGCCCGACTGGCGCACGGGACTGGCCGACTGCCTCGCCGACGCCCGCTTCTGAACATTTTCAATCCACATCAAACATGGCTGTCACCTCAACCTACGACGAATCATCCTTCCGTGTCCTCAAGGGGCTGGAGCCGGTGCGCGAACGCCCCGGCATGTACACCAAGACCGACTCACCGGCTCACATCATTCAGGAAGTCATCGACAATTCCGCCGACGAAGCCCTCGGCGGACATGCGAAAAACCTGCACGTCCTGCTCCACGCGGATGGCTCGATCACCGTCACCGACGATGGCCGCGGCATTCCGGTCGGGCTGCATCCCGACGAACAAATTCCGGTGGTGGTGCTGGCCTTCACGCGGCTGCATGCCGGCGGCAAGTTCGACAAGAGCACGGGCAATTCGGCCTACGCCTTTTCCGGCGGCCTGCACGGCGTCGGCGTGGCGGTCACCAATGCCCTGTCAACGAGAGTCTCGGTCGAAGTCAGGCGCGAAGGAAAAATCTGGACCATCGAGTTTTCCGGCGGGGGCGAAACCATCGGGACCTTGGCCGAAATCGGCAGCTGCGGCCGCCAGAGCGGCACCCGGGTGCGCGTCTGGCCCGATCCGAAATACTTCGATGCGCCACGCGTGCCGCCGGCCGAGCTGGAGCGCCTGCTGCGTTCCAAGGCCGTGCTGCTGCCTGGCGTCAAGGTGCGCCTTGACATCGAGCAGGCCGACGGCAGCATCAGCAGCAAGACCTGGAGCTATCCGCAAGGCCTTGCCGGATACTTGACCGAACTGGCCGGCAACGCCGAAGCCGTTGCCCCGCTCTATGCCGCCGAAAAATACGCCGACGCCGATCATGCCGAATTCGCCACCGGTGAAGGCGCCGCCTGGGCACTCGGCTGGCATGTCGATGCGGTGGCCTCCGAGTCCTACGTCAATCTGATCCCGACGGTCGCCGGCGGCACCCACGAATCCGGCCTGCGCACCGGCGTCTTCGAGGCGGTCAAGTCCTTCATCGAACACCGCGCGCTGCTGCCGCGCGGCGTCAAGCTGCAGCAGGACGACGTCTGCAGCCGCATGGCCTACGTGCTTTCGGCGCGCATTCTCGATCCGCAGTTTCAGGGCCAGGTCAAGGAAAAGCTCAATTCGCGCGAAGCCGTGAAGCTGGTCGCCAGCATGATCCGCGATCCCTTCGAGATCTGGCTCAACCAGCATGTCGAAGCCGGCAAGGCGATTGCGGAAATCTCAATCAGACAAGCGCTGGCACGGCAGAAGAATGCGCAGAAAGTGGAAAAGCGCAAGCAGTCCGGCGTTGCCGTGCTGCCGGGCAAGCTTTCGGATTGCGAATCGACCGACATCACCGAAAACGAACTGTTCCTGGTCGAGGGCGATTCCGCCGGCGGCTCGGCCAAGATGGCGCGCAACAAGGAAACCCAGGCCATCCTGCCGCTGCGCGGCAAGGTGCTCAACTCCTGGGAAGTGGAAGCCGGGCGGCTGTTCGCCAACGCCGAAATCCACGACATTGCCGTCGCTTTGGGCGTCGATCCGCACCGCCCGGAAGACACGCCCGACCTGTCCGGTCTGCGCTACGGCAAGCTGATCATCATGTCCGATGCCGACGTCGACGGCGCGCACATCCAGACCCTGCTGCTGACCCTGTTCTATCGCCACTTCCCGGGCCTGATCCAGCATGGCCACATCTACATCGCGCAGCCGCCGCTGTATCGTGTCGACGTTCCCGCCTCGGGCAAGAAGCGCCCGGCACGCCGGCTTTACGCCCTCGACGACGGCGAACTGGTCGCCATCAAGGACCGCCTGATCAAGGAAGGCATCCGCGAAGACGCCGTCGAGGTTGGGCGCTTCAAGGGCCTCGGCGAAATGAATCCCGACCAGTTGCGCGAGACTGCCATGGCGCCGGCCACCCGCCGCGTGCTGCCCGTCAGCGATCTGGCGGATGCCCGCGAAAATACATTGAAACTTTTCAACCTGCTGATGGGTAAGGGCGAAGCCTCTTCGCGCCGCGCCTGGATGGAAGAAAAGGGTCACCTGATCGAAGCGGATATTTGAAAAACCATGAAATTCAAAATAAATTCAGCCACAGAGGACACAGAGTTCACAGAGGTAAAGCAATTCCTTTTCAGCTGCGACAGTCGAGTCGTGTCGATGACCCGAAGGCTTTTCTCTGTGTCCTCTGTGATCTCTGTGGCTAAAAGGTTTTCCGCATGAACAACGAGACCCCCGACCTGTTCGATGCGCCCGTCGTCGCCGACGCCACGGTGATCAACCCACCGCCCACCGTACCGCCAGCGCCGACTCTCTTTGCCGAGAGCGGCGACAACAGTTCCCTGCCGCTGGCGGGTTACGCCGAGCGCGCCTACCTGTCGTATGCCATGAGCGTGGTGCGGGCGCGCGCCCTGCCGCAGGTGGAAGACGGCCTCAAGCCGGTGCAGCGGCGCATCCTCCACGCCATGAACGAGATGCGCCTCGCCGCCAGCGCCAAGCACGTCAAGAGCGCGCGCGTGGTCGGCGACGTGATCGGCAAGTACCACCCGCACGGCGACACCAGCGTTTATGACGCCATGGTGCGCGTGGCGCAGGATTTCACGTTGCGCTATCCGCTGGTCGACGGCCAGGGCAACTTCGGCTCGCGCGACGGCGACGGCGCGGCGGCGATGCGCTACACCGAATGCCGCCTGACGCCGTTCGCCGAACTGCTGCTGGCCGAAATCGACCGCGGCACGGTCGATTTCACTGCCAACTACGACGGCTCGATGACCGAGCCGCAACTGATGCCGGCGCGCCTGCCGGTGGTGCTGCTGAATGGCGCCTCGGGCATCGCGGTCGGCATGGCGACCGAGATTCCGCCGCACAATCTGCGCGAAGTCGCCGAAGCGGCGCGGCTGCTGATCAAGAAGCCCGAAGCGATGCTGGAAGAAGTTCTGGCGCTGCTGCCGGGGCCGGATTTTCCCGGCGGCGGACAGCTCATCTCGACCCCGGCCGACATCCGCGACGCCTATGCCGGCGGCCGCGGCAGTCTGCGCATGCGGGCCCGCTGGCGCATCGAGGAACTGGCGCGCGGCCAATGGCGCGTCATCGTGTACGAACTGCCGCACGGCGTCTCCGTGGCCCAGGTGCTGTCGGAAATCGAAGGCCTGACCAACCCGCAGCCGCGCGCCGGCAAGAAGGATGTCAGCCAGGAACAGAAGAATTTGAAGGCGCTGGTGCTCGGCGTGCTCGACAGCGTGCGCGACGAATCCAGCGACCAGCAGGCGGTGCGCATCATGCTCGAGCCCAAGAGTTCGCGCATTCCGCAGGACGAATTCATGGCGGTGCTGCTGGCGCACACCAGCCTCGAGTCCAGCATATCGGTGAATCTGACCATGGTCGGCCGCGACGGCCGGCCGCAGCAGAAGAATCTGCTGGCCATTCTCCGTGAATGGATCGACTTCCGCTTCGCCACCGTGGAACGCCGCACGCGGCACCGACTGGCCGAGGTGCTGCGCCGGGTGCACATTCTCGAAGGACGCATGACGGTCTTCCTGCGCATCGAGGAAGTGATCCGCTGCATCCGCGAAGCCGACGAACCCAAGCCCGAGCTGATCGCACGCTTCGCCCTGACCGACATCCAGGCCGAAGACATACTCGAAATCCGCCTGCGGCAGTTGGCGCGACTCGAAGGCATCCGCATCGAAAAGGAACTCGGCGAGCTGCGCGCCGAGTATGGACAGCTCACCACCCTGCTCGACTCGCGCCACGAGATGACCAAGCTGATCCTGAAAGAGATCAACGAGGACGCCAAGCGCTTCGGCGATGCGCGCCGCACCCTGATGGAATCCGTGACACCGATATCGCAAGGCGAAATTGCCGCGCCTGATGAGCCGGTGACGATCATCGTCTCGAAGAACGGCTGGGTGCGCTCGCGCCAGGGCCATGGGATCGACCCGGCGAGCATCACCTACAAGACCGGCGACTTCCCCTGGCTGGTGGCGGAAACGCGCACCGTCTGGCCCCTGATCGTGATCGACAGCAACGGCCGCAGCTACAGCGTCAAGGTCTCCGACTTGCCGGGCGGCCGCGGCGACGGCGCGCCGCTGAATACCATGATCGACTTTCAAGAGGGCGGCAAACTGACGCTGGCACTCACCGCCGCGCCGGAAAGCAAGTATCTGGTGGCCGGGTCAAACGGCTACGGCTTTGTCGCCAGCGTGGCCGATATGATCGTCCGCAACAAGGCGGGCAAAGCCTTCTTGGCGTTGGACAAGGGCGAGATGCCGCTGCCTCCGGCGCCAGTGGTCGGAGACACCGTAGCCGTCCTCACGCAGGGCGGCAGGTTGTTGCTGTTCCCGCTCGCCGAACTCAAGGAAATGGCCAAGGGCAAGGGACTGATGCTGATCGACCTGACCAAGAACGACCAGGTCGTCGGTGTCGCGGTGACTGGCGGGCAAACCCTGCTGATCGGTGGCAGCGGGCGCGGCGGCAAGCCGCTCGAGCACTCGCTCGATGCCCGTGCACAGGCCGGTTTCCGCGGCGCTCGCGCGCGCCGCGGGCAGGAGATTCCGTTCAAACTAAAACCCGCGAGCCTGACCTTGACAGCTAGGCATTGATGCTAGAATCTTCGTCAAATCGGCCTAACGGTATCCGCCTGTTGTTTTCCGGGATGGTTGCCGCCCACGGAGAATAAAATGCTTTTCATCCTCTACTACCTGCTCGCGATCGTTGTGCTGATCATGCATTTCACGGGGTTTCTGGCCCGCTACAACCTGGAATGGCTGGTGCTGGTACTGGCAGTGACGGTATTCCCGGCAGTCATCTACCTGTAGTTCGCAGGCTGCAATTCCCCGCCTCGCGAAAACCGCCTTTTTGTCAGCGGCACCGCATCAGCACTCGCGGATGATGATGTCCTTGATCTGATCCAACTTTGCATCGACGATTTCGACCCGTTGCGGCAGGTCTTCCAGACCTTCGAGTTCCGCCGGCCGCACCGGATCACGGCTCAGCGCTTCCCGTATCGTCTCCGCGAATTTAACCGCCTGCGCCGTTTCCAGCACGATCATCGGCTCGCCCGCAACACGATGCTGCCGCGCCACCTTGACGCCGTCGGCGGTATGCGTGTCGATCATCAGCCCGTAACGCTGCCAGACATCGCGGATCGTCGCCAGACGATCGGCGTGTAAACTGCAGCCGGAGACAAAGCCGTAAGCCGGCAGGCGCGCGGAAAACGGTCCGTCGGCGAAGCTGAAGCTGCCACCGGCATCGACCTCGCGCCACAACTGGCGCACGATGGCCGCGTCGCGCCCGACCAGATCAAAAACAAAGCGCTCGAAATTCGACGCCTTGGAAATATCCATCGACGGGCTCGAGGTGACGTGCGTCTCCGCCGTCGCTCTGGGTCGATAGACACCGGTACGGAAGAACTCGTCGAGCACGTCGTTCTCATTGGTGGCCAGCGCCAGGCGGGCGATCGGCAAGCCCATCATGCGCGCGATGTGCCCGGCGCAGATGTTGCCGAAGTTTCCCGACGGCACGCAGAAAGCCACCTCTTCGTCATCGGACCGGGTGGCCTCGAAATAGCCCTTGAAGTAATACACGATCTGGGCCATCACCCGTGCCCAGTTGATCGAGTTCACCGCGCCGATCTTGTATTTCGCCTTGAATTCGGCATCGTTCGACACCGCCTTGACGATGTCCTGGGCATCATCGAACATGCCGCGCACGGCAATGTTGAAAATGTTCGCGTCCTGCAGGGAATACATCTGCGCGCGCTGAAAGGCGCTCATCCTACCTTCCGGCGAGAGCATGAAAACACGGACATTGTGCTTGCCACGCATCGCGTATTCGGCCGCTGACCCGGTATCGCCCGATGTCGCGCCGAGGATATTGATGGTCTCGCCACGCTGGTCGAGAACGTATTCGAACAGGTTGCCCAGCAGTTGCATGGCCATGTCCTTGAAGGCCAGCGTCGGCCCGTTGGACAGTTCCAGCAGATGGAAATCCGGCTCCATTGAGGTCAACGGCACGATGTCGGCCGCATTGCGGCCAGGACGGCACCAGCGATAGGTCTGCGCCGTGTAGGTCTTGTCGCAGATGGCCTTCAGGTCCGCCGCCGCAATGTCATCGACGTAGAGCGAGATAATCTCGAAAGCCAGTTCGGCGTAGGAAAGCTTGCGCCACGCCGCAAGACGCTCGGCCACCTGCGGATACTCTTCAGGCAGGTAGAGCCCGCCATCCGGCGCCAGACCGCCGAGCAGGATGTCGCAGAACTCTTGCGGCTCTGCTCCGCCGCGCGTGGAGACGTACTTCATGTCAACCCAGTTCCTCCATGCGCAGGCGGATCACCTTCTTCTTCACCACCGCCAGGGCTTCGATTTTGGCAATCGCGGCATCGACGTTCTTCTCGCGCGTAATGTGGGTCAGCATGATGATGTCGGTCTGCGACTCGCCCTCGGCGGGCTCGCGCTGGATCATGGCGTCGATGGAAATCTGCTGGTCGGCGAGGATGCGCGTGATGTCGGCCAGCACGCCCGGCTTGTCCTCCACCCGTAGCCGCAGGTAGTAGCTGGTCTCCACTTCGGACAGGGGCAGAATCGCCGTGTCTTCGACCGCATCGGGCTGGAAAGCCAGGTGCGGCACGCGATGCTCGGGATCGGCCGTATGCATGCGGGTGACATCGACCAGATCGGCGATGACCGCCGAGGCGGTCGGTTCGGCACCGGCTCCCTTGCCGTAGTAAAGCGTGGCGCCGACGGCGTCGCCTTGCACCAGCACGGCATTCATCGCACCTTCGACGTTGGCGATCAGGCGCTTGGTCGGAATCAGCGTCGGATGCACGCGCAGTTCCACCCCTTGCGGTCGACGGCGGGTAATGCCGAGCAGCTTGATGCGGTAACCCAGTTGCTCGGCGTACTTGATGTCGTCGGCATCGAGTTGGCTGATGCCCTCGACGTGCGCCTTGTCGAACTGCATCGGGATGCCGAAGGCCAGCGCCGAAAGAATGGTGATCTTGTGCGCGGCGTCGATGCCCTCGATGTCGAAGGTCGGATCGGCTTCGGCATAGCCCAGGCGCTGCGCCTCCTTGAGCACGACGTCGAAGGGCAGGCCCTTGTCGCGCATCTCGGACAGGATGAAGTTGGTGGTGCCGTTGATGATGCCGGCGATCCACTGGATGCGGTTGGCCGTGAGGCCCTCGCGCAGCGCCTTGATGATCGGGATGCCGCCCGCCACCGCCGCCTCGAAGGCGACCATGACGCCTTTCTCGTGCGCGGCGGCGAAGATCTCGTTGCCATGCACCGCGAGCAAGGCCTTGTTCGCCGTCACCACATGCTTGCCGTTGGCGATGGCCTTCAGCACCAGTTCCTTGGCGATGCCGCAGCCGCCGATCAATTCGACGACGATGTCGATCTCGGGATCGTTGACCACTGCGAAGGCATCGTCCGTCACCTGCGCCCGGCCGGCGGTAAGCTGCCTTGCCAGTTCGAGGTTCTTGTCGGCCACCTTGGTGATGCGGATCGGGCGCCCGGCGCGACGGGTGATCTCGGCTTCGTTGCGCGCCAGAACCGTAAACGTGCCGCCACCGACGGTGCCGATGCCGAGCAGGCCGACGTTGATCGGTTTGATCTGTTCGGTGGATTTAGTTGCCATAGCGCTTGCGATACCCGTCAAGAAAGCGCGCGATGCGGCCAACGGCCTCGCGCAGGTCGTCCTCATGCGGCAGAAAGACCAGCCGGAAGTGGTCGGGATGCGGCCAGTTGAATCCCGTGCCCTGTACCAGAAGCACCTTTTCCGCCACCAGCAGTTCGGCGATGAAATTCTGGTCATCGGTGATCGGGTACATCTTGGGATCGAGGCGCGGGAACATGTACAGCGACGCTTGCGGCTTGACGCAGCTGACGCCGGGAATGGCATTGATCAGTTCGTGGGCAACGTCGCGCTGGCGGCACATGCGTCCGCCCGGTGCCACCAGGTCATCGATGCTCTGATAGCCGCCCAGCGCGGTCTGGATGCCCCACTGGCCGGGAACGTTGGCGCACAGACGCATCGAGGCCAGTATGTCGAGGCCGTCGATGTAATCGCGCGCATGCTTCTTTTCGCCGGAAACGATCAGCCAGCCCGCTCGATAGCCGCAGCAACGATAATTCTTCGACAGGCTGTTGAAGGTAATGGTCAGCACGTCCTCCGACAGGGCGGCGATCGAGGTGTGGGTCGCACCATCGTAAAGCACCTTGTCATAGACCTCGTCGGCATAGACGATCAGGTCATTCTGCCGCGCGATTTCGACAATTTCCTGCAGCAGGTCGTCGGGGTACAGGGCCCCGGTCGGATTGTTGGGGTTGATGACGACGATCGCCCGCGTCTTGGGCGTGATCTTGGCGCGGATGTCGGCCAGGTCGGGCAGCCAGCCGGCGCCCTCGTCGCACAGGTAGTGGCGCGGCGTGCCGCCGGAAAGGCTCACGGCAGCCGTCCACAGTGGATAGTCGGGAGCCGGCACGAGGACTTCGTCGCCGTTATCGAGCAGGGCATTCATCGCCATCACGATCAGTTCCGAGGCACCGTTGCCGATGTAGATGTCCTCGATCGTCACGCCCTTGATGTGCTTCTGCTGCGTGTAATGCATCACCGCCTTGCGCGCCGAAAAAATGCCTTTCGAATCGACGTAGCCGGCCGCGCCGGGCAGGTTGCGGATCATGTCCTGCTGGATCTCTTCGGGGGAATCGAAGCCGAAAGCGGCGAGATTGCCGATATTCAGCTTGATGATCTTGTGGCCTTCCTCTTCCATCTGCTTGGCGCGGGCGAGCACAGGCCCGCGAATGTCGTAGCAGACGTTGGCGAGCTTGGCCGATTTTGTCACGGGCTGCATGAGCAACCATCCTTTCTGCATGATGCCGACCGAATCGGGCAGCGTCGGTAAAATGTATAATGTTACCGAAGCCCATGCTGCACCGCAAATGCAGATTTGATGCGGCTTTCAGCCTTTATGCCAGTGTCCGTTCTTTGTCGATCCCGCCGCCCTTACAACCGCCTGCCCAGCCGCCTCGAATGAAGCTGCATTCCTCTGTCACCGCCGGTCTGCTTTCAATTACCTCCTACGATGCGGAGCACATCGCGGTGAATGGCCGCCGCCTGACGAAAAGCTTCCTCCTGACGCCGCAACGCCTGATCGAAGACTGGTCGCCGGCCTCGTTCGACAGCCTGACGGAAGCCGACCTGCAAAAAGTTGCCGAACTCAACTGCCCGATTGTCCTGCTCGGCACCGGGCCGCGCCAGCGTTTCCCCGCCCCCGCCCTGTTGCGCTCCCTGATCGAGCGGCGCATCGGCGTCGAGGTGATGGACAGCTACGCCGCCTGCCGCACCTACAACGTTCTCATGGCGGAAGGACGCGAAGTGGCGGCGGCACTGATCATCGAATGCGCGAATTGAGCGAACTGCGTCGCGGGCCGTTGCTGGCGCTGCTGCTGGTCTTCGCCCTGGCCTGGTTCGGCACGCTCGAGCAGCGCCGCCTGATCAACCCCGACGAAGGTCGTTATGCCGAGATCCCGCGCGAGATGGTGGCCACCGGCGATTGGCTGACACCGCGCCTGAACGGCATCAAGTACTTCGAGAAGCCGGCGCTGCAGTATTGGGCCACGGCCGCCGCCTTCACTGTCTTTGGTGAACATCACTGGACCGCGCGACTGTGGCCGGCCCTGACCGGCTTCCTCGGCGTGCTCGCCACAGGCCTCGCCGCGGCGAAGCTGTTCGGCCCCCAGGCCGGATTGATCGCCGGCGCAGTGCTGGCCGGCACCGTGCTGTGGAATGTGCTCGGTCATGTCAATACGCTGGACATGGGCGTCAGCTTCTTTCTGGCCAGCGCGGTGTTCGCCCTGTGCCTCGGGCAGCGCGACGACGCGAATCCCGGTGAAAGTCGGCGCTGGCAGGACGCCGCCTGGGTACTGCTGGCACTGGCGGTGCTCTCCAAGGGCCTGATCGGCCTGGTGCTGCCGGCGGCGACCGTCGTCGCCTATGCCGTCTGGCAGCGCGACTCGGGCTTCATCCTGCGCATCCGCCCGCTGCGCGGCCTGCTGATCCTGCTGGCCATTACCGCCCCCTGGTTCGTCGCGGTCTCGCTGGCCAATCCCGAGTTCGCCCACTTCTTTTTCATCCATGAGCATTTCGAGCGTTTTCTGACCAAGGCCCACGGCCGCTACCAGCCGCTGTGGTACTTCATACCGATCCTGCTGGTCGGCATGCTGCCCTGGCTCGGCAGCCTTCTGCAGGGCCTGGCCGCGGGTTTCCGGACGGACGCCGGGCGCCGTTTCCAGCCGCAGCGATTCCTGCTGGTGTGGGCCGTGGTGGTCTTTGCGTTTTTTTCGGTATCCAGTTCCAAGCTGGCCTCCTACATCCTGCCGATTTTTCCGGCGCTCGCCGCACTGATCGGCCTGCATCTGGCCGGTCGCGCCGTCTCCCGCCGCATCCAATGGCATGCCCTGCCCGCGGTCATCGTCGGCGGCGCCTGCCTGCTGCTGGTGCCTTACGTCACCCGCTTCGCCAGCGACTTGGTCCCGGCGGCGCTCTACCAGGCTTATCAGCCCTGGCTGTATGCCGCGGCCGCCGCCTTGCTGCTGGGCGGCATCACGGCATTCTGGCTGGGGCGACAGGGACGCAGCGTGGCTGCCGTATTCGCTCTTGCCTGCGGCGGCTTCGCCTTCGGTCAGGGCTTCCTGCTGGGTCACGACAGCCTCGGCGCGGCCAATTCGGCACACGACGTGGCTGCGGCGATCCGCTCGCAAGTGCCGCACGATGCGCCCTTCTTCAGCGTCGATACCTACGACCAGAGCCTGCAGTTCTACCTGCAGCGCACGACCACCATGGTCGCCTATCGTGACGAACTGGGCTTCGGCATCGATCAGGAACCGCAAAAATTCATCCCCGACCTCGCCGGCTTCGAGCGCGCCTGGAAAGCGGCACCGGTCGCCTGGGCACTGATGTCGCCGGCCACCTGGCAGGACCTGAACAAGAAAGGATTGCCCATGACCGAAGTCGTCCGCGACACCCGTCGCGTCATCGTGAGGAAGCCATGAACGCCATCAGCTTCTCCCTGGTTCTGACCGGCGTCCTGCTCAACGCCGCCGCGCAACTGCTGCTGAAAGCCGGCACCAACGTGGTCGGGCATTTCGAGTTTCATGCCGGCAACATCCTGCCGGTCGGCCTCAAGCTGGCCTTCCAGCCCTTCATCATGGGCGGCATGGCCTGCTATGCGGTCAGCCTGGTGGTCTGGATCATGGCGCTGTCGCGGGTTCCGGTGTCGGTCGCCTACCCGATGCTGTCGATCGGCTACGTGATCAATGCCTTCGTCGCCTGGCAGTGGTTCGGCGAAGCGCTGGCGGCGCAGAAACTGCTGGGCATCGGCTTCATCGTCGTCGGCGTGTTCCTGGTGGCGCGATCATGAGCGCCACCTTCCTGCCCTTCACCCGCCCCTCGATCGACGACGAAACCATTGCCGAGGTGGCAAATGTGCTGCGCTCCGGCTGGATTACCAGCGGGCCGAAAGTACTCGCCTTCGAGGCGGCGCTTTCCGCCTACTGCGGCGGCCGTCCGGTACGCGCTTTCAGTTCGGGTACGGCAACCCTGGAAGTCGCGCTGCGCTTGGCAGGAGTCGGCGCTGGCGACACGGTGATCACGACGCCGCTGACCTGGGTGGCAACGGCCAACGTGATTCTGCAAGTCGGGGCGACGCCGATTTTCGTGGACGTCGACCCGGTGACGCGCAACATCGACCTGGGCAAGCTCGAAGCGGCCATTGCGCCCGATACCAAGGCCGTCATCCCGGTCGATCTCGCCGGCCTGCCGGTCGATCGCGACCGCCTGTATGCCATCGCCAAGAAGCACGGGCTGCGCGTGATCGAGGACGCGGCGCAGTCCTTCGGCGCATCGTGGCACGGCCAACCCATCGGCACCTCATTCGGCGACATGCACGATTTCGTCTCCTTCAGCTTCCACGCCAACAAGAACCTGACCACTTCCGAAGGCGGCGCCCTGGTGCTGCCCGCCGACATCGACGCCGGCCTCTGCGAACGCCTGCGCGTGCAAGGGGTGCGGCGCTTCCCCGACGGCGGCATGGACGTCGATGTGCTGGGCGGCAAGTTCAACCTGACCGATATCGCGGCCACCATCGGCCTCGGCCAGATGAAGCACCTCGCAGCCTTTACCGCGCGCCGGCGCGAACTGGCACGACACTACTTCGACTGCATCGATCCCGCGCGCGGGTTCGAACTGCCCCCGGCGGATTTCGGCAACAGCAACTGGCATATGTTCCAGGTGCTGTTGCCGAACGGGATCGATCGCGGCACGTTCATCGCCGCGATGAAGGAGCGGGGCATCGGCGTCGGCGTGCATTACCCGGCACTGCACCTGTTCTCGCTGTATCGCAAGCTCGGCTTCAAGGAGGGCAACTTCCCCCATGCCGAGGACATCGGCCGCCGCATCCTCACCCTGCCGCTTTTCCCCACCATGCTCGATGGCGACATCGACCGCGTCTGCACGGCGCTGAGCGCAAGCCTGTCGGAGAACGCATGAGCACACCGAACCTGTCCATCGTCATCCCCATCTATAACGAGGAGGCCGGCCTCGCGGCGCTGTTTGCCCGCCTCTACCCGGCACTCGACGCCCTGGGCGAGACCTACGAAGTCGTCTTCGTCAACGATGGCAGCCGTGACCGCTCGGCAGCCATCCTGCGCCAGCAGTTCGAAGTCCGGCCGGACGTCACCCGCGTCATCCTGCTTTCTGCCAACGCCGGCCAGCACATGGCCATCATGGCCGGCTTCGAGCACTGCCGCGGCGAAATCGTCGTCACCCTGGATGCCGACCTGCAAAATCCGCCCGAGGAAATCGCCAAGCTGATCGCCAAGATGCGCGAAGGCCACGACTACGTCGGCAGCATTCGCCGCAAGCGGCAGGACAGCCTGTTCCGCACCTGGGCCTCGAAGGCGATGAACCGCCTGCGCGAGAAGATCACCCGGATCAAGATCACCGACCAGGGCAACATGCTGCGCGCCTATTCGCGCAGCGTGGTGAATGCCATCAACAGTTGCAAGGAAGTCGCCACCTTCATCCCGGCGCTGGCCTACGCCTTCGCCCGCAGCCCGGCCGAAGTGGTGGTCGAACACGAGGAACGCGCCGCGGGCGAATCGAAGTATTCCCTCTACAGCCTGATACGCCTCAACTTCGACCTGATGACCGGCTTTTCACTGGTGCCGCTGCAATGGTTTTCCATGCTCGGCATTTTCGTCTCGCTGGGCTCGGCCGCACTGTTCATCCTGCTGATGGCGCGCCGCCTGATCGTCGGCCCGGAAGCCGAGGGCTTGTTCACCCTGTTTGCGCTGATGTTCTTCCTGATCGGCCTGGCCCTGTTCGGCATTGGCCTGCTGGGCGAATACATTGGCCGCATCTATCTGCAGGTGCGTCACCGGCCGCGCTATCTGATCGAAGCCATTCTGGAGCGGAAGGACCAGCAACCTTCATGAGCAGCGCCATCGTTTTCGCCTACCACAACGTCGGCGTGCGCTGCCTGTCCGTGCTGCTGGCGCATGACGTCGACGTGGCTTGCGTGGTGACGCACCAAGACAGCCCAAGCGAAACCATCTGGTTCGACAGCGTCGCCGAACTCGCCGCACGCCACGACATCCCCGTAATCACGCCGGAGGATCCCAACGATCCCGCGCTGGTCGCTGAATTTGCAGCACTGCAGCCGGATTTCCTGTTTTCCTTCTACTACCGCCTGATGCTGAAAGCGCCGCTGCTGGCCTTGCCCAAGCACGGCGCCTGGAACATGCATGGCTCGTTGTTGCCGAAATATCGCGGCCGCGTGCCGGTCAACTGGGCAGTCCTCCACGGCGAGCGGGAAACCGGCGCCACCCTGCACCAGATGGTCGAAAAGCCCGACGCCGGAGACATCGTCGTGCAGCAGGCGGTGCCGATCCTGCCGGACGACACGGCGCTGGAGGTGTTCAACAAGGTCACCCTGGCCGCCGAAATGGCCTTGGACCGCGCGTTGCCAGATCTGCTGGCCGGCCGGGCGGTCGCCAGACCGCAAGACCTCGCCGCGGGCAGCTATTTTGGCGGTCGCAAGGCCGAAGACGGCCGTATCGACTGGACTCAGCCCGCCTTCGCGGTGCATAACCTGATCCGCGCCGTGGCCCCCCCCTATCCGGGGGCCTTTTCCGACACTTCAATGGGTCGCATCAGGGTTTTGCGCTCACTGCATGCAAAGCCCCTGCCCGCCAAGCATTTCGGCCGCCCCACGCTGTTCGCCAGCGATGGCCGTCTGTATGCCGAGTGCGGTGACGGGGGCATTTTGCGTCTCCTCGCGGTAGAATTGGGGGCTTCACCACTGGTCCCATCCACAGCAGGCGATCAGATCAACGCAATTCTTGGAACCTCGGCACTTTCCCTGTCATGAAAAAAGTCCTCATTCTCGGCGTCAATGGCTTTATCGGCCACCATCTTTCCCAGCGCATCATGGACACCACCGACTGGGAAGTCTATGGCATGGACATGAATTCCGAGCGCGTCACCGAGTTGATGCAGAACCCCCGCTTTCATTTCTTCGAAGGCGACATCATGATCAACAGGGAGTGGATCGAGTACCACGTCAAGAAATGCGACGTGATCCTGCCGCTGGTGGCCATCGCCACACCGGCCACCTATGTCAAGGAACCCTTGCGGGTTTTCGAGCTCGACTTCGAAGCCAACCTGCCGATCATCCGCCAGGCGGTCAAGTACAAGAAGCGGGTGATCTTCCCGTCGACTTCCGAGGTCTATGGCATGTGCCAGGACCCGGAATTCGATCCGGAGAATTCCAATCTGGTGCTGGGCCCGATCAACAAGCCGCGCTGGATCTACTCCTGCGCCAAACAGATGATGGATCGCGTGATCCACGCCTACGGCCAGCAGGAAGGCCTCGACTACACGCTGTTCCGCCCCTTCAACTGGATCGGCCCCGGCCTCGATTCGATCTATACGCCGAAAGAAGGCAGTTCCCGCGTCATCACCCAGTTCCTCGGCCACATCGTGCGCGGCGAGCCGATCAAGCTGGTCGACGGCGGCGCCCAGAAACGTTCATTCACCTATGTCTCGGACGGCATCGATGCGCTGATGAAGATCATCGAGAACAAGGACGGGATCGCCAAGAGCAAGATCTACAACATCGGCAACCCGAAGAACAACTACTCCATCCGCGAACTCGCGACGCTGATGCTCGACCTGGCCAAGCAGTACCCGGAATATGCCGAGGGCCTGGCCAAGGTGAAGATTCTGGAAACAACCTCGGGCGAATACTACGGCAAGGGCTACCAGGACACGCAGCATCGCGTACCCAAGATCACCAATACCATGGCCGAACTTGACTGGGCACCGAAAATCGCTTTTGAAGACGCCCTGCGCAGCATTTTCGAGGCCTATCGCAACGATGTGGCCGAAGCGCGCAAGCTGATGGATTGAGCGCCAGTATGGCCCCCCACGCTCACATGATGACGTTCGCTGCCCCCCACGGGGGAGCGCCTGCCCTCTAGGGACGGCCCGTCGAGGGCAAGATGAAGCTCGCACTGAAAATAGACGTCGATACCTACCGCGGCACCCTGCAGGGAGTGCCGCGGCTGGTGGATATTTTGCGGCGCCAGCGCGCCAGCGCGAGTTTCCTCTTCTCGCTCGGCCCCGATCACACCGGCCGCGCCATCAAGCGCGCCTTTCGCCCCGGCTTCATGCAAAAGGTGCAGCGCACCTCGGTGGTCTCCCACTACGGCATCAAGACCCTGATGTACGGCACCCTGCTGCCCGGCCCGGACATTGGCCGCCGCGGCGCCGACATCATGCGCGCGACGCGCGATGCCGGCTTCGAAACGGCGATCCACTGCTGGGATCACGTCAAATGGCAGGACGGCGTCGAAAAGGCCAATGCCGCCTGGACCGAAATCGAAATGCGCCGGGCCCACCAGCGCTATCTCGAGATCTTCGGCAGCGAGGCGCCCGGCCACGGCGCCGCCGGCTGGCAAATGAACGCCCACGCGCTGCGCCTGACGCAGCGACTGGGCTACCGCTGGGCCTCCGACTGCCGCGGGCTGCATCCCTTCATTCCGGTGTGGAACGGTGAAATTGTCGCCTGCCCGCAATTGCCGACGACCCTGCCGACGCTGGACGAATTGATCGGCACCGACGACCTCACCGCGGACAACGTGCACCTGCACTTGCTGCGGCTCACCGCGCAGCCCACGCCCGGAACGCAGAATTGCGACCACGTTTTCACGCTGCACGCCGAACTTGAAGGTCTCAAGTTCGGCGACACCCTGGAACGCCTGCTGACAGGCTGGCGCGAGCAGGGCTACGAACTGGTGTCGCTGGGCGAGATGCGCGACGCACTCGACCCGGCGCTGTTGCCTCGTCACGAAATGATCCGGGGCGAAATCCCCGGCCGCGCTGGCCAGTTGATGCTGCAAGGCGAGGAATTTCTGTCAACATGGAAGGAAGCTGCATGACCAATCTCAAACCCGCCCCCTCTGCCCTCGGGCTGACTGTGCCCGACTTCACGGTGCCCGCCACAGGCGGCGAGTTCACCCTTTCCGCCTATCGCGGCAAGCCTCTGGTGCTGTATTTCTACCCGAAGGACAACACCCCGGGTTGCACCACCCAGGCACAGCAGTTCCGCGACTTGCATGCCGAATTCGTCAAGGCCGGCTGTGTCGTGGTCGGTGTCTCGCGCGACGCCCTGAAGTCGCACGAAAGCTTCAAGGCCAGACTCGGATTGCCGTTCGAGCTGATCTCCGACATCGAAGGCGTCCTCTGCCGCGTCTTCGACGTGGTCAAGAACAAGATGCTGTATGGCAAGAAGGTGCTCGGCATCGAGCGCAGCACCTTCCTGATCGATGCCAACGGCACTCTGCGTCAGGAATGGCGTTCGACCAAGGCCGACGGCAACGCCGCCGCCGTGCTCGAAGCCGTACGCAAGCTGTAATCCGGAACAGGGCCCCTATTCGGGCCTTTCCTTCCGCCTTCCGTAAACGGGGGGCTGGCTATCGTGAGTCTACCCCTACCCTTGCCCTGAGGTTTTCATGAACGCCAAGCGCGCCAAGGCTCCGAAGAGTTCCGCCACCAAGCTGTTCGTGCTCGACACCAACGTGCTGATGCACGATCCCTTGAGTCTCTTTCGTTTCGAGGAGCACGACATCTACGTGCCGATGATGACGCTGGAGGAACTCGACGCCAACAAGAAAGGCATGTCGGAAGTCGCGCGCAACGCGCGCCAGACCAGCCGCCTGCTCGACGAGATCGTTACCGGCGCCGAGCACCACATGGCCCACGGCATCGACCTTACCAGCGCCTCGCGCCAACTGGCTACCGGCCACCTGTTCTTCCAGACCGAGGCGATCAACGGCATTCTGCCGAGTTCGCTGCCGACCGCCAAGGCCGACAATCAGATCATCGGCGTGGTCATGTATCTCGGCCAGAAGTTCCCCAAGCGGGCGGTGATCCTGGTCTCCAAAGACATCAACATGCGCATCAAGGCCCGCGCGCTGGGCCTCGAAGCGCAGGACTATTTCAACGACAAGGTGCTGGAGGATACCGATCTCCTCTACACCGGCACGCTTGAACTGCCAACGGATTTCTGGGACAGCCACGGCAAGGGCCTGGAGTCGTGGAAGAAGGAAAGCCGCACCTATTACCGCGTCAAGGGTCCGCTCTGTCCAGACCTGCTGGTCAATGAGTTCGTCTGGCAGGAAGGCCCGCAGCCCCTGCAGGCATGGGTAAGAGTCGGCGCCGGCAAGACGGCGGAACTCGAAACCATAATCGACTACAGCCACGCCAAGAACGCGGTATGGGGTATCACCGCGCGAAACCGCGAACAGAACTTCGCCCTCAACCTGCTGATGAATCCCGAAATCGATTTCGTCACGCTGCTCGGCCAGGCCGGCACCGGCAAGACGCTGCTGACGCTTGCCGCAGCGCTGACGCAGACGCTGGAGACCAAGCTTTTCTCCGAGATCATCATCACCCGAGTCACGATCCCTGTCGGCGAGGACATCGGTTTCCTGCCCGGCACCGAAGAAGAAAAAATGACCCCCTGGATGGGCGCGCTGGAAGACAATCTCGACGTGCTCAACAAGCCTGCCGAAACCCCCGCCGGCGTGCCCGGCGCCGGGAGCTACGGCGGCGACTGGGGTCGCGCCGCGACCATGGACCTGATCCGCAGCCGGATCAAGGTCAAGTCGCTCAACTTCATGCGCGGCCGCACCTTCATGAACAAGTTCCTGATTATTGACGAGGCGCAGAACCTGACGCCGAAGCAGATGAAGACTTTGGTCACCCGCGCCGGCCCCGGCACCAAGGTGGTCTGCCTCGGCAACATCGCGCAGATCGACACGCCCTATCTGACCGAGGGCAGTTCAGGTCTGACCTACGTCGTGGACCGCTTCAAGGGCTGGGCGCATTCCGGCCACGTCACGCTGCAGCGCGGCGAGCGCTCGAGGCTCGCCGACCACGCGGCGGAAGTGCTGTAGCGACCACGCCCGCCCAGTCGCCCGGCGAACTAATCTTGGAATTCAAGACCAATTAGCCACAGAGGACACAGAGAGCACAGAGAAAAGCATGTGGTTTTACTCTGTGTCCTCTGTGATCTCTGTGATCTCTGTGGCCAACGGTTTTGCCTTTCGCACGTTGACCTGCACTGAAATTTTGCTTCAGCCTCTATATGACGAGCCTGAAGCGAAATTCTCGAATTTCGCGTATTCGGCGATGAAGGTCAGCGGCACCATGCCGACCGGGCCATTGCGGTGCTTGCCGATGTTCACTTCGGCCTTGCCCTTGTCCTGCGTGTCCGGCTTGTAGTATTCCTCGCGGTACATCATCAGGATGATGTCGGCATCCTGCTCGATGGCGCCCGACTCGCGCAGGTCGCTCATCAGCGGACGCTTGTCGTTGCGCTCCTCGACCTTGCGCGAGAGCTGCGAGAGGGCAATGATCGGCACCTGCAATTCCTTGGCCAGCGCCTTGATCGAGCGCGATATCTCGGAAATTTCGGTGGCGCGGTTTTCACCGTCGCGGTTGGAACTCATCAACTGCAGGTAGTCGATCACGATCAGGCCGAGCTTGCCGAACTGCCGGTGCAGACGCCGGGCGCGGGCGCGCAGGTCGGTCGAGTTGATGGCGCCGGTCTCGTCGATGTGGATCGGCGCCTCGTGCAGCTTGCCCAGCGCCACCGTCATGCGATCCCATTCGTCATCGGTCAGGCGGCCGGTGCGCAGCTTGCTCTGATCGATGCGGGCGACCGATGACAGGAAACGCGTGGCGATCTGCGGGCCGGACATTTCCAGGCTGAAGATCGCCACCGGCAGCTTCAGTTCGACACCGACATGCTCGGCGATATTGAGCGCAAAGGCGGTCTTGCCCATCGACGGGCGACCGGCGACGACGATCATGTCGCCGGGTTGCAGGCCTGCTGTCTTGCTGTCGAGATCGGCAAATCCAGTGGCCACGCCGGTAATGTCCGACTGGCTGTCGCGCGCCAGCAGGGATTCCATGCGCTCGACAACTTCGCCCAGCAAAGGCTGAATCGCGACGAAGCCATTATTGCCACGATTGCCGGCCTCGGCGATCTGGAAGATGCGCTGCTCGGCATCGTCGAGCAGCGTCTTGACGTCGCGCCCGGCCGGATTCAGCGCATTGCCGGCAATCTCGTCGCCGACAGTGACCAGCTGGCGCAGGATGGCACGCTCGCGCACGATTTCGGCATAGCGGCGAATGTTCGCCGCCGAGGGCGTGGCGTTGGCGATTTCACCAAGATAGCCGAGGCCGCCGGTCTGATCCACCTCGTTCGACTGTTCGATGGATTCATACACGGTCACCACGTCGGCCGGCCGACCCTGCTGGATCAGCTTGCCGATATGGCGGAAAATCCGGCGGTGGTCATCACGATAAAAATCGGTTTCGCGGACCACATCGCCAATGCGGTCCCACGCCACGTTGTCGATCAACAGGCCGCCGATCAGCGACTGCTCGGCCTCGATGGAATGGGGGGGAAGCTTGAGCGCGGCGACTTGTGAATCGACCGGCTGCGGGGGATTAAAGGCACGGATCTGGGCCATCGCTGTCTCCGATATGAAGCGCAGAGTTTATCCTTCGCTGCCCGTCATGGTAAGTGTACAAGTTGTGGAAATGCTGTGGAAAAACTGTGCAAATGCGGTGGATTGAATTCCCGCACTGCAAAATCCCGCCAGGGGATACCGTCCCGCCCGTTCCGGGACGGGACATAAAAACGGGCCGCTGACTTCTGCATCAGCGGCCCGCCTTTTTCGGGGTACAGCGCGCTTAGTGTTCGCCGAGCACCGCCACCGTCACCGTCACCACGACATCGGCGTGCAGTGCGATCTGCACCGGCGTATCGCCAACGGCCTTGAGCGGACCTTCGGGCAGGCGGATCGCCGACTTCTCGATCTGGAAACCCTGGGCGGCGAGCGCCTCGGCGATGTCATGAGCCGACACGGAACCGAACAAGCGGCCATCGACCCCGGTCTTGCGGGTGATTTGCACCATCAGGCCTGCCAGCTTCTCGGCCTGGGTCTGGGCAGCGGCAACCGCCTCGGCGTGAGCGCGCTCGAGTTCAACGCGCTTTTCCTCGAATATCTTGCGGTTGGCTTCCGTCGCGCGCTTGGCCTTGCCTTGCGGAATCAGGAAGTTTCGTGCGTAGCCGTCCTTGACCTTGACCACATCGCCGAGGCCGCCCAGGTTGACCACCTTTTCCATCAGAATAATTTGCATGGTCTTGTCCTCGCTTACTGGTGCAGATCGGTGTAGGGCAGCAGCGCCAGGAAACGCGCGCGCTTGATGGCGGTCGACAGTTGCCGCTGATAGCCGGTCTTGGTGCCGGTGATGCGTGCCGGCATGATCTTGGCGTTTTCAGCGATGAAGTCCTTGAGGATCTCGACATCCTTGTAGTCGATCTCTTCGATCTTCTCTGCGGTAAAGCGGCAGAACTTGCGGCGCTTGAACAGGCTGCGGCCCTTGTCGTCCTTGCGCTTTACACCGGTCTTGCTTTTAGGCTTGAATGCCATTTTGTGTTCCTTCCACGAATTCGACTGTATTCACATGCAGTATCGGGCTGCGTCGCTTGAGGCTTCTGGCGGCAAGAAAACCTGCCACCCTGATCCCGTCTCCCGGCTTGGCTGCTAGCAGCACTTGTGCCGGGCGGCCCATTGCTACACAGGCCATCTCGCATTCCACCTTGCGCTCGACGTCGGCTTCGACCTGGGTCGAGACATGCGCGAGGAGAAATTCGAGAACCGGTATCCCGGCGGGGGTGCGGCGCAATGCGCCACGCTCAAGCAAGCGACCCGACAACTGCGTCAGATTGCTCGGCTTATCCTCAGGCAGCAACGGCAACGGCAACAGCAGCCGGAGCCTCCACTTTGGCGTCGCCCTGGGTCAGCGAACGCGACTTTTCTTCCTTCATCATCGGGGAAGGCGTCGCTACCGCCTTGCGCGTTTTCACCGTCAGGTGGCGCAACACGGCATCGTTGAACTTGAAGGCGTGCTCGAGTTCAGACAGGGTTTCACCATCGCACTCGATATTCATCAGCACGTAGTGGGCTTTATGCACCTTCTGGATCGGATAGGCCATCTGGCGACGGCCCCAGTCTTCGAGGCGGTGGATGGCTCCGTTGCGGCCGGTGACCAGCGTCTTGTAACGCTCGATCATCGCCGGCACCTGCTCGGATTGGTCCGGGTGGACGATAAATACAACTTCATAATGTCGCATGCAATCTCCTTGTGGTTAGCGTTTCAGCCCCCCCGCATGCGTAACGGGTGGAGCAAGGGAAGCCAGCAATAATACCACAAGACTCGGCGCCAAGGCTAGCCGCAGTAGCGAAGCCCCAGGAGATTCAGCAACAGTTCCGGCTGCCGATAGGCGCCAAAAGCCAGCGCGGTGATCACCGCCACGGCCAGCAGGCCGACCGCCCACAGGGCGCGCCGCGACCAATCCCGGCGCGGCGTTGCCGGCGGCCGATCTTCGCTTCCAACCATTTCAATGGGAGCATCCATCCGCACATACTCGGCAAGCTTGTCCGCCAAGTCAAGCCTGCCGGCCGAATTGCGCCAAAGCGCCTAAAAGCTTTCGTTTTCGCGCAGGAAGCGCCATTGCCCGAGGGGCAGGTCGCCCAGGCGCACACGGCCGATGCGCACCCGTTTCAAGCCGGTGACGCGCAGGCCAACCAGTTCGCACATGCGCCGGATCTGCCGCTTGCGGCCTTCGGTGAGGACAAAGCGCAACTGTTCGGAATTGGCCCAGGTCACCTGGGCCGGGCGCAACTGCTTGCCATCCAGCTCAAGACCGTGATTCAGCAGCGCCAGACCGCGCTCATCGAGCGCGCCCTCGACCCGCACCAGATATTCCTTCTCCACCTTCGAGTCGTCGCCGATCAGCTGGCGCGCGACGCGCCCGTCCTGGGTCAGGACCAGCAAACCGGTGGAATCGATGTCGAGCCGGCCGGCCGGTGCCAGGCCCTTCAGGTGCGCCAGCTGGAAGCGCTGATGATCCCCCGCCATCTGGGTTTTCGGCGAAATCAGGCTCACCGCCGGCTGGTGGCCGTCTTCGGCCTGGGCGGAGACGTAGCCCATGGGTTTGTGCAGCAGGATGGTGGCCTGCCGCGCCTGCGTCGCGCGCGCCTCCGGCGCCAGGGTGATCACCGCGTCGGCTGCGGCCCGGGTGCCCAGTTGCGTGACGCGCTGACCATCGACGAACACCAGTCCGCGCTCGATAAAGGCATCGGCCTCGCGCCGCGAGCACAGGCCGCGCTCGGCCAGGAGTTTGGAAACCCGAATACCCTGCGTATCATTCATGGTCGCGCATTCTATCCTGCCCTTAGAGCCTATTTCAGTAGGAATCATGCCCCGCGTTGTCGGTCGTTCGCATGGTTGTACCATACCGCACTCCCTCCGCCTCGCATCGCATCCCAACGCCTGGCGGCGCGGGGTACGATTCCTACTGAAATAGGCTCTTATGCTCAGCTACCGCCACGCCTATCACGCCGGCAACCACGCCGATGTCCTCAAGCACCTCGTGCTCAAGCTTTGCATCGAGCACATGAACAGCAAGGACAAGCCCTATACCCTGGTCGACACTCATGCCGGCGCGGGTTTCTACGCCCTCGATGCGGAGCACGCCAAACGCACCGGCGAGTATGTCCAGGGCATCGGCCGTCTGTGGGAGCGCAAGGATCTGCCGCCGCCGCTGGCCGAGTACGTGGCGCTGGTGCGCGCGCTCAACGGCAGCGCCACGCTGCGCCGTTACCCGGGATCGCCGCGAATCGCCTCGAATCTGATGCGGGACACCGCCCAGGTGCGCGACACGCTGCGCCTGTGCGAACTGCACTCGACCGACTTCGCCCTGCTGCGCCGCCAGTTCAAGGATGCCGGCCGCCACGTCACGGTGGAACAGGCCGACGGCTTCGAAGTGCTCAAAGCCGCGCTGCCGCCACCCTCGCGACGGGGGCTGGTGCTGATCGACCCGTCCTACGAAATCAAGAGCGACTACATGAAGGTCGTCGCCGCGATCAAGGATGGGCTGAAACGCTTTGCCACCGGCACCTACTTGGTGTGGCATCCGATGCTCCCCACGATTGAAGCCAACCATCTGCCGGACAAGCTGAAAAAGGCCGGCGCCGGCCATTGGCTGCACGCCACCTTGAGCGTACGTGCGCCGGCGACGAAGGGACGCGGCATGCATGGCAGCGGCATTTTCGTGATCAACCCACCGTGGACGCTGGCCGCCACGCTGGAGGGTTGCCTGCCCTTCCTCGCCGCCACGCTGGGCCTCGACGAAGGAGCGAACTGGAGCATCGACCAGTTCGAGCAGGGCGCGAAAAAGGACTGAGGCTCCCGCGGGTCAGCTTTTGAGCTCGGCCCGATCGCGGAAGTAGTCCAGCGCCTCGGGATTGGCCAGCGCTTCGACATTCTTCACCGCGGCGCCGTGCACCACGTTGCGCACCGCCAGTTCGACGATCTTGCCGCTCTTGGTGCGCGGAATGTCGCTGACCTGCAGGATCTTGCCCGGCACATGGCGCGGCGTGGTGTTGTCCTTGATCACCTGCTTGATGCGGTTGATCAGGGCCTCATCGAGCATCAGGCCTTCGCGCAGCTTGACGAACAGCACCACGCGCACATCGCCGCCGATGCCGGCCGGCCAATCCTGGCCGATCACCAGCGACTCGACCACCTCGCCGAGCTTTTCCACCTGGCGATAGATTTCGGCCGTGCCGATGCGCACGCCGCCCGGATTCAGCGTCGCGTCCGAGCGGCCGTAGATGATGAAGCCGTCGTGCGCGGTACGCTCGGCGAAGTCGCCGTGGCACCAGATATTGTCGAAGCGGTCGAAATAGGCGGCATGGTATTTCGCACCGCCGTCGTCCTTCCAGAAGCCGATCGGCATCACCGGGAAGGACCGCGTGCACACCAGTTCGCCCTTCTCGCCGCGCACCGGTTGGCCGGCATCGTTGAACACGTCGACCGCCATGCCGAGGCCGGCGCACTGAATCTCGCCGCGATACACGGGGCCATTCGGATTGCCGAGGACGAAGCAGGAAATGATGTCGGTGCCGCCGGAAATCGAGGCGAGCTGGATATCGTGCTTGATATTCGCGTAGACATAGTCGAAGCCTTCCGCGACCAGCGGGCTGCCGGTCGAGAACATCGCGCGCAGATGCTCCAGCCGGTGCGTCTGGCGCGGCTTGAGTTCGATCTTGGCGATGGCGTCGATGAACTTGGCCGAGGTGCCGAAATGCGTCATGCGTTCGGCATCGGCGTAGTCGAACAGAATGCTGCCGCGGCCGACGAAGGGCGATCCGTCATAGAGCAGCAGGGTGGCGCCCGAAGCCAGGCCCGACACCAGCCAGTTCCACATCATCCAGCCGCAGGTGGTGAAGTAGAACAAGCGATCGCCGCGCTTCACGTCCGCCTGCAACTGGTGCTCCTTGAGGTGCTGCAGCAGCGCGCCACCCGCGCAATGCACGATGCACTTGGGCACTCCCGTGGTACCCGAGGAATACATGATGTAGAGGGGATGGTCGAAGGGCAGCCGCTCGAAATAGATCTCGCGCTCGGCGGCGAAGGGGGCCAGGAAATTGGCCAGCGACACGCCGTGCGTCACGGCGGCGATGTCGCCGCCTCCACCCGCCGCATTTCCCGCATACGGCAGGACGACAACTCGTTGCAGCGAAGGCATGCGCGCGGAAATCTCGGCCACCTTGCCCAGGCAGTCGATGGTCTTGCCGTTGTACCAGTAGCCGTCGCAGGCGAACAGCAGCTTCGGCTCGATCTGGCCGAAGCGGTCGAGCACTCCCTGCACGCCGAAGTCGGGCGAGGCCGACGAGAAGATGGCGCCGATGGAAGCGGTGGCCAGCATCGCCACCAGGGCGGCGGGCACATTGGGCAGATAGGCCGCGACGCGGTCGCCCCTGGCCACGCCCATGGCGCGCAGCGCGGCAGCGGTCTGCGCCACGGCGCGATACAGTTCGGCGTGGCTGGCGCGGCCCCTGACCTTGTCCTCGCCCCAGAACACCAGGGCGTCCGAGTTGTCGCGCCGACGCAGCAGGTTCTCGGCAAAATTCAATCGCGCTTCGGGAAACCATTTCGCGCCGGGCATCTTCTCGCGGTCGATGACGATCGTGTCACCCATCTCGCCGCGCACCTCGCCAAACTCCCAGACCGATGCCCAGAATTCCTCCGGGTGCTCGATCGACCATGCATGCAGCGCCTGATAGTTCCCAAAGGGACGCACCGCGCTGGCGCCGGCGAGACGGCGATTCCAGCGCTTGTCCGCCGCCGCCATGAAGGCCGTGAGACGCGTGCCGGCGATGCGCTGCGCAGAGGGTTGCCAGATCGGTTCGGTGGTGGTGCTCATGGTGGTTTCCTGTTGTCGAAGGGCCTACAGACAGCTTGCGCGCATGGCGTCGGGCAAAGGGATCGACTTCCCGGTGGAGGGATTGATCCACACCAGCTTGGCCGCGCCTTCGGCGAACAGCCTGTCGTCGCCGACCAGGCGCATCTCGTAATAGGTGGGCACGCTGCTGCGGCCCGGAGCGCCGCAGAACATGAGGCACTCGATGGTGCCGGGATAGGTAAACGGAATCAGGAAGGTGCAACTGGCGTTGACGATCACCGGACCCTGGGTCTCCGTCACCGTCGTGCCGAAACCGAAGGTCTCCAGCCACTCGATGCGGGCCTGTTCCATGTAGCGAAAATAGATCGTGTTATTGACGTGCCCCATGGCGTCCTGATCGCCCCAGCGGATGGGCATCTGATTGCTGTACACGAGTTTGCGGTGGTGTTCCATCGGGATGATGTCGGCCGGGTTGAACGAGAGTTCGCGATTATAATCTGGCCATCAATCCAATCGATCGAGGTCAGCATGCAGCGCGAAGCCATGGAATTCGACGTCGTGATCGTGGGCGGTGGCCCGGCCGGACTTTCCGCCGCGATCCGCCTCAAGCAGATCAATGCCGAGATCAACGTCTGCCTGATCGAAAAGGGCTCCGAGATCGGCGCCCATATCCTTTCCGGCGCCGTCATGGACCCGCGCGCGCTGACCGAGTTGATCCCCGACTGGCAGGCGCAGGGCGCGCCGATGGATACCGCCGTGACCCGTGACCGCTTCGCCTTCCTGACCCAGCACGGCTTTGTCGATCTGCCGACCATCCTGCTGCCGGGCTGCTTCCAGAACCACGGCAACTACGTCATCAGCCTGGGCCTGATGTGCCGCTGGCTCGGCGCGCAGGCAGAGGCACTGGGGGTCGAAATCTACCCCGGCTTCGCCGGTGCCGAGGTGCTCTACGACGACAAGGGCGCGGTACGTGGCGTGGCCACGGGCGACATGGGCGTGGGTCACGATGGCAAGCCCACGGCGAGCTATGCGCCGGGCATGGAACTGCTGGCCAAGTACACGCTGTTCGCCGAAGGCTGCCGCGGCCACCTGGGCAAGCAGATCGAGGAAAAGTTCAACCTGCGCGCCGAATCCGATCCGCAAACCTACGCCATCGGCATCAAGGAACTCTGGCAGGTCGACCCAGAGCAGTACGAGAAGGGCCTGGTAATGCACACCTTCGGCTGGCCGATGAAATCCGACACCTACGGCGGCGGCTTCATCTACCACTTCGGCGAAAACCTGGTGTCGGTCGGCCTCGTCGTCGGCCTCGGCTACAAGAATCCCTTTCTCGCGCCCTTCGAGGAAATGCAGCGCATGAAAACTCATCCGCAGGTCGCGCCGATGTTCAAAGGCGGCAAGCGCCTGGCCTACGGCGCGCGTGCGCTGGCCGCCGGTGGCCTGCAGTCCCTGCCCAAGCTCGACTTTCCCGGCGGTGCGCTGCTCGGCGACGACGCCGGCCTGCTGGTCGCCTCGCGCATCAAGGGCACCCACGCCGCGATCAAGAGCGGCATGCTGGCCGCCGAAGCCGCGGCCGCAGCGCTGGCCGCCGGCCGTGCCAACGACTCGCTGACGGCCTACCCCGAGGCCTTGCGCGAATCGTGGCTGTACCAGGAGCTGCACACCGCGCGCAACTTCAAACCGTGGATGGCAAAGGGCCTATGGACCGGTTCGGTGATGTTCGGCATCGACCAGGTGCTGCTGCGCGGCAAGGCGCCGTGGACCCTGCACAACACGGCGGACCACCTGAAGCTGAAACCGGCAGCCGAATGCAAGCCGATCGACTACCCGAAACCGGACGGCGTGCTGACCTTCGACCGGCTCTCTTCGGTGTTTCTCTCGAATACCAACCACGAGGAAAACCAGCCCTGCCATTTGCAGCTGAAGAATGCGGATGTGCCGATCAGCATCAATCTCGCGCTCTACGATGCCCCCGAGCAGCGCTACTGCCCGGCCGGCGTCTACGAGATCGTGCGCGACGCCGACGAAACCAATCCGCGCCTGCAGATCAACGCGCAGAACTGCGTGCACTGCAAGACCTGCGACATCAAGGACCCGACGCAGAACATCAACTGGGTGGTGCCGCAGGGTGGCGAGGGGCCGATTTACGAGCAGATGTAAGAGTCGGCGCCGGCGGGACGGCGATCCCGGTACAATGTAGCCACATTGTAGTTACCAACGAGAGATGCGGGAGAAAAGGCATGGCCACTGCAAGCTTTGAAGCAACCATTCAGCCCTGGGGCAACAGCCTCGGCTTGCGCATTACCCGGGCGCTTTCCGAAGTGGCCCATCTCCAGCGCGGGACAACCGTCACGGTTGCCGTGGTGAAAGGTGGATTGCTGGTCAAACCCAGCGTGAAAGCGCGATCGAAGCGCCCCGCGCTTCCATACTCGGAAGCTGATCTGATCAAAGGCATGACACCCGCCAAGGCACATGCCGACGAATTGCCGAGGGCTATAGCATCGGAACTCGGAGAATAGGGAGGCGCGCTACATCCCGGACCGCAACGACATCGTCTGGCTGGATTTCGATCCCACCAAGGGCAAGGAGATCGGCAAGTATCGACCAGCGCTGGTGCTTTCCGGAAAAGGCTACAACAAAGCCACGGGCCTGCTGATTTGCTGCCCGATCAGCACCAGTGTTCGGGGCGCTCCTACTGAGGTAGCCGTAAGCAATCTCAAGATACCGTCCGTCGTTGCGGCCAACCTGGTGATGACGATGGACTGGACCCAACGCAAGGCCAAAAAGCAAGCCCAGGCCGAACCAGGAGTTCTGGAAAATGTCCTGCAGCGCTTGCTGCCACTCATCGGAGCAGAAATCTTGTTCGCGAAATAGTGCGTGGTCGGCGCTGGCGGGACGGCGCATCAATAAAAACGGGAACCCACAGGTTCCCGTTTTTATTGATGCGGTGCTTGACTAGAACATCGCTTCGTCCAGCGCCAGCGCACTCGCCCCGCCCTGCACCACTTCCTGCGCCAGGCCGGCCGCAGCGGCCATGACGTGGTCCGCGTAGAAATGCGCCGTGGCGATTTTCGCCGGAAAGAAGGGATCGGTATCGCCGCCGGCGATCTTGCCCTGCGCCACCAGCGCCGCACGCGCCATCATCCAGCCACCGGAGACAATCCCCATCAGTTTCAGGAACGGCACGGCGCCGACCGCTACGTCGCGCACATCGCTGCCGTAGTTGGCCACGATGTAGTCGGTCGCCACCTGCAGCGCCTCGATGCCGCTGCCCAGCGCCGCCGCGATGGCCGCAAACGCTTCCCCGGACTGCTTCATCACCTCGCGTCGGGTCTGCTGCATGGTGCCGATCACCGCCTTGATCGTGGCACCGCCTTCGCGGGCGATCTTGCGGCCCATCAGGTCGTTCGCCTGGATGCCCGTGGTGCCTTCGTAGATCGTGGTGATGCGCGCGTCGCGCATGAACTGCGCGGCGCCGGTTTCCTCGATGAAGCCCATGCCGCCATGGATCTGCACGCCGAGATAGGTCAGTTCGTTACCGGTCTCGGTGCTCCAGCCCTTGACCACCGGGATCATCAGATCGACATAGGCCTGATTCTGCGCACGCTCGGCAGCGTCCGGATGGCGCGCGGCGGCATCGTGCGCTGCGGCCACCGAATAGGCCAGCGCTCGCATGGCTTCGACCTGCGAGCGCATCAGCATCAGCATGCGGCGAATGTCCGGATGCTGGATGATCGGCACGCCGCTGGCCGAGCCTTCGATGGCGCGGCCCTGCACCCGCTCGCGGGCGTAGGCCACCGCGTGCTGATAGGCACCCTCGCCCAGCGCGAGGCCTTCGAGGCCGACCGCGAAACGCGCCGCGTTCATCATGACGAACATGTACTTGAGGCCCTGGTTCTCCTTGCCCACCAGGGTGCCGACCGCGCCGCCGCTGTCGCCCAGGGCCATGACGCAGGTCGGGCTGGCATGGATGCCGAGCTTGTGTTCGATGGAGACGCAATACGCATCGTTGCGCTCGCCCAGCGAACCATCCGGATTCACCATGAACTTGGGCACCACGAACAGCGAAATGCCCTTGACGCCCTCCGGCGCATCCGGGGTGCGGGCGAGCACGAGATGGATCGTGTTCTCCGCCATGTCGTGATCGCCGTAGGTGATGAAAATTTTCTGGCCGAAGATCCGGTAGGTACCATCGCCCTGCGGCACGGCACGCGAGCGGATCGCCGCCAGATCGGAGCCGGCCTGCGGCTCGGTGATGTTCATGGTGCCGGTCCACTTGCCGGAGATCATGTTGGGCAGGTACATCGCCTTCTGCGCGTCGGTGCCGGCCAGTTCCAGCGCTTCGATGGCGCCGAGCGTCAGCAGCGGGCACAGCGAGAACGCCATGTTGGACGACTTCCACATTTCCTGCACCGCGGCCGAGACCACCTTGGGCAGACCCTGTCCGCCATATTCCGGATTGCCCGAGAGCGCGTTCCAGCCGTTGTCGACAAACTGGCTGTAGGCCTCCCTGAAACCCTTGGGCACGGTGACGACTTTTTCAGCCCATTGCGCACCTTCCTGATCACCGCTGTAGTTGAGCGGTGCCAGCACGCCACTGGTGAACTTCGCGGATTCATCGAGAATCGCTTCGACCACGTCTGCCGACGCCTCTTCGTAGCCCGGCAAAGCGGCCACCTTGTCGAGGCCGGCGAGTTCGGTCAAAACGAAATGCATGTCCTTCAGCGGCGCGGTATAGCTGCTCATCGTGTCACTCCGTAATCATTGTTCCGACTGCTGGCGCCGGCCGGGCCGCGCGCCAGCTGCCACTCAGATAGCCGCGACCAGTTCCGGTACTGCCTGGAACAGATCGGCCACCAGGCCGTAGTCCGCGACCTGGAAGATCGGCGCATCGGGATCCTTGTTGATCGCCACGATCACCTTCGAATCCTTCATGCCCGCCAGATGCTGGATCGCCCCGGAAATGCCGATCGCGATATACAACTGCGGCGCGACGATCTTGCCGGTCTGACCGACCTGGTAGTCGTTGGGTACGAAGCCCGCATCGACCGCGGCACGGGAAGCCCCGAGGGCGGCCCCCAGCTTGTCGGCCAGCGGTTCCAGCAGCTTGTGGTAGTTCTCCCCGCTGCCCATGCCGCGCCCGCCCGAGACGATGATCTTCGCCGCCGCCAGTTCCGGCCGCGCCGACTTGGTCAGTTCGCGACCGATCAGCTTCGATTGCCCCAGATCGGCGCCGGCGGCCATGGCCTCGACGGCCGCACTGCCACCCGAGTTTGCGGCGGCATCGAAGCCCGTGGTGCGCACCGTGATGACCTTGGTCGCATCGCTCGACTTGACCGTCGCCAGCGCATTGCCGGCGTAGATCGGGCGGACGAAGGTATCGGCATCGACCACCGAAACGATTTCGGAGATCTGCGCCACGTCGAGCAGGGCCGCCACGCGCGGCAGGGTGTTCTTGCCGTTGCTGGTGGCCGCCGCCAGGATGTGGGTGTAACCGGACGCATTGGCGACGATCAGGGCGGCGATATTTTCCGCGGTCTGGTCGCCATAGTGGGCGGCATCGGCAACCTTGACCTTGGCCACACCGGCGACCTTGGCCGCCTGTTCGGCGACAGCGCCGCAGTTGGCGCCGGCGACGAGAATATGGATCTCGCCTCCGATTTTCGCCGCGGCAGTGACGGCATTGAGGGTCGCGGCCTTGAGGCCGGCGTTGTCGTGTTCTGCGATGACGAGGAGGCTCATGCGATCACCTTGGCTTCGTTCTTGAGTTTATCGATCAGTTGCGCGATATCGGCAACCTTGATGCCGGCGCTGCGCTTGGGCGGCTCGGTGACCGTGACGGTGGCCAGGCGCGGCGCGACGTCGACGCCGAGGTCCGCCGGCTTGACGGTCTCCATCGGCTTCTTCTTCGCCTTCATGATGTTGGGCAGCGTGGCGTAGCGCGGTTCGTTGAGGCGCAGGTCGGCGCTGATGACGGCCGGCAGGCTGACTTCGATGGTTTCGAGGCCGCCGTCGACTTCGCGGGTGACGGTGGCTTTGCCGTCGGCAATGACGACCTTGGAAGCGAAGGTGGCTTGCGACCAGCCCAGCAGCGCGGCGAGCATTTGCCCGGTCTGGTTGGCATCATCGTCGATGGCCTGCTTGCCGAGAATGATGATTTGCGGAGCCTCTTTTTTCGCCACGGCGGCCAGCAGCTTGGCCACCGCCAGCGGCTGCAGTTCGACGTCGGTCTCGACCAGGATCGAGCGATCGGCGCCGATCGCCATCGCCGTGCGCAGGGTTTCCTGGCAGGTGGTGACGCCGCAGGAGACCGCGATCACTTCCGTGGCCACGCCGGCTTCCCTCAGGCGGATGGCTTCTTCCACCGCGATTTCGTCGAAGGGATTCATCGACATCTTCACATTCGCCAGATCGACACCACTGCCGTCTGCCTTGACGCGAACCTTGACGTTGTAGTCAATTACGCGCTTGACCGGAACGAGGATTTTCAAGCGAGTCTCCTTAAGTTTGGCTGAACCAGAAAGATTCATTTTAGCGACTATTCAGACCTACGCGTCCATACGGTTAAGTATGGTTTGTGAGATACTACCGCAGACCCGACGAAAACTCAATACTCAACCGTATGGAAACAAAAACCGCCAAACGCCCCCGCACCATGCTCGATCGCGAAGCATGGATCAAGGGCGCCATCGCAATACTGGCCGAACACGGCGCCGAGGGCCTGCGCGTGGAAATCCTGGCCAAGCGCCTCGGCGTCACCAAGGGCAGCTTCTACTGGCATTTCAAGGGCCGCCGCGACCTGTTCGATGCGGTGCTGGAATTCTGGAAGGAAGGCCGCATCCGCGACATCCGCAAACAGACGCAGGCGGAGCCGGGCGGCGAAGTCGCTGCCCTGCTCCACACCATCGAGGTCTATGCCTCGGCGCGCAACCGCAAGGGCATCTCCATCGAGGCCGCGGTGCGCGACTGGGCGCGGCGCGATGCACAGGCCATCGCCGTCGTCGAGGAAGTCGACGCCGAACGCCTGATCTGCTCCTGCCGTCTGTTCCTGGCCTGCGGACTGGACCCCGAAGAAGCGCAGGCGCGCAGCGTCATGCTCTACGCCTACGTCTTCGGCGTCAGCCTGATGCACTGCGGTCGCTTCACCGCCGATCTGGCGTCCCTGAAAGCCTGGATCGCCGAACGCATCGCACGCTGACCAGCGCCGCCCGCGGATTGCAATAGTCGGCGCTGGCGATACGGCGGTTGTTCGGCCAAAGCAGCAACTCCGACTACTCCCTAAACATTCTCGGCAGATGACTGCTCCGTTGAAGAGGCGTAGAAGCCGCACAGGCCTTATACGGTCAATTGCCAATGGCATCCAGCGGGTGTAGGCTGTCTGCGGTCTTGTGTCCGTATGCTCACGTGCTACATGAACGGCACGGCGTCACTGGTCACCGATAGGCGTTGATCGTAGTCTAGCTACCGACCATCTTTCAAGAAAAAGGGGCTATATGACTTTATCTGCTGAGCAACTTAACAAACATTTGCTTTGGACAGCTCTCAATGATTTGGGTCCGCTTCTTGATCAAGCTCAGATTCAAGAGGGACTTGATGCGCAGACTTTCGAGGAACTCGCTAGACTCAAGGCAGTGCTTGCCTATACAGGGAAACGACTTGCTGGTGCCGATCCCTACCTGCTTCTGCCCACAATTCTCGATTCTGTATCGACCGCCATCTCAACTGCTGCAACGCATGTTCGCAACTTCATTTCGAACGCCAATGCGTCGCATATAGTGGCTGCCAATCTTGAAGCGGACAAAGCGCTAGCGGCGCTTGCCCAACTCAACGTTCAAATAACCACCGAAGATTTCGTTGCCGCTAAAGAAGCAGCAGAAGGCTATCGGCTGAGCTTCAACAAGATATTTAGCGACATACACGCGGAAGCCTCACAAACTCACAACAGTATTGAGTCGGTCGAATCGCGTCTGACAGAGCTTTCAACGCAGGAGGCAGCTATTAAGGAGCAACTGGCGGCCCTTACCTCCGAACATCAAAAGCAGTTTGATACCGCGCAGGAGACACGACTAAGCGAGTGGGCGAAAGAAAAGGCGGAATCGAACGCGAAATTTGAAGCCCTTACATCGGAATATGCCAACGCCCTATCCGCAGAACGTCAGCGTCTAGGATCACTCATAACCGATTATCAGGCGCAGTTTGAAGCAGGACAAGCAGCCCGCGTCGATGAGTGGGTGACCACCAAGGCAGCACACGAAAGCGGCTTTGCGATGCTACTTAGCAAGTACTCTGATGCGCTCGCAACGAAAGAAACGGAATTTAAGGCGGCAAAGACTGAAATAGAAAAGCTCCACGCAGAACATCTAGAAAAAATGAAGGGAGAATTTTCCGATTCAGCAAGCAAAATTCGCGATGACATGTTGGAGCTAAAGAGGCAAGCCGACGTACTCGTTGGAATAATTGGTGATCGTGGAGTCACATCGGGTCATCAAAAGGCGGCTGAACAGGCAAGAGAAGACGCGAAGTTTTGGCAGAACATTACCGTGGCATCGATGGTGTGTTTGATAGTTCTTGCGGTACTGATATTTTTGCCGCAGCTAGCGGGGCCATTTTCGTGGGAAAGCTTTGCAGGACGTGTGTTTATCACGCTTACGGTAGGCGTTTTGGCGGCCTACGCGGGTAGTCAAGCAGACAAATATCAAAAGATTGAGCGATACAGTAGAAATCTAGCCTTGGAACTGCAAGCGATCGGGCCATATATTGCCCCATTGCCGGAAGATAAACAGCATGAGTTTCGGCTAATGATTGGCGATCGGACATTTGGTCGGGAAGGTGGGAGTCCACATAGATCTGATGAGAAAAGTCCGACTTCCGTTGCCGATGTCATTGCCAAGTCGAAGGATCTAAGTGGCTTTGCCACTGACATCATCAAAACAACTGCAGACGTCATGAAGAGCAAGTAGGTGGATGCTACAAATCAAAAGTCCAAATCTGCCTGGTCAAAAGAACAATCTTCGAGACCTCGGATTTGTTTGAATTGGCAAGCCAGTCTGGACAGTAACAAGAGAGACGCCAACTGCCCAGCTTCATCATCGTGGGCGCGCCAATTTGGACTTGAACGAGCAGTTTCGTAACATCGAATTGTGATCGGCCAGGAAAGCCGACATCTAACCAGAATGCCGATTGACCTCTTTCAGCGGAATGCGAGCGTCCGCTCTGGCCGAGGACCAGGCGGCGAAGTGACGGGGCGAGCGGCAGGTGTCGGATCAGTTACCTGTCGTTCGTGGTGAACAGGTTTCCCGTGTCGCTATGCCCGTTTGTGGCCGGGAGTCGCGGTTCCCAGTGCTTTCCGAAAGTCGCTAAGGGAAAATTCGGTTATTTGGCGAAGGTCAGCTTTGCGGGACCTATTCCAAAAGGCTGCCCCGGCCAAAACCGGGCCATCGAGAATTTCCTCCAAAACAGTTAGTCATTCTCTCTCGGTGTATCCTGACGCTCATGATGTTGTCACAACAAAGACTTTAACCGACACTTGTTTCGCTCAATTTAAAGTTAGCCTCCAGGGAGGACCCGTGGACTCTCTTCTCGCCTACCTTATCGCCAAGCCTGATGTTGCGAATGCGGTAGCAACGATCTCTAGTACGATCGTCGCACTAGCGGCTCTGGTCGTCTCAGTCGTCTCGTTGGTGATCGGGATTCAGGCACTTAAGCACCAACGACGTCACAACATCCTGTCCGTGAAGCCTGTGCCAATGGTTTCCACGGATGATCATGAAGACTGCCTTTCCATTGCTCTGAAGAACAACGGATCAGGGCCTTTGATAATTAGGTCAATAAGGGTAGTCGGTGGTCACGAGCCAAAGACCTACTTGCGCGCATGCATGCCGTCGCTCCCTAATGGGCTAGCTTGGAGCACTTACGTTGGACCGGTTAAAAGCCAAAGCCTTTGCCCGGGCGAAGCAATTGCTCTCTTAGAACTTAAAGGGGATGAAGCTGACCAAGTCTTCATAAAGTTTCGTGATCAGTGCCGGGTCGCGCTTGGTCCCTTAACGGTAATAGTCGACTACTCGGATATCTACGGCTCAGAAATAGACTCTCATCAACAGCCTCTGGCGTGGTACATGCGTCCACATTGAGTGAGCAGGCAGAATATGAACTTTGGGGGGCAGCATGGGATTGATCTCTATGGCCTCAAGAATTGCCGTCCCGCAAGCGCCGACTTCTTGGAAACGTCCAACGCCGCTACACCGATTCGAAGCTGACCCCTTATCGCCGGTCCTACCCCCTTCGCTACCTTGAATACCATCAAACAAGAATATTGGGAGAGCACATGAACAGGATTTGCAGATTGCTGGCTATCGCCGGGCTGCTCGCGGGTCTCGCAATTTCCGCGTGGTCGTTCGACCTATCGCCGAAGGGCACACGCTTCGACCGGGATGCCGTCAAGGCGTGGGCCCCCAGCTGGCTGGACGGCATCCTAACCGCGCTCACCGACCAGGGGCTCCGGAAATTCAAGCATCCCGTTCACGAAGAAATCACGCACCGTGCCTATGAGTGCAACTACGAGGGCGCCACCATCTGCGGCGACCCGGATGCGCAATACGCGACGCCATACGTTATCGCCGGCGTCCGGTGGAACGACGACCCGCCGTTTCAGATGAATCCGAACCAGGCCCAGGGCACTTCATGCAAGACCAGCTACGCAGATGGGCGCCCTATGACTATCCGGTTCATCACCCAGCCCAAATGTTGGGCAGAACTCTTTCTCGCCGCCGAGAAGCAGATCAAGATAGACGCCAACAAGAGATTTGATGTCGCCAACCAGTCTGCGCTGCCGCTCCGGTCGCACTTTGGCGACCTGCAGTTCGTTCATTCGATGGCGTCTTCCGACGACGAAGAACCGGCCGAAACGCGCAGCAAGATCCTTGGCTGGGCGGAATTGACCTGGGGCGTGGTGCGCGGTAGCTACAAGCTCGAAACCTGGCTGAAAGACATCAACGTGCCGGTCGTGCAGCAGTTCTTTGGCAACAGCGGATGGCGCGTACAGGAACTGTTCGCCTTGGGTGATCCAAGCCTGCGCCCGTACGTGAGCGACGTCGCGTTCGGCAGCCTGTTGCACATGGTCGAAGACAGTTTCGCAGCCGGACATGTAGACCGAATGGAGCCAGCCTTTGGAGCGCAATGCCCCGGCAACTCACATCGCGCACCGGGGCCGATAAGGGAATTGCATTCGTACAGCCACCAGAGCGGTTCGAAACACGCCGACGCCGACACGCGGGAGGCATTCATCAACCATCGCCTGACGCCCGACGTAGTCGACGTAAGCCGCACTCTAGTAGCAATGCGAAAGGCCAACGCGGAATGGGCCGAGGTTGGAGCCTACCTCACGTGCGTGTACGACTTTGCACCAGGGGTGCGCAAGGCTAGCGCAGGGGGATTCTGACCGGGTTTCGCATCCTCAGCCCGTTGATCTAAGGCGAGGGGCCGGGGAAGCAGTGAATGTCACGCTAGCTGTCACCTGCATGTTTGGATTCTTCCTGATTTTATGTTAAATGCCTGACTTTTCATTCATTCCAAGCTGGCGCAAATACGCGCCAGCCGGTCAATTTAAACGTTGAGCGTCCGCCTTTCGAACCAAGCTACTTCCGCCTTGGGTCGAGTTCTGCCGGTGGGCTTGACCAAACCGGCCGTTCGAGTTCGCTAGACGTGCCAAATTCCGGTCTTGCATGCATAGCGAACGAGATCAATCGAGACACCAGCGTCGCCTTCGGCCGAACAGCCGCCGCATCGCCAGCGCCGACTCTTGGCATTGGGCAAAACGACCGTGGTGCGCGACGAGCGACCACCCCAAACAACAGCCCTCACCCAACCCACCAATCCAACGCCCGCGACGACCGACAAAAAAACGGCCGCCGCGCCGAACCCGACGCGGCAGCCGTTTATCGCCGATTACATGCGTTCGTAAATTCCCGCCGCGCCCATGCCGGTGCCGACGCACATGGTCACCATGCCGTACTTCAGGTTGCGCCGGCGCAGGGCATGAATCACCGTCGCCGAGCGGATCGCGCCGGTGGCACCCAGCGGATGGCCCAGCGCGATCGCGCCGCCGATCGGATTGACCTTGGCCGGATCGAGGCCGAGATCATTGATCACCGCCAACGATTGCGCAGCGAAGGCCTCGTTGAGTTCGATCCAGTCGAGCTGGTCCTGGGTGATGCCGGCCAACCGGCAGGCCACCGGGATCGCCTCCTTGGGGCCGATGCCCATGATCTCCGGCGGCACGCCGCGCACGGCGAACGACACGAAGCGCGCCAGCGGCGTCAGGTTGAACTGCTTGAGTATTTTCTCGCTGACCAGGATCAGCGCACCGGCGCCATCCGAGGTTTGCGAGCTGTTGCCGGCGGTCACCGAGCCCTTGGCGGCGAACACCGGCTTCAGTTTGGCCAGCGCCGCCAGATTGGAATCGGCGCGCGCGCCTTCGTCGCGGTTGACGCTGCGCTTCTTTAGCTCGACCTCGCCGGTGGCCAGATTGGGCACCCGATCGATGATCTCGACCGGCGTCGTCTCGGCGTCGAACTCGCCCGCCTGTTGCCCGGCGATGGCCCGCTGGTGGGATTCCAGCGCGAACTGGTCCTGCGCCTCGCGCGTCACCTTCCACTGGTTGGCCACCTTCTCCGCCGTGAGGCCCATGCCGTAGGCCATGCCGACGTTCTCGTCCTTGAACACGCCCATGTTGATCGAGGGGTGGTTGCCTCCCATCGGCACCATGGACATCGATTCGGCGCCGCCCGCGATCATGACATCGGCCTGGCCGACACGGATGCGGTCGGCGGCCATCGCCACGGCGGTGATGCCCGAGGCGCAGAAGCGATTGACGGTGACGCCGCCGACGGTGTTGGGCAGGCCGGCCAGCAGCACGGCATTGCGCGCCATGTTGAGGCCGGATTCGCCTTCGGGGAAGGAGCAGCCGATGATGGCGTCCTCGATCAGCTTCGGGTCGAGGCCCGGCACCTGGGCCATGGCGGACTGGATCGCGTACACCAGCAGGTCGTCGGGACGCGTATTGCGGAACATGCCGCGCGGCGCCTTGCCGATCGGGGTGCGGGTGGCGGCAACGATGTAGGCGTCTTGAAGTTGTTTGCTCATTTCGATTCTCCTTGTTCTGCTCAGTTGCGCCTCAGTTACGTACGGGCTTGCCGGTCTGCATCATGCCCATGATGCGTTCCTGGGTCTTGGGATGGTTCAGCAGTTCCATGAAGGCCTTGCGTTCCAGGTCGAGCAGCCACTGCTCGCTGACCAGGCTGCCCTGATCGACGTCGCCGCCGGACATGACCGTGGCGATCATCTGCCCCAGCTTGAAATCGTGGGCGGAGATGAAGCCGCCGTCGCGCATGTTGACCAGTTGCATCATGATGGTGCCGATGGCATAGCGCCCGGCAACCGGCACCAGCTTCTGCAGCGGCGGCCGGTAGCCGGCGTCGAACATGGCGCGCGCTTCGACCTTGGCGACGTGCAGCAGTTCGTAGGGGTTGAAGACGATCACGTCGTCGGGCTTGAGATAGCCCATTTGCCATGCCTCCAGCGCCGACTTCGAGACCACGGCGGTGGCGGCGTTGATGAAGTTGTTCTTGAGGAACTGCAGCAGGTCGTTGCCCTTGGCATCGGCCGCCGCGCGCAGCGCCGCTTCCTTGAGGCCGCCGCCGGACGGAATCAGGCCGACGCCGACTTCGACCAGGCCGATGTAGGACTCGATCGAGGCGACGCGCCTGGCCGCGTGCAGCGCCAGTTCGCAGCCGCCGCCCAGCGCCAGCCCGGCCACCGCCGCGACCACCGGCACGTTGGCGTACTTCATCGCCTGCAAGGCATTTTGCAGCTTGACGACTTCCGGCCCGATGGCCTTGACGCCGCCCGACATGAACAGCGGCAACATCGACTGCAGGTCGGCGCCGGCGGAGAAGGCACCGCCTTCGGCCGCATCCGCACCCCAGATCACCAGCCCCTTGTAGTGTTGTTCCGCCTCGGCGATGGCCTTCGCCAGCCCGGCGATGACGCCGGCGCCGATGACATGCATCTTGGTCTTGAGCGACAGGATCAGGACCCCGTCGTCCTCGTGCCAGATGCGCACCGATTCGTCTTCGAATACCGTGATTCCTGCGGTCGTGCCGTCGACGGCGTCATCGCCCAGAACCGGCGCGCGGAACCGCTGGCGCAGATACACCGGCAGCGTGGAGCGCGGCACGTGGGTCCGGCTCGCCGGCGACCAGGAACCGTCGGCGCCATGGACGCCGTTGCGCCCGTCGAACACCCAGGCCGGCAGCGGTGCCGAGCACAGCGCCTTGCCGGCGTCGATGTCTTCCTTGACCCAGGTGGCGATCTGATGCCAGCCGGCGGCCTGCCAGGTTTCGAAGGGCCCCAGCTTCTGGCCGAAGCCCCAGCGCATGGCGAAATCGACATCGCGCGCATTGTCGGCAATGGCTTCCAGATGCACGGCGATGTAGTGGAAAGCATCGCGGAAGATGGCCCAGAGGAATTGCGCCTGCGGGTTGGTCGAGTCGTGCAGCGCCTTCATGCGCTTGGCCGGGTCCTTTTCCTTGAGGATGCGCGCGACGAGATCGTCGGCCTTGCCGCCGCCCGCCACGTACTGGCCCGTAGCGAAATCGAGGCGTTGCACTTCCTTGCCGACTTTCTTGTAGAAGCCGGCGCCGGTCTTCTGGCCCAGCGCGCCGGCAGCGACGAGCTTGGTCAGTACTTCCGGCGTCTTGTAAATGGCCGCGAACGGATCGTTCGGCAACGTGTCCTGCATGGTCTTGATTACGTGGCCCATGGTATCGAGGCCGACCACGTCTGCGGTGCGGAAGGTGCCCGACCTGGCGCGGCCGAGCTTGGCACCGGTCAGGTCATCGACCACGTCGCAGGAGAGGCCGAACTTCTCGGCCTCGTGGATCGTCGCCATCATGCTGAACACGCCGACGCGGTTGGCGATGAAGTTCGGCGTGTCCTTCGCCCGTACCACGCCTTTGCCCAGCGTGGTGACCAGGAAGCCTTCGAGCTGGTCGAGAATCTCCGGCCGCGTCGCAGCGGTCGGGATCAGTTCGACCAGATGCATGTAGCGCGGCGGATTGAAGAAATGCACGCCGCAGAAGCGCGCCTTGAGTTCGTCCGAGAAACCGTCGGACAGGGACGTGATCGACAGGCCCGAGGTATTCGAGGCGAAGATCGCATTCGGCGCGATGAAGGGCGCGACCTTCTTGTACAGGTCGTGCTTCCAGTCGATGCGCTCGGCAATCGCCTCGATGATCAGGTCGCAACCCTTCAGGAGTTCCAGATTGTCGTCGTAGTTCGCCACCTCGATGCAGGCCGCATCGTCCTTGTTGCCCAGCGGCGCCGGGCTGAGTTTCTTGAGGCCTTCGATGGCCTTCAGCACGATGCCGTTCTTGGGGCCTTCCTTGGCCGGCAGGTCGAACAGCACCACCGGAACCTTGGCATTGACGCAGTGGGCGGCAATCTGCGCGCCCATGACGCCGGCGCCGAGAACGGCAACTTTCCTGACGATGAAATTGCTCATGATTTTCCTTGTTAGAACAGTTCGGCTTCGAGATCGAGCAGGGATTTTGCGCCGGAACGGGCCTGGCGTATCAACATCGCCGTCTCGGGCAGCAGGCGGGCGAAGTAGAAGCGTGCGGTGGCGAGTTTGGCCTTGTAGAAGTTGTCGCCGGAATCCTGCTTGGCCAGGGCGATCTTCGCCATGCGGGCGAAGAAGTAGCTGTACACCAGATGGCCGACCACGCGCAGGTAGGGAACTGCCGCGGCGCCGACCTCGTCCTGATTCTGCATGGCCTTCATGCCGATTTCCATGGTCAGCTTCGTCACCTTGTCGCCGAGGTCGGCCAGCGGCGTGATGAATTCGCTCATGGCCTCGTCGGTGCCGTTTTCCTCGACGAAGGCCTGCACCATCGCGCCGAACTTCTTCAGCTTGGCGCCGTTGTCCATCAGGATCTTGCGGCCCAGAAGGTCGAGCGACTGGATGGTGTTGGTGCCTTCGTAAATCATGTTGATGCGGGCATCACGCACATACTGCTCCATGCCCCACTCGGCGATGTAGCCGTGGCCGCCGTAAACCTGCATCGCCTCGGAGGTGGCGATCCAGCCGTTGTCGGTCATGAAGGCCTTGACGATCGGCGTCAGCAGCGTGACCAGATCGGCGGCGTCCTTGCGCACGGCCTCATCCGGATGATTCAGCTCGCGATCGATCTGCAGCGCGATGAAGGTCGAAAAGGCGCGGCCGCCTTCCGCGTACGCCTTGGCCGTCAGCAGCATGCGCCGCACGTCGGGATGGACGATGATCGGATCGGCCGCCTTGTCCGGCGCCTTGATGCCGGACAGGCTGCGCATCTGCAGGCGCTCCTTGGCATAGACCAGCGCGTTCTGGTAGGCCACCTCGGTCAGGCCCAGGCCCTGCATGCCGACCCCGAGACGCGCCGCATTCATCATCACGAACATGGCATTGAGGCCCTTGTGCGGTGCGCCGATCAGCCAGCCGGTCGCATCGTCCATGTTCATCTGGCAGGTCGAATTGCCGTGAATCCCCATCTTTTCCTCGAGCGCGCCGCAGGTGATGGCGTTGCGCGCGCCCAGCGTGCCGTCGGCATTGGGAATGAACTTCGGCACGATGAACAGCGAGATGCCCTTGGTGCCCACCGGCGCGTCGGGCAGGCGGGCGAGCACCAGATGCACGATGTTCTCGGCCATGTCGTGCTCACCGGCGGAGATGAAGATCTTGCCGCCGGTGATCTTGTAGGAACCGTCTGCCTGCGGCACGGCCTTGGAACGCAGCAGGCCGAGGTCGGTGCCGCAATGCGCCTCGGTGAGGCACATGGTTCCGGTCCATTGGCCGGACACCAGTTTGGGCAGGTACAGCGCCTTCAACTCCGGCGTGCCGTGCTCGTGCAGGCATTCATAGGCGCCGTGCGACAGGCCGGCATACATGTACCAGGCCTGGTTGGCGGAGTTCAGCATCTCCGACAGCGGGTTGTACACCACCACCGGCAATCCCTGCCCACCGAAGTCCGGATCGCAGGTCAACGCGGGCCAGCCGGCGTCGACGAACTGGCGATAGGCCTCCTTGAAGCCCGTTGGCGTCTTCACCTCGTGGGTGACCGGATCGAGCCGGCAGCCCTCGCGATCGCCGATGTGGTTGAGCGGGAACAGAACCTTGGAGGTGAACTTGCCACCTTCCTCAAGCAATTGATTGATGATGTCGGCGTCGAGTTCGGCGTGCGCCGGCAATGCCTTGAGTTCCGTCGTGACGTCGAACAACTCGTGCAAGACAAATTGCATGTCGCGCAAGGGGGCGATGTATTGGCCCATGGTGTCCTCCTGGGTTGTATTGGCTGGCGTCGACCGCGCCGGGGCGAACGGTCGTTTCAAACGAACGTTTTAATATTAACCCAGTTTTTTGATCCCGTGTAGTTGCGCTGCTCTAATTCCTTGACTCAGGGGCTGCCGCAGCCCGTGTTGGCCGTCGGTCAGCGCAGAAAACTCCGGCTGACCTCGCGGAACACCTCCGAATCGGACCGCCGCAGCCATTCGAAGGCCACCATCTCGCGGCTGACTATGCTCGCCCCGGCGTCGCGCATGCGCGCCAGCGCCAGCGCCTTGTCGGCTTCGCGGCGCGAACCGACGGCCTCCTCGACCACGAATACCTGCTTGCCGCTGCCCAGCAGTTCGATCACCGTCTGCAGCACGCAAACGTGGGTTTCCATGCCGCAAACCACGTACTGAGCGGGACCGCCGGCCAGGTCCAGACCATGACAGGCGCCGGCCACGGCCGAGAAATGCACCTTGCTCGCAATGCAGCCGGCCGGCAGTTCGGCCGCCACCGCCGGATGGGTCGGTCCCAGTCCCTGCGGGTACTGCTCGCAGGCCAGGACCGGCACTTCCAGCCGGCGTGCGACGCGTATCAACCAGATGACATGATCCAGCAGGGTTTGCCAGCCGGCGACGGCCGGTACCAGCTTGCCCTGTACATCCACCACCAGCAGGGCGGAGTCGCGTGCGTCGATCAGCATGATGCCTCCCAGGCGGCAATGAATTCCTTCCAGTGCGGAGAACCGGTCGCCGCCAGCGTGGTTTTCACCAGATCCAGTTCCATGTCATGTTCGCTGGCCGTCAGCAGGCCGCGCATCAACTCAAAGCGCAGGAAGACCAGCCAGGTGTTGACCACGTCGGTTTCGCAGTAGTCGCGAATCTCGTCGATGCGCCCCTCCAGCCACGCGCCCCAGACCGCGGAACCATCCATACCGAGCTTGCCCGGCAGGCCAATCAGGCGCGCCAGTTGATCGAGCGGCGCACTGCCGCGCGGCTGGTACATCGCCAGCAGGTCCATCAGGTCGAGATGGCGCGAGTGATAGCGGCTGATGTAGTTGTTCCACTTGAAGTCCTTCGAGTCGCGGTAATCGCCCTCGCCCATGTCCCAGTAGCGCGGCGCGGTGACGCGATGGATCAGCCCCCGATAGTGCAGCACCGGCAGGTCGAAGCCGCCGCCGTTCCAAGACACGATCTGCGGCGTGAACTTCTCCACGCCGTCGAAAAAGCGCTGGATGATTTCGCCCTCGGCAGATTTGGGCTCGGCCAGCGACCAGACACGAAAACCATCGTCGCTGCGCAAGGCGCAGGAAATCACCACGACGCGCTGCAAATGCAAGGGCAGGAAGTCGCTGCCGTTCTTCGCCCGCTGCCGCTGGAAGGCGAACTCCGCCACCTCCGTGTCGGACAATGACGCCGGCAATTCGTGCAGCGTGCGCAGCCCGACGATGTCCGGGATGGTTTCGATGTCGAAGACGAGAACGGGAGTCATGGGCTGGATTCCATTGAGAGTCGGTGCTGGCGATGCGGCGATTCTATAATCATGCCCATGTCAGGTGAAGATAAAGACGAAGACAGCCGTCAGGGCATCCAGTCCATCGAGGTTGGCGTACCCCTGCTGCGGGTGCTGGCCGACCACGGCGCGCCGATGATGCTGCGCGACCTGGCCAGGGAGGCCGGCATGCCGGCGGCCAAGGCCCACCGCTACCTGGTCAGCTTCGCGCGCACCGGGCTGGTGACGCAGGACCCGCTCTCGGGCCGCTACGACCTCGGCCATTTTGCGCTGGATCTCGGACTGGCGAGCCTTGCCCGGCTCGACGCGGTGCGCGTGGCGACCCCGGTACTCGACGCCCTCGGCGACGAAATAGGCGAAACCGTGGCGCTCGCGGTGTGGGGCAACATGGGACCCACCATCGTGCGCTGGGTCGACTCGAAGCGGCCGGTCACCGTCAATCTGCGCACCGGCTCGGTGATGCCGCTGCTGCATTCGGCGATCGGCCTGTGCTTCGTCGCCTTTTTCGATTCACCGCTGCTGCAGCGCCGGATCGAGGAAGAACTCGAGATCAGCGCGCGCGGCGACGATCCCCGGGGACCGATCACCCGCACCCAGCTCGATGCCCTGATCGCCGACATTCGCGAACACGGCATGTCACGGGCCGTGGGCTCGGTGATTCCCGGCATCAACGCCTTCTGCGCGCCGGTGTTCAACCACGACGGCAAGATGGCGCTGGCCATCACCGGCCTGGGTCCCGCCGGCCTCCTCCCGTCCAACTGGAACAGTCCCGTCGCGAAAGCCATTCACGCCGCCGCTCACAGCATCTCGCGTCAGTTGGGCTGGCGCGCGCCCGCCGCGCACGACGGCAAATGACGGCCTGCTGAAGCGCATCCCGGCCCGGCCCGTACAACGGCAGGCAGCGGCGTCGGCCATACGACCCGCGCGTTGACATCAAAAACAACGCTGCCTATAGTGCGTTCCATTAGACGGGCCGCCGTTCTGTTAGAGAGAACGCTTAGGGATTGTTTGTGAGAGCATCACGCAGTGAAACCGACAAAGCATTTGGGGCCAACGCCAGCGGTGTTGATGTCCTTGACCGCGCATTTGCGATCCTGTTTGCTTTTCGCCCGGATGATCCGCCGCTTTCGCTGGCGGAGTTGGCGGCCCGAACAGGGCTATACAAGAGCACGTTGCTGCGCTTGGCGAATGCCCTGATTCACCATCGGTTCCTGGACAAACTGGACGATGGACGCTACCGATTGGGCTCGGCACCCTTTGCCCTGGGTTCCATCTACCAGTCGAGTTTGAGCTTGGGGGACGTGTTGCTTCCCCTTATGCGCGAGTTCAATCAGGAGTTGGGCGAAGCGATGTCCTTCCATGTTCGCGAGGGAGATCACCGGGTATGTCTGTATCGAATCAACTCGCGCTTTGCAATTCGTCCCGAGGTCCGCCAAGGAGCTGTCCAGGCACTCGAACGAGGAGCGGGCGGACGGGTGCTGCTGGCATTTTCAGGAAAGTCGGGGGCTCCCTACGACGAAATTCGCCGAACCTTCTCCTACATTTCCTGCGGCGAGCGCGACCCTGAAACCTCAGGCATCTCGGTACCGGTCTTCGGCGTGCAGCAGTGCCTGTTGGGGGCGCTGGGCATAGTGGGGCCAAGCAATCGTCTGGGGCGCGCGGAACTGGAACGGCTCCGGCCGCGCCTGCTGCATATTGCGGCGCGCGCGACCGACCTGCTTGGCGGCAATCCCGAACATTTGTTGGCGGCGTCTCACTCGACGGCGACCAAATCCGCATCCACGAAAACAACTTCCCCCCGAGCCCCGAAAAGAAAAGCTACGCTATGAAAATCAGGAATCACAAGGACTTCTGGGCTGGCGCCATGTTTTTGGCGTTCGGCGCATTCTTTGCCGGCTATGCCACCCGCTATAAATTTGGTACTGCCGCCAACATGGGTCCCGGCTACTTCCCCGTTGCACTGGGAACGATATTGGCGGTTCTCGGCATTGCCATTGTCGTCAGCAGCTTGTCGGCGAATGCGGCGGATGAAAAAGTCGACAAGTTCCCATGGCCGGTGTTGCTCCTTATCCTGGGTCCAACGGCCTTGTTTGGACTGCTGCTGCAGACGCTGGGCCTGATCGTATGCCTGCTCATGCTGGTAGCCATTTCCAGCTATGCGAGCCATGAATTCAACTGGCGATCCACCTTGCTGAACGCCATGGTGCTGACGGTGCTGTCTCTGACGATCTTTGTCTGGGCGCTCAAGCTTCAGTTTCCGCTCTGGCCTGTCTTCATCGGCAACTGAGGCACATCATGGAATCCATGTTCTCCAACCTTGGCGTTGGCCTGACCGCAGTGCTGGCGATAGAGCCCTACACTATCTTCAATCAGACGCTGTCGCTGCCGATGAATATTGTGTATTGCGTGCTGGGGGCCTTCATCGGCACCCTGATCGGTGTGCTGCCCGGTCTCGGCCCGGTGGCGACCATAGCGATGCTGCTGCCGGCGACTTTCACGCTACCGCCCCTGGGTGGGCTGATCATGCTTTCCGGCATCTACTACGGGGCCCAGTATGGTGGCTCCACCACGGCCATTCTGGTCAATTTGCCGGGAGAGACTTCGTCAGTCGTCACCTGCATCGACGGATACCAAATGGCTCGCCGCGGACGTGCCGGTGTCGCGTTGACTACCGCCGCCCTGGGTTCCTTCTTCGCCGGCTGCGTCGGAACCTTGCTGCTGGCCGCATTCGCTCCGCCGCTCGCCGAACTGGCATTCAAGTTCGGTCCGGCGGAATATTTCTCGTTGATCATGCTGGGACTGTTCGGCGCGATCGCGCTCTCGTCCGGCTCCCTGCTCAAGTCCATCGCCATGGTTTGTCTCGGGCTGCTGGGAGGAATAGTCGGCACCGATGTCAGTTCCGGCGTGTCACGCTTTGCTTTTGATATTCCTGAACTGGCAGATGGCATTGGCTTTGTCGTGGTGGCCATGGGTGTGTTCGGCTTCGCCGAAGTGATCAGCAACCTGGAGCAAAAGGAGACCCGTGAAATTTTTACCAAGGAAGTTTCCGGCATGTTTCCGAGCAAAGAAGATTTCAAGCGAATGGTCGCGCCGGTCCTGCGTGGTACTGCACTCGGCAGCGTGCTGGGTATTTTGCCGGGGGGTGGCGCGGTATTGGCGGCCTTCGGTGCCTATGCACTGGAAAAGAAGGTCAGCAAAAACAGCGCTGAATTCGGCAAGGGCGCGATCGAAGGCGTTGCCGCGCCGGAATCAGCCAATAACGCTGCGGCGCAGACCTCGTTCATTCCCTTGCTGACGCTCGGTCTGCCGGCAAACGCGGTAATGGCATTGATGGTAGGCGCAATGACGATCCACAACATTCAGCCGGGGCCCTTGGTAATGACCACCAATCCGACGCTGTTCTGGGGCCTGATCGTGTCAATGTGGGTCGGCAACCTGATGCTGGTGGTACTGAACCTCCCGCTCATCGGTATTTGGGTCAAGTTGCTGACCGTTCCGTACCGCTATCTCTATCCGGCGATCCTGGTGTTCTGCTGCATCGGTGTGTTCACCATCAGCAATAGCAGCTTTGACGTGTTGCTGACGGCCGGCTTCGGATTCCTTGGTTATGTGTTCTTCAGGCTCGGCTGCGAGGGAGCGCCGCTACTACTGGGGTTCGTGCTGGGGCCGATGCTGGAGGAGCACTTCCGCCGCGCGCTGCTGCTTTCCCATGGCGACTTCAGCGTGTTCGTCACGCGTCCCCTGTCGCTGTCGCTCTTGCTCGTGACCGCTGTGTTGGTCGTCATCGTCACCCTGCCGTCGATCAAATCCAAACGTGTGGAGGCATTTCATGAAGAATGAGTCGGCTGGCATCTCGGGCGTTTTCCGGTGGATTGTCCTGTTCCTGGCGTGTTTCGGACCGATCCTTGCCGGCTGTGCGACCGACGCAACGCGAGCAGGGCCGGAAGTGCGACAAGTCCTGGCGCCCACCGGCGTGCTGCGTGTCGGTCTCTATCCGGGTACGCCAACGTCCATTATTCCGGATTCCGGGCCGGGTGGGAGCCGTGGTGTCGGGCATGACCTGGGCAAGGAATTCGCGCATCGCCTGGGGGTTCCATTTGAGCCGGTTGTTTTTCAAAAGAACGCGGAAGTCCTTGAGGCCGTGAAGTCGGGAAAGGTCGATGTCGCATTTACCAACGCTTCGGTCGAGCGTGCGAAAAACATGGACTTCACCGCGCCTTACATGGAAATCGAGCTCGGATACCTTGTTCCGCTGGGTTCGCCGATTTCGAGCCTGGCAGAGGTGGACCGCCCCGGCATGCGCGTTGGCGTAACCGAAAAGAGTTCGTCGGACGGCACGCTCTCGAAAGATCTGAAGAACGCTCGAGTGGTCCGCGCGGCCACTCTAAAGAAGGGCATCGCGATGCTGTCGGCCGGGGAACTCGACGCTTACGCAACCAACAAGGCCACCCTGTTCGAAATGGCCGATGCCCTGCCCGGCTCGCGAGTGCTCGTTGGTCGTTGGGGTTTGGAGAGGCATGCACTGGCGCTACCAAAAGGCAGAGACGCAGGGATGGCCTTTGCACGCAGGTTCGCGGAGGAGGCAAGGGCCGGAGGCTTGGTGCAAGCAGCGATTGTGCGGGCTGGGCTGCGTGGAACCGTGGACACGAAACAGCAATAACAAGGTGTTATCGATTGCAGATCATTTAAGAGGAGCTAAACCTATGAACCCGTACCGTCTGATTCTTGCTTTGTGCATCGGCATGCTTGCCGCCCCCTTTGCGCTGGCCCAATCATTTCCTACCAAGCCGATAAAGATAATCGTCGGCTACTCGCCGGGGGGGGCGGTGGATATTGTCGCGCGAACCGTCGGCCAGAAGCTTTCAGCCAGCCTTGGCCAGCCGGTAATCGTCGAAAACAAGCCTGGTGCCGGGACCAATATCGCGGTGCGAGCGCTGATCGACAGCCCGCCTGACGGCTATACCTTGATGCTTTCGGCCAACGCCCTGGCCGCCAATGTCTCGCTCTACCAGCCTGCGCCGTTCGATCTCGATCGGGACGTGGCTCCAGTTTCGCTGGTGGGAAGAGTGCCCGTTGTCATCGCAACCAACGCCACATCGGATTTTTCGACCCTGGCCAAGTTCGTCGCTGCAGCGAAAGCAGCACCCGGATCAATCAACTATGCCACTCCCGGCAACGGCTCTACTCCCCACCTCGCCATGGAATTGTTTGCCCGCGCAGCGGGAATTTCAGTCGCGCATATTCCCTATCGCGGTGGCTCACCGGCGATCATTGACGTTATCGGTGGTCAGTTGCCGCTGGTGGCCGTCAATGCGCTCGAAGTGCAACCGCACGTCAAGACCGGAAAGCTGCGTGTATTGGCGGTGATGAGCAAGACCCGAACGTCCATCTTCCCGACAGTGCCAACGATTGCAGAATCCGGCTACCCCGGCTTCGAGGCTGCCGTTTGGTACGGCTTCATTGCGCCCGCCGCAACGCCCAAGGCCGTCATCGCTACGCTGCACGCAGAAATACAGAAAGCGATCGCCTCCCAGGATGTCAAGGAGCGCATGGCTTCTGTTGGCGGAGAGGTCAATCCCGGAACATCAGAACAGTTCGGTGCGCTCATCCAGGCGGAGCGTGTCCGCTACGAGAAGTTGATTCGCGACGCAAAACTAAAACCGGATTGACCAGGGCGACCTTGGGCTCTGTTAGCCCTTCCGTCGTGTGCGCAGGCGCACTGTCAATTCTGGCGATACAGTAATTGGCGATGACGATGGGGTGGTGTTGTACCGGCGGCATCGGCCAAGCAAGGCGCCGATGCCGCGGACAGGAAAGAAGCGAACAAGGGGCAACAGACGCAAGCGATTTGCAGCCGGTGAACCTAGGCTCGAGAGCTAAACGAGAAGACTGTTGACCTCCATCAATACCCCCCGTTAAGACTATTAGATGATGCTGTTACTTGAGCGTGTCCTTCAAAAGGAAGCGCAAGCTTGTGGTGCTTCGGTGGGGTTGCATCCAAAGTAGTCGTTGCGGGATTGTTGACCTGAAATATGTCTGCAGGATGTTCCGCTAGCGGATGAGTCCCTTGGGTCTGGAGGAAAAGATGAATCGTCCCGCGGACAACACGTTACGCATCGCCTTGAGCGACGCCGGCATCAGCCGGCGGGATTTTCTCGGTTTCTGCGCCACCCTTGCCGCCGCCTACGCTCTGCCCGCTTCCAGCGTCATCGTCATCGCCGCGGCGCTGGAGAATGCATCGCGCACCTCGGTGATCTGGCTCTCCTTCCAGGAATGCACGGGCTGCACGGAGTCACTGACGCGTTCGCATACGCCGACCATCGAGGGCCTGATCCTCGAACAGGTGTCGCTCGACTATCACCACACCCTGCAGGCCGCTTCCGGCGAGGCGGCCGAGCGCGCGCGGGAGGAGTCGATGCGCGCCAATGCCGGCAAATACCTGCTCGTGGTGGATGGCTCGGTGCCGCTGGGCAATCCGGGCTATTCGACGATTGCCGGCGTCAGCAACTTCGACATGCTGATGGAAACCGCGAAGGGCGCCGCGGCGGTAATCGCCGTTGGAACCTGTGCGGCATACGGCGGCTTGCCCGCCGCGCAGCCGAACCCGACCGGCGCGGTGCCGGTGAGCCAACTGATCAAGGACAAGCCGGTCATCAACGTGCCGGGCTGCCCGCCGATTCCCGTCGTCATTACCGGCGTGCTCGCGCATTTCCTCACCTTCGGCACGCTGCCGGAACTCGATGGCCGCGGCCGGCCGACGATCTTCTACGGCGAGAGCATCCACGACCGCTGCTACCGCCGCCCCTCCTACGACCAGGGCAAGTTCGCCGAGAGCTTCGACGACGAGGGCGCGCGCAAGGGCTGGTGCCTGTTCAAACTCGGCTGCAAGGGACCGGTGACCCACAACGCCTGCGCGACGACGAAGTGGAACAACGGCGTCTCCTTCCCGATCCAGTCGGGCCACGGTTGCCTCGGTTGCGCGGAGCCGGACTTCTGGGACATGGGATCGTTCTACAAGGCGCTGTCGATGCCGGCGACGCCGGTGCGGAAAGCAGTGGCAGGTGCCGCCGCGGCCGGCGTGGGGGCCGGGGTTGCGGTGGCCTTCGCCAACCGCGCCAAGAAGGCCGCGGCAAAGGCGGCGCATGAGACGGTCAAGGTCGAAGACCTGACGAAGAAACCATGAGCGGGCTGGAACTCCTGACGTGGGCGCGCGGGCCGGGGCTGGTGCTGGCAGTCGGCATCTGCATCTTTGGCGTGATTCTGCGTTTGATCGAAATACTGGCGTTGGGCCGCCAGGCGGACCTCGCGTCGCCGCGGCAGAACTCGACTGGCAGCGGTTGGCGCACGATATTTACGCGCTCGCTGCCGCCACCGGGCATGTTGCGGCGCGCGCCGCTCACCTATTTGGGCGGCTATGTCTTTCATATTGGCATGGCCATCGCCGTCTTTTTCTTCGTGCCGCATATCGAACTGTTCCGCGGGCTCCTCGGCCTGCGCTGGCCGGGTCTGCCGAATCCGCTGGTCGACATCGCCTCGATTGCCGCAATCATCGCGTTGCTCGCCTTGCTGGTCGGACGCCTGGTCGATCCGGTCAAGCGCCTGCTGACGAATGCGGGCGACTGGCTGGCCTGGGCGCTGACCTTCGTGCCGCTGATCACGGGCTACTCGGCCTACCACCACCTGTTCGAAAACTACACGCTGACCCTGGCTGTGCATATCGTCTCGGTCGAACTGCTGCTCGTCCTCCTGCCGTTCTCGAAGCTGTTCCATGTCTTCAGCCTGTTCATTGCGCGCTGGTACAACGGCGAGATTTCCGGCAGGAAAGGAGTGGCATCGTGAGCGCCTCCCTGCAGCGAGGCGTCAACGCCTTCAAGGAAGTCATCGACGCGCCAGTGGCAGCCTTCTTTGCCAGTTGTGTGCACTGCGGTTTGTGCGCGGAGAGCTGTTTGTTCTACACGGAAACCGGCGACCCGCAATACACGCCGATCCACAAGCTGGAACCGCTGCGCCGCGTCTGGCAGCAGGAGTACACCCTGCTCGGCCGGCTGGCGAAGCTCGTCGGGCTGGCCAAGCCGGTGACGGACGCGGAACTGGCAGCGTGGAGTCCGCTGGTCTATGACAGCTGCTCGATGTGCGGGCGTTGCTCGATGGTGTGCCCGGTCGGCAACGACATCACGCTGATGATCCGCAAGATGCGCGAGGGCATGGCGGCCGCCGGGCACGCCCCGGAAGGCCTCGTGACCGCGACGCAGCGCTCGATCCAGAGTGGCAGTCCGGCAGGGGTGAAGTGGGTGACGGTGCAGGCACAGATCAAGCGCATGCAGAAGCAGTTCGGCATCGATATCCCGGTTAACCTGGAGAACGCTGATTACCTGGTACTCATGTCCTCGTGGGAGATACTCAACTACCCAGAGTATCTCGGCTCCGTCGGCCGCATCCTCGACAATGCCGGCGCCACGTGGACGCTCAGCGAACACGCCTATGAGGCCACCAACAGCGGCATCCAGATCGGCGTGTCCGACCTCGCGCGGGAACTCGTCGGCCGCATCGTCAAGGCGGCCGAGGACCTGAAGGTCAAGTGCGTCATCAGCCCCGAGTGCGGCCATGCCTACACCGCGCTGCGCTGGGAGGGGCCGAACCTGATGGGGCGTCGCTTCGGCTTCGAGGTCAAGCACATCCTCGAAGTGCTCGACGATCTGCGTCGTTCCGGGCGCCTCAAGCTGAAAGGCAGCATCGACAAGCCGCTTACCTACCACGACCCCTGCCAGATCTCGCGGCGCGGCGGCGTCCATCAGCAGCCGCGCGCACTGCTCCGGCAGATTGCACCGCAGTTTCGCGAGATGAGTGATCCCGGCGTCATGAACTGGTGCTGCGGTGGCGGCGGCGGGGTCTCGGCCAACGAGCGCGCCGAACCGCTGCGCACGATCGCCTTCAAGCGCAAGAAGGCGCAGATCGAGAAGCTCGGCGTCAACACGGTGGTGACCTCCTGCGCCAACTGCCGCGTCGTCATCGAGGAGGCGCTCGAGCACTACCACATGAATATCGAATTGCTGGGCCTCACCGAACTGGTGGCCGAACATCTGGCCGAGGATTGAGCATGAGCGAACGCCTCGTCATCGACCCTATCACCCGCATCGAAGGCCACCTGCGCATCGAGGCGCAGCTGAAGGACGGGGTCATCGAGCAGGCCTGGTCCACCGGCACCATGGTGCGCGGCATCGAAACCATCCTGCGCGGCCGCGATCCGCGCGACGCCTGGGCCTTCGCGCAGCGCATCTGCGGTGTGTGCACCGTCGTGCACGCGGTCGCCTCGGTACGCGCCGTCGAGGATGCACTCAAGATTTCGATCCCGCCCAACGCCGAACTGATCCGGAACCTGATGATCGGCGCGCAGTACATCCACGACCACGTCATGCATTTCTACCACCTGCACGCGCTCGACTGGGTGGACGTGGTGTCATCGCTGAAAGCCGACCCGAAGGCCACCTCGACACTGGCGCAATCCATCAGCAGCCATCCGCAGTCGTCGCCGGGCTATTTCGCCGACGTGCAGCAGCGGCTCAGGACCTTCGTCGAAAAAGGTAGGCTTGGCATCTTCCAGAACGGTTACTGGGGCCACCCGGCCTACCGGCTGCCGCCGGAGGCCAACCTCATGGCGCTCGCGCATTATCTCGAGGCGCTGGCTTGGCAGCGCGACGTGGTGGCGCTGCACGCCATCCTCGGCGGCAAGAATCCGCACCCGAATTTCGTCGTCGGCGGTGCTCCGGTTGCCATCAGCATCTACCCGGAACATCAGGGCCAAGGCAAGGGACCGCATTACCATGGCGGCCAGGGCGGCACTGCACTCGACATCGTCGGCTTGCAGCGCATCCAGTCGGTGATCGAATCAATGCGCGCTTTCGTCGACCAGGTCTATGTGCCGGACACGCTGGCGATCGCCGGTTTCTACAAGGACTGGTTCAGGCAGGGCGAAGGATTGGGCAACTTCCTCTGCTATGGCGATCTGCCAGGCCGGGGCATCAACGATCCCGAGGGCTTCCTCTTTCCGCGCGGCGCGATTCTCAACCGTGACCTGTCGACGCTGCACGAAGTCGACCTCGATGCCGACGACCAGATTCAGGAGCATGTCGCGCACTCCTGGTACGACTATGCCGGTGGCAAAGACAAGGGTCTGCATCCTTACCAAGGCGAGACGACGCTCAACTACACCGGACCGAAGCCGCCGTTCCGGCAACTGCCGGTCGAACAGCCCTATTCGTGGATCAAGTCGCCGCGCTGGAAGGGCAAGGCGATGGAAGTCGGCCCGCTGGCGCGGGTGCTGATGCTTTACGCAAAGGGCCACGGGCAGACCAGGGAACTCGTCGATATGGCGCTGAAGACACTCGGCCTGCCAGTCGCCGCGCTGTTCTCGACGATGGGCCGCACTGCCGCGCGCACGCTGGAGACGAAGATCCTGGCCGACGCCATGCAGGGCTGGTACGACCAGTTCGTCGCCAACATCAAGAGTGGCGACGTGCGTACCTTCAACGAGCAGCGCTGGGAACCGTCGACCTGGCCGCAGCATGCGCAGGGCGTCGGCTTCATGGAAGCCCCGCGCGGCGGCCTGGCGCACTGGATCGTCATCGACGACGGAAAGATTACCAATTACCAGGCGGTGGTGCCCTCGACCTGGAATGCCGGGCCGCGCGATCCGCAGGGCCAGCCCGGCGCCTACGAGGCCGCGCTCAAGGGCCACGCACTGCACGACCCCAAGCAGCCTCTCGAGGTCCTGCGCACCATCCACAGCTTCGACCCCTGCATCGCCTGCGCCGTGCATCTGGTCGACCAAGACGAACAGACCTACGAAACGCGTGTGCTCTGAAGTATCGCTTCAGGACGGCTCGAAAGCACCCGAACCCGCCGCAGCAAAGCAGACTCATCGAGTAATACTCCATGAGTCGACACCCGCAACTGAGAAACGGGAAACCAGAAGATCGCCCCGCCCGAGTCCTACTTCTTTCTTTCCAGGAAAGGCGTCAGCAGATCCATGGGCAGCGGGAAGATGATCGTTGTATTCTTGTCGGCGCCGATGACCGTCAACGTTTCCAGATAACGCAACTGGATCGCCTGCGGCTCTTGCGCGAGTATCTTTGCCGCCTGGAACAGCTTTTCGGCTGCCTGAAGTTCACCCTCGGCATGTATCACCTTGGCGCGGCGCTCGCGTTCCGCCTCGGCCTGCCGGGCAATCGCCCGTATCATGGATTCCGTCAGGTCGACCTGCTTGATCTCGACGTTGGCGACCTTGATTCCCCACGAGTCGGTCTGTGCATCGAGCGCCTGCTGGATGTCCATGTTCAGCTTCTCCCGCTCGGCGAGCATGTCGTCGAGTTGGTGCTTGCCCAGCACGGAGCGCAGCATGGTCTGCGCGAGCTGGCTGGTGGCGTTGAGGTAATCGACGACCTGGATGATGGCCTTTTGCGGATCGATGACGCGCAGGTAGACGACGGCACTGACTTTCACCGACACGTTGTCGCGCGAGATCACGTCCTGCGTCGGCACTTCGAGCACTACCGTGCGCAGATCCACCCGCACCGCCTGCTGGATGATCGGGATGATGATGACGAGCCCCGGTCCCTTGACCTGCCAGAAGCGCCCGAGGGTGAACACAACGCCGCGCTCATACTCGCGGAAGATGCGGACCGCGTTGGCCAGAAAGACCGCCGCCAGAACCACCAGAACAAAACCGCCGTCAATCCAAGTGAAATCAAAGCCGATCATTTTTTATCTCCTTGTGCGGCGGGCTCGACGGCGAGCACCAGCCCATCGATGCCGACCACCCGCACTAGTTGACCGCGCCCGAGCGGGGCGTTCGCGCGTACTTTCCATACTTCGCCGTGGATGCGTGCAAACACGCCGCCATCGGTGTCTGCTAGAACTTCGCCGGTCGCTCCCAGCATCTGCTCGCGGCCGCTGACCACCGGTCGCTGGCGCGCGCGTAGCGCCAGGTTCAGCACCACGAGCAGGAAGCCGACACTCACCGCCGTCACACCGGCGATCAATTGCCACGGAATGCTGTAACCGGGCGCGTCGGTGTCGATCAGCATGATCGAGCCGATCACGAAAGCGGTGATGCCCCCCATGCCGAGAATGCCGAAGCCCGGCGCGAAATGCTCCGCGACCAGCAGGCCGACGCCCAGCGCGATCAGCGCGAGCCCGGTATAGCTGATCGGCAGCAGTTGCAACGCGAACAGCGCGACCACCAGGCTGATGCCACCGATAACGCCGGGGGCGACCAGACCCGGGTTGTAGAACTCGAACAGCAGGCCGTAGAAACCGATCATGAGCAACAGGTAGGCAATGCTCGGATCGGTGATGACGACCAGCAACCGGGTGCGCCAATCGGGTCGATATTCAATGATCCCGGCAGTGCCGGTGGCGAGCTGCCTCTCCTGGCCCAGCACCGAGAGCTTGCGGCCGTCTAGCTGCTTGAGCAGTTGCGGAACGTCTGCGGCGATCACATCGATGACGTTCAATTTGAGCGCTTCCTGCGCCGACAGGCTGACCGCCTCGCGCACCGCCTTGTCGGCCCATTCGGCGTTGCGGCCACGCAGTTGCGCGAGTCCGCGGATGTATGCTGCCGCATCGTTGGTCTGCTTGCGCGTCATCGTCTGCGCGGTTGATTGCGCGTCGGCGGCGCGGTCGCCGCCCTGCTCCGGCTTGCCCTGCGCCGCCGCGGGTTGGCGCGGTTCGGACTGCGGACTGGCCGGTTGAGGACCCATTGCCACCGGCGTCGCTGCGCCAAGATTGGTCGCCGGTGCCATCGCAGCGATATGGCTCGCATACAGAATATAGGTGCCGGCGCTCGCCGCGCGCGCACCGGTCGGCGCCACGAAGCCGGCGACCGGTATCGGCGAAGCGAGAATGTGCTTGATAATCGCGCGCATCGAGAGGTCGAGTCCGCCCGGCGTATCCATTTTGAGCACCACGAGCTGCGCGCCGAGCTCGACCGCTTTCTCCAGGCCGCGCTGCAGGTAGTCGGCAGTGGCGGGCCCGACCGCCCCGCTCTGGGTCAGCACCACAACGGGGGCCGCCGGCCGTGCCGCGGACTGGGCAACGGCCAACGACGACCAGCAAATCATCAACAGCGCAACTGCCCGCATCAACCCGCCTCCAAGGCCGCAGTCAATTCACCGAATCGGGAAAGCTACATTGCCACAAAATGCGGCGCCGTGCCGCCTACATGCGAAACAAGAGGGGCAATGGGTAACGGGACGAGGACACCTTGTCCTTGACGAACGCGTTGATCGGGGAGTCGTGCTTCCTTTGGGTGTGTATTCGCTCTTGAATGCATCATTCAAGAGCGGGAGGAGGATCGCTGATCAACCAATCGCTGCGTCTATTCCGCCATTAACAGATTTGCTCGCCGCTCGCTGCGTCCAGAGTACCCGTCGTGATAGCGTAGGTACTTTACAGAATCGGTGGACACCTTGCAGCTCAAGGGTCCGCATACCATCGGAGACGGAACAATGGAGTTGAACAAGATCAGCGTGGTAGTGCTCTCGGACAAGCGCGAACAGCTGCAAATGGCCGCAATGATAGCCTCGGTAGGCGCGGTGAGCGGCAACGAGGTGCTGGTGTTTCTTTCCATGAACGCCCTGCGCTACTTCGTCAAAGGTGCCGACGAAAAGGCTCCGTGTGAAGGACCGGTGGGAGAACTGATGGAGCAGAAGAATGTTCCCCCGTTCAAAATCCTGTTCGAGCAGGCCGTGACACTGGGCGATGCGAAAATTCATCCCTGTTCGATGGCCATGGACGTACTCGGAATTGAACAAGGAGGACTCGAGGGCTATATTGGCGAACCGATGGGCCTGACCATGTTCCTCGACGAATGCAAGGGTGGGCAGGTCTGGTCTTTTTAACAAACAAGGAAATACGTACATGGCGGAGAAGAAGATTATTGATGCGCGCGGCAGTTTCTGCCCCGGCCCCTTGATGGAACTGATCGCAGGGATCAAAATGGTCGAAATCGGCGATGAGATCGAGGTCTTGTCCACCGACAAGGGATCGGCTGCAGAGATCCCGCAATGGCTGAAAAAGGTTGGCCACGAGCACTTGGGCAGCCACGAGGAGGCGGGTGTCTGGCACGTGAATCTGAAAAGGACCAAGTAGCGAAGAATAGGTAGCGCAGCAAGGACGGTACCGCGAGGCGCCGATCATCATATAAAAAAGAGGAGACAGACATGAAGATACTGGTTATCGGCGGCGGCATGGGTGGAACCATTCTTGTCAACAACGTGGCGCGCAGCCTCAAGGACGATGTGAAATCCGGCAAGGTGCAGTTGACCATGCTCTCGGCGTCGGACAAGCACATGTACCAGCCGGGGCTGCTTTACGTAGCGGTTGGAAAAATGACGCCGGACGAGATGTATCGGGACCAGGCCAGCCTGCTCGAACCGGGCATCCAGTTCCATGTTGATCCGGTCGAGACCTTCATGCTCGACCAGAACCAGGTGAAGACCAAGAGCGGCAAGGTGCACAGCTACGACATCCTGGTCATCGCCACCGGGTCGCGCATGTGGCCGGACTCGATCCCGGGCCTGAAGGAAAACGCGGAGTTCTTCTATACCGAGGAGACAGCGGTGAAGTTGTTCCACCGCCTGCGCGAATTCCAGGGCGGCAAGATCGTGATCGCCATGGGCGTGCCGCACAAGTGCCCGATGGCGCCGCTGGAAATAATCTTCATGCTCGACGATTTCTTCAAGGAGCGCGGCATCCGCGACAAGGTGCAACTCCACTACACTTATCCGATCGGCCGTGTGCATACCCTGGAGAACGTCGCCAAATGGGCGCAACCGGAGATGGACAAGCGGGGCATTACCTACGAAACGCTGTTCAACCTCAAGTCGGTTGACGGCGAGAAGCGCATGCTCCATAGCGAAGAAGGCACCGAGATCAATTACGACATGCTGATCTCGATACCGGCGCACAAGGGCATGGAAGTCATCGAGACCAACAAGCTGGGACAGAACGGCTGGATACCCACCGACCGGTTCAATCTCAACATGGAAGGCCGCAGCAACGTTTACGTCCTGGGAGACACCACCAACATCCCCATCAGCAAGGCAGGCTCGACGGCTCATTTCGAGGCGGAAACAGTCGGTGCCAACATCGTCGCCATGGTCAAGTTCGGCGTGCCCGTCCGCAAGTATGACGGCAAGGTTTTCTGTTTCATACAAGCCGGATCGGAAAAGGCGACCTACGCCATGTTCAACTACAACCAGCCGCCGGATCCCAAGGCACCCACCCGCGCCATCCACTGGTTCAAGCTTGCCTACAACAAGCTCTACTGGATCTCGGCGCGCGGCTTGCTGTAAGGAACTGATCATGGACGACAACACAAGCACTGCCGGTGCCCTTCCGGAGGTCGAGCGCGTGCTGCAGGCCGCCAAGGATTCGGTGACCGACGACATGGTCTCGCGCCTGGCGGAAAACGGCGCCCAGGCGCTGGACCTGCTCGACAAGTTCAACCGCAGCGGCGTCGACAAAGCCCTCCCGGCGCTGGCTCAAATGGTGCATAACGGCGATCTGGATCGCCTATGCAGTTTGGCGCGCGTCTATGGCGCCGCAGAGGACGCGGCTTCCGACGACATGGTCGGGCGTTTTACTGAACTGGCTGGTACCAGCTTCGATCTGCTCGACCGCCTCAACCGCAGCGGCTTCGAGCGCGCCCTGCCGGTCCTTGCTCGCCTGGTCGACAACGGTGATCTGCAGCGCATCGTCGACATCGCGCGCACCGTGGCAGCTGCCGAGGACGCGATGAACGACGACATGGTCGGGCGCGTGGCGCAAATGGCCGCCGAAGCCCTCAGCGTCATCGACCGGCTCAACCGCAGCGGCGTCGAGCGCCTGATCGATATCCTGGATCGCCTCAACAACTCCGGCTCGCTCGACATTCTGGCCGACAAGCTGCCGAGCATGATCAAGCACATCGACATGGTCGATCAGCTCGCTGGCTGCCTCAATCAGGGCGCCGAGGACGCCAAGCAGCTGCCGCCGCCGGCCGGCGGCATTATGGCAATGGTGCGCCTCATGAGCGATGCGGAGAATCAGGCGGCTCTGCAGTTCGTCATGTCGATCGGCAAGCGCATGCGCACCAGCTGCAACACGGGTAAACGCTAGCACTATCCTCGAGGCCGCGACTTGCGCAACGCAGAAGACCGAAGGCGGCCCGATACGCTAGATTTTCTTATTTCGTCATCCGCTCCCGCCAGGAAGCGGACTCAATCCCGGCCTCGAGCCGGGATTATTTTGCCCCCGGACTCCGCCGTTGCTGCTGGCGTGGCGCCATGACCTTAAGACAGACCAGCACGAACATGATGCCGCCGACGACGGCAATCACACCGCCCAAACCCATCATGCCCATGCCGATCTTCTGCGGCAGCGTGGTCAGGGCCTGCTCGGCGCCGGCTACCTTGCGCTGCACGCCGTAACCGCCAGACCAGGCCAGGCCGAGGATATGGATCAGCTGACCGCCGCCATACACGTAGGGCTGCCAGCGGGCCATGCGTCCCTTGACCGCGCCGAACCCGAGTTGTGGCAGCAGCACGTAGGTCAGCCCCATGAAGGCCAGTGTCACGCCGACCGTAGAGCCGTGGTAGTGCGCCGGAATCACCACGTTGACACCCTTGATCATGTAGGCCAGCACGCCGCCCACGGCGAACAGGAAGAAGGAGGCGATGAAGGCGGACTTGGCCGGGTGGACATCCGCCTTGCGCGTGGCCCATAGACTCAGAAGACCGACCAGGATCAGCGGCGCCATGTAGGGATGCCCCCATATCATCAGCTTGGCGAAAAGCTCCATATGCGGCAACTCGCCCGCCGGAATCGTGAAGTAAATCGCCGGCACCACCAGCAGCGGCAAGGCGGCAATCCAGAACATGGCCGACAGGGCGCGCGGCGACGCCGCGGACGGATGGCCGAGATGGGCGGCGATCCACAGCCAGGCGACCACCATTAGCAGTGCGTGCTGGAATTGCAGGGTATGCCCGCCGCCCCAGAACAGCACTTCGAAATAGATCTTTTCCTCGATTCTCGGCACCACGACCCAGGACCAGACAAAGGCCGCCAGCGCCAGAAAAGCCGCTACCGCGCCGAGAAAGGCACCGAGTTGCAGCGGAGCGCCGAAGAACGGCCGCGGCCAGGTGGTGATCAGTGCGCGCAGCACGGCCAGACCGAAACCCGCGCCGCAGATCCACAGCGAGGCGTAGAACACCGGCTGCTGCAACACTGGAATGTAGTTGTTGAGCACCGGATCGGCGCCCGGCAGAAACGGCGAAACCGTCATCACCGCGGTGCCGACTGCCGCCAGCGCGAAGCCGCCCCAGCCCAGCCAGGCCACGCCGCCGCGGCCCACGGCACTCCAGATCACGGCGGCAAACGCCATGAACCAGATCGCCACCGAAAGGTCGACGTGCACCACCAGCGCGGAGCGGAAGAAGTCCTTCAGCGGGAACACGTCCTGAATGCCCGGCGTGCGCGACAGCACCAACAAGATGGCCAGCAGGCCGGAACCGATCAGCGCCATCAGCCCCAGCCATAACCATGCTCGGGCAAGCGTTTTTGGCGTCCCTTCGGAAACCGTGACGATATGCGAATTCACTATGACCCCGCGAAAATGTGAAAGTATACGGCAAGGGTGGATGGTACACTGATCGCCGCTTTGATCACTCCCCATTCCGGTCCCCATGAAGCTGCTGTCCGCCCTGTTCCTCTGCATTGCCCTGTTGCTGGCGGGATGTTCCGAGCCGCCGCGCTTCGTCTCCACCGATCTTTCGGCGGTTGACTGGGGCAAGGATTTCAAGCTCACGGACCACAACGGTCAGGCGCGCCGCCTCGCCGATTTTCGCGGCAAGGCCGTCGTGCTGTTCTTCGGCTATACCCAGTGTCCCGATGTCTGCCCGACCACGCTGGCGGGCATGCGTGAAGCCATGAACCTTCTCGGCGAAGACGCCAAGCGGGTGCAGGTGCTGTTCGTCACGGTGGACCCGGCGCGCGATACGCCGGCTTTGCTGGCCCAGTACGTTCCCGCGTTTCATCCGAGCTTTCTCGGCCTGTATGCGGATGAAAAAGGCACTGCGGCGCTGGCAAAAGACTTCAAGGTGTTCTATGCGAAGCAGGCGGGATCGACCCCCGACAGCTACAGCATCGACCACTCCACCGGAAGCTATGTCTTCGACCCGCAGGGCCGCCTGCGCCTGCTTATCCGGCACGGCGAGAATCCCAATAACATCGCTGCCGATCTGAAACTGCTGCTCGCCGGCAAATAAACCACAAGGACTCCTGATGAAACGACTCGTGCTACTGCTTGCCTGCCTCGCGCTGCCTGTTGCGGCGGCCGAGTCTGCCAAAGAACCTGCCAAGGCAGCCATCAATCTGGACATCGGCACGCCGCCGGTTATTGTCGTCAAGCATTCCCTGGCGCAGCGCACTTCGCGCCTGATACGCTTTTACGATCCCGGTGACATCGGCTTGGGCGCGGACGGATTTATCTATCTGCGCGACGGCGTCAAACTCTCGCTGGCCAAACAGCAGATCGCGGAAAAGCTGATCGACGTGGAAAACGAGGAACGCAAGGCGCTGATCCAGGCTCTGGCCGACAGCAACGGCCGCCGCGGCGATGAGGCAGAAGTATGGCAACTGATGCGCCAGCGCTGGCACCAGCAGTGGAAGTCCGGCTGGTGGCTGCGCGACGCCGAAGGCAAGTGGAGCCGGAAACCCTGACGCCGGCCCGCAAAGCGGAATTCCCGGCGCGCAAAGCGTCGCTGCACGAGGCAGACAGACCCAAACATGGTGAAAGTCATGAAGTCCTATGACGATGAAGATCTTGAGGCTGTGGCCGACTACATGTCGGGGCTTACGGCGCCCTGAGTTCATCTGCCAGGCGTCAGCAGCCGGTCGCACACTGTTCAAGACTTGCGTCCGGGTGAACCGCCGCTGATGACCGATGCTGTTTGTCCGCCTTAACTTTGCACCCATGGAAGCAGTCGAGGCCGACCTGGAAATCGGCCTGCGCAAGACTCTTGTAGCGTGAGATTGCGGTGCGCACTCTGATTGCGCCGCGCGACCGCCGCAGGCGATCCGGAATAGGCCCTCTCCCAGCGCACATGGCCATCCCCTTGCTGACAAACACAGTCATCCCTACCTTGGCCAGTTGCCTGTTTATCCGAATGGCGTGATCGAAGGTTTATTGACCCTGATCAAAGTAATGCCTTAGTCGCAGTGCAACAATTTACGCAACAAGATTCACTGCCCAAGACGGGGTTCTCCCTGTGAAGCTGCACAGTGTTCAGGCGCAGTCTCTTAGCTGATCCGGACGCCAATCACGCTCGCTGACGCAGCAGATTGCTTATTCCGTAGCTCATTCGTCGTGATTTACCAGAAACACACTGGCACGAGTCAATTCAATGACTGACGAAGCAGGAGCAGACAAATGAATGTTTCCGGTGTTCTGTTGCGGGCGCGGCCCGAGCGCTTTCCTGAAGTGATGACCATGCTCGCCGGCATACCCGGCGTTGAGGTGCATGCGAGCGATCGGGTTCAGGGTCGCATTATCGTAACGGTGGAAGACGGCCCCGGCCACAGCGTCGAGGATTCCCTGCTCGAGGTACATCTGATGGACGGCATCTCGGATGCCGCGCTTGTTTATCAGTATTCGGATGAAGGTCTCAACGAAACAAAGGAGGGTCAGACATGAGCATCAGCCGTCGCGAATTCATCAAGGCCAACGCTGTCGCTGCCACCGCAGTCGCCGCCGGCATGGCTGTTCCCGCCGCCGCCGCGGCAGCGAAAAAGGAAACAGCCGCCAACCCAACGGCAGTGCGCTGGGACAAGGCGGCCTGCCGTTTCTGTGGCACCGGTTGTTCGGTCCTGGTCGGTACCCAGGATGATCGGGTCGTCGCAACCCAGGGCGATCCCGATGCACCCGTCAATCGCGGACTGAACTGCATCAAGGGCTACTTCCTGTCGAAGATCATGTACGGCGCCGACCGCCTGAAGAAGCCGCTGCTGCGCAAGAAGGGCGGCAAGTACGACAAGAACGGCGAATTCACCGAAGTGTCGTGGAACGAAGCTTTCGACATCATGGCCGAAAAGTGGAAGGCGGCGCTGAAAGCCGAGGGCCCAGGCTCCGTCGGCATGTTCGGCTCCGGCCAGTGGACGATTTGGGAAGGCTATGCCGCCAGCAAGCTATGGAAGGCCGGCTTTCGCTCCAACAACCTCGATCCCAACGCCAGGCACTGCATGGCCTCCGCCGTCACCGGCTTCATGCGCACCTTTGGCATCGACGAGCCGATGGGCTGTTACGACGACATCGAGAATGCCGATGCTTTCGTGCTCTGGGGTTCGAACATGGCCGAGATGCATCCGATCCTCTGGTCGCGCATCACCGACCGGCGACTGACCCACAATGAGTGCCGGGTCATGGTGCTGTCCACCTTCGAACATCGCAGCTTCGACCTGGCCGACGCGGGCATGATCTTTGTGCCGAATACCGATCTGGCGATTCTCAACTACATCTGCCATCACATCATCAGCAGCGGCAAGGTGAACAAGGCCTTTGTCAGCAAGAACATTAACTTCAAGATCGGCGAGACCGACATCGGCTTTGGCTTGCGGCCGGCTCATGCGCTCGAGAAGGACGCGAAGTTCAATGGCTACCCGGGAGCAGACGGCAAGCCGAAGAACAACCCGAATGACGCCAGACCCTCGACCTTCGAGGAGTTTGCCAAGTTCGTCTCCGCATACACCGTGGAAAAAGTGTCGAAGCTATCGGGCGTACCTGCCGACAAACTGAAAGCGCTGGCAGAGTTGTACGCCGACCCGAAGAAGAAGATTGTTTCCTTCTGGACCATGGGTTTCAACCAGCATACGCGCGGCACCTGGGTGAACAACATGATCTACAACGTTCATCTCCTGACCGGCAAGATCTCCGAGCCGGGCAACGGTCCGTTCTCGCTTACCGGACAGCCCTCGGCCTGCGGCACCGCGCGCGAAGTCGGCACTTTCTCCCATCGACTGCCGGCCGACATGGTGGTGACCAATCCCGAGCACCGCAAGATCACCGAAGCCATCTGGCAATTGCCGGAAGGCACGCTGCCCGACAAGATCGGCCTGCACGCCGTGGCGCAAAGCCGTGCCCTGAAAGACGGCAAGCTGAAGTGTTACTGGACCAGCACCACCAACAACATGCAGGCCGGACCGAACATCAATGGCGAGATCTATCCGGGATGGAGGAATCCGGCCACCTTCATCGTCGTCTCCGATGCCTATCCCACCGTATCGGCGCTCGCCGCCGATCTGGTCCTGCCGTCGGCAATGTGGGTCGAGAAGGAAGGCGCCTACGGCAATGCCGAACGGCGCACCCAGTTCTGGCGTCAGCAGGTGAAGGCGCCGGGCGAAGCCAGGTCGGACCTCTGGCAATACATGGAATTCGCCAAGCGCTTCAAAGTCGAGGAGGTGTGGCCCGCCGAACTCATCGCCAAGAAGCCGGAATACAAGGGCAAGACGCTCTATGACGTGCTGTACGCCAACAAGGTGGTCAACAAGTTCCCGCTCACCGAGGTGGAAAAGGTCAATGCCCACGCCATCAAAGGCTACATGAACGACGAATCGAAAGCCTTCGGCTATTACGTGCACAAAGGTCTGTTCGAGGAATATGCGCAATTCGGCCGCGGCCATGGCCATGACCTCGCTCTGTTCGACATGTATCACAACGCACGCGGCCTGCGCTGGCCGGTGGTCGACGGCAAGGAGACGCTGTGGCGCTTCCGCGAAGGTTACGATCCCTACGTGAAGAAAGGCGAGGGCATCAGGTTCTATGGCCACAAGGATGGCAAGGCGGTGATCTTTGCCCTGCCATACCAGGACCCGCCAGAGATGCCGGACAAGGAGTACGACCTGTGGTTGTGCACCGGCAGGGTTCTCGAGCACTGGCATACGGGCAGCATGACGCGGCGGGTGGCGGAGCTGCACCGTGCCGTTCCCGAGGCGCAGATCTTCATGCATCCGGACGACGCCAAGGCACGCGGCTTTACCCGCGGCATGGAATGCAAGGTGGTTTCGCGACGCGGCGAGATAGTGGCGCACATCGAGACGCGTGGCCGCAACAAGCCGCCCAGGGGGCTCATCTTCATACCCTTCTTCGATGAAGCAAGACTGGTGAACAAGCTGACCCTGGATGCCACCTGCCCGATCTCGAAGGAGACAGACTTCAAGAAGTGTGCAGTGAAGGTGGTAAAGGTCTGACACAAGCCTGATCATCGAAAAAGACATTTTGCTGAATAGTCATGAGCGCGTTTTCATCGTCGGCACGCCGTCAGTTTCTCAACCGCTTCGCCGGTGCAGTGGGCGGAGCGGCGTTGCTGTCGCTTGGCGTCGGCTTGTATGCGCGTCAGGCGTTCGCGCTGCCGGCACAGGCACTGAGGCCCCCCGGTGCGCTGGCTGAAAGAGACTTCCTCGCCACGTGCGTGCGCTGCGGTCTGTGCGTGCGCGGGTGTCCTTACGATACGCTGAAGCTGGCCGAACTCGGACAGACGGTGGCAACGGGTACACCCTACTTCGATGCGCGCAAGATCCCCTGTGAAATGTGCGAGGACATTCCGTGCGTCAAGGCTTGTCCGACCGGCGCGCTGGATCGACAGCTGACTGATATTGGCAAGTCGCGCATGGGTCTGGCCGTCCTGGTCGATCACGAATCCTGCCTCAATTTTCTGGGGCTGCGCTGCGATGTCTGCTACCGCGTATGCCCGGTAATCGACAAGGCCATCTCACTGGAGAATATTCACAACCCGCGCTCCGATCGGCACGCCATGCTGCTGCCCACGGTGCATTCGGAATACTGCACCGGTTGCGGAAAATGCGAGAAATCCTGTGTGCTGCCGGAGGCGGCGATCAAGGTCTATCCCTTGAAGCTGGCGAAGGGACGGTTGCCTGAGCACTATCGCAAGGGCTGGGAAGAAAAGGCCAAGCATGGTGGTTCCCTGATCGGCGAGCAGATCGAACTTCCCGTCCGTGGCAGGGAAGACAAGGCGTTGCAGCAAAAGGCGCCATTGGATTCGGGATGGAAACCATGAATTCCGGATCGAAGACCCACGTCTTGCCGGTCGGCGGGTCGCCAGCGCCGACTGTTGATGTGGCGCAGCGCTTCCGCGCTAAATGGCTGCTGCTGCGCCGTCTGTCGCAACTCGGCATCCTCGGGCTGTTTCTGATCGGACCGTGGTTCGGCATCTGGATCGTCAAGGGCAACCTCTCGTCGTCGCTGACGCTGGATGTATTGCCGCTCACCGACCCCCTCCTCGTCCTGCAGTCGATGGCTGCCGGCCACCTGCCCTATCGCGATGCGATCGTGGGTGCAGCGATCGTGGTCGGGGCTTACCTGCTGATTGGCGGTCGCGTTTTCTGCTCCTGGGTCTGCCCGCTGAATATCGTCACCGATGGCGCCGCAGCCTTGCGTCGCAAGCTGGGGATCAAAGGCGGCCGCGCACCGGCAGCCACCACCCGTTACTGGCTGTTGCTGGGTTTGCTCGCCGCCTGTTTCGCCACCGGCAGCATCGTGTGGGAATTTGTCAATCCGGTGTCGATGCTGCACCGGGGGCTGATCTTCGGTATCGGCACCGCCTGGCTGGTCGTCTTCGGCATCTTCACCTATGACTTTCTGATCGCCAGCCGCGGCTGGTGTGGCCATCTGTGTCCGATGGGTGCGCTGTATGGTCTGCTCGGTCGCACCGCCTTGCTGCGCGTCGCAGCGGCAAAGCGCTCAGCCTGCAATGATTGCCTGGATTGCTTCGCCATCTGTCCCGAACCGCAGGTGATTCGCCCCGCATTGAAGGGCAGCGGAACGCCGCTGATTATCGACGCCAATTGCACCAACTGCGGACGCTGTATCGACGTCTGCACCCTCGACGTGTTTTGTTTCACAAACCGGCTATCCAACCGATTTTCTTCCTGACCGCATTGGAGGACACCACCATGTATCGACTCTATTGTCTTTTCATCCTTGCCATGACGGCATTTTCAACGCCCGCTCATGCCGCCCAGGGAACAGTCAACCTGCAATCCTTGCGAGGCGATACTCCGATTGAAAAAACCCCGGATGCGGACATGTACAAGCCGATGAAGGATGCCAAGCCGCTGCCGCGCGACTTCGTGCAACAACCCCCCTTGATCCCGCACACCATCCGCGATTACCAGATCACCAGAAATTTCAACAAGTGCATGGATTGCCATGCATGGAACAAGACGCGCGAAACGGGGGCAACCAAGGTTTCGGTGACTCACTACAAGACGCGCGAGGGGCAGGAACTCACCAATATCTCGCCGCTGCGCTACTTCTGCACCCAGTGCCATGTGTCGCAAGCCGATGCCAAGCCATTGGTGGGAAATACCTTCCGGCCTGGCGTCGGAATGCAATAAGGGGACGACATGAACTTCAAATCCCTATGGCAGCGCTTGAAGCTGATCGCCTTCAGTGGCCTTGGTGTCGCCTTTCTGCTCGGCATCATCTTCTGGGGCGGCTTCAACACGGTGCTGGAATGGACCAACCGGGAAGCTTTCTGCATCTCTTGCCACGAGATGGAGGAGAACGTGTTCAAGGAGTACCGCAACACCGTTCACTATGCCAACCGCACCGGCGTGCGCGCCACTTGCCCGGACTGCCATGTGCCGAAGGAATGGGGTCCCAAGATTGTGCGCAAGATTCAGGCGTCGAATGAGGTTCTGCACAAGATCCTGGGCAGTATCGACACGCCCGAGAAGTTCAATGCCAAGCGGGTGCAACTGGCCCAGAGCGAATGGAACCGGATGAAAAGGAACGATTCGCAGGAATGCCGCAACTGCCATCACTTCGACTACATGGACTATTCCGAACAGGGTCGGCGAGGCTCTGCCGCCCACCAGCGTGCATTTCAGGAAGGCAAGACCTGCATCGACTGCCACATCGGCATAGCCCACACCCTGCCACCGATCGAGCAGAACATCGGCGTCGAAAAGGGTGGTGCGGTGATTGAATCGGCGCCACCGAAGGTCATGGCGCCGGATGCTGTCCCGGCCAAGCCGGCAGAGAAGGCTGCAGCGAGCGAAACGGCTGTTTCCAAGCCGGCGGAGAAAACTTCAGAAAAGTAGTCGGCCGTTCCGCTGCATCCTCTGCGCCGGCCCTTGCCGTAGCGACGTGTCAACCCGGCAGCGGATTCGCGCCCGGACGTTTTGCCGCATAATTCGGTCGTGGATACCCCGCTCAGAATTCTCGTCGTAGAGGATAACCCGGACCTTGCGGCCAACCTGGTCGACTACCTGGAAGCCAAGGGTCACTTGACGGACACCACCGGGGACGGCATTTCGGGCCTGCATCTGGCGACCCGCAACAGTTATGACGTAATCATCCTCGATCTGGTGCTGCCGGGACTTGACGGCGTCTCATTGTGCCGTCGCCTGCGGGAGGATGTCGGCAAACTGACGCCGATCCTGATGCTGACGGCACGTGACACCCTTGAAGACAAGATCGCTGGCTTGGAGGCGGGCGCCGACGACTATGTCGTCAAACCGTTCGAACTGCGAGAACTGGCGGCAAGGATCAAGGCCCTGGCGCGACGCTCCCAAGCCGCTTCGCCGCGACAGAAGCTGCAGATTGGCGATCTTCTATTCGATACCGCGACTTTCCAGATCGTCAGGGCGGGGAAGGTCATCGAATTACCACCCATCCCGTTGCGCATCCTTGAAACGCTGATGCGTGCCTCGCCGCGTGTTCTGGATCGCGCAGAACTCGAGCGGGCCGTGTGGGGCGATACGCCACCTGATAGCGACTCCCTGCGTGCCCACCTCCACGTTCTGCGCAACGCCGTCGACAAACCCTTCGAGAAGCCGCTAATTCACACCCTGCGCGGTATCGGTTGGCAGATCACGGACACGGACCCGAATGCGCCGCCGTCATAGCCTCCGCTTCCGGGTCGCGGCCACACTCGCCGGCATGGGAGCGTTCCTCAGTCTGGTCTTCGCTGTGGGTGTCTGGTTCGCGGCCCATGACGTCTCGCAGAGGCTCATGGACCAGACCTTGAAGGCCGAACTGGACGATTACATGGCGCGCCGCGCGCGCAACCCGCGCTCGCTGCCGCCCGATACCGCCACCCTGCGCGGCTACGTAACCGTGGCCGGGGCGGGTTCCCCGGAGATTCCGGCGGCGATTCGAGACCTGACGCCGGGCAAGCACGCGATCACTATCGATGGAGCGCCCTTTCGCGTCTCGGTGGCGGACCAACCCGGCAGTAGCGACCGTTACTACATCCTGTTCAACGAGGAGAGACAGCAGCGCCGCGAGCAACGTTTTCTTGGCTATCTGGTCGTCGGTGCACTGCTGATGACACTCCTGGTGGCGGCCGGCGGCTTCTGGCTGGCAGGAAGGGTTATTGCTCCGCTAACAGAACTAGCGCGCGCAGTCGGTCAGGCGCCAGCCGAGAATCCACCCAGGCTGAGCGCCGTCAATTCGCCGCAAGACGAGATCAGCGAACTCACGCGCGCCTTTGACCGATACATGTCGCGTCTGTCAGCCTTCATCGAGCGGGAGCGCACGTTCGCCGCCGACGCGAGTCACGAATTGCGTACTCCGCTGGCGGTGATCCGGGGTGCCTCCGAAGTGCTGGCAGAGGATGCCAGCCTGAGTGAGGCACAGGCTAAACGGATCGCGCGCATCGAGCGCGCCGCCACCGAAATGTCCGCCCTGATCGCCGCGCTATTGTTGCTGGCACGTGAGGAAGACACGGCGACGGACGAGTCCTGTGACTGCGAACTGCTGGTGCGCCAGGCGGTGGAACGTTATCGAACACCGGCTGCCCAGCGCGGCAACAGCATCGAGTTGGCGATTGAGGCGGCGATCAAGCTCGAAGTAGCGCCGGCCCTGTTGTCCATCGTCGTCGGCAATCTGGTGCGCAACGCCGTATCCCATACCGAAGGCGGTTCTGTAACCGTGCGACTGTGTGCCGACCGCCTGATCGTTTCCGACACCGGCATCGGCATCAGCAATGAGGAAATCGGACGCGTCTTTCAACGCTATTACCGAGGCGCCAGCAGCGCTGGCGCTGGCATCGGCCTGTCGCTGGTAAAGCGCATTTGCGACCGTCAGCACTGGGAGATCGCGTTGGAAAGCCGTGCAGGCGGAGGCACCACGGCCACCTTGCGATTCACCTAGCCCGGACTTCCAGACCTCGCCGCGCTTGCTCATCGTGGCTGTATTACCACCTCTCTTGACGCAGCCTTGACGCTGTCTTGACCGGCGCTTTACGCAGCCGCTGCTACCCTAGACGGACTCATTTCATCGGGGTCCGCAGTGAGCAAGTATCGACGAATTCTCGCGTTGGTCGCATTCAATATCGATAGCGCAGCTGTAGCGCAACGCGCCGTCCAATTGTCCCGTTTCTACGGCGCCACACTCGCGCTGGCGACGGTGGTCGACGCCGCCCCGCCGCCCAAATCAAATAAGGCTCCCTGTCTGGTCGCAGACGAAATACGTCAAGCCCGAGTGCGTGACATGCGGGGGAAGCTGGATCAGATGATGACCGAAATCGGCTGCGGCAGCGGTTGCGAAATCATCGTCGGCTGCGGTACCGAACAGGACGTCGTCGCCGAACTCACATGCTCGTGGCGCCCGGATCTCGTGCTGGTGAGTTCCCGTGCCCGCCACGGGCTGGAGCAGAACGGTGAATGCATGGCGTACGACGTGTTGACAGTGCAAAACAGCCGCCCGAGCTTTTCCGGACGGCTGATCAACGCACTGACGGCGACACTATGAACGACATTTCACTGACTGTAGCCGCACCCGCGCTGCGCGCCCCTGCCAGGGCCAGGCTTCTGGCCCTGCTACCTTTCCTGCGCTGGTGGCCAATGGTAAATGCCGGCACCCTGAAGGGCGACCTCCTGGCCGGCTTGATCGGCGCCGTCATTGTCCTGCCACAGGGCGTGGCCTTCGCTACCCTGGCAGGCATGCCGCCGGAATACGGCTTGTACGCGGCGATGGTGCCCGCGGTGGTGGCCGCGCTGTGGGGCTCTTCGTGGCACCTTGTCTCAGGTCCGACCAATGCCATCTCCCTGGTGGTGTTCGCGACCATGAGTTCACTCGCCGAACCCGGCAGCGCCGACTATGTCAGCCTGGTCTTGACCTTGACATTCATGGTTGGCCTGATGCAGTTGGCGATGGGGCTAGCCCGCCTCGGCACCCTGGTCAATTTCATCTCGCACACCGTGGTCATCGGCTTCACCGCGGGCGCGGCCTTGCTGATCATCGCCAGCCAGGTCAAGAACTTCTTCGGCATCCACGTTCCCCATGGGACGATGTTCTTTCGCATCTTCGGCACCTTGTTTTCACATACCAGCGAAATCAACCCGTACGTCGTCGCCGTCGGCCTCGCGACGCTGCTGTCCGGCCTCGTGATCCGAAATTGGCTGCCGAGAATTCCCTACATGATCGTCGCCATGCTGGTTGGAAGCCTGGTGGCACTGGCGCTAAACGATTCGTTCGGCGCCGACGCAACCGGAATCAAGACCATCGGCGCTCTCCCCGGGGCATTGCCGCCGCTTTCGATGCCGCACTTCTCGTTCGATACCATGCGCGAACTGATCAGCGTGGCGGTTGCAGTAACCGGCCTGGCGTTGACCGAGGCCGCCTCGATCGCCCGCTCGATCGCACTGAAATCAGGACAGCGCATCGACGGTAACCAGGAGTTTATCGGCCAGGGATTGTCCAACATCCTTGGCGCATTCTTCTCCGGGTATCCGTCGTCCGGCTCCTTCAACCGCTCCGGACTGAATTTCGAAGCCGGGGCCAAGACGCCGCTGGCTGCTGTCCTCTCCGCCGGCTTCCTGGTGTTGGTGCTGCTTGCGGTAGCGCCGCTTGCCGCTTACCTTCCGATTGCCTCGATGGCGGCGATCCTGTTCCTCGTTGCATGGGGTCTATTCGACTTCCACCACATCGGTTCTATCATCCGCACCAGCAAAGCAGAGACCGCCGTGCTCGTCTCCACCCTCATCGCCACGCTGGTCATGCACCTGGAATTTGCGATTCTGGTTGGCATGCTGCTGTCGCTGCTGCTTTACCTGAGCCGTACGTCGCAGCCGGCTGTCCGGGTGCTCGTACCGGGCAACCAGGAACCGCTACGCAAGTTTCATCTGGTACACGCGGGTGAAGCCGAGTGCCCGCAAATGAAAATTGTGCGTATCGAAGGATCGATCTACTTCGGCGCAGTGAACCACGTCGGCGAGCAGTTGCACGACATCGCGGAGAGCCATCCGCAACAGCATCATCTGTTGCTCATGGCGAAAAGTATCAACTTCGTCGATATCGCCGGCGCTGAATTGCTGGCGGAAGAGGCACGGCGACGCCGGCAGCGTGGGGGGCGCCTTTGGTTCTACAGCGCGCGCCAGTCGGCAGACGAAATGCTGCACAAGCCGGAATACCTGAAGGAATTCGGCGCGGATGCCTTTTTCGCCTCAAAACGCGGCGCCATAGAACATATCGTGGCGCAGTTCGACACTTCAATCTGCGTCAACTGCAAGGCGCGCATCTTCGATGAGTGCCGCGCCCTGCCCGGTGCCGCAGTTTCCGAGACCGATGTCACATGGGTAAAGCGGTTGTCGCCCAACCCGGCGACCGCGTCAGCCTAGCCACGCTGCTCGCCGGATCGGATCAACCACAATCGAAACGCGGCGCTCGAGTAATCGGCGGCGTAAGATCGACCCCTTCTGCGAAATCCGCTACCAGGCCATTAAGGATTGCTTAAGGCTGGTTGCGCCACGATAGTGTTATGCGCCTCCTGCTTGCCGAAGACGACCAGATGATTGGTGAAAGCGTCCAGCGCGGCCTACGCCAGGACGGGTATGCCGTGGACTGGGTGCGGGACGGCGTTGCCGCCGAGCACGCATTGGCAGATCACGACTACGACCTCGTGTTGCTGGATCTCGGTCTGCCGGGCAAGGACGGCATCCATTTCCTCGAGGATCTGCGCCGCCGGCAAAACCGGATCCCGGTGCTGGTTCTCACCGCGCGCGACGCGGTCGCCGACCGCGTGCGGGGCCTCGACGCCGGCGCTGACGATTATCTCGTCAAACCATTCGACTTCGACGAGCTGTCGGCGCGCATTCGCGCCCTGGTCCGGCGTCAGTCCGGTCGGGCGGAACCCGAGGTGGTGATCGGCAAACTGCGTGTCAATCTCGCAAGCCACGGGGTCTTCCTGGCCGATCTACCGATAGTGTTGTCTGCGCGCGAATTCTCCCTGCTCCGTGCGCTGCTCGAGCAGCCCGGGGTGCCGCTGTCGCGTGCTCGACTCGAGGAGAGCATCTACGGCTGGGACGAAGAAGTGGAGAGCAATGCCGTCGAGGTCTATATCCACTCGCTGCGCCGCAAGCTTGGCCCCGAGTGGATAAGGAACCTGCGCGGCGTGGGCTACCTGATCCCGCGTCAGTCATGACGCCGTCGATCCGGCGCCAACTCATCGTTGCGTTGCTCACCACCATCGCGGTGGCAGTGTTGGCTGCGTCCTACGGCAGCTACCGGCTCGCACGCGCCGAGGTTGATACGGTCTTCGACTACCATCTGAAGCAAATCGCCCTGTCGCTGCGCGATCATGCGCCGCAGAGCAATACACAACTACCCCCGGTGGATGATCAGCTCGATTTCGTCATCCAGGTCTTTACTCGCGACGGGAGCCGCCTGTACGCCTCGCACCCACACGCCAGCCTGCCTGGGCACGCGCAACCGGGCTTTTCCACTGTCGATACTGATGACGGACGCTGGCGGGTCTATGCGATCCAGCTCAACGATCAGGTCGTGCAGGTGGCGCAGCCCACGCGGGTACGCAAGGAAGCGGCGGCTACGGCAGCGTTACGGACCGTGATTCCCTTCCTGGCGCTTCTGCCGGTGCTTGGCGCGCTGATCTGGTGGACCGTTGGCGCCGGGCTGGCGCAACTCGACCACATCGCACGCGAGGTGAAATCCCGCAGCGCCGCGCAGCTCGAACCGCTACCACTGGCCGGGGTGCCGGTCGAGGCGCGGCCGCTGATCGAGGCGCTCAACGATCTGCTGCAGCGGCGCAGCGCAGCGCTTGACGCGCAGCGAGCCTTCATCGCCGACGCCGCGCACGAGATGCGCACGCCGCTGACGGCTCTGCAACTTCAGGCAACTCTGATTGAGCGCGCCGACAGCGATGCCGACCGCATCACCGCCGTCGCCGACCTAAAGCGCGGCCTGGTCCGGGCCAGCCATGTCGTGCAGCAGCTCCTGACGCTGGCACGCGAGGAGCCGGGCGGCAAAACCGCGCAATCGTTTACGCGACTCGATCTTGTCAGCCTGGCCGGAATGGCGGTGGCTGACCACATGCTGCTGGCGGAATCACGCGGTATCGATCTCGGCCTTGAGAAGAGCGTGGCCAGCGCTCCGGCCAAGGGCGACGCCGAAGCCCTGCGCACTCTTATTGCCAATCTGGTGGAGAACGCCATTCGCTATACGCCCGGACCTGGCCGCGTCGACATCGCCGTTGCCATCGAGGGAGGTCAGCCGTTATTGACAATAGCCGACAGCGGTCCCGGTATTCCGGCAGAAGAGCGGGAGCGAGTGTTCGATCGCTTCTACCGGCGCACCGGAGTGGCCGAATCCGGCAGCGGGCTGGGACTTGCGATCGTCAGGGTGATTGCTGACCGGCATGGTGCCAGCGTCGAGCTAGGCGACTCGCCGCTCGGCGGCCTGCTGGTCTGCGTGCGCTTTCCGCCGGTTTAAGTCAGGCTTAAGTCTGCATCGCCTACCCTGCGAGGACCGACGACGCTGCGTCGATCTGTTTGCAGGAGATTTTGGTAATGTCAAAGATGCCAGCCGGCGCTGCAGTGATGCAGCGCGCCGACACTGCGCTGCGGGCGATCGCCCTCACCATCGACCTGTGATGGTCTTCGGTATGGAGAGCGGATGCCTGTCATGAAAAGGCAATCCCTCCGGATAGCGGCCTTGTCCATACTCGTCTTGTGCGCCGCTCCCTGCCTGGCGCTCAGTTCCGATGAACTGGCCCTGGTCGCTCCAGCGGCGCAACGCGGAAGCGCCGCCTCCCAGGTCTTGCTGGCCGTCGCCTACCTGAACGGCGACGGCGGGCTGCCTAGAGAACCTGCCAAGGCGGCCTACTGGTTCGAGCAGGCAGCGATCCAGGGAAACGCTTATGCCGAGAAAAGGCTGGGCGATCTTTATGAGCAAGGCCTCGGTGTACCGGCGAATCCGAAACTGGCCTTCGACTGGCGCCTGAAGGCGGCGAACCGCGGCGCTGTCGAGGCGCAACTGAAGGTCGGCAAGATGTACCAGGAGGGTGCCGGTGTCGCCAAGGACATCGACCAGGCCATTCACTGGTTCCACCGCGCCGCAACGGAAGGAAATGCCGAAGCACAGTACCTACTTGGGAGGCTCTACCACTACGGCGGCGACGTCGAGGTGGATCGTGCCGCCGCCCGCTCCTGGTTCGAGAAAGCGGCGCTACAGGGCTATGAGGGGGCCATCCATATTCTGAACCTGATCGAAAGCATCGGCTACCAGCTCGACGAAACTTGGCATAACCGGACGCCGGGGCTGAAAGACCTGGCCGAGGATGGCGATCTTGAAGCCGAATATCAGCTGGCACAGCGCTACGAACGCGGCATCGGCGGTTTCAAGAAGGATGCGGCGACAGCTCTCGACTGGTACCGGCGCGCAGCGGCCGGGGGACATCTGATGGCGATGAGGGCGTTGGCACAAATCTACGCGGAGGGCCTCGATGGCGTGGAACGTAACCCCAACGCCGCGGCTGAATGGGCAGCGCGGGCGAAAGCCGCTGCACACTGAGGCGGATCCAGCCGTGAACGCAGATAACCAAACCAATCGCTCCTCCAGCCCATCATGACCTACGCTCTCACCAAACGGCTGCTGCCGTTCCTCGACTGGCCGCGCCTCGACGGCAAGTCTCTGATCCGTGATCTCGTCGCCGGCATTACGGTGTCACTGCTGGCAATTCCGCAGTCGTTGGCCTATGCGCAGCTCGCCGGCGTGCCCGCATACTACGGACTTTACGCGGCGTTCATTCCGTCCGTTGTGGCCGTGCTGTTCGGCTCTTCGCCCCTGTTGTCGACGGGGCCGGTAGCGATGACCTCGCTGCTGACGGCAGCCAGCGTCGGCCACATCACTGCACCGGGAACGGCCGAGTTTGTCTCCTACGTCACGCTGCTGGCGCTGCTGTCAGGGCTGTTCCAGATCGGCCTCGGGCTTGCCCGCGCCGGAGTGCTGCTGAATCTGCTGTCACACCCTGTGTTGATGGGCTTCATCAACGCTGCGGCGCTGATCATCGCCCTCTCGCAACTTCCGGCGTTGACCGGCATTGTCGTGCCCCAGACCGACCATTTTCTGGTCGACGTCTGGCATGCACTGTCGAATCCGGGGGCGCTACACGGCATGTCTTTGGCATTCGGCCTGCTGGCCATCGCGTTGCTCTATGGCTTCAGGCGCTTTACCCCGCGTCTGCCCGGCGTGCTGATCATGGTCATGATCCTCACCGTGCTGAGTTACGCGACCAGCTTCGCCGAGCACGGCGGCAACATTGTCGGCGACATTCCCACGGGAATGCCCAGCGTTTCGGCACCAGCGATGAGCTGGCACGCGACCATTTCACTGCTACCCGCTGCATTTGTCATCGCCATGATCAGCTTCATGGAAGCGATGTCGAGCTGCAAGGTCATCGCCCTCAAGACACGAACCCGCTGGGACGAGAACCAGGAACTGATCGGCCAGGGGCTGGCCAAGGTGGTTGCGGCGTTCTGCAATTCGATGCCGGTCAGCGGTTCGTTTTCCCGGTCGGCATTGAACTTGGCGTCGCACGCGCAGTCCGGCGTCTCCGCTCTGGTCGCTGCCGGCTTTGTCCTGCTGACGTTGCTGTACTTCACGCCACTGCTGTATCACCTGCCGAAGCCGGCCCTGGCAGCGATGATCGTTCTTGCCGTGTCCAACCTCATCGACTTTTCGTCCTTGCGGCATGCCTGGCAGGCGGGCCGCGACGACGGCATTGCGGCGGTGCTGACCTTCGTCGCCACACTGGCATTCGCGCCAAACATCCAGAACGGCATTCTCACGGGAATCATCTTTTCGCTTGGCGCGTTCATTTACCGCCGCATGTCGCCGCGGATCGTCGTGCTCGGGATCCATGGCGATGGAACACTGCGAGACGCCCGGCATCACGGACTGCCGATGCTGCATTCCAAGATTGCAGCACTACGTTTCGACGCGACGCTATTCTTCGCTAATGTTTCGTTCTTCGAGGATGCGATCCTGAAGATCGAGCGGGAAAACCCGAAACTGGAATACATCCTGGTTGTGGCGAGCGGGATCAACCAGATCGACGCGTCTGCCGTCGAGATGCTGCGCCGACTGGTAATCCGCTTGCGCGAGTGCGGCATTGCGCTGGCCTTCAGTGGCGCGAAGCGGCAATTCCTGGAAGTGGTCGAACGCACCGGCCTGGTCGCCGAGATCGGCGCCGAGAACATCTTCGGCTCCGACGATGTGGCGCTGAAGGAGCTTATCCGCCGGGCGGATGCGAACAATCGCTAGCGGCGCAGGTTGTTGATGCGGATCTCGACGCGGCGCATCGGCAGATCGCTTTCGTCCATGTGTTCATCGCCATAGCTGGTCCCGCGAATGCGGTTGGAAGGAAAGCCGAGTGCGATCAGGTGATGGCTGACGTCCTCGATGCGCCGCTGGGCCAGAGCGAGATTCAGCTCGCGGCTGCCCTGGTCGTCGGCATACGCCTCCAGACTGATCCACTTGGCCTCACCGGACTTCGCTTCGGCTGACAATTGCCTGAGCGTCGCGTCGTCTGCAACCGCAACGCTGTCTGCGCCAGGCGCAAAAACGATCACGGCGTTCGGAGCGGGCCGATTCGCCGATGCCGCGCTGGCCACCAGCAGCAGGCCAAGGGCAATCCCTGCCAAACCCCGTGACAGGCTCGCCATCATCGACTGGCGGGATACACGATGTCTGTCCGCCGGTTTTCCTGCCAGCAACTTTCATCGTGACAAGCGGCCTTCGGCCGTTCCTTGCCGTAGCTGATCGCTTCCATCTGTTTGTCGGGAACGCCGCGCAGGTTCAGCGACTTTCGTACAGCCTCTGCGCGCTTCTGGCCGAGAGCAAGATTGAATTCGCGGCTGCCGCGCTCGTCCGCACTGCCTTCGAGGGTTATGCGCGAGGCAGGATCGTGCGTGAGATAGCTGGCATGGGCATTGAGTATCTGCTCGTATTTTGCGTCGACGGTAAAGTTGTCGTAGGGAAAATACACGCTGCGTTTGCCCGGATCACTCGCTAGCTTGTTCAGCTCGGACATCACCGGTTTGGCCCCAGTGGATGCCTGACTGGACATAGCGGATTGCGCTGGTCCGGCGACGGACGACGTAGCGGTGACCGGCGGGGCCGAGCTGCAAGCGGCAAGCAGGGCAGGAAGCAGAAAAATGGCTAGCGGCTTTTGCATCACAGGACTCCTGAGGGTGATCTGGATGCATTGTCCGTAGCGGATGCTTAAGACAGACTTAAGCATGCGGGCCGGTATTCCAGGCGGAGATCCCGTTCGATGTCACAAGCCGTCGAGCGGCGATTAGTTCAATTCCACAGTGACCATTCGGCTTCTTAAGTCTGTCTTAAGTATTCGCCGGGGACAATGGGTCCAGTATTTGCTCCATGAGCAATCCGCTTCAGGAAACGCTGGCCCGTGGATTTCACGTGAAAATTTAATACGGGAGGAGGAGACACTTCCCATTGGTGGCTACTCCCTGGCCACCCTTGCAGCGGATCCAGATCCGCTGTTTTTTATTCTCGAGTCCAGGCGCAGCAGCCGAGACTGCGCTTGGTGGCCTTCGCCGCTGCCCATTGCCGGCGCTTTCTCAGGATGTCGGCTCCTATTGACGCGACACTTGGTATCGGCCCTTCTGACTGCGTGATTTCGTAGGATCCATAATGATCGCAACACTAAGTATCTGCTATCGATCCGCGTTCCGTTGCATCGTGAGTCTGATCGCGATCAGCCTTCTCGCGGCCTGCGGAAGAGCTGATTCAACGCAAGCGCCCGTGGCGGCCGCGCAAGAAAAGCGAGCCGCATGCCCACTACCCAATTCTTATGTAATTGGAAAATTGGACAAGAATGACGAAGAACTGTTCTCTGCGTCAGAAGCGGGAGATGTTCATCGGGTCGAGCAGTCCATTACCGCGGGGGCGAATGTGAATACCACCGGCCATCTCAAACGCACGCCGCTATTTGGCGCCGCATTCTGCGATCGTCCGGAGGTGGCAAGGATTTTGATAGAAAAGGGCAGCCAAGTGAATGTCAGCGACTCCAGCGGCATGTCCCCTCTACACGCTGCGATCATCGTCGGGAGTCCTGGGACCGTAAAGGTTCTGATCGCCGGTGGAGCTGATCTAAATATTCGAGACACTGCCGGCCGTACGCCGCTTCACGTGGCAGCAGCAACTGATCAGGTTTCGATGGTCGAATTGCTGCTGCAACGGGGCGCTAATCCCTTGGCACGCGACAAGAACGGGATCACCGCCGCGTCTTTGGCTTCGGAAAACGGCCACGCGAAACTCGGGGCCACGATCAGAAATTGGAAAAAGAAGGAAACGACAGCGCGTCAAAAGTGAGACCGGCCTTGTGGGGTTGATGGCGATACAGGGTGGATGTCCGAATCCATTCCCGCTTGCAGGAGCAACCGAACTATCAAGGACTCCTCGCTAAGCCGCGATCGATCGGGACCGGCAAGCGAGGACGAAGCCGGACGCGCGCACCGTGAGGTCAGGCCCATGCGATTGCTGTTGGTGGAAGATGACACAATGATCGGTGAATCCGTATTGGATCTGCTGCGGGCAGACGGCTATGCCGTCGACTGGGTCAGGGATGGCGACACGGCGGACAACGCTTTGCTGGCGGGATCGTACGACTTGGTGCTGCTTGACTTGGGCCTGCCATGCAAGGATGGAATCGATGTCCTGCGCGGCTTGCGTGCGCGCCGTGATCGCACGCCGGTGTTGATTGCCACCGCGCGCGATTCTGTCCAGCAGCGCATCGAAGGTCTCGACGCCGGTGCCGACGATTATGTTCTCAAACCTTATGATCTGGACGAATTGTTGGCGCGTATTCGAGCGTTGCTGCGCCGCGCCTCAGGGCGTGCCGAACCTGTCTATGAGCACATGGGAGTCAGCATCGATCCGGCGACACGCGAAGTGACCGTTGGCGGGCAGCCTGTGGTTCTATCCGCCCGGGAGTGGGCCGTGCTGGAGCCGCTTCTCGCAAGGCCGGGCTTGGTGTTGTCGCGCACCCAGCTCGAGGAAAAGCTTTATAGCTGGAGAGACGAAGTTAGCAGCAACGCGGTGGAGGTCTACATTCACGGGTTGCGCAAGAAACTTGGTGCTGAATTGATCCGGAATGTTCGCGGAGTCGGCTATATGGTTCCAAAAACATGATCGCCTTGGAAGGTGAAGTCAGCATATGTCGAGGAGACAGTTAGCGGTGTCGTCAATCCCGTCCCACTCCCTGCGCGCACGCCTCCTCTGGCTATTATTGGCTTCCATCGTTGTGGTAGCAGCTGCGCAATTTCTTATTGCTTACCGGACCGCCCTGAGTGAGGCTGACGATATCTTCGATTACCACATGCAACAGATGGCGATGGCTTTGCGGGCCGGCCAACCGATTTTGTCATCAGGTGGAACGGCGGAGCGACGAGGCGCGGCGGAAGGCGGCGATTTCCTGATTCAGATATGGACCACCGACGGTATTCGCGTATTCGACTCAATAGAAAGCGAGCAGCTGCCACAGCTTGCGGTGCTTGGTTTCTCAAACGTCAAGGCACGGGGCAAGACCTACCGGGTGCTGTCGGTACAAACCGCGTCGCAGACCATACAAGTAGCCCAGGACGAGGCCGCGCGCCGAGAGATTGCGGGACGACTAGCTTTACGAACGGCGGCTCCGATCGCCTTTATGGCACCATTGTTGATGCTCCTGGTATTTTGGGTCGTGAGTCGATCGCTGTTGCCGGTCGCTCGCGTACGCCATCAAGTAGCGAAGCGCCAAGCGAGCGACCTGTCACCTGTCAGCGAAGCAGGTTTGCCGGATGAGATACGCCCCTTGGTACTGGAACTGAATTTGTTGTTCAAGCGCGTGCAAGCGGCGTTTGAAGCTCAACAACACTTCGTGGCTGATGCAGCGCACGAGTTGCGCTCGCCGTTGGCTGCGCTCAAGCTGCAGGTACAGGGTCTGCAGCGCGCCAGTGGCGACTGTGCACGGGAACTGGCGATAACAAGACTTTCCTCGGGAATCGACCGTGCAACCCGGTTGGTCGAACAGCTGCTTGTTCTGGCGAGGCAAGAGGCCAGCCTGGCTGCCGGCATGAAACCCACACTCGTTTCCCTGGCCGCGATTTGCCGTCTTGCATTGGAAGACATGATAGCGGTCGCCCAGGAGCGGTCGATCGACCTGGGTCTGAACCATGCGGACGAAATCAGCATCGAGGGATACCCGGAAGCGCTACGCATCCTGATTCGCAACCTGCTGGACAACGCAGTCAAGTTCAGTCCACAGGGAGGGCGCATCGATCTGGCGGTGCGCGCACAGGACGGCGTTGTGGAACTGACTGTGGATGACAGCGGGCCGGGCATCCCGATTGAGCATCGTGAGCGCGTGCTGGACCGCTTCTACCGCGTCAATGGATCCCAGACAGCCGGCAGCGGACTCGGCCTTGCGATCGTCAAAGCGATTGCCGAGCGGCATGGCGCCGAATTGACGCTTGATGACTCGGCCAGTCTGGGCGGGCTGCGAGTCATAGTCCGCTTTCCGCCTTCGACGCCAGTTTGACGCAAAGGCCTCGCCGCATTTGCTGCCGGCCCAAGAACTCCATGCCTTGAATCATCGAACCTTGCTGTCCACTTGAGCAAGGTCGATGTGGGGCCGCAAGCGACCCGAACAGCGTCTCGGCTTCATAATTTCCGGCTTAAGACCCCCCTAAGTATTCGGTCGTAGATTGACTTCGTGGCCTTCCACATTTCATCGAAAGGATCGAATATGAACGCTCGATTTTTCACATCCAAACGCATCGTTATTGCTCTCGCGTCGGCAGGCGTGGTCGCTACCGCCGGGGTTGGCGTATACGCCAATGCCAAAGCTGTGCCAGCTACCCCCTCCGCGCCGATCGTGACCATGACAGCGCCCGCCGTTTCCTTGCCTGATTTTTCCGAAATCACGGCACGTTATGGTCCGGCTGTTGTAAATATCAGCGTCACGGGGATGAGAAAGACCGCGATGGACGACTCCCCGGAAGAATCCGGGATGCGCCGGCACGGCCTGCCACGGGTGGATCCGAACGACCCGTTCTTTGAGTTCTTCCGGCGCTTTCAAGGACCCGAGTTCGGTATGCCGGGACCGCAAGGAATGCCTGTGCGTGCGCAAGGATCCGGCTTCATCATCAGCCCCGACGGCGTGATCCTCACCAACGCTCACGTAGTGCGCGATGCCAAAGAGGTCATCGTCAAGCTGACAGACCGTCGGGAATTTCGAGCCAAAGTGCTGGGTTCGGATCCCAAGACAGACATCGCCGTTCTGAAGATTGACGCCAAGAGCCTGCCGACCGTTTCGCTGGGCAGTGCCCGCAACCTCAAAGTCGGCGAATGGGTGCTGGCGATCGGTTCGCCATTCGGCTTCGAGAACAGTGTTACGGCGGGTGTCGTCAGCGCCAAGGGGCGCTCGCTGCCAGACGATAGCTTCGTACCTTTCATTCAGACCGACGTGGCGGTGAATCCCGGCAACTCAGGTGGACCACTGTTCAACACGCGCGGCGAAGTGGTCGGCGTCAACGCTCAGATTTATAGCCAGACCGGGGGCTATCAAGGCCTCTCGTTCGCAATTCCCATCGATCTGGCGACCAAGGTCAAGGATCAGATTGCTGCCACGGGCAAGGCCAGCCATGCACGCTTGGGCGTAACGATCCAGGAGGTTAACCAGACCCTGGCCGACTCTTTCAAGCTTGATAAACCCGAAGGCGCCCTCGTTTCCAGCGTTGACAAGGGAAGCGCCGCCGACCACGCCGGCCTGCGCGCCGGGGACGTAATCCGCAAGTTCAGTGGTCAGCCCATCATTTCTTCCGGTGATCTGCCGGCACTGGTTGGTCAGGCTGCCCCCGGTGAGAAGGTCTCGCTGGAAATCTGGCGCGAGGGCAAGCGCGAAGAGCGCACGGCCACGCTCGGTGATGCTGGCGACAAGACGACTACGCTGGCAACATCGAATGAAAGCATTGGCCAGGGAAAGCTCGGTCTCGCCTTGCGACCGCTGCAGCCACAGGAGAAGCAGGAGGCTGGCGTCGATGGCCTCCTGATCGAGGATGCGGGTGGTCCATCGGCCAGGGCTGGAGTGCAGCCTGGCGATGTCCTGATCGCGATCAACGGCACACCCGCCAAGAGTGTCGAGCAGGTACGCTCACTCGTCGCCAAGGCTGACAAATCGGTAGCGCTGCTGATCCAGCGCGGTAGCGACAAGATCTTCATACCGGTGCGGATGGGCTGACCATGAATCTCGTCTATCTCGCCGCGGCGCGCCTCATCCGCTTTCAGCCTGCGCCGCGGTTCTCTCATTGCCGAAGTGTGAAAGCACTTTCAGTTTCTCTACAGGACGAAGCGACATGAATACAAGACAGCCCAAATTGATGGATATCCTATGTCCACAACCTATCCCAAGTCATCCAAAGCGAGCTGCAGCCACCAGAACGATCGTTCAACCAGACATCGACGAGTTCGATCAGCCGGAAGCTTGCGCACTTGGAAAATATCTTGATGGAGACACTTCGGCGGCATTGGTTTCATCCCGCCCATCAATGACCAGAGGCGGCTTATGATCTCGGCACTGGTCGACTATTTGGCCGTGTTCTCCCAAGCCGGTGACTTGGCGCAGTTGGAACTCATCGCTCGCAGCATGCTGTCAGCCATTCCGGAAGACCTGGTTGCCCTCCAGTTTCTTGGCCTGGCGCTCTATCAGATGGGGCGCACAGATGAAGCGCGAGAGGTGTTCGCAAGAGTTCCCGCGAGCCTTGATGAGCACGAGAAATGGGACGGCATCGGGGTCTGTGAGCCGGCCGGAGTCGAGACTTTTCGGGCAGCGACACATGCCCACTCGGGACTGGCTGACGGCTGGCATCGAATCGCGGTCATTCTAATAAAATTCGGTTTTAACAAGCCGGCAATTCGTGCTCTGGAGGCTGCCTCCGCAGCGCGCGGATTGAGCCGACGTTCGTCGGTTAAAAGACGGAAATCGAATACGCAATAATTCAGTTGCTCTTGACTGCCTAATTAAGCTTGTATTCATCCCCATATCGCTGAACAACTTACCGGAGTTTGAACAATGTCAAGAAGTGCCTTGTTGTGCTGTATGTTGGTGGCCGGCATTACCTTTGCCGGCGCGTCTCTTGCCGCCGATGAACCGACACTCCATCAGATTTATCAAGCGGCCGATGCTGGTCGACTAATCGAAGCGCAGGGCATGATGGATAAAGTCCTGCGCGACCACCCGAACAGTGCGAAAGCCCACTTCGTAGAGGCTGAACTCCTGGTCAAGCAGGGCCGTCTCGCGAATGCGCAGGCAGAACTGAACAAGGCTGAACTTTTGGCTCCCGGCCTGCCCTTTGCAAAACCTGATGCAATCGAGACTCTAAAGAGACACATTACGTCTGCTCGCACCCCGGCGCCGGTAGTGCAAAGCACCCATGCCCCACAATCCGCAGCTGCAAGCGGGATTCCGTGGGGACTGCTGCTCGTCGCCCTCGGGCTGATCGCTGCCGTCGTCTTCTTTGTACGCTCCATGAGCCGGCGCAACGCGAACGTGTCACCAGCGGGAGGCGGCGGCACGTACGGCACCGGTTTTGGCCCTGGCGCGCCATTGCAGCCCTATGGAGCCGGCGGCGCGACTCCGGCAATGGGGCCGGCTGCAGGCGGCATCGGCTCCGGAATTCTCGGTGGGCTCGCCACCGGCGCAGCGCTTGGAGCCGGAATGGTCGCAGGCCAAGCCTTGATGCATCACTTTACCGATGGCAACCGGAACGAATTGGGGCAGTCACCGCTTCCATCGTCACTGGGCAGTGACATCGCTCCGAACGATATGGGTGGTTCCGACTTCGGCGTTTCTGATTCATCGTCATGGGACGACAGTTCTTCCGGTGGGAGTGACTGGAACGACTAGCGTGCCGGGTATTCCCATGGAGTTCCGCCCGCGACCTGAACGCGTACTGCTTCACGCGCAACCTGCTGCCTCACCAGTGGGTTTGTTCGCGGAACTCAGTGGCTGGTTCCTTCCGAACGCATGATCTTGTTGTAGAGGTTGTACTTGCCGACCGGCTTGTCCATCGGGATGCGCTTGACTTCCTTGAAGGTGGCCGCGTCGAACACGATCAGCGCGCCGCCGTCGGCCTTGCGCTCCCACAGGCTGGCCAGAACGTACTTGCCGTCGCGGGTGAATTCGACATGAGCCAGGGTCTTGCCCGGATCGGTCCTGATCTCAGCGACTTTCTCCAGCGTGCGCTTGTCGATCACCTGCAGCGTGTCCTTGCCCTTCGACATCATCGAATCGGTCCAGGCATAGGGCGTATTTTCGTGACTGCGCATGAAGAATCCGGGGCCGAGAGTCGGGATGGTCTTGATCGTGGTCCAGTCTTTCATGTCGATCACCGTGATGAGGCCTTCCTTGAGGTTGGGTGTGGCCATTACGGTGCGATCCTGCGCGCCCTGTGGCGGGCGGTAATTCCAGGTGATACCGGAACCGAGATGCGGCATACCGGGCAAACTCAGATCGGCGATCTTCTTGCGCACATCGAGATTGACCACCTGGCCCTTGCCGGCCTCACGGCTGGAGCCCATCAACTCGGAATAATTCTGGGTGAAGAAAAAGTCATCCAGCGGCTCCGACAGGAAGGTTCGGCGCGGGTTGAGAAAACCCGGGATGAAGCTGCCTTCCTTGTACTGGAAGTCATGGACCATACCGACGGGAATATCGTCGGCCTTGGGGTTGTAGCTGATCTCCCATACCTCCGGCACGTCTTTCAGCGCGGCGACGAAACTATGGCGCGGGGCCGCGTCATACACCGCGGAGACGCGCGAACTTTCGCTGCGATCCTTGTTCAACGCCGGCAGAATTTTCAGCAGATTGAGGTCGGCATCGAGCAGCACCAGCGTGTGCGGCAGGTAGTTGGCCACCGCCAGGTACTTGCCATCGCCGGAAACAGCGAGATTGCGCGTATTGATGCCGGCGCGAATCTCGGCCACCACCTTGAGATTCCAGATGTCGAACTTGGTGATCCAGCCGTCGCGCGAGGCAAAGAAGACATAGCGTCCGTCGGGCGTGAACTTGGGGCCGCCATGCAGCGCGAAGCGACTCTGGAAGCGGTGTATCGGTTCCAGCTTGTCGCCATCGAGCACCGTGACATGATGATCACCGGTTTCGACCACGATGAACAAATTCATCATATCGACGCCCTTGAACACCGCGGCCGGCTGCGCCGGGAGGCTGCCCGGAGCGAAATTGACGATGCGCGAGGCCTTGATGTCCTCCGCGCCAAGAGTCGGCGCTGGCGACACGGCGGTATAGATGAAATCGGCCAACCTGGCGATTTCATCCTTGCCGAGACGGTCCGCAAAACCCGCCATCTGGGTTGCCACGCGCCCCTCGGTGATGGTCTTGATCGCCTCGGGCTTCTTCAGTCGTGCGAGGCTCTCCGGTAGCAACGCAGGCCCGATCAGCCCGAGCCGGCCCGGGCCATGGCAAACGGCGCAATGCTGCTGGAAAAGTGCCGCCGGCTCTGCGGCCTGCAGCGGCAGGGCGTTCGCCAACAAGAAAGCCATTACGGCAAGCTTCTTCATGCCATTCCAATCTCTTCGTCGGTCAGGTAGCAACCCGGATCCTCGGACCAGGGATCGCCGGTCAGCTGCTGGGCGCGTACCCGCGTGTTGCCGCCGCAGATGTCGAAATGGACACAAGCGCCGCACCGACCGCTCACCGTGCGCGGATGGGCCTTGAGCCCGGCCATCAGCGGGTCGGAGGTGTCCATCCAGATCTCGCCGAAGGAACGCTGGCGGACATTGCCCAGATTGTGATGCCACCACATCGTGTCGGGATGCACATTGCCCAGGTTGTCGATGTTGGCGACGTTGATGCCGCTCGAATTGCCGCCCCACTGCACCAGTTTCTGCCGGATGTGCCCGACCTTTTCCGGAAAATTCCGCCGCAGCCAGTGCAGCAGATATACGCCATCGGCATCATTGTTGCCGCTAGTGAATTCCTTTGTCAGTCCGCGCTGCTGATAGTCCCAGCAAGTGTCGAACAGCAGGTCCATCGCGTTGCGGGTCATCTGATGCAGGGCGTCGTCCTTGCGGTTCTTGTTGCCGCGCCCGGCATAGTTGAGGTGGGAGAAATAGAAGCGGTCGATGCCCTCGTCCTCGACCAGCTTGAGCAGGCCGGGCAGATCCTGGAAATTGTCCTTGGTCATCGTGTAGCGGACACCGACTTTTAGCCCCGCCTCGCGGCACAAACGGATACCCGCGAGCGACAGGTCGAAGGCGCCCTTCATGCGGCGGAACTTGTCGTGCGTCGCACCGAGCCCGTCGAGGCTGACGCCGACGTAATCGAAGCCGATCTTGCTGATGCGCTCGCACAGCGGAGCGTCGATCAGGGTGCCGTTGGACGACAGGGCGGTGAAGAAACCCATCGCCTTGGAGCGCGCCGATATTTCGAAAATATCCGGCCGCAGCAGCGGCTCGCCGCCCGAGAGAATCAGCGCCGGGACGCGAAAGGCCTTGAGCTCGTCCATCACGCGGAATACTTCGGCGGTAGTCAGTTCGCCGGGAAAGTCCTTGTCGGCAGAGATGGAATAACAATGCTTGCAGGTGAGGTTGCAGCGCCGGATCAGGTTCCAGATCACCACCGGCCCGGGCGGCTTGCGCGCCGGCCCGATGGGCGTCGGCGCAGAAATTTCCTGCATGAATTGCGAGATTCTGAACATGGCCCAATTTAACACTCAAATGGATAGCGACCGCTTTGACGACTGTCAATTGCGGACACTGATTGCCTTGGTTTTGTTGCGCCGTCAGGATGCTCGGAGCCAGGGCATGCTCAGCACGACTGACAGCAACAAGCCGTGAGAACTCGCGGCCAGAACCGTCAGCTTCAACGCTGGCGCGAGTTCTGCCGGCTGCCCGGCGCGGGACCAGAGCCGGCGTGCCGCAGCGATGCTGGCAGCCGCCGGCAGCAACGCGACCAATGCCACGACAGGAAGATGTCCCAGCAGCACCATCAGCAGCGGCCAGCCGTACGCCAGTGCCGCGATCGCCACATAGCCCCAGCGTGCCTGTGCCACCCCCAGGCGCACTACCAGCGTGTTCTTGCCAGCGCTGGCATCCGCCTTCACGTCAGGAAACTGGTTGATGTAAAGCACGTTGGCCACCAGCAGGGCAAAGCCGAGGCCGGCGGCGACGGGCACAAAGGCAAAGCCGCGGCGCTGCACGAAGTCGCTGCCGATGACCACCAGCAGCCAGCCTGCGGTAATGGCGAATTCGCCAAGGCCGCGACTCTGCAGTTTCAGCGGCGGCGCCGAATAGGACCAGCCCGCCGCCAGCCCCGCCACACCGATCAGCATCAGTTGCGCGCCGCTGACCGCCGTGAGCCATAGCCCTGCCGGAACCACCGCCGCCAGCAGGGAATAGCCGAAGATGCCCGTGGCGCGAAGGGACAGGACGCCGTTCTGGATGAAGCGACTGCCGCCAGTGAAGGGAAACTGTCGTTCCGTGTTTCCCCCGTCGCAGCCCGAAAGCGCATCGTAATAGTCGTTAATGACATTGGCTCCGGCATGGGCCACGAGGGCGAAGAAGAGTGTCGCCGTAGCCAAGCCCGGCCCGATCGGAATTCCGGAAAAAGTCGCCGTCGCCAGACCCAGCAGGCAGCCGACGAAGGTTACGGAAAGAAAGGCCGGCCGCGTCGCTGCAAAATAGCGCAGCAACGGGTTGGGCAAGGCATCCAGGGTCGGTTCCAGCGGCTTCGGCATGTGGTGCTTCCCTGTCCGGATAGCTGCGATTCAACAAACGCGGACCGGCTGACGGTCCGGCCTCAATCGTGCGTCAGAGCATGCCACGATTCCACGTGAGCGGCTTCGTGACCCTCAGGAAGATGACTTGCTTGCTAAACTGGGCCATGCGCGTCGCTCTCTTTGCACTTGATGCTTCATTGGCGCCGATCGCCAAACACCGCTGCTGCGAGGCGCGACCGTGAAACTCGGCAAGTCGCATTTACTCAGCCTGGCGATGATCGCTGCGCTGCTGGCCACCGCCATCATTGGGTACCGGTTCTCCCCGCTCCTGCTGCCCAAGGCGGACGTGACCGGCGTGGTGGAACCTGGTTGCGACTTGCAGCGGCGAGCCTGCGCGGCGACACTGACGGACGGCGGGCGTCTGGAGTTTTCCATCACGCCGCGACCGATAGCGTTTCTGCAACCCTTGCGAGTTGACGTCACTGTGACCGGCGTCAAACCAGCAAAGGTCGAAGTGGATTTCGCCGGTGAAAGCATGAACATGGGCTATAACCGCGGAGAACTTCCCGCCGCCAGCCCCGGACATTACGTCGGTGAAACCGCTTTGCCGGTCTGCGTTACCGGCGCCATGACCTGGGTCGCCACGGTGATTGTCGAGACCGACCGGCAGCGGATCGCCGTGCCTTTTCGCTTCGACACGGGACATTGAGCGCGGCGCAGACCGGTGGCATGCGCCGCCTCACCACCGCGAATATGGGCAATTGCGGCAAGGCGATGTCAAGAAAAGTCGCGCAGCATGTGCGCCTGTGGCCCCTACGCCACGAGACAGGGTCAACCTGAAATGCGCAGCCCGGTCTTTTTCAGGATCGCGGTGCTGTAGAGGACGTCGTGTGCCCTGCAGGCATCGCCGAGCAGGGCCGCGATCTCCGCCACACGTGCCGCCACTTCGTCGCGATTCTGGCTGTGCACCATGGCAAACAGGTTGTAGGGCCAGTCGGGCAGACGACGTGGACGCCGATAACAATGCGTGACGAACTCCAGTGCGCCGACCTGCACGCCCAACTCGTCGACGCGGGAATCGTCGACATCCCACACCGACATGCCGTTCGCCGTGTAGCCGATGGCATAGTGGTTGGGCACGGCGCCGATGCGACGGATCACGCCGCAGTCGAGCATGCGCTGCAGACGACGCAACACCTCGTCGGCGCCAATGCCCAGCTGGTCGGCCAGCGCGTCATAGGGGCGCGATACGCGCGGCAGGCCGGCTTGGGTGGCGACCATCAGGCGCCGGTCGGTGGCATCGAGTCCGGTGTCGATCTTCGCCTCACGCACGCAGCTTCATCTCCACGAAATATTCACGCTCTTTGGGGAAGGCGAACACCGGCAAGCCGGTCGCGGCTTCGATGGCGGCAATGGTTTCGGCAATGCCTTGCGGCGTGGCCGTGGCGAGCACGAACCACATGTTCAGCGCGTGCTCGCGACGGTAGTTGTGCGCCACTTCGGGAAAGGCGTTCACCTGCGCCGCGACCCGTTCGAACTCGGCTTCCGGCACCCGCATCGCGGCCAGTACGAACGCGCCGCCGGCCCGCTCGATCTGGAACATGGGGCCAAAGCGCGTCAGTACGCGACGTTCGAGCAGCGAATCAAGACGCCGCAGCAGTTCCGCCTCGCTCAAGCCGAGCGTTTCGGCCACCTGGCGGTAGGGCTCGGCAATCAGAGGAAAATCGCCCTGGAGGGCGTTGATCAGTTTCCTGTCGATTTCATCCAGCGTCGCAGCGGACGCTGCGGCCTCACGCATCGACCAGGCCTTTTTCCCTGGACAAGGGTACTTCGGCAAAATAGCGCGCACCGCACTGTTTGAAGCGGCGCGTCGAGAACAGCGCCTGGGCAGGCAAGCCGGCCAGCCGGCTCAAGTGTTCGATCACCGGCTGCACTTCCTCGCGCGACCGGCCATGCACCATGCAATAGAGGTTGTAGCGCCAGTACGGCAGACTGCGGCTGCGCCGATAGCACAGCGTGACGCCGGGCTGGGCGGCGAGGTGCCGGCCGATCCGGTCGACGTCCGCATCCGGTGCATCGAACACCACCATGGCATTGGCCCGATAGCCCAGTTCATGGTGACGCACGATCACCCCAAAACGCTTGATCAGCCCCTCCTCCAGCCAGCCGCCGATCCGCGTCAGGACTTCGCCCTCGCTCATGCCGGCGCGCTCGCCGAGTCGCGCGAAGGGGCGCGCAACCAGTTCGAGGCCGGGCTGCAGCGCCGCAATCAGTTGCTTCTCGGCCGCATCGGGCTCGCGCACCGGTGTATTTTGGATCTCGACAGAATGCTTGTGCGACGACTTCAAGTCGAAGCCGAGGTCGATGTGGTATTCCTGTTCCAGCGGCAGGGAGATCACGGCGCAGCCCGTTTCGCGCTCGATGGCGGCCAGCGCCGCGGCCAGCGTGGCCTGGTCGGCGGCCGTGGCGACAAACCACAGGTTGTAGCGATTTTCGCGCTGATAGTTATGATTCACCTCCGGCCGTGCGCTGACCTGTGCCGCGATCTGTTCGAGCTTCTCGGCGGGAGCAGCGAGTGCAGCCAGCGTCGAGGCGCCGACGCGGCGCGGCGCAAACACTGCGCCGACGCGACTGATGGCACCCCGCGCCTGCAAGCGCTTGAGTGTGGCCAGAATCGCCGTCTCATCAGCGCCGACTCTCTCGCCAATCTGCTCAAACGGCTGCGCCGTAATCGGAAAATCGCGCTGCCAGCCGTTGAGCAAGGCGAATTCGAGCGGAGTGTAGGGCGAGTCCACGATCAGAATCCGATGCGTGCAGCACGGCTGGTGAAGAAGATACCCGACGGTGCATCAACCTCCAGGCTGCCGAGCTTCTGGAAGGTCCTGGTGTCGTAGATCACGACCCGGTTGTCATCGCGCGCAGACAGCCAGACCGCCTCGCCGCGCGGCGTGAACTCCATGTGCAATATGGCCTTGCCCGGCTGCAGGGTCTGCACTATTTTGCCCGTCAGCGTGTCGATTACCTGCACCCAGCCGTTGTCGGGGAATGCGAAGTTGACCCAGATCTGGCGCCCGTCGGGACTGGCGATGACGAACACCGGCTGGCCCTTGACCGCCACGCGGCCGGTCTCCTTCCAGGTCGTCGCGTCCGCTACCAGCACCTCATGGTGACCGATCGCCGGCAGCCAGGCACGGCCCGCAGCGACCGACCAGCCGCGCAGGTGCGGCATCTTGAACACCGGCAGCTTTTCCTCGCCGCGGCCGTATTTTTCGAGAATCTTGCGTGAACCTTTTTCCGGCTGCCAGAGATCGAGCAAGGCGATGCCGTCCTCGCCGAACAGACCCGCAAGGTAGTGGCGCCCATCGGGCGTGACCAGGCCGTCATAAGGCTGCAGACCGGCCGGGTAGCGCTTCGTCACCGGCCGCTTCGGATCCGAAAAATCGCTGACCCAGATCTCGCCGCCTTCGAACAGTGCATAGGCAAACTGGTTGCCCGGCACATCGGCCAGGCCGACCACCTTGGAGAAACTTCCCGGCGCGTACTCGGCGGGGACCTCCGAGAGCAGTTCGAGCGTTTCCGAATCAAACGCCTTGATCCCGCCAGGCGTGTAGTTCTGCGCAACGACAATGCGGCCGTCCTGCGAGATCGATCCGCCGATGGCGTTGCCCGACTGCATGATGCGCTTGACGATGCGGGCTTCGAGCAAATCGACCTTGGTCAGGCCGCCATCGCGACCGAAGATGAATGCGTAGCGGGCATCGCGCGAAAAAACCAGGGAGGCATGCGACAGATCCCCGAGACCGTCGACCTGGCCGAGAATGCTCCGGGTGCTGCTTTCGACAATCGCGATCCGCCCGGTGGCGCGCTCGATCACCACGCCAAGATCGCCGGTGCCGCGCAGCGGGACCTGAGCGCAGCCCGCAAGGAAAACCAAAAGCAGTCCGAGCAGACGCGTCAGCATCAGCGGCGCTCCTCCGGAAATCCTTCCTGCAGGTGGCCGACGATCCATTGCGCATCGGATTCCGACAGGATCGTTTTCCAGGCCGGCATCGCCGTGCCAGGCCGGCCGTAGAGTATGGTTGCGACTAGGCTCTCGCCCGGCTTCTCACTCAGGGCCTGTGCCGTCAGCGGAGTACCCAGCCCCCCCTTCAGCGTCATGCCATGGCAGGAGCCGCAATCCTGCCGCACCATCCGTATCAGCGCCGTCCGATCGTCCGCATGGGCGACCAGTGCAGGCAACAATGTCAATATGGGCAACAGCCAGAAACCGCGCACGGCGCGTCTCAGCCCTTCTTCAAATCTGCCGCAAGCAACAGTTTGATCAACTTCATCCGTATTCCCCTCGGCTGGAAATGCTTGCCTGCGTGAAGCAGGCAAGCATTCTGGCAGTCAATCAATAGACGTCGTGCTGGGTGTTGTTCACGTTGAACTTGCCGGTCGGGGTGATCAGCCGCTTATCCTTGATGACGGCCTTCAGCTTGCGCGTCTTGTCATCAACGACCACGATGGCCGACTCCTTGTCCTTGGCACTCCACACCGAGAACCACACCTCGTCGCCCGCCTTGTTGTACTCCGGCTGGACGATGCGCTTGGCGCCTTCGCCGATACCGGCCCACTCGGCGATCGGCAAGGTGACGAAACCCTTGTCGAGGTTGCTGATGTCGAACACCGCAACCGATTGGCTGATCGCCGCGTCGGGATTCAGCGGAGTGTCGACCCAAAGGTTCTTCGACTTCGGATGCGTCTTGATGAACAGGGAACCGCCGCCCTGACCCTTGAGCGTGGCCACGACCTTCCAGGCCTGCGCCTTGTGCTTGACCGGATCGGTGCCGATCACGGAAATCTCCTCGTCGCCGAGATCGCTGGTGGCCCAGACCGGACCGAACTTCGGATGGATGAAATTGGCGCCGCGACCCGGATGCGGAATCTTGCCCACATCGACCACCGCCGCCATCTTGTCTTCCTTGGTATCGACCACCGCGATCTTGTTCGAGGCATTGGCTGCCACCAGGAAATAGCGCCCGGTCGAATCCATACCGCCGTCATGAAGGAACTTGGCGCCATCCAGCGTGGTCATCTTCAGGTTCTGCAGATCCGAGTAATCCACGAGCATGATCTTGCCGGTTTCCTTGGCAGTGATCACGAACTCCGGACGGAAGTGCGAAGCCACGATGGAGGCGACGCGCGGTTCCGGATGGTATTCGTTATCGACCGTCATGCCGCGGGTCGACACGATCTTGCGCGGCTTCAGCGTATCGCCGTCCATGATCACGAACTGCGGCGGCCAGTAGGTGCCGGCGACGGCATACTTGTCCTCGTAGCCCTTGAACTTGGAGGTTTCCACCGAACGCGCTTCGAGGCCGACCTTGAGTTCGGCAACGGTTTCCGGCTCAGCCATCCACAAGTCGATCAGGTTCAGCCTGGCGTCGCGGCCAATCACGTACAAATAGCGGCCGGATGCCGACATGCGGGAAATGTGCACCGCATAACCGGTCTTGAGGATCGAAACGATCTTCTTGCTGGCGCCGTCGATCAGGGCGATCTGGCCGGCGTCACGCAGCGTGACCGAGAACAGGTTGCCCAGGTTGAGCTTGTTCATCTGCTTGGTCGGACGCTTATTCACCGGCACGACCAGCTTCCAGCTGGCTTCCATATCCTTCAGGCTGAACTCCGGCGGCTGCGGCGGCGTCTGCTGGACATAACGCGCCATCAGGTCGACCTGGTCATCCGTCAGTTCGCCCGACGTTCCCCAGTTGGGCATGCCGGCGGGAGAACCGTACTTGATGAAGACCTTCAGATATTCGCTGCCGTTGGGGATGGTCTTGTCCGGTGTCAGCGGCTTGCCGGTGGCGCCCTTGCGCAGCACGCCGTGACACCCGGCGCAGCGCTGGAAGTAGATCTCACGCGCGGCATCGAATTCGGCCTTGCTCATCGGCGGAGCCTTGGGATTGATATCCTGGTACATGTCTACATTGGCAAGCGGCGAACTGCCGGCCTGATACTGCTGCTCCGCGCCGGAAGTGGGATGCTTTCCCTTCTCCTGGGCGAACGCATTGGCCATGGCTAGCGGCAGCACGGCCGCGACGATGGTACGGGCCATCCATTTCGATTTGGTCATTTTGACTTCCCTTCGTTAAGACAAACTCAAAGCGCTTGGCGGCATGCCTGTCCCGCAATTTGATCAGTGTCTCACCGCCATCGGGCCTAATCCTTGATGGAGGTCAAGGGTCAAGTTTCTCCATCTGAATTGAATACGGCGCGTTCGACGGACAATAAGCTGCGTCATTGGATGGATGCAATGTTATACTTTTTGCTTGTCCGTGGTGCCCGTGCATGGTTTTCCGTGCCGGGTGAAACGGGAAGCCGGTGAGAGCGAAATACTCGATTCCGGCGCTGCCCCCGCAACGGTAAGGAAGTGCGAGTTCATCAACACGCCACTGGGTCCAACCCGGGAAGGCGATGAACTAAGACTTCCGAGCCCGGAGACCGGCCAGGGACAAACCAGCGAATGCGTTGCGGGGTTGCGGCGTGCCGGGGGTTTGTCTCTACCCCGTCCATCACCCTCACCTCCCATCCATTCTTTCGCCACATGCCGGCTGCGGGGACGCTCGCCGGATTTTGGGAGTTCGTATGTCTAATCGTATCGCCATCGCCGCCTGCGCGGCAAGCCTGCTTTCCCCTTGCATCTCGTTCGCCGCCGATGACCTCGCGGCCGTCGTCGTTACCGCCACACGCTTCTCCGAGAAGGCACTCGATGCCCCGATCGGGATACGCATTCTGACTGCGGAGGACATTCGCCGCAGCACCGCCACGACGCTGGGTGAAGTGCTCACCAAGTTCGGCGGCGTGCATACGCGCATCAACTTTCTCGGGTTACCCGACAGCCCGCTGGACCTGCGCGGTTCCGGCATGACCGGCGACCAGAACACGCTGGTGCTGATCGACGGCGTGCGCATCAGCGAGAACGAGCAAGCCCCGGCGCGCATCAGCGCGATTCCGCTCAACGCCATCGAGCGCATCGAGATCCTGCCGGGATCCGGCGCCGTGCTCTACGGTTCCGGCGCCACGGGTGGCGTCATCAACATCATCACCCGGGCCGCAGCCGAGCAACCGGTTACCGGCCTGGTCTTCGCCTCGGCAGGCAGCTACGGCGCGCGCGAATTGCGCGGCAGCATCGCCGGAGGCAGCAACGGCTGGGGTATTTCCCTCAACGCCAATCGCGCCGACGCCGACAACTATCGCGCCAACAACGCATCGTCCCTGGAAAATGCCAACGTCGAACTGCGGCGCGAAGCCGACTCGGGCTGGCTCGCCCTGCGCCTCGGCGACGACCGCCAGCAGGCCCGTCTCCCCGGTGCCCGCACCGAAGCGCAATTGTCGAGCGACCCGCGCGGCACCGATACGCCCAACGACTACGCCCGCTTGAAGGGAACGCGCTGGGGGCTGGCCGGCGAACAGCGCTTCGGCGACATTGCGCTGTCCTTTGACCTGGGCCTGCGCGACAAGAACAGCAACTCCTTCAACGAGTCCATCTGGGGCACCTCGCTGGTCGATACCGATGTCCATACCGTCAGCTTCTCACCGCGTCTGAAGTGGAACAGCGCGCCGGGCGACCGGGAGAACGTGTTGATCGCCGGCATCGACGCGGCGACCTGGAACTACCGTACCCGCTGGCAGGCTACCGGATTCCTGTCCAACCGCGACGAGAAGGGCGATCAGCACAATTTCGCCGTCTATGTGCAGGACCAGTTGCGCGTGACGCAGGACCTGCGCCTCTCGGTCGGGGCCCGCAGCGAAACCATCCGCCAGTCGAGCGAGGAATTCACCGCACCGCTGCCCGTCAGCGAGCGCCGCTTCCGGCTGAGCGCGAGCGAAATCGGGCTGCGCTATCAGCTGTCGTCGCCGCTCGCCTTGTATGCGCGTGCCGGCACGAGTTTCCGCGTCGCCAACATCGATGACAACCGTTGCTTCTTTGCGCCCTGCTCGATGCTGCTCGAACCGCAGACTTCGCACGACAGGGAAGCGGGCGTCGAGTGGCAACAGGGCAAGTCGAAGCTGCGCGCCAGCGTCTTCGAATCGCATTTGACGAACGAGATCTACTACAACAATCTTACCTTCACCAACCAGAACCTTTCGCCCACCCGGCGCCGTGGCGTCGAACTCGAAGGCCGCACCACCGTGGCGCAGGACTGGGATATCAATGCTCGCTATGCCTATACCGAGGCGCGTTTCGACGAGGGCATCTATGGCGGCATCGACGTGACCGGCAAGACCGTGCCCCTGGTACCGCGCCACCGCGTAACGCTCAATCTCGGCTGGCAGGCGCGCAGCGACACCAGGCTAACCCTGAGCGCCCGCCATGTCGGCGAGCAGGTCTATGACAACGATCCGGCCAACCTGTTCCACCGCATGCCGGGTTACACACTGCTCGATACCAAGATTGCCCGCAGTTTCGGCGCCTTCAAACTCGCAGCGGGCATCAACAACCTGACCGACAAGCGCTACTATTCATACGCGCTGACCGACAGCAGCACAGCGCCGACCCGCTTCAACGCCTACCCCGAAACGCCGCGCACCGTCTATCTCACCGCCGAGTATCTCTGGTAGCCCTCCATGCCGACCCGCCGCCGCGCTCTGGTCATCCTCGCTCTGCTGGTGCTGCTCGCGGCGGCGAGCCTGCTGGCGGCACTGATGACGGGGAGCTTCGCGGTGGCACCCGGCGCAGTGCTGCGCGCCTTGTCGGGCGGCGCGGACGGCGTCGGCACCGACGTCGTGCTCAATCTGCGCCTGCCCCGCGCGCTGGCGGCATTTGCCTGTGGCGGCCTGCTGGCGCTGGCCGGCGCGCTGATGCAGGTGCTGCTGCGCAATCCGCTGGCGGATCCCTATGTTCTGGGCATCTCGGGCGGCGCCGCGGTGGGCGCACTGTCAGCCATGTTGGCGGGCCTGACGCTGGCCGTGATGAACCTCGCCGCCTTCGCCGGCGCTCTTGCCGCCATGCTGCTGGTATTCGGCCTGGCCCACGGCGACAGCAGCTGGACCCGCTCCCGCCTCCTGCTCACCGGCGTCATTGTCGCCGCCGGCTGTGGTGCAATCATCGCCTTGATTCTGACCATTGCACCGGACGAGGGATTGCGCGGCATGCTGTTCTGGCTCATGGGCGATCTGGGGCAGGCCATCAGCCCCTGGCCGGCCCTGGTGGTGCTGACGCTGGGCCTGATCGTGACGCTGCCTTTCGCCCGCGAACTCAACCTTTTGGCGCGCGGCGACACGCTGGCACACGCGCTTGGCGTATCGGTGGATCCTCTCAAGCACGGGATCTATCTGCTGGCGTCATTGCTCACCGCGGTGGCCGTGACCACCGCCGGCAGCATCGGCTTCATCGGTCTCGTGGTACCGCATCTGGTCCGGCTGGCGATGATCAAGCTGGGCTGGGGCAACGACCAGCGCCTGCTGCTGCCGGCAGCAGCGCTCGCCGGCGGCAGTCTGCTGCTCCTCGCTGACACGCTGTCGCGCATCGTGATCGCCCCGCAACAACTGCCGGTAGGCGTGCTGACGGCACTGCTGGGCGTGCCGGTGTTTCTTTTCCTGCTCGGGCGCCAACCGAATGAACGCCCGTGAGCCGACCGTGAACCCGCCTCTGCTGGAAGCGATACAGCTCGAGGTCAACATCGGCGGCCATCGGATCTGCCGCAACCTGGATTGGCGCGTCGACGCGGGTGAGTCGTGGGCCATTCTCGGCCGCAACGGCGCCGGCAAATCGACCCTGCTCGCCACCACGGCCGGCTTGCGCTCACAGCACAGCGGCCGGCTGAGTGTCGCCGGCCTGGCGCTGCCGCACGCCAGCGCAGGCGCGGCTGCGCGGGCGATGGCCCGCGTTCGCGGCTACCTGTCACAGCACCAGATCGATCCCTTTGCCTCCACCGTGATGGAATCCGTGCTGGTCGGCCGCCATCCGCATCTGGGCCGCTGGGATTGGGAATCGGCCGATGACCGGCGCATCGCCGGAGCCGCGCTGACCGAGGTTGATCTGGGCGGTTTTGCCGAGCGTGAAGTGCAAACGCTGTCCGGCGGCGAACGCCAGCGTCTGGCCGTGGCGCAGCTGCTGGCGCAGGAGCCGCTGTTGTACCTGCTCGACGAACCGCTGACCCACCTCGACCTCTCACACCAGGTGGCGGTGATGGAGCTGTTTGCCCGCCGCGCCGCCGCCGGCGCCGCCATCGTCGCCGTCTTGCACGACCCCGGCTTCGCCGCGCGTTACTGCCGACAGGCCCTGCTGCTGTTCGGCGATGGTGAGTGCCTGGCCGGAGCCGCGGATGAAGTGATTACCGCGACCAATCTGACGCGGCTCTATGGCCATCCCCTGCGCGAACTCCGCGCCGATGGCGACCGCTGGTTCGTTCCCTGCTGAAACGCTGATTTCGGGGCCGCATCGCACGGCAGAGGTCGCCGTGCTGCCAGCGCCGACTTTCACCGGCGTGCGGGAACTACCAGCGCCAAAACCACGAAACAATCCGGGTGCTTGACCACGGTCGCCAATCGGGAAATACTTGTTTCAGCGTCGTCGGACCCGTCGTTCGTCGAGCCCCCCGCGCCATTGGCATCATCACATCCCCAAGGGAGGTCCTATGCTCAAGCTGAACGTAAATGGCAAGCTTCACCAGGTCGACGTGGAGCCTGAAATGCCGCTGCTGTGGGTGCTGCGCGACCATCTCGGGCTGCTCGGCGCCAAGTACGGCTGCGGCGTCGCGTTGTGCGGCGCCTGCACGGTGCATGTCGACGGCGCGGCGGTGCGCTCCTGCGTGGTGCCGGCGTCCGCTGCCGTGGGGAAAAAAGTGGTGACCATCGAGGGTCTGGCCAAGAGCGGTCTGCATCGTTTGCAGGAGGCCTGGATCGAGCACGAAGTGCCGCAGTGCGGCTATTGCCAGACCGGCATGATCATGTCGGCAGCGGCGCTGCTGGCCGAGAAGCCCAAGCCGTCAGACACGGAGATCGACCGGGCGATGAGCAACTTGTGCCGCTGCGGAACCTACGCCCGGGTGCGCGAGGCGATCCATGCCGTCGCTGGCAGCCCGGCAGCGAAGAAAGCCCAGGGGTGAGCGCCATGAAAATCAATCGTCGCGAATTTCTCAAGGCATCCGTCGCGCTGGGCGGCGGACTCTCTCTCGAATTTTCCTTTCCGCTGGTGGCCAGGGCGGCGATCTCCTCAAAGGCACCGGTCACCGAAGTCAATGCCTGGGTGGTGATCCATCCCGATGACCGGGTGGTGGTGCGCATCGCCCGCTCGGAAATGGGCCAGGGCACCTACACCGCGCTGGCGCAACTGGTGGCCGAAGAACTGGATTGCGATTGGGCCAAGGTCAGCTCCGAGTTCGCCTCGCCGAACGAGCACATCCGCCGCAAGCGCATCTGGGGCTCGATGTCCACCGGAGGCAGCCAGGGCGTGCGCAGTTCCCAGGACTATGTGCGCAAGGCCGGCGCCGCCGCCCGCGTCATGCTGGTCAACGCCGCCGCCGCGCGCTGGAAGGTGCCGGCAACCGAGTGCACGGTGGAGCGCGGCGTCATCACGCACGGACCGAGCAAGCGCACCTTGCGCTACGGCGAAGTGGCGGCCGAGGCGGCGAAGCTGGCGCCGCCGCAGGACGTCGCCCTGCGCGACCCGAAGGACTGGAAGATCGCCGGCAAATCGATGCATCGCTTCGACATTCCGGACAAGGTCATGGGCAAGCCGGTGTTCGGCGTCGACGTGGTTCTGCCCGGCATGCTGCACGCATCGGTGGCGCAGTGCCCGGTGTTCGGCGGCAAGCTGAAGAGTGTCGATGCCTCCGCGGCGCAGAAGATGCGCGGCGTGAAGAAGGTGGTGCGCGAAGCCGATTTCGTCGCCGTGATTGCCGACAGTTGGTGGCGTGCCGACCAGGCGCTGCAGGCACTCAAGATCGAATGGGATGTCGGCGCCAACGGCAGCGCGTCGACCGAGAGCATCATGGCCATGCTGCGTGAGGGCCTGACCGATCCCAACTTGCCGCAGGCGAGCAAAGTCGGCGCTGGCGCTACGGCGCTGGCCACCGCCGCCAAGGTGATCGAGGCCGAATACTCCTCGCCCTACCTCAACCACGCCACCATGGAGCCGCAAACCTGCACGGCGTGGCTGAAGCCCGGGGGCTTCCTCGAGGTGTGGACCTCGACCCAGGACGGCGAAGCCTCGATGGCCGCCGCCGCCGAGACCGCTGGCCTGCCGCTGGAGAAGGTCGAGGTACACAAGATGATGCTCGGCGGCGGTTTCGGCCGCCGCGGTGCGCCGCAGGATTTCGTCAGGCAGGGCGTCATGATCGCCAAGGCGATGCCGGGCGTTCCAGTGAAGATGATGTGGTCGCGCGCCGAGGACATGCAGCACGGCTTCTATCGCCCGGCGAGCATTGTACGCATGAAGGCCGGGCTCGATGCGAAGGGCGACGTGATCGTCATGCACACGCGGATCGCCTGTCCGTCGATCCTCAAGGTTCTGCTGCCCCAGTTCCTCAACAAGGAGGGCATCGACTTTACGGCAGTGCGCACCTTCAGCGACATGCCGTATGCAGTACCGAGCCAGCAGGTCGACTACGCCATGCGCAACGGCCATGTTCCGGTCGGTTTCTGGCGTGCGCCGGGCCAGCAGAACGGCTTCTACCGCGAGTGCTTCATCGACGAACTGGCCGTCGCGGCGGGCCGGGATCCGCTTGAATATCGCCTCGCGATGCTGAAGCCGGACGACAAGAACCGTCTCGTCCTCGAAGCCGCGGCGAAGGCGGCGGGTTGGGGAACGCCGCCGGCGCAGGGCGTGCACCGCGGACTCGCGGTGGTCGACGGCTTCGGCAGTTACGCCGCGATGGTGGCGGAGGTCTCGGTGAACCCGAAGGGCGATCTCAAGGTGCAGCGCATTGTCGTCGCCATCGACTCGGGGCATGTCGTGAACCCGGATACCTGCCGCGCGCAAGCCGAGGGCAACGTCATCTACGGCCTCGGCGCCATCCTCTACCAGGAGAACACCGTCAAGAACGGACGCATTGTCGAATCCAACTTCCACGATTTCCGGTTGCCGCGGATAGCCGAGATGCCCAAGGTGGAAACCGTGCTGGTACCGACCGGCGGCTTCTGGGGCGGACACGGCGAACCGGCCATCCTGCCGCTGGCCCCCGCCGTGTGCAATGCGATCTTCGCCGCCACCGGCAAACGCATCCGCTCGCTGCCGCTCAAGCACCACGACCTGCGCCGGGCGTAAAGCGGCGATCGCCTTGGCCGAGAGCAGGAATAGATTCCTCTGACGTCTGCCCGGACTTTCGATAGAGTAGCGAGTATCGACTTGTCGGGGGCAGTAAATCGAGTGCCCCTTGCCTTGACCACGAACGGCTTATTCACCCCCAGCTGAATGGCCGCCTTGCCACCCACTACCGAACAGAGACCCAGGAAAGCACCCGATGTCCACTACAACAAAACCGCTAAGCGAAAAAGCCCTGCTGGCGATGCCGGCCAGTTCCTACATGAACGCGGCGCAGCTCGCCTTTTTTCGCGATCTGTTGCAGAAGCAGCGGCAGGATCTTATCGACAACGCCAGCATGACCCTCGATCACCTGCGTGACGGGGAGTCGGAAGCCGATCCCAACGACCGCGCCAGCATCGAGGAAGACCACGCCATCGAGCTGCGCATCCGTGATCGCGAGCGCAAGATGCTGCCGCGTGTCGAAGCCGCATTGAGGCGCATCGACAACGGCCAGTTCGGTTTTTGCGAAGAGACCGGCGATCCGATCGGACTGAAACGCCTTCTGGCGCGTCCGACGACTTCGTTCTCGATCGAGGCACAAGAGCGCCACGAGTCGCGCCAGAGAATACAAGGGAAATAGTCGGGCAGGCATCGCCTCCGGACAGGAGACGTCATGGTCGCCGCCACAACTCCCAAACGCAAGACGCCCGCAAAGAAGCGCCCGGCGGCAAAGTCGGTGTCGAAACGCCCTGCACCCGAACAAGCCGAGTCCGGCCTCGTGGCTCAGATGCGCGCCATGGCCGGCAACATACTCGACATGGGGGCCACCACGGTTGGCGCTGCAAGAACCTTGCGCACGGCGACCGGGATTGCCAAAGCACTGCTGCCCGATTTCTCGGAACCCGGTGTCTGGACCAGGACGGGAGCGGCGCTGCGCCGCATACGTGAAGCCGCCGGCCTGACCATCACCGAAGTGGGGACGGCGATCAACCTGAAGGACCCGTCGCTGATCGAAGCCTGGGAAAACGGCCGCATTGCGGTTCCCTTCGAACTCATCCTGCGCCTGGCGGCAGTCCTCGGCCGCAACGATCCGGTCGGCTTCGTCATGAAGTTCACCCGCAGTTCCAACCCGGACCTGTGGCGCAGCCTCGAAGGCCTCGGCGTCGGCAAGTTGCTGATCCAGTCGGCGCGTGAACGCGAGTTCGCCAACATCTACCGCGCTGACGACGAGGCGCGCAGCCTGAACGACGAGGAGTTCGCCGAGGTCCTGGCATTCACGCGCGCGGCATTTGAAATGGCCCTGGCGTTTCGCGGACGGAGCGCCAAGCGCAGCAAGTGAACAGCCGCAGGCTGCCGCCGCGGGGACGCCCACTCGCCGAGCGCGTACCGCCGGTCAAGTTGCGGATTTCCAGGCTATCTTGAATTTCCCTTTCGCCATGCGCCGTTTCATCCGCTACCTGCTGCTCCTTCTCCTTGTCGGCCTGCTCGTTCAGGGCTGCAGTGCGGTGCGCCTCGGCTATGGCAATGCCGACAGCCTTGCCCGCTGGTGGATTGATCAGTACCTCGACCTGACGCCCGAGCAGGATGCGCTGGCCCGCGAGCGTCTCGCCCACTTTCATGCCTGGCACCGCAAGACCCAATTGCCGGATTACGTTTCCTTGCTGCACCAGGGCCAGAGATTCGTCGCCGGCCAGCCCGCGGTGGCCGACGCGTTGTCGCTCGGCGACGGCATCATCCGCCGCGGCCGGACCCTGGCCGAACAGGCGACTGCGGACATCGCCGAGTTCTTGCCGACCGTAACCCCTGCACAGATCGAGCGCATGGCCGCGCGCATGACCGAAAAGAACACCGACCATGCCAAAGAAGCTCAACTCGCGGAGGGCGAAAGCGGGCGGCGCAAGGCACGTTACAAGCGCCTGCTGGAGCGGACCGAGTACTGGTTCGGTGACTTCAGCGACGAGCAGCGGGCGGCCCTGCGACAACTGATCGACGGCCAGAACGCCGGAAGCCAGTTCTGGTATGACGAAAGACTGCGGCGCCAGCGCGAGTGGCTGGAGCTGATGCGCCAGGTGCAGCGCGAGCGCCCGCCACGCGAGCGGATCATTCAGCTGCTGCGCGATTATGCGGCGCATTACGATCTGCCGGGCGATCCCGCGCGGCTGGTTCGGGCGATTGCCCTGCGTCGCGCCTCGGCGGAACTTGCCGTGGCCATCCACGCCATGACATCGCCAGCGCAGCGGGCCCATGCCGAGCACAAGCTGGGTGACCTGATCCGCGATTTCACCGAGTTGTCGCAGGAAGGTTGAGCAGGATCGTCAGGGTCCCGGCGCGGCGCGCCGATGGACAGGCGGCCGGCACATCGCTATGCTGCGCGCCACACGCCGTGCATCGCGGCCACCGACCTCGCTTCCCGCACCCCCATGAGCAGCACTCAGACGGACATTCCCATGCAAACAGAAAGCTTCATTCCAGGCAAAGATGCCTCGCTCGAATCGTCGATTGCCACCATGCAGGGCAAGCTCGAAGACCTTGGCTTCCATGTCGAGGAGCGCTCCTGGCTGAATCCGGTGGATGGCGTCTGGTCGGTGCATGTGCGCGACCGGGACTGCGCGCTGCTGTTCACCAACGGCAAAGGGGCTTCCCGGCTGGCCGCCCTGGCGAGTGCTCTCGGCGAGTTCTTCGAGCGTCTTTCCTGCAACTATTTCTGGACCCACTACTACCTGGGGGATCAGTTTGCCCAACGCAGTTTTGCCCATTACCCACGGGAGCAATGGTTTCAGCCAGGTGAAAACGGCGAATGGCCGGAACAACTGCTGACCCCCGAGTTGCACCGGCTCTACAACCCGGACGCTTCGATCGACGCCAGTGCCCTGGTGGATCTGAATTCCGGCGACGCCGAGCGCGGCATCTGCGCCCTGCCCTTTGTGCGCCAGCGCGATGGCGCGACGGTCTGGTTCCCGGTCAATATCATCGGCAACCTGTATGTCAGCAACGGCATGTCGGCCGGCAACACCCAGGTCGAAGCCCGCACCCAGGCCCTGTCGGAAATCCTCGAGCGCCAGATCAAGTTTCGCATCATCAGCGAAGGGCTTTGCCTGCCGGATGTGCCGGAGCATGTCATCGACCGCTACCCGCGCATCGCCTCCGGCATTCGCGGCCTGCGCGACGCGGGTTTCGGCATCCTGGTCAAGGATGCCTCGCTCGGCGGCGAATACCCGGTGATGAACGTCACCCTGCTTCACCCCGACGATCAGGGCTGCTTCTCCAGCTTCGGCGCCCATCCGCGCTTCGAGATCGCGCTTGAGCGCGCCCTCACCGAACTGCTGCAGGGCCGTGGTCTGGATGCCCTCGCCGGCTTCCCCGCGCCCGGTTTTGATCTGGAGGAAATCGCCGCCTCGCCCAACCTCGAGATCCACTTCGTCGACTCGAGCGGCATCATCAGCTGGAACTTCCTCGGCGACACGCCGGACTTCGAATTCTGCGACTGGAATTTCAGCAACACCACGGCCGAGGATTATCAGTGGCTGGTGGACCGGGTGCATCGCTCCGGCCATGACATCTACATCGCCGATTTCCAGCATCTGGGCGTCTACGCCTGCCGCATTCTGGTGCCGGGCATGTCGGAAATCTACCCGCTGGACGATCTGGAATGGGAGAACAACAGCGTCGGCAATATCATCCGCGAAGCCATCCTGCACCTGCCGGAGCTGGACGACGACGAATGCGCCGATCTGCTCGATACGCTGAACGAACTCGACGTGCAGGACCAGCGGCCGGTCGCCGCACTGATCGGGCTGGCCGCCGATGAAGGTTCGTTATGGAGCGACCTGCGCGTGGGTGAATTGAAGACCCTGCTGGCCCTCGCCATCGGCGACGAGCAGGCGATCCGCGAAGGTTGCGAATGGGTGCGCCACTTCGAACAGCTCGACGCCAATCGTCGCCGCGTCTATCGCTGCATCGAGACCCTGATGGATCTGGGCAGCGCCGATGGGCACCGCAACGCGCTGGAGCATCTCTACGGCAGCGACACCGTGGCGACAGCCGAGGCCATGCTGCGGCAGGAGCAGCGTTTCTTCGGCATCGAGACGCCCGGCATGAGTCTCGAGGGCTGCGATCTGCACCAGCGGCTGCTGGCGGCTTACGCCAAGTTGCGTCACTAGGGCGGCTGAAGACTTTGCTGCACAATCCCCCGCTGCCGCTGTCATTCTGATACGGTAAACTTTTTTCTGCGCATCCCGTAGTCGCTCGCATGACCGATACCGCTCCCGCCGCTCCTCGTCGTCCAAAGAACACCGCGCTGGAAACCCTGATCGCGACTTTTGCGGTCTTTCGCGATTGCCAGCCCCTCGCCATCGGTATCCACAAGACCATTCGCGAGCGCCTGCCCGACATGAACGCCAGCCAGCTACGGCATGCCCTCAAAATCCACACCGCGTCTACCCGCTATCTGAAAGCCCTGTCACAGGGAGAAACCCGCTTCGAGCTCGACGGTACCGTCGCCGGTATAGTGACTCCCGAACAGCAAAAGCAGGCCCTCGACACTCTGCGTGAGCGCTTCAGGAAGCACGCCGAGCGGCGCAAGGCCGAACTGCAGGCGCAAGAGCACCAACAGAAACTCCTCAAGCTGGTCGAGACATTCAACACCCGCTGAGCGGCGGCTACTTGCCGCGCTTGCTGCGCGCCGCTTCCAGATGCAGGCAGAGCTTCTCGGCGCCATCCAGAAAGCGCGGCGTGTGGCGCTGGATCAGGTCCGGCGGGACGAAATACAGGTTGTTCCTGGTCACCGCCGTCAGTGTGCTCCAGCGCTTCCAGTCGTCCAGCCATTCGGGCCGCGAGCTGTCCGCGCCGCTGGCAACAATAGCCTCAGGATTGGCTGCGATGACGGCTTCCACGGTGACGGTCGGCGCCAAACCCGGCAGTTGCGAGAACACATTGCGCCCGCCGCACAACCGTATGGCATCGCTGATGATCTGCTTGCCGTTGATCGTCATCAGGGGTTGCTGCCATATCTGATAGAACACCTCCACCGGCGGCCGCTGGCTGTAGCGGGCGGCCAAGTCGGCGTAGCGCCGACGAAACGCCGTCGCCGCGGCGTTGGCCGTCACTTCGGTCCCGGCAAGCTTGCCGATCCGCTCCAGGTCGCCGGCAATATCCTCGATCCGGTGCGGCTCGGAAAGATGGACTGTCAAGCCCATGGCGCGCAGGCGGGAGACCGACGCCGGTGAGTTGCCACTCTCCCACGCCATTACCAGATCGGGCTTGAGCACAACGATGGCTTCCAGATCGAGGCGGGAATAGTCACCCACCCTGGGCAGGGCTTTCGCCGCCGGAGGATAGTCGCCGTAGTCGACATTGCCCACCAACAGGCTTCCCGCGCCAGCGGCGAACAACAGCTCGGTGATGTGCGGCGCCAGGCTGACAATGCGCCGTGCCGGCGCGGCGAGCTTGATGCCGGCGCCACTGGCATCGGTGACGACAATTTCGGCGGACGCCGGCTGGCACACCAGAACGGCCGCAATGAGTTGCAGCAGCGGAGACAACAAGTGGCGCATGGGATAATCGGCCAATGACAGACACAGCATTTTAGCGATCAGCGGACCGGTAAATCTGCCTTGACCAAACAATCCCGTATCCGACCTGCGGACGTCCGCGGCATCAGCCGACTCGCGATCGACGCCACGCTCGGTCTGACCCGTCTGGTCGAGACCATGCACCACAACATTTCCCGCATGCCAGGAATAGTCGGCAAGCACACCCAGGAACCGACCCGGGGCATTACCGGACTGGTCTATCGCACCATACAGGGCACCACGCGACTGGTCGGCAGCGGCATCGATGCGCTGCTCGCCCGGTTGACGCCGCTGCTCGACCAGGAGCCGGCGAGCTCGTCAAGCGCGCGTGAAGCTTTGCTCGCCGCGCTCAATGGCGTGATGGGAGACCACCTCGCGGCCAGCGCCAATCCCTTGGCCATTCCGATGCAACTGCGTCGCAACGGGCAGCCGCTGCTGCTGACCACACAGGATCTGGCCGCCAGCATTCCCCGGCCCAGCGGCAAGATTCTGCTGCTGCTGCACGGGCTTTGCATGAGCGACCTGAACTGGCGGCGCAACGGGCACGACCATGGCGAGGCGCTGGCGGACGCGGCCGGCTTCACTCCCCTCTACCTGCACTACAACAGCGGCCAGCATGTGTCGACCAACGGCCGTGCCTTTGCCGACATCATGGAAACCCTGTTGCAGGGCTGGCCGGTCCCGGTGGAAAAGCTGGTGATCGTCGGGCACAGCATGGGCGGCCTGGTCGCCCACAGCGCCTGCCACTACGCCCGGCTTGCCCGACACAAGTGGCCGCAACATCTGCGACAGATGGTTTTTCTCGGTACACCCCACCACGGCGCACCGCTCGAGCGCGGCGGCAACTGGGTCAATGTCATCCTCGAGCTCAGTCCCTATACGGCCGCGCTGGCTCGCCTGGCGAAAATTCGCAGCGCCGGGATTACCGATCTTCGCCATGGCAGCATCCTCGATGACGACTGGCAACACGGCGACCGCTTTGCGCACAGCAAAAAGAGGATTCCCGTGCCGCTGCCGGACGGCGTGCAATGCTATGCGATAGGCGCTTCGATCGCAAAAGCGCCGGGCGATTCAGGCGAGCCCTTGTCGGGCGATGGGCTCGTGCCGGTGCGCAGCGCGCTCGGCCAGCATGCGGACCAAAGCCTGCGCCTGAATATTCCCGAGTCGCAGCAGTGGGTCGGTTACGGCATGCATCACCTGGATCTGCTTGACAACGCCAAGGTGTACGCACAGCTGCGGCAGTGGCTTTCCTGAGCGCCGAGAGGATCGCCCGACGACCAGGCGGCAACTCGTATTGTGATTACAATATGCAAAACTTCTAAAGGAATATTCAATGGAGAAGGTCTGGCTCAAGCACTATCCGGCAGGCGTGCCCGCCGAAATTGATGTCAATGAGTTTCGTTCCATTGGGGACCTGTTCGCCAAAAGCGTAAAGCTGTATGGGCCACGCAAGGCCTATATCAATATGGACAAGGCGATCACCTACACGGAACTGGATCGGCTGTCCGCGGCCTTTGGTTCCTATTGCCAGTCGGTGCTGAAACTGCCAAAGGGCGCCCGCATCGCGCTGATGATGCCCAACCTCCTGCAATACCCTGTCTGCCTGTATGGCGCCCTGCGCGCCGGCTACACCGTGGTGAACTGCAATCCGCTGTACACCGAGCGCGAGCTCGAGCATCAGCTCAAGGATTCCGGCGCCGAGGCGATCGTCATTGTCGAGAACTTCGCCCGTGTGCTGGAAAAAGTCGTCGCGCGCACGCCGCTCAAGCATGTACTGGTCACCCAGTTGGGCGACATGCTGGATTTTCCCAAGCGCGTGATCGTCAACATGGTCGTCAAACACGTCAAGAAGATGGTGCCGGCGTGGAACCTGCCGGGTGCAGTCGAACTGCGCGATGCGTTGGCCGAAGGCCGCCGCCATCCGCTGCAAGCGGTGGACGTCGGCCACGAGGATATCGCCTTCCTGCAATACACCGGCGGCACGACCGGCGTATCCAAGGGCGCGATGCTGACCCACCGCAACATCATCGCCAACCTGCAGCAGGCGCATGCCTGGATCGCCCCCTTCCTGCGCGAGGAAGAGATCATCATCACCGCCCTGCCCCTGTATCACATCTTCGCGCTGACCGCGAACTGCCTGACCTTCTTCAAGATCGGCGCCACCAATGTCCTGATTACCAATCCGCGCGACATTCCCGGCTTCATCAAGGAGATCGGCAAGTACCGCTTCACGACCATCACCGGCGTCAATACGCTGTTCAATGCCATGATCCACAATCCGGAATTCGCCCAACTCGACCTGAGCCGACTCCATCTCACGCTGGGCGGGGGCATGGCGGTGCAGCGCGCGGTGGCCGAGCGGTGGAAGCAGATCACCGGTGCGACCCTGATCGAAGCCTACGGACTGACCGAAACCTCGCCCGCAGCCACCATCAATCCCGTCGACATCATCGAATACAACGGCACCATCGGCCTGCCGATACCCTCGACCGAGGTCACCATACGCGACGATGCCGGCAAGGATCTGGCCATAGGCCAAGCCGGCGAGTTGTGCGTCCGCGGCCCGCAAGTAATGAAGGGCTACTGGAATCGTCCCGACGAAACCGCCAAGGTCCTCATGGCCGACGGCTTCCTGCGTACCGGCGACGTGGCCGTGATGGACAGCAGCGGCTATGTCAAGATTGTCGACCGCAAGAAGGACATGATTCTGGTCTCCGGCTTCAACGTCTATCCAAACGAGATCGAGGATGTGCTCGCCATGCATCCGGGCGTTCTGGAATCAGCGGCGGTAGGCGTGCCGGACCCGAAGACCGGGGAAGCCGTCAAGATTTATGTGGTCAAGAAGGATCCGAATCTGACTGAAGCGGCGCTGCTCGAACATTGCCACGCCAACCTCACCGGCTACAAGGTGCCGCGTAAAATTGCGTTCCGCAGTGAACTGCCGAAGACCAACGTGGGCAAGATCCTGCGGCGCGAACTGCGTGACGAAAAGCTCTGACGCCGGCCCTATCCCCTCGGAACATAAGGCGGAGATACAGCGATGAGCGAAATAAGAGTCTGCCGCGAACACGGCGTAACCCTCAAGCGCGCGCGCCAGGGCGCCGAGCGCATTGCCGAGGAACTCGGCGAGGAATTCGGGCTCGACCATGAGTGGGACGGCAACACCTTGCGCTTCCAGCGCATGGGCGTCTCCGGGCACATCGAGGTGGGCAAGAAGGAAGTCGAGATCTGCGTCAAGCTCGGCTTCCTGCTCGCCGCACTGCGGCCACGCATCGAGCATGAAATAAATCGCTTCTGCGACGAGAACTTCGGCCCGGCCAGCTAGGGTCGTCGGGCAATGGGCATTCCACCTGTGTCCGTTTTCAAGAGCCAAGAACCCACGGCAGGTCCATTCATTATGGTTTCCTGCTATTCTTGACAGTAGGCAGTATTTTCAGTTTAGATAACAAGTATCTGAAAATCACGCCGGCAAGAATGAAGGCTTTGCCTGCCAGTATCAGGCAAGGCGTCAGGAACCTCGGCGTGCTTCCATGCTGTTTTTTTCGTCGTCACCATGAGGTTCGCACGTGCTCAAGGTTTACGTTTTTTGGGGATTATTCGGCCTCGTCCTGGTCGGTATCGGCGTGACCTTGATACTTCGCCGCATGCGAGGTCAAAACGGTCAACCCGAGGCGGTGGAATCAAGCGCTGCGGCGGCCCCCAGCGAGAGTCCTGCCGCCAGTCCTCCGCCGGCCGCTTACGATCCCAATGCCACACGAATTCATTTTCGAACGTCTCCGGTCGGCAGAGCCTCGCCATTATTGAAACGCGAGGAAACGACGCTGCCCCCTACCGGATCGGCCAGACTGGTTTGCGTTGGCGGAACTCGAAAAGGCAATAGTTTTTCGGTCACGGCAGCCGGTATCAAGGTTGGACGCGACCCGCAAAACGATATCGTCATCTCCGATCCACGGGTTTCATACCACCATGCCTGGATCGGCATCATCGACCACAAGGCCGTTCTGCGCGACCTCGGCTCCACCAATGGGACTTTCCTCAATGCCCAGATGGATGCGCTCGTGAGCGAGGTCGTGCTGAGTCCCGACGATACGATTTTTTTCGGCGGGCACGGTGGCGAGCAGTTCCGATTCGTAGTGGATTGAGGTCGATCTCGGCCGACCGTGATGACGGTTGGCAAGAGTCCTGCCCCATACCATCATCCGCTACGGCGAGCCCGGGACCGGCAACCTCCGCTGGTTCCGGCCAGAGCGGCGATGAGTCCAGACCGGGTTTGAATCAGCCTTTCAGCGAACCGATCAGTTCGATATAACGCGTCATTGCAGCGTCGCTTGTGGTGCCCTTGATGGCGGCCCAGGCATCGTACTTGGCGCGCCCCACCATGTCGGTGAAGCCCGGGCGCTTGCCCTCGACGTCGCCGTCCGTGGCCTGCTTATAGAGCGCATAGAGCTGCAACAGCACATCGTTCGAAGGCCGCTCCGGCAGTTTCTTGGAATCGGCCACCGCTGCTTCGAATTTCGTCTTGAGTTCGCTCATATCGTCTTTCGTCGCAATGTATGCTCGCCAGGATTTGGCTTGGACTATTATATGCCGTCAACTTGGAGGACACGCGCAATGGCCCGACGTGAAAGGATGTCAGCGGTCGATACCGCCTGGCTGCGGATGGACCGCCCGACCAATCTGATGATGATTGTCGGCGTCATGATATTCGATCAGCGCATCGACTTCGAACGGCTGCGCAACACGGTCGAAGCGCGTATGGTCGGACGCTACCGCCGCTTCCGGCAATGCGCGGTGCAAGAGATCACCGGTACCTGGTGGGAGGACGATCCCGATTTCGACATCGCTGCACACGTGCAACGCCATGCCCTGCCGGGCAAAGCCGGCAAGACGGAATTGCAGGCGCTGGCCAGCGAGCTATCCGTGCAACCGCTCAATCCAGGCAAGCCGCTGTGGCGCTTCGACTTGGTCGAGGATTACAACGGCGGCTCGGCCCTGGTCGCGCGCATCCATCACAGCATCGCGGATGGCATTGCGCTGGTTGGGGTCATCCTTTCGCTCACCGATCTGTCGCCGCACGCGCCCGCGCAAAAGCGGTTCACCCCCGAACCCGGGGAGGAGCATGCAGACGACGAGCCTGCCGGTCTGATCGAAACCCTGGTCGAGACGCTCACCTCGGCCTTCAGCATGGGCACTCAATTGGGCGGCAAGGCGCTGAATCTGGCGTCGGACACGGATCGCCTGTCCACCTATGGCAGGTACGGCATCGGCCTCCTGACCGAACTTGCCAAGCTGCTCGCGATGCCTGTCGATTCGCCGACCAGCTTCAAGGGCAAGACCAGCACCGTCAAGCGCGTCGCGTGGTGCGATCCGATTCCGCTGGACGAGGTCAAGGCGCTGGGCAAGGCGCTCGGCTGTTCGGTCAACGATATCCTGCTCGCGGCGGTCGCCGGCGCGCTGCGCGCCTACTTTCAGCAAAAGGGCGAATCGGTCGAGGGCGTGGAAGTCCGCGCCGTGATTCCGGTCAATCTGCGCTCGGCCAAGGACGAAGGCACGCTGGGCAACCGCTTCGGCCTCGGCACGCTGTCGCTGCCCGTGCACGAGGGCAATCCATTCGCCCGCCTGTTCCTGGTGCGGGAGCGCATGAATCAACTCAAGAGCTCGTATCAGCCGCCGCTGACGCTGGGCCTGCTCGCCGCCGTCGGTGTCGCTCCCAGGATCGTGCAGCAGCAGTTCCTCGACATCCTCGCGGCCAAGGCCAGCGCCGTGATGACCAACGTACCCGGGCCGAAGCAGCCGCTGTATCTGGCCGGGGCGCGCCTGGATCAGGTGATGGTCTGGGTGCCGCAGTCAGGCGACATCGGCATTGGCGTTTCGATTCTGAGCTACAACGACAAGGTTCAGTTCGGCATGGTCACCGACCGCCATTTCGTTCCCGACCCGGAGACCATCACGCCACTGTTCGAAGCCGAATTCGAAAAGATGATGTTGGCCTTGCTGATGCTCGACTGGGAAATCCCGCTTGACCCGGTGCACGCAGAGCATCAACTGTTCGGCAAGCAGATGCCGCCTCCGCGCAATGCCGCACCGGAACCCAAGGCGCCGCGTAGCGGGAAGGCCCGGCGCGCGGCAGGCGCCAAACCGCCGGTCAGAAAGGCGCCAGCTACCCGTCCGCAGCCCACAAGTGCAGCGGAAACGCCTGCAGCGGCACCCGCGACAAGGATACCGAAGCGCTTCCGCAACCTCGCCTAGTCAGTCTTCCAACTCCGACTTCGCCAGTTCGACGTCAAGCCGTTCCATGGCATCGACGGGTATCGCTGCCGCGGCTTTTTCGTAGAGCTTGACGGCTTCATCCATGCGGCTCTGGCCGAACAGCATGACCAGCGCATTGGCGTATTCGATGCAGGCGATGGCCGAGTCCGGTGCCAGTTTCAGCGCCGACTCGAAGTGCTTCACCGCCACATCCTTGCTCGCACCGTAGGTCAATCTGCCGACCATCGCGCCGACCTTGTCCACCACCTCGGCATGGTAGGCACCCAGAGCACTGTGCGCGTCGGCATGTTTCGGGTCGAGCTTGAGGGCGGTTTCCAGCGCCGCCTTGATCTTGCCGCCCAGCCCCTGCGTCAGGGCCTTGATGACCGAGATGCCCTGACTGTAGCGGCCCAGCGCATAGGCCTGGATGTAGTAGGCGTTGGCATTCTTCGGTTGCGCCTGCTGCAATTCCTCGCAGCGCGCGGAAATGGCCTGAAACAGCTCCAGTTTGCGCTTGTCATTCTCTTCGAGATAGTTGGCGTAAATCATCGTCGCCTTGTTGGCGACGTTGTAGCCGTCGATGCCGGCCGCCAGCCCCGCTTCGCAGGCTTTGTGGAATTCGCCCTGATGATAGAGGCGCCATGCTTCCTGAACGGCTGAATCGCCCGGAAACGGCTCCCGATCGCCGCGATGCAGGCGTTCCCAGTTCTTCTTCAGTGCGGCGCCCGCGAAAACGAAGGCCTTGTCTGCGTACGGAAATTTCTTCCAGGTCGGCTTTGCCACGATGGGTCTCCTCTCTTGTACTCAAGCAGTTAGATAGTTTTTTGACAGTTCCTCGAACAACTTGCGCGAGCGCCCCATCAGGTAGGGGGCAGCGAGTGCCATGACCTGAAAGGCGCCACGCGACAGGCTCTCGCCGTCGATTGTCTTGCGCGGGTCGCTGACAAACTCGAACGACAGCCAGTATGTCGCAACGACGGTCATGTTGACCGCCAGCGCCTGAATCTCCGCGGGTGTCGCCTTCATGTCGCCGGTCGCCACCAGACCTTTGCAGATCAAAGTCGCCGTATGAATCTTGTGTGCAACGATGCGCTTGAAGTGCGTTTCCAGCAGCCGATTGCGCGACAGGAGTTCGTTGATGTCGCGATAGAGAAAGCGAAACTTCCAGATGCCCTCGAATATCAGGTGCAGAAACAGCCAGATGTCTTCGACGTTCGGCGGGCGCCGCACCGGCGCCGCCAGAGTTTCCTCTATCAGGCGCTCGAAATCGGCAAACAGGGACTCGATGATTTCGTCCTTGTTGTGAAAATGGTAGTAAAGGTTGCCCGGACTGATCCCCATGTCATCGGAGATCAGCTGCGTCGTGACATTCGGCTCGCCGAATTCATTGAACAGCGCCAGGGCGGTTTCGAGAATGCGTTCTCGCGTGCGGCGCTTTGGCTTTCTTTCCATCAATCACCCGTCTCCACTATTCTTTCGAGGATAGCAGAAACGTGCAACTCTCCCGTCATCAATCCAGAGACGGGGTGCACCGCCCGTCGGCGGCAAGCTTATGCGGCTACCGGTCTGCCGGACTCACGTCAAAGCAGTTGCCGGCAGCCTTCCGGCAGGGATCAGGACGCTGCCTTCCTGGGTGCAGCCTTCCTCGGTGCGGCCTTGGGCGCCGCGCGACGCACCGGCTTGGCCGCTACGGTTTTCGGCTTGGCGGCCCTGGATGCGCCTGCGTTCAGCTTGTCCACGGCGGCCTTCAGTTCGACAACACGCTTGGCCAGCACGGCAACTTCATCCCGGGTGGGTACGCCCAGGCTGTGCAGCGAACGGGCAACGCGATTCTCGAATACCTGCTCAAGCTTGTCCCATGTACCGGTGGCCTTGGCAGCCATTTCGGTAACCTTGTCTTCCGCCACCTTGCGGGTGCTCTGCTGGATCGACTCACCGCGGCGAACCAGCGCGTCGAACACCTTGTTGCCTTCCTGCTGCGCCTTGGCGAATGCACCGAGACCCGCCAACCAGATTTGCTGGGCAGATTCGCGAATGGTGGCGGACAGCTGGCTATCTTTGCCGACGGTTTTGAGTTTCTTTACCACGAGTTTTTTTACCATGACAATCTCCTCATTGAAGTGATCCCGGATGCCTCGCCATCGAGGTCGCGGCAGACGCTCTGCCTATCACGGGGAGGAGCTTAGCGACTCGGATTAGAGAGATCACCCTAATGTCCTAGGTGGAACCCTCTAGCCCCTTGGGTTCTGTATCATTCCGCTACGATGCTGCTGGCAGGGACCAAGCGCATGTATCGAACAATAACGAGGAGGCAGCAATGATTTATTTTGTCACCGGGGCGACCGGATTCATCGGCAAACGGCTGGTCGCCAAATTGCTGGAAAAGCCTGCGGCGACCGTTTACTTCCTTACCCGCGACAAGAGCCCGGAGCGCCTGCAAGCGCTGTACGATTATTGGAAGACCGACAAGAGCCGCGCCATACCGGTCGTCGGTGACCTGCGCCAGCCTGCGCTGGGCATCGGCAAGGCCGACCTGAAGAAGTTGAAGGGCAAGATCGGCCACTACTATCATCTCGCCGCCGTCTATGACCTGAAGGCCAGCGCCGCGGATCAGATGACGGCCAATGTCGATGGCACGCGCCACGCGGTCGAACTGGCGCACCAGGTCAGCGCCGGCTGTTTCCACCATGTCAGCTCGATTGCCGCGGCCGGCCTGTTCGAGGGCATTTTCCGCGAGGACATGTTCGAGGAAGCCGAGAATCTGGACCATCCCTACTTCGGCACCAAGCATGAGTCCGAGCGCATCGTCCGCGCCGAATGCAAGATCCCCTGGCGGGTCTATCGTCCGGGCGTGGTGGTCGGCGATTCACGCACCGGGGAAGCGGAGAAGATCGACGGCCCCTACTACTTCTTCAAGCTGATCCAGAAAATGCGCAGGATCCTGCCACCCTGGATGCCGACCATCGGCCTCGAAGGTGGCCGCATCAACATCGTCCCGGTCGATTTCGTGGTCGACGCACTGGCCCATATCTCCCACCTCAAGAATCTGGACGGCAAGTGCTTCCACCTCACCGATCCGCATCCGATGCGCGTCGGCGACGTACTCAATGTGTTTGCCCGCGCCGGCCACGCACCGCAAATGGTCTTGCGCATCAACGCCGCGCTGCTCGGCTTCATCCCGCGCAGCGTACGCAAGACCCTGATGGCACTGACTCCGGTGCGCCGCATCCGCAACGCCATCATGAAGGACCTCGGCCTGCCGGAAGACATCATGCAGTTCGTCAATTATCCGACCCGCTTCGACAGCAAGGAGACCGAAAAAGTGCTGGCCGGCAGCGGCATCTCGGTGCCGCCGCTGGACAGCTACGCCTGGAAGCTCTGGGACTACTGGGAGCGCCGCATGGACCCGGATCTGTTCATCGACCACAGCCTACGCGGCCGGGTCGGCGGCAAGGTGGTGCTGATCACCGGCGGTTCCAGCGGTATCGGCAAGGCGGCGGCCTTCAAGATCGCCGAGGCAGGCGCAATTACGGTCATCGTCGCCCGCGACAAGGAAAAGCTGCAGGAAACCGTGGCCGAAGCCAAGGCCAAGGGGCTGAAGCTGATTACCTATTCCGCCGACGTATCAGATCAAGAACAATGCGCAGCCGTGGTGCGCCAGGTGATCGAGGAATACGGCGGGGTCGACGTGCTGGTGAATAACGCCGGCCGCTCGATCCGCCGCGGCATCGAGAATTCCTTCGACCGGATGCACGATTACGACCGGACCATGCAGGTCAATTACTTCGGTTCCTTGCGGCTGACCATGGGCCTGCTGCCGAAAATGATCGAGAAGCACGCCGGCCACATCATCAACATCTCCTCGATCGGGGTGCTGACCAATGCCCCGCGCTTTTCGGCCTACGTCGCCTCGAAGGCCGCGCTCGATGCCTGGACGCGTTGCGCGGCTTCGGAGTTCGTCGATCGCGGCATCGAGTTCACCACCATCAACATGCCGCTGGTGAAAACGCCGATGATCGCGCCGACCAAGCTTTACGATCATGTGCCGACATTGACCCCTGACGATGCCGCCGACATGATCGTGGACGCCATCGTCAACCGGCCGGTACGGATCGCCACCCGCCTCGGCGTCTTCGGCCAGGTGTTGCACGCGGCAGCGCCGCGCGTCGCGCAGATCATCATGAATACCGTCTACCGGATGTTCCCCGACTCGTCGGCGGCGAAGAGCAAGGGCGATGACAAGCCGGCGCTGCCCTCGGCCGATCAGGTCGCCTTCACTCAGATCATGCGCGGGATACACTTCTAGCAACCGGCTCGAGCGGCGCTGGGGCCGCTATGGTGGCGACTCCAGCGTCTCCAGCAACTTGCCGAGCATGACGGGCGAAATGGCCATGCCGACATGGCCGACGCCGCCGATGGGGATATTGGCTGCACCCTCCAGGGTCGATCCGGTCTCTTGCGGGAAAACGTAATTGTCGTGGCAGCTGTAGATTGAAGCCGAGCCCGGCGGCAGCGGCACCGCGTCCGTTGCCCCGAGAGCAAGCAGCCAGGGGTTACCGATCTGCATCTGGCGAGCGTTCGGGCCAACGCCCAAGCGAGCCAGCCGGGTCCCATGATGCACCGAGCCAAGCGTGATCAGGCGCGCCACCTTGGCCTTGCCATGGCGCCGCAGATAGGCGCGGCAGGCCAGCCCGCCCATGCTGTGGCCCACCAGGATCAGCTGTGACGCGCCGGTGGCGGCCAGAACCTCGTCGATGCGCCGGTCGATTCCGTCGGCATAGTTGTCGATTTCGGTCCACACCGGCTCCATGCTGTGCGTAGCGACGGTCCAGCCTGCCGCCTCCAGCTTGCCCCGCAGCCAGAACCAGAAACCGCGGTTGCACTGGTAGCCGTGGATCAGCAGCAGCGGGGTGCGCCGAGCGGCACAGTGCGCCAGCCGGTCCGGCCCCATCAATAGCGATTCGAAGGGAATGAGCGCGGCGAACAGCATGATGAATGCGGCATATTCCTCCAGCACCATGCGCAGTGCAGCAAACGGGCCGATGCGCAACTGGGGCGGCACCACGCTGCGATCGGTGAGCATGATGCCGAAGGTCAGCATGACGAGGAACAGGCGCGCTCCGAGGAAGCTGGCCAGGGCGAGGCCGCCGGCTTGCCACGGGGTCCAGCCGGCGCGCGACACCAACCAGCCGCTCAGCGCCGCGTAGATCAGCAGTTCGCCGAACAGGAGCCAGCGGAATTGCCGTGCCGCCATCGCCGACTCTCAGGCCAGGGGCGCGGCCGGCGTGCCGGTCAGCGAAGCCGCCAGCGCCGAGATGTTGCGCGCGACGATGCCATACACCGACTGCTGCGGATTGGCGCCGATGCTGGTGGGAAACAGCGAGCCGTCGGCAACCGTGAGGTTGCCCAGCTGGTGATGGCGTCCGCGCGGATCGACCACCGATTTGCCGGCGTCCGTGCCCATTGCGCAGCCGCCCATGACATGGGCGCTGACGACGCGCATCGCCAGCGGCTTCATCGGCAGCCGCGCGATGCCTTCCTTCGCTGCCGCCCAGTTGTCCCATCCGGTGCATTCCTCATGCACCGCATAGACCTTCTTGGCTCCCGCCGCGAACTGGATCTCGGCCATGGTGAGCAGGGCCCGGCGCGCGCCGTCCCAGACCACATCGTCGAGCGGGTAGTCGAGCAGCGGCGTGCCGTCGTCGCGCAGCCGCACCTGGCCGCCGCGGCTAGCGGGGTTGAAGCCGTCGCGCAGTAGCGCGAGCAGCACCTGGGCATTGCGGAACTGCTTCATCAATGCCGCGTGGCCCTCGCCGAAACCCTGCAGCGTGGTGGCGAACAGGACCGGATGCAAGGGCGGCGCTTCGAGCTTGTAGCCCAGCGGCCCGTCGATCGGCAGGTTGTCGAGGAAATGATCCGAGTAGAGGCTCTGCGGTGCGCCCGCATGACCGTCGACGACCGACTCCATCAGCGCCGAACTGACCAGCGTCGGATGCAGGAAGGTGCGCCGGCCGAGCTGCCCCGACGGATCGGGAGCGGCGCTGCGCAACAGCAGCGCGGGGCTGCCGATGGCGCCGCCGGCCAGCACGAAATGCTTCGCCCGCAGCCACACCCGGGTCGCTTTCGGATGGATCCCGGCCGCGTCCATCGCCACGCATTCCAGCCCCGTCACCTTGTCGCCGGCAAGAGTCAGGCGCTCGGCGCGCAAGCCGTAGTAGATCGTGGCGCCTAGTTCCAGCGCTGCCGGCAGGGTCGTCACCAGCATCGACTGCTTGGCGTTGGTCGGGCAGCCGGTGCCGCAGTAGCCCAGGTTCCAGCAGCCATTCACATTGCGCCGTATCACCTGCGTGGCAATGCCGAGCCTGCTCGCCCCGGTGCGCAGCAATTCGTTGTTGGCATTCGGCGGCACCGGCCAGGCGCCGATCGACAGCCGCCGTTCGACCATCTCGAACCAGGGCAGCAAGGCCTCGGGCGTGTAGTCCGCCAGCCCGAACTGACGCTGCCAAAAGTCCAGGGTTCCCGGCGGCGTGCGAAAGCTGCTGGTCCAATTGACCGTGGTCGAACCGCCGACGCAGCGCCCCTGCAGAATGTTGATGCCCTTGTCGGCCGTCTTGCGCGCCGCAGACTCCTGATACAAGGCCGGATAGGCCTCGGACTCGCGCATGTGGAAGTCGGCGCTCGAGCGCAAGGGGCCCTCTTCCACCACGATCACGCGCAGCCCGGACTTGGCCAGGATCTCGGCGGCGATGCCGCCGCCGGCGCCGCTGCCGACGATCACCACATCGGCCTCGTCGTCGCGATCCGTTTCGAGCCGTGCCGCGTCGACCACTTTCCAGCCCTTGGCCAGTCCTTCCTGGTACGGATCCTTGATCATGATTGTCCCAGCGAAGGAGGACCGGGGTAGCCGATCGCCGCCCAGCTTGCAGAGTCGGCGTACCACGCGCCGAGCACCAGATCATGCAGGGCCTGGTAGCCGCTCTTCAATAGATCGACGCCGCTTTCCTGCCAGCGTCGCAGGAAACCCTCGATGTCCGCCACGCTGGCCTGATCCCAGCTTGCGCTGACGCCGGCGACCGCGATGCGGGTCGGGGCGAAGGCCAGCAGCGCGAACAGCTCCGACACTTCCTTCTGCGATGCCGCGCTGAGCGCACCGACGGCCAGCGCGACACCCTTGGCGATCCGCTCCAGTGCCGCCGCGCGGTCCGGATCGGCAACCGGAAACGATCCCCGCAGCATCACCGGCGCGACGGCCAGCACCACCGTACGCAGCGACGGATCGAGCGGATTGCCCGCCACCAGCGCCTGCTTGCCCATGCGGTCCAGCTGCTTCTGAAAGACCGCGGCGGCGGCCAGCAGCAGGCCGCCGGCAATGCCGGTCTTGATGAACTGACGTCTGCTCGGCATGAAGGTTATCGAATCAGGAATTTCGTGAGGCGATCGAACAGCGCGCCATAGGGCGGATTGAACAGCGACATGCCGTTCAGCGCAGATTGGTAGAACACCGCCTTCTGCTTGGAGAAGGTCCTGAAGCCCTCGATGCCGTGGTAATGGCCCATGCCGCTGGGGCCGACGCCGCCGAAGGGCAGCTCTTCCTGCGCGATGTGCAGGATGGTGTCATTGACCGTGACGCCGCCGGCCACCGTCTCGTTCAGCACGCGATCGCGGCGCCCCGCATCGTTCTCGAAGCAGTACAGCGCCAGCGGACGCGGATGCTGATTGACGTAGGCGATTGCCGCATCGAGGTCCTGGTACGGCAGCACCGGCAGGAGCGGCCCGAAGATCTCGTCCTGCATCACGCGCATGTTGTCATCGACGTTCAGCAGCGCCAGCGGCGGCAGCTTGCGCCGTTCTTCATCGGGCATCGACGTCGACAGCGGCTCGATCCGGGCGCCACGCTCCTGCGCGTCGGTGACGTAGCCCTTCAGGCGCTGGAAGTGGCGGTCATTGACGATCGAGGTGTAGTCCGGCGTGGTCGCCAGTTCCGGAAAGCACTTCGCCACGACGGCGCGCGCCGCGTCCAGAAAGGCCTGCTCGCGGCCGGCCGGCACCAGCACGTAGTCGGGCGCGATGCAGGTCTGCCCCGCATTCAGCAGCTTGCCGACCATGATGCGCTCGGCCGCCTTTGCCATCGGATAGTCGGGGCCGATGATCGCCGGCGACTTGCCGCCGAGTTCCAGCGTGACCGGCGTCAGGTTGTCCGCCGCCATGCGCATGATGTCGTGGCCGACGCGGGTCGAGCCGGTGAACAGCAGATGGTCGAAGGGCAAGCGCGCGAAATCGGCGCCGACCGCCGCATCGCCCAGCACCACCGCGACATCGTCCGCGGCGAAATACCTGGCCACCAGTTCGGCCAGCAGTTCGCCGGCGCGCGGGGTGAACTCCGACATCTTGATCATGACCCGGTTGCCTGCCGCCAGCGCCGCCGCGAGCGGCGAGACGGCGAGGAACAGCGGGTAGTTCCACGGCACGATGATGCCGACCACGCCCAGCGGCTGCGGGATGATGCGCGCGCGCCCGGGGCGGAACCAGATCGACGCGGCTTTGCGCTGCGGCTTCATCCAGGCGCCGAAGTGCGAGCGGGTATGGCGGATCGACTCGAGGCTGGGGAACAGTTCCAGCAGCCGGGTTTCATGCGCCGAGCGATGGCCGAAGTCGGCCGAGATCGCCGTGACGAAACGCTCGGCATTGTCATGCACCAGCGCCGCCAGTGCGTCCAGCCGCGCCTGCCGGCTGGCGCGTTCCACCAGCGCGCTGCGCCGCGTCGCGGCGTGCATGCGTTCGAACACGCGCTTGAATGCTTCAGCGTCCGTTGCCTTACTTGCTGCCGGTTCACTAGCGTTCATTCCAAGGCTCCTCCTGGATGGGCACAGCGTATTGTCCCAGTTTAAGTGCGGGCACGCCCGTGGATTAGGCAGGGCGCTCTAACCGCCCACACTAGCCGGAGGGATAATTCAGTCCCATGGATGAGGATCTCGACAAGGAAGCCATCGGCCACGAACTGGCCGCCTGCATCGCCGAGGCGCGCGAACTGCGCGCCTCGCGGGCCAGCGATGCCGCGCCGCAGGACTTTACGCGACTCAAGGAGTGGCAGGCGGCGCGGCTCGCGCGCAGCTATGCCGACCTGCTGGCCAGCGAGCGCTACAACCCGGCAGCGGAATTCTTCCTCACCGATCTCTACGGCCCCAAGGACTTCCGCACCCGCGACGAAGAACTGGCACGCGTCGTTCCCATCATGGTCCACGTGCTGCCTGCGCGCGCCCTCCTGACGCTGCTCGAAGCGGTGAAGATGGACACGCTCTCCGAGTCGCTCGACACCGCGATGGTGCTGGCCCTGCGCAAGCTCGGCAAGAGCAAGCGCATCGACTGGCCCGCCTACGTCGCCGCCTATCGCAGCTGCGGCAGAAAGAAGGACCGCGAACTGCAGATCACCCTGATAGACCAGATCGGCAGGACGCTTGATCGCCTGACGCGCATGCCGCTGATCCATTTCTCGCTGAAGCTGATGAGCGGCCCGGCGCACCTCGCAGGGCTCGGCGCCCTGCACTCCTTCCTGCAAAGGGGATTCGACGCCTTCAGCGACATGAAGGGCGCCGACGAATTCCTCGAGATCGTCATCGAGCGCGAGACAGCGCTGATGAAGGAAATGTTCGCCAACCCGAACGCCCGCAATCCCGCGTAGCGACCGCGCCGCAAGACTCGAGAGTGCCGGACGGAAGTCGGCGCTGGCGGCACGGCGATTGGGGCCGTCAAATAGCGTGTGTTTCCGACCGCTCGGTCAAGTCACCGCTCACCACGAGAAAGCCACCCAGAAGGATGCTCTGCGGCCAGTACCGTTCGACCGCTCTGCCCAAGGCGGTGCCATGCGGCAGAACTATTGCCGTGCGCAGCCGCAGGTTGCAGACCGGAAGCGGCGCGAAGAGCGTCCGGATCTCTGCCGGGGTGTGCCAGTGAGCGCCCTGATATGCACCCGTTCCGCCCCCGCGACCCTTCTGCAAGTAGAGAAGGCTGTGCCGGTTCAGCAAGCCAAGCGCGAAGCGCCGGCGCGTAACGCGAACCAGCTCGCGCAGCGCCTGCTGCTGGCGCTCGACGAAACAAAGGGCGGTCACCGATACGGTGTAGTCGAAGCTGCGATCGGGGAACGGCAGTGACTCCGCCAGACCGGCAACATACTGCTCGCCCGCAGCCGCATGTGTCCTGGCATAGTCCAGCCAGTCACGGTTAGGATCGAGGCCAAGCACGTGACCGCGGACGTCCCGCGCAAACGCGCGAGTGAAATGCCCCGTCCCGCAGCCGATGTCCAACAAGGAAGAGCCGGGTTCCGGCCGCAGGAGCGACCGGAGCAAAGCGTACTCGACGGTTCCGATCCACCTTCCCCGGGGCGAGTCGTACCACGCTTCGTAGGCCTCGGGCTTCATGACCCTTGTGCGTCCTTTGGCTTCAGCGTTCTAAATCATCGGCGCGGTGCGGCTTCATCGCGCGGCATCGGTCGCTTGTAGAAAGTCGGCGCTGGCGGGACGGCGATTCTTGTTGCCGTTGACAATCAATGCCAAGTTGCCCCCATTTGCCAGCTCTCATTTGTTGTGAAGATGAGATTTCAGCCAACCTTCAACACCCCCAAGATTTTGATGAGCAAAATCCTTTCCAATTTCTGAAATGAAGAATGAATCGTTGTTCATGATGATTCTCGGAAACTTGATTTGCCATGGGAGGTGTTCTGACGTGAACACATATCCGATTGCACCGCTACCAACAAATGCGGACTTGAAATCTCCACCCGACACGGTACGGATTACTTCGACAATGCCTTTGTGTTCTGGCATGGGCTTTGGTAGTAAGAAGACGGCTAGATACATTTTGCGCATGAGCATCCCCAACGTTTGAGGCAATCGAATACAGAGGTCAGCTTCGAATTTGAATTATTAAGCCTTGCCTACGCAAACGGAATTAGGCGCCCTATCCCGAATTATGACAAGCGTCACTCGCCCTTGAGTTCCAGCCGCAGCCCCGCCGCGGTGAAAGTGACGCGCTGCGCAATGCGGGCGATAGACTGGTTGAGGCGGCCGGCGTCGTCGACGTAGAGGCGCGTCACGGCGCCCAGCGGCACGATGCCGAGGCCGACTTCGTTGCTGACCAGGATCACGCGGCCGGGGAGTTGCGGCAGGCAGTCGAGCAGTGCCGAGGTCTCGAAGGCCAGCAGCGGGCAATTCACTTCTTCGCCGGCCTCGGCCTGGCGCACGGCGTTGCCTGCGTAGAGCAGGTTGGTCAGCCACAGGGTCAGGCACTCCACCAGCAGGCAGCGGTCGGGCGCGGCATGGTCGACCAGCGCGGCGGCGAGGTGCAGGGGTTCTTCCACCAGCGCCCAGTGCGGCGCACGGCGCGACTGATGGTGAGCGATGCGCCGCGCCATTTCATCGTCGCCGGCCTGCGCCGTGGCGATGTAGGTGACGGCCAGCCCGGATTCCAGCGCGCGCTGCTCCGCCAGTGCGCTCTTGCCCGAACGTGCGCCGCCGAGAATGAGTTCGATCATGGACGGATTATTGCAGAAGCCGGCGCCAGGCCGCATAATCCGCGGCGATTCGGTGGAGGCCGGCGAATGACGAGGCCTCCAGGGAACACGGTGTGATTCCGTGGCGGGCCCGCCGCTGTAACCGGGGACGAAGCTTGCACGATGCCACTGGGCCGCATTTGAGTTATGCCCGGGAAGGCGCAAGCCAAGGACGAGCCGGAAGCCAGAAGACCGACCGATCATTTTCATGAGCCCGTGGCGCGGGCTTTGTTTCGCGTTTGGACGCGCGGGACAAGGCCCGGTCGCGTTTGAAAGGATGAATCGGATGCCTTCCCAGGCAGCATTTTCTCACGCATTTCCCAACTTCGCGCTGGCGCCGCTGGATCGCGCCATGACCGGCGACCTGCAGCGCAAGATCGACCAGAAGACCAAACCCTTGGGCGCGCTCGGCCGCCTCGAAAGCCTCGCCCTGCAGCTCGGCCTGATCCAGCAAAGCCTGTCGCCGCGCATCGTCAATCCGCACGTGCTGGTCTGCGCCGGCGATCACGGCGCGGCCAAGGCCGGCGTCTCGGCTTATCCGCAGGAAGTCACCTGGCAGATGGTGGAAAACTTTCTCGCCGGCGGCGCTGCGATCAACGTGCTGGCGAAGCAGGCCGGGATGAAGCTGGTGGTGGCCGATGCCGGCGTGGCGCATTACTTCGGCGCGCGCGACGGGCTGATGGATTTGAAAGTCGGCGCTGGCGGCACGGCGAATTATCTCGAAGGCGCGGCCATGAGCGAAGCGCAGTGCGCGGAAGCGATGAACCACGGCGCAAGGCTGGCCCGCGAGTTCGCCGCCGCCGGATGCAATGTGCTGGGCTTCGGCGAGATGGGCATCGGCAACAGCGCAGCGGCGTCGCTGATCACGCACTGCATCACCAGCCTGCCGCTGGCCGACTGCGTCGGGCGCGGCACCGGGCTCGACGACGCGGGACTGGAGCGCAAGCGCGCGCTGCTGGCGCAGGCACTGGTTGCTTGGCCGCAGCAACCCGTAGCCGGCAGCGCCTCGGGCGAGGATGCGTATCGCATCCTCGCCCGCTTCGGCGGCTTCGAGATTGCGATGCTGGCCGGCGCGATGCTGGCCGCGGCGGAAGCGCGCATGACGCTGCTGATCGACGGCTTCATCGTCACCAGCGCGCTGCTGGTGGCCCAGCAGGTGTCGCCCGCGGTGCTCGACTACTGCGTCTATGCGCACTGCTCGCACGAGGCGGGCCACCGCCTGCAGCTCGCATGGCTCGACGGCCAGCCGCTGCTCGACTTGGGCCTGCGCCTCGGCGAAGGCACCGGCGCGGCGCTGGCCCTGCCCCTGCTGAATGCCGCCTGCGCCTTCATGAACGAAATGGCCAGCTTCGAGTCGGCCGGCGTCAGCGAACGGAGTTGAACATGAGGATCAAAACCGGAATGCCAGCCACAGAAAACACAGAGATCACGGAGGAAAAGCAGAAGCCGCCCGCGGCCAGGAGCCGAACTCGCAGGCCAATGAGTCTGGGTGCCTTGTCTCTGTGTCCTCTGTGCCCTCTGTGGCTAGACAGGTTTTCAGCATGAAGCGCGAACTGGAATACTTCTTCGCCGCGCTGCGCTTCTTCACGCGGCTGCCGGTCCCGGCCTGGGTCGGGCACACGCAGGATCAGCTCGACCACGCGGCGCGCTACTTTCCGCTGATCGGCATCATCATCGGCGGCATCGGCGCCGGCGTCACGGAACTGGCGGTGCTGGCGCTGCCGATCGGCGTGGCGGTGCTGCTCGGCATGGCGGCGACGATACTGGCCACCGGCGCCTTTCACGAAGACGGTTTCGCCGACTCCTGCGACGGCTTCGGCGGCGGCTGGGACAAGGCCCAGGTGCTGGCGATCATGAAGGACTCGCGCGTCGGCAGCTATGCGACGCTGGGCGTCGGCCTGATCCTGCTCACCAAGTGGAGCGCGCTGGTCGAACTCGATACGGCCTTCGGCCCGCCTTTCCTCGCCATCGCGCTGATTGCCGGACATGCCGTCTCGCGCCTGGCGTCGACGGTGCTGATCTACTTCCTTGACTATGTGCGCGACGACGACAGTTCCAGATCGAAACCACTGGCGCAGCGCATGGCTTTGCACGAACTTGTGATCGCGGCGGTAACCGGCCTCGCCCCCTGCCTGTTGCTGCCGCCGGTCGATGCGCTGGTGGCACTCCTCGCCGTGGTGCTGGCCACCATGCTCGCCGCGCGCTATTTCGTGCGCCGCATCGGCGGCTATACCGGGGACTGCCTCGGCGCCACGCAGCAGGTCACCGAGATCGCCTTTTATCTGGGACTGCTGTGCAGCTTTACCTGATCCGCCACCCCACGCCGCAGGTTGCCGCCGGCGTCTGCTACGGCCGCACCGACCTGCCGCTGGCGGCGGACGTTGCCGCCGCCGCGGCGCGCATCCTGCCGCAATTGCCGGCGCATCTGCCCGTATATACCAGCCCGCTGCAGCGCTGCCGGCAACTGGCCGACGCCTTGCACCCGGCACCGCTCAGCGATCCGCGCCTGCTGGAAATGAACTTCGGTACATGGGAAATGCGTCCGTGGAACCAGATACAACGCGAGGCGCTCGATGGCTGGGCGGCCGATCCGCTGGGCTATGCCCCGCCGCAAGGCGAATCCGTCGGCCAAATGCAGGCACGGGTGCAAAGCTTCGTCGCGGAGACCCGGCGCCAGGGCCTGGAGCGCGTGGTGCTGGTGGCCCATGCCGGCGTGATGAAGGTCATCGTCGGCCACGCGCAAGGCCTGCCGGCGCGGCAATGGATGGCGCTCAGGTTCGAGTATGAAAGCGTGGTCTGCGTCGACATCGCAGACCCGGAATGACCAGGCAACCGGCGGGCTTTGCTCCTCCCGCTAGCGGCACAAGAGTCTTTGATGCTTTTCGGAGCAACTGCACGCCCCAAACCCGGGCAGGTTTCCTGCGGCCAGCATGGGACGAATGGAATGCTCGGTTGCGGCCAGCGACAGGCATTCGCCATTCTTCCGCTTCATGTTCAGAATCGCACTGGGCGGCAGGTTCAATATGTGCCGGGTGATGACATCCATCACCCATCCGTGCGTAATCACCAGCACACGCTCGCCGGCATGGTCTTTGGCAATGCTCGCAACGGCATCGAGCACCCTGCCCGCAAACCCTTCCATGGTCTCGCCGTGATCGAAAAAACACGCCGGATTCCGCTTCACGATTTGCTCCAGGAAGGCAGGACTCAACTCGGCTTTTGGAAGACCCTGAATGACTCCGAAATTCCTCTCCTTCAAGCCTTCATGGCAGACCGGAGGACCCAGCCGCAACTTGTCGGAGATGATCTCTGCCGTTTCCCGCGCGCGACGCAAGGGGCTGGTGTAGACCCGGGAAATGCCGCAACTGGCGACAGCCGTTGCGAGTTCATGAGCCTGCTGACGACCCAGGTCGTTGAGCAGGACATCGGTCCAGCCTTGCAGAATTCCTGAAATGTTCCAATCCGTTTCGCCATGCCGGGAAACGCAGATATGTGCCGAGCCACTCATGAACTTCCCCGTTTGGTCAGTTGAGTTGGGTCTTTCATGTCCTTGTCCATGGCAGCAAGTCTAGCCTGTGTACCGCAGGTCCGTGTCACGGTCTGGATAAGGCAAGTACGTGAAAAAGCCACCGATCCTTCCGGATCGGTGGCTTATCACAATGCTGGCGTCCCCACGGGGATTCGAACCCCGGTACTCACCGTGAAAGGGTGATGTCCTAGGCCTCTAGACGATAGGGACTTATCGTTTGGTGGAGGTACGCGGGATCGAACCGCGGACCTCTTGCATGCCATGCAAGCGCTCTCCCAGCTGAGCTATACCCCCACAAGAGAGCGCGCATTATAGGTAGGCAGCGTCGGCGTGTAAAGCCCCAGCTTAGACTTTGCCCAGCAGTTTCCCCGGATTCATCAAGCCACGGGGGTCGAGCGCCTGTTTGACGGCGCGCATCATGTCCATCTCGATTGCGCTCTTGTAGCGCAGCACTTCCTCCCGCTTCAGCTGCCCCAGCCCGTGTTCGGCCGAAATCGAGCCGCCGAGTTCATGCACCAGATCATGTACGATGCGGTTGACCGCCGCGGTCTGGGCGATGAATTCATCGTTGGACTGCGCATCGGGCCGCGACTGGTTGTAATGCAGGTTGCCGTCGCCGATGTGGCCGAAGCAGACGATGCGCACCGCAGGGAAGGCGGCGAGCAAGGCGGCGTCGGCACGCGCGATGAACTCGGCAATGCGCGATACGGGTACGGCGATGTCGTGCTTGATGGAAACACCCTCGATCTTCTGCGCCTCCGACACGTTCTCGCGCAGCGCCCACAGCGCCGCCGTCTGCGCCTCGCTGCTGGCCACCGCGGCATCGTCGATGACGCCGTCTTCGGTGGCCTGTTGCAGCGCCTGCTCCATGGTGTCGGCCAGATCGTCGCGTATGTCACCCGATCCGCTGAGTTCGATCAGCACCTGCCACGCGGGCTTGCCGGCGAGCGGATCGCGCGCGTTCGGTATGTGTTTGAGGACGAGTTCGAGGGCCGGACGGCCGACGATTTCGAAAGCCGTGACGTTGTCGCCCGCCGCATCGCGCAGGCGCCCGAGCAGGCGCACGGCAGCCGCCGGATCGGGCACGGCCACCCATGCGGTGGCATGCGTGCGCGGCCGCGGAAACAGCTTCAGCGTTGCCGCCGTAATCAGTCCCAGGGTGCCTTCGGCGCCGATGAACAGGTGTTTGAGGTCGTAGCCGGTGTTGTCCTTGCGCAAGGCGCGCAGGCCGTTCCAGATGCGGCCGTCGGCGAGCACGACTTCGAGGCCCAGCGTCAGTTCGCGTGCGTTGCCGTAGCGCAGCACCTGCACGCCGCCGGCATTGGTGGACAAATTGCCGCCCAGCGTCGCGCTGCCCTCGGCCGCCAGCGACAGCGGGAACAGGCGATCGGCCTCCCGTGCGGCTTCCTGCACCGCCTGCAGCGTGCAGCCGGCCTCGACGGTCATCGAGTTGTTGTCGGCATCGACGGCGCGGATGCGGTTCATGCGCCGCAGGCTGACCAGCACTTCGCCGCCCAGCGGCGTCGCGCCGCCGCAAAGCCCGGTGTTGCCGCCCTGCGGCACGATCGCCACGCCGGCGCCGACGCAGGCGCGCACCACGGCGGCCACTTCCTCGGTGTTGCCCGGCCGCGCCACGCATTGCGCGCTGCCCGTGTAGCGGCCGCGCCAGTCGGTGCAATACGGAGCGATGTCCCCGGCTGCCGTCAGGACATGACGCTCGCCCAGCAGGCGGCGCAATTCGTCGATCAGTTCATTCATGCCGACAGGGGCCTCTCAGTCCGGCTCCGCCAGCGTCGCGTAGAGATCATGCACGTCGCAGTCGATGACGCTGACTTCGGCAAACTCGCCGATCTCCAGATCGTGGCCGTCCGTGATGTACACCAGGCCATCGACATCCGGTGCGTCGCCCTCCGAGCGGGCGATGGCGCCGTCTTCGTCGATCTCGTCGACCAGCACCTTGATGCGGCGGCCGATCTTCCTTTCCAGCCGCTGCGTGGAAATATCTTCCTGATGCCGCAGCAGGCGCCCCTTGCGCTCTTCACGGATTTCCTCCGGCAGGGCGCCCGGCAACTGGTTCGCAGTCGCGCCTGCCACCGGCGAGTAGGAAAACGCGCCGACGCGGTCCAGCTGGGCTTCGTCGAGAAAATCCAGCAGTTCATTGAACTCGGCCTCGGTCTCGCCGGGAAAGCCGGTGATGAAGGTGCTGCGGATGGTCAGATCGGGGACTTCGCGGCGCCAGGCGGCGATGCGTTCGAGCACCTTTTCCGCCGAGGCTGGCCGTTTCATCAGCTTCAGGATGCGCTGGCTGGCATGCTGGAAGGGCACGTCGAGATAGGGCAGGATCTTGCCTTCGGCCATCAGCGGAATCAGGTCATCGACGCTGGGGTAGGGATAGACATAATGCAGCCGCACCCACACCCCGAGTTTGCCGAGTTCGTTGCACAACTCCAGCAGCCGCGTCTTCACCGGCCGTCCGCCCCAGAATCCGGTGCGGTACTTCACATCGACCCCATAGGCGCTGGTGTCCTGCGAAATCACCAGCAGTTCGCGCACGCCGGCCTCCGCCAGCACTTCGGCTTCGCGCAGCACCTCGCCGATCGGACGCGATACGAGATCGCCGCGCAGCGAGGGAATGATGCAGAAGGTGCAGCGATGGTTGCAGCCTTCGGATATCTTCAGATAGGCGTAGTGGTCTGGCGTCAGGCGTATGCCCTGCGGCGGCACCAGATCGACGAAGGGGTCGTGCAGGGGGGGCAGATGCTGATGCACCGCCGCCATGACCTCCTGCAGGGCATGTGGCCCGGTGACCGCCAGCACCTTGGGGTGCACGGCGCGCACGACGTCATTGCCCGCCGCATCCTTTTTCGCGCCGAGACAGCCGGTGACGATGACTTTGCCATTTTCGGTGAGCGCCTCGCCGATGGCGTCGAGCGATTCCTCGACCGCCGCATCGATGAAGCCGCAGGTATTGACCACCACTAGGTCGGCGCCGGCATAGCTGCCGGAGATCTCATAACCCTCGGCGCGCAACCGGGTAAGGATCTGTTCCGCATCGGACGCCGCCTTGGGGCACCCCAGCGACACGAAGCCGACTGTCGGCGCCTTGGCTTTACGTCGTGTCAAAGCAATCTACTTCTTCTCGGCTTTTTCTTCGGGCTTGACGTAGATGCCGGGAAATATCTTGCGCGTCTGTTCCTGCATGGTGTCCTGCATCTGCTGGAACATCTTCTGGCTCTGCTCGACATAGGTGCCCATCATGTGCTGCATGGCCGGCCCCTGAAACTTGAGGAACTGCGCCCACAGATCCTGACTGTCGCTGGTGTCTTCGCCGTACAGCGTCTTGGCCTGTTCCTTGAGCTTGGCCTGCACCTCGGTGAAGGACTTGATGTTGTTCTCGATATAGCCGCCCATCATGCCCTGCATGGCATTGCCATAGAAGCGGATCATCTGCGACAACAGTTCGGCAGAAAACATCGGCGCACCGCCCGCTTCTTCTTCCAGGATGACCTGCAACAGGATGGCACGCGTCAGGTCGTCGCCGGACTTCGCGTCGACCACCTGAAAGTTCTCGTGAGCCAGCACCAGTTGCTTGATGTCCGCCAGCGTGATGTAGGTGCTGGTGCGAGTGTCATACAGGCGGCGATTCGGATATTTCTTTATCAGACGGCTCTGTGCGGCCATTATGTTTCCCTCCATAAGACCATTCTACTATCACGGCAGCAATACCACCCCCCGCCGGAGCGGGGTCGTCCATCCGCCAAAACCGGGCCAGATCAGTAGTAATGCAGTCCCCCATTGATATTCAGCGTGGCGCCTGTCATGTAACCGGCCAGGTCCGACACCAGATAAGCACACAGCGCGCCGATTTCTTCGGGCTTGCCCAAGCGCCCCATCGGAATGGTCGCGACGATCGAATCACGTACTTCCTGCTTGATCGCCATGACCATCTCCGTCCCGATATAGCCGGGGGCGATGGCATTGACGGTGACGCCCTTCCTTGCCACTTCGGCGGCGATCGCCTTGGTGAAGCCCAGGATGCCGGCCTTGGCCGCCGAGTAGTTGGCCTGGCCGAACTGGCCCTTGATGCCATTCACCGAAGACATGTTGATGACCCGGCCCCAGCCGCGATCGGCCATGCCGGCGAGCACCTGATGAGTGACATTGAACACGGAGTCGAGGTTGGTGGACAGCACCGCATCCCACTGGCCCTTGTCCATCTTCTTGAAAACGGCGTCGCGCGTGATGCCGGCGTTATTCACCAGCACGTCTATGGGACCGACTTCCGCTTCGATCTTCTTGACCATCGCCGCACAGCCGTCGTAGTCGGTGACATCCGCCTCGGCCGGAATGAAGTCGAAACCTTCGGATTTCATCAGCGCCAGCCATTCGTCCTTGGGCGGGAAATTCGGCAGACAGTTCGCCACAACGGTGAAACCACCCTCGAACAGCGCCTTGCAGATCGCTGTGCCCAGGCCTCCCATTGCGCCCGTTACCAATGCAATTCTTTTTGCCATTTTTGAAACTTCCTATACGACTATAAAAATCTTTGCGGGCGGAAGACGCGCTGCAAGCCGCAGCCTTCCGCTCGAGGTGGATCAGTACATGTGCTGACCACCGTTGATTGAAATGTTGGCGCCGGTAACAAAGGCCGCCTCTTCGGACGACAGGTAGGCGACCAGGCCGGCGACCTCTTCCGGCTTGCCCAGGCGCGCCTGCGGAATCTGCGGCAGAATTTTCGACTCGAGCACTTCCTGCGGGATCGCCATGACCATCTTGGTGCCGATGTAGCCCGGCGAAATGGTATTCACGGTGACGCCCTTTTTCGCCACTTCCAGCGCCAGCGCCTTGGTGAAACCGTGCATGCCGGCCTTGGCCGCCGAATAGTTGGTCTGGCCGAAAGCGCCCTTCTGGCCGTTGACCGAGGAGATGTTGATGACCCGGCCCCAGTTGCGCTCCACCATGCCGTCCATCACCTGTTTGGTCATGTTGAAGCAGGAGTCGAGATTGGTGTGCATCACCGCATCCCAGTCGGCCTTGGTCATTTTCTTGAAGGTCATGTCGCGCGTGATGCCGGCGTTATTCACCAGCACATCGACCGCGCCGATATCCTTGGCCACCTGCGCGACACAGGCCTTGCACGACTCATAGTCGCCCACGTCGCAGGCATAGGCCTTGAAGCCGTAGCCCATGTCGTTCATGGTGCGCAGCCATTCGTGCGCCTTGGTGTTGGTCGGGCTGTGGGTCGTTACCACCTTGTAGCCCAGCGCCGCCAGCTTGATGCAGATTGCCTCGCCAAGACCGCCCATGCCACCCGTTACCAGTGCCACTCTTTGCATTTTGCTTCTCCTCTCGCTTTTATCGGGACGGGACGATTGCATTGCGGCACCGGAAGCTGGGCCCCCCGCAGAGATCCGGCGTTTTCATTATGCCTTTTCCTTGACGTAGCGGCCGGGCGCGGGTTCGCCGGGCGGGCAGGTCTTGCTGCCGAGGCTTGCGCGCGACGGAATCTGCTTGCCGCCGTGGCTCTTGAGCCACTTCGCCCACACCGGCCACCAACTGCCTTTGACTTCTGTCGCGCCATCGAACCATTCATCGGCATTGGCGGTCTTGCTGTCGTTCAGCCAGTAATTGCGCTTGTTCTTCACCGCCGGATTGATGACGCCGGCAATATGCCCGGAAGCGCCGAGCACGAAGGTCGTCTCGCCGCCGAGCAGGCTGCGCGTCTGGTAGGAGGTTTTCCACGGCACGATGTGATCTTCGCGGCTGGCATAGAGGAAGGCCGGCATGTCCACCCGGCCGAGATCGGCCTTGACGCCGCACATTTCCAGCTTGCCGGGAACCCGCAGATTGTTTTCCAGATACAGGTTGCGCAGATACCAGGCGAGGAACGGCCCGGGCAGATTGGTCGCGTCGGCGTTCCAGTACAGCAGGTCAAACGGCGGTGGCTTGTTGCCCTTGAGGTAATTTCCCACCACGTATTGCCAGATCAGGTCGTTGGCGCGCAGTGCCGAAAACACCGAGGCCAGTTCGCTGCCGCGCAGCAGGCCGCCCTTGCCGATGCTGGCCTCGCGCGCCTGCACCGCGGTCTCGTCGACGAAGTAGCCGATCTCGCCGGTTTCGGAAAAATCCAGCAGGGTGGTCAGCAGGGTGAGCGATGCCACCGGGTTCTCGCCGCGAATGCGCGCGACGGAGAGTGCGGCGCCGAGTATCGTGCCGCCGACGCAAAAACCCAGGGCGTTGATCTGCTTGACCTTGCAGATGTCCTGCACCGTCTTGATCGCGGTCAGCGCCCCTTTCTCGATGTAGTCGTCCCAGGTCAGATGCCCGAGATCGGCCTGCACGTTGCGCCAGGAAACCAGGAACACCGTGTTGCCCTGCTCCACGGCATAGCGCACCAGCGAGTTTTCCGGTTGCAGGTCGAGGATGTAATACTTGTTGATGCAGGGCGGCACCATCAGGAACGGCCGTTCCGCCACCTTGTCGGTCAGCGGCGAATACTGGATCAGTTGCATCACTTCGTTTTCGAACACCACCGCCCCGGGCGTGATGGCCAGATTGCGGCCCACCTCGAAGGCGCTGTCGTCGGTCATAGAGATGCGACCCTTGTCCAGATCGCCGAGCAGGTTTTGGATGCCCTGCTGGATGCTCTCGCCCTTGGTTTCCAGCGCCTTCTTGATGAACTCGGGATTGGTGGCGAGGAAATTGGACGGCGCCATCGCGTCGACCATCTGCCGTGTCATGAAGCGCATGCGGTTCTTCGCCTGGCCGTCGGCCACCGGCGCCGCCTCGGCCACGCGCTTCATGTATTCGGCATTGATCAGGTAAGCCTGGCGCAGATAGTCATAGACCGGGCTTTCGCCCCACGCCGGATGATCGAAACGCTTGTCACCCGCGGCCGCACTCGCCACTTGCGGCGCCGGCTGATCGGCTGCCTTGCCCAGCATGCCCTGCCAGAGTTGGGCGTGCCGCCCCATCCACTCCTGCTGCAGGGTCTTGAGTTCCTCCGACTCGGCAGTCCACACCGCCGGATTCACGCCGGGGGGTGTCGCCGCCAATTTTTGCTGCTCGGCAAGAAACTTGTTGAATCCTTGAGCCATGGCATTTCCCGCCTGGAACATGGCTTGCAATGCGGCATTCTGATCGGGGGGGGAAGACATCCAGGACTCCTCAAAACGGGTTGGATTTTGCACTGCACAATAAACGGTGTCAAGCAAGGCGACAGCCTCGCTTGTCCGTAAAATTGGCAAATGTATGTAATCGCGATCGGGTGGCTCTATGTCACCCTGCTGATGGCGGCCACCGAAGCGAATCTTACCGCCGGCGTGCTCACCTTTGTCTTCTACGGAGCGGCGCCCCTGGCCCTGTTGCTGTGGCTGTTCGGCGCGCCGCGGCGAAGAAAAGCGAGTCTAGCCCGCGAAGCGGTCGACGATGCGGTCGGTAAGGACGATGGTGGCGATGCCGGCCGCGATCAGTAGCACCTGCTGCACCGTGGCGCGGATTTCGGTGCGCTTGTGCAGGCCGGGAATCAGATCGGCCACCGCGACGTAGATCATGCTCGCCGCCGCCAGCGCCAGCAGCACCGGCACGGCGCTCTGCACCCGACCCAGCGCCAGATAGGCCAGCATCGCGCCGACCAGCGTCGCCAGGCTCGACAGCAGGTTGAAGGCCAGCGCGCGCGCCTTCGAATAACCCGAATGCAGCAGGATCACGAAGTCACCCACCTCCTGCGGGATCTCGTGCGCGATGATCGCCAGCGCGGTGATGATGCCGAGGCGGATGTCTTCCATGAAGGCCGCGGCGATCAGCACGCCATCGACCGTATTATGGAAGGTGTCGCCCACCAGGATCATCATGCCGCTGCGGCCGTGGTCGTGCTCATGGCCGTGGGTGTGCACCAGCGGCTCATGTCCTTCACAGGCCTCGACGTGGCAATGGCGCCACAGCACGAGCTTTTCCAGCACGAAGAAAGCCAGGATGCCGGCGAGCACCGTTCCCGTCGTGGTCGAGGCATCGCCGCTGGCGGTGATGGCATGCGGCAGCACTTCGAGAAAGGACGCGCCGAGCAGCGCGCCGATGGCATAGCTGACGAGGTGGGACACCCAGTGCGCCTTCGCCCGGAACGCGAATGCAGCGGCGGCGAGAACGCTCAGCGCGCCGCCGACCAATGACATTACGATAATCCAGTAAAGAACGGACATGGGGTCGAAATTATAGGCGCTATTCCAGCCAGATCAGGCTGGCCATGCGCCCGGTGACGCCGTCGCGGCGATAGGAAAAGAAGTTTTCCGTCTCGCTCATGGTGCAGAAGTCGGCGCTGGTGATACGGCGAATCCCCAGCGCATGAAGCCGCTGGCGCGCCAGTTGATAGATGTCGCACAGCCATTTTCCGTTGGCGGCCGGCGCAAACGCACTCGCCGCCTGCCGGTCGTGAGCGACAAATATGTCCCGCACTTCGCCGCCGACTTCGAATGCCTGCGGCCCGATGGCGGGGCCGAGCCACGCCATGAGACTCGTTCCCGGCTCACCCATCGCGGTGACCGTCACCTCGATCACGCCTGCCGCCAGCCCGCGCCAGCCCGCATGCGCGACGCCGACCACGGTGGCCCGATCGTCGCAGAGCAGCACCGGCAGGCAGTCGGCGGTCAGCACGGCACAGACCACGCCGCGCTGGCGCGTGAAACTGGCATCGGCCTCCACGCCGCCCGCCGCCAGGGCCGCATCGACGCAGCGTATGCCATGCACCTGCGCCAGCCACAGCGGCTCGGCGGGCAGTTCGCGGCGCAACAGCGCCCGGTTCGCGGCGACCGCCTGCGGGTCATCGCCGACATGAGCACCGAGATTGAAGCTGTGCCACGGCGTGCGGCTCACGCCGCCCCGACGTGTCGTCGCCAGCGCGCGCACACCGGGCGGCGCCGGCCACTCGGGAAGGATCAAACTACTCATGCCGCAGGTCTTCCAGCAGTTGTGCAAAATCGGCGGGTAGCGGCGATTCCCAGGCCATGTCGGCGCCGGTTGCCGGATGCCGCAGCGCCAGCCGCCAGGCATGCAGCGCCTGGCGCTTAAATGCGTCGAGCCGGGCGTCACCGCTCCTGGCCTTGCCGTACACGGGGTCGCCGGCCAGAGGATGCTTGATCGACGCCAGGTGGACCCGAATCTGATGGGTGCGCCCGGTTTCCAGCCGGCACTCGAGCAGCGTGGCCTTGGCGAAGCGCTCGAGCACCGCGTAATGCGTGCGCGCCTCCTTGCCGCCGGCCCGCACGATGGCCATCTTGGTCCGCTGCACGGCATGGCGCCCGAGCGGCGCATCGACGGTGCCGTCGCGCTCGACCACGCCCAGCGCCAGGGCCAGATAGTGCCGCTGCACCGAGCGGGCCTGCATCTGGCGCACCAGGTCGGTCTGTGCCGTCAGCGTCTTCGCCACCACCAGGAGGCCGCTGGTGTCCTTGTCGAGTCGGTGCACGATGCCGGCGCGGGGTATCCCGGCCAGTTGCGGGGCATGATGCAGCAGCGCATTCATCATCGTGCCCGACGCATTGCCGTTGCCCGGGTGCACCACCAGGCCGGCGGGTTTGTCGATCACGATCAGGTGCTCGTCCTCGAACACTACGTCGAGCGCGATATCCTCGGCAGCGTTGGCAAGAGTCGGTGCCGGCAGCACGGCGGCGCTCTGATCGAAATCGATGCGTTCACCACCATAGACCTTGCGCTTGGACTCGGCCGCGCTGCCGTCGAGGCGGATCAGTCCCTGCTTGAGCCAGCCCTGCAAACGACTGCGCGAGTGCTCGGGGAAAAGCTTCGCCAAGGCGGCGTCGAGCCGCCAGCCGGCGCATTCCGCGGGGATTTCGGCGCTCAGGGGCAGGCTGGGGCTTCGGCTATAATCGACCGGATGTTCATGCGAGGTTTTCACCATGCGTAGTTTAGCGGCATTCCTGCGGGCGCTCGCCCCCATCGTAGTCATTGGCGCCAGTCTCGGCGCGACCCTGCTCGGCGGCTGCGGCCTGCTGCCCGACGTGATCGACGAAACCGCGGCCTGGACACCCAACAAGCTCTATGCCGAAGCCAAGGACGCCATGAGCGAGGGCGCCTACGACAAGGCGATCAAGTATTTCGAAAAGCTCGAAGCCCGCTTCCCTTACGGCCGCTACGCGCAACAGGCCCAGCTTGAAGTCGCCTACGCCTATTACCGGCAGAGCGAGCCGGCGTCGGCCATTGCCGCCTGCGATCGCTTCATCCGCCTGCATCCGAATCATCCCAACGTCGACTACGCCTATTACCTGAAGGGTCTGACCAACTTCAACGAGGACCTCGGCCTGTTGGGCTACGTCAGCCTGCAGGATCTCACCGAACGCGATCCCAAAGCCGCACGCGACTCCTTCGATGCCTTCAAGGTGCTGGTCACCAAGTTTCCCGAAAGTCGCTACACGCCGGACGCCACGGCGCGCATGAAGTACCTGGTCAATGCGCTGGCCTCGCATGAAGTGCATGTCGCCCGCTACTACATGAAGCGGGAAGCCTACGTCGCCGCGGTCAATCGCGCGCAAACCGCGGTGAAAACCTACCCCGACGCACCCGCCAACGAAGAGGCCCTGTTCATCATGGTCAAGGCCTACGATCTGATGGGCATGAACGACCTGCGCGACGATGCCGAGCGGGTCATGCGCAAGAACTTCCCCAAGAGCGAATACTACGATCGCGGCCTCGACCGCGGGACGCCGTGGTGGAAGCTCTGGTAGGTCGCTGAGCCCCAGTTCCGACCCGGCCCCGATCGCGAGCAGGCCGGACGGGTAACACTCCCAGGAAAACCCTCCATGTCCGTCGAGATCCAGTCGCCCTCCCTTTGCATCGGCATCGTCGGCACCGGCGCGATGGGCCGCGGCATTGCCCAGATCGCCGCGCAGGCCGGCATCCGCGTCCTGCTGTTCGACGCCCTGCATGGCGCCGCGCTCAGCGCGCGCGAAACAGTGGTCGCCACGCTGGGCAAACTGGCGGAAAAGGGCAAAATATCGGCTGAGGCGCTTGCCGCTGCGTCGGCCAGATTGGAAGTCGTGCCCCGGCTCGAGGAACTGGCTTCGGCACAGATCATCGTCGAGGCCATCGTCGAAAATCTCGACGTCAAGAGACAGTTGTTCCAGCAACTGGAGGACATCATCACCGCCGATTGCATTCTCGCCACCAACACCTCCTCGCTGTCGGTGACCTCGATTGCTGCGGCCTGCAAGCGACCCGAGCGCGTCGCCGGCTTTCACTTCTTCAATCCCGTGCCGCTGATGAAAATCGTCGAGGTCATCGACGGTCTGCTCACCGCGCCGTGGGTCTGCGAGGCACTGCTGTCCCTGGGACGCCGCATGGGGCACACGGCGGTGCACGCCCGCGACACGCCGGGTTTCATCGTCAATCATGCCGGCCGCGGCTTCGCCACCGAAGCGCTGCGCGTGCTCGGCGAAGGCGTAACCGATTTTTGGGAAATCGACCGCATCATGCGCGAGACCGCCGGCTTTCGCATGGGGCCTTTCGAACTGATGGATCTGACCGGCCTCGATGTTTCGCAGCCGGTGATGGAATCCATCTACCACCAGTATTACGAGGAGCCGCGCTACCGGCCCTCGGCGCTCGCGGCGCAGCGACTGGCCGGCGGGCTGCTGGGACGCAAGACCGGACGCGGTTTCTATACCTATGCCAACGGCACACCCGGGCCGATGCCGGTGGCGATCGTGCCGAGCGCCAAAGCGGCCAGCGTCTGGGTCAGCCAGACCCGCCCGGAATGGGCCGATGTCGTGCGCGAGATCGCCGCGGCTGCCGGCGTCAAGGTCGAAACCGACTACACGCCGAGCGCCGATGCCCTGTGCATCGTCACCCCGCTCGGCGCCGACATCACCACCTGCTGCGTCGGCAAGGGGCTGGATCCGCGCAATGCGGTCGGCATCGACTGCCTGTTCGGCATCACGGCGGGCAGAAGCGCGCGCCGCACCCTGATGACGACACCGCTGACCACCACCGCGATGCGCGACGCCGCCCATGCCCTGTTCGCCGCCGACGGCACGCCCGTCACCGTGATCCGCGACAGCGCGGGGTTCGTTGCCCAGCGCATCGTTGCCTGCATCGTGAACATCGGTTGCGACATCGCCCAGCAGCGCGTCGCCAATCCGGCCGACATCGACCGCGCGGTGACCCTCGGTCTGGCGTATCCCAAGGGCCCGCTGGCGTTCGGCGATGCGCTGGGCGCCAGGAACGTGCTGACGATCCTCGAAGCCATGCAGGATGTCTACGGCGATCCGCGCTACCGTCCCAGCCCGTGGCTCAAGCGCCGCGCCTTGCTCGGCGTCTCGCTGCTGACCGACGAGACTTGAACGCGAACTGGGCTCCAACCGACAACAGCAAGGGACATCGACATGACAAATCCCTCTGAACTTGCCGCCTTCCGCCTGCGCTATCCGCTCCGCGTGCGGTGGGCCGAAGTCGATCCGCAGAACATCGTTTTCAACGGCCATTACCTGACTTACTTCGACGTCGGCATCACCGAATACTGGCGCGCGATCGGCCTGCCCTATCCGAATGGCATCGCCGGCACTGGCGGCGACCTGTTTGCGGTGAGGAGCGTGATCAACTATCACGGTTCAGCGCGCTTCGACGAAATCATCGACATCTGCGTGCGCGCGGCCAAGCTCGGCAATTCGAGCATGACCTTCGAGATGGGCATCTTCCGCGACGACGAACGCCTGATCAGCGGCGAGATCGTCTACGTCAATGCCGACCCCGAGAGCAAGACATCGCGCCCCTTGCCGGAGAAGCTGCGCAAGGCGATCGAAGTCTACGAAGCCGGCAGCGCTGTCGTCTGAGTTGCACGAAGTCCGGGAGTTATGCGCAGCGGTATCCACCCGGACGGCGCTGGCGCGCGATGCGTGCGTGCGGTCGACCGCGCCCAGTCGACCTCTTGAGGCCAAGCTCAATCACCGCACTTTGGATTTTCGTTCCAGGCGGAAGCCCTCTCTTCAAGCACCGTTGACACACGTATATGCATCTGCATATACTCGCATCAGAAAATCTACGATAAACGAGGAGGAGATCCGATGCGTATCGCGGTTCTCGGCGGTGGCCACGGTTGCTATGCAGCGGCTGCGGATCTGTCGGAGCAGGGGCACGAGGTCTGCCTGTGGCGGCGCGATGCGGCAGCGCTCGAAGCGGTCACGCGTTCGGGCTGCATCTCCCTGACGGACTATCGCGGCTGCCGTGAGGTACCCATCTTCCGCCCCACTCCCGACATCGGCGCTGCGGTCCGCGGCTCCGATCTCATAGTGATTGCGACACCGGCGTTTTCCCAAACCGAGATCGCCGCTGCCATCGCACCCCACCTCTGCGATGGCCAAGTGGTGTTCCTCCCCCCCGGTACCTTCGGCAGCTATGTCATGGCCCGGGAGGTACGCAGAGCAGGAAACAGCGCCGCCGTCGCCTTCGCCGAAACCGGAACCCTGCCCTATCTGGCACGTAAGCACGGTGATTCGGACATCACCATCACCACCCGCGCAACCCGGCTGCCGACGGGAGTCTTTCCGGCCAGCGCGGCTACCGCTGCGCTGGCCGTAATTGCGCGCGCCTATCCAGCCATCGAGCCGGTAGAGGACGCATTGTCGGCCGCCTTGATGAACGCGGGACCGATCATTCATCCTCCTCTTATCCTGATGAATGCCGGTCCGCTTGAACATTTCGAGTCGTGGGACATCCACAACGAAGGCACCCAGGCATCGATCCGGCACGTCACCGATGCGCTGGATGCCGAACGAATGGCGCTGCGCGAAGCTCTCGGCTACGCGGCGCCGCATTTTCCTCTCGCGGATCACTACAACAGCGATCGGTGGATGTACGGCAACGCGCATGACAAACTGGTCGACAGCGGCGACTGGCGCGAACACATCGACCTCAAGACCCATCGCTATATGCAAGAAGACGTCGCGTACGGCCTGGCATTTCTGGTGTCGGTGGCGGACTGGGCAAACCTGGACTGTCCGGTGGCGCGGGGTCTGCTGGCGATCGCCGGTGCCGTATGCGGCCAGAATTTCGCCACCGGACCGCGCACGCTTGGCGCCCTTGGCCTTGGCCGTCTCGACCGCTCTGCGATGAAGCGACTCCTGGAGTGCGGCGGGGACCTATGAGCGCGCGTCCCGCCCCCGCCGTTATCGGCGCCCTCGGCGCCGGCCGCATGGGGCGCGGAATCGCGACTGCCTTCGCCTACGCCGGACATGAGACCTGGCTGATTGACGTCAAGCCGCGCGAGCCGGCAGACGCTGTAGCGCTCGTGCAAGACGCCCGCGCCGAAATCGATGGCAGCCTGGCGGCCTTGGCGGCCCTGGGCGCGTTCGACGATCGCCAGCGGCCGGCGATCGTCGAACGCATTCACTTCGCGTTGCGCGACCAGGCACCGGCCGCACTTGCTCGCGTCGACCTGCTGTTTGAGGGGGTGCCCGAGGTCATGGAGATCAAGCGTGACGCCTTCGCATTTGCGGGCGCCCACCTCAAGGCCGACGCGATCGTCGCCTCGACCACCTCGACCTTCCTGGTAAATGAACTGGCGGAGATCGTCCCCGGTTCCGAGCGCTTCCTCAACGCGCATTGGCTCAACCCGGCTTACATCATTCCCCTGGTCGAACTCAGTCCGCATGCACAAACGGCGCCGGCGGTGACCGCCCGGCTCAGGAACCTGCTGGAGGCGATCGGCAAAGTGCCGGTAGTCTGCGCAGCCACGGCCGGTTACATCGTGCCCCGGCTGCAAACGCTGATCATGAACGAAGCCGCGCGCATGGTTGAGCAGGGGGTCGCGACGGCGGAGGAAATCGACAAGGCAACGCGCTTCGGCCTCGGCTTCCGTTACGCCAACATCGGCGTCATCGAGTTCATCGACTTCGGCGGCAACGACATTCTTTACTATGCCAGCCGCTATCTTGCGACGGCCCTGGGCGATCCGCGCTACGCGTCGCCGGCAATCGTGAATCGCCACATGCAGGAAGGCCATAACGGGCTGCGCGACGGAAAGGGTTTTTACGATTTTAGCGGAGTCGATTTGAATCAATACAAGAAGGAAGTGCTGGGCCGGATGCTAGGTATGCTCAAGCATCTGGACCTGATGCGCCCGCCGGGAATCGCTCAAGGCGATTCACGATAAATCCACGTCTGGAGGAAACACAATGAGACTACTGATCAAGCGAGCAATTCTGGCCCTGCTGGCAACCGCTGCGTTGGCGGCGCAGGGGCAGACCGTGCCGACGATACGCGTCGGCTGGACCATTCCGGCCGAAGAGGCGAAGTACATGCTGATGCGACGGCCCCAGGAATTTCCCAGTCAGGGCAAGGCTTACAAGATCGAGTGGGTGCAGTTCCAGGGTACGGCGCCCATGGTCCAGGCGATGCTGGCCGGCGCACTCGATTGCGCCACGATGGCTCCGCTGTCGTTGGCGCAGGGCCACATCGAGAACGGCCTCAATGCCTACATCGTGGCACAGCACGTCGGCGAGCGCCCGGGTTCATTCTCGGTCTATTGGGCGGTGAAGGCCGATTCGCCGATCAAGACGGCGCAGGATCTGAAGGGCAAGACGCTTGGCACCAACGCGTATGGCACCGGCGTTTATTATCATATGCTGCTGTGGTTGCAGCGTCACGGGCTCGATCCCGAAAAGGACGTGAAGATCGTCGAGACCGGCTTCCCGCCGTCGGAAGACGCGATCCGTTCCGGGCGCGTCGACGCTGGCCCGCTGGTCCAGCCCTTCGCCATGCGTGCGGAGGACAAGGGTGGACTGCGCAAGTTGTTCGCGCTGAGCGAAGTGCAGTCGCCGATGGTGCAAATCTTCGAGGGCTGCAAGAAGGAATTCGTCGATGCCAACCCGCAGCTGGCGCGCCAGTATGTCAAGGATTTGACCGCCGCCATGAAGCGGGTCGTCGCCAATCCAGCCGAAGCGCGCAAGGTCGTCTCGGAAGTGACCAAGGCGCCCGAAGCGGTGCTCGAAAAATACTTGCTGACTGACAAGGATTTCTATCGCGACGCGGGGGCCAAACCCGACTTGGCGTCGATCCAGGAAACCTTCAACCTTTACTACAAGGCAGGTTTCCTCAAGCGTCCGCTCGACGTCAACCAGTTCCGCCGCACCGACGTTATCGCGCCGATTGAGTGATGGATAGAATCCATGCCGCGGCGCGAGCCGCGGCAACGAGGGAGTCGGCCATGATCTCGATTGAACGCCTAGGCAAGTCGTTTCAGCCCGCGCAGGGCGTTCTCCATGCGGCCCTGGTGGACATTTCGCTCACCGTGCCCGAAGGCGAGTTCGTGTCGATCCTGGGGCCGAGCGGCTGCGGCAAAAGCACCCTGCTCTACATCGTCGGCGGTTTCGTCCCGCCGACGACCGGCAGCATCCGCGTGAATGGCAAGGCGGTCACCGGTCCCGGACCCGACCGCGGGCCGGTTTTCCAGGAATTTGCTCTTTTCCCCTGGAAGACCGTCAAAGGCAACGTCATGTACGGCATGCTCGAGCAGGGCGTGCCGCGCGCCGAGGCCGAGAGGCGCGCCGTGGATCTGCTCGATATGGTGCACCTGGCGCGCTACGCCGATTTTTATCCCAAGGAACTGTCCGGTGGCATGAAGCAGCGCGTGGCGATTGCCCGAACGCTGGCCTACAACCCTGCGATCCTGCTGATGGACGAGCCTTTCGGCGCACTCGACGCGCATACGCGAACCACCTTACAGAACGAACTGCTGACGATTTGGGAGCGGCATCGAAAAACGGTGCTCTTCGTCACCCACAGCGTCGAGGAAGCGGTTTTTCTGTCCGATCGCGTGTTCGTCATGACCGTCTCGCCGGGGCGGCAAAAGGCGCTAATCGAGATCGATCTGCCGCGCCCGCGAATTCGCGCCGAATTATTGCTTAATCGACGGTACCAGGAATATCTCGTAGACATCGAGCGGCTGATGTTCGACGCCCATGCTTCATGAATTCGCTGCTAAGGCTCCCCGGCGTTCCTCCTATCGTCTCGTTGCTCGCGCTGTTGTCGCTTTGGCACCTGGCGGCGGTTGTTCTCGATTACAGCTACCTGCCGCCTCCGATCGAGGTCCTCAAGACGTTGCCCGCGCTGTTGGCTGAACCCGAGACTGCCGGCCACATCATCGACTCGCTCAAACGGATGGCAGGCGGCTTCGCGCTGGCTGTTGCCTTGGCCGTGCCTTTGGGCCTGACCATGGGTCGCAGCCGGGCCGTCGCGTGTTTTTTCAAGCCGCTGCTGACGGTTACTTATCCCGTGCCGAAGTCGGCGCTGATGCCGATCATCATGCTCTGGTTCGGCATCGGCGATTTTTCAAAGATTCTGGTGATCTTTCTCGGCGTCAGTCTGCCGCTGATCTACCACAGCTACGCCGGTGCCCACGCGGTCGATGAAAAGCTGGTGTGGTCTGCCCAAGCGATGGGGATGGGCAGAACACGCCGCCTGTTCGCCGTCATTCTGCCTTCGGCACTGCCCGAGGTGATGCTGGGTTGCCGCGTCGGTATCGTCATGGCGCTGATCGTGATGGTCAGTTCGGAAATGATCGCGCGCCAGTCCGGCGTCGGCAACCTCCTCTTCAATTCGGCTGACATGGCGCAATATGACACGGTCTATGCGGTGATCGTGATCATCTCGGTCATCGGCTTCGTCGCCGATGCCATGTTCGAGGCGATCAGGCGGCGCCTGACCTTCTGGGCCGATCTGCGCGCCAGCACCGACGTGTGGACCACATGACGCGCGCCTTTCTCCGTAACGTTGCAGAGCAGAGCTATTCGCTGGTCTTGGCTCTAACCATGTGGGAAATTGTCTGCCGTGCCGGCTGGGTCGGCCCCCACCTTCTGCCTGCACCATCGGCCGTGTTTCTGAGGCTCGCCGAACTGCTGCAGCAGCCGGCTTTTCTCAATCACGCAGCGCAGACGCTGATCAGGCTCTTCGCCGGCCTCGGCCTGGCTACCACGTCGGGCATCGCCATCGGCCTTTTTGCAGCACGCAGCGAACTCGGCGGCCGCTTGCTGGAGCCTCTGGTCCGCATCCTGGCGCCGATTCCCAAGATCGCGCTGTATCCCGCGGTAATACTGATCCTCGGCTTCGATCATGCCTCGAAGATCACACTGGTGGTAGTCGACGCCATATTTCCGGTGCTGCTGGCGACCTACCATGGCGCGCGCATGGTCGAGCCAAAACTGATCTGGTCGGCGCGCGCGGCCGGTACTTCCGAGGCAGCTTGCACCTTGAAGATCGTATTGCCCGCGGCGCTTCCCTCGATTGTCACCGGCTTTCGGATTGCGCTGGCCGTGTCCTGTGTCGTGGTCTTTTTGGCGGAAATGATCTCTTCCAGCGACGGTCTCGGACACCTGCTGATCCTCGCCGCCCGCTCGTTTCGTACCCTGGACATGTTCGTGCCGCTGATCGCGATCTCGCTGATCGGCTTGATCCTGAACGGCCTGGCGACCCTCGCCGGCCGGCGCCTGCTCGCCGGTTTTCCGGAGCCGCCATGAGCGGCAAGGAAAAAGGCGGCGGCAAGGTTCGCGCAGGCACCGAATACAGCGGCCATAACCGCTTTCTTCCCTACGTTCTAAACCGCGTGACGAATCGCCTCAACGCGGATTTTCAGGCGGCGTTGCGACAACGTGGCATGACGCTCACGCACTGGCGCGTGCTTGCCTTCCTCGAGGAGACCGATGGACTCGGGGTGAGCGCTCTCGCGGACTACACCGTGACCGACCAATCGACACTGAGCCGGGCGCTGCAGCAAATGGAGCGACGCGGCCTGGTGGAGAGAAGGGCCAGCACGGCCGACAACCGCTTCGTCGAAGTTCATATCACCGCCCTGGGCCGTACGCTGTTTGCGGAGATCATTCCGTTAGCGCTCCAACTGCGCGACCGCGCGCTGGCCGGTTTGGCCGACGCCGACCGTGATCGGCTGCTGGATCTTCTGTCGCATATCCTGGTCAACCTCCAGCGCTGACGTGAGTTCGAGCTTTGGCTGCGTTATCCGCCAAATCCCGGGCACCCATTCAGGGTCTCCTATTCCTTGCGACGTCGCGGCTCGCCAATCAATTTCCGGTAAATGGTCATCATGCTTCTTCGGAATACGCGTGCGTCCGCAGGCTCCAGGCAGGAAAGGATGCGGCGTTCCAGTGTCAAAGCGACCGGTACCTCGTTCTCATACAGTTTCCAACCCTCGCTGCTAATCTCCAGCGGCTTGCGGCGAGCGTCATTTGGATCAAGCTGACGATTGAGCAAGCCTGCCTGAATCAAACGGGACACGGCGCGGTGAACCGCGACGGCATCAAGCGACGAGAAGGCAGCAATCTCGGCCGCCGTTGCTCCCGGCAAAAACGCAAGCACCGCAATCACCCGCCACTCCGCTATGGCCAAACCGAAGTTCCGCGCGTAATCCTCGGCAAGTTCCTTGCTGAGATACGCAGACAGTCTCGCGAATTGGTACGGAATATATGCTTCTAGATCCATCTCCTTGCCTTTTCTGGCGCGCGCAACCTGAAGTCCATTGTCACGCAAGGATTCGGTCGCAGCTGGTTTGGCTCGTTTGCTTGTCATTTGAGTTTGGTTCCAGTATTCGGGGTCACTCACTGCTTCGCCAATGCATACTTCCTGATGGTTGCGTTGGGCCAAAACTCCGTATCGCGCCAGGAATCCCGGCCAAGTAGATTGCCGCTTGACAAAGGTTTCATATGTAATAGTATATTATTACATATGTAATTAAATCATCCTGGGCCAGTCGCTACGGGAGAAGGCCGACAATATTGGAGGAACCATGTACAAGAAGCTATTTTCAGTGACAGTATTTTCCCTTTGCATCCATTCAGCGCATGTGCTGGCCGACATCACCGTAGGCATCAGTTTATCGCTGACGGGGCCTGCCGCCTCAGCGGCTGCATCACAGAAAAATACGCTGGCACTCCTGCCAGCCAAGATTGCCAACATTCCCGTCAACTATATCGTCCTCGACGATGCGACGGACACCACAACGGCCGTCACCAATGCTCGCAAGTTCGTAACCGAGGGCAAGGTGGATGTCATCATCGGCTCGACCGCGACGCCGGGTTCATTGGCAATCAGCAGCATTGCCGCGGAAGCCAAGACACCGCAAATTGCCCTTGCTCCCTTTGACGTGCCCGCGGAAAAGGAAACATGGAGTTTCAAGACGCCACCCTCATTTCCCTTGGTGGCAAAGGTGGTGATCGATGACATGGCGCGCCGCAAGGTCAAGACCATTGCATTTCTGGGTTTCTCCGACGCGCTAGGAGAGGTGTGGCTGAATGCAATTCGAGCGGCCGCCGAGTCCAAGAACATCAAGCTGCTTGCCATAGAGCGCTACGGGCGCACGGACAATTCGGTATTGGCGCAAGTGCTGAAAATCATCTCCGTTAACCCGGACGCCGTCGTGGTCGGTGCTACATCCGCCGCTGCAGCGCTGCCGCAACTGACGCTCAAGGAAAAGGGCTTCAAGGGGCTCATTTACCATACACACGCTACTGCAACACCGGAATTTATCAAGATGGCGGGGTCGAAAGCTGAAGGGGCCTTGATGCCCGTCGTCCTGCCGGTGGTCGCCGAGCAACTGCCTGACAGTCATCCAAGCAAGGCGGCTGCACTCGATTTTGTAAAGGCCTATGAGGGGAAATACGGACCCAAGACTCGTACCAACTTCGCATCGCATTTATGGGACGCCATGCTGCTTCTGGAAACAGCGATACCGGTGGCTCTCGACAAAGCCAAGCCCGGCACCGAGGAATTCAGGTCGGCTTTGCGCAATGCGATCGAGAATACCAAAGGCAAGGCAGTAACCAATGGCGTCGTGACGATGAGCGCCAAAGATCACTACGGCTATGACGAACGCGCTCTGGCACTCGTGGAAGTCCGCAAAGGCGAGTTCGTGCTTTTCAAATGAGCACAGCGATAAGTCCGCTGGGGGAGAAGAAAATGTATCAGTTCAAGGATCACTGGCAGACCGCATTGGACCGGCTATGCAGTCGGGTAATGGATATTCGCAGATCAGTGGGTGACAAATGGCCTTATCACTGCGATCCGGCCACCGGCACGTGGGACGTTACGGAGGATGGGGATTGGTGCGGCGGGCATTGGGTCGAGTGTCTGCGGATCGTCGGTGAATTGTCGGGCGACCAGGCTCTTTTGGATGAAGCCGCCGAGCGGACCGAAAGATTGCGCCAATACCTGGAGCGCGACGATATGTTCCGCGCACACCGTTTTTATTACTCGGCGGCGCGACAGTACGCTTGGACTGGAGAGGATCGATTCCGTACCCTGGCGCTGGCCGGCGCATGGGCCGTGCGATCGATGGCAATCCATTCCAATGGAGCCATGCCGATCGGCACCCGGGTGCAGGTGCGATCTACCCAAATATTCGGCCGTGAAAAAGTGTGCGTAGACAACGTGCATCCAAACCTGATCCTGGACTGGTGGGCATTCAAGGAGACAGGCGACGAGGCATTTATCCATGGTGCGCGCAGACATCTCGACTTGACGATCCGCGACTTCGTTCGGGAGGATGGCTCGACCCTCGAATTCATTGACTACGACCTTGATAGCGGCAAGCCAAATCGCGCCTATACGCTGCTCGGTGCCCATGACGACAGTTGCTGGGCGCGAGGACAAGCGTGGGCCATTGCCGGTTACTTTCGTGCCTGGGAAGCGCTAGGGGATCCACGCTACCTTGCCGTCGGCCGAAAATTGTTTCGCTATTGGATTGCCAATACCGATAAATCCCTTGTGCCGCCCTGGGACTTCAAGGATCCGGCCCTGGAGAACGACCGTGGCAATGTGCCTCTGGATACGTCGGCAGCGGCGGTCGTCGTCGAACAACTGGCCCGGCTCAGCATCATGCCCGATCTCACACCCGAGGCGCGCGAGATGGCCGGGTATGTGACGCCAATGATTGACGGACTGCTTGAACATCTGACCCCGCTGGATGATGCGGACAAGAGGCCACCGGGCATGCTGCTTGATGGCTGCTTTAACCAACCCCGTCGCTATGCGAACCGCAGTGAGCTGATATGGGGCTCGGCCTACTTGTTGTTCGCTCTCTATTATCTGAAAACAGGGCGAGTTGTCGAATGACGATGGAGCTTCCCGTGACGGAGCTGGTCTTCTTTGTTGTGCACGACAATCACGCAGACGAATTCCCGGCAGCTCTTGCGCGAGGGGCCGAGTATCTGCGAGCCGCAGAGGGCTATCGTGGCCATACCCTGAGCCGTTGTATCGAACAGCCGAATAATTTCGTGCTCCTGGTTCACTGGCGTTCACTGGCCGATCACACCAAACGGTTTCGTGCTTCGCTTGACTACATCCAGTGGCGGGAAGCGATCACGCCCTTTCTGGTTGGTGCGCCGGACGTTCGTCACATCGTCGCCGGCGAAGAGCCGTCATACGACAACCTGCTACGCCATCCGCTAATGAGGCCTCACGGCATGGCACAGGTACAGGCAGGCAAGACCGGCTGACTCGCACTTCAAGTTCACCCGCCCCGCTGTCGCCTCGCCTCGAACAGGCAGATGCCGGCCGAGACCGAAACATTGAGACTTTCCACGCTACCATGCATCGGAATGCGCGCCAGTTCGTCGCAGGTTTCGCGCGTCAGGCGGCGCATGCCGGCGCCTTCGGCCCCGAGCACCCAGGCGCAGGGACCTTTCTGGTCGATCGCATAGAGTTCCTTGTCGGCCTCGCCGGCGGCGCCGATGACCCAGATGCCGCGCTCCTGAATCTCGCGCAGGCTGCGCGCCAGGTTGGTCACCACGACGTAGGGCACGGTATCGGCAGCGCCGCTGGCGACCTTGATCACGGTCGCATTGAGGCCGCAAGCCTTGTCTTTCGGCGCCACCACGGCGTGCGCGCCGGCGGCGTCCGCCACGCGCAGGCAGGCGCCGAGATTGTGCGGGTCGGTGATGCCATCGAGCACCAGCAGCAGCGCCGGCTCGGTCAGTCCTTCGAGCACGTCGTCCAGCGACACATGCTTGGCCTGGGCGGCGACCTTCGCCACCACGCCCTGGTGCTGCGTGCCACCGGCCAGGCCGTCCAGCCGTTTGGCATCGGACAGGATCACGCGCACGCCGTGGGCTTCGGCCAGCTTCAGCAGGTCGCGCATGCGGCCGTCCTGGCGCCCCTCGGCCACGGTGATTTCCTTGACGTCGTCGGCGGCGTGTCGCAGCTTGGCCGTGATGGCATGAAAGCCGTGAATCAGTCGGGTGTCAGTCATGCTCAGCTCCACCAAGTATTCGAACTTCGCGTTGCGGAAAAGGAATTGCGATGCCGGCCTGCTTGAATTCGCGCCAGATCGCCAGATTGATTTCGGAGCGCAAATTGCCCACGCCCTGCTCCGGATCGGCTACCCAGAAACCGAGTTCGAGATTGATGCCCGAATCGGCGAAGCTCTGCAGCAATACCACCGGTGCCGGCTCGGCCAGCACGCGCGCCTGCGCCCTGGCCACCCCTGCCATGATGCTCATGGCGCGTTCGAGGTCGCTGTCGTAGCTGACCTGTACCGGCAGCGCGATGCGCACCTGCGGGCTGCTGTAGGACTGGTTCTGCACCACCGAGCTCACCAGCAGTTCGTTGGGCACCAGCGCTTCGACACCGTCGAGGCTCTTCAGCACGGTGTAGCGCGTGGTGATGCGTGTCACTTCGCCGCGGTCAGTGCCCACCGCGATGATGTTGCCGATGCGGATCGAATCATCGAGCAGGATGATGAAGCCGGAGACGTAGTTGCTGGCAATCTTTTGCAGGCCGAAACCGAGACCGACACCGAGCGCACCGCCGAATACCGAGAGCGTGGTGAGATCGATGCCGACCATGGGCAAACCGATCAGCACCGCCAGCACAAGCAACAACGCTCTGGACACCCGCGCCAGCACCACACGCAGATTGTTGTCGAGCCCGGCCGCCGCATGCAGCCGCGTCTCGATCGCGCTGGAAAGCCAGAGCGCGAGCAGAACGGTGACCAATACCGCGCCGAGGCCCTGCAACACATTCCACAACGTCAGCTTTTGTTTGCCGACAGTGAACGCCACCGACTCCAGAACGTCGATCACCTCGGGCAACAGGCCGGTGATGTGCAAGGCGACGATACCCCAGACCAATAGTGCAAAGATACGCTCGAACTGAACCAGCCATGCTGCGCCGGCGAGGCTCAGGCGCAGCACGTAAAACACCACCCGAATCACCGCCAGCGAGCCGAGCAACGGCAAGGCCAGCGTGAACAGGCTGACGTGAATCCACTGCTGTGCCACGGGTCGCGCCAGCAGCACCAGAATCGCGGCGAGCAACGGAAAGGCGATGCGTTTCAGCCCGCCATGTCCCAGTTCCCAGGCGCGGCCCTCGCCGACCTGGCGGCTGCGCACCAGGCGCGCGCCTAGCTTGGCCACCAACAGGCACGCCGCCAGCGCGAGCAGTTGCCAGACCAGATCCGATTCGCGCAGATCGGCAAGCACGCCGCGCAAAAGACTCGCCAGCTCGCGTTCGGTCATCTCAATTCGTCCCGCTCATTTTTTCCGCCTCGTCCCGGTGCCGCCGCCAATTATCCAGATAGCGCCGCAGCAGCGCCGGATTGTCGCGCAGTATCAGCAGATTCTCGGCATTACGCGCCTGCGCCGACCAGGTGAAATTGTAACTGCCGGTGATGACAAAACCGTGAGCATCCGAAGCGTCGATCAGCAGCACCTTGTTATGCGCCACGGCATAGCGGGTTTCCAGCCAGATCGGGATGCCCTCGGCGGCGAGTTTGGGAATCAGCGAACTGCCGCCCTTGTTCACCATCTCGCGATCGGCCAGTATCTCGACCGCGACGCCACGTGCCTGGGCGTCCTGCAGGGCCTTGGCAATCGACCGGCTGCTAAGCAGATAGGCCTGCACATGAATGCTCTTTCTCGCTTCGCCCAGCGCCCGCACGATGGCGCCTTCGGCATCGTCCCACGGCGTGAACAGCACTTCGACCGTACCCGTCGCCGGCAGCGGCGTGGCGCCAACACCGACTGTCAGGCAGAGCAGCAGCGCTGCCAGCAGCCGCTTCATTTGGCGCGTTCCAGCACCGCCGCGTAGAAGGCATCCGTGCCGTGTTTCTGCGGCGACAGGCGCATGTCCTCGCCGCAGTCGATGACGATGCCTTGCGCCGCCAGCACCTCCTGCGCCGACAGGCGATGGAAGTCGGCATGGGTGGCGAGGAAGGCGTCGACGATGGCTTCGTTCTCTTCGGCAAGAATGCTGCAGGTGGCATACACCAGCCGGCCGCCGGGCTTCAGCAGCTTCGCCGCCGCGGCAAGAATGGCGGCCTGCTTGACCGTCAGTTCATCCACGCTCTGCGGCGACTGCCGCCACTTGAGGTCTGGGTTGCGGCGCAAGGTGCCCAAGCCCGAACAGGGCGCATCGACCAGTACGCGATCCACCTTGCCCTGGAGCCGCTTGACCCGCGTGTCGTTCTCGCTGGACAGACAGGCCGGATGCACGTTCGACAGTCCGGCGCGGGCGGCGCGCGGCTTGAGCTTGGCCAGCCGCTTGTCGGATACGTCGAACGCATAGAGGCGGCCGGTGGAGCGCATCAGCGCGCCGAGGATCAGCGTCTTGCCGCCGGCGCCGGCGCAGAAATCCACCACCATTTCGCTGCGCTTGGGCTCCAGCAGGTAGCCGAGCAACTGCGAGCCCTCGTCCTGCACTTCAATGCTGCCGTCAAGATAGGCCGGGTGCTTCTGCAGGTAGGGCTTGGTCTTCAGGCGCAGTCCGAGCGGCGAATACGGGCAGGGCGTGGCGACGATGCCGTCGGCGGCCAGACGCTGGATCACGCCGTCGCGCTCCGCCTTCAGCGTATTCACGCGCAGGTCGAGCGGCGCCGGCGTGTTCAGGGCGCGCGCCAGGGCGAGCAGTTCTTCGGGCGACATGCACGGCGCCAGCCGCTCGACCAGCCAGTCGGGAAAATCCAGTTGCTCGGCCAGCGTCAGTTCCGGTTCCGGCTGGCGCCGGATATCCGCCAGCCATTCGGCTTCGCCGGGCAGCAGCGCGCCTTCCAGCTGGCGCTGCGACATGCCGCGCACGCGCGACAGCGACAGCAGGACCAACTCACGCGGCGAGATGCGGCGCGGGCCGGCAGGCTTAGTTGCGTCCCTGGGTCCGCGCTTCGGCGTCGAGCCCGGCGCGAGGAAGGCCGGCTCCAGGTTTGGCCCGCATGCGGCCAGGCGCTCCAGCAGGCGCTTGCGGCGCAATACGGCATAGGCCGTTTCGGCGATGAAGGCCCGGTCTTTCGCACCGCTCTTGCGCGCCCGGAAGAAAGCCGACAAGGCCGCATCGGCCGGCAGCGCAAAGCTCAACAACTGTGCGCTGGCGGCCACTGCCGCGTTCAGCAGGTCGGCGGCGAGACCTTCTGCGGCGGGGGCCGCCTGATCCGCCCCATGTCCGGCGCTGGTCCGCGAGGTTTCACGACGCGGACCACCGCCCGCACCCCGTGCCGTGCCGCGCGGCTTGCCGTACTTCCTGTCGTCGCTCATGCCGCGTCTCGCTTTGCTGAATAGGGCTTGAAGGAATTGTTCATTGTTGCTCCTGAATGTCGATGTCTTGCGCGACCTGATCGAAGATCTCGCCCTTGCGGTCGGTGAAACGAATTTTCAAAGGCAGGCCGCGCATGTCAGCCGCGATCCATAGTTCAATGGTGTCATTGCCGCTCCTGATGCTCAAGCGCGATGCCCGACGCTCGCCCGCCGGCAGGGCGACGATTTCCTCGCCGAGCACCTCGACACGATAGTTTTCCAGCTTGCGCCCGGTGGCGATGGGCATCTCCAGCACGCCACTCTTCGGCGCCAGCAGCACCAGCTGGTAATACATCGAGAGCATGTCCTGCGCACCGGCGGCAACGCTGTCCTCGCGTCCGGCATAGGCGACGACGCCGCGTACCCAGTCGAAACTCGCGGTATCCAGCCCGTTCACGCGCTCATGGCGAAACTCGTGCGGCTTGAGGCCCGCGACCGTGACCTCGCCCTGGCTGCTTTGCATCACGCGCGCCGGCTTGAAGAGAGCGGCCAGCCCGGTCGTTTCGGCCACGCTCTGCAGCTTGTAGGTGAAGCCATCCTGTTGCCAGGTATGCGTCGTCTGACCGACCACAAAACCGCCTTCGCCGCGCGTGATGACATAGCGCACCCGCCCCTTGCCCGGCAGCGCGATCTTGACCGGGAGCGGCGGCGCCGCTACAGGAGTCGGCGCTGGCGGCGCGGCGACCGGCGGCGCGGGGACGGGTGGCGCGGCGTCCGGCAGCGTCTCGGCCGGTGCGGCCCCCGGTGCAGCGGGAGCCTCGGTGGCAGCGGATGGCATGGTGAACACCGGCGCCGCTGCAACCACCGGCCGCGGACGCGGCTTGTCGACATGCGGTCGCGGCGGCGGCTTGGCGACGGAAACCTCTTCCAGGTGCGGCGCGGGCTTGACCAGCACGGCTTCGATGACTGGCGGCGGATCATCCTCGTTGTCCCCCGGCAGCGCCCAGCCGGGGCCGAGCAAGGCGACTGCGTGGATCAGGGCCGATGCCACCAGTGCGAGAGCGATTGGCATCTCAAGCGGGCATCTCAATCGATTTGCGGCACATGCAGGGAGCCGCCCGCCGCGATCTCGCCGGCCAGCTGCACGCGGCCGGCGACCAAGCGCACTTTACCTTCCAGAAACCAGCGCGCGACTCGCGGGTAGAGTCGATGCTCCTCGGCCAGAACGCGGCGGCCGAGGCTGGCCTCATCGTCACCCGCTTGCACCGGCACCGCCGCCTGCGCGATGATCGGCCCGCCATCCAACGCCGGCGTGACGAAGTGCACGCTGCAACCATGCAGCCTCACGCCGGCTGCCAATGCCTGGGCGTGCGTCTTGACGCCGGGAAAGGCCGGCAGCAAAGAGGGATGAATATTCAGCAGGCGGCCTTCGAAACGGCGCACGAAGTCGTCACCCAGGATGCGCATGAAGCCGGCGAGCAACACCAGGTCCGGTTGGTGTTGCTCGATCTCGGCCGCCAGCGCGGCATCGAATTCCGTGCGCGACGCAAAACCGCGATGATCGATCACCGCCGTGGCAATGCCGCGGCTGGTAGCGGCGGCCAGACCGGCGGCATCGGCGCGATTGCTGATGACTGCGGCACAGATTCCGGGCAGACCGGCATCGAGCAACGACACCATGTTGCTGCCACGGCCGGAGATGAGTATGACGTAGCGCTTCATCGCAGCGCGACGACCGGGAGAAACATCGCTGTGGCGAGGTTTTGCACAACGCGGGCGATGGTACGGTGCACCTTGTCGGCAATGAGGTCGGACAGGAGGTCGAGATTGCCGATCATCTTGCCGAATTCGCGCTCGAAGCTCAGATTCGCCGGCTGCGGCGCCAGCGCCGTCTCGTTGCTCAGCAGCAGCAGGGCGCCGCTGGCGTCGCGCGCGTTGGCCAGCTTCCACGCGGCGATCTCGAGGTTGCGCGCACTGTTGTAGAGCTTCTGCGGGTCAAGGTCGTCGAGCATGAAAAATTCGGTCTTTTCCTCAAACGCGGCATTCAGCATGGAGCCCATGCCGGCGATGAACGCGGCCACGCGATCGCCTTCGAAGTCGCCCCGCAGCGCCAGCAGAATCGCATCGGTGCCGCGTTTTCCGCCCGTTTCGGCCAGCCGCCAGCCGGTGCGCGGATCGAGCAACCGGTCGAGCGCCGCCTCGATGCTGGCATGGCCGCCCTTCTTCCACTCGCGCGGATTGCGCCGATAGAGCTTTTCGGCCAGCACCCGTACGCTGGCGAATATTTCACGACGATGGATGTCGGCAACGCGGTCGACGTCGGTCTTGCCGATCTGTTTCGGATCGAATGTGACTACCGAGTTGCTCAGCGAGTTGTCAGCCGGGTTGCCCGCTGGTTTGCCGGCGGAGCGCCCCTTGTCGACGGTTTGCGCGCAGCCGGCCAGCAGCAGCAGGACGATCACTGCCAGCGCACGACGCATGCTCAGGAGACCTTCGCCGCAAGGCGCTGGCGCAGCCACGCCCAGGCCAGCGGCGCCAGCGACAGGCCGATGGTGCCAAAAACGATGAACGAAAGGTTCTCCTTGACCCATGGCAGATTGCCGAACCAGTAGCCGGCGAGGCACAGCGCGAAAACCCACAGCACGGCGCCGCATAGATCGAAAAGAAAATAGCGCACATAGCTCATGTTGGCGACCCCGGCGACAAAGGGCGCGAAGGTCCGCACGAACGGCATGAAGCGCGCCACCAGCATGGTCTTGCCGCCATGCGTCTCGTAGTAGGCATGGGTCACGTCAAAAGCCTTGCGATTGAAAAAACGGGAAGTCTCGCCCCAGGCCAGGATGCGCTTGCCGGCCCAGCGGCCGACCCAATAGTTGGTGTTGTCGCCGAGCACGGCGGCGGCCAGCAGCACGCCAATCACGATGCCGATGTCGAAGCTGCCGCCGCTGGTCGCGGCCAGCGCCCCGGCCACGAAGAGCAGCGAATCACCGGGCAGGAATGGCGTCACCACAAGGCCCGTCTCGCAAAACACGATGACAAAAAGAATACCGTAAATCCAGTTGCCGTACTGCGCCAGGAGTATGGCCAGATATTTGTCCACATGCAGGACAATGTCGATGAATTGGGTGAGAAGTTCCACTTTGGCGCGGTTTCGAGGGAAAGGTGCGATTTTACCGGAAGCTATAATCCGTCCCCTATGGGAATCATCAAGCCGCTGCCGGAACTCCTGATCAGCCAGATCGCCGCCGGCGAGGTGGTCGAACGTCCGGCTGCGGTGCTCAAGGAGTTGCTCGAAAACAGCCTCGACGCCGGCGCGACCCGGATCGACGTGCAACTGGAAGAAGGCGGCGTGCGCCTGATTCGCGTCACCGATGACGGCAACGGCATCGCCCCCGAAGACCTGCCGCTGGCACTGGCGCGCCACGCTACGAGCAAGATTGCCAGCCTTGACGACCTGGAACGGGTCGGTAGCTACGGTTTTCGCGGCGAGGCACTGGCCTCCATCGCATCCGTGGCGCGGGTTTCAATCACCAGTCGGCATGCCTCGCAGTCCCGCGCGTTCCGCCTGCGCAGCGAATCTGACCCAGTCGAACCGGCGGCCCTGGCCGGCGGCACCGTGGTCGAAGTCGCCGATCTGTATTTCAACACTCCGGCGCGGCGCAAGTTTCTCAAGACCGAGGCCACCGAATTTGCGCATTGCGACGAGGTCGTGCGCCGCATGGCGCTGGCGCGGCCCGATGTCGCCTTCACCCTGACCCACAACGGCAGCGCAAAACGCCGTCTCGCCGGCGCCGACTTTCCGCGGCGGGCGAGAGAGATCATCGGCGAGGAGTTTTTCCCGCATGCGCGCCCGCTCGACGCCGTGGCCGGGCCACTGCGGCTTTCCGGCCTCGCCGCGCTGCCGGCGTATTCGCGTTCGGGGCGCGACGAACAATATTTCTTCGTCAATGGCCGCTTCGTCCGCGACAAACTGTTGACCCACGCCGCGCGCCAGGCCTGGGCCGACATCCTGCACGGCCAGCGGCATCCGGCCTACGTGCTGTTCCTCGAGCTCGACCCTGCCGGCGTCGATGTGAATGTGCATCCGGCCAAGACCGAGGTGCGCTTTCGCGATGCCCGTGGCATCCACCAGTTCGTCTTCCACGCGCTGCAACGCGCACTGGCCGCGCCGCTGAGCAGTGCCGCAAGCCCGCCAGAAGCGTCGCCGGCGTTCGTGCCCTCCGCCTTCTCCTATGCCCGCCAGTCCGGCTTTGCCGTGGGAGAGCCGGCGGCACGGTCCTACCTGGAGTTCGCCCGGGCAGCCTTCGATGCCGCCGAAACCGCCGTCTCGCCGGCGCCGACTGTCGCTTACCCGGAGGATGGCAGCGCGCCGCTGCTCGGCTACGCCATCGCCCAACTGCACGGCGTCTTCATCCTCGCCCAGAACGCCAACGGTCTGGTCCTGGTGGACATGCACGCCGCGCACGAACGGATTCTCTACGAAAAGCTGAAGTACAGCCTCGATGCCGGACCACCCGCCACGCAGTCCTTGCTGGTGCCGCTGCTGCTGTCCGCCAGCGAAGCCGAGATGGCGACGGCCAGCGAACAATCCGAGGTACTCGCCGAACTTGGCTTCGCCATTGCCGCCGCCGGACCACGGGAACTCGCCGTGCGCAGCCTGCCGGCGCTGCTGGCCGGTGGCAACGCGGTCGACCTGGTGCGCTCGCTGCTCAGGGATCTGGCCGAACATCCCGCCAGTCGCGTGATCGAAACCCGGCGCAATGAACTGCTGGCGACCATGGCCTGCCACGGCGCGGTGCGCGCGCACCGGCTGCTGAGCCCGCCGGAAATGAACGCCCTGCTGCGCCAAATGGAGGAAACCGAACGCGCCGATCAGTGCAACCACGGCCGGCCGACCTGGGTTCAGTTGTCGATGGCGGAACTGGACCGCCTGTTCATGCGCGGCAGATGAGCGGCATTCCGCGCGGAACAAGCAACCAACTGAGCGCTCTTAAGAAGAATTGCCCGCCACTTGCCACGTCGGTCCATCCGACGTTTCAGAAACGGTAGGCGAGACCGGCGCTGCCGTAGTAATTGGATTCGCGCTCTGCAAGAGGACTGCGCGCGGCGGCGCCATAGAGGTGCCGCGACTCCACGCTGCCGACCGCAATCCAGTCCCGGCTCAGGTCGACCGACCACAGCAGTCCAAGGCTGCCAAACATCCATCCGCTGCCGGCACTGAACGCCCGCAAGCCCGTGGCTGTGGATTGCTGCGGCGTGATGCCGTAGAAAGAGTCGGTTGACTTCGCGTTGGCCCATGTCGCCTGCGTAAATAGTCCCGCGGCGAAGCGTCCGCTGCGATAGGCACCGACGCTGAGGCGGAGGTCAGCCTGGGCGCCGCGGTCGGAGTCGGTGTGCTGCCTGGTGCGCACCAGCAAGGTAATCGGCACCGGACCGAGCTTGTGGTCCCATTCGAGATGCACACCGACCGATGCGCCGCGGTCGACATTCGAAACGCCGTGATTTCTGAGGAAATCGGATTCGCCCGTCTCGCGTCCTGGCTCGTAAGCAACTTGCGCGCCGCCATTGAGCCCGGGCACAAGTTCCATCCGGACACCGCCCTCGAGCACACCCTGCGTCGACCTCACGAACCAGGGCTGGCCGAAGTACCGGACAACCGGAACCAACTCGCCTGCTTGAGAAGCCGAACCGTCGTATGCCGGCCGCAGACGAAGGCCAGGGCCGACCATGGAATCATTGGACAGCTCCGCAAAAGCGACCAGCGGTGCGATCAAGCCGAATACGAGGGCCACCGACCGCATCCCGGCGGCGGATGATCGGGATGAAGGCGGGCAAGAATTCATCTGCATTTACCTGGTCATGGTGCAGCATTCAATGGCTACCCGACTCCCCCACTGCGGTCGGGCAGTGGGGCGTCCGGGTAGTCAAGTCGTTCCGAGAACAACGTCTTTCACTACTACTTGTGCTCGTTCGCTTCGTTCCTTATGGCGGCGCCGCCCTGCTGAATGTCCTTGCCCGCACCCTCGACGGTATTGCAGCCGGCAACCGTGCCAAACAAGCCGGCCACGAACAGCGCCGCTAACAGTGACGTCAACATTTTGTTGAACATGATTGATCTCCCGCTAAAGAAAATGAGTTGAGAACCGAGGAACAGACGGACAAGGCGTCTTGACGTCTTGAACAATGCCCAAACCGCACGGTGCGCTCACCCGCGTAGCGGCTCTGTGCGGCAGCACACAGAACGTCCCGGCCGGCTCTCGGCCAAGGTCGCGGGCGGCTTCGCGCCCTGGCCCGACGCCGGCACTTTCTGCTCCGTTCGTTGGCGCACATAACTTGGAGATCAAAACCCGTAGCCTTCAAAAGGGAACTTGGCATGCGCGCTTTGACGGTCAGGTGGTTGCAGAAGCCCGCGGGACGTCACTAATAGTGATGGCCGCGAACCATAGCGCTTTTCTCCTTGGAGATCTTTAATGATCGGCCGCTTTCATTCTTTCTTTGTCGCACTGATGGTCGCGGTTCTAGGCGGATGCGCAGCGCTGCCGCCGGGCTCGGATTTTCCCAAGAGCGCGTCCTCGGCACTGGCCCATCCCGAAGAGACCCGGCTTGGCAATCAATTTGAAAATGCGGCGCGCGACCATGACGGCCACTCGGGATTCCGAATCATTGCGGTCGGTGCCGACGGATTCCTGACGCGAGTGCAAATGATCAATGCCGCAGAACGAACGCTCGACCTTCAGTACTTTATTTTTCGCGGTGACGAAACCGGGCAGCAGCTTACCCGCGCAGTATTGGCGGCCGCTGACCGTGGAGTGCGTGTGCGCGTGCTGATCGACGATGGCGAAACAGTGGCCGGGGACGACCAGATTTCCATGCTCGAAGCGCATCGTTCAGTTGAAATCCGGCTCTTCAACCCTTTCGCCTATCGCGGCCATGTTCAGGCGTTGCGAGCCATCGAATTCGCCTTCAACGCCTCCCGGCTGGACTACCGGATGCACAATAAATTGCTTGTCGTTGACAATGCAATAGCACTCATCGGTGGACGCAATATTGGTGATCAGTATTTCCAGATAGCCCCTGATTCTCAATTTGCCGATGACGACGTCTTCGCCGCCGGGCCCATTGCCACGCAACTCTCGGCAACTTTCGACGAGTTCTGGAACAACGCCCTGTCGATCCCGGCGGCGGCGCTTTCAGGCGAAAAATCGTCGCATTTCGCGCTGGTCGAACATCGCGAAGAACTGAATGTCCAGCGCCAGGAGCTGAAAGCAGAGGGGATTGAATATGTGCAGCGGATTGCGACCGGCGAGCCATTTAATGGAATGATCTCCGGCCGCCTGCCGCTGATCTGGGCTCACGCGGAACTCATAAGCGACAGCCCCGACAAGAAGCAGGTTGAAAATGGCTCCATGGTCGGCAGATTGATGCATCGGGCGGTGGCCAACGCGACCGCCACGGTGCAGTCCGAGTTGCTGATGGTCACGCCCTACCTGATACCGGGGACCGAAGGAATGCAATTGTTCAAAGACCTTCGGCAGCGCAACGTGCGTGTCCGCATCCTGACCAGTTCACTCGAATCCTCGACAGTATTGTTGGCACAAGCCGGCTATATGCATTATCGGATGCCCCTGCTCGAGGATGGCGTGGAACTCTATGAGATTCGCTCAAGTCTGGGTAATAGCAAAGGCAGCGGCCAAACCGCGGCCATCTCGCGCTACGGCAACTATTCCCTGCACGCAAAACTTTTTGTATTCGACCGCCAGAAGCTGTTCATAGGTTCAATGAACTTCGATCAACGCTCCATGCATCTCAACACCGAGATTGGCTTGATCATCCACAGTCCCGAGCTGGCACAACAGATCGCGGCGCGCTTTGAAGCCATGGTGCAGCCTGTCAATTCCTACCTGCTGGCCCTGCGTCCTAACGACGCGGGTGGAACGCGAAGCCTGGCATGGCGCACCCAGGAAGACACCCAGGCGGTCGAATACGAGACGGAACCGGCCCGAAGTGACTGGCAGAGACTCAAGGTCAATGTCTTGTCGCTGCTGCCCCTGGACAGCGAGCTATGAGCATGCGATTGTTAAACGGTGCGGTACTGATCCTGGGACTCTTGTTGGCGCAAGTTGCGCATGCGCAGCCGCCGATGAATGTACAGATTCAAGTCAATTTTCTGCTCGGCTATGTCGAGGGATCTGGATGCGAGTTTTATCGCAATGGCAGCTGGTACGACTCGAAAGCGGCGCAATCGCACTTGCGCGACAAGTACAACTATCTGGCCGACAAGAATGCGATCAATACCGCGGACGACTTTATTGCGAGGGCGGCGACGGTCAGCAGTTTTAGCGGCCAGCCGTACCAGGTAAGGTGCAATGGCGGTGCAACGCTGACGAGCAGCCAGTGGCTGCACCAAGAACTTGCACGTTTTCGAACGTTCCAATGAAGGGCCGACCTCGATTCTGATGGAACCGACTGGGCGCCAATTGAGTGGATTGAATTCCCACTGCGCCAAGTGAAGTCTTCCCCGGCAGCCTTATTCACGCTGCAGTTTGCCGCAGCTTAATCGCCCTCAGCGACGTATCACTCCATGGCGTTAGACTATCGCGTCCGACGTCTTCGCACCCCTCTCATGCTCCAGCCTCCGGCAATTCTGCTCATCGGTCCCACCGCCAGCGGCAAGACTGCGCTGGCCTTCGAACTGGCGACACATTTCCCCTGCGACATCATCAGCGTCGATTCGGCGCAGGTGTTTCGCGATATGAACATCGGCACCGCCAAGCCCGATGCCGCAACGCTGGCGCGCTTCCCGCACCGACTGATCGACCTGATCACGCCGGAACAGCGCTATTCGGCAGCTCAGTTCCGCAGCGACGCCCTGCGCGAAATGGCCGCGATCACGGCGGCCGGCCGCATCCCGCTGCTGGTGGGCGGCACCATGCTTTACGTCAAGGCCCTGCGCGAGGGCCTGGCGGACCTGCCGCAGGCGGATGCGGCGCTGCGCGGCCGGATCGATGCGGAAGCCGCCGAGCGCGGCTGGCCCGCGCTGCATGCGGAACTGGCGCAGCTTGATCCGGAGACCGCCGCGCGGCTGAAGCCCAACGACGCCCAGCGCATCCAGCGCGCCGTGGAGGTGCTGCGCCTGACCGGCCGCACCCTCGGCAGCTTTTTTGCCGAACAGAAGAGCGGCTCCCTGCCCTTCCGCCTCCTGACGCTGGCGCTGGTGCCGGGAGATCGCAGCGAGTTGCACCGGCGCATCGAGCAGCGCTTCGCCGCGATGCTGGCCGCCGGCCTGGTCGATGAAGTGGTGATGCTGCGCCGGAAGTACCGGCTCGACGCCGGGCTGCCTTCGATGCGCTGCGTCGGCTACCGCCAGGTGTGGGAAATGCTGGAAGGACAGCTGCCGTCGGCCGAATTGCGCGATCGCGGCGTGTTCGCCACGCGTCAGTTTGCCAAGCGGCAACTGACCTGGCTGAAGAGCATGGAAAATCTGCAGGTCATCGATCCGCTGCAATCAGACTCGACGGCTGCCGTGCTGGCTGCCGTCGCTACGCACCTCCAATAGTCGGCGCTGGCGAGTCGGTGGTTCAAACCACGATGGTCTGCGCCTGGCCCGCGCCGCGAGCCTCGATCCGTCCGATGTGATAGACCGTCTCGCCTGCCGCCGCAAGCAGTTGCCTTGCCGCCCCGGCATCGGCCTCGGCCACGATCACCGCCATGCCGATGCCGCAGTTGAAGACGCGATGCATTTCGGCGTCGGCCACCTGACCCTCCCTTTGCAGCCACTGGAACAAGGGCGGCAGCGGCCAGTTCTTGCTATCGAGGATCGCCGTCAGATGATCGGCCAGCACCCGCGGAATATTTTCGGTCAAGCCGCCGCCGGTGATATGCGCCATGCCCTTCACCGGCAGCGCCTGGATCAGCGCCAGCAATGGTTTGACATAGATGCGCGTCGGCGCGATTACCGCATCGGCCAGCGGCACGCCGCCGATGTCCAGCGCCAGATCGGGCCCGGCGCGCTCGAGAATCTTGCGGATCAGCGAATAGCCGTTGGAGTGCGCGCCGGAGGACGCCAGGCCGAGCACCACGTCGCCCGGCCGGATCGATCTGCCGTCGATGATCGCCGACTTCTCCACCGCGCCGACGGCGAAGCCGGCGAGGTCGTATTCGCCATCCGGATACATGCTGGGCATTTCCGCGGTCTCGCCGCCGATCAGCGCGCAGCCGGCGAGTTCGCAGCCCCTGGCGATGCCTTCGACCACCGTTGCCGCCGTATTCACGTCGAGCCTGCCGCAGGCGAAGTAGTCGAGGAAGAACAGTGGCTCGGCGCCCTGCACCAGAATGTCATTGACGCTCATGGCCACCAGGTCCTGACCGACGGTGTCGTGGCGGTTCCACTGAAACGCCAGCTTGAGCTTGGTGCCGACGCCATCCGTGCCGGACACCAGCACCGGCTCGCGATACTTCTTGGAAATCTCGAACAGCGCGCCGAAGCCGCCGATGCCGGCCAGCACTTCCGGCCGCATGGTGCGCTTCGCCGCCGGTTTGATGCGTTCGACCAGCGCATCGCCGGCATCGATATCGACTCCGGCATCACGGTAGGTAAGCGGGACTGAAGCAGGGGTGGAGGCAGCCAAGATGTAGTCCTCGAAGACACGGGCGGAATGAACGACGGCAACGCGGTTTGCCGCTGGATCGGCGATAATCTGCGCTGCCAGCCACCGCGAAGCCGCAAATTTTACCGGAAATGACCTCTCCTCTCGATGCCAACCGCAGCGATCGTCTGCAAACCACCCTATGGATTGCGGCCGGATTGGCGATTCTTGCCCTGTTCTACGCGCTCTCGCCGATTCTCACGCCGTTTCTGCTGGCGGGCATCCTTGCCTATATCTGCAACCCGGTAGCCGACCGCATCACGCGCTGGGGTCTGCCGCGCATGTTAGTCGTGGTCCTCGTCATGCTGGCGCTGGCCGCACTGGCCGCCGGTCTGGTCCTGATCGTCCTGCCGCTGCTGTATGAGGAAGCCACCGTACTCACCGCGCGAGCGCCCGAGGCGCTGGCGCTGGCCAACACGAAGCTGGCACCCTGGCTGCTGGACCATTTCGGAGTGCAAGTGCACTTCGATTCGACCTGGCTGCAGAGCCTCGCCGCCGGCAACTGGGATACCGTGCAAGTCATTCTCGAGCGGATCTACAGTTCGCTCAAGATTGGCGGCGTGGCGCTGGTCGGCCTCGCCGTGAACCTGATGCTGGCCCCGGTGGTGATGTTCTACCTGCTGCTCGACTGGCACAGCATGAGGGCACGCATGGGCGGGCTCGTTCCGCGTCCCTGGCATGCCAAGTTGATCAGCATGGCGAATGACATCGACGCCGTGCTTTCGCAATATCTGCGCGGCCAGATCCTGGTCATGGCGATCCTCGCCGCTTATTACTGCGTGGCGCTATGGCTGGCCGGCATTCCTTCGGCGCTGTCGATCGGCGTCGTCACCGGCTTGCTGATCTTCATCCCCTACCTCGGCTATGCCACCGGCCTGATCCTGGCATTGCTGGTCGCCACGCTCCAGTTCGCCGGCTGGGGACCCGTCATCGCCGTGCTGATCGTGTATGGCATCGGGCAGGTACTGGAGGGTTTTCTGCTTACGCCCTTCCTGGTCGGCGAACGCATCGGCCTGCACCCGCTCGCCGTAATCTTCGCCCTGATGGCCTTCGGTCAAATCTTCGGCTTCTTCGGCGTCTTGGCCGCCTTGCCGGCTTCGGCGGCGCTGCTGGTCGGCTTGCGTGAAATACGCGCGCTGTATCTCGCCAGCCGTTTCTATCAGGGCTCTTAGATGGTTACGCCGCAGCAACAGTTGCTGCTCGATCTGAAACCCGAGCAACCGCCCACGCTGGACAATTTCGTGATCGGCGCCAATGGCGAACTGGTATCGCGCCTGCGCGGCCTTTGCGACACCAGCAGCTTCGATGCCCTGTACATCTGGGGACCGCAAGGCTGCGGCAGGAGCCACCTGCTGGCGGCGACCGCGGAGGCCGCGCGCGCGCGGCGACCCGTGGCATTTGTGCACGGAGCGGAAGCCGGTGCCGAGCTGACCCTCGCCCCTGGCAGCCTGCTGGTGATCGACGATGTGCAGGGGCTGGCAGCCGAGGCTCAGGTCGCCCTGTTTCGCGCCTTCAATGCCGCGCGCTTTCTCGGTCTGGCCCTGCTGCTTGCCGGCAGCGAGCCGCCGCTGCGGCTGGAGCTTCGCGAGGATCTGCGCACCCGCATCGGCCAGACCCTGATCTACGAAATTCAATCGCTGTCGGACGAAGACAAAGCCGCTGCGCTGCGCCGCCACGCCATCGAGCGCGGCATGCTGATGGATGCCGGCGTGGTGCACTACCTGCTGCGCCACGGCCGCCGCGACCTGCCCTCGCTGATGGCCATGCTCAACAGCCTGGACCGCGCCTCGCTTGAACAAAAACGACCGCCCACCCTGCCCCTGCTGCGTGAATTGATGCAGACCTCACTGGATCTCGACCAGGATGCCGATACGCCATGAACCTCGCCCTGTTTGATCTCGACAACACGCTTCTGTCCGGTGATTCGGATTTCGAATGGGCGCAATTCCTGATCAGCAAAGGCGTGCTCGACCGCGAAGTGCATGAGGCGAGGAATATCGCATTTTTCGAGCAATACCAGGCCGGCACGCTGGACATTCATGCCTTTCTCGATTTCCAGCTCGCCCCCCTGTCGCGCCATTCGCGCGCCGAACTCGACGCCTGGCACCGGGAGTTCATGAGCACGCGCATCCGGCCACTGATCAGTACCACCGCCCGCGAACTGGTGGCGAAGCACGCCGCCAACGGCGACCTGCTCGCGATCGTCACCGCCACCAACAGCTTCGTCACCGGACCGATCGCACACGAGTTCGCGGTGCCGCACCTGATCGCCACGATACCGGCGCAGGAGAATGGCCGCTTTACCGGCCAGTCGCGCGGCACCCCGTCCTTTCGCGAGGGCAAGATCGTGCGCGTCGAAGCCTGGCTCGAATCACTCGGCCTGTGGCTGGGTAGCTTCGAACAAAGCTGGTTCTACAGCGATTCGCACAATGACCTGCCGCTGCTGGAGAAAGTCACGCATCCCGTCGCGGTCGACGCCGACGCCACGCTGGCGCAAGCCGCCGCCCAGCGCGGCTGGCCGCAGATCAGCCTGCGCGGCTAGCAGATAATTCAGAGGCTCGGCGACTTTTGCCGCAGCTGCCAACAGCGCAGGTCGTTTCGGGTATACTCCGCCCCCTGCAAACAGCCGTGAACCCCAAGTTCATCGCCGTTTTCGGAGACGTGGCCGAGTGGTCGAAGGCACGCCCCTGCTAAGGGCGCATCTGGGCAAAACCTGGATCCAGGGTTCGAATCCCTGCGTCTCCGCCAGAGTTTCAGACACAGCGCCCCTTTCGGGGCGTTTTGTTTTTGTAGTCTCGGATCAGCAGGGAACTTCCCGCCGTCCCGCCAGCGCCGACTATCCGATCATCGATTCAGCAGTAGTGTCCGCTATCGGTGGCGCCGACCGGCTCCACCCGGCCTATTCTGTTGAAAAAGTCGGTTTTATTTTTCCGCGGGTGCGGTTCAACATTCTCGAATTGAAGTCCTGGGCGAGTTGGTTGTGTGTGTCTGAAGGCGAGGTACCCTCAACCCGCCACTACT
>JALNYT010000015.1 GCA_023229685.1 Sulfuritalea sp.
TCGACGCGGTCAAGACGCACAATCCCTTCGCCGTGAATGACATCGCCTTCGCGCGGGCCACCGGGTTTCCGCTGGAGAAGATGAACAACTACGGCTGCTCGCTGATCTGGGGTCACCCGCAGGGACCCACGGGCCTGCGCAGCGTGATCGAACTGATCGAGGAACTGGTCTTGCGCGGCGGCGGTGTCGCCCTGTTCGGCGGCTGCGCCGCGGGCGATTCAGGGATGGCGGTGGTGTTGCGCGTCAGCGGCTGAGATGTGGGGCCACCATCCTCCGCTCCGGGACACCCTCTTCATCCTGAAGGAATTGGCCGGATTCAATAGCATCGCCTGTCTGCCCGGTTGCGAGGAGGCGACTACTTGGTGGTAGCTATTCATGAAGAGGCCAGTAAGTTTGCCGGCAGCATTGTCAGCTTTCTCAAAGGAAGAAAAGGGTAGACGGAAGATTGCGTGGCATCGCTACCAGGACCAGTCGAAGTCGTCGTTCTCCAGCAAGCTACAGGGCGTGGAAAAGTAGGTGCGGAATGCTCGCTGACGGCCCAGAACGGCCGGTTGGCCTTCGGCTATTGAACGCATCCATAACAGACGCTCAACGAAGACACAGAATTGCAGACACGCCCGTTGATTGATAAAACCGCCGCAGGAGTCCGCGTTGTGTTGAAATAGCGACCTTGCAAATAACATATTGATCTGCGGAGGGCTCAACCGTGAGTACGAACCCAATACGGACTCTGCAGCTCGCCGCGGAATATTTCCCGTTGCTCTCCTACATGGCTGAGCATGGCGAGTCGGTCGGCTTGTCGGATATGCGCTCCCTCCATCAGAAGCACAAACCGGACGACCTGCGACCGACTGATCGGCTCGCCGAATTGCTGGAAGAGTTCGGACTTTTTGAAAAATCCGCGGATTCAGATCTCGCGTGGGAGGTGCCGCACATCGTTGGCGAGTTTTTGCGCCATCTGTCGATGCGGCAACGGCTCGCGGCTCCCGGGTTACTTGCACCGATCATTGAGGAAGTCGCGCTTCTCACCGAAGAGCTCCGCCAAGCGGTAGTAGCTACGGACCTCGACCGCATCCGGAATACGAGTGCCAACATTAAGCAGGCACTTGATGCGGCCCGCAGCCTATCTCGCGAAAACTATCGAGCAATCCTGCACGAAGTGATGCGAATCAAAAGCAGGCAGGACAACAGGACGCTCAGGGAGCGCTTTCTCTTCATCAGCCAATTGCACGAACGCCACCTGGCACCGCTGGGCGGGCTGGTAGACGTCGGCGGCGAAATGGAGCGCCGCGCCGCCGAACTGATTGCTGTCGCGCGCGCGGCTCGGGACAGCATGGTCAACGACCCCTTCATCCCCGCAATTGCGGCGAAGATCGTTTCCTCGGTCCGCCGAATGAAGGACGAGGCTTGGGAGGACTTTCATTCAGCGCTCCGCGAAGTGACGCCACTCTTCCGCCAGATCCGGCGCGACCACGCACTGGCCACTTCGATCAGCATCCTGCTGGAAAGCCTCCGCCGTCAGGGCGTGAAAGCTCTTGACGGCATAATCGACCGCCTGCAGATCGCGCGCTGGCGAGCTGACAACGTGTTTTCGAGATTTGCCATTGAGGATTATCTCGCTGGAGTTGAGCAGCACGCCCATCGCCCCGAGCAGGATCCGATTCTCACCACTGACGACCAAGGGAGCGCGCCATTCGTGCTGGATGCAATCGAAGTCGCCGCGCAACTGGAAGCCGACGGCGAACAGCCTGACCTCCTCAGGTGGTTGATCGAGCGCTACGCGGATTTCCCCGACCAGCAGATCCTGCAAGCCTTCCATGGTGTTGCAGAGAACCCAGTTTTTGCGGCCGCTCCAGGCGAAGTACGCGAATTCATCGACACCGTAGATGCTCGCTATACCTACCACCCTATAAGGATTTCCTCCAATGCTTGATCTTCCCTGCAAGCTCGACGACATATTTCGGGAGTTTTCCCGAGGGAGGCATCTGTCTGCCCAGGACGGGGATATTTATATCGCTCTCGAACAGCGGCCTGACGATTACATCCTGCTGTTTGGCAGGTTGGGCTTCGAACTGGTTCATGATGCCCGTGGCTTCTACTACTTCGCCGGCTCGAACCGGGGCATTGCCGGTGGCATTCAGCGATTGGCCCTATTTGTATACATTCTCATTGACTGGCTCGCCGACTCCGGCGAAAGCATCACCGAGGCACTGGCCGGGAAGGCCTTCGCGGTGGACGCTCTTCCACACTTGGCCAGTGACCGGTACCGGGGATACCTGGCCCACGTCGACGTAGAAAACGCCGATGGACTGGCCGACATCATCCGTACTATGGACAACTTCGGATTTGCGAAGCAGATGGGCGACGGCAGTTTCCGCTTTCTGCCACCGGTCCACCGAATTGTGGATGCCTGCATCGCATCCAATCGGGAGACGGTACCCACAGACGTCACCCAGGAACCCGAGTCATGCTGATCACCCCAGGACCCAAGCGCATCATCCTCATTCGCGCCGGCCGCTTCGATTATGCAGAGGTGGTGCTGGGGAGTTCCACCCATCTGGTCGGACCCAACAATGTGGGCAAAACGTCCCTCATTGCTTGTCTACAGTTCCTCTACATCGCTGCATTTTCGGAAATGAAATTCAGTCGCCCTTGGGACGAATCCCAGCGCTACTACTTCCAGGATGACGCCTCGACAATCCTGTTCGAAACGGCAACCGCTGACGGGCGCTTCGTCACGCTGGGGCTGCGCGGCCGTGGTCAGATGGGCGGCTACCACGTGGATCGATTTGCCTTCGAGGGGCCGTATAGACGGGATGACTTTCTCTCTGACGACAGTCGGGTGCGTGAATTTACGGAAGTGAAAGCGCGACTCGCTGGCGAACGGTACTTCAAACTGCTCGACCCAGCCGATATCCGGGCGGCAGTCGTGGGCGACTATACGGCGGTACCGGCACTGAACATGGGGATCGTTCCGCTCAAAAACCCCGCCCGCTACAGCGACTTCGTCTACCTTCTCAAGAACCTGCTACGACTCAACAGCCTGTCCCAGAAAGACATCAAGGACACGCTTTTAACCGTGTATCGCCATGATATTCAGACGGTCGAGATTGATCTTTACGGCACCTATGCCGACCTGCACGCGAAACTTACTGCGGAACGGGCGAAGCTGGATAACCTTCGCAAGGTGAAAGTCCTTGCTGCAAGCCTGAAAGGGAATCGTGCGAAGCGGGAACTGGCGCGACGGGACCTCCCTGCCATGTACGTAACCGTGCTGGGATCCAAGGCGCGTGCAATGACAGCGCTCCAGAAGTCTGTCAACGATGCAGATAGGAGTAATGTTGAACTGGACCAGGCTGATCAAACTGCATCTATTCGGCATCACGAGCTAGAGGAACAAAACAAAGCAATTATTCAGGACCTCACTCGCGCAACCGACTGGATTTCTGCAGTGGACGATGAAGGCGTGGTGCTACGTGACTATCTTCCTGACATCGCGCAACAGGAGCGACAAAACCTTTCGGACCGGATTGATGGTCTGACGGCGAAGATCGTCAATCCCGGCGACCCGGCAGCGCTCGAGCGCGCTTTGACGGAACTGAAAGCCACTCTACAACAGACCATCGAGCAGCGCGACAAGCACGCCAATCTTCTCGGAACGCGGTTACAGACCCGTTTGGGTGCGGGGGCGATTGCAGACCTCGGCCGGATTTTCCATCCGGCGATCCTGCGTTTGCCAGTGGAACCTGGCGCCATCGAAATTAGTGACGAGGAATTGCTCGTTGCGGCCCTGAAGAAGCTCCATGGCCAGGTAGAGAATGGGCGCTTTCGGGCAGCCGGGGTGGAAGTTGCGCTTGATCGTATTGCCGGATCGGATACTGTTGCTGTAAAGGATATTGCAACCCTGAACGCGGAAATCGCATCGCTTGATCTTCGGGTAAAGCAAGCCGAAGAGGCGTTGAACACCGCGCGCAACATGGCGGCTCTCAAAATTGAGCATGACAACCTGAAAAGGCTCTTGAGGACGGCCGAAACCACGGCCTTGCGATACGAGCAATGGCAGAAAAACGTGAAACTCGTGCCGGCGAAGCGGCGAGAATGCCAGCAACTGAAAATCGCGCAGACGGCTAATCTGACGTCCAGAACCACCTTGGGCGACGAAGCCAAGAAGCGGGTCGAGTTGCGCGCTGCGATAAAAACGTCCCTTGCGGACCTGACAGTCCGGCAGCGGGAATTGAACGCCATCCGGCCGGTGCCGGTGGATGCCGGTTGGCTGCTTGGTGCGGAAGATCCGGAGTGGCTGTCGATGGACGCACGGGAAATCAATTCCCTTTACGGACAGACGCATGACCTATACCTAGAGGCTGACGCTGAAGTTGCTCGGGTCCTCGATGAAGCAGAAGTTGTCTGTCAGGATGGATTCCCGGGCGCCAATCAGGACGAGCGCATCGACGCCCTGATTGAGGCCGTGGATTCGTTCGGCGAGCATGAGCGTAGCTTCCGAGATCAATTAGGCTTTGTGATCAATGGGATGCGTGCGTCATTCAATAATATGTTTAAAGCGTACAAAGACCTAGTGGATTGTGTAACCGACTTCAATCGGTCTATCGGCAAGGTCTCCATTTCCAACCTGTCACAGATGGCCCTCGAACTCTATGAAAACACCGAAGTCACAAAGCACTATCGGTCAGTGTCCACCTCGGACCTGCTGGAGGAACCAGGCAAGACCGAGGAAGCGATAAAATTCATCGCCGACACCATCGACAACACTCGGGTTCTGCGTCTGTCCGACTGGTTTGGGGTGCGGTTCGTGATCACCACCGCCAACGGCGAGGCCAAGCGCTATGACGATTTGACTGTCATGGAATCCAACGGCACGACGATGGCGATCAAGATTCTGGTCAATATCGTTCTGATTCGGGCCATGATGCGGAAGAACAAGCCTTTCATGGTGCCGTTCTATATCGACGAAGCCACTCAGATCGATGAGGCCAACCTGAAGGAAATCGTCGCGCTGGCCAACGACAAGGGGTTCTGTCCCGTACTGGCCTCGACGGTACCAGCTTCAGTCGCGGAGCACATCGACTTCGTACGCCGGGTGGGCAACAACCGGGCAGTGATCGATCCCAAGTGGCGCATCACGCGCCAAGCGAAGCGGGCCGAAGCCGATGCCAACGCCGCTTGATTCCTTCGCTGGGCTTTTGGCCGCGTTGCGGGGAAACGGGTCCCTCCCTTCCAGCAGAGCGCGCGGCAAAAACTTTGATCGGCTACGCCCCCTTCTCGACGCCGGGGTTCTGATCGAAAATCGGGTAGGCGCGGGCAAAGCCATCACCCTTATCGATATCGTCACCCTCGACAAGTTCATTGCCCACGAGTATCCCGCTGGACTTTTTGGAAACGAAAGCGAGTCAGCGGATTTGGATCGCCGAACACTTGCGCTTACCCGCTACCGAGATAGCAAAGCGATGGGTAGGCTAGATTTCGAGATTGTTGAGTTCCGCCTGATGGGTAATCATCCGCTACAAATTGGGGTACATACGCTCCGAGGCAGCAGCATGCCGCCGAGCGGTTTGGGAGCGCTGGTTCTGCACGACCACCGACATGCAGATTTCCCCTTGGTGTCTTTTGCTGGCCGCGTGGCGACGGTGGAAAACCCCACTGTGTTCATTTCTTACCCTTGGACATCTGAAGGGATAGACCTCGCCATTCTCACCTACGGGCGAATGTCCCGCCGGCTAGTCTCATGGCTTTCCGGCGAAAGCATGCACGATGCATCAGTCACCCACTTTGGAGACTACGATCCTGTGGGGCTCTGCGAGTATCTGCGAATCCAGGAGCAGTTGGGCGACCGCGCCAATCTGTTTATTCCCGACAATCTGGATGATCTGTTCAGGCGCTATAGCAACCGCGAACTGCTAACTCGATCTTCTGGCCTGCTACCAAGGCTTGAGAAAAGCCAGCATCCAGATGTTCTGCGTGTTCTGGCGTTGATGCGAAAACACTCGGGAGGACTTGAGCACGAAGTGCTAACAAAAAAATCAGTGCCACTCCTTTGAGATAGGTAACCGGCCAAAGGCTGAGCTTTACCCGGCCGCTGACCGCCCACGCTGAAGGTCAGCTTTCGGAACATGCACCTGACTGTTCAGGGTTGTTACCAGCCTGCCAATGTTTCGCTCACGCTTATATCGCCGTATCGCCAGCGCCGACTCTTGTGCGTTGATGTCTTGGATCTGCATGATGCTGGCAGCAAGGCTACGCGAGCGTCAGCATCCCAAACACTTTGGCCAATTTTTGTAGACGGGCGTCGAAACACGCGAAGTGAAGTTCTTCGCTGGCCGCGTCCTGCAAGCTGCGGGCGGCGGCGAGTTGAACGCTGTCGTAGCCGCGCAGGGCAAAGGTATCGGCATACTCGCCGGCCAGTTCCACCAGCGGCTGAGTGACCTCGACGATGGCATAGCGGGGCCAGTCGGTGCGCAACCGCGTTCGGACGGTCTCGATTGCCTCGGCATCGCTTGGATTCTCCCGCGCACGGCGCGCCAGTGCCGCCATGATTTCAGCCCAGGCAATGCGGCACACCGCGATGGCGGAGGCGGAGCGGGCCAGCGCTTGCATGTCGTCGCTGGCATCCTCCTTGATGTACAACTTGACCCGTGCCGAGGTGGCGCAGAACGGGATTAACGCCGGTCCGCCAGCACCATCCGGCTGACCGGTGTTCCGCGTGGCGCTAGCTCAAGAGGCGCTCGTAACCGGGGCTTTCCGCCGCGCCAGCACAGGGCGCCTGTGGCGATCAAGCCTCATAGTCCGGCCTCGGCATGAAGCGGGATGCCGACGCTGCGGGCGATTGGCGTGTTGCGCGGTCTGACCACGATGACTTGGTTCGCGTCAGCCGCGCGTGTTCGACGGCGCCGGAAACTCCGCCAGTTCGATCTTCGCTGCGGGCTTCCAGCCCTTCTTGCAGTGTTCCGCGACCACGTTGGTAAAAATGCCGCCGCGCACGTAGAAACGCGCGGTGAGGCGCATGAAGCGCGGCTTGGTGGCCTTTGCCAGGTCATCGAGGATGCGATTGGTGACGTCCTCGTGGAAATGTCCTTCGTCGCGAAAGCTCCAGATGTAGAGCTTGAGGCTTTTCAGCTCGACGCATACCTTGTCGGCGATGTAATCGAGCGTCAGCACGGCAAAATCCGGCTGCCCGGTCTTGGGACAGAGGCAGGTGAATTCCGGGATTTCCATGTGGATCTGGTAATCCCGGTGCGGCGCAGGGTTGGGGAAGGTCTCCAGCGCCTTGGCGCGGGTTTGGATGGCTGGCTTCGGCATGCTGTGTGGCTGCGGGTAAAGAGTCTGGACCGATTATAATGGCGCGGCTCTCCAGTCACACTTTTGCCACCATTTTTCCGGTTCATCCTTCGTGCGTCTAAACAAGCTGAAACTTTCGGGCTTCAAGTCGTTTGTTGAGCCCACCACCGTGCTTTTTCCCGGCCAGCTGGCGGGTGTGGTCGGTCCCAATGGCTGCGGCAAGTCGAACATCATCGACGCCGTGCGCTGGGTGCTTGGCGAATCCAAGGCCTCCGAACTGCGCGGCGAGTCGATCCAGGACGTGATTTTCAAGGGCTCGGGCAACCGCAAGGAAGTCAGCCGCGCCAGTGTCGAGCTGTTTTTCGACAACGCGGAGGGCCGCGCTGCCGGCCAGTGGAGCCAGTACGCCGAAATCACGGTCAAGCGCGTGCTCGACCGCGAGGGCAACTCGAGCTACTACATCAACAATCTGCATGTCCGCCGGCGCGACGTGATCGATCTGTTCCTTGGCACCGGCCTCGGCCCGCGAGCTTACGCCATCATCGGCCAGGGCATGATCTCGCGCATCGTCGAGTCCAAGCCCGACGAGTTGCGTTTTTACCTCGAAGAGGCGGCCGGCGTCACCAAGTACAAGGAACGGCGCAAGGAAACCGAACACCGCCTGGAAGATGCGCGCGAGAACATCGCCCGCGTCGATGACATCCGCAATGAGCTGGAAACGCAGGTTAGCCACCTGCAGGCGCAGGCGTCCGTGGCGCAGCAGTATCGCGATCTGCACCAGCAGGTTTCGCGCAAGCAGACTCTGCTGTGGCTGAAGAAGCGCAACGACGCGCAGCACGACGGCCAGCGGCTGGCGCGCCAGGTTGACGAAGCGGTCAATCGGGTCGAGGCCGAAACCGCGCAACTGCGTGAAATCGAAGCACGTGTCGAACATGCCCGCGAGAGCCATTATTCTGCGTCCGACGCCCTGCACGCGGCGCAGGCCGAGATGTTTGCGGCCAATACCGAAGTCAGCCGTCTTGAATCCGAAATCGGCCATCTGCGCGATTCCCGTTCGCGGCTGGAGGCGCGCCTCGATCAGTTGGGCGCCGAGGAAACCCATTGGCGTACGCAGCAAAGCCAGTTGGCAGAGGAGGAAGCACGCTGGAATCTGCTGCTGGAGAATTCCCGTGCTCGCGCCGCTATCGCCATCGCCCGGCATGCGGAAGCCGCCGCCCGTCTGCCCGATGCCGAAGATGCCGTGCAGGCCGCCGGCGGCGATGTGACCGAGGCGCGCCGCAGCTTGAGCGAGGCCGAGCAGGCTTTGCGTCTGGCCGAGGCCGACATGGGACACGCCGTCCGCGCGCTGGACAATCTGGTGCAGCGTCGCACCCGGCTGGAGCAGGATCGCCAGGCTCTGGGCGCCCCCGATGCGGCCTTGCTGGTTGCGTCGCGCGATGCGGAGGTCCGTGCCGAGCACAGTCTGGCCGCGGCTCAGGAGCGTCTGGCGGCACTCCAGGCCGCTGTGCCCGGAGCCGAGGCGCGCCTGCGCACAGCGCGCGAAGCGCTGCAGGCCGCCCATCGCAGCCTGACCGAGACCCGCGCCCGCCACGATGCACTGGCTCAGTTGCAAGCCAAAGTCGCGCAGCGCGGCGAGATCGGCGACTGGCTCAAGGCGCGCCATCTGGTCGATGCCAAACCCCTGTGGCAGGCGATCCAGGTTGAATCCGGCTGGGAAACGGCGGTCGAAGCCGTGCTGCGCGAGCGCTTCTCGGCGCTGACGGCCGACGCCGACACCGTGCGCGCGGCCCTTGCGGCGCCACCGCCGGCGATTCTTGCCCTGGCGCTGGCGCGAGACTCTGGCGCCACGTCACCGACGGCCGATAGCCTGCGCAGCAAGGTGCGCTGCGATGACCCGCGCTGGGCGGGCGTGCTCGATGAATGGCTGGCCGGCGTGTCTGTTGCCGATGATCTGGCGACCGAATTGCCGCTGGCCGCAGGGCAGCGTGTCTCGCGTGCCGGGCATCTGCTGACGCCCAGCGGCCTCACGCTGTACGTGCCCGATGCGAAGACCCATGGCGTCATTGAACGCCAGCGCGAGATCGACGAACTGGCCGGCTTGCTGGCGGCACGCGTCGCGGCCGAAGAGGCGGCGCGTGAAGTACAACGCCAGGCCGAGCAGGAGTTGGTCGACAGCCAGGTCCAGCTCACCGCGGCGCGGCGCACGATGCAGGAGGCGCAGCAGGCGTTTCATGCGGCGCAGGTGGAGGCCTTGAAGCTGGCCCAGGCGCAAACCCGTTTCGAGGAACGCTCGGCGCAGATCGACCGCGATCTGGCCGAACTGCAGCGCCAGGACGAAACCGAGCAGGCCCGGCGCCAGCGCGCCGAGGCCGAGGGCGAATTGCAGCGCGAGCGTCTCGGCGAGGTGCGCGAGCGCCTCGAACTGGCGCTGGAAATCCATCGGCAGAAGGATGCGGCCCTGCGCGACGCAAGAGCGCTCGAAATACAGCTCGGGCGTGAAGCCCAGGAAGCCGGTTTCTCCGAACGCGAATGCCTGTCGAAGCTGGAAGACAATGCACGCGCGGCCGCGACGGCGACCAGCCAGTTGCAGCGCATCGAGAGCGAGACCGGCGCGGCGCGCACCGAAGTCGCCGGCATCAGCGATGCGGTGCTGCAGGAGCAGTTGCACACCGCGCTGGATGCGAAGCGGGGCAAGGAGTCGGCGCTGGCAGAACGGCGCAATGTGCTCGAAACCGCAGCCGGCGAACTGCGCAGTCTCGATGAACAGCGCATGAAACTGGAGCAGGGCGTGATGCCGTTGCGCGACAGGATCAACGACCTCAAGCTCAAGGCGCAAGCCGTGCAGATCAACGAAGAGCAGTTTCGCGAACGTCTGGCCGAGGTACACGTGGTCACCGAGGCCGATGAAGCTCCCTTTGCCGATGAACTGGCCGCCGGTGGCGCCGACAAGCTCAAGGACAGCGTCCTGCAAGGCGAGATTGTCAGGCTCACGGCCGAAATCGAGACGCTCGGCCCGGTCAATCTCGCCGCGCTGGAAGAGCTTGCCACGGCGTCGGAGCGCAAGGGCTTTCTCGACGCGCAGGCGGCCGATCTGGGCGAGGCCATCGACACCCTAGAAGACGCCATCCGGCGTATCGACCGCGAGACGCGCGAGCAGTTGCAGGAGACCTACGACACGGTCAACAGGCATTTCGGCACGCTGTTCCCGCAGCTTTTCGGCGGCGGCGAAGCGCGGCTGATCCTGACCGGCGACGAGATTCTCGATTCCGGCATCCAGATCATGGCGCAGCCGCCGGGCAAGAAGAACACCACGATACATCTGCTCTCCGGCGGCGAGAAGGCGTTGACCGCGATTGCCATGGTGTTCGCGCTGTTCCAGCTCAATCCTGCGCCGTTCTGCATGCTCGACGAAGTCGATGCGCCGCTCGACGACTCGAATACGGTGCGTTTCTGCGAGATGGTCAAGCGCATGTCCGCGCAAACCCAGTTCATCTTCATTTCGCACAACAAGATCGCCATGGAAATGGCCCAGCAATTGATCGGCGTGACCATGCAGGAACAGGGCGTGTCGCGGGTGGTGGAAGTCGATATCGAGGAGGCGCTTCGCCTCGCCGATGACCAGAAGGTGGCTTGAACATGGCAATCAGCGAACTGCAAGTCGCATTGATCGGCGCCGGTGCGGCGGGGGTGGCCCTGGTCTGGGGCTACAACGCATGGCAGGAGCGCCAGCACCGCAAGACCGCCGACAGGATATTCAAGGGCGGGCAGGGCGATGCGCTGCTGGCCGGCGAGGAACCCGCTGCGGTTGTCCCCGGTGAGCCTGGAGAACGGCAGGAGCCGCACTTTGGCGATGCGGCCGATTCCTTGCCAGAAGCGCCCGGCGCAGCGAATGCTGCCGAACCGGCCGCCGACTTGTCGCCGGCAGAGGGGGAATGCGGACTACCGTTGCCCGCCGAATGCGCCGATCCGGTGGCGGACTGCGTGCTGCATCTGGCCGCAGCCAACCCGGCTCCGGCGCCCGCGGTCCAGGCCATGCAGAGCGCATGGGCGGGCGAGCTGAGCAAGCCCATGCACTGGCTGGCCAGAGACGATGCCGATGGCGTTTGGCACCAGGTCGATGCCAACGATGCCGGGCGTTACCGCGAATGGGCGGTCGCGCTGCAGCTGGTCGATCGGCGCGGGCCGGTTTCTGACGACGAACTGGCGCGCTTCTTTGACGGTGTGCAGCAAGTCGCGCAGCAGACTGCGGCGACCCTGGAACTGCCTTCCCGCGGCGAGATCGTGATGCGCGCAGGCGCCCTCGATGAATTCTGCGCCGCGGTGGACATCCAGTTCGTGCTGCATGTCGTCGAAGCCACCGGAGGAGTATTCGCCGGCACCAAACTGCGCGGCGTGGCCGAGGCCGCGGGCTTGATGCTGGAAGCGGATGGCGTGTTTCGCGCCCGCGACGAGGCCGGCGGCGAAATGTTTACGGTGGCCAATCTCGGCCCCGAGCGCCTCGAGGCCGAGTCGATCAAGTCGCTGGCAACCCATGGCCTGACCCTGAGCCTGGACGTGCCGCGGGTGGCGGATGGCGTCCTGGCATTCGACCGCATGCTGGCGACGGCACGGCAACTCGCGGCGGCGCTGGGTGGCGTACTGGTGGATGCGCAGCGCGCACCACTGGCCGATGCCGTGATCGAGGCGATTCGCGCCAAGACGGCTGAACTGCAGCAACGCATGCGCGACGGCAACATCGTCCCCGGCAGTACACGGGCGTTGCGGCTGTTTTCCTGATGCATCTGCAGCAGGCAGCGGCGCGGGCCGGAGTCCTGCGCCGCGAAATCGAAAGACACAACCACGCCTACTATGTGCTCGATGCGCCGACCATTCCCGACGCCGAGTACGACAAGCTCTTCTGCGAACTGCAGGCGCTGGAGACCGAACATCCGCAGCTGATCAGCACCGATTCGCCGACGCAGCGGGTGGGCGGCAAACCGCTGCCCGAGTTTTCCCCGGTGCGCCATGCCGTGCCGATGCTGTCGATCCGCACCGAAACCGACACCGAGCCGTCGGGCGCGCGCGCCTTCGACACGCGCGTGCGGCGCGAACTGGGCCTCGGCGAAGCCGATCCCGCCGTAGAGTATGCCGTCGAACTCAAGTTCGACGGCCTGGCCATCAATCTGCGCTATGAACACGGCGTGCTGGTGCAAGCCGCCACGCGCGGCGATGGCGAGACCGGCGAGGATGTGACGCAGAACATTCGCACCGTGCATCGCATCCCCCTGCGCTTGCATGGCTGCGCGCCGCCGGTGCTCGAAGTGCGCGGCGAGGTCTTCATGAGCCGGCCGGATTTCGAGCGCTACAACGCGAAGCAGCGGGCGCTGGGACGAGCGACGCTGGTCAATCCGCGCAACGGGGCGGCGGGCAGCATCCGCCAACTCGATCCGGCCATGGCCGCCGAGCGGCCGCTGTCCTTCTATGCCTATGGCCTGGGCGAGGTGCGCGGCTGGGACCTGCCGGCAACGCACAGCGCGGTGCTGGACGCGCTGGCGGGGTGCGGCATGCCGGTCTGCGAGCATCGTGCGGTGGTGCAGGGCGCTGACGGACTGATCGCCTTCCATGCCCGCATCCGCGAAGCGCGCGATGCGCTACCGTTCGACATCGACGGCGTCGTGTACAAGGTGAACTCGCTGGCGCTGCAGCAGCGCCTCGGCTTCGTCACGCGCGAGCCGCGCTGGGCGGTGGCGCACAAGTATCCGGCCGAGGAGGCGCTGACCACGGTCGAAGCGATCGAATTGCAGGTCGGTCGCACCGGGGCCATCACGCCCGTCGCACGGCTGGCGCCGGTTTTCGTCGGCGGCGTGACGGTGACCAATGCCACGCTGCACAATGAAGGCGAGGCACGGCGCAAGGACGTACGCATCGGCGACACGGTGATCGTGCGCCGCGCCGGCGACGTGATCCCCGAGGTGGTGTCGGTGGTCATCGAGCGGCGGCCGATGAAGGATCTCGTGCACCCGCTGCATCCACCCTTTGCGCTGCCGAAGACCTGTCCGGTCTGCCGCTCGGCGGTGGAGTGCCCCGAAGACGAGGCGATCGCGCGCTGCACCGGCGGCCTGTTCTGCCCGGCGCAACGCAAGGGGGCGCTGCTGCATTTTGCCAGCCGGCGCGCGATGGACATCGAGGGGCTCGGCGACAAGCTGGTCGATCAGCTGGTCGATAATGCCATCGTCAAAACGCCGGCCGACCTCTACAAGCTGGGCTTGCTGGCGATGGCCAATCTGGAGCGCATGGCCGAAAAATCGGCGGCGAATATCCTCGCCGCCATCGAAAAGAGCAAGACGACAACGCTGGCGCGGTTCATTTTTGCGCTCGGCATCCGCAATGTGGGCGAAGCGACGGCGAAGGATCTGGCGCGCCACTTCGGCAATCTCGACGCCGTCATGGACGCCGATGTTGACCGCCTGCAGCAGGTGCCCGATGTCGGCCCGATCGTCGCGGCATCGATCGCGCGCTTCTTCGCCGAGCCGCACAACGTAGAGGTGATCGAGCAGCTGCGCGCGGCAGGGGTGAGCTGGTCCGACGGCGCGCCGTCGGCGGTGGCCAACTCGCCGATCGCCGGCAAGACCTTCGTCCTTACCGGAACGTTGCCGACGCTGACGCGCGACGAGGCGAAGGACATGATCGAGGTGCTGGGCGGCAAGGTGGCCGGCTCGGTGTCGAAGAAGACCGATTACGTGGTGGCCGGCGCCGAAGCCGGTTCCAAGCTCGACAAGGCACAGGCGTTGGGCGTTACCATTCTGGACGAGAGTCAACTCAGGGAGTTGTTGGAAAAATGAAAAAAGTGACCAAGGCAGTATTCCCCGTGGCCGGTCTCGGCACCCGCTTCCTGCCGGCGACCAAGGCCAGCCCCAAGGAGATGATGCCCATCGTGGACAAGCCGCTGATCCAGTACGCGGTGGAGGAGGCGGTTGCCGCCGGGATCACCGACATGATCTTCGTCACCGGCCGTTCCAAGCGCGCCATCGAGGACCATTTCGACAAGGCCTACGAGCTGGAGAGCGAACTCGAGCAGCGCGGCAAGACCGAGTTGCTGGAGTTCGTGCGCAACATGATTCCGAAAAACATCAACTGCATCTACATTCGCCAGCCGGAGGCGTTGGGCCTGGGTCACGCGGTGCTCTGCGCCTATCCGGCGGTGGGCGACGAGCCCTTCGCCGTGTTGCTCGCCGACGACCTGATCGATGGCGATCCACCCGTCATGAAGCAGATGGTGGATGTCTATGACTATTACAGCAGCTCGGTGATCGGGGTGCAGGAGGTGCGGCGCGAAGATACCCGAAGCTACGGCATCGTCGACACCAAGCCGATGACCGATGTGATCGAGCAGATCCTGCGCATTGTCGAAAAGCCCAAGCCCGAGGAGGCGCCTTCGACCCTGGCCGTGGTCGGCCGCTACGTGCTGACGCCGCGCATCTTTCATCACCTTGCGCTGATTGGCAAGGGCACCGGCGGCGAGATCCAGCTGACCGACGGCATTGCCGCGCTGCTGGCCGAAGAGCAGGTGCTGGCCTACCGCTACAAGGGGACGCGCTACGACTGTGGTTCCAAGCTGGGTTACCTCGAGGCAACGGTGGCCTTCGGCCTGCGTCACCCCGAAGTCGGCAAGGACTTCGCCGCCGTGCTGAAGCGACTGAAATGAATCCGCAAGAAGCGAAACAAATCTTTGCCGAGGCCGATCTGCTGTGCTCGGCCGAAGAGTCGGCGCTGGCGGTACGGCGCGTTGCCGCCGAGATCACGACGCGCCTGGCCGAGGTCAATCCCCTGGTGCTGGCCGTGATGGGCGGCGCGGTGATATTCACCGGCCAGCTCCTGCCGCAGCTGACCTTCCCGCTGGATTTCGACTACCTGCATGTCACGCGCTATGGCGACGTCACTACCGGCGGGCAACTGGCCTGGATCGTCGAGCCGCGCGCCTCCGTCGCGGGGCGCGTCGTTCTGGTGGTGGATGATATTCTCGATGAAGGCGTGACCATGGCCGCGATCATCGAGCGCTTGCGGGCGCAGGGCGCCAGCGAAGTGTTGAGCGTGGTGTTTGCGGACAAGAATCTCGGCCGCAGCAAGCCGGTTGCAGCCGATTTTGTCGGCGTGCATCTGCCGAATCGCTACGTCTTCGGCTTCGGCATGGATGTCAAAGGTGCCTGGCGCAACCTGCCGGCGGTGTACGCGGTCAAGGGCTTGTGAGGATATCGGCCGTCGATTGGCCGCAGCCCCCGGAATCGCTACGCGCGACAGTGTCCGAATTTTTGCAACAAGAATCGCTTGCAGGGCTTGCAACTGCAGCAGATTTAGTGGAACAATGCGATCTTCTTAACCAAAGGGGAATTCGATGAACAAAAGCGAACTGATCGAAGCAGTGGCCGAGCGTGCCGAGCTTTCCAAGGCGGCTGTCAATAAGGCCATCGACGCGTTGACCGAAGTTATCACCGCCGTGATTTCCAAAGGCAATCCGGTTGCCCTGATCGGATTTGGCACCTTCAAGTCAGTGAACCGTGCCGCGCGCACCGGCAAGAACCCGAAGACGGGTGCCGTGCTGAAAATTGCCGCCAAGTCCGTACCGAAGTTTTCTGCTGGCGCCGGCCTGAAGGCCGCTGTTGCCGGCAAGAAGCCGCTTCCCAAGAAACCCGCTGCAGCGAAGAAGCCCGCTGCGGCAAAGAAACCTGCTGCCAAGAAGCCCGCCGCCAAGAAGAAGTAACACTGGCAGGCCTGTAAATGACAAGGGCAACCCGCGGGTTGCCCTTTCTCTTTATGTCCGCGGCGTTCTCGCCGGGGACGGCGATCTAGTCCAGCACGTGGGATACGAGTCCGTCGGCCAGCTTGGGTTCGAACCAGGTCGACTTCGGCGGCATGACATTGTTGCTGTCGGCGACCGCCATGAGCTGATCCATGCGCGTCGGATGGAGGGCGAAAGCCACGGCCATTTCGCCCGAGTCGACGCGCTTTTCCAGTTCGGCCAGGCCGCGAATGCCGCCGACGAAGTCGATGCGCTTGTCGCGGCGCAGGTCGGCAATGCCCAGCAGCGGGCTCAGCAGATGATCCGAGAGCAGCGATACATCGAGGCGCGCCACCGGATCGTCGGGGATCAGTTCCGGCTTGATGGTGAGCTTGCGCCAGCGTTCAGCCATATACATGCCGAACTCTCCGGGGCGGGACGGATGTACGCGCTGGGCGCTGTCCTCTACCGTGAAAGCCTTGGCGATGCGTTCCACCAGTTCCCACGTCTGCAGGCCGTTGAGGTCCTCGACCACACGGTTGTAATCGAGGATCTTCATCTGGTGGTGGGGAAAGATCACCGCCAGGAAAGAGTCGGCCGACGATTCCCGACCGTGTACGCGGCGCGCGGCGGCGACGCGCGAGGCGGCGGCCGAGCGGTGATGGCCGTCGGCGATGTAGAGGGCATTCATGGCATCGAAGGTCGCCGTGATCGCGTCGATTCGTGCTGCATCGCGCAGCACCCAGATCTGGTGGCGGATGCCGTCGTCGGCGGTGACATCGGCATCCGGCGCGCCTTGCGCAATGGCATCGATCTGGGCATCCGCGGTCGCCGATGCCGGGTAGGCGAGCAGCACCGGTCCGGTCTGCGCATTGAGCGCCTCGATCTGCCGCACCCGGTCGTCTTCCTTGTCGGGCCGCGTGAATTCGTGCTTGCGAATGCGGTTGCTTTCATAATCGGCAACGCTGGCGGCCGCCACCAGGCCGGTTTGCACATGGTCGCCGTGGGGGCCGGGCATGGTCAGGCGATAGGCGTAGTAACAGGGCGCATCGTCCCGGACCAGCACGCCGGCGGCGAGCATCCCCGCCAGGTTCTCCGCAGCCTTGGCATACACCGCCGGGGAATGGGGATCGGTCCCCAGCGGCAGATCGATCTCCGGCTTGGAGATGTGCAGGAAGGACCAGGGCTTGCCGGCGGCGCCACCATGGACAATGCGGCGCGCTTCGTCGCTGGACAGCACATCGTAGGGGGGGGCGGCGACAGCGCCGGCCTGGCCGGCGGCAGGGCGCAGACCGCGGAAAGCTCGGATCAGACTCATGGGGATTCTCAGGTTCGGTTGGGGTTGGCGAGCGAGCCGCGCAGGGCGGCATCGGCGTCGCGGATCATCTTTTCGGTGGTCGGCCAGTCAACGCAGGCGTCGGTCACCGAGCAGCCGTACTTCAACTGCGACAGATCCTCGGGAATCGTCTGGTTGCCCGCCTCGATGAAGCTTTCGATCATCAGGCCGACGATGGAGCGATGGCCGGCAGTGCGCTGGGCGCGGATCTGATTGATGCAGTCCTGCATCACCAGCGGCTGCATTTCCGGCTTCTTGTAGCTGTTGGCATGGGAGCAATCGACCACGATGTTGTGCGCCAGGCCGGCTTTGTCCAGCGCGCCCTCGGCCAGCGCGACGCTGACCGTGTCGTAGTTCGGCCGCCCGCCGCCGCCGCGCAGCACCAGGTGGCCATAGCGGTTGCCGGCGGTGCGCACCACGCTGGAGCGGCCCTGCATGTTGATGCCGAGAAAACTGTGCGGACGGGAGGCGGAAATGATCGCATTGACCGCGGCGTCGAGCGAGCCGTCGGTGCCGTTCTTGAAACCGACCGGGGTGGACAGGCCGGACGACATCTCGCGATGGGTCTGCGATTCGGAGGTGCGCGCACCGATCGCCGCCCAAGCGAGGAGGTCGCCGAGATATTGCGGGGCGATCGGATCCAGCGCTTCAGTGCCGGCCGGCAGCCCGAGCTCATTCACGGCCAGCAGGAATTCGCGCGCCTTCTGCATGCCTTCCTCGATGTGGAAGGAATCGTCCATGCGCGGATCGTTGATGTAGCCCTTCCAGCCTGTCGCGGTGCGCGGCTTTTCGAAATACACGCGCATCACCAGCACCATCGTCGCGGCGACTTCATCGGCCAGACGCTTGAGGCGTTGCGCGTAATCGAGGCCGGCGACCGGATCGTGGATCGAGCAGGGGCCGACCACCACGAAGACGCGGAGATCCTTGCCATCGAGAATGCGCTCCAGGGTGCGCCGTCCAGCCAGCACCGACTCTGCAGCCGCTTCGGAAAGCGGCACGCGGGCATGAATCTCCTCCGGCGTTGGCATCGGCTCGAAAGCTTCGATATTGAGGTTTTCAGTTTGTTGCATGTCGGTTACCAGATGCGTTTGATGCCGTAGTCGGAAAATGCCCGGTCGGAACTGATCGCGGGCAGCTTGCGGTGCTTTGCCTGGGCGACCGGCAGCCCGTGGAAAGCTGTGGCTCACGAGGAGGATTTGGCCTTGCCCGATCCGGTGAGACGGTTTGGCGTGCGCGCCCGATCGGCACGCTTCGCAACAGCGGTTTGTTGTCGCGGGCACTCGCGACTCCATCGCCTTTCAGTGCCCGCTGGACAAGTTCGGAGGATTGGGCCTTGGCTTCGGCGATGTTGAACTGATGCACCATGCAAATTTTACAAGACCCACTGGCGCGGGGCAAGGCGAGGCCGAATGCGCCCATCTCCGTGCCACGGAAAAATACTTGACAACTAAAGTCAAGAATAGGATTCTACCGTTGCAGATATTTCTGCGCACCCCACAACCCACCAACAAGAGAGACAGACCATGAATATCACGTGTGCGTTGGATCACCCCAGGTTTAGAGGCGCGGTGGCGGTGGCATTTGCCTGCGCCCTGTTTTCAGCTTCGGCTCTTGCAGACCAGGTCAAGGTCACGCTGAGCGGCGACAGCGAGGTGCCTCCGGTCAAGACAATGGCCGCGGGCAGCGGCACCGTCACGATCAATCCCGACATGACCGTGAGCGGCGGCGTCACCACGACCGGACTCAGCGGCACCATGGCGCATATCCATATCGCCGCGGCAGGCAAGAACGGCCCGGTCATTGTGCCGCTGTCGAAGAACGGCGAATCCGGCTGGTCGGTTCCGCCAGGCGCGAAGCTAACCGCAGATCAATACCAGGCCTACAAGGCCGGCGAGCTTTACATCAACGTGCACACCGCCGAGAACAAGGCCGGAGAGATACGCGGACAGCTGAAGCCGTAGCCCCAAGGCCAGGTTCGGCGGCGCGGAATTCCCGGCGCTTCGGCGCCACGCGCAGCAGACTGACGCTCAGCGCTTCGGCGCCGGCGTCAGCCTGCGGAACAGTTCGCGCACCGCCGCAACCCGGTCCTTGAGGTTCGCCGTTTCCTTCTTCCAGAGCAGCTTGTCCTGTCCCGCCAGCTTGAAACTGCGGTCGCTCTGGAGCAGGCGAATGATTCTGGCGGGGTCGATCGGCGGGTTGGGCACAAACTGCAGTTGTATCGCGGCGGGCCCCGCATCCAGCTTGGCCAGGCCCAGGGCACGGCCGGCCAGGCGCAGACGATGGGTTTCCATCAAGGCCAGGGTTTGCGCCGGCATCTCGCCGTAGCGGTCGATCAGTTCTTCCTGCATGGCGCGCAGGTCGTCCTCGCTGTCGCAATTCGCCAGGCGCTTGTAGAGCGTCAGGCGTTCATGCACGTCAGGGCAGTACTCGTTGGTCAAGAGGGCCGGCACGCGCAGGTTGATTTCCGAGGTGATCGACAGCGGCTGGGTCAGATCGGGAACTTTCTCGCCGTTCTTCAGCGCGCGCACCGCGGCGTTGAGCATGTTGGTGTAGAGCGCGAAGCCGATTTCGTGGATTTCGCCGCTCTGTGACTCACCGAGCACCTCGCCGGCGCCGCGGATTTCGAGGTCGTGCATGGCGAGGAAAAAGCCGGAGCCGAGTTCCTCCATGGCCTGGATTGCGTCGAGGCGGCGCTTGGCCTGGGCCGTCGGCTTGGCGTCTTCGTGGGTCAGCAGGTAGGCGTAGGCCTGGTGGTGCGAACGGCCGACGCGGCCGCGCAACTGGTGCAGTTGCGCCAGGCCGAACTTGTCGGCGCGGTTGATGATGATGGTGTTGGCATGCGGGTTGTCGATGCCGGTCTCGATGATGGTCGAGCACAGCAGCAGGTTGTGTTTCTGCTGGGTGAACTCACGCATCACGCGTTCCAGCTCGCGTTCCGGCAACTGGCCGTGGCCGATCACCATGCGCGCCTCGGGCAGCAGAGTCTGCAGCCTTTCCTTCATGTTCTCGATGGTGTCGACTTCGTTGTGCAGAAAATAGACCTGGCCGCCACGCTTGAACTCGCGCAGGCAGGCTTCGCGCACCTGGCCGTTGGACCAGCGGGTGACGAAGGTCTTGATCGCCAGCCGCTTCTGCGGCGGCGTTGCAATCACCGAAAAATCGCGCAGGCCTTCCAGCGACAGCCCCAGCGTGCGCGGGATCGGCGTCGCGGTCAGCGTCAGCACGTCGACCGAGGCGCGCAGCGCCTTCAGCGCTTCCTTCTGGCGCACGCCGAAGCGATGTTCCTCGTCGATGATGATGAGGCCGAGGCGCTCGAATTTGACGTCCTTCTGCAGCAGGCGATGGGTGCCGATCAGGATGTCGATCTTGCCCTGGGCCAGCAGCTCAACGGCCTCGTCCTGTTCCTTGGCCGACTTGAAGCGCGAGATCTCGGCCACCTTGATCGGCCAGCTGGCAAAGCGGTCGGCGAAGTTCTGGTAGTGCTGCTCGGCCAGCAGCGTGGTCGGACACAGGATCGCGACCTGCTTGCCGTCGGCCACGGCGACGAAGGCGGCGCGCATCGCGACTTCCGTCTTGCCGAAGCCGACATCGCCGCAGACCAGCCGGTCCATCGGCTTGCCGGATTTCATGTCCTCGATCACGGCGTTGATCGCCGTCTGCTGGTCGGGCGTTTCCTCGAAGCCGAAGCCGTCGGCGAAGGCTTCCAGGTCGTGCTGCTTGAAGCTGAACTTGTGGCCCTCGCGCAGGGCGCGCTGGGCGTAGAGGTGCAGCAGCTCGGCGGCGGTGTCGTGCACCTGTTCGGCGGCCTTCTTCTTGGCCTTTTCCCATTGGCCGGAGCCGAGCGTGTGGAGCTGGATCGAATCCGGATCGGCGCCGCTGTAGCGGGAGATCACCTGCAGTTGTGCGACGGGCACGTAGAGCTTGGCGCCATCGGCATATTCGAGGTGGAGGAACTCGGTGTCGCCCTCGCCGAAGTCCATGTGCAGCAGGCCCAGGTAGCGGCCGATGCCATGGCTTTCATGCACCACCGGGTCGCCCACCTTCAATTCGGACAGGTCGCGCAGCCAGCCTTCGAGGTTGGCGCGGCGGGCATCTGAGCGCCGTCCGCGCGGCCTTGCCGTGGCGGCATACAGTTCGTTTTCGGTGACGATGGCATAGCCGCCGAGGAGGAAGCCGCCGGAGAGGGGGCCGACGCCGAGCATGAAGACCTCGTCGCTGGCGAGGAAAGCCGCGAAGTCCTCGCATTGGGCTGCGGACAGGCTGTACTCGACCAGATAGTCGTGGAGCGTCTGGCGCCGCCCGGGCGATTCGGCCAGCAGCAGCACGCGGCCCTTGAATTGCTCCAGAAAACCACGTAGCGCGGCGAGCGGATCGTCCGCCTTGCGATCGACGGCCAGCACTGGCAAGGTCGCCGCCGCATTTGCCGTGTTACCAGCGCCGACTCTTATGGCCATCTGCGGCAGTGGCTTGGCGGCGACAAAGAATTCCTCGTCGCGCAGAAACAGCTCGGTCGGCGGCAGCACCGGGCGCGAGCGGTCGCCGCCGAGCATCTTGTAGCGGCCCCGGGTGTCGGTCCAGAACTCGGCGATGGCGCCGGCGACGTCGCCATGCAGCAGCAGCGTTGCGTCCTGCGGCAGGTAGTCGAACAGCGTCGCCGTGGCTTCGAAGAACAGCGGCAGGTAGTACTCGATGCCGGCGGGCAGGATGCCATTCGAGACATCCTTGTACAGGCTGATGCGCGACGCATCGCCCTCGAAAGCTTCGCGGAAGCGCTGGCGGAAGGTGGTGCGGCCGGCGTCGCCGGCGGGAAACTCGCGCGCCGGCAGCAGCCGGATTTCCGGCACCGGATACAGCGTGCGCTGGCTATCGACATCGAAGCTGCGGATGGTTTCCACTTCGTCGTCGAACAACTCGATGCGGTAGGGCAGTTGCGTGCCCATCGGGAACAGGTCGATCAAGCCGCCGCGCACACTGTATTCGCCGGCGGCGACCACCTGGGTGACGTGCTGGTAACCGGCGACCGTGAGCTGGGCCCGGAGCTTGTCGAGGTTCAGCCGTTCACCCTTTTTCATGAAGAAGGTATGGCCGGCGAGAAAGGCGGGCGGTGCCAGCCGCGTGATCGCCGTCGAGGCAGCCGCGATCAGCACCTCGCATTCATTGCGCGAGACGGCATACAGCGTCGCCAGTCGCTCCGAGATCAGGTCCTGGTGCGGCGAGAAGTTGTCGTAGGGCAGGGTCTCCCAGTCCGGCAGCAGATGCACGCGCAGATCCGGCGCGAACCACGCGATTTCTTCGGACAGCCTCTGCGCTTCGAGTGGGCTCGCGGCGACGACCGCCAGCAGTTGGCCGGGCCGGGCGAGTTGCGCCACGGCCAGGGCATCGGCGGAGGCTGCCAATGGAGGCAGATCGAGGCGTTGGCCCGGTTTGGGCAGGACGGGCAGGGACAGCAGGGGCTTCATGGAATGCGGGTTGCAGGTTAGCTGCGAATTATATGTCTGCCACCCAACGGAAGGCAGACGGTATCCCCTGGTGGGATACGCAGCGCCGTCTCGCCAGCGCCGACTATTGGCTACAGCCGCCGCTATGCGACCAAGGTCCCATTTCCGGCCAGCTGCGAGCGACGCGGTTTGCTGGCGATCATTGCAGGTCAGGAAACCTGTTGGCTCCGTCGTACATCTAAAAAAATGTCTGGCGGCATCGTGCCCACTTCAGACCTTCGTTGCTTGAACCGTTCAAGGGCTGGAAAATGAGTGCAGCAGACATTCATCGCCAATCAACAACGCTCGTCAACAGTCCTGAGAGATTAAATGACGGACTCTTTCAGTTTCCGCGCTGGGCTTGATGCCCAAAATGATTGAGAGCATTTCACTGCATCGCCGATAGACGGCCAAGGCTTCAGCTTTCGGCCCCTTCGGCTATCAATGTCGCGCTACGCGCCGATCGAAATCATCTTCCGATTCGTCCTCCCCGCGATCCAGTTGTTCCTCGCAATGCTCTAGTACTTCAGCCTGTTCGCGCAACAGTTTTCCGAGTTCGCGAAGCATTTTCCTCATCCCGCCTTTGAAGCCGCGCGATTCACGGCCGAGGACAAGTCGATGCTATTTCTTTGGTGGCGGGAGCTGAGCCATATACGCCGCCACAGCTTCCAGGTCGGTACTCATGTAGTGTGACTTAAGCAGCTTCACCATGTCGGGGTTTGAATTGCCGCGATCGCCATCTCGGATGTACTGCAGCTGGCGCGCCAGATAGCCGAAATGCTGGGCCGCAACCATGGGATAGAACTTTTCGGCTTTGCCTTCCCCCTTGGCGCCATGACATTCAACGCAATCTTTTTCGTAAAGCTTCTTGCCTAACGCAATGTCGCCAATACCGGGCCCCTTGCCGTTCTTCGTTGAGATCGGCAATCCCCGCAGATAGACAGCAATATCCGCGATATCGCCAGACTTAAGCACATGGTCATCAAAATAGAATCTCATCTTCCGATTGATGCGGCGACCGGCCAGCATGTCGGTGATCTGCTTCATGAGCACGGTTGCGTGTTGCCCCGATAGGCGTGGGTAGAGGCCGCTGGTTCGTCCCGAAGCATCTGCGCCGTGACAATCCTGGCACTGTCGGAACATCGCTTTTCCGCGTTCAGGACTGCCTTTGGCCTGCAGTACAGCCTTCAATTCTTCACTGATCTGCTGCGAGGCCGGTTCCTGAGCCAGTGCCGACAACGCCCAGAGGGCCACCGCGAGCATCATTGCCACCAATTTCACCATCTCTCTCTCCCCATTTCGCGACATGCAATATCTTACTAAGCAGACCGGATATTCCGCTGCCTTCTTCTTTCCTCATGCGCTCTGAGCGCGAGTGTAACGCATGGCGATCTACGACAGCAAAGGCCGTTTCTGTAGTCCGTGAGACCGGTTCCAAAATGAACCGGTCAATTGGATGGCGCAACAAGAAGCACAGCGAACGATCGGAACTGGCCTATTCTGTTGAAAAACCCCTTGACATGCCATATGCATTACGTATATGATTATGGCATTGTCTAGGAGGATGCATTGCCATGATGGGTCGCCAAGCAACGGGTCGTGAGCAACTGTTCTACAC
>JALNYT010000008.1 GCA_023229685.1 Sulfuritalea sp.
TTATCCGCTTCGCGCAATATCCTGACGATCTGCTCTTCGCTGTACCTGCTCTTCTTCATGCCAACTCCTCGTCTGAGGAGCCATTATCTCCAGATCAGGCTGGTCCGAGAATCCCAGGGCAGGTCACAGATGTTGAGCGAAGGGCGTAAGCCGCGGGCGGAAAATGTCGTCATTGGAGAAGCGTTTGCCTGGACAAATCGAATATTTTTGGCGGAGAACTGGAATATCAGGCGAGTCTCCTACTACACGAGCCTCTGCGGTGATGATGATGCCGTTACCAATCTCAGGCGCGCAATCTCAACCACGACATACAACTGCGACCTTGGCGAAATGCGACGCTCCGGCCAACTTATTCCGTTCGTTCGAAAGAAAAGTGCAAAGTCAAAGAAGGAAAGCATCTGCGACATAGCCATCGCCGTAGATGTCATGCGAGCTTGTTATCGTGACCACGCATCAAACATCTGGATTCTTTCTGGGGATGGCGACTTTGTTCAACTATTCAATGAAGTGGTTCATTCCGGGAAACAGATCTATGCAGCCGCTTTTTCATCTGGGCTTAACGAGGAGATCCCGTTAGTAGTTGATGAATTCATTTGCTTAGATGATCTATTTTTCGAACCTGTGCCGGCTCCTGCGCCGGCTGAGTCGGAAGCGGTCTCCGCAAATGGAACCGAGCCCTAACCCGGCGGTGCAGGGGACGCTGCGCGATAATGCGTCGCGCAGTGCCCCTGACCTTGAACGTTGCGGGTGACTGGATGAGCGTCCTTACCGATTTGGAGCCAGCTTCGGATTGATTTCAACGCCAGCATAAATCGCCGTCCCGCCGGCACCGACTCTCGGATCGGATGCGGACGGAGCATCGCTCTGGTGGCAACAAACAACTGACGCGTAATGCAAAACGAAATTCAGGCCTTCCATCAGCAAGTCAATCACGCCCGATTTCGTGGTCAGGCTACGGGGCACTACGAGAGTTTCTTTCTGCGGGCCAATCATCCGGCTCGGCCGCTGGCGTTCTGGATCCGCTACACGATCTTCAGTCCGCGGGCCTGCCCGGAAAATGCGGTGGGCGAACTCTGGGTGGTGTTCTTCGATGGCGAAACCAATCGGCATGTAGTCGCCAAACAGGAGTATCCGTTGGCGGACTGCTTGTTCGATACGTCAGCATTCTCGGTTCGGGTCGGTGCGGCAACGCTGGGTCCGCGCCGCTTGCAGGGCGCCGTCGAGAGCAGGGGGCAGGCATTGGCCTGGGACTTGGGATTCGAGGGCGACTCGGCGCCCATCCTGCTGTTGCCCTTCAAGCTGTACCGGAGCGGCTTTCCCGCCGCGAAAAGCCTGGTCAGCTTGCCGCTGGCGCGCTTCAGTGGCGGCTTGTCGGTCAATGGCGAATCGATCGATGTTGCGGATTGGGTCGGCAGCCAGAACCACAATTGGGGCAGCCGCCACACGGATCTATACGCATGGGGCCAGGTGGCCGGTTTCGACAGCCACCCGGAGAGCTTTCTCGAACTCGCGACGGCACGGTTGCGCGTCGGCCCGTTGTGGACGCCGCCGCTGACACCGCTGGTGCTGCGGCACGGACAAAGGGAATACGCCCTCACCGGGCTGGTCCGGGGTCTCAGGGCGCGCGGCTCGTTTCGCTACTTCAACTGGGAATTCAAGTCGGAAACGGCCGAGGTCGAGATCGAAGGCGTCATATCGGCCCCGCGCGAGGCATTTGTCGGCCTCGCCTATCGCAACCCGCCCGGGGGTGTCAAACACTGCCTCAACAGCAAGATAGCCGCTTGCACGGTTCATTTCCGCGACAAGCGCAGCGGCCGCACCGAGATCCTGGAGACGAGAAGCCGTGCCGCATTCGAGATATTGACCAGCGATGTAAACCACGGCGTCGCGATTTCCGCGTAGGGATTCAAACAGCCGCGCAGCCCGGCGTACAATATTCGTTCGAGCTTGCGGAGGAGTCGCCGTGAAATATCACATCGAGAAACAGGACAAGGAAGTCGTGATCCGTTTCGAGCAACTGGGCGATCAGGCCCAGGCGGTGATCGACGCCATGGGCCGCTGCCGGCAAAGCGCGTGGGCCTGCCCCTCGGGCGAGTGCATGAAGATCGCCGACATGGAGACCTCTGCCGACGGGGATGGACTGGCGGTCAGGCTGAAGCCGCGGCCCGATGCCGAACTCAGCGTTGCCGGTCTCGGCGAATGCCTGAAATACCAGTTGCCGAAGGATACCCAGAGCTGATTCGCGGCGGGTGGCGGGAGAAGCCGCCGCCACCGGTCATGGCAAATGTCCCGCCGTGGCCCAGCGCAGCGGTTACACCTGAAGCGCGGTGAGCAGATCCTGTTCCAGCCTGACCAGCGTGGCGGTCTGCGCCAGTTCCGCGCCGCTAATGAGGAACACGTCTTCGACGCGTTCGCCGAGGGTGGCGATCTTCGCGGTGTGCAGCGTGATGCCGTGTTCGCCGAGCACCCGGGCAATGGCATAGAGGAGCCCGGGGCGGTCGGCGGCGCTGATCGACATCAGGTACTGGCTGCCGCGCTCGTCGGCGCGAATTTCGATTTCCGGCGTCACCGGGAAGTGGCGCACCTGGCGCGACAGGCGCCCGCTGACGCCGGCCGGCAGCGGCGGCAGCGTGTTGAGCTGTTCGGTGATGCCGTGTTCGATCAGGGCGATCATGTCGCGATAGGGCTGGGTCGCGTCGAAGGCGAAAATCACGAAGCTGTCCAGCGCATAGCCGTGGCGCGTGGTGTGGATCTTGGCGTCGACGATGCTGTAGCCCAGTCGCGCGAAAAAGCCGCAGAGGCGCGCAAACAGCAGGGGCTGATCCTGCACATAGACCATCACCTGCAAGCCTTCGCCCATCGGGTTGAGGCGCGCGCGCACCACCGGTTCGGGGCTGGACGGGCGGTAGTAGAGGGTGCGCGTATGCCAGGCGATTTCATCGGCGGCGTGGCGCATGAAATAGCCGGTATCGAGCTGGCTCCAGAGTTCGACTTCGATGTCGGGACGCAGGCCGTAGTAGCGCAGGATGCCGCGCGCCTGTTCCTGCCGCTCAGAAACACCGGTCAACTGGAGCACCGCGGTGCCGCTGAGGACGCTGGCCGTCATGCGGAACAGGTCTTCGAGCAGCTTGCCTTTCCAGGCGTTCCACACCTTCGGGCTGGTGCCGCGAATGTCGGCGACGGTGAGCAGGTAGAGCGCGGTAAGCCGGCGTATGTCGCCCACCTTGCGGGCAAAGGCGAGGATGACCTCGGGATCGGCCAGATCCTGCTTCTGCGCCACCTGTGACATGGTCAGGTGGTTCTCGACGAGGAATCCCACCAGTTCGGCGTCGGCGCCGATGATGCCATGGTCGCGGCAAAAGCGCGCGGCGTCGCGTTTGCCGAGTTGGGAGTGGTCGCCGCCGCGACCTTTGGCGATGTCGTGGAACAGGGCGGCGATGTACAGCAGCCAGCGGTTCTCGAAGCCGGCCATCAGCCGCGAGCAGAACGGGTACTCGTGGGCCATCTCGGGCATGGCAAAGCGCCGCAGGTTGCGCATCACCTGCAGGATGTGCTGATCGACCGTGTAGACATGGAACAGGTCGTGCTGCATCTGGCCGACGATATGGCCGAAGGCCGGCAGGTAGCGGCCCAGGATGTCGTACTGGTTCATGCGCCGCAGCGGGTGGATCAGGTGTTTCTGCTGGAACAGCTGGAGAAACAGCGCACGGTTTTCCGGATCGCGGCGAAACGCGGCATCGATGCGGTTCTGTGCACGCCACAGGGCGCGCATGGTGCGCGGCGTCATGCCCTTCAGCTCCGAACGCTGCATTTGCAGCAGGAAGCATTCGAGCATCGCGCGCGGATAGCGCTGGAAGACCTCCTCGTCGCGAACGTCGAGGTGCTCGCGCACCATCTGGAAGTGCACATCGATGATGATCGGCGGCCCCTGCGGCGCCGGCAGCAGGCGATCGGCCAGCACCTGCATCACCAGTGAATTGAGCTGCGTGACGAGTTTGGCATTCTGGTAGTAGCGCTGCATCAGCACTTCGGAAGCGCGCTTGGCATGGGTGGCGCCGATGCCCATGGCGAGCGCGAGCTTTTCCTGATGGTCGAACAGCAGCCTGTCCTCGCGGCGGCCGGCGAGCAGGTGCAGCTCGATGCGCAGGTCGCGCAGCAAGCCGTCGGCGCGCTCGAACTGGCGCACCTCGGACGCCGTGATCAGCCCGGCCTGTGCCAGCGCTTTCCAGTCGCTGCCGATGCCCGCTGCGTGCGCCACCCACTGGATCACCTGCAGATCACGGCGGCCGCCGGGGCCTTCCTTGCAGTTGGGTTCGAGGCTGTAGGGCGTGTCGTTGAACCTGGCGTAGCGCTCGTCCTGCTCCAGCTGCTTGGCCCTGAAGAAAACCGCGGGGTTCAGCGCGGCGCGGTAGCTCTGCTCGAATTCATCGAACAGCGTCCGCGCCCCGGCCAGATAGCGTGCCTCGAGCAGCGAGGTCTTGACCGTGATGTCGCGTTCGGCCTGCTCCAGGCACTGGCTGACGCTGCGCACGCTGTGGCCGATGTCGAGGCCGATGTCCCACAGCAGGCCGACCAGTTGCTCGAGCTGCGGTGCCGCCGGGCTGTTATCGTCCGGCACCAGGATCAGGAGGTCTATGTCGGAGCCGGGATAGAGTTTGCCGCGCCCGTAGCCGCCCACCGCGGCCAGCGCGCAGTTGTCGGGCATGGCCAGCGCGGTCCAGATTTCCTGCAGCACGCTGTCCACCAGCGCCGTGCGGCCGCCGAGCAGGGCAGGGCCAAGCTTGTTTTCCCGCCAGGCCGCGGTCAGCGCCTGTTGTCCCTCGGTCAGGCGCCGCCGCGCCGCCGCGGCCAGTTCGCGCAGCTCGCTCATGCCCGTACCCCTTGCCATGTTGACAGGGAACGAGCCGGCATTCTCAGGGATTGATCCGGATGTGCGGCGGGCAAGGCGGCGTGCCCGGCGAGAGCGTCAACACCTCGACGCCGGTTTCGGTGACGCAGACGGTGTGCTCCCATTGGGCGGAAAGACTGCGATCCTTGGTGACGATGGTCCAGCCGTCCGGCAGTTCCGAAATCGCCGCCTTGCCGGCGTTGATCATCGGCTCGATGGTGAATACCATGCCGGGCACCATCAACGGGCCATCCGTTGCCTTGCCGTAGTGGAGTACCTGCGGTTCTTCGTGGAAGTTGCGCCCGATGCCATGGCCGCAGAACTCGCGCACCACGGAAAACCCCGCGCCTTCCGCGTGCTTCTGGATCGCCGCGCCGACCACCCCCAGATGGACTCCGGGCCTGACCTGCGCGATGCCTATCCACATGCATTCGTGCGTCATCGACACCAGTCGCCGGGCGAGAATCGACACTTCGCCGACGCAGAAGCTGCGGCTGGTATCGCCGTGCCAGCCCTCCTTGATGTTGGTGATGTCAAGATTGACGATGTCGCCTTTTTTCAGCGCGCGGTCATTGGGAACGCCGTGGCAGACCTGATGATTGATGGAGGCACAGATCGATTTCGGATAGGGCACGTAGCCCGGCGGCGCGTAGTTGAGCGGCGCGGGAATGCAGCCCTGAACATTGACCGTGTAGTCATGGCAGAGGCGGTCGAGTTCAGCGGTGGTGACGCCCGGCTTGACGAAGGGCTCGATGTAGTCGAGAACTTCGGCGGCAAGACGACAGACGACCCGCATCTGGGCGATCTCTTCAGCGGTCTTAATGGAAATGGCCATGAATGCAGGACGCGATTGGGGAACGGCATTTTAGCGCAGGCCACCCGCGGCGGGTGCCGCCAGCAGCAATTTGGCGCGGCTTCGCCGCCATGCCTTCAGAAAAACAGCCGCTCGCCTGCCCGGTAAAACTCCACGGAGTAGGCCACCTGCCCTTGTGGGTATTCCTTGGTCGCAATCGGTTTCTTCTCGACCTGGTAGGCCAGCTCGTCAGAAAGGCGGCCGTAGGCTGTTGTCATGCCTTCCACCAGGCGACTGCCCGGGTAGGCGTTAAGCATCAGGTGATACGGCGGGCACGTCTCGCACATGCGCACTGCACCCACGATAGGCGAGCCGATGATGGTCAGGTCGCCGACAATCGGCGTCAGATAGCAGGGGCCGGCGTCTACGCCAATGGACAGGCCGATTCCAGCGGGTTCGTTGCGCATGTTGGCAACAAACGCCGGGTAATAGTAGGTGCGGAAATTGTCCATCACCGAACAACAGAAATCGAGCACGGTATCCATGTGCTCGGCAAACGAGTTCTCTATCAGCCAGTAGCAGATGAAGCCGTCCCCGGTGAACTTGTCGAACCAGCCGCCGTGGTAATGCAACACGGTACGGAATTCCGCAACGAAATCATCGAGGATCTTGGCGTACGACGGTATGTCGATGGATTCCTTGAGGACGCAGGACGAACGCCGGATATCCACTGTCAGCACGATGGCTTCGATTGCCGAAGTTTCGTTGATCGATTTCCTGATCGCGGGTGAAACATTGCTTCGCGTCGGATCGAAGCGATCAAGAGGCGCGTGACTGCGAAACTGATGTTCAAGATCTCCAGCTTCGACCGTGACGGAATTCATGGCAAAAAGGCTCACCGACTAAACATCCTCAAGGTTGACCTGCTGCAGGGGCTCGAACTCGTTGTGGATCGTTTGCACTGTACCGTACGGCACAGTCTAACGTGCTTTTCGCGCAATTGCAGTCCCTCATGGCCGGAAAAGCCCCACGCAGCTTGTGTCTGACCCCCGGAAGCGGCTATAATCGCGGGCTTGTCCGGGGTGGTCCCGGGCAAAATCCACACGCCCGGCGCCGATAGGGTGGCTTCCCGCACAGAATCAGCGCGAAGCAGCACGGCCAGGCGGAGGTTTAACCCATATCGGAGATAGTCTTATGAGCACTACCATGCGCCAGATGCTGGAGGCCGGAGTTCACTTTGGCCACCAGACCCGTTTCTGGAACCCCAAAATGGCCCCGTACATCTTCGGCCATCGCAACAAGATCCACATCATCAACCTCGAAAAGACCCTGGCCAAGTACCAGGAGGCGATCGCTTTCGCCAAGAAGATGGCGGCCAAGAAGGGCACTATCCTCTTTGTCAGCACCAAGCGCCAGGCGCGCGAAATCATCGCCGAGGAAGCCCAGCGTTGCGGCATGCCTTTTGTCGATGACCGCTGGCTCGGCGGCATGATGACCAACTTCAAGACGCTCAAGCTTTCCGTCAAGCGCCTGAAGGACCTGGAAGCCGCGATGGAGGCAGGCAACTTCGAGAAGCTGTCGAAGAAGGAAACCCTGACCCTGCAACGCGAGATGGACAAGCTGCGCAAGTCCATCGGCGGCATCAAGGACATGGGCGGCCTCCCCGATGCAATCTTCATCATCGACGTCGGCTATCACAAGATTGCGATTACCGAAGCCGGCAAGCTGGGCATTCCCGTGATCGGCGTGGTCGATACCAACCATTCGCCCGAAGGCGTCGCTTACGTGATCCCCGGCAATGACGACTCCTCCGGCGCGATCCGTCTCTATGCCCGCGGCGTGGCCGATGCCATCCTCGAAGGCAAGAACCAGTCGATCACCGAGGTGGTGCAGCAACTGGCCGGCGACGACGAGTTCGTCGAAGTATCGGACGCTGCGGAGTAAGTGCAAGGCGTTTAGCCACAGAGATCACAGAGGACACAGAGAAGAGCAGAGAGGGTTTCCTCTGTGACCTCTGTGTCCTCTGTGGCTAACAGGTTCTAAGGTTTCGATTTTGGAGTAAGAGCAATGGCGGAAATTACCGCAAGCATGGTCAAGGAACTGCGCGAGAAGACCGACGCGCCGATGATGGAATGCAAGAAGGCGCTGACCGAAGCCGGTGGCGACCTGGCGAAAGCCGAGGAAATCCTGCGCGTCAAGCTGGGCAACAAGGCCAGCAAGGCGGCGACACGCGTCGCTGCGGAAGGCGTGGTGGCGATTTACATTGCTGCCGACGGCAAGCTGGGCAGCATCTTCGAGATCAACAGCGAGACCGACTTCGTCGCCAAGAACGACGAGTTCCTCAAGCTGGCCGCCGATTGCGCGCGGCTGGTGGCCGAAAAAGATCCGGCCGACGTCGCGGCGCTCTCCGCCTTGTCCCTGGGCGCAGGCACGGTCGAATCCACCCGCACTGCGCTGGTGGGCAAAATCGGCGAGAACATGAGCATCCGCCGCTTCGTCCGCGTCGCGGCGAAAGGCAAGCTGGCTTCCTACATTCACGGCGGGTCGAAGATCGGCGTGCTGGTCGACGTCATCGGCGGCGACGACCAACTGGCGAAGGATCTGGCGATGCACATCGCCGCCTCGAAGCCGAAGTCCCTCGACTCGTCGGGCGTCCCGGCCGAGTTGCTGGAGACCGAGCGGCGCATTGCGATCGAGAAGGCGCGCGAAGCCGGCAAGCCGGAAGCGATGCTGGAAAAGATTGCCGAAGGCACGGTCGTGAAGTATCTGAAGGACGTGACGCTGCTGGGACAGGTCTTCGTCAAGGCCGCGGACGGCAAGCAGACCATCGAGCAGCTGCTGAAGGCCAAGGGCGCATCGGTGGCCAGCTTCACGCTGTTCATCGTCGGCGAGGGCATCGAAAAGAAAGTGAATGACTTCGCCGCCGAGGTGGCTGCGCAAGCGGCCGCTGCCGCAGGCAAAAAATAAGCGCCGGAAAGACGATGACTGCTCCGAAATTCCACCGCATTCTGCTCAAGATTTCGGGCGAAGCGCTGATGGGCGACGATGCCTATGGCATCAACCCGAAGGTGCTTGGCGCCATCGTGGCGGAGATCAAGGCGGTGACCGATCTCGGCGTTGAACTCGGCATCGTCATCGGCGGCGGCAACATCTTTCGCGGCGTCGGCGGCACCGCCACCGGCATGGATCGCGCCACGGCCGACTACATGGGCATGCTGGCGACGGTGATGAACGCCATGGCGCTGTCGGATGCCATGCGCCAGGCCGGGATCAACGCCCGCGTGCAGTCGGCGCTGAACATCGAGCAGGTGGTCGAGCCCTACATTCGCGGCAAGGCCATTCGTTACCTCGAAGAAGGCAAGGTGGTGATTTTCGGTGCCGGCACCGGCAATCCCTTTTTTACCACCGATACGGCAGCGGCGCTGCGCGGCTCGGAAATCGGCGCCGAGATGGTGTTGAAGGCGACCAAGGTCGACGGCATTTATACCGCAGACCCGAAGAAAGACCCCGCTGCCACCCGCTTCGCCCGCATCAGCTTCGATGAAGCGATCAGCCGCAACCTGGCGGTGATGGATGCCACGGCGTTTGCGCTGTGCCGCGACCAGAAACTGCCGATCAACGTGTTCTCGATCTTCAAGGCCGGTGCGCTGAAGCGCGTGGTGATGGGAGAGGATGAGGGCACACTGGTTCACGTCTAGGATTTTAGGAGTGGCAGCATGATTCCCGAACTGAAAAAGACTTCTGAACAGAAGATGCAAAAGAGCCTGGAGGCGCTGAAAGCCGACCTGGGCAAGGTGCGTACCGGTCGGGCGCATACCGGCATCCTCGATCACGTGCAGGTCGATTACTACGGTTCGCCGGTGCCGATCACCCAGGTCGCCAATGTGACCCTGATCGATGCGCGTACCATAGGCGTGCAGCCGTGGGAAAAGCCGATGGTGTCCAAGGTGGAAAAGGCGATCCGCGATTCCGATCTGGGGCTTAATCCGTCGACCCAGGGCGAACTGATTCGCGTGCCGATGCCGTCGTTGACCGAAGAACGACGCCGCGATCTGATCAAGGTGATCAAGCACGAAGGCGAGGACGCCAAGGTGGCGATCCGCAATCTACGCCGCGACGCGATTTCGCATCTGAAGGAAGCGCTGAAGAAAAAGGAAATCTCCGAGGACGACGAGCGCCGCGCCCTGGACGATATGCAAAGGCTGACCGACCGCTACGTCGCCGAGGTCGACCGGGCGCTGGCGGACAAAGAGAAAGACCTGATGGCGATCTGATTCGGGGTCGCTCGGCAGCTTCATCAACAGGCTCTGAGAGGGTGTCATGGCAGGGAAATTCACCAGCTCGACGCAGGCAATTCCAAACGTGAGCGGTGTCCCGCGCCACATTGCCATCATCATGGACGGCAACGGGCGCTGGGCCAAGCAGCGCTTCATGCCGCGCGTCGCCGGCCACAAGCGCGGCGTCGAGACGGTGCGGGCGATGGTCAAATCGTGCATCGCGCGCGGGGTGGACTATCTCACCCTGTTCGCCTTTTCGTCGGAGAACTGGCGGCGTCCCGCAGAGGAAGTCTCTTTCCTCATGAATCTTTTCATCGGCGCCTTGCAGGGCGAGATCGGCAAGCTGCATGCCAACGGCGTGCGACTCAAGGTGATCGGCGATCTTTCCGCCTTCGAGCCGCGCCTGGTGGCCCTGATTCGCGAAGGCGAGGCCAAGACGGCCAACAATTCCCGTCTGACGCTGACCATCGCCGCCAACTATGGCGGTCGCTGGGATATCCTGCAGGCCATGAATCAGCTGGCGCTGGCGCATCCGGAAAAGGCCGGCCGTTACGGCGAGGCCGATCTCGCGCCGCATCTGGCGATGGCGTATGCGCCGGAGCCCGATCTTTTCATTCGCACCGGCGGCGAGCAGCGCATCAGCAACTTTCTGCTGTGGCAACTGGCCTACAGCGAACTCCATTTCACCGCTACCTTGTGGCCGGATTTCGACGATGCGGCACTGGATGCCGCGATTGGTTCGTATCGCCGGCGCGAGCGGCGTTTCGGACGCACCAGCGAACAACTCGGCGCGCAGCCGATCGCCGTAGCGCCAGAGCCGACTCTTGCGTCACCAGCCGCGGACCAGGATGCTTAAGACGCGTGTGATCACCTCGCTGCTGCTGGTTACGGGCCTCGCGCTGATTCTGTTTGCGATGCCGCCGCTGGCGGCGGCGCTCACCTTTGCCGCCATCGCGGCGCTGGCGGCATGGGAGTGGGGCGGCTTGATGAAGCAGGACCAGCCGGCACGGGTAATGTATGCATTCGTGCTGCTGCTGTTCTGCTGGCAACTGACGGTAGGGGCGCCCGAACTCGTCCCGGGATTGCTGGGCGTGTCGGTCGCATTCTGGATTGTCATCGTGCCGCTGTGGTTGCGCTTCAAATGGACGCTGGCCGGCAACGACTTTTTTGGTTATCTGCTGGGCGCCCTGGTGATCCTGCCGACCTGGGCCGCGATGGCGGCCTTGCATGCGGTGAGTGCCTGGCTGATGCTGGCGGCCATGGCGCTGGTCTGGGTCGCCGATATTTCCGCGTATGTCGCCGGCCGGGCATTCGGTAAACACAAACTCGCACCGACCATCAGTCCGGGCAAGACCTGGGAGGGTGTCGCCGGGGCGGTCGTCGGCGTTCTGATCTACGGTGGCATCGTGTTGTCGTTTTCGCCGCTGGCTGGAAAAATTCCGCTGGCTTGGCCGCTGCTCGGCCTGCTCTTGATCCTGCTCGCGGCGGTAAGCGTGATGGGCGACTTGTTTGAATCGCTGTTGAAGCGTCAGGCCGGCATCAAGGACAGCAGCGGTCTGTTGCCGGGCCACGGCGGAGTGCTCGATCGCATCGACGCATTGACCTCGGCCCTGCCGCTGGCGGCGCTGATCCTGTATTTCGTTCATTCATGAAACTGACTGTGCTTGGCGCCACCGGTTCGATCGGCGTCAGTACGCTCGACGTGGTGGCGCGTCATCCGGATCGCTTCGAGGTGGTGGCCCTGACCGGGCACAGCCAAGTGGAGGTTCTGGCCGCACAGTGCCGGCAGTTTCATCCGGCTTACGCGGTGATGGGCAACGCGACGGATGCGCAGCGTCTTGCGCTGCTGCTGAAGGAATCCGGCTTGCGCACCGAGGTGATGCACGGTGCCGAGGCACTGGCGCAGGTCGCTAGCCTGGCCGAAGTCGATGCGGTCATGGCTGCCATCGTCGGTGCCGCAGGCTTGTCGCCGACACTGGCCGCCGCACGGGCCGGCAAACGCGTGTTGCTGGCCAACAAGGAAGCGCTGGTGATGGCCGGCGCGGTGTTCATGGCCGAGGTGCGTCGCGCCGGCGCCCTGCTGCTGCCGATCGACAGCGAACACAATGCGGTGTTCCAGTCCATGCCGCACAACTATGCCGGGGACATGACGCGGGGGGGAGTCAGGCGTATTTTGCTGACCGCCTCGGGCGGACCGTTCCGTACCACGCCGCTCGACGTGCTGAGCCGGGTGACGCCCGAGCAGGCCGTGGCGCATCCCAACTGGTCGATGGGCAGGAAGATTTCCGTTGATTCGGCGACCATGATGAACAAGGGTCTTGAAGTGATCGAGGCGCATTGGCTGTTCAACGCTCCGGCCGACAGGATTGAAGTGGTGATTCACCCGCAGAGCGTGATTCATTCCCTGGTTGATTACGAGGACGGTTCGGTGCTGGCCCAGCTCGGCAATCCCGACATGCGCACGCCGATCGCCCACGCCCTGGCCTGGCCCGAGCGCATCGATTCGGGCGTCGCGGCACTTGATCTGTTCGCCGTGGGTCGGCTTGACTTCGAACGCCCCGATCTGGCGCGCTTTCCGTGCATCGACCTGGCCTATCGCGCGCTGCGTGCCGAAGGCAACGCGGCGGCGGTGCTGAATGCCGCAAACGAGGTGGCGGTGGCGGCTTTTCTCGATCGCCGTTTGCCGTTTCTCGGCATCGCCGAGATCATTGCCGCAACGCTTGATGCCGTGCCACAGGCGGCCGTGCCCGATCTGGCAGCGGTATTGGAGGCCGACCGGCAGGGCCGTGCGGCAGCCGTTGCCATTCTCGCGCACCGCTCGTGAGTGACCCCGGCGCGACGTTGTCATGAATCCTGAAATGCTGGCCTGGTATGCGGGTGCTTTCCTGCTGGCACTGGCGGTGCTGGTGGTGGTGCACGAAATGGGGCACTACCTCGCGGCACGGATCTGCAATGTGAAGGTGCTGCGTTTCGCCTTCGGCTTCGGCAAGGTGATCTGGATGCGACGCCAGGGGCGCGATGGTACCGAGTGGGCGGTCTCGGCTTTTCCGCTGGGCGGCTACGTCAAGATGCTGGATGAACGCGAGGGCGAGGTTGCCGCGCAGGAATTGCCGCGCGCGTTCAATCGTCAATCCATAGGCCGGCGGGCGTTTATCGTTGCGGCCGGACCGGCAGCCAATTTTCTGCTGGCGATCCTGCTGTACTGGGTATTGTTCATGTACGGGGTGACCGAACTCAAGCCCCGCCTCGGAGTGCCACCGGTCGGCACCCCGGCGGCGATGGCCGGCATCAGCGAGGGCGCGACGGTCCGCGCAGTGAATGGCCATGCCATCGAGACCTGGCAGCAACTGCGCTGGGAAGTCATGCGGCAGGTACTGGACAAGGAGCCCTTGCAGCTGGAAGTCGTCAGTCGGCAAAGGGAGACCGGCGTCTACCGGATCGACAGCGATCGCTTCGATCTGGCACAACTCGAAAAGGATCCCTTGCGGTCACTTGGACTGGTGCTTTACCGGCCGCCATTGCCTGCCGTGGTAGGGCGTGTGCTGCCTGACTCGGCCGCCGACCTGGCAGGATTTCGCGAGGGTGACCGGGTGCTGTCGATCGACGGCAAGCCGATTGTCGAATGGGCCGAATTGGCGGCCATCGCGCGCACTGCGGCGGGACGCCAGCTGAAATTCGCTATCGAGCGTGAGGGTCGGCAACTGGCGCTTTTGGCCATCCCGCGTCTGGCGGAGGAGGGCGGACAGAAACTCGGACGGCTGGGCCTGATGGCAAAGGAAGGTCATGGCGAAGTTTTTGAGATGACTACTGTCGTCAGTTACGATCCGCTCGCGGCGGCCAGCCAGGCGCTGACGCAGACCTGGGACACCTCGATCCTGAGCCTGCGCATGATCGGCCGCATGCTGACCGGCGAGTTGTCATGGAAGAATCTCTCCGGGCCGGTGACCATCGCCGATTACGCGGGGCAGTCGGCGCGGCTGGGCGCCACCTATTACCTGCGCTTTCTTGCCCTGATCAGCATCAGTCTCGGGGTGCTCAATCTGCTGCCCGTGCCTGTTCTGGATGGGGGGCATTTGATGTATTATCTCGTCGAGTTTATCAAGGGCGGCCCGGTGTCAGAACGGGCCTTGGAAATTGGCCAACAGATTGGTTTCGCCTTGCTGGGACTGCTCATGGCTTTTGCTTTCTACAACGATATCAACCGTCTCGTTTCCGGCTAATTTTCGTAAAATCACATGAAAACAAAGTTTCAGAGGAGGCTAATGCCGGATTTGTCGGCGTTAAGCGTAGCGGCCGTAACTAAAAAGAAACTGCTTGCCGGACTCATCTCCACCCTGTTGGCCCATTCCGCTTTCGCGTTTGATCCATTTCAGATCAAGGATATCCGCGTCGAGGGCATTCAGCGCACCGAGGCCGGAACCGTGTTCTCCTACCTGCCGGTCAAGGTGGGGGACACCATGAACGACGAGAAGGCGGCGACAGCGATCAAGACATTGTTCGCCACCGGCTTCTTCAAGGATGTGCGTCTCGAGATTGACGGCCAGGTGCTGGTCGTGGTGCTGGAAGAGCGCCCGGCGATTGCTTCGCTTGAATTCACCGGCCTCAAGGCCTTCAAGCCGGAAGACCTGAAGAAGTCGCTGCGCGACGTCGGTCTCGCCGAATCCCGCATTTTCGACCGCGCCATGGTCGAACGTGCCGAGCAGGAACTCAAGCGCCAGTATCTTGCGCAGGGACACTATGCGGTCGAGGTGACGACTACCATCACGCCGCTGGAACGCAATCGCGTCGGCGTCAATTTCGCCGTCAATGAAGGCGAGATAGCCAAGATCAAGCAGATCAACATCATCGGCGTCGGCGCCGTGAAGGAGTCCGACCTGCTCGATCTGATGGTGCTGCGCACGCCGGGCTGGCTGACGTGGTACACCAAGAACGATCAATACTCCAAGCAGAAACTTTCGGGTGACCTCGAAACCCTGCGTTCCTATTACCTCGATCGCGGTTACCTCGAATTCAATATCGAGTCGACCCAGGTATCGATTTCGCCGGACAAGCAGGACATCTACATAACCATCAATCTCACCGAGGGCGAAAGGTACACTGTCTCCTCGGTCAAACTGGCTGGTCAGTTGCTGCTGCCGGAAGACGAATTGACCAAGCTGGTGAAGGTCATACCTGGCGAGGTGTTCTCGCGCGAGAAGATGACCGAGACCACCAAGGCCATCAGCGAGCGTCTGGGCAATGAGGGTTACGCGTTTGCCAACGTCAATGCGGCGCCGGAACTGGACAAGGAAAAGCGTCAGGTGGCGTTCACCGTGTACATTGATCCGGGGCGCCGCGTTTATGTGCGTCGCATCAATGTGTCCGGCAACACGCGGACCCGTGACGAGGTAGTGCGCCGCGAAATGCGGCAGTCCGAATCCGGGTGGTACGACGGCGACAAGATCAACAAGTCGCGCACGCGGGTCGACCGGCTGGGCTATTTCGATGAAGTGACGGTGGAAACGCCACCCGTCGCCGGTACTACCGATCAGGTCGACATGGAAGTCAAGGTCAAGGAAAAGCCAACCGGCAACATCATGTTGGGGGCCGGTTTCTCCAGTGCAGAGAAATTCACGCTGTCAGGCTCGGTGCAGCAGCAGAATCTGTTCGGCAGCGGCAAGCACGTCGGCGTCCAGATCAGCACCAGCAAGTCGAACAAGGTCTATTCCTTATCAACCACCGATCCGTATTTCACGGTCGACGGCATTAGTCAGGGCTTCGACATCTATCATCGTAATATCGACACCAGCACCCTGGCGGTGGGCGCCTTTGGCTCCAAATCGACGGGCGGTGGCGTACGCTGGGGAATCCCGGTGGCCGAAGACGATTATGTCAATCTCGGCCTTTCAGTCGATCACACTACGCTTGGGGTCGACGTCAACAGCCCGGTCCGCTATCAGGACTATGTCACGCGTTTTGGCGCGACGAGCACTACCTTGCTGACCATGGTTGGCTGGCAGAAGGACGGACGCGACAGCCTGCTGGTGACCACCAAGGGCACCTATCGCAGGGCGGTGCTCGAGATTTCGCTGCCGGGCAGTACGGCGACCTATGCCCGTGCGACCTACCAGCACCAGCAGTTCTTCCCCCTGAGTCGCAAGTTCACCCTGGCGCTGAACGGCGAGATTGGCGTGGCCAAGTCCTACGGCAACAAGGATCTGCCCTTCTTCAAGAACTTTTACGCCGGTGGCATCGGGTCGGTGCGCGGCTTCGACTCGAATTCCCTGGGACCTCGCGATTTAGCCACCGGTGAGGCGCTTGGCGGCGACAAGCGGCTGGTCGGCAACGCCGAGCTGCTGTTCCCCGTTCCCGGCATGGGGCGCGACAATTCGATGCGTTTGGGCGTATTTTTCGATGCCGGCAATGTCTGGGGTTACGACAACAAGTTCGGTCTGGACAGCATGAGATACAGCGCCGGTGTGGCTCTGGCGTGGAATTCGCCGATGGGCCCGCTGAAGTTTTCGTTCGGCAATCCGTTAAACAAGAAGACTGACGACAAGGTTCAGCGCCTGCAGTTTCAAATGGGCTCGGTCTTTTGATCCCCTACTAGTGAGAAAGTTATGCTAAAGAGATATATACTTGCCAGTGCCGTTTTGTTGTCGTTCTCGGTCACTGCCATGGCGGAGGGCAAAATCGGCTTCGTCAATAGCCAGAAGATCCTGAATGACGCTCCGCAGGCATCGCGGGCGAAGAAGAAGATTGAAAAGGATTTCGAAAAACGCGATCAGGATCTGCAGCGCATTGCCAAGCAGTTGCAGGGCATGCAGGAGAATCTCGACAAGAACTCGGTGACCATGGCCGAGAGCGAACGTCGCACCAAGGAGCGCGAGTTCGCCGATCTCAACCGCGATTTTCAGCGCAAGCAGCGCGAGTTCCGCGAGGATCTGAGTCAACGGCAGAATGAGGAAATGGCGTCGATTTTCGAGCGGGTCAACAAGATCATCAAGCAGATTGCCGAAGCCGAGAAGTACGACATCATTTTCCAGGAGGCGGTCTACGCCAACCCGCGCATCGACATCACCGAGAGGGTGATCAAGGCGCTGGGCGACGGCACCAAGTAAGACCCGTTGGCCGTGGTGCTGCGGCTCGACCAGATTGTCGCCCGGTTTGGCGGCGAAATAGTCGGCGCCGGCGATACGGCGGTTTCGCGCATTGCCACGCTGGAGAACGCCGGCCCCGGCGACCTGGCCTTTCTCGCCAATCCAAAATATCGCCACCAGTTGGCGACCACCCGCGCCGCCGCGGTGATCATGGCGCCGCCTGCGGTGGATGGACCCGCCGCCGCGATTCTGACGCCGCAGCCCTATCTCTATTACGCTCGCGTGGCGCAGTGGCTCAATCCGCTGCCCGTACCCGAACCCGGCGTGCATTCAAGTGCCGTGGTCGAGGGGGAGGTGGCGGCTACGGCCAGTATCGGGGCCAATGTGTGGATCGGCGCCGGTGCAAGGATCGGCGCTGATGTGGTTATTGGCGCCAACTGCAGCATCGGCGCGGGGGTCGAGATTGGCGCCGGCAGCCGTCTTGCGGCCAACGTGGCGATTTATTCCGGCAGTCGTCTGGGCCAGCGCTGCCTGGTTCATTCCGGGGCGGTGATCGGTGCCGATGGTTTCGGCTTCGCGCGCGAAGCGACGGGCGCCTGGGTCAAGATTCCCCAAGTCGGGCGCGTATTGATCGGTGACGACGTCGAGATCGGCGCCGGAACGACGATTGATCGCGGTGCATTGGGCGACACCGTGATCGCCGATGGAGTCAAACTCGACAACCAGATCCAGGTCGGCCACAATGTGCAGATCGGCGCCCATACGGCGCTGGCAGGCTGCGTCGGGATTGCCGGCAGCGCGGTGATCGGTGCGCGCTGCACGGTGGGTGGCGGCGTGGTGATTCTCGGCCACCTGCACATCGCCGATGATGTCAATGTGTCGGCCGGTACGCTGGTGATGAAATCGATCGGGAGCGCAGGTACCTATAGCGGCGCGGTGCCCTTCCTCGAGCATGGGGAATGGCTCAGGAATTTTTCGCGCTTGCGCCATCTTGATGCGATGACCGATAAAATCCGTGCCCTCGAACAGCGACTTGCCGCATTGGAGAAAAAATCATGAGTTCAGCCAGCGCAAGCGGGGCAGTCGATTCCCGCATGGATATCCACGAAATTCTGAACTACCTGCCGCACCGCTACCCGTTCCTGCTGGTCGATCGCGTGCTGGAAGTGGTTCCCGGCGAGCGGATTACCGCGCTGAAGAATGTCAGCATGAATGAACCCTTTTTTCCCGGCCATTACCCGCATCATCCGGTCATGCCCGGCGTATTGGTGATCGAGGCGATGGCGCAGACGGCGGCGATCCTCTCCTTCAAGACCATGGCCAGCAAGCCCGACGACAAATCGGTGTACTACTTCGTCGGCATTGACAATGCGCGCTTCAAGAAGCCGGTCGGCCCCGGCGATCAACTGGTGATCGACGTCAAACTGCAGGCCAACAAGCGCGGCATATGGAAGTTTTCTGCCACGGCGAAAGTGGATGGTCAGGTGGCAGCGGAAGCCGACCTGATCTGCGCTGTTCGTCCCACGCCCTGATGAGCGTCCATTCCACCGCCATCGTCCATCCCGCGGCGAGGCTCGGCAAGGGTGTCGTCGTCGGCGCTTATTCCATCGTCGGCGAGCATGTCGAGATCGGCGATCACACGGTGATCGGGCCCCACGTCGTTGTCTCCGGCCACACCCGGATCGGCTGCGACAATCACATTTTCCAGTTTTGTTCGATCGGCGAACAGCCGCAGGACAAGAAGTACGCGGGCGAGCCGACGCGGCTGGAAATCGGCGACCGCAACACCATTCGCGAGTTCTGCACCTTCAACTGCGGCACCGCGCAGGATGCCGGCGTCACCCGTCTCGGCAATGACAATTGGATCATGGCGTACGTGCACTTGGCGCACGATTGCCAGATAGGCAACCAGACCATTTTCGCCAACAACGCGCAGCTGGCCGGGCATGTGCATGTCGGCGACTGGGCCATTCTCGGCGGCTTCACGGTGGTGCATCAGTTCGTCCGCATCGGTGCCCACAGCATTACCTCGATGGGCACCATCCTGCTGCAGGATCTGCCGCCATTTGTCATGGCCGCCGGTAATCCGGCCGCGCCGCGCAGCATCAATGCCGAGGGCCTCAAGCGGCGCGGCTTTTCGGCGGACGCGGTGGCCGCAGTGCGGCGCGCCTACAAGACTCTGTACAAGAGCGGCATGAAGCTCGATGAGGCGCGCGTCGGCATTGAAGCCGAATCTGCTGCCGTGCCGGAACTGGCCTTGCTCGCCGGCTTTCTCGCCGCTCCCGGGCGCGGGATCATTCGCTGATGGCAAGGATTGCGATGGTGGCGGGCGAAGCCTCCAGCGACCAGCTCGCAGCACATCTCATCAAGGCGTTGCAGCAGCACTTGCCGGATGCGCGGTTTTACGGCATCGGCGGGCCGAAGATGCAACGTGAGGGTTTCGATACGCTCTGGCCGGCAGAGATGCTTGCGGTCCGCGGCTATGCCGAAGTGCTGAGGCATTATCGCGCCATCACCGGCATGCGGCGCCAGCTGCTGCGACATTTGCTGAAAGACCGTCCGGATGTTTTCATCGGCGTCGACGGTTCCGATTTCAACTTGTGGCTGGAAAAGCGTCTCAAGCGCAGCGGAATTCCGACCATCCACTTTGTCAGTCCGTCGATCTGGGCCTGGCGCAGGAACCGGATGAACAAGATCGTCCAGTCGGTAAGCCACATTCTTGCCCTGTATCCGTTCGAGCCCGATCTGTACCAGGGTACCGCGGTCAAATGCAGCTATGTCGGCCACCCGCTGGCCGATGTGATTCCGCTCGAAATCGACCAGGGAGTGGCGCGCGAGCGGCTCGGCCTGCCGCCCGATCGACCGGTGATTGCGTTGCTGCCGGGCAGCCGCCAATCCGAGTTGCATTTCATGGCCGAGACCTTTGTCGCGACCGCCAAGCTGCTGTTGCTGCGCTATCCAAGCGTGCAGTTTCTGGTGCCGCTGGTTTCGCGGGAAACGCGGCAGCAATTCGAAACCGCGCTGTGGAAACTGAAAGCCGACGACATGCCTTTCACCCTGATGTTCGGCCACGCGGCGGATGCGGTTGCTGCCAGTGATGCAGTGCTGGTTGCGAGCGGCACGGCCACGCTGGAAACCGCGCTGGTCGGCCGGCCCATGGTGATCGCCTACAAAATGTCGCCATGGTCCTGGCGGCTGATGCGCGGCATGCGCTACCTGCCCTGGGTAGGACTGCCAAACATTCTCGCCGGGCGCTACGTTGTCCCCGAATTCCTTCAGGACGACGCGACGCCGGAAAACCTTGCCCAGGCGCTGGGCAACCTGCTGGTCGACCGCCAGGCACGCGCTGCGATCGCCCGCGTCTTCGCCGGCATCCATCGCCTGCTGCGCCAGGACACCGCGCAGAAGGCCGCGGATGCCGTGCTGCCTTACCTGCAGAAGGCATGACACCGACAATCCCCCCAGCCCCCTTTCCGGGAAAAGGGGTGACCATGGTTCAGCCGCTGGCGCGGCTTCCGGTTGTTTGGCTGATGTCCCCTTGGGACGGCCCGGCGGGGACATGCATCTGATCTGCGGCGTCGACGAAGCCGGACGCGGACCCCTGGCGGGACCGGTCTATGCCGCCGCCGTGATCCTCGATCCGGCGCGGCCGATCGAGGGTTTGGCCGATTCCAAGAAACTGTCCGAGCGCAAGCGCGAGCGTCTGGCCGTCGATATCCGCGAGAAGGCGCTGGCCTTCGGCATTGCCTGGGCATCGGTCGAGGAGATTGACAGCATCAACATCCTGCAGGCAACGCTGCTGGCCATGCGTCGCGCGGTGGAAGCCTTGTCGATGCAGCCAGCCGAGGCGCTGATCGATGGCAACCGTTGCCCATTGCTGGCGATGCCGGCCCGCGCCATCATCGGCGGCGATGCCACGGAGCCGGTGATTTCGGCCGCATCGATTCTCGCCAAGACGGCACGCGATGCTGAAATGCGGCGCATCCACGAAGCGTTTCCGCAGTATGGACTGGATCGCCACAAGGGCTATGACACGGCGATGCATCGCGCGGCGCTGCTGCTGCACGGCCCCGCCGGTTTCCACCGCAGAAGCTTCGGGCCGGTGCGGATCCTGCTCGAAGCCCAACAGGGCAATCGAGCATGAAGTGTTTGTGCGCCAGTGCGTGGGCTGGATAGCGGTGCCGGATGAGCGATTTCCGCCACATTAGCTCGCGCGAAAATTCGCGCTTCAAGGCGTTGCGCGCGCTGATTGATGATCCGCGCCGGCAGGGGCGCGCACTGGTGGACGGGATTCATCTGGTGGCGACCTGTTTTGACCGCGGCATCGCGGTCAAACAACTGCTGGTGAGCGAGAGCGGGCAGCTGAACACGGAAATTGCCGTCCTGCTGCGGCGCGCCGCGGGCGTCGATTGCCTGATCCTGCGCGACAGCTTGTTCCGTCAGATTTCCGGGGTGGGCACACCGACGGGGATTGCCGCCGTGATAGAGATACCGCCGGTTCCTGCCGGCCAGATTTCAGGCGATGCGGTGCTGCTCGACGCGGTGCAGGATGCCGGCAATGTCGGCGCTATCCTGCGCACTGCGGCTGCCGCAGGTGTACGTGATGTGTTGCTGGGCCCGGGCTGCGCCGGTGCGTGGACGCCGCGCGTGTTGCGTGCCGGGCAGGGCGCGCATTTCTCGCTGGCGATCCGCGAGCAGGTCGATCTGGTTGCCGCGCTGGCGTCCTGCAGCGGCACCTCGATCGCGACCGTCGTCCGCGGTGGCGAGAGTCTCTATGATCTCGATCTCACCGGTCCGATGGCATGGCTGGTGGGCAACGAAGGTGCCGGGCTTTCGGCGGAACTTGTCGCGGCGGCAAAAGTGCGCGCCACGATTCCGCTGGCAGGCGGCAGCGAATCGCTCAACGTCGCGGCGGCAACTGCCGTGTGTCTGTTTGAGGCGAGTCGCCAGCGCCTGATCCCACCAGGTAAGACCGTCCCCAGCGGGAGCTGGGGACATAAAAAATAGCCCGCGCAAGGCGGGCCTGAGAACAACCTGAAACGCTGTTTCTACTTCTTCTTGGCGGCTTTCTTGCCGGCAACGGCAGCCTTGAAGTTGGCACCGGCCGTGAAGCGCGGCACGGTGGTGGCAGCGATCTTCAGTTCCTTGCCCGTTTGCGGGTTGCGGCCGACGCGAGCGGCGCGCTTGGATGACTTGAAGCTACCGAACCCAACCAGGGTAACGGAGTCGCCCTTGGATACGGCCTTGACGATGGCAGCCATGACAGCGGACAGAGCCTTCTCGGCAGCGGCCTTGCTGATATCGGCTTCTTTCGCGGTGATTTCGATCAGTTCAGACTTGTTCATGTGTGACCTCGTGGAAGTGATGATGGTGGCAACGGGTGGAATTCTAGGCGAATGGTAACGCAGAGTGATAAACAATTCTTTACCAAGATGAAGCTTTTTGAAAATTGTATCAATCCTGCACGGCGTCAGGTTCTAACTCAAGGCATCATATTCTTGTTGCTCGTGCCCGCGCAATCGGTAAACAGCGCCTGAATTATCTACTGGCAGGGGGAAGCCGCACAAGACAAAGGCGATAAAATATTGATTGTTGCAGATAAGCGGACTGCTGCGACCGGATTCCGCTGATTCTGCCTGGCGGCTGGCCGCGCTCCGGAAGCAGTCAAGGAAAGGATGCAACAAATGGGACTTGCAAGCGCCGGCCGGCGACTCCGTAGATCCCCCCCATCCAATATGCGCCTGTTGGCTTTCGAGACCGCGACGCGGCACCTGTCCGTCGCCTTGTGGCTGGATGGCCAAATCATCGAGCGGGCAGAGGAAATTTCGAACGGGGGCTCTGAACGCCTGTTGCCCTGGGTGCATGAATTGCTTGCCGAGGCCGGTCTTGCCCTGGCCCAGGTCGATGGCATTGCCTTCGGCGCCGGCCCCGGCGGCTTTACCGGTCTGCGCCTGGCCTGCGGCGTGGCGCAGGGCTTGGCCTACGGTCTCGATCTCCCCGTGGTTCCGGTGTCGAGCCTGGAAGCGTTGGCGCTGGCGTCCGGCGAACGTGAGGTCTGGGCCTGCCTCGATGCGCGCATGAACGAGGTGTATGGCGCGGCCTATGTGGTGGAAGGGGACAGCGTCAGGCAGGTCATGGCGCCCGTTTGCATGTCGCCCGCCGTGGCGCCGGCGCCGACTTTCGCCGGCGGTTGGGGCGTCGGCGACGGTTTTGCCAGCTACGGCCCGTTGCTTCTCGCACGGAAGCCAGACCTCGAGGGTGTGCGTGCCGACGCATTCCCCACCGCTGCCGCCGTCCTTCGTCTCGCTGCACCGGCGTTTGCGCGGGGTACCGGTGTCGAAGCGGCCCTGGCCCAACCGTTCTATGTGCGCAACAAGGTGGCATTGACGACCGCAGAGCGGCTTGCGCGCGGTGGTGCAAAATAGTGGTGGATTACCCGGCCATGACGGAAGCGGATCTCGATGCGGTGGCGGCGGCAGAAGCGCGCATCCATCCCTTTCCATGGACCCGAGGCAACTTTGCGGATTCACTGGCGGCCGGCCATGGCGCGTGGCTGGCGAGGGCGGAAGGACGGATGATCGGCTACGCGATCATGATGCAGGTGCTGGACGAAGCCCACCTGCTCAACATCAGCGTTCTGCCTGAATTGCAGCGCACCGGCCGCGGCTCGGCACTTCTGATCAGACTGTTTGACCTGGGGCGGATGCAAGCCGCAACGCGCATGCTGCTCGAGGTGCGCCCCGGCAATATTTCCGGACGGGCCTTTTACCAGCGTCACGGTTTCGAGGAAATCGGGCGCCGCCGCGATTATTATCCGGCGCATGAAGGCCGTGAGGATGCGATCGTGATGGCGCGTGGGTTATGACAATGGATCGCGAACATATTTTGCATGAGATGGGCCTGGGGCCTGTCTGGAAACTGCGCGTAACGCCGGCAGCAAAGTTGGTCGAGGACCTTGCCGCACCTGCCGCTGCCCCTGTCGCACCGCTGCAGGCGACCGTGCCGGCCATCGCGGCGGCCGCTGCGCATGTCGGCATGACCTGGGATGAACTTGCGGACACCGTGGCGGCGTGTCGCCAATGCCGACTTTGCGAGGCGCGCAAGCAGGCGGTGCTCGGTGTCGGCGACCGCAATGCCGACTGGCTGTTTGTCGGCGAGGGACCGGGGGCCGAGGAAGATCAGCGCGGGGAGCCCTTCGTCGGCCAGGCGGGCAAACTGCTCGACAACATGCTGGCGGCGATCGGTCTCAAGCGTGGCACCGACGTGTATATCGCCAACGCCGTCAAATGCCGGCCACCCGAGAACCGCACGCCTGCGCCCGAAGAGGCGGCGGCCTGCAGGCCATACCTGGAGCGGCAGATAGAATTGATTCAGCCGAAGCTGATCGTCGCGCTGGGCCGGCCGGCGGCGCAGACGCTGTTGCAGGGCGAGGTCAAGATCGCCAGCGCGCGCGGCAAGCTGCACGACTATCGCGGCATTCCGCTGATCATCACCTATCACCCGGCCTACCTGCTGCGCACCTTGCTGGACAAGGCCAAGGCCTGGGAGGATCTTTGTTTCATGAGGCGGACCATGAAGGCACAGAAGGGCGGCTGATGTCCCACGGCAGCGAAGGCTCGGTACGGGCAATTTTCTACGCCTTGGGGGCGAACTTCGGCATTGCGGTTGCGAAGTACGTGGCGGCGTTCTGGACCGGTTCCGGCTCGATGCTGGCCGAGGCAATCCACTCCACGGCCGATTGCGCCAACCAGCTGCTGTTGCTGCTCGGTTTGAAGCAGGCGCGCCGTCCCGCCAGCGCCGACTTTCCGCTCGGCCATCATCGCGTCACCTACTTTTGGTCGATGATCGTCGCGCTGCTGCTGTTCTTCATGGGCGGCGCGTTTTCCGTCTATGAAGGCATCGAGCGCCTGCTGCATCCGCAACCGCTGCAACACGGTTTGATCGCCATGGCCGTACTGGCCGGCGCCGTCGTGCTGGAGGCATTTTCCTTGTGGGGCGCGCTCAAGGAGATTCGCCGGATTTCCGGGCGCCAGCGTTTCCTGGTCTGGTTCCGCGAGACGCGCCAGTCCGAACTCATGGTGGTGGCCGGCGAAGACATTGCCGCCTTGCTCGGCCTCACCTTGGCCTTCGTCGCGGTCGCCGCCAGCGTGATCAGCGGCAACCCCTTGTGGGATGCGCTGGGTACCCTGGCGATCGGCGTCGTGCTGATGGTGATCGCGATCGCCGTGATGATCGAGGTCAAGGGCCTGATCGTCGGCGAATCGGCTGCGCCGCAAATGCGTGCCGAGATCGAAGCTTTTGTTGCGGCTCAGCCAGAAGTCGAACAGGTGCTCAACGTCATCACCCTGGCCTGGGGCGACAAGGTGGTGATTGCGGTCAAGGCGCGCATGCGCGGCATGGAAACCTGCACCGGCCTGCAGATGGTCGATGCCATCAACGCAGTCGAGGCGCGCATGCAGGAACGCTTTCCGAGCGCGCAGTGGGTGTTCTTCGAGCCGGATGTACGTTAGGCGGTAGCTGCATCCATGCATCTGGATCGTTACGTCAACACCCTCGGCAAGCACTTGAAGGCCCGCTTTGGCCAGCGTGTGCGGAAGCTGGCGCTGCATGCCGGATTCACCTGCCCCAATCGCGACGGCACGCTGGGGCGCGGCGGCTGCACATTTTGCAGCGTTCGCTCCTTCAACCAGGCCGATGCCGAAATTCCAATGCATGAGCAACTCGCGGCACGCAGGACGGAGCTGAAGCGCGCCAGTCGCTTTATTGCCTACTTCCAGGCCTATACCAGCACCTATGCGGAGGTCGAGGAATTGCGCCGCCTCTATGCGGAGGCCACCCGCGAGGCTGACATCGTCGGTCTCTGCGTCGGCACCCGCCCCGATTGCGTGCCGGATTCGGTGCTGGAGATCCTCGCCGATTATCGCCAGCGCGGCTACGAAGTGTGGCTGGAACTCGGTCTGCAAAGCGCTCACGAAGAGACTCTGCGCCTGATCAATCGCGGACACGGACTTGCCTCCTACGTGGACGCCGTTTCACGTGCCCATCACTACGGCATCCCGGTGTGCACGCATCTGATTCTCGGCCTGCCGGGGGAATCGGAGGCGATGTGCCGCGAGACTCACGCCCGGGTACTCGGGCTCGGTGTCGCCGGCCTCAAGCTGCATCCGCTGATGATCGTCAAGGGCAGCAGCATGGCCGCCCAGCACGCGCGCGGCGAACTGCAGGCGCCGCTGATCGAGGACTATGCCGCCACGGCCGCCGAACTGATCCGGCGCACGCCGCCGGAAGTGGTGTTTCATCGGGTGACGGCCACCGCCCGGGAGCCGACGCTGATCGCGCCGGACTGGTGCCACACCTCGTGGCCGGCGATTCATGCCATTTGCGAGGACCTGATGCGCAACGGCATTCAGGGCTGCCAGGCTTAGAGCCTATTTCAATAATGCTGAAATAAAGTTTCAGTGATGCGCCAGGTCTTCCAGATGCGCGACGTCGTCCCGGTCGCGCTGGTTGGCCTCATGCTGGCGCTTGACCAGCCACATCGTGCCGGCGACGAACAGGCCGAACATGACGATGATCCAGTAGATCGACAACTGAGCCTTGAGCAGCGCGGAGTAAGTGCTGGTCATCACCAGGATCGAAATGTTCTCGTTGAAGTTTTGCACAGCGATGGAATGGCCCGCACCCATCAGAATGTGTCCCCGATGCTGCAATAGTGCGTTCATCGGCACCACGAAGAAGCCCGAAAGAACCCCGATCAGGACCAGCAGTGGTGTCGCCAGCCACATGTCGCGCACGCCGATCATGGCGATGACGCCAACGCCCATGGCGATGCCCAGCGGGATCACGCGCACCGACTTCTTCAGGGTGATCATCCGCGCCGCGAGCACCGCGCCGATGGCGACGCCGACGGCGACCACGCCCTGCAGCAGGCTGGCCTTCGACAGATCCAGATTCAAGGCGACCCTGGCCCATTCCAGCACAATGAATTGCAGCGTCGCTCCGGCGCCCCAGAACAGGGTGGTTACGGCCAGCGAGATCTGGCCCAGTCGGTCGCGCCACAGCAGCTTGAGGCAATGGTTGAATTCATGAAACAGATAGATCGGGTTTCTTTTCAGCGGCTTGTGGTCGACGCCGGTATCCGGGATGTAGAGATTGAACAGCGCCGCGGTCAGGTACAGCGTACCGATGACGACCAGGGTCATCTCGGCAACCGTATTGACGCCGGTCTCGATCACGGGAAAATCCAGGGAGAGCAGGCTGTGTGAGATCTCGGGCCTGATCAGGGCTCCACCCAGCACCACGCCGAGGATGATGGCGACGACGGTGAGTCCCTCGATCCAGCCATTGGCGACGACCAGCAGCCGGTGCGGCAGGTATTCGGTGAGGATGCCGTACTTGGCCGGTGAGTAGGCGGCAGCACCGAGTCCGACCACCGCATAGGCCAGCAGGGGATGCAGGTCGAAGAACATCAGGCTGCAGCCAAGAATCTTGATGCCGTTGCTGATGAACATGACCCGCCATTTGGGCATGGAATCGGCAAAGGCGCCGACGAAGGCAGCCAGAGCAACGTAGGAAACCGTAAAGAAGGTTTTCAGCAGCGGCTCGTACGCTGCCGGGGCGTGCATGTCGCGCAGGATGGCGATGGCGGCGATCAGCAGGGCGTTGTCGGCCAGCGCAGAAAAAAATTGCGCGGCCATGATGATGTAGAAACCAGGACTCATTGGTTGGGCCGGTGGTCCGGCCGTATTTTCGTGTGCCGTTTTATATCACGAAAGGCGTGCCACAATCGGTATGCTGCAGTGCCGCATAGGTCATAAAATCCTCTCATGATGTGTGATTTGTGATTGAATACTGCTGGCGCAACAGATATTCAATTCGGAGGTAGTAGCCATGGCGGATCGCCGGCTCCAGGTTTTTCATGCGGTTGCCAAACAACTGTCGTTTACCAAGGCAGCCGAAGTGCTGTTTATGACGCAACCGGCGGTGACTTTTCAGATCAAGCAACTCGAAGAGCACTTCAACACGCGGCTTTTCGATCGCGGCCACGGGCGCATAGCGCTGACGCCGGCGGGCGAAGTGGTGCTCGGTTACGCAGAAAAAATTCTGGGCCTCTCGTCGGAAATGGACGTGCGCCTGTCGGAATTGACAGGCGAGATCGGCGGATCCCTGATGGTGGGTGCATCGACCACGATCGCCGAATTCATGCTGCCGGGGATTCTTGGCGAATTCAAGTCGACTTATCCCAACGTGCGCTCGCGCCTGACAGTCGGCAATTCGGAATCCATCGAAAACCGCGTCATGGAACATACCATCGACATCGGCTTCATCGAATCGCTGTCGCACGAACCGAATCTGGAATGCGAGGTGTGCTGCGACGACGAACTGGTGGTGATCTGCCATCCACGCTTTCCATTGGCGCGGTACAAGGAACTGACCCCGCAGAAGCTGCTGGAGCATGCATTTATTTCGCGTGAACCGGGTTCCGGAACGCGCGAATTCACCGAGAACTACCTGCGCCATTCGGGGGTTCCACTCGATCAGTTGAACGTGGTGATGGAACTTGGCAGCCCGATTGCGCTCAATGGTGTGGTCGAAACGGGACTGGGTTTCGCCATCGCATCGCGCGCCTCGGTGACCAAGGAACAGCGACTGGGGGATATTGTTGCGATACCGCTCAAGCCGCGCCTGATCCGGACGCTCTCGATGGTTTATCCAAAAGAAAAATTCCGCTCGCGGCTGGTGGCGACCTTTGTCGAATTCGCTTCCTTGCGGCTGCGCGCGCTGATCGCGAAGAAGCCGATCTAGGGCGTAGCATGTCGCGACCGATACGCGCACGCCTGGACTGGTCGGCGCTACGCCATAACCATCTCGTGGTGCGGCGCTACGCCGGCAGCGCCAAGGTTTGGAGCGTGGTCAAGGCCGACGCCTATGGTCACGGTCTGTTGTCCGCGGCGCGTGCCTTGATGGACACCACCGACGGTTTTGCGCTGGTGGAACTGGAAGGCGCCATGGCGCTGCGCGATGCCGGAATTGCGCATCCCATCCTGATGCTGGAAGGCCCTTATCAGGCCGATGACCTGCCCTTGTTCGCCGAGCTTGAACTGACTCCCGTGCTGCACACGATGTGGCAGGTCGATGCGCTGCTCGACGCCCGCCTGCCGACGCGATTGCCGGTCTACCTCAAGCTCAATACCGGCATGAACCGCCTGGGTTTCAATGCGGATGAATTCACGACGGCGCTGGCCAGGCTGGCCGCCGCCAACTGCATGGCATCGGTCACGCTGATGACGCATTTTGCCGATGCTGACGAAGCGCGCGGCATCCAGCGGCAGCTCGAGCGCTTTCAAGCCATGGCGGGTGGCCGCGAGTTACCCGTGTCGCTGGCCAATTCCGCCGCCTTGGTGCGCTTTCCGGAGGCGGTGGGGGATTGGGTGCGCCCCGGCATCATGCTCTACGGTTCGTCCCCCTTCCCTGAAAGGCAGAGCGCCGCCGAGCTCGATCTGCGTCCCGTGATGACCCTGGAAAGCGAGTTGATCGCCGTGCGCGAACTCGAGCCCGGCGACGCTGTCGGCTACGGCAGCAGCTTTATTGCAGAACAAGCCATGCGCGTTGGCGTGGTGGCTTGCGGCTATGGCGACGGCTACCCGCGTCACGCGCCGAGCGGAACGCCGGTGAGGATCGCGGGACGGCACACGCATACTCTGGGCCGGGTTTCGATGGACAAGATTTGTGTCGATCTGACCGAACTGCCGGCAGCAGTCGGCGTTGGCGATACGGTGACGCTGTGGGGCGGCCAGGGCGAAATGCATGTGCCGGTCGACGAGGTTGCCGCCGCTGCCGATACCGTGGCCTACGAACTGTTCTGTGCCCTGGCGCCGCGCGTGCCGGTCATAGAACTGAATTGATGGCAAAGGCCAAGACCCAGTATTCCTGCACCGAATGCGGCGCCAGTGCGCCCAAGTGGCAGGGGCAGTGCCCCGGTTGCGGACAGTGGAACACGCTGGTCGAGGCGGTGATCGAAAGCGCTGCGCCGGTGGGGCGCGACTTTGCCACACTGGGTGGCGCCAGCGGATTGCAGATGCTGGCCGGGATCCGGCCGCGCGAGGAACCGCGGCAGCCTACCGGAGTCGAGGAATTCGACCGCGTGCTGGGCGGCGGGTTGGTGGCGGGCGGCGTGGTGCTGATCGGCGGCGATCCCGGCATCGGCAAATCGACGCTGCTGTTGCAGGCCCTGGCACGCCTGGCCCAGGCCAACGAAAACGTGCTCTATGTTTCCGGCGAAGAGTCGGGCGAGCAGGTGGCGTTGCGCGCGCGGCGTTTGCAGCTGGATGTCGGTGGCATGCAGTTGCTGGCCGAGATCAATCTGGAAAAGATACTCGCGACGCTGATAAGCCTGCGCCCGGCCGTGGCGGTGATCGATTCGATCCAGACGGTGTGGTCGGATGCGCTGCAATCGGCGCCCGGATCGGTGGCCCAGGTGCGCGAATGCGCGGCCCAGCTGACGCGCTTCGCCAAGCAAAGCGGCACCTGCGTGATCCTTGTCGGCCATGTCACCAAGGAAGGCAGCCTGGCCGGCCCGCGCGTGCTGGAACACATGGTCGATACCGTGCTCTATTTCGAGGGCGACACGCACTCGAGCTTCCGTCTGGTGCGCGCGGTCAAGAACCGCTTCGGCGCCGTCAATGAGCTGGGCGTGTTCGCCATGACCGACAAGGGGCTGCGCGGTGTTGCCAACCCCTCGGCCCTGTTTCTCTCGCAGCACTCGCTCGACGTTGCCGGCTCCTGCGTGCTGTGCACCCAGGAAGGCACGCGGCCCCTGCTGGTGGAGATCCAGGCGCTGGTCGATGGCTCGCAGGCGCCCAATCCGCGCCGCCTTACCGTGGGCCTCGAACAGAACCGCCTGGCGATGCTGCTGGCGGTACTGCACCGCCATGCCGGCATCGTTTGCGCCGATCAGGATGTGTTCGTCAACGCCGTCGGCGGCGTCAAGATCGCCGAGCCGGCAGCCGATCTCGCGGTGTTGCTGGCCATCGTTTCGTCGTTGCGCAACAAGCCCTTGCCGGGCAAGCTGGTGGTCTTCGGCGAAGTTGGCCTGGCCGGCGAAATCCGCCCAGCGCCGCGCGGCCAGGAACGTCTCAAGGAGGCCGCTAAACTCGGCTTCACCCATGCCATGGTGCCCAAGGCCAATGCGCCAAGGCAGGCGATCAAGGGCATCGAGGTCATCGCCCTCGACCGCATCGAGCAGGCCATCGAGCAGATGCGAAGCTGGTGAAAGGCCAACCCATGAGCCACAGAGGACACAGAGGTCACAGAGAAATACATGGTGGGCTTTTCCTCTGTGATCTCTGTGTCCTCTGTGGCTAAAGGGTTCTCATGACTTCATTGCGGCTGATGTGGCGCATGCTCGCCCGCGACTGGCGCGCCGGCGAATTGACGGTGCTGGGCATCGCCTTGATGCTGGCGGTTGCGGCGCTGACCAGTGTCGGTTTTCTGACCGACCGCGTCGAGCAGGCGCTGAAGCTCGAATCGCACCAGTTGCTCGGCGGCGATCTGTTGCTGACCGCCGATCATCCCTGGGCGCAAAAGTTTCGCCAGGAGGCGGCGGCGCGCGGTCTCAGGCAGGCCGAGAGTGCCACCTTCCCGAGCATGGTGAGCCTCGGCAGCGCGGCCTTGCTTGCCGAAATCAAGGCAGTGTCGACGGGCTATCCGCTGCGCGGCACCTTGCGCACCGCGCCGCTGCTCAACGCGCCCGATGCCGATACTCCGCGTGTGCCGCAAGCCGGCGAAGCCTGGCCCGATGAGCGCCTGGCGACCACGCTGAGTCTCGCCCCGGGCACCTCGCTGGCGCTGGGAAAAATCGCGGTTGTCAGCGGCCCGGTGCTGACACTGGAACCGGATCGCGGCATGAACGTGTTTGCGCTGGCGCCGCGCCTGATGGTCAACCTCGCCGATCTGCCGGCGACCGGCCTGATCCAGAGCGGCAGCCGGGTCAGCTATCGTTTGCATCTGGCCGGCGACGCGCCGGCAGTGGCGGCCTTCGAAGCCTGGGCCAGGATCCAGCTTGGTCGCGGCGAAAAGATCGAAAGCCTGGACAACGCGCGGCCCGAGATTCGCAACGTGACCGAGCGGGCGCAACGCTTTTTGCGCCTTGCTGCCCTGCTGGCCGTGATTCTCGCCGCGGTGGCCGTGGCGCTGGCCGCCGAGCGCTATATGCGGCGGCATCTCGACGGCTGCGCGGTGATGCGCTGCATGGGCGCCTCGGGACCGCAGCTGCTGCTGATTCACGGCGGCGAATTCCTGCTGTTCGGCCTTACGGCGACACTGGCCGGCTGCGCAGCGGGTTTTGGCGTGCAGACAGCGCTGCAACAACTGCTTGCGGGATTGCTGGTGACCAAGCTGCCGGCGCCGTCGCTCCTGCCCTGGCTGCATGGCCTGCTGGTCGGCCTCACCCTCGTCATCGGCTTCGCCCTGCCGCCCCTGCTGCGCTTGCAGCGCGTGCCGACGATACGCGTGCTGCGCCGCGAGTGGAGCGGGTCGGAACCCGCTTCGGTCGGCGCCTACCTGCTGGGCGCGCTGGTGCTGGCGGCCTTGATGCTGTGGATGGCGGGAGAACTGCGCCTGGGTCTGATCGTGCTGGCGGGATTCCTGATTGCGCTCGGCTTCTTCGCCCTGATGGCGCGCGTGCTGCTCGCCGTACTGGGCCGCCTGCGACCGGCCGGCCGCGGCTATGGCTGGCGCCATGGGCTGGCCAATCTGCGCCGCCGGCTGGCCGCAACCATGGTGCAGGCGGTGGCGCTGGCGTTGGGTCTGACGGCTTTGCTGCTGCTCACCGTGGCCCGCGGCGACTTGCTCGACAGCTGGCTGGCACGTGTCCCGGCCAACGCGCCGAATCGTTTCGCGATCAACATCCAGCCCGATCAGCGTGCCGCCATCGCCGACTTCTTCAAGGCGCGCGGGCTGCCGGCGCCGGACCTGGAGCCGATGGTGCGCGGGCGCCTGGTGCAGGTCAATGGCAAGGCGGTCGGACCGGAGAGCTATGCCGATGATCGCGCCCAGCGCCTGGTCGATCGGGAATTCAATCTGTCGTGGTCGGCTGCGCTTCCTGCCGGCAACACCGTCAGCGGCGGGCGCTGGCACGGCGTCACGCAGGCGGCCGAGTTTTCGGTGGAGCAGGGCCTGGCCGAGACGCTGAATCTGAAGCTGGGCGATCGCCTGACCTACGACATCGCCGGCAATCGGGTCGAGGCGCTGATCACCAGTCTCAGGAAGCTCGACTGGGATTCGATGCGCGTCAATTTCTTTGTCATGGCGCCGCCCGGCGTGCTCGATAATTTTCCTGTCAGCTACATCACCAGTTTTCATCTGCCGGCCGACAGGTCAAGCGTCATACCGGAACTGGTGCGGGCCTTCCCCAACCTGACCGTGATCGATGTTGCCGCCCTGGTCAAGCAACTGCATGCGACCATCGACCAGGTCGCCCGCGCCGTGCAACTGGTGTTCGGCTTCGCCGTCCTGGCCGGCCTCGCCGTGCTCTACGCGGCGCTGCAGGCCAGCAGCGACGAGCGTCGCCATGAGCTTGCCGTATTGCGCGCGCTGGGCGCCCGCAGCCGGCAACTTTCCAGCGCGCTGCTGGCCGAGTTTGCGGCGCTGGGTGCGCTCGCCGGGTTGCTTGCCGGAATCGCCGCCAGCCTCATCGGCTGGGGTTTGGCGCGCTTCGCGTTCCGCCTCGATTACCTGCCGAATCCGGGCCTGTGGCTGATCGGCTTGCTGGCCGGCACCGCGCTGGTCGTCGTCGCCGGTTGGCTCGGCGCTTCGTCGATGCTGCGCCAGTCCGCGTTGCCGGCCTTGAGGGCGGCGCAGTAAGGAAAGCGCAGGAACATCGACAGCCGAGGGGGCCGAGCCTAGCTGTTCGGCATCGTCCAGGCGCCGCCGAGCGCCTTGAACAGGCCGACCGACGCCTGTAGCCGCGACAGCCGAATCTGCGACAGTTGGTCCTCGGCCTGGAACAGTGTGCGCTGCGCGTCGAGCACCGTCAGCAGGTCGTCTGCGCCCTCGCGATAGCGGATTTCCGCAAGTCTCAGGGCCACGCGCGCCTGTTCCACGACCTGTTCCTGAAGCAGTTCCTGTGCTGCCGTGCGCCCGCCGGCGGCCAGCGCGCTTTCGACGTCCGCCAGCGCGGCAAGCACGGCCTTGCGGTAGTTTTCCACCAGTTCGCGTTCGCGCGAGGCCGCTACATCGACTTGTGCGCGCAGGCGGCCGCCGTCGAAAATCGGCTGCAACAACGAGGCGCCGATCGCCAATACCGCCGTGGGCGCGTTCAGAAAATTGATCAGAACGTCGCTCGCGAGTCCTGCCGAGCCGGTCAGCGAGATGCTGGGCAGCAAAGCGGCGCGCGCCGCGGCGACATCGGCATTGGCGGCGGCGAGTTGTGCTTCGGCGCTGGCAAGATCGGGTCTTCGTACCAGCAGTTGCGCCGGCAGTCCGGGGGCGACGCGCGGCACGGCCAGACCGGCGACGGACGAGGCCGCAGTCTCGAACCCTTCCGGCGTTCGCCCGAGCAGGATCGCCAGTGCGAACAGCGTCTGGCGTTCCTGCAACTCCAGCGGCGGGATAGCGGCCCTTTGCGTCAGCACCGCCGCCTTCTGCCGCGCGAGGTCAAGTGCCGATGCGGCACCATTGCGGACACGAGAGTCCACGACCTTGAACACACGCTCGGCGATGTCCAGGTTTTCGCGTACGATCGCCAGGCGGCCGCGCAGCGACAGAAGCTGGAAATATCCGTTGGCAACGCCGGCGACGAGCGTGAGCCTGACGGTCTCGCCATCGAAACGGCTGGCGCGCAGCGCAGCCTCGGCAGAGCGCAGGCCGGAGGCATTTTTTCCCCATAGGTCCACCTCGTAGCTCGCGCTGAGCGTGGCGCTGCTCGCATCGCCCTTCTGCCAGTTGCCGCCATCGACGTGCGTTTCGCGGCGCGAGGTGCCGGCGCCGAGGTTCAAGGCCGGGAACAGCGTCGCGTCAGCCATGCGGACCTGTGCTTCGGCCTGGCGCACGCGCTCCGCGGCAATGGCGAGGTCAGGATTGGCGGCCTGGGCGGCGGCGACCAGTGACGAAAGGTCCGCCGAGCCGAACGCGCCCCACCAGTCCGCGGCCGGCGCAGCAGCGTCGGCAGCGGGCGCCTCCGTGAATGCCCGTGGCATGTCGGGTGCCGGTGCCGGAGCATTGCCGGTGACGGCGCAGCCGCCGAGCAGCGTCGCAAGCCAAAGGCAGACGAGTCGTTGGTTCATGTCGCCAGCGCCACTATAGGATCGACCCGCGCCGCCTTGCGCGCCGGCATGTAGCCAAACACCAGACCGGTAGCCATGGCGCAGCCGAAGGCGAGCAGTACCGGGCCGAGCGAGTACTTGACCGGCGTGCCGAGCGCACCAACGATAGCCGCCGCGGCGAGGCCGAGCGCCACACCGATGGCGCCGCCGAGCAGGGACACCACCAGCGCCTCGGTGAGGAATTGCTGGAGGATGTTCCTCATGCGCGCGCCGGTCGCCATGCGTATGCCGATCTCGCGCGTGCGCTCGGTCACGCTCACCAGCATGATGTTCATCACGCCGATGCCGCCTACCAGCAGCGATATGGCCGCCACCGATCCCAGCAGGACCGTCAGCGTGTCCTGCGTATCCGTGGCTGTTTCGAGTACCGACGCCATGTTGCGGATCTGAAAGTCCGTGGTCTGGTGCCGCGACTGCAGGAGTGCCGTCACTGCCGCCTGGGTTTCGTCGATGAGGCCGACGTCATCCACCGCCACGGTGATGTTGCGCAGGAAGCGCTGGCCGAACAGGCGCAAGCCGCCGGTGGTGAGCGGGACCATCACCACGTCGTCCTGGTCCTGGCCCTGCGGCGAGGCGCCGCGCACCGCCATCACGCCGATGACCTGGAACATCACGCTGTTGAGCACGATGTACTGGCCGACAGGATCCACGCCCGAAGGAAACAGCTTGTCGGCGACGGTCTGGCCGAGGACCACCACGGAGGCATAGCTCTTCTGGTCGGCCGTCGAAAAGAATATTCCTCTGCTCAGCGGCCAGTTGCGCGCCACGGGAAAGGTCGCCGAGGTTCCGGTGGCCTGAGTCTGATAGTCGGAGTTGCCGAAGCGGGCGGTGACGCTGCCGCCCAGTTCGGGCACTGCGGCGAGCACATTGGGCAGCGTCGCGATCATGTCGGCGTCGTCCGGCACCAGCGAGGCGACAGTCCCGCCCACACCCCTGCGGTTCGGCTGCCCCGGGCGGATCAGCAGCAGATTGGTGCCCATGGCGTTGATGCGATCGAGCACCGTCTGCTTGGCACCGTCGCCGATGGCGAGCATCGCAATCACCGAGGCGACCCCGATGACGATGCCGAGCAGGGTGAGCACGGTGCGAAACAGATTCGCATGCAGCGCCCTGACGCCGGTCTTCGCCGCCTCGAGCGCGCCGCCGACAATGGACGCGCCGCCTTCGGCCGCTGGCTGAGGAATGTCCGCAGCCTGGCTCTCATTGGCCAATTGCGCCGGCAATTGCGGTCCGGAATCGCTGACGATGGTGCCGTCCTTGATTTCGATGATTCTCTTTGCCTGCGCGGCAATATCCTGCGCGTGGGTGATGAGAATGACCGTGTGTCCCCGGCCTGACAGGTCCCGCAACAGCGCCATTACTTCGACGCCGCTCTTGCTGTCCAGCGCGCCGGTCGGCTCGTCGGCCAGCACGATGCGGCCGCCGTTCATCAGCGCGCGGGCGATCGAGACACGCTGCTGCTGCCCGCCGGAAAGCTGGCTGGGCCGGTGGCGCAGGCGGTCGCCCAGGCCGAGCGAGTCGAGCAATTGCTTTGCGCGCGCATCGCGTTCGGCGGGAGGCATTCCCGAATAGACCGCCGGCACCTCGACGTTTTCGAGCGCGGATACGGTGCCGATCAGGTTGTAGCTCTGGAACACGAAGCCGAAAGCCTCACGCCGCAGCCGTGCCAGTTCGTCGCGCTCGAAGGCCGAGACGTCTTCACCCATGAAGCGGTAGGTGCCGGTGGTCGGTCGGTCGAGGCAGCCGAGGATGTTCATCAGCGTGGTCTTGCCCGATCCCGAGGCGCCCATGATCGCGAGGAACTCGCCCGGGTAGATCTTCAGGCTGATCCCATGCAGCACTTCGACGTCGAGTTCGCCGCTACGGTAGGTCTTGGTCACCGTCACCAGTTCGATCAGCGGATCCGTCGCCGGCTCGATTGTGGAATCAAGAGTCGGCGCTGGTGATGCGGCGATCACCGGCTCGACGGGCGCGGCCTGCGGCGCAGGCCGCGCTAGACCCCCGTCGTCGAGGCTGGAATTCACGGGCGACCGCCCCCCGGCCCGGCGTTCGGCGTCAGTGAACTGCCGGTTTGCGCGCGCGCCGCCGGAGCAACTGCCTTGGTTCCGACCACGACCTTTTCGCCGGGCTCGAGACCCGAGACGATCTGCGCCGAGACGCGGTTCATCACACCGACTTTCACTTCACGCTCGGTGACCTTGCCGTCGGCGTCGACCACACCCACCAGTGCGCTGCCGTTGGCGAACTGGTTGCGCGGGTCGCTGCCGTTGGTGCCGCGGCCGCCGCGCTTGGGGCCTGCGGCCGCTGCCTGATGCAGTGCCGGCAGCGGCACCAGCACCGCATCCTTCGCACTCGACACGATAAAGAATACCTGGGCTGTCATCTGCGTCATGAGCGCCTGGTTCGGATTGGCCACGTCGAACAAGGCATCGTAGAGGACGACGTTGTTCACCACCGTCGGCGTCGGCGGGATCTGGCGCAGCTTGCCGTAGAAGCGCCGGTTGTCACCGCCCAGCGTGGTGAAGTAGACGTCCATGCCGACCTTCAGTTTGGGCACGTCGGCTTCCGAAACCTGGGCCTGCACCGTCATCGTCGACAGGTCGGCGATACGCATCACGATCGGTGCCTGCTGGTTGGCGTTCAGCGTCTGGCCCTGTTTCGCCGCCTGTGAAACCACCGTTCCCGCGATGGGCGCATAGATCTTGGTGTAGCCGAGATTCGCCTCGTCCCCGCGCAAGGTCGAACCTGTCTGCTGTATCTGCGCCTTGACCGAATCCATCTGGGCCAGGGCGGATTTCCGGGTGGCCTCGGCGCTTTGCAGCGCCTCGGCGGTAGTCGCGTCATCGCGCATCATGTTCTGTTGTCGCGCGAACTGAAGATCGGCGAGCGCGAGCTGCGCCTGCCTGTCGGCCAGCTGTGCGTGCTGGTTGAGCAGTTGGGCCTGATCGCCATCGACCTTTGCCTGGTAGACCGAGGGATCGATTTCGGCCAGGAGCTGGCCCTTCTTGACGACGGCCCCGACGTCAACCAGCAGCGTCTTCAGTTGTCCCGAGACCTGCGTGCCGACGTCCACGAAATCCTTGGGTTGGAGCGTGCCGGTTGCCGTTACCGTGTCCTCGAGGTTGCCGCGCGTGGCGACCGCAGTAAGAACACTTTTGGCCGCATCGTCCGCCGCAAACCATGTTCGCCATGCGTAATAGCCGCCGCCCGCCAGCGCCGCGCAAACGGCAAGGATGAGCGCGGGCAGGGCCAAGCGCGACAGGCGCGAGCGAGCGCGTTCCGGTTTGCCAGGCGAAGCGCCATTGTTCGCGCCCGGTGGAGCTTCGACATCTGAACTCATGACACGCTATCCGTTAGCTCCGCGGCGAACGCTACGGTCGCAGGGTCCGGCCGTGGGTCGCGCAGTCAGGGTGATGCAACAAGAGTAACCGTTCCACCAAAGATGGTATGCGCCAAGAGCAGCATCCTCAGTACGCTGGCGCACATAGCTCTTGCGGCAAGGACGTTGCACCTTGGCGGCGGGCTTTCGAGGTCAAGTCCCGGCGGCGCGCTCTGCGCGCCGGCTTCAGTTGAGGGTTCGCGCCAGCTGGATGCGGAATTCACGGACCAGATCGTCGTGCTGCGGATCGCCGCTCAACAGGGTAAATAGATCGAGCATGGTCTTGCGCGCCGCTTCATCCTGCCACTTGCGTTCGCGGCGCACGATTTCCAGCAACTGCTCCAGCGCCGCGCGGTAGTCGTGTGCCAGGGCGAGTGCATTTGCCAGTTGCAGCCGGGCATCCAGATCGCCTGCGTTGGCGTCAATGCGGGCTCTCAGCGCCGCGGGGTCGGCGCCAGCGCCGCCGGTCACCAACTTGAGTCGGGCTTGCAGCGCTCGCATCCGGTCGACGTCCTTGCCCCTGTGTTCGTGCGTGTCGAGGATGGCCTGCGCGGCATCCATGTTGTGCATGTCGATGTATATTTCGGCCAGATCCAGCTGCACGGTCTCATTCGTCGGGTCAAGTTGCATCGCGTCGAGCAGCAGCGAGCAGGCAACCTCCGTTGCACCCTTGGCGCGTGCTTCCTGTGCGGCCACCCGCAGCGGTTCGGCGGGAGAAGGCATCAGGCCGTCGATAAACGCGCGCAACTGCGCTTCGGGCAGGGCGCCATTGAATTCCGAAACCATTTCGCCATTGACGAAGGCCTTGACGCTGGGAATGCTGCGCACGCCGAAGTGCGCAGCGAGTTCCTGATTCTGGTCCGAGTCTACCTTGGCCAGAATGAAGCGGCCGCCGTATTCGACTGCCAGCTTTTCCAGCAGGGGTTTGAGTATGCGGCAGGGCGCGCACCACTCGGCCCAGAAGTCGACCAGTACCGGGGCGTGACGGGAAGCATCGACGACCTTTTCCTGAAAGTCGCCGACATTCACATCAAACGAAAATGTGTTCATAAGTATGGTGTGTCCAAGTGTTCATTGCCTTGCTGCAGTTTCTCAGGCTTGCCCGGCGAATGCAATTCCATGGCCGTGATGCCGATGAGGTCGACCTCGGCCTGAGGGTATAATTGTGAGCCTTGCATTCCCATCCCGCCTTTCACCCGCCCCGGTCCGTCCATCATGGCTGAATTCCTTGCCCTGCGCGGCTCTGCTGCGTTTTCGGCAGCACGCCTCGCGCGTTTGCAAAAGTCTTTTGGCGAAACAGTTTCGGGCGTCGGGTTGGCTGCCGAGCATTGGTATTTCATCGAGTCCGGCGGGCTCCTGAATGCCGAACAAACCGCCCGGCTGAAGGACCTGCTGGGAATTCCCGCGAGACTGCCGGCGCCGCCGGCCGGTAAATTGCTGCTGGTTACGCCGCGCCTCGGCACCATATCGCCGTGGAGTTCGAAAGCCACCGACATCGCGCGCAATTGCGGTTTCGCCGCGGTCAGGCGCATCGAGCGTGGCACGGCGTTCCATGTGTCAGGGGCAATGGGTAATGATTTTCAACAGTCGGCGCTGGCGGCACGCCTGCATGACCGCATGACGGAATCCGTGCTGGCTTCGGTCGATGCGGCCAAGGCTTTGTTCCATCATGTCGCGCCGCAGCCGCTGGCCAGCGTTGATCTGCTGGGCGGCGGCCGCGATGCGCTGGTCAAGGCCAACAGCGAATTGGGTTTGGCCCTTTCCGCCGACGAGATCGATTACCTGGTGGAGAACTTCGGCAAGCTGCGGCGCAATCCGACCGACGTTGAGCTCATGATGTTCGCCCAGGCCAATTCCGAACATTGCCGGCACAAGATATTCAATGCGAGTTGGACGGTGGATGGTGAACTGCAGCCGCTGTCCCTGTTCGGCATGATCCGCGAAACGCACAAGACGCATCCCGCAGGCACGGTGGTGGCCTACTCGGACAATGCGGCGGTGATCGAGGGCGCATCGATCCGCCGCTTCTACCCGCGGGCCGACGGCGGCTACGCCTACAGCGAGCAGACCACGCACATCCTGGCCAAGGTCGAGACGCACAACCATCCGACGGCGATTTCGCCCTTCCCCGGCGCGGCGACCGGATCGGGGGGCGAGATTCGCGACGAAGGCGCTACCGGGCGCGGCTCCAAGCCCAAGGCCGGCCTCTGCGGCTTTTCCGTGTCCGACTTGAAGATTCCCGGCTATCCCCAGCCGTGGGAATCAAGCTACGGCAAGCCGGAACGCATCGCCTCGGCGCTCGACATCATGATCGAAGGCCCGATTGGCGCGGCTGCTTTCAACAACGAATTCGGCCGGCCCAACCTGGCCGGCTATTTCCGCAGCTTCGAGCAGGAATTCGGCAGCGAGATGCGCGGCTATCACAAACCGATCATGGTCGCCGGCGGCCTCGGCAACATCGCCGCCGAAGACTCCTTCAAGATCCGGTTTCCTGCGGGCAGCCTGCTGATTCAGTTGGGCGGCCCCGGCATGCTGATCGGCTTGGGTGGCGGCGCGGCGTCTTCGATGGCGACCGGCTCGAATACCGCCGATCTTGACTTTGCCTCGGTGCAGCGCGGCAACCCGGAGATCCAGCGCCGCGCGCAGGAGGTCATCGACCGCTGCTGGCAGCAGGGCGAGCAGAATCCGATCCTCGCCATCCACGATGTCGGCGCCGGCGGCATTTCGAATGCCATGCCGGAACTCGCGCATGACGCGGGTTGTGGCGCCGCCTTCGATCTGCGCGCGATTCCCAGTGAAGAGCCAGGCATGAGTCCGCGCGAGATCTGGAGCAACGAGGCTCAGGAGCGCTACGTGCTGGCCATCGCGCCGGAGCGCCTGGATGAGTTCCGCGCCATGTGCGAACGCGAACGCTGTCCCTTCGCCGTGCTCGGCGTCGCCACCGATGACGGCCAACTCACGGTGAAGGATGATCACTTCGGCAACATGCCGGTCGATATGCCGATGGAAGTCCTGCTCGGCAAGGCGCCGAAGCTGCATCGCGATGCGCGCCGCCATCATGTCTCGATGCCGCCGCTGAATATCGCCGGGATCGATCTCAAGGAGGCGGCGCTGCGCATCCTGCGCCTGCCTGCGGTGGCCTCGAAGAATTTCCTGATCACCATCGGCGATCGCAGTGTCGGCGGTTTCACGGCGCGCGACCAGATGGTCGGTCCCTGGCAGGTGCCGGTGGCCGACGTGGCTGTCACCACGATGGGCTACGACACCGTGCGCGGCGAATGCTTTGCCATGGGCGAGCGCACGCCGTTGGCCTTGCTCAACGCGCCGGCCTCGGGCCGCATGGCGGTGGGCGAGGCGATCACCAATCTGGCCGCCACCGATGTGGGCGACATCGGCCGCATCAAGCTTTCCGCCAACTGGATGGCAGCCGCCGGTCACGGCCACGAGGATGCCGCGCTGTTCGATACGGTCAAGGCGGTCGGCATCGACTTCTGCCCGGCGCTCGGCGTGTCCATCCCGGTGGGCAAGGATTCGCTGTCGATGCGAACAAAATGGGATGACCAGGGGGCACAGAAGCAGGTGACCGCGCCGCTGTCGCTGATCGTCACCGCCTTTGCCCGGGTCGAGGACGTGCGCCGCACGCTGACGCCGCAACTGCGGCCGGACGCCGAGGTGGGTGAAACCGCACTGGTCCTGATCGACCTCGGCCTTGGCCGGAACCGCCTCGGCGGCTCTGCCCTGGCGCAGGTCTATGGCGTCAGCGGCGACGTCGCGCCGGATGCCGAGGCCGCATCGCTCAAGGCATTCTTTGGCGCGATTCAAGGCCTCAACCGCGAGGGCCGGATCCTCGCCTATCATGATCGCTCCGACGGCGGCCTGTGGGCGACCGTCTGCGAGATGAGCTTCGCCTCGCATGTCGGCGTCTCGCTGAACCTCGACGGGCTCTCTTACGACCCCTTGATGAACGATGTCGATGGCATCGAGCGCCGGCCGCAGATGGTGGACGGCCGTTTGCAGGATCGGCTGATCACGGCATTGTTCAACGAAGAACTCGGCGCCGTGCTGCAGATCCGCCTGGAGGACCGCGCCGCCGTGATGCAGACGCTGCGCGACGCCGGCCTGAGTCCTTGTACGCATAGCATCGGCACCACCAATACTGGCGACGAAGTGCGCGTCTGGCGCAACGCGAAGCTGGTTTTTTCCGCCCGCCGCAGCGACTTGCAACGTACCTGGAGCGAAACCAGTTTTCAGATCGCGCGGCTCCGCGACGATCCGGTGTGCGCGCAGGAAGAGTTCGACGCACTGCTCGATGCCGACAATCCGGGACTTTCCGTGCAGCCGAGCTTTGCTGCGGTCGCCCCGTTGGTTGCAACCGGCGCGCGCCCCAGAATCGCCGTCTTGCGCGAACAGGGCGTCAATGGCCATGTCGAAATGGCCGCCGCCTTCGAGCGCGCCGGCTTCGCTCCCTACGACGTGCACATGTCCGATCTGCAGGCCGGCCGCGTGCATCTGGCCGACTTCAAGGGGCTGGTGGCCTGCGGCGGCTTCTCGTATGGCGATGTGCTCGGCGCGGGGCAGGGCTGGGCCAAGTCGGTGCTGTTCAACAACCGCCTGCGAGATGAGTTCACCGCCTTCTTCAGTCGTGGCGACAGCTTTGCGCTGGGCGTTTGCAACGGCTGCCAGATGATGGCGCATTTGGCCCCCATCATTCCCGGCACCGAGGACTGGCCGACTTTCCAGCGCAACCGCAGCGAACAGTTCGAGGCCCGCGTGGTGATGGTCGAGATTCCGCCATCGGCCTCGATTTTCCTCGCCGGCATGGCCGGCTCGAAACTACCCGTGGTGGTCAGTCACGGTGAAGGCCGCGCCGAGTTCGCCGGCAACGCGAACGGCAAGGCGCTCGTCGCGCTGCGCTACATCGACAATCGTGGCGCGGTCGCGACTACCTACCCGTTCAATCCCAACGGCTCGCCCGACGGTCTGGCCGGTGTGACGACTGCCGACGGCCGCTTCACCATCATGATGCCGCACCCGGAACGGACCTTCCGCAGCGTGCAGATGTCGTGGCAACCGCCCGGACTGGGTGACGACGCGCCGTGGCTCGCCATGTTCCGCAACGCGCGGCACTGGCTGGGATAAGAGTTCCCAAAGGGACGCACCGCGCTGGCGCAGGGCGTAGGCGGGAATTCGCGGAGCACTGCTCCGCGCCGCCGTAGCCGGCCGACTGTGCAGAGTCGGCGCTGGTACTACGGCGGCACAAACAGAAACGGGAGCCGAGGCTCCCGTTTCTATTGATGCTGTCGTTCTGACTTACTCGACCTTGGCCTTGGCGCGCAATTCGTCGATGTGTTTTTGCACCATGCGCTGGGTCAGTTGCTGCCCGATCTGGCCCTTGGCTTCGTCGATGCCCGGCAGCTTGAGTTCACGGGTGTCCTCGAGCTGGATCACGTGCCAGCCGAAGTCGCTCTTCACCGGGGTCTCGGTGAACTTGCCTTTTTCCAGCATGGTCATGGCCGCCGAGAAAGGCGGGACGAAAGAGGCGGGGTTGGCCCAGCCGAGATCTCCACCGCGGTCCTTGGAGCCGGGGTCCTTGGAGTCCTTGGCCAGATCTTCGATCTTTTCGCCCTTCTTCAGCTTCGAGATGATGGCCTTGGCTTCGTCTTCCGTGCCGACGAGAATGTGGCGGGCCTTGTATTCCTTGTTGCCGAGCTTGGCCTTGATGTCCTCGTATTCCTTCTTGATCTGGTCATCGGTGACCGGGTGGGTGCGCACGTATTCATTCAGGTAGGCGCCGATCAGCACGCCCTGGCGGGCCAGGTCTATCTGGCCTTGAACTTCGGGCTTCTTGTCGAAGCCCTTCTTGATGGATTCCTGCGTCAGAATCTCGCGGCGAACGAGCTCCTCGGTTACGGCCTTGCGCAGTTCCGGCGAATCAGGCTGACCCTGGGCAGCCTGGCCGGCGATCAGCGCATCGGCGCGGACCTTCGGAATGGCCTTGCCATTGACGGTGGCGAATGTCGCGGATTCTTTTTTCTGGGCAAAGGCGGGAGCTGCGCTTAGCGACACGGCGAAGGCGAGCAAGATGGCATGGCGGAGAGTACGATTCATTTTGGTTCCTGAATTGTGTTTTGCGGAAATTGTCAGTTTTCGTCGGGGGCTGTTGCGGCAATGCTGAGTGCGTGAATTTCCCGCTTCATCAACGGGCCCAAAGCATCATACACCAAGCGATGTCTTTCCATAGTTCTGCAACCGGCGAAGCGCGGCGAAACAATGGCCAGCCGAAAATGTCCGCCACCGCTTCTGGCGCCTGCGTGTCCGGCGTGCTTGGCCGAGTCGTCGATGATCTCTATGGTTACCGGGTCAAGCGCGGCCAACCGTTCCCGCATGGCATCAATCACGCTCATGACTTCGGCAATACCTGCTTGAAGGGGCGTACCGTGACGCGGGCATAAACGCCGGCGGCGACATAGGGGTCGGCATCGGCCCAGGCCTGCGCCGCGGCCAGCGAATCGAACTCGGCCACGATCAGGCTGCCGGCAAAGCCGGCGGGTCCCGGGTCCGGGCTGTCGATCGCGGGAAAGGGGCCGCCCAGGACCATGCGTCCGGCGGCTTCCAGTTCGAGCAGGCGAGCCAGGTGGGCGGGGCGGCTGGCGACGCGCTGGGGAAGGCTGTCCGGCACGTCTTCGCCGACTATGGCATACAGCATCAGGGCTTCTCCGCAGGGGCGTTCGGTTGGGTGGAGGCTTCCTTCTCCTCGGGTATGTACCTGGCGAGCACGATGCCCTGGAGAACAATGAAGAAAATCATCAATCCCATGCCGCCGAAGAGTTTGAAGCTGACCCAGGTGTCGGTGCTGAAGTTGAAGGCTACGTAGAGGTTGAGCACGCCCATGACTGCGAAGAAGCCGATCCAGGCGAAATTGAGCCGGCTCCAGATGGCTTCAGGCAGCTGAATCTCCTTGTCCAGCATGGCGCGGATCAGGTTCTTGCCAAAAAACCGTGCGGAGCCGAACAGCGTCACGGCGAACAGCCAATAGAGCACCGTCGGCTTCCATTTGATGAAGGTCTCATCGTGCAGGATCAGGGTCGCGCCGCCGAACACCACTACCAGCGCCAGACTGATCCAGAGCATGGTGTCCACCTTGCCGTGGCGATGCCAGACCCAGCCGATCTGCGATGCCGTGGCGGCGATCACCACGCCGGTGGCGATATAGATGTCGAAAGTCTTGAACGCGATAAAGAAAAGGATGATCGGGAAGAGGTCGAATAGAAATTTCATGGGCCGGATTGTAGCGCTTAGCGCTGTTTGGACTGCTTGTCGAGGTCGATCGAGGCCGAGTTGATGCAGTAACGCAAGCCGGCGGGTGCCGGCCCGTCGGGAAAGACGTGGCCCAGATGGGCGCCACAGTTGCTGCAGACGACCTCGGTGCGACTCATGAGCAGACTTTGGTCTTCAATCTCGGTGATGCGCTGGCTATCCATGGGGGCAGTGAAACTGGGCCAGCCGCAGCCGGAACCGAACTTTGCGGCGGATTCGAACAAGGGTTCGCCGCAGCCGATGCAGCGATAGGTGCCGGGATCCTTGCAGTCCCAGTATTCGCCGCTGAAAGGGCGCTCGGTGCCCTTTTCGCGGACGACATGGTATTGCATGGGCGTAAGCTGCGCGCGCCATTCGGCTTCGGTCTTGCTGATCTTCGGTTTATTGCTCATGAGGGCCTCCGGGCGCTGACTATAATTGGGGTCATGGCTTTTCAGATCAAGCAGCATATACAAAAAAGTTATGTCCCCGGAGCGTGCGAGGGGGGCGGTATCCCCCGGTGGGATATGTCCCCGGAGCGTGCGACGGGGACGGTGCGCTGCACGCCTGGAACGCCGCTTTGCGGGCAGGCGGCTCCTGGTGGGATCAGGATGACGCGATGCGCGTGACCGTGCTCGGTGCCGGCGTGGTCGGCGTCACCAGCGCATGGTATCTGGCGGCGGACGGCCATGAGGTCACGGTGATCGAGCGCCAGCCTCAGCCGGCGCAGGAAACCAGTTTCGCCAACGGCGGCCAGATATCGGTCAGCCACGCCGAACCCTGGGCCAACCCGCAAGCCCCGTTGAAGGCGCTGAAATGGATGGGGCGTGAAGATGCGCCCCTGTTGTGGCGCTTGCGTGCCGACCCGGCGCAGTGGGCGTGGGGCCTGCGTTTTTTGCGCGAATGCACGGCGGCGCGGGCGCGCGCCAATGTCGGCGCCATCGTGCGTCTCGGGCTGGCCAGTCGCACCGCCCTGCGGTCCCTGCGACGGGAATTGGCGCTTGAGTACGATCATCTGGAACGCGGGATCCTGCATTTCTATACCGATTCCCACGAATTCGAGCATGCGCTGCCGCAGGCGGCCTTGATGCGCGAGTTCGGTTGTGATCGGGTGCCGAAGACGGCTGCGGAATGCCTTGCCATCGAGCCGGCGCTGGCGGACTCGAGAGTGCCGGTGGTGGGCGGCACCTATACCGCCGGCGACGAATCCGGCGACGCTCGGCGATTTACCGAGGCTCTGGCGCAGCATGCGACGGCTCGGGGTGTGCGCTTCCGCTATGGCGAAAGCGTGACGGCGCTGCTGCGTGAAGGCGATCGGCTGGCGGGCGTGCTTCTGGCCTCGGGGGAGAAGTTGCGGGCCGACATGACCGTGCTCGCACTGGGCAGCTATTCGCCGCTGCTGCTGAAGCCTCTGGGCCTGCGTCTGCCGGTCTACCCGGCCAAAGGCTATTCGGCGACGCTGGCGCTGCCCGACGGAGCGGTGGCGCCGTCGGTGAGCCTTACCGATGACGGCCACAAGATCGTTATCTCGCGTCTCGGGCAGTCGCTGCGCGTGGCCGGCACGGCAGAGTTCAATGGCTACGATACTTCGCTCAACGCGGCACGCTGCGCAGCCCTGTTGCACCGCACCTGCGAAATCTTTCCCGGGCTGGCGGCGGTGAGCAATGTCGAGTACTGGGCCGGCCTGCGGCCAGCCACGCCCGGCAATGTACCGCTGGTAGGCGGCATGGCCGCCGCCGGCTTGGCCGGGTTGTGGCTCAATACCGGCCACGGCACGCTGGGCTGGACTCTGGCATGCGGTTCGGCAAGGCTATTGGCAGATCTGGTGGCCGGCCGTGATCCGGGGCTGGACGCGGCGCCTTACCGGTTCTGAAAATCGGCTTGCTCTGCACTTCCTTCGGGTTGCCGTCAGCGCCTGCTATTCAAACCAAAAACCATAATTCCAGCCACAGAGGTCACAGAGAACACAGAGAGGACAAGGGCTTGCGGCCGCTCGTCGCCGGGCGGCAAGCAACAGGTCGCCCAGCTTTTTCTCTGTGAACTCTGTGTCCTCTGTGGCCAAAGAGGTTTTGAAGTTCAGTGCAGATGCCGGGGCGCGGTTTCGGCCTGTTCTTCCGGCAGTTCGGCGTGTACCGGTTCGCCTTCGGGGTTCGGATACAGTGGGGCGCCGCAGTCGTCGCAGAACTCCAGTGGAAAACGCTGGTCGAGCATCAGCACGCTGGCGACACCGGCCTCGCGTAGCGTGGCTTCGATCTGCGCCGGCGCATCGTTGTTTTCGTCCTCGTGTTCGAGCAGCGGCCAGACCACGCCGTGCACCACGTCACTGCTGCCGCGCAGGGTGAAGCCGATGCGGAATTCCTCGAGTTGGCGATCATGGAACGGCGCCACTACGGCACGAAGATCGGCGGCCGGCTGATTCAGCACGGTTTGCAGAAAGGCCACGGCGGCGCGCAGCGACCAGGGTCGCGAGGCGCGGTCGGCGTCGCGCACCGCGGCGTGGTAGGCCAGTACCGGCAGGAACTCGACGGCGCAGGCGGGCAGCAGCGGGCGCAACGCATCGCCGCCCTGAAGCGCCCATTGGCGGAAGGACTCCGCCGGATCGCCGTCATCTTCCTGCCAGCGGAACAGCGCCGCACCGCGCGGCGCGGCGACGGCGCCCACCAGGTAGCGGGTATCGGACAGGAAAGTCATGGTTTCAGCCAGCTGCGCCGGGTCGATTTTCAGGTTGCGGCCATGGAGCGCGGCTTTGGCCAGCTTGTCCGCCAGTTGCGCCGTGTCGACGTAGTTTTGTGGCAACTGGTCCGGGCTGTACAGGATGTCGCTGAGGCCGAGCCTGGCATCGCCAGCCAGCACATGGGCCTGCAGGTGGACCCGCACCGCATCCAGCAGCGCCGCAGGAATGGTGCCCGACGGAATCTGGAAGCGCGACCAGGCCAGCAGAGGCACGGCGATCATGACCACATCAAAGCCGCCGCTTGTCTCGGCACGGCGCGTCTCGGCGCAGGACTCGATCATGTCGGCCAGTTCGTCATAGGCGCGCGAGCCGCCGTTGTACAACTGGTCGAGGACGGCGACCAGGGTTTCCTCCCCTTTATCGGCCAGCAGGTGGTCTATGTGAGCTGCCAGGCGGGTTTCCCAGTAGGCATCCTCGATCCGGTTGGATGACTGGCTGAGCCGCGTTGCGAGACGGGTGAGAAGTTCGGAGTCCGGCGTCTGGCGGGCGCGGCGCGGAAGGCGGTTGCGTTTCATGGCGGGATGAGGCCGAAAAAATAAGCCGGCAGAAGCGGCGAGAGGGAATTCTACCAGTTGGATGGAAGCGGGATTCGCCTCGATTAGCTGATAAAATCCGCATGTTTTTTTGCCAGCGGCGGTGACCGATGTTCTCGCGATTGATGCCCAGAGAGGCCAAGTTCTTCGATTTGTTCAATGCCCACGCTGACCTGATCGTCAAGGGCGGCAAGCAACTGGTGGCTTTGGTAGATGATCTGGGCAAAGGCCACGATGTGCTGGCGCAGCATGTGCAGGCCATCGACGAGATCGAGACGGCGGCCGACAAGATTACCCACCAAACTATTGCGCTGCTGCATACCTCTTTCAACACGCCGCTGGATCGCGACGAGATTCACCACTTGATCATGCGCATGGACGATATCCTTGACCTGATCCAGGATTTCGCCGAGGCGATGTATCTCTATGACATCCGTGAGTTGACGCCGGAAGCAACGCAGCTCTCGGACATTGTCGCCGCCAGTTGCGAGCGGGTGCGGTCCGCCGTGATCCTGCTGCACAAGATGGACAATGCGCCGGCCATGCTCAAGCTGTGTCGCGAGATAGATCAACTCGAGTCCGATGCCGACCGCGCCATGCGCACCGGCATTACCAAGCTGTTCCGGGAAGAGGCGGATGTGCGCCAGTTGATCAAGATGAAGGGCATCTACGAGCTACTGGAGTCGGTGACCGATCGAGCCGAGGACGTCGCCAATATCATCGAGGGCATCATCCTCGAGAATTCCTGAACGACCGTCATGCAAACGGTCGAGATGAGTCTGACGGTGATCGTGGTGCTGGTGCTCCTGGCGCTGGTCTTCGATTTCATGAACGGCTTTCACGACGCGGCGAATTCCATCGCCACCATCGTTTCGACGCGGGTACTGAAGCCCCATCAGGCGGTGATCTGGGCCGCCGTGTTCAATGTGGTCGCGATATTCATTTTTCAGCTTACCGTGGCCAAGACCATTGGCAAGGGCACCATCGATCCGGACATCGTCGATTACCACGTAGTGTTCGGCGCCTTGATCGCCGGCATTGTCTGGAACACCATCACCTGGTACTACGGAATTCCGTCGAGTTCATCCCACGCGCTGATCGGCGGTCTGGTCGGTGCTGCCGTGGCCAAGGGCGGCATGGGGACGCTGATCTGGAGTGGTCTGGGCAAGACCCTGCTGTTCATTGTGATCGCGCCGGTGCTGGGTTTTCTGCTCGGCGGCTTTCTCATGGTCGCCATCTCCTGGCTGTGCAACAGCATGGCGCCGCGCAAGGTGGACAAGGTGTTTCGCCGTTTGCAGCTGTTGTCTGCAGCCGCCTACAGCATCGGCCATGGCGGCAACGATGCGCAGAAGACCATTGGCATCATCTGGATGTTACTGCTGGCGGCCGGAATTACCCCCGCGGATGAATCGGTGCCGGTCTGGGTCATCGTTGCCTGCTATACCTCGATGGGTCTGGGCACCATGTTTGGCGGCTGGCGCATCGTCCGCACCATGGGCCAGCGCATCACCAAGCTGAATCAGGCCAAGGGCTTTTCCGCCAACATGGGTGGCGCGATCACTTTGTTCATGTCCACCCTGATGGGGATTCCGGTATCGACGACACACACCATCACTGGCGCGATCGCCGGAGTCGGCTCAACCGGCGGACCGAGGAACGTGCGCTGGGGCGTTGCCGGCGGCATAGTCTGGGCCTGGATCCTGACTATTCCGGCCAGCGCGCTGATTGCGGCCATTGCCTGGTGGATCGGCCGATTGGTGCTGTGAGTCCGTGCCAGGCGCGGCGACGCCATCATCTGCCGCCGAGATCCGTTACTGCATGAATGCGCGTATTGCTCCCGGTCCGGCTGCATTCGGATTGATGGTGTTGCTGTGCGCGGTCTGGGGCATGCAACAGGTGGCGATCAAGGTCGCCAGTGAGGGCATCAGTCCCATCCTGCAAGCCGGATTGCGCTCCGGCATCGCCGCTTTGCTGGTCTTCGCCTGGGCGCGCTGGCGCGGGATCGCCTTGTTCGCCAGCGATCAGTCGCTGCGGCCGGGCTTGCTGGCAGGATTCCTGTTCGGTCTCGAATTCGTCTTCATCTTCGTCGGCGTCGATCACACCACGGTATCGCGCATGGTGGTGTTCCTCTACACCGCACCCTGCTTTACCGTGCTCGGACTGCATTTCTTCGTCCCCGGCGAACGCATGGGCGTGCGGCAGTGGGCCGGCGTGCTGCTGGCCTTTGCCGGGCTGGTGACGGCCTTCATCGACAAGGCGTCGGGCGGCAGCATGCTGGGTGACGTCTTCGGCGTCCTTGCCGCGCTGTTCTGGGCGGCGACGACGGTATTGATCCGCGCCACCGCGCTGGCAAAGGTCACGGCGACCAAAGTCCTGCTGTATCAGCTGGTGGTTTCGGCTGCAGTCATGTTTCCGCTCTCCTGGCTGGTCGGCGAGCGTGGCATCACCGTGCTGTCAACGCCGACTCTCTGGGCGATGGCCTATCAGATCGTGATCGTTGCCTTCATCAGCTATCTGGCGTGGTTCTGGCTGTTGACGCGTTTTCTTGCGGGCCGGCTGCTGGTGTTCTCGTTCCTGACGCCCCTGTTTGGCGTCCTGTTCGGCATGCTGCTGATGGGCGACCAGCCCAGCCTGCATTTCTTCGTCGCCGCCGCGATGGTGGTGGGCGGTATCTTCCTGGTCAATCTGCCGGCGAAAAAGTGAACGACTTATCCCCCACCCCCTTTTCCAGGAAAAGGGGTGACTACGGCTCGCTGTGCTCGCAGGCTCCTGGAGCGGCTGCCTTGGGGCGGCCCAGCGGCAAGCCATGAACCGGACGCAGGCGTTTTCCCTGGGCCTGAGATCGGTCATGCCGATGTTGCTTGGCGTCGCGCCGTTTGGCGTGATCTACGGCGTCGTGGCGCTGCAAAGCGGCATTCCCGCCCTGGCGGCGATGGCCATGTCATCGGTTGTTTTTGCCGGTTCCGCGCAGTTCCTGCTGGCGCAACTGGTCGGCGCCGGTGCACCGCTGCTGCTCACCGCGGGCGCGGTCGGCCTGGTGAATCTGCGCCACGCGCTTTACAGTGCCTCCGTCGCGCCGATGCTGGCGCATCTGCCGCGGCGCTGGAAAATCCTCCTGGCGTATCTGCTGACCGACGAAGCCTATGCGGCGGCGATTCCGCACCTGATGGCGGTGAAGCCGGATTCGCCGCAGTCGGCACAGGCGCACTGGATTCTGTTCGGTTCCGGCTTCGGCCTGTGGGCGGGCTGGCAGTTGGCGACGCTGGCGGGTGTGCTGATCGGCGCGCAACTGCCGGCGAACCTCGGCTTGGAATTTGCGCTGCCGCTGACCTTCATCGCCATCGTGGTGCCGATGATCGACAGCCGCGCGCGCATTGCTGCGGCATTGGCAGCAGCAGCGGGGGCTGTTGCCCTTGCCGGCATGCCCTACAAGGTCGGCTTGTTCATTGCTGCCATGGCCGGCCTCGTCGCGGGCATTGCGATGCCGCGGAGGGTCAAATGAACCTCTGGTGGCTGATGCTGGTCTGCGGCGTGATCACTTTCGCCATTCGATATTCCTTCATCGCCGCCGAGGGACACTATCAACCTCCGACCTGGTTTCGCCGGCTGCTGCCGTTCGTGCCGATCGCCGCACTGATGGCGCTCACCGCGCCGGAACTGTTGCTGGTGCATGGCGAGATTGTTCTCGGCGGCAGCAATCCGCGCCTGTGGGCCGGTCTGGTGGCGATCATCGTTGCCGCGCTGTGGCGCAACACCCTGCTGACCATCGGCTGCGGTTTTCTGGCCCTGTACCTGCTGCAACGATCCTGACGCTCAGTCGATCCGGCAGCTGCGAAAGCCGACAAAAATGTCGTCGCGCTGTGGTTCGTAGTAGTTGCGATAGCGCGGGTTGCGCATGCGCGCGCGAGTGGCGAAGGAGCCGCCGCGTACGCTGCGGTGGGTATAAAAAAACGGTGCGGCGTATTCGGCGTAGGGGTCGGGGCTGAAGCCCGGATAGGGCGCAAACGCGCTGGCGGTCCATTCCCAGACCTGGTTGCCCCAGTTGAAGTTGGCGGCCTGCAGGGCGGCGTATTCCCACTCCGCTTCGCTCGGCAGGCGGCGGCCGGCCCAGCGACACCAGGCCTCGGCTTCATGCGCCGTCAGGTGAATCACCGGCTGGGCTGGCGCCAGATCGACCCATGTCGCAAAGCGTCGCTGCTGCCAGACTCCATCCTTGCTGCGCCAGCAGCGCGGCATCACCTGGCCGCTGGCGGCGAGCCATGCCCGGCCGTCTTGCGACCACCACTGCGGCTGCCGGTAGCCGCCTGCCGCGACGAACTCCAGGTAGTCTGAATTTCTCACCGGCGTCGCCGAAATCGTGAAGCCGTCGACGCGCTGCGGATGCGCCCACTTCTCGTTGTCGAAGACGAAGCCCTTGCCTGTCGGCGAACTGCCCATCTGGAATTCGCCCCCGGCCAATTCGATGTCGCCCGCGGGCGGCAGTTCGCCCAGTCCATCGGGGGCCGGCCAGGCCAGCGTCTGCCCGGTGTAATGAAAGGCCTCGCCGTGCATGTCCTCGTGGAACAGGGCCAGCCGGTGAAAGTAGAGCGCGGGATCGGTGTCCGGCAAAGCCCGCAAGGCACCCAGTGCAGCATCGAGCGTGTCTTGCAGGTAATGCCGAGTGGCATTCCAGTCGGGCAGATCGAGCAGCCAGCGGCTGTCATGCGGCACATGACGCGAGTCGTACCAGCGGTCGGCATCGGGCAGGCGGGAAGGGCGGGGCGCCGCCGCTGCGCCCCGATAGCGCTGGCACCAGTACTCCATGAACCAGGCGACGTGGCCGAGTTCCCATAGGGGCGGGTTGATGATGTCAAGGCAGGGAACCTGCAATGGAGCGGGCGGCCGGATGCCTTCGATGCTCACGCTGTCCGTCCAGGCCGAAAACTGGTCAAGAAGGCTGATCGTATAATCGCGCGCATCCTCCATTGCCTCGGCGAGCAGCCTTTTGTCCGCAGTTCTGAGATCCGGCGTGTCCATTACATCTTCTCCTTCCGTCGTCATTATCAGCCCGGCGCTGGCCAGTGCCAACAACGGCAACTGGCATACGGCGAAGCGCTGGGCGCGCTGCCTCGCAGGCAAGGCACGGGTGCGCATCGAGCGCGACTGGAGCGGCGCCGACGACGACCTGATGATCGCCCTGCATGCGCGACGTTCGGCCGCTGCGATCGCGGCGTTTGCCGCACGGTATCCGCAACGGCCGTTGGCGCTGGTGCTGACCGGAACCGATCTCTACCGAGACATTCGCGTCGATGAGTCGGCACAGCGTTCGCTGCTGCTGTCTGGCCGCCTGGTATTGCTGCAGGCGGAGGGGATCCATGAATTGTCGCCCGGGCAGGCGGCCAAGGCCATGGTCATCTACCAGTCGGCGCGGCCACTGACGCCGGGCCGGCGCAGCCGGCGTTACTTCGATCTGGCGCTGGTGGGACATCAGCGGCCGGAGAAGGATCCGCTAACCGCTGTCCGCGCCCTGTTGAGCCTGCCCTCCGACCTGCCGGTGCGCCTGTTTCATGTCGGCGGCGCGCTGGATGCTGAATTGGCGCGCCAGGTGGCCCAGCTGGGCGCGCAGGACGGCCGCTACCACTGGCTCGGCGCCTTGTCGCAGCCGGCGACACGCCAGCGCATCAAGCGTTGCCACCTGCTGCTGCTGCCCTCGCTGATGGAGGGTGGCGCCAACGTCCTGATCGAGGCCGTGACCAGCAGCGTGCCGGTCCTGGGCAGTGATATTCCCGGCAACCGGGGCATGCTCGGTGCCGACTATCCGGGCTGGTTTCCCGCCGGTGATGCGCAGCGACTGGCGCAACTGATCCTGGCGGCGGCGCGCGATCCGCAGTACTACGCGAACTTGTCCCGGCGCTGTGCCGAGCGGGTATCCTTGTTCACCCCGGCGCACGAATGCGCCGGAGTTTGCAGTCTTCTTGAAATGACACGGTAATCGACACAATGAATTCCCCGAAACTTTCCTCTTCCCCGGTCCGGCTGACGAGTTTCAGCCATGGCGGCGGCTGCGGCTGCAAGGTTGCGCCCGGCGTCCTGTCGGAAATCTTGCGCGGTGCGCGCGGCTTTCCGGTGCCGAAAGAACTCATGGTCGGCATTGAAACCGCCGATGACGCCGCGGTGTATCGCCTCAACGACGAGCAGGCCCTGATCGCCACCACCGATTTTTTCATGCCCATCGTTGATGATCCCTACGACTTCGGCCGCATCGCCGCGACCAATGCGATCAGCGACGTGTATGCCATGGGCGGCACGCCGATCATGGCGCTGGCCCTGGTCGGCATGCCGCTCGACAAGTTGCCGCTAGAGGTCATCGGCAAGATTCTGGAGGGCGGCGAAAGCGTCTGCGCCGCCGCAGGCATTCCCATCGCCGGGGGCCACACCATCGATTCCGTGGAGCCGATCTATGGCCTGGTAGTGATGGGCCTGGTGCATCCCGACCGGGTGAAGACCAATGCCGGAGCGCGGCCCGGCGACGTGCTGATCCTGGGCAAGCCACTCGGCGTCGGCGTGCTGTCGGCGGCCCTGAAGAAGGGCGCGCTGGACGCCGCCGGCTATGACGCGATGATCGCCAGTACGACCAAGCTGAACACGCCGGGCAGGCACCTCGCGCATTTGGCCGGCGTACATGCCCTGACCGATATCACGGGCTTCGGCCTCCTCGGCCATCTGCTCGAGGTCTGCCGCGGGGCCAAGCTGGCGGGATTTCTCGACATGGGGAGGATTCCCATGCTGGCCGAGGTCGAGCAACTGGCGACGGCAGGCTACATAACCGGAGCCTCGGCGCGCAACTGGATGGCCTATGGGGACGACGTCGCGCTGGATGCGGCGATCACGCTTACGCAGCGTGCGCTGCTGACCGATCCGCAGACCAGCGGCGGCCTGCTGGTGGCCTGTGAGTCGGCGGCAGTCGATGAGGTGCTGAACGTGTTTCGCACCGATGGCTTCGCCGCGGCAGCCGTGATCGGGCGTCTCGAGTCGGGGCCGGCCCGGGTGACAGTGGCCGCCTGAACCTTTATCCGGCCCGGCGGGCGAAAAACAGCGCAAACCAGGCGCGCGGGTCGGTCCATAGCTGAATGTCGGCAAACCCCGCCGATGCCAGCAGGGCCGTGAACCCTTGCGGCGAATACTTATACGAGTTCTCGGTGTGAATTCGCTCGCCGGCGGCGAAATGCCGGAGGCTGCGGCCGGCGGCATCCGGCCAGCTCGCGCTGAGTGCGCGACGGGCCTTCAGGTACATTTCGATGCGGGTCTCGACGGCGTTATAAAAAGCCACGTGCTGCCAGTCGCCGATGTCGAAATCGGCGTCGAGCCGGGCATTGACGTGCCGCAGCAGGTTGCGGTTGAAGGCGGCGGTGACGCCCAGTTGATCGTCGTAGGCTGCGTCCAGCAGCGCATGGTCCTTGATCAGATCGACGCCGATCAGCAAGCCGCCAGAGGAGTCCATCTGCGCGGCCAGCCGCTGCAGAAAGAGGCCGGCTTCGGGCGGGCTGAAGTTGCCGATGCTGGAGCCGGGATAGAAGAACATGCGCCGCTCCGGCGGCAACTCGTCGGGCAGCTGGAGTTCATGAGTGAAGTCGAGTCCGATGCCCATCATTTCGATCGCCGGCAGTTCGCGTTGCAGGTGCTGCAGCGAATCGCGCAGGAAATCGACCGAAATATCCACCGCGACATAGCGCGTGGGAAGCACTCCGGCGTGGAAAAGTTTGCCGGCCTTGACGCAGCTGCCGCAACCGAGGTCGATCAGCGTGAAGTCTTCGCCCAACGCCTGCCGGATGGCCGGCAGATGCTCGATGAAGATGGCGGCTTCGGTACGGGTCGGGTAGTACTCGGGCAGTTCGGTAATCGCCTCGAACAGACGTGAGCCGAGCGCGTCGTAGAAGAACTTCGGCGCAATGTACGCCTGCGGCTGCAGCAGTCCGGCGGCCAGTTCCCGGCGCAAACCGGCGTTCTGCTGCGGCGAATCCCAGTCGAGAATCTGATGCAGTCTGACTTGGGGCGGCATTTTAGAGCCCACTTTAGTCGGCCAGTAGCAGAAACACGGTAGGGCGCTTTTCCAGGTCCGGCGGCGTGGCCGTTTTCCAGTCGGCGATGCGACGTGTGGCGATTTGCTCGCTGGCCAGCGTCAGGTCGGTCGCTAGGCAAAGCCGCGTTTTCGGCCGGCAGTTCAGCAGCAGTGCGGCAAACAGGGCGCGGTTCCGGTACGGGGTTTCGATGAATATCTGGGTTTGCTGCAGACGCGCCGATTCCTTTTCCAGTTCGGCGATGCGGCTGCCGCGCTCCGGTTCGCGCGCCGGCAGGTAGCCGTGAAAGGCGAAGCGCTGGCCGTCCAGGCCGGAGGCCATCAGGGCCAGCAGCAACGAGGAAGGGCCCACCAGCGGCCTGACGCTGAGCCCCAGTTCGTGGGCGCGGCGCACCAGCAAGGCGCCGGGATCGGCCACCGCGGGGCAGCCCGCTTCGGACATCAGACCGATGTCGTGGCCTGCGCGCAGCGGCGCCAGCAGGCGCTCGATGTCAGCCGGCGTGGGTGTCGCAGGCAACTGCTCGATCGCCAGTTCGCGCAAGGGCAGGGGATGGGCGATGCGCTTGAGCTCGGCGCGCGCCGTCTTGGCGTTTTCGGCGACAAAACGGGTCAGCCGGCAGGCGGCCTCACGGGTGGTGGCCGGCAAATAATTTTGCCAAGGAGTGTCGCCGAGGGCGACGGGCAACAGCCAGAGCGTGCCGGACATCGGCTAGCGGTAGACGCCGGTCATGGCAGTGCGACACCTTCGGCGCGAAGCATGTTGCACAGGGCAATCAGTGGCAGGCCCACCAATGCGTTGGGGTCGTCGCCGCGCAGGTAGGCGAGCAGGGAAATGCCCAAGCCCTCGGACTTGGCGCTGCCGGCACAGCTGAGGGCGTCTTCCCGGTCCAGATAGGACTCGATTTCGGCATCGGTCAGGTCGCGAAAGCCGACATGAGTGTCGACGCAACACAGTTGCACCCGGTTGGCGGCACTGTTGAGCAGGCACAGCCCGGTATGGAAGACCACCTCTTTTCCACGCATCAGGCGCAACTGGGCGATGGCATTCTCGCGGCTCCCCGGTTTGCCGAAGCGTTCGCTGCCGTTGGCGGCGACCTGATCCGAGCCGATAATCAGTGCCTCGGGATAGTGCTGCGCCACGGCGCGGGCCTTGGCCTCGGCCAGGCGTTGTGCGGTGGCGGCGGGCGCTTCGCCCGGTAGGGCGGACTCGTCGGTTTCGGGCACGGCCGTCTCGAAGGGGATCTGCAGGCGGGCCAGAAGTTCGCGGCGGAAGGGGGAGGTCGAGGCAAGAACGACGAGGCGAGGCATGTTTCAGACTTGAAAAGACAGGGCCGGGCATGATAACATTCACGGTTTGTCGCGCGAGCACCTGTCCGTGTCTGATTCAATTGCCGGAACAGTTATAGACTGTCTTGAGTTCGCGCGCAGTGGTGGTGTGCTGGATCGTAGCGTCGGCTTGGGTGAATTGCCGCGTCTGGCAGACCTGCTGACCACAACGGCAGGCGTCTTGTCGGTTCGGCTGGAAGGATGGCGGGACGAGCAAGGCAAGTCGTGGTTGCAACTGGATATCGCCGGCGAGCCGGTACTGCGTTGCCAGCGTTGTCTTGGCGGCGTCAAGTTCCCGCTGAGTATCCGTAGTCGGCTGCAACTGATAGCGCCGGGCGAGGATTGGCCGGACGATGATCTGGTCGATGACGATGCAGATGCCATCGAAGCCGAAGCGGCGTTGGCCGTGCTGCCGTTGATTGAGGATGAAGTGTTGCTGGCGCTGCCTATCGCGCCGCGGCATGAGCAGTGCGAGGCGCCGTCGGCGAATGCAAGCGTACCTGGATCATCGCCGTTCGCGGCGCTGGTCGCTTTGAAGAAGCATTGAAACAAGGAGTAGCGAAATGGCTGTGCAACAAAACAAGAAATCCCCGTCGAAGCGCGGCATGCGCCGCGCACATGATTTTCTGACCAACCCGCCGCTGGCCGTCGAAGCGACCACGGGTGAAGTTCACCTGCGCCACCATATCTCGCCGTCCGGCGTGTATCGCGGCAAGAAGCTTCTAAAGGCCAAGGGCGAATAATTCACTTTGTTAAAAACGGCCGGATGCGTGTTGCGCATCCGGCCGTTTTTATATAAAGCGCCCCGGAAAATCTCTGAGCGATGGCGATCACCCTCGCGGTGGATTGTATGGGCGGCGACCACGGTCCGTCGGTGACGCTGCCCGCCGTCTTTGAATTCCTGCGTCATGACACCGACTGCACCGCCATTCTGGTCGGCCGCGAGGAGCTCTTGCGCCCGCAGGCGGAGCGCGCGACGGCCGAATTCGGCAGCCGGTTGTCGATCCGCCATGCCTCGGAAATGGTCGAAATGGACGAGGCAGTGGCCAGTGCGCTGCGCGGCAAGAAGGATTCTTCGATGCGCGTGGCCGTGGATCTGGTCAAGGACGGTGCGGCCAATGCCGCGGTGTCCGCCGGCAACACCGGCGCCTTGATGGCCGTGTCGCGGTTTGTGCTGAAAACCCTGCCCGGAATTGACCGGCCGGCCATCTGTTCCGTCCTGCCGTCGCAGCGCGGGAATACCTATGTGCTGGACCTTGGCGCCAATGTCGATTGCAGTCCGGAGCACTTGCTGCAGTTCGGCATCATGGGCTCGCTGCTGGTGTCGGCGCTGGAGCACAAGGAGCGGCCGACAGTGGCCCTGCTGAATATCGGCGAAGAAGCGATCAAGGGCAATGAGGCGGTGAAGCGTGCGGGGGAGTTGCTGCGTGCCAGCGATCTCAATTTCATCGGCAACGTCGAGGGCAACGACATCTTCAAGGGCACCGCCGACGTGGTGGTGTGCGACGGCTTTGTCGGCAATGTGACGCTGAAGGCGGTCGAAGGCCTGGCGCATATGATCGGCGGCGCGATGAAGGAAGAATTTTCGCGCAACATTTTGACCAAACTGGCAGCCTTGATGGCCATGCCCATTTTGAAATCCTTTCGCCAGCGGTTTGATCCCCGACGTTACAACGGCGCCAGCCTGCTGGGTCTCCGGGGCATCGTAGTCAAGAGCCACGGCTCGGCCGACCAGCTGGCTTTCCGCTTCGCGCTGGAGCAGGCCGCCGAGGAAGCCCGGCAGCGCCTGCCGGAAGCCATTGCCGCACGCATGGCCGCCGCCCTGCCAGCGCCGACTCTTTGCGATTGATGGAGGTCCGATGACGATCCACACACGAATCAGCGGCACCGGCAGTTATCTGCCCGGCGAACCGATTGGCAACGCGGCCTTGATCGCTGCACACGGACTCGAATCGTCCGACGAGTGGATTGTCGAGCGTACCGGCATCCGCAGTCGGCATCTCGCCGCGGCAGGTGTCGCCAGCAGCGATTTGGCGCTGGAAGCCAGCCGGCGCGCTCTGCAAGCCGCCGGGCGCAAGGCTGAGGAAGTTGATCTCATCATCCTCGCGACCTCGACGCCAGATTACGTTTTCCCCAGTTCGGCCGCCTTGCTGCAAAGCAAGCTCGGCATCACCAATGGCGCACCGGCCTTCGATGTACAGGCCGTATGCAGCGGCTTCGTCTATGCCATGACGATTGCCGAGAAATTCATTCGCTCCGGTTCGCACAAGTGCGCGCTGGTAGTGGGCGCCGAGGTGTTCTCGCGCATCCTCGACTGGAAGGACCGCGGTACCTGCGTCCTGTTTGGCGATGGCGCGGGCGCCGTGGTGCTGGAGGCGTCGGAGCAACCCGGTCTGCTGGCCAGCGCAATCCACGCCGACGGCAGCTATCACGGCATTCTTTCGGTGCCGGGCCAGGTGTCAGGTGGGGTGGTCACCGGCGATCCCTTCCTGCGCATGGATGGGCCGGCCGTGTTCAAGTTCGCAGTCAAGGTGCTGGCCGACGTCGCGCATGAAGTGCTGGCGACGGCAGGCATGACGGTGGGGCAGGTGGACTGGCTGATTCCACATCAGGCCAACGTGCGCATCCTGCAGGCCACGGCGAAGAAACTCCACATACCACCCGAAAATTGCATTGTTACCGTGGCACAGCACGGCAACACGTCGTCCGCGTCGATTCCTCTGGCGCTCGACGAATCGGTGCGCGCCGGTCGTATTCAGCGCGGCCAGCATCTGTTGCTGGAGGGCGTTGGCGGCGGCTTCACCTGGGGCGCGACCCTGCTCCGGTTCTGAAATCGAGAGACTCGACATGAAATTTGCACTCGTTTTTAGTTCCAGCATAACGCCCGCTTCCGCGGGCATTAGCTTTCACTGAAGACTCGTGGAAGGAATCAAATGAAATTTGCACTCGTCTTTCCCGGTCAGGGTTCCCAGTCGCTCGGCATGATGGCCGCTTACGGCGATGCGGCAGTGATCCGCGCCACCTTCGACGAGGCTTCGGCGGCATTGGGACGCGACTTGTGGCAACTGGTCACGGAAGGCCCGGCAGAGGCACTGAATCAGACGGTCAATACGCAGCCCCTGATGCTCACCGCCGGCATTGCCGCCTATCGCCTGTGGCTTGAAAAGGGCGGTCCGCAACCGGCTTTGGTGGCCGGGCACAGCCTTGGCGAGTATTCGGCGCTGGTGGCGGCCGGAGTGCTGCAATTGAAGGACGCGGTACCGCTGGTGGAACTGCGCGCCCAGGCGATGCAGGCCGCCGTGCCGGCCGGTGAAGGCGCCATGGCGGCGGTCATGGGCCTTGATGCCGCGGCCGTGATTGAAGCCTGCGCCGAGGCGGCGCAAGGGCAGGTGGTGCAAGCCGTGAATTTCAACGAGCCGAAGCAGACCGTGATTGCCGGCCACAAGGCGGCGGTCGAGCGTGCGGCTGAACTGGTCAAGGCGAAAGGGGCCAAGCGCGCGCTGATGCTGCCGGTATCGGCGCCTTTCCATTGCTCGCTGATGTTGCCGGCGGCGGAAAAACTGAAGCTGCGTCTGGCGCAACTGAGTTTTGCCACGCCGCAGATTCCCGTGCTCAACAACGTCGATGTGGCGCAGCTTGCGGATCCGGTCGCGATCAGGGATGCGCTGGTGCGTCAGGCGGCCTCGCCGGTGCGTTGGGTCGAGACCATGCAGGCGATGCAGGCGGCAGGGGTGACCCATGTCTTCGAGTGTGGTCCGGGCAAGGTGTTATCGGGACTGGTCAAGCGCTGCGTCGACAGCCTCAACGGCGGCGCCATGAATGACCTGGCTGCGATGGATGCAGTTCTGACAGTCGTATCCCACCAGGGGATACCGTCCCCGGCACGGCCGGGAACATAAAAGGAAACTGATATGGCGGACTTGAAGGGACAGATAGCGCTGGTGACGGGCGCATCACGCGGCCTGGGCCGCGCCATCGCACTCGAGCTGGGCGCCCAGGGTGCAACGGTGATCGGCACTGCGACCTCGGAAGCGGGGGCGGCCGAGATCCAGAAGACGCTGGACACGGCCGGCATCACCGGCTGGGGAGCGATGGTCAATGTCACCGAGGCGGCAGCCTGCGAAGCGCTGATCGGCGAGATCGACAAGAAGTTCGGGGCGGTTTCCGTGCTGGTCAATAACGCCGGCATTACCCGCGACAACCTTGCGATGCGCATGAAGGACGACGAATGGGATCTGGTCATCGAGACCAATCTCAAGGCCGTGTTCCGCCTGTCCAAGCTGGTCATGCGCGGCATGATGAAGGCGCGCTTCGGACGCATCATCAATATCACCTCGGTGGTCGGCGAGGCGGGCAACCCGGGCCAGGCCAACTACGCCGCCGCCAAGGCCGGGGTGGCCGGCATGAGCCGTGCCCTGGCACAGGAACTCGGCAGCCGCAACATTACGGTGAATTGCGTGGCGCCCGGTTTCATCGATACCGACATGACCAGGGCACTGCCGGATGCGCAACGCGACGCGTTGCTGGGGAGGATTCCGTTGGGTCGCCTCGGACAGCCGGACGAGATCGCGGCGACCGTGGCATTTCTTGCATCGAAGCGCGCCGGATACATCACCGGCAGCACGCTGAATGTCAATGGCGGCATGTATATGAATTGACCGGATATCAAACCCGCGAGGGTGTCCGGCGTTTTTGTTAAAATAGGCAGGTTTTTACCACCCGAACAATTCAGGGAAGGAGTTTCAAGATGGAGAACATCGAACAACGCGTCAAGAAGATCGTCGCCGAGCAGTTGGGCGTCAATGAAGCCGACATCAAGAACGAATCCAACTTCGTGGACGATCTCGGTGCCGACTCGCTCGACACCGTGGAACTGGTGATGGCGCTGGAAGAGGAGTTCGAGTGCGAGATTCCTGACGAAGACGCGGAGAAGATCACCACCGTGCAGCAGGCGATTGACTACGTCAACGCCAACATCAAGAAGTAGTTCTCCTCCTCAATTCGATTTCCGGAGTTCATTGTGTCGCGACGCCGAGTGGTCGTTACCGGTCTGGGGCTTGTCTCCCCGGTTGGCAATAATGTCCCCGAAGCCTGGGGCAACCTGCTTGCCGGCAAGAGCGGTATCGGACCGATTACCCGCTTCGATGCATCGGCTTTGTCGGTGCGCATCGCGGGGGAGGTGAAGGGCTTCGATGTCGCTGCCTACCTGTCGGCGAAGGAAGCGCGCCGGATGGATACCTTCGTTCATTTCGGCATGGCGGCCGGGATCCAGGCCTTCCGCGATTCGGGGCTCCAGGTAAGCGCCGAAAACGCCGAGCGCATGGGGGTCAACATCGGATCGGGGATCGGCGGCCTGCCGATGATCGAGGATACGCACAACGACTATCTGGCCGGCGGTCCGCGCAAGATATCGCCTTTCTTCATTCCCGGCACCATCATCAACATGATCTCGGGCAACCTGTCGATCATGCTGGGCTTGAAGGGACCGAACATTGCGGTGGTGACGGCCTGCACCACGGGCCTGCATGCAATCGGAATCAGTGCGCGCATGATCGAGTACGGCGATGCCGACGTGATGGTGTGCGGCGGCGCTGAAGCCACCACCACGCCGCTGGCGGTCGGCGGCTTCGCTTCGGCCAGGGCCTTGTCTACCCGTAACGACGATCCCGCAACATCGAGCCGCCCCTGGGACCGGGATCGCGACGGCTTCGTCCTAGGTGAAGGTTCCGGCGTCATGGTGCTCGAGGAATACGAGCACGCCAAGGCGCGCGGGGCAAGGATCTACGCCGAACTTGCCGGTTTCGGCATGAGCGGCGACGCCTACCACATGACCGCACCGGATACCGACGGTCCGCGACGCAGCATGGTCAACGCACTGAAGAATGCCGGTGTGAATCCGGACCAGGTGCAGTATGTCAATGCTCACGGCACCTCGACGCCGCTGGGTGACAAGAACGAGACCGAGGCCATCAAGCTGGCTTTCGGTGCTGACGTGGCGAAGACATTGGTGGTGAATTCGACCAAGTCGATGACGGGTCATTTACTGGGCGGTGCGGGCGGTCTCGAGTCCGTGATCACGGTGCTCGCCGTGCATCATCAGGTATCGCCGCCGACCATCAACATCTTCAATCAGGATCCGGAGTGCGATCTGGATTACTGCGCCAATACGGCGCGGCCGATGAAGATCGATGTCGCTCTGAAGAACAACTTTGGCTTTGGCGGTACCAACGGCTCACTGGTTTTCCGTCGCATCTAGGCAATCGTGGCGATCAAGCCGGTCGCCCCGCTCTCGATTGTCGTCAAGTCCTCGCGTCTATTGCTGCTGATCCAGTCGGCCGCTCATGCTGTGGCCGTTGGCGCGGTGTTGGCGAGCACCCTTCCGTCACGGCTGGCGACAATTCTCCTGATCCTGATCGGGGCTTCGCTGGCGCGCCAGCGCCGTACGCCGGCGGTCGCAGGTCTGCTGCTGAGCGGCGACGGCCGGCTGCAAACAGTCGGCGCTGACGGCACGGCGAACGAAGCGCTGGTGCATCCGCATACTCTGGTTCTGTCGTTTCTGGCTGTGCTGCTGTATCGGCAGGAGGGCCGTTTGCGAGCGCTGACCCTGCTTGCCGACAGCTTTTCAGCGGAAGATTTCCGCCAGTTGCGGCTCTGGCTGCGCTGGCGGTCGGCTGCGGCAGGCCCGGCCTGATATCCCGCCGGATCAGACCTGGCGCGGGTGCAGTACGGTCTCCAATGCGCGCGGCAGAGTTTCCGGATAGTCGCGGCTGAAGTGGAGGCCGCGACTTTCGTGGCGGCGCAGCGCGCTTCTCACGATCAGATGGGCGGTCAGTACCAGGTTGCGCAGTTCGATGAGGTCATTGCCGACCCGGTAGTTGGCGTAGTACTCGTCGATTTCCCTTTCCAGCAGGCGGATGCGATGCAGGGCGCGTTCCAGTCGCTTGTTGGTGCGCACGATGCCGACATAGTCCCACATGAAGCGGCGCAGTTCCGCCCAGTTGTGTGAAATGACGATCCCCTCGTCGGCGTCGCGCACCCGGCTTTCATCCCATTGCGGCAGGTGGGGCAGGGGCTCCACCGGAGCGGCGAGAATGTTCTGCGCCGCCGAGGCTGAAAACACCACGCATTCGAGGAGCGAATTCGAGGCCAGGCGATTGGCGCCGTGCAGGCCGGTGAAGGTGGTTTCACCGATCGCATAGAGTCCGGTCAAATCGGTACGCGCCGCCAGATCGGTGACCACCCCGCCGCAACTGTAGTGCGCCGCCGGCACCACCGGAATCGGTTCCCGGGTGATGTCGATGCCCAATTCCAGGCAACGGGCCAGGATGGTCGGAAAGTGTTCCTTGAGGAAGTCCGGCGACTTGTGCGTCATGTCGAGGAACACGCAGTCGATGCCGTGCCGCTTCATTTCGAAGTCGATGGCGCGGGCGACGATGTCACGTGGTGCGAGTTCGGCACGGCTGTCGTGGCCGGGCATAAAACGTGTGCCGTCGGGCAGGCGCAACAGGCCGCCCTCGCCGCGCAGGGCTTCCGAAATCAGGAAGGACTTGGCGTGCGGGTGATACAGGCAGGTCGGATGGAACTGGATGAACTCCATGTTCGCCACCCGGCATCCGGCGCGCCAGGCCATCGCCACGCCGTCGCCGGTCGCGGTGTCGGGATTGGTGGTGTAGAGATAGACCTTGCCGGCGCCGCCCGTGGCCAAGGCCGTATGGCTGGCGCCAAGGGTCAGCACGCGATCGCGGTCGATGTCGAGCACATAGGCGCCGAGGCAGCGATTGCGCGGCAGGCCGAGCTTGGCTGCCGTGATCAGGTCGACCGCAATGTGACGTTCCAGAATCGTGATGTTGGGATGGTTTCTGACCTGTTCGGTCAGCGTCTGCTGCACGGCAGTACCCGTTGCATCGGCGGCATGGATGATACGTCGCTGGCCGTGGCCGCCTTCGCGCGTCAGATGAAAGCCCAGGGGCGTGTTGTCCGCGGTGAACGGAACGCCGCGCGCGATCAGCCACTCGATGGCCTCGCGGCCATGCTCGACGACGAAGCGGGTAGCGTCAGGGTCGCACAGACCGGCACCGGCGGTTAAGGTATCGCTGACGTGGGCCTCGACGCTGTCGGCGGGGTCGAGTACCGCGGCGATGCCGCCCTGCGCCCACGCCGAGGCGGAATCCGCCAGCATCTTTTTGGTGACCAGGGCCACCCGGCGGCTGTCCGCGAGCCTCAATGCCAGCGACTGACCCGCCAGGCCGCTGCCGATGATGAGAACGTCGAAATGCTGAATAGCGGCCGGATTCATGGAGCCGAACTATATCACTGCCCGGAGTGTGGAACTATTTTGATGGACCTGGGTCAGTTGTCGGCAACGGCTGAGTGTTATTTGCTGCTGAGTGTGATCTCGGTCGGAGCAGTGAGGAATGTGGGCGGAGTGGCTTGTTATACTCGCTTGCGGTCAAATTTTTGCCGCGCATTTTTTCGTCTGGCGGGAACAAACAGCAAAGCCCATGGGAGATCGCGAAGCAGACCGGGTACTGGTCGAGCGGGTGCAGGCGGGTGACAAGCAGGCTTTCGGCCTTCTGGTTGCCAAGTATCAGCGCAAGCTCGCGCGTCTGATTTCGCGCATGGTGCGTGATTCGGCCGAGGTGGAGGATATTGTTCAGGACAGTTTCATTCGGGCCTATCGTGCGTTGCCGGGTTTTCGCAACGACAGCGCCTTTTATACCTGGCTGTACCGGATTGGCGTCAATACCGCGAAGAACTGGCTGGTCACCCATGGCCGGCGCGCTTCGGCCACTACCGGAGTGGATAGCGAGGAGGCGGAGGGCTATGACGAGGCCGAGTTGCTGCGCGACAACGATACCCCCGAGCGGCTGTTGATGACGAAGCAGATCGGCCAGGTGGTGAACGCGGCGATGGACGCGCTGCCCGAGGAATTGCGCACGGCAATCACCCTGCGCGAAATAGAAGGTTTGTCGTATGAGGAAATTGCGCAAGTGATGGATTGTCCGATTGGAACGGTGCGTTCGCGGATTTTCCGTGCGCGCGACGCGATTTCGGTGAAATTGAGGCCGCTGCTCGATGCGGCCCCGGATAAGAGATGGTGACGACATGAAGACACGGATTTCGGCACTGATGGATGGCGAACTCGAAGATCACGAGACTGCAGAGACAATGCGTGCGCTACGCCGCAGCCCGGAGTTGCGCAGCGAATGGTGTGATTGCCAGTTGATTGGCGCTACGTTGCGCGGCGAACGAGAACTCGACATCGATGTCGCCGCACGAGTGATGTCGGCGCTTGATCTGGAGCCCACGGTAATGGCTCCGGCGCCGCGGCGCATGCGCGAGTGGCAGCGACCGGCACTGGCCCTTGCGGCATCGGCCGCCGGCGTCGCCCTGGTGGCTTGGCTGGCACTGGCGTCCGGTACAGATGGCGGAATGCCTGCAGGAACGGCGGGATTGGCCAGCGCCAAGCCGGCAGCGGTGTTGGCGCAAGCGCAATCGACACCGCGCCTGCAGGAGTACCTGGTCGCGCATCAGGCGTACGCGCCGGGCGGCGCCATGGTGGGTGGTGCGCGCAATATCCGTACCGTTGCCGCGTCGGGCGAGGGCCGTTGATGGCGGTGGTCCGCATTCCTCGGCTGGTGCTGCTTGCGGTCCTGCTGGCGCCCACTTTGGCAGTGGCCGAGGATGGATTGGCCTTGTTGCAGCGCATCGCACAAGGCTCGCGGCAACTGACCTACAGCGGCACCTTCGTTTATCGCAGCGGCGGCAAGGTAGACACCTCACGCATTGCCCATTCACTGAGCGACGGCCTCGAAGTGGAGCGAATCGAGGCACTCGACGGCAGTCCGCGCGAGGTGCTGCGCGCCGGTAGCGAAGTGAAATGTTTTTTTCCGGAAGAACAGCTCCTGATCATCGAGAACCGTTCAAGCCAGCGCGGATTTCCCGCCTTGCTGCCGGCCGGTCTGGGCAGCTTGCCGGAGTACTATGCAATCCGCAGCGGTGGGCAGGGTCGGGTCGCAGGCGTGAACAGCCGGGCTGTGCTGCTGGAGCCGCGGGACGATTTGCGCTATGGCCATGAGTTCTGGATGGACGATGCCAGCGGTCTGCTGCTGAAGGCAAACCTGATCGGCGAGCGTGGCGAGACACTCGAGTCCTTTACCTTCACCCAGGTCAAGATCGGCGGCCCGCTAGAACGCGAGGCGCTGAAACCCCATTTCGACAGCAAACGCGTGCGCGTGCAGCAGGTCAGGGCGATCGAGATGAAGAACGACGACATGGGTTGGAATTTCCGCACCCTGCTGCCGGGCTTTCGCAAGGTGGCGGCCATGAAGCGACAGACCGGCCCCGGAAACTCGGAGAGCCTGCACGTGGTGTTTTCCGACGGCCTGGCATCGATCTCGGTGTTCATTGAGCCCGGCGGGGCGGGCGCAGAAGCGGATGTGGCGTCCACGGTCGGCCCGCTCAACGTATATCGCCGTCAAATGGGCGAGTATCGACTGGTGGTCATGGGCGAGGTGCCGGCGCTTGCCGTCAAGCGTCTCGGCGATGGCGTCGAACGGAAGCGCAAATGAGCCAGTGTGATGCCGTGGTGGTGGAGACATCGGGTGGCGTGGTCTGGGTCGAAGTGCCCGCACGAGCCTCCGCCTGTGGCAACTGCAAGACGCCGGACGTTTGTCAGAGCGGCTTGCTCGGCCTGAGCGCGGGACCGCGCCGCTACCGGCTGGATAATCTGATCGGGGCGAGAGTGGGTGACCGTGTCAGCCTGACCGTAGCCGATGGCACGCTCTGGCGTGCTTCGGTCGCCTCCTATGTGCTGCCTCTGTTGTTGGCCATCGGTGGGGCAGTCATCGGACAGTCGATCGGCGGCGATGTCTGGGCCGTGATGGGAACCATGATCGGCATCGGTGCTGGTCTTGCCTTGCTGCGCCGCAAAGAGATTCGCGCAAGGCATGACGCCAGTCTGTTTTCGTTGCAAGTCCAAACCAGGGAAGTACGTTTCAAGGAAAAATCATGAAAAAACTTGTCATCTCTCTCGTACTGGCTTTTTCCGCGCTGCTTTCGATTCCGTCACTGGCTGGCGAATTGCCTGACTTTACCGAACTGGTCGAACGGCAGGGCGCCACCGTAGTCAATATCAGCACCACGCAAATTATCAAGGGACGCCGTGGTCACCCGTTCCCGCTCGATGGCGATGACGCGACTCAGGAACTCCTCCGGCGCTTTTTCCCGGGGCAGATTCCGAATCTCCCGGGTATGCCGCAGGAATTCAAGAACCGCTCGCTGGGTTCGGGCTTCATCATCAGTGGCGACGGCCACATCCTGACCAATGCGCATGTGGTCGATGGTGCGGACGAGGTACTGGTCAAACTCACCGACAAGCGGGAGTTCAAGGCCAAAGTGCTGGGTGCCGACAAGCGTACCGACGTGGCGCTGATCAAGATCGAGGCCAGCAGTTTGCCGGTGGCGAAGCTCGGTGACTCGGTCAAACTCAAGGTCGGCGAATGGGTGGTGGCGATCGGCTCGCCCTTCGGTTTCGAGAATTCCGTTACGGCCGGCATCGTCAGCGCCAAGGGGCGCTCCCTGGCGCACGAGAATTACGTGCCCTTCATCCAGACCGATGCGGCGATCAATCCGGGAAATTCCGGCGGCCCGCTGTTCAACATGAAAGGCGAAGTGGTTGGCATCAATTCGCAGATCTATTCGCGTTCCGGCGGCTCCATGGGGGTGTCCTTCGCGATCCCGATCGATCTGGCAATGGAGGTCCAGAGCCAGTTGAAGGCCAAAGGCAAGGTCAGCCGCGGCCGTCTCGGCATAGCCATCCAGGAAGTCAGCAAGGACCTGGCGGACTCCTTCAATCTCGGCAAGCCGCAGGGTGCGCTGGTGGCCTCGGTCGAGAAAGGCCTGGCGGCCGACAAGGCGGGCATCGAGATCGGCGACATCATTCTCAAGTTTGACGGCAAGGCGGTGGCCGAATCGAGCGACCTGCCGCGCATTGTCGGAGCAACCAGGCCCGGCAGCAAGGTCGTGGTTCAGATCTGGCGCAAGGGCGCCAGCCGCGACGTGACTGCGATCATCGGCGAGATACCGGATGAAGACGCTGGCACGCGCACTGCCAGCCGTGGCGGCAAGCCCGCCGAACCGGCGGCCGCCAATCGGCTCGGCCTGGTGCTGGCGGTACCGACGGCGGAGCAGAAGCGGACCCTCGGCATCCAGCACGGATTGATCGTCGAGGAAGTCAGGAACGGCGGAACGCGCACCGAACTGCGATCCGGCGACATCATCCTGTCGCTGATCAACAAGGGAAGCCATACCGACATCAAGTCGGTATCGCAGTTCAATGATCTGCTGCAGGGCGTCGACAAGGGCGCCACGATCACCCTGCTGGTGCGGCGCGGCGATTCGCAGACGTTCATCACCATCAAGGGCATATCCGATAAATAGGCCTCCGGAGGGACGGCCGGCGCCGCAGTTGCGGCTGTTCAGCCGCGACTACTGCCATCTCTGCCACGACATGCTCGCTGCGCTGGAAGCCCTGCGCAACGAGCCTGGCGTGCCGCATTTCGATATTTTGGTGACGGATGTCGACGCAGATCCGGTGCTTGAGGCGAAATACAACGAATTGGTTCCGGTGCTGACTGACGGCGAGGGCGGCGAACTCTGTCACTACTTCCTCGATGTGGCGAAAGTGCGTGAGTATTTGGGTGCTTTGGGCTAAAATCCGCCCCTTGCTTTTTAGTCTCCAAGGTGCTCAACAGCTTGAATGAGCGCCTTTTTTGTTGACCCCATGGATCACATCCGCAATTTCTCCATCATCGCCCATATCGATCACGGTAAATCCACCCTGGCCGATCGCATCATTCAGCGCTGCGGCGGTCTTTCCGACCGCGAGATGGAGGCGCAAGTGCTGGATTCGATGGATATCGAGCGCGAGCGCGGCATCACCATCAAGGCACAGACGGCGGCGCTCAGCTACAAGGCGCGCGACGGCCAGATCTACAACCTCAATCTGATCGATACCCCGGGCCATGTGGACTTCTCGTATGAGGTGAGCCGTTCGCTTTCCGCCTGCGAAGGGGCGCTGCTGGTGGTTGACGTCTCGCAGGGAGTGGAGGCGCAGACCGTGGCGAATTGCTACACGGCGATCGAACTGGGCGTGGACGTGGTTCCGGTCCTGAACAAGATCGATCTGCCGGCGGCCGACCCGGACAATGCGCGCCAGGAAATCGAGGACGTGATCGGCATCGATGCCACCGAGGCGGTCCTATGCTCGGCGAAAACCGGCCTGGGCGTCGATGACGTCATCGAAGCCGTCATCACCCGCATCCCGCCGCCCAAAGGCGATCCCGCGGCACCGCTGAAGGCGCTGATCATCGACTCCTGGTTCGACAACTATGTCGGCGTGGTGATGCTGGTGCGCGTGATCGACGGCGTGGTACGCGCCAAGGACAGGCTGCTGCTCATGGCGGAAGGCTCGATTCATCTGTGCGAACAGGTCGGCGTGTTCACGCCGAAGTCGCTGACGCGCAGCGAATTGCGCGCAGGCGAGGTCGGCTTCATCATCTCCGGCATCAAGGAACTGGACGCCGCCAAGGTGGGCGACACGGTGACCACGGCCGATCGTCGCGCCGCGGCGCCGCTGGAAGGCTTCAAGGAAATCAAGCCGCAGGTCTTTGCCGGCCTCTATCCGGTCGAATCCAATCAGTACGACGGATTGCGCGACTCGCTGGAAAAGCTGCATCTGAACGATGCGTCGCTGCACTACGAGCCCGAAGTTTCGCAGGCGCTCGGCTTCGGCTTTCGCTGCGGCTTCCTCGGCTTGCTGCACATGGAAATCGTGCAGGAGCGGCTGGAACGGGAATTCGACCAGAACCTGATCACCACCGCACCGACCGTGGTGTATGAGGTGCTGATGCGTGACGGCACGCTGATCCAGGTGGAGAATCCGGCCAAGCTGCCCGAAACGCAGAAGGTGGAGGAGATTCGCGAGCCGATCATCACCGCCAAGATATTCGTGCCGCAGGAGTACCTCGGTGCGGTCATCACCCTGTGCGAGAGCAAGCGCGGCTCGCAGGTGAATCTTGCCTACCACGGCCGCCAGGTCCAGCTCACTTACGAGATGCCGATGGCGGAAGTGGTGATGGACTTCTTCGACAAGCTGAAATCGGTCTCGCGCGGTTATGCCTCGCTCGACTATGACTTCAAGGAGTATCGGGCGGCCGACGTGGTCAAGCTCGACATACTGATCAACGGCGAAAAGGTCGATGCCCTGTCGGTCATCGTGCATCGCGCCAATGCCGCGTATCGCGGACGTGAACTGGCTGCCAAGATGCGCGAGCTGATTCCGCGCCAGATGTATGATGTCGCCATCCAGGCGGCGATCGGCGCGACCATCATTTCGCGCGAGAATGTCAAGGCGATGCGCAAGGACGTGCTCGCCAAGTGCTATGGCGGTGACATCACGCGCAAGAAAAAGCTGCTGGAAAAGCAGAAGGCCGGCAAGAAGCGCATGAAGCAGGTCGGCCGTGTGGAAATTCCGCAGGAAGCCTTCCTTGCGGTGCTGCGTGTGGGTGACAAATGAACTTTGCTCTGATTCTTTTCATACTCGTTGTCGCCACCGGCATCGTCTGGTCGTTCGACTATTTCTGGGCAAGGAAGAGACGCCCCGCCAACGCCAAGGACCCGTGGTGGGTCGAATATGGCGGCAGCTTTTTCCCCGTGATCCTGGCGGTATTTCTGTTGCGCTCTTTTCTCGTCGAGCCGTTCAAGATTCCCTCCGGGTCGATGATCCCGACCCTGCTGGTGGGCGACTTCATTCTGGTCAACAAGTACACCTATGGCGTGCGACTGCCGGTGCTCAACAAGAAGATCATCGAACTCAATTCCCCGCAGCGCGGTGACGTGGTGGTGTTTCGTTACCCGCCGGATCCCTCGCTCGACTACATCAAGCGCGTGGTCGGCCTGCCGGGCGACAAAATCGTCTATCGCAACAAGCGGCTGACTATCAACGGCCAGGAGATCGCGCAACGGAAGATCGAGGATTATCTAGACCGCGACCGGCTGTTCTATACCCCGCGTTTCATGGAAACCCTCGGTAGCGTCGAGCATCACATTCTGGTCGAACCCGAAGCGCCGCCTTTTGTTCAGCAAATTGTCCGCTTTCCGCATAGCGAGAATTGTCACTACAATAGCGAAGGCGTGAGTTGCGAGGTTCCGGCCGGACACTATTTCATGATGGGCGACAACCGCGACAACTCGCAGGACAGTCGTTTCTGGGGCTTCGTCCCTGACGAAAACCTGGTCGGCAAGGCATTCTTTATCTGGTTCAATTTTGGCGATCTGAAACGGATCGGCTCATTTCACTAGGGGATAACATGAAACTTCAGCGTGGGCTCAGTCTGAACGTACTCATGGCCGGCGGCGCGGTTCTGGCCCTGATAGCGCTTTTGGGGATGAAGGCGTTGCCGCCATGGATCGAGTACGGCAACCTCATGAAGGCGGTCAAGGGAACTGCCGCCGACAACAGTCTCAAGGACGCCTCTGTGAAGGCGGTGCAGGCGGCGTTCGAAAAACGCGCCGACATGGACGACGTCAAGAGCGTCACCGCACAGGATCTGGAGATCACCAAGGAAGGCAACGAACTGGTGATTTCCTTTGCCTATGTGAAAAAGGTGCCGTTGTTTGCCAATGTCAGCCTGGTCTTCGACTTCGAGGGCAGCAGCGCCAAAAAATGAAGCCGCAGCGTCTGGAGGCCGCGCTCGGGCACGACTTCGGCCGACCGGAGTTGCTGCGTCAGGCGCTTACCCATCGCAGTTTCGGTTCTCCCCATAACGAACGTCTCGAGTTTCTCGGCGACTCCGTGCTCAATTGTGCCGTCGCCGGTTACCTGTACCAGCGCTTCGCCGACCTGAAGGAAGGCGAGCTTTCGCGCTTGCGCGCCAGTCTGGTGCGGCAGGAAACACTGGTCGAAATCGCGCAGGGCCTGGAACTCGGTGGCTTGCTCAGCTTGGGCGAGGGCGAGTTGAAGAGCGGCGGTACCGGGCGTCCCTCGATTCTTGCCGATGCGCTGGAGGCAATTGTCGGTGCGATCTACGTCGACGCGGGCTTCGATGCGGCACGGCTCGTGATCGAGCGATTATATAAGCCGGTCATAGCCCGCATCGATCCCAATGACACGGGCAAGGATCCCAAAACCGCCTTGCAGGAAATTCTGCAGGGGCGGCATCTGCCCCTGCCGCGCTATGCCTTGCTCGCTACTCGCGGCGAGGCCCATGCCCAGGAGTTCGAAATGGAATGCGTCATTCCGGACCTGGGCATCCGCAGCACCGGCACCGGCGGCAGTCGGCGCATTGCCGAGCAGCAGGCCGCGCAGCGGGCCATTTCAGAGATCAAGCCATGAACCTTAAATCCTCAGTTAGCCACAGAGTACACAGAGTAAAAACAGCGGATTGCATGGAGTCCGCTGCTTACCCGAAGGGTGATGGGAAGAAACGACTCAAACCCGCTCTATCTCTGTGTCCTCTGTGTTCTCTGTGGCAGGAAGTGCGGTTTATAGGATGAATTCAACATTTCGTACCGGGTACCTGGCCATCATCGGCCGGCCCAACGTCGGCAAATCGACCTTGACCAATCGCCTGGTAGGCGCCAAGGTCAGCATTACCTCGAAGAAGGCACAGACCACGCGGCATCGCATTCACGGCGTGCTGACCACGGACGATGCCCAGTTCATCTTCGTCGATACCCCGGGTTTTCAGATGACGCACAAGAATGCGCTCAATCGTCTGATGAACCGCAGCGTGACCTCGACCTTTGCCGATGTCGACGTGATTCTGCTGGTGGTCGAAGCCGGCAACTGGGGCGCGGGCGAAAACGAGATACTGCGCATGCTGCCGGCCGGAACGCCGGTGGTGCTGGTGATCAACAAGATAGACCGGCTGGCCGACAAGGCTGAGTTGCTGCCCTTCATCGCCAAGGTTTCGGCGCTGCACGAGTTTGCCGAACTGGTTCCGGTGTCTGCCGAGAAAGGCCTCGGCGCCGCCGAATTGCTCGCCACCGTGGCCCGCTACCTGCCGGAAGGGCCGGCGGTGTTCGATGCGGACGACATTACGGATCGCTCCGAGCGATTCATGGCTTCCGAGATATTGCGTGAAAAGCTGTTCCGCAATCTGGGCGAAGAACTGCCCTACGGCATCGCGGTGGAAATCGAGAAGTTCGAGCAGGAAGGCGATTTGCGTCGCATTCATGCTGCCGTCATCGTCGACAAGGCGGGGCACAGATCCATCGTCATCGGCAAGGGCGGGGAGCGGATGAAGCGCATCTCGACCGATGCGCGCAAGGAAATGGAAACCCTGTTCGGCGGCAAGGTCTGGCTCGAGACCTGGGTCAAGGTCAAGGGCGGCTGGGCCGACGACGAGCGTGCCCTGAAAAGCCTGGGCTACGGTTAACGTGTTGCGGCACGGCTTCAAACGGTTTACCCGGTCTGGCTTGGCATCGTGAGCAAGCGCGTCGACGGCCAGTCGGCCTACGTCCTGCATCTGCATCCCTACAGCGAGACCAGTCTCGTGGTCGATGTATTCACCCGCGATCACGGCCGCGTCCCGCTCCTGGCGCGCGGCGCCAGGCGGCCGCGTTCCGCCATGCGCGGCCTGCTGATGTCCTTTCAGCCGCTGGAACTGGGCTGGTTCGGCGGCGGCGAGGTCAAGACCCTGGCCAAGGCCGAATGGCTCGGCGGCATGCCATTGCTGGGCGGCCGCTGCCTTCTGCTCGGTTACTATCTCAACGAACTATTGCTGAAAATGCTGCCGCGCGAGGACGCCCACAGTGTGCTGTTCGACGCCTATGCGGCCGCTTTGCGGGCGCTGGCCGAAGGCGCGGCCGACGCACCGGAACTGCGCCGCTTCGAGAAAACGCTGCTGAAGGAAATCGGCTACGGACTGACGCTGGATGTGGAGATGGAGACCGGCCAGCCGGTGGTGGCGGAGGGCGAATACACTTACCTGATCGAACGCGGACCAGTGGCGCGGGCCGGCCTTGCTCAGCAGGGCTCGCAGCGGGATGCCAGCGATTCGCCGATCGTGCGCGGCAAGACCCTGATCGACATGGCGGCAGATGATTATTCCGATCCGCGCACGCGGGTTGAAAGCAGGCAGCTGATGCGCCAGTTGATCGCGCATCATATGGGAGGCAAACCCTTGCAATCGCGGCGGGTCTTCATGGAGTTACAGGAACTATGATCGAACTGGGCGTAAACATAGACCACGTTGCGACGGTGCGCGAGGCGAGAAGAACCCACGAGCCCGATCCGGTATGGGCCGCCGTCGAGGCGCATCTGGGCGGAGCCGACGGCATCACCGTGCATCTGCGCGAGGATCGCCGCCACATCCAGGACCGCGACGTGCGGCGGCTGCGCGAACTGACCCACATCAAGCTGAATCTCGAAATGGCGGCCACCGAGGAGATGGTCGGCATCGCCTGCCAGATCAAGCCCGAGATGGCCATGCTGGTGCCGGAAGGCCGGCACGAGGTCACCACCGAGGGCGGGCTGGATGTCGCCGGCCAGGAGGCGCGCCTGCGCGAGGTGGTGGCGCGACTGACCCACGCCGGCATCGTCACCAGCGCCTTCATCGACGCCGAATTGCCGCAGGTGGAAGCCGCCGCGCGCATCGGCGTGCGCGTTTGCGAACTCCACACCGGGCCGTATGCCCATGCCTTTTACAGCCGCGGCCGCGATCCCGAAAGCCCGTCGGTGGTGGCCGAACTGGAGAAGATACGTATCGCCGGCGCGGCGATTCGCGCCGCCGGGATGCGCTTCAATGCCGGCCACGCGCTCAACTATTTCAACGTGCAGCCGGTGGCGGCCTTGCCCGGCATCCGCGAACTGCACATCGGCCACGCCATCGTCAGCCGCGCGATTTTCGTCGGCATGCGCGAAGCCGTCGCCGAGATGAAGCGGCTGATGCGCGAGGCGCAATGCGGGTGATCATGGAAAACCGGAATTGAAGCCACAGAGGACACAGAGGGAAACGAAACACCTGCTGCGGTTGCCTTGGGGGCATCGATCCGGGCGACAATTCCTGCTGCTTGTCTTGGTTTTCTCTGTGATCTCTGTGGCTAACCGGGTTTGTTCATGATCTTCGGCATCGGCACCGACATCGTTGCCGTAAAGCGCATGGCCGATTACTGGCAACGCCACGGCGAGCGCGGCCTGGAGAAGATGCTGGCACCGGACGAGCGCGAGGCCTGTCGCAGCAGCCATGACCCGGCGCGCTTCCTGGCCAAGCGCTTCGCCGCCAAGGAGGCGCTGGGCAAGGCGCTGGGCACCGGCGTGCGTGCCCCCGTGCTGCTGCCCGACATCGCCGTCAGCCATGATGAACTCGGCAAGCCGGCTTTCGCCTTCGCGCCGCAACTCGCCGCCTATCTTGCCGAACGCGGGCTGACCGCCCACCTTTCCATCAGCGACGAGCAGGACTACGCCGTCGCCTTCGTCATTCTGGAAACACGATGAACACACTCCCCCTCGGTCCGCTGATGATCGATATCGCCGGTCTGGAACTCTCCGCCCTCGACCGCGAACGCCTGGCGCATCCGCTGGTCGGCGGCGTGATCCTGTTCGCCCGCAACTACCGCGATCCGCAGCAACTCACGGCCCTGTGTGCGGCGATTCACACCCTGCGTGCGCCGGCGCTGCCGATCGCCATCGATCACGAAGGCGGCCGCGTGCAGCGCTGCCGCGAAGGCTTCACCCATGTCCCGCCGATGCGCCGCCTCGGCGAATTGTGGGATCGCGACGCCGCCGCCGCGCGAGCAGCGGCCGCCGATGTCGGCTACCTGCTGGCGGCGGAGCTGCGCGCCTGCGGCGTCGATTTTTCCTTCACCCCGGTGCTCGATCTCGATTGGGGCCCCAGCGGCGTCATCGGCGATCGCGCCTTCCACCGCGACCCGGTGGCCGTCGCCGAACTGGCCGGCGCCCTGATCGACGGCCTGCGCGCCGCCGGCATGGGCTGCTGCGGCAAGCATTTCCCGGGACACGGATGGGTGGCGGCCGATTCGCACCTCGCGATTCCGGTCGATGAGCGCAGCCTGGCCGAGATGGCGCCCGACCTGGAACCCTATCGCCGCGTCAGGCTCGACGGCGTGATGCCGGCGCACGTGATTTACCCGCAGGTCGACAGCCGGCCCGCCGGTTTCTCGCCGGTGTGGCTGGAAACGCTGCGCAAGGAGTTCGCCTTCGACGGCGTGATCTTCAGCGACGACCTGTCGATGGAAGGCGCCAGCTTCGCCGGCGACATGGTGCAGCGCGCGGACGCGGCCTGGGCCGCCGGCTGCGACATGCTACTGATCTGCAATGCGCCGGATGCGGTGGCGCGGGTGCTGGACAACTGGAAGCCGGCCGCCGATCCCGTGCGAGCCGCGCGGCTGGCGCGTCTGTCGCCAAGCGGCCGCTGGCAGCAGGATGCCGCGCGCTACGCGGCGGGCAAGGCGGCGGTGGAGAGTCTCACCGCCTGAGACTCGGGTTGCAGGAGTCGGCGCTGGCGGGACGGCGGATGGCACGTAATTGATGCTGACCCATTTGGTTGTTGAAGCCCAACGTTCGAATTCGGCGGCCGCTCTGGGCGGCCCGCTGAAATGAGGGGTTGGGCGTCATGCAAGCTCACGGCCGAGAAGCTTCTCGAGAATGCGAAGCGGTGACCTTGACGGATCCAGCATGGAGTTGACGGGCAAATGATAGGTTTGTTCAAACGCGTACTGCCCACTCATTGCCGCATGCGACACGAGGTCAGTGAAGACCATCCACGTGCTTCCCGCTTGAAACTCGCAGGCGCGTTGAGCGACTTGCGACTGGTATGCCAGGTCCGCCTTCATCCGGTCATGCAGTTGCAGCATGTAGTGATCATAGGCAGTCCGTCGACGCCTCGTGATGCCAAGAAAATTGAGCACATGGTCGGCGCCCCAGATTGGGCCGGGGAGAGAAGGCAGGTAGCGGCGCGCGACGCCTTCGAATGATTCGCCGAGCCTCCAGTTGCGGCTTTGTCCGTGCGGATTTACATTGGTGAAGACACGCAGTATTCGGTTTCCCTGCGTGGGTGAAGACGGAAAACTGTCCACGTGCAGACGCGTATCGTCCTTCCGCCATGAGGTTCGCCGCCCGGCGATCTCCGTGGGCCGAAAGCTGGTGCGAGCCTGTTCCAATCCTGTCTCATAGCGTGGCAGCAGGCTGCGTAGCAAGTGCCTGCTCGATGTGGCGAAGCGGTTCATCATGAACTGCAACCGTTGCAGCAGATCCGCGTCATTGACGCTGCTGCCGCGTAGCAATCCATTGGCTGGATCCAGACTGACGTTTTTCCCCTCCCCGGCTACCGTCGGGGACAGGAATTGGCCTTCGCCATCTTGCAGCAAGAAGCTGAGGTGAGGGAACAGCAGGACGTTTCCCCGTTCCAGCGCATCTGCTGCGAGTTCCTGCTCCGCTGTTGTGACTTGCTGATCCCAATCTGGGTTTGACAGAGTGATGATGTCGGTCACGCTGATTACCTCCGGTGTGACGCCCAACGTTCAAGGTCAGGGGCGCTGCGCGACTTTATCGCGCAGCGTCCCCTGCACCGCAGGGTTAGACCTCAGACGCTGATGGTTATGGGTGCAGTGCGGCATTGGTCCACAACGCTTCATAGGTTGAAAGGACGGCAGGAAATGCATCAACGATTTGCGTCAGGGTTGTCGGTGCCTTCTTGGCACCGTCTTTGAATGAAGCACCAGAGTGATAACACGCAACGCGATCCACGATTACATAGCGATCATGGAAACCTGCGGCAGATCGGACTTCAATGGCCCCGCCATTTTGTTGACGTAGAAGCGCTACGGCCGAGAGAAGAGATGGCATGCGTTCCCTAGCCAATAGGCGAACTGCCACTCCTTGCCCAACGTGCGGGAGGTAGCGAGAGACGAACTCGGCTTCGAGGTAAGGGTCTATGAAGAATAGATCTGCCTTTGCTGATTCAATCGCCTTGCGAACCTCGTCAAAGTAGTCGAAGACAGCGCCATTCTCCAAACTCACGGACAGTGGCCCCACGGTTTGTAGCCGCAGATCATGACGCGCTTGATGCAGCATTGTTAGAACGCCTTTAACCCCAGCCTCTACATCTTGGGACATCCGTGAGTTCATTTTGGCAATATGTCCTTCAAACAGCACCGTTCCCTTGATGGGATTCCAAGAGTTCATGACAGCCAGTGCTCGACCAAGCCAAGCGAAATGATCTGGTGTGTCGTCGCCAAACGTATGCCCAGGAGGCATCGTGCGAAGGACATCTTCTATTTCTGCAAGGAGCTGCGCGGGAGGAATTTGGTTCATATGAGGTCTAACGTTAAGTCGACCGCCTAAATGATGGTAAACAACCCATCAAAGAGGCCGTATAGAAAATCCGGAAAAGTGCAAAGCCGATATTCATCAGTGGCTTGGTCATTTTTAGTGGGGCCTAAAAAATCAACTCCATACCGGCGCATTCCGAAAGTACATACGCCGATGGGATTAGACGATTTATCCGGCACCTTGGCAAGGGCGCACCAAACCCGGCCCATGCCATCGCATCGCCGTTACCTGCCCGCGAAGCGGAAGTCCAGGTACGCAGAGCGCACCAGCGCCGACTCTTGCTCAGCCCTCGATGCGGTGGACCTTGGCGTACTGGTGGCGGTTGTTGGCGATCAGGGCGACCAGCACGATGGCGGCTCCCATCAGTTCGATGGCTGCCGGGCGCCGGCCCTGATAGATGGCGATCAGGTAGGTGATGACTGGGGTGAAGTTGGCGAACAGGCCCGCGTTCAAGGGGCCCAGCTTGGCCACGCCCATGTTCCAGAACAGGATGCCGAACACCGAGGCGAAGAGGATGAGGAAGGCGAGTTGCGGCCAGACCTCCAGCATTTTCGTCGTGGTCGGCGGCTGGCTGTGCCCGGCCAGCGTGGCGATGGCGACCGCGACCAGGATGGCAAAGCAGCCCAGCGAGCAGGACAGCGTCGTGTAGCGCACCGGCGACCAGCCGGGGAATTGCTGCCCGCCCAGCGTGTAGGCGGTCCAGAACAGCGAGGCGAGGAACACCAGGCCGTTGCCCAGCGCGTCGCCGCCGGTCAGTCGCGTCACGTCGCCCGCCGTGATGACGAACAGTTCGCCGAAGAGCGCCAGGGCGATGGCGCCGAGCGTGAAGTTGTCGGGTCGGCGATGCGTGCGCCACCACTGGAACAGGGCGACCTGTATCGGCCCCAGCGCCAGGATCATGCCGCTGATCTCGGGGCGCGTCAGTTTCAGGCCCTCGAACAGGCAGACGCCGAAGCCGGCGAAGCCGAGGGTGCCGAACAGGACGATTTTCCAGAACTGCCCTTCGGTGCGCAGCGCCGCGCGTCCTTCCCGAACCCAGAGCAGGCCGATGAAGACGAGTGCTGCGGTACTGAAGCGCATCGCCGTCAGCCAGTAGGGATCGACCGCCTGCAGGGCGGATTTGCCGACCGGCAGGAAGCCGCCCCAGATGGCGATCACCAGCAGCATGTAGAGCGTGCCGCGGCGGTGATTCCGGTGCTCGGGCGTCATCGGGCGTTCACAACTTGAGCACGCCGCGGACAAGATGCCGCGATTGCGCGAGCCGGGTCAGCGCCGGCAGCAGATTGAGGCCGGTCTCCGCCTTCAGGTGCGCCGCGGCGGTCTTCAGTTCTTCAAGAGTCGGCGCTGGTGGCGCGCCGATCGCGCCCAGCGCAATGGCATTGCCGCTCTCGCAGGCGGGAAAGGAGATGGCACGGCCTTCGAAGGCGTCTTGCAGGCGCGTCACGCTGTTGTGGAAATCCTTGCGGCGCGACAGCAGGTTCACGCACAGCAGCCCGTCGTCCGCCAGGCGGGCGCGGCAGTCGAGGTAGAAGGGCAGGGTATCGAGTCGCCCGGTGCGGGCGTCGGCATCGTAGCCGTCGACCAGGATCAGGTCGTAGTGCTGCCTGGTCTTGATGATGAAGTCGGCGCCGTCGTCATGGCGGATGTCGATCCGCGCCGGATCGTCGGGCAGCTTGAAAAACTGCCGGGCGGCGGCCGTCACGCGCGGGTCGATTTCGATCACGGTCAGCTTTGCCTGCGGCCGGTAGCGGTAGAGAAACTTGGTCAGCGAAGCGGCGCCCAGCCCGATCAGCAACACCTTGCGCGGCCAGTCGTCGGGGTGCAGCAGCAGCGGCACCATCATGCCGCGGGTGTAGTCCAGTTCCAGCGCAAAGGGCCGCGCGATGCGCATCGCGCCCTGCACCCAGTCCGATCCGAAATGCAGATAGCGGACGCCCGCCTCCTCGCTGATGTCTATGTTCATTTCGGCAGGTCGGCAGCGGCACGGCGGAACTGGGGAGGGGCGGCTTCCTTCAATGCAGCAGCCGCCCGTCGGGCGGAAACAGCTCGTCGACGATTTCGGCGCCGAAGCGGTATTCGTGGCCGCAGATCTCGTCTTCGATGGCAATCACCTCGGCATCGGCAAGCATGGCCTCGAGTTCTTCGCGGCCCAGCGAGAGCAGCATGTTGCGTACCTTCTCTTCGTCGCGCGGGCAGTGCCAGACGGCTTGGCGCGGCGCAAACAGGCGCACCTTTTCCTCGCCGAACAGCCGGGTCAGGAGGGTCTCCGGCGGCAGCGCCAGTTCCTCGGGATGCACGGTGGCGGCGAGTTGTTCGATGCGGTTCCAGCCATCCGGATCGCGCCGATCGGCATCCGGCAGCTTTTGCAGAAACAATCCGCAGGCGGTGTCGGCCGTCGCCGCCAGCCACAGGCGGGCGGGCTGCTGTTCGGACTGTTCCAGGTAGTGTTCGAAGATGGCCGCCAGCGTGTTGCCTTCAATCGGCACCACGCTCTGGTAGGGAGTCTCCGCCGTCTTCGGCTGCAGCGTCAGCACCAGCCGGCCATCGCCGAGCAGGCCGCCGACGGTCAGCACATTGGCTTCGGCGTCGGCGCTCAGTTCGCTCTTGGCCATGCCGCGCAGTTGCAGCTGTTCATTGCAGTCCATCACCAGCATCGACACCGGGCCGTGGCCCTGCAACTGGAAGCTCAGGCGCCCGGGCGTTTTCAGGTTGCTGCCCATCAGCGCGGTAACGGCCGCCAGTTCGCCCAGCAGGTCGCGCACCGGTACCGCGTAGTTGCGGCGACCGGTTATCGCCGCCCAGGACGGGCCGAGTTGCACCAGCACGCCGCGGATGTCGAGGTCTTCCAGCAGAAAGGGATGAACACTGTCCATCAGCGCACGAAGCTGTCGAATATGGTCGGATCGAACCCCACCAGAATCTGTCCGGCGTCGTTTTCGACCACCGGGCGGCGGATCACGCTGGAGTGCTCCAGCATCAGCTCCACGGCCTGGCCCTGGGTGGTGATGGCCTGCTGTTCGGGCGTCAGCTTGCGCCAGGTGGGGCCCTTGGTATTCATCAGGGTCTGCCAGCCCAGCGTGCGGCACCAGTGCACCAGCCGCTCGCGCGGCACGCCCTGTTTCTTGTAGTCGTGGAATTCGTAGCTGATGCCGTGGGAGTCGCACCAGGCGAAGGCCTTCTTCATGGTGTCGCAATTCTTGATGCCGTAGATTTTGATCATTGCGGTGCGCGGAGCGGAATCAGGGGGTGGGATGGCGAATCATAACAAACGCGGCATAATCGACCGCCATGGAGACCCCTATTCGCAGTGAGGCGCAGCGGCGCGCCGACGAGATCGCAATCTTCCAGGCGGAGCTGGCCCGCCTCGAAGCCGAAGGTGTACTGCGGCTCGATCCGGCGCAGCAGCAGGCTGTGCGCGAACACCATGCCGCATTGCTCGCAGGATTCGCCGGTCGCTTCGATATCGACCGCGACGCCCAGGCCAGGCAGCTTTCGCTCGGCATGCGGGTGGCGTCCTTCCTCGGCGCGCTGGCGCTGGCGGCCAGCGTCTTCTTTCTTTTCTACCAGTTCTGGGGACACTTCGACGAGACGGCCCAGGTCGCGATCCTGCTCGGCGCCGCGCTCGGCAGCATGGCGCTGACGGTCTGGATTCAGACGCGCGACGCGTCAGGCTACTTCACCAAGCTGGCGGCGCTGGTGGCCTTCGCCTGCTTCGTGCTCAATCTGTCCATGCTCGGCCAGATCTTCAACATCACGCCCACCGACCGCGCCCTGCTGCCGTGGGCGGCGCTGGCTTTCCTGCTCGCCTATGCCTGCGACCTGCGCCTGTTGCTGGCGGCGGGCATCTGCTGCGTGATCGCCTTCGTCGCCGCCCGCGTCGGCACATGGAGCGGCGTCTACTGGCTGCATACCGGCGAGCGGCCGGAGAATTTCTTTCCCGTCGCGGCGCTGCTGTTCGCGGTCCCGGCACTGGTCGCGCATCGCCGGCTGTCGGGGTTCGCACCCATTTATCGCATCTTCGGCCTGCTCTGCCTGCTGCTGCCCATGCTGGTGCTCGGCCACTGGGGCTGGGGCAGCTATCTGGCCGGCTATGAAGGTTTCGAAACACGTACCATCGAAGGCGGCTACGAGCTTGCCGGCTTTGTCGCCAGCGCCCTGGCGATCTGGGTCGGCGCGCGCCGGCAGTGGTCCGACACGGTCAACACCGGCATCACCTTCTTCGTCATCTTTCTCTACACCAAGTTTTTCGACTGGTGGTGGGATGTGATGCCGAAGTACCTGTTTTTCCTGGTGCTCGGGCTCGCCGCGATCCTGATTCTGCTGGTGCTGAAACGCCTGCGCCGGCTGGGTCGCAACGCCGGGGAGGGCGCGCCATGAAGCTCACACCCTGGAAGACCCTGGCCGCCGGTGCGCTGCTGATCCTGCTGGCCAACGCCGTGGCTCTGACCGGCGTCTATCTCAATCGCAGCGGCGAGGCGGACAGCCGCCTCACGCTCTCGCAGCGCGAACTGACCATGCCCTGGGGCTGGGGCATGACCGGGGAGAACAGCGGGATGGCACTGGCGCTGAATTGGCGGGTGGCCGATGCGAGTGCCGGGGAGTATTACGGCGGCGGCTTTGGCCGCGGCGGCGGCACGCCGGACTGGCTGGATACCGAGCGCATGGCAGCGCTCGGTTTCGACACCGCCGAGCTGTCCGCCGGGACTGCGGGGCGTCGCCGTATCGAGCGCGCTTTGCCGCGCGAAGTGCTGCTGGTGCTGGAGTTGGCCGGCCCGGCCTGGCAACAGGCGCAGGAACGGGCGCGGCAGAACGCGGCCCGCCACGAAGCGGCGCGACTGGCGAATGCCGACAGCAAGGAGTTCGCCGAAAAGGCCAAGCGCGCGCAAGAGCAACTGCAGCGCGAGGAGAACCTGAACAGCCGCCTGTTCGCCATCGATGCCGGACTCGACCGCGCCGCCCTGCGCGCCAAATACCCGGGCCGCAGCCGCTACCTGATCCTCAAGGGGACGGTGCGGCCGCGAGTGGCGACTTACGAGAAGAAGACGCGGGTCACCGGTTATGTCAGCGCGCTGGCCGTGGCGCAGATCAACGTCCCGCATGCCCTGCGCCCGCTGCTGGAGCCGGTGCTACGGACACCCAGACGCATGGCGGATGGTTCCGGCGCGCACTTCGAGGCTGTGCTTGCGGTGGGTCAGCGCCTGGAACCGTGGCTGGAGTCGGTGCTGGTGACACGGTGAGCGGGCCTATGAGTCGAGCCGTGGAAGGCGCAAACACGGCATAATCACCCGCCATGAATACATCTACTTTTCTGCGTCGCGTGCTGCCGGCCTTGCTTCTTGTCGCCGTCGTGGTCGGTGCCTTTTTCTGGACCACGCGCGCCAAGCCGGTCAGCGTGGTGCTGAAGACCGTTGATCGCGGCAATGTCGAATCCACCGTGGTCAACACCCGCGCCGGCACGGTGGAAGCCTGCCTGCGCACCAAGCTGTCCACCATCATGGGCGGCCGCATCGAGTTCCTCGGCGTCAAGGAAGGCGACAAGGTGAAGAAGGGCCAGCTCCTGATGAAGCTGTGGAACGACGACCAGAAAGCGCAGCAGACGCTGGCCGAAGCCCAGCGCGCCTCGGCGACGCAGCGCGTGAAGGAGGTGTGCACCACGGCCGCCAGTTCGCTGCGCGAGGCCGAGCGTCAGACCTCCTTGCGCGGTCGCGGCTTTGTTTCCGAGGCCAAGGAGGATGCGGCGCGCAGCGAGGCCGATGCCCGTCGCGCCGCCTGCGATACGGCGCGGGCCGACATCGTGCAGGCCGAAGCACGGATCAACGTGACGAAGGTCGAGCAGGGCCGCATGGTGCTTTATGCGCCCTTCGACGGCACGGTGGCGAAGATCGTCGGCGAACTCGGCGAGTATTCGACGCCGTCGCCGCCGGGCGTGCCGACGCCGCCGGCGATCGACCTGATCGATGACTCCTGCCTCTACATCAACGCGCCGATGGATGAAGTCGATGCGCCCAAGATCAAGGCCGGCCTGCCGGTGCGCGTCTCGCTCGATGCGATGCCCAAGCAGCCGCTGAAGGGCAAGGTGCGGCGCGTGGCGCCCTACGTCCTGGCGGTGGAGAAGCAGGCGCGCACGGTCGATGTCGAGGTCGATTTCGAGAGACCGGCGACGGGGAACCTCCTGGTGGGCTACAGCGCTGACGTGGAGATCGTGCTCGATACGCGCCCCAATGTGCTGCGGGTGCCGACGGCGGCGCTGATCGAGGGCGGCCGGGTGATGGTGCTGAACGCGGATACCGGCAAGCTCGAAGAGCGCAAGGTCAAGGCCGGGGTCGCCAACTGGGAGTTCACGGAAATCGTCGAAGGGCTGGTCGAAGGCGAGCGCATCGTCATCTCGCTGGAACGCGATGGCGTGAAAGTCGGCGCTCGCGCCACGGCGGACGATAAATCGAAATGACGGCATATCCCCCGCCCCCTTTGCCGGGCAAAGGGGTGACAGCAGTTCAGCCGCTACGCGGCTTCCGCACAGGACATTGAGCATGGCCGTAATCGAACTCGCCGGGATCGAGCGCATCTTCCACCTCGGCGACAGCGTGGTGCATGCGCTGACCCATCTCGATGTCGGCATCGAGGCCGGTGAATATGTGGCGATCATGGGGCCGTCGGGTTCCGGCAAGTCCACGCTGCTCAACCTGCTGGGTCTGCTCGACCGGCCCGATGCCGGCTCCTACCGTCTCGAAGGCCGCGATGTGACGACGCTGTCGCCGGACGAACAGGCCGCCGTGCGCAGCCAGCGGATCGGTTTCGTGTTCCAGAGTTTTCATCTGGTGCCACGCCTCACGGCGGCAGAGAACATCGGCCTGCCGATGATGCTGGCCGGCATCCCGGCCGCGGAACGGGCACGGCGCGTTACGCAGGCGCTCAAGGATTTCGGTCTCGACCAGCGCGCCGATCATCGTCCCGACCAGCTTTCCGGCGGCCAGCGGCAACGCGTCGCGATTGCGCGCGCCACCATCATGCAGCCCGCCGTGCTGCTGGCCGACGAGCCGACCGGCAATCTCGATCGTGCCACCGGTGAAGACGTGATCCACCTGCTGGAAGTCCTCAACCAGCGCGGCATGACCCTGATCGTCGTCACCCACGACCCGAAAATCGGTACCCGGGCGCGTCGCCAGTTGCTGATGGAAGACGGTGAACTGCGGCATGACAGCGCCGCAGTTCACCTTCGGTCCGTGGACGACAATCCCCCCGGCCCCCTTTCCGGGAAAGGGGGTGACGATGTTTCGCCGGCGGCGCCGGCTCTGGGCGAAAGAAGCGCGCCCTCGAGCACCGCCTGAGGCGACACCATGCGCACCGCCGACGTCCTGCGTTTCGCCCGCGATGCGGCGGCCGGCTACCCGCTGCGCACCGCGCTCTCGGTACTGGCCATGGCGATCGGCGTCGCTGCCGTAGTGGTGCTCACCTCGCTCGGTGACGGCGCGCGGCGTTATGTGGTCGAGCAGTTTTCCGCGCTCGGCAGCAACCTGGTCATTGTCCTGCCGGGGCGCTCGGCCACCGGCGGCTTCAGCCCGGCCAATGCGGTCACCACCACGCCGCGCGACCTGACCGTGGATGATGCCGCGGCACTGATCCGCCTGCCCGCGGTGCGGCGCGTGGCGCCAGTGGTGGCCGGCAACTCGGAGATCAACGCCAATGGACGGCTGCGCGAAACCGTGGTGGCCGGTACCGTCGCCAGCTATCGTGATATTCGCAGCTTCAAGATGGCGCAGGGGACCTTCCTGCCGGAAGCGGACTGGAATCGCGGGGCGCTGGTGGCCGTGATCGGCGCCAAGATTCAGGAGGAAATTTTTGCCGGCCGTCCGGCGGTAGGGGAACTGATTCGGCTCGGCGACCGGCGCCTGCGCATCGTCGGCGTGCTCAAGTCGGTCGGGCAGGGGCTGGGCATGAACACCGACGAGTTGGTATTCGTCCCCGTCAGCGTCGCCCAGAGCCTGTTCAACACCCATACCCTGTTTCGCGTCCTGGTCGAGGCCAGGAGCCGCGACGACCTGGAGGCGGTCAAGCGCGAGGTGACGGCTTTGCTCAAGGCTCGCCATGGCGGCGAGGAGGATGTCACGGTGATTACCCAGGACGCCGTGCTCGCCACCTTCGACAAGCTGCTGCGCGCGCTGACCGCTGCGGTGGCGGGCATCGCAGCGATCAGCCTGGCCGTGGCCGGCATTCTGGTAATGAACGTGATGCTGGTGGCGGTGACCCAGCGCACGGCGGAGATTGGCCTGCTCAAGGCGCTCGGCGCACGCGGCGCCACGATCCGCGACGCCTTCCTGGCCGAAGCGGCGATGATTTCCCTGGCTGGCGCGCTGACCGGATACGGTCTCGGCCTTTTCGGCGCCTTCGTCCTGCGCCAGATGTACCCGGTGTTTCCCGCCTATCCGCCGGACTGGGCCGTGATCGCGGCACTCGCCACGGCACTCGGCACCGGCCTCCTGTTCGGCATCATGCCGGCGCGGCGCGCGGCGCGGCTGGACCCCGTGCAGGCCCTCATGAAGCACTGACCATGCTTTTGACCGACTCCCTCACCCTGGCAATTCGCGCCATCAGTTCCCAGCGCCTGCGCAGCTTCCTGACGCTGCTCGGGATTGCCGTCGGCATCGCCGCGGTGATCCTGCTGACCTCGATCGGCGAGGGCATCCACCGCTATGTGCTGTCCGAATTCACCCAGTTCGGCACCAATGTCGTCGGCGTTCATCCGGGACGGACCAAGACCGGCGGCATGACCACCGGCCTGCCCAGCAGCGCCAGGCCGCTTTCGCTGGAGGACGCCGAGGCGCTGATGCGGATGCCCAATGTGGTGGCCGGCACGCCCAGTGTCTTCGGCAATGCGGAGGTCGGCGGCAACGGCCGCCTGCGGCGCGTCGTGGTCTATGGCGTTGGCCCCGGCCTGCTCACCGTGTTCCGGGCCAAGGTGCGCAGCGGCCAGTTCCTGCCGCCGGACGAGGCCGGCAGCGCCCGCGCCCAGGTGGTGCTCGGTCCCAAGCTGAAGAACGAACTGTTCGGCGCCGAGAATGCCCTCGGCGCGCGGGTTCGCATCGGTGGCCTGCAATTCCGCGTGATCGGCATCATGGAAGCCAAGGGCCAGTTTCTCGGCATCGATCTCGACGACACGGCCTACATCCCGGCGGCGCGCGCCCTCGAACTGTTCAATCGGGAGGGCCTCAACGAAATCAATATCTCCGTGGCCGAGGGAGTGCCTGCCGCGAGCGTGGTGGCGGCGGCCAAGCAGGTGATCAAGGCCCGCCACGGCAGTGAGGATGTGACCATCATCAGCCAGGAGGAAATGATGAGCACGATGTCGAACATCCTCGACGTGCTGACCATGGCCGTCGGCGCGCTGGGCGGCATCTCGCTGCTGGTCGGCGGCGTCGGCATCGTCACCATCATGACCATCGCCGTCACCGAGCGGACCAACGAGATCGGCCTGCTGGTGGCGCTCGGCGCGCGGCGGCAGACCATTCTTGGCCTGTTCCTCGGCGAAGCCGTGGCGCTCGCCGCGCTCGGCGGGGTGGTCGGCCTGCTGCTGGGCATGGGCCTGGCGCAGTTGATCAGCTTCTTCGTCCCCGCCCTGCCGGTGCATACTCCCCTGTCGTTCGTGCTGCTGGCCGAAGTCCTGGCAGCATCCATCGGCCTCGCCGCCGGCGTGCTGCCGGCGCGGCGCGCGGCGCTGCTGGATCCGGTGGAGGCGCTAAGGACGGAGTGAGGCCGAGGCGTCGCGCGTGACTCTTGATCCGCGCTATTGCTTTAGAAAATCAATGACCTAGATGCGTGTCGTAGAAGTTTTTGAAATAACTTGAAGGCCGCCTGCGCAGCGGAAGCGGTCGTTGGACTATGGTTGTTCGAATAGCCACTCAGGGTACTGAATGCAGACTCCGATGGGGCAATGCTGCGCCGCAGCTTGAAGGCTGCTCGCGACCTGTGCTAACGTGCAAATTGCATAAGCAAAAGCCAACTACCTAGCTTGGCTTTGGTTCAAGTTTTGGGTGAACGGACCCATTCTTCTCGGCACATATGTGCCTCCCGTAAGAAAGACGAAGCACCGCCTCTTAAGGGCGGCCTCAGCTTTTCAACTTTCGGGGAGATGTCATGAAACCATTTATCGCTTTGCATTCGGTCGAAAACATCGGCACCACCGATTGTCAGCTCATGACTGTCGAGAACACGTAGTCCCGCAATCCGGATGATCCTGGAGGCGTGAATGCGATACACGCCCTTCATCAGGTTGGCGGGATCTTGGTGCCGGATGGCACCGTCACAACAATGAGAGGAACCATCATGATCCGATTTGTCCGCACGGCCGCGATCGCGCCTGGAAAGCTTGGGAGTGCCCTCGCATTTGCGAAACAGATTTCCGCGTATCTAGAAAAGCAGCATGAACTGAAGCTGGAGGTAATGACGCCCATAGGCGGCAATCCCCACCGCGTTGCGTGGAGAGCAGAGTACGCGAACCTCGCCGTCATGGAGCAAACCCAGGCCAAACTAATGGCAGATTCGAAGTACCTTGAGCTCCTCGCCTCTGGTGGGGACAACTTCATTGCAGGATCGTTGAACGACTCGATCTGGCGAACCATGTAAGTCATCTCCAGGGCGGCGAGTCGGGCACGAAGGTTCGCACAGCCACGGCCAATAGCCGGAATCGCTGCGAACCTGACGGAGGAGGAGCGGGCCATTACTGATCGGTTAAGTCTGTGTCGTCGAAGGAGGTGCCGAAATGATTGTGACTACGAAACTGGCAGACGTCGAATTAGTAAAATGCGAGGCTTGCCTTAAGGAAGTACCGAAGTCCGGGGCGCAAAACGCGGAAGCGTGGGACTACGTAGCCTATTTTTGCGGCCAGGAATGCTACGAGGAGTGGGAAGCAGAACAGATGAAGGAAAGGACGCAGGAGGCCGGGGAGCCATAGTCGCTGATCAGTCGGCGCTGTATGAGCGACCGCTTCGGCCACGCAAGAGTCGTTGAGTCTTTTTGGAAGCAGCCGCTCAAGAACGAAACCTTGCTCGCGCCAGGCGACAATGAGACCGCCCAGAAGTCATCAGGAATGGGTGCTAAGTCTCCGGCGACTTGTCCAGACATGATCTCCGCTGTAACAAAGCCTTCCCCGTCCTCATAGGCCATGCGCGCCAATAGTTGTCCGTGACCGTCGGTGATTTGAGTTTCTCCGAGACAACGCGAAGCGTAGGGCTTCACCTCGTTGCCGGGTGTCATACCTTGAAAGTCACCGGCGTACGATGCATGTACGACCGGCAATCCCAGCCTTCGTGCCAATTGGGCGGGCGCGTCTCTGAGCATTTTGGTGAAAATGGCAGGGGTCCTTCACCCCTCACCCGATCGACGATCGTCGATTCTGGATCGATCTATGAGATCAAGTTTTTCTAAGCCGACGTTGCGATACACGCCAGCAGAGTTTTTCAACAGAATCGGCCGACAACCGAAATTGATCTCTTCAAGTTTATTGCCAGAAAGCGGCCATCGAAATTCTGGTGCTCCGAAGGTAAAGGCGACAGTCAGGATCTATAGTCGCAGTTTTTCAAATTTCAGGCGCCGGCCATGCAGGACATTATGGGCTCCTACGTCGAGCAGAGTCAGAAGCTGTTTCAGCAAATGCAGGAGATCAGGCAGGAACAAACACACCAGATGCTCTCCGGCAGCTTCGTCAATCCCGATGAACGGGCAGGGAAGAAGTAACGCGACGCAAAATCTAGCCATCGGTATTAAAAGGTCGCCTGCCACCCATCTTGGACTTCAAAAACCGATCGAGCCCTGGTATTCCACGAACGCTGTGATGCGACAGCGTGTGCGGCGGCATCTTCTTGGCACGGTTCGATCCGGTTCTGCCTATTCAGGAGATTGGCATTGCGAATTTCTTGTCATGTACTACCCTAAAAACAGTATGGGGATATTCCCATATTGAATTGCAGGCGGGACTGGGTATCCGCTGCGAAGGTCTGTTGCCGATGCGTTCTGCGAAGTGGCGCGTTTCCAGTTTGTCTAGCTTGCACTGGAAGGAGGCGTGCGATGAAAAATCTGGTGAATGTCAATAGCTCTTCGCTCTCGCGTATGTCGAAGGGGTTGCCAGCAGGAGTTGCGCTTGCCGCCGCGCTGCTCGTTCCCGAAATGGCGGTTGCCCAAGGTCCGGGGTTGAGTGGTAAGCAGGTGGTAGACGCGGTTTGTTCCAATTGTCACGCCAAGGGCACCGAAGGCGCGCCGAGAATTGGCGATGCGGCGGCTTGGAAACCGAGGGCCGCGCAGGGTCTGACGAGTCTCAGTCTGCACGCGCTCCAGGGCCTGCGGAAAATGCCGCCACACGGAGGTAATCCGGGTCTGTCGGACGGGGATATCAAGCGAGCCATCACCTACATGGTTAATCAATCCGGGGGCCACTGGACTGAACCGGTAGAAGTCGCGACAGCGTTTCGTGATCGCTCCGGCGAACAAATCGTTAAAGCGCAGTGTATCAAGTGCCACGAGAGTGGCGTTGAAGGAGCCCCGAGAATCGGCGACTTGGCTGCCTGGGGACCGCGATTTTCACACGGTACGGACTTTCTGGTTCGTTCCGCGATCAAAGGGCATGGAGCGATGCCTCCCCGTGGCGGCATGGCCGATTTGACCGATTCCGAAATACGCCTTGCGGCACTCTACATGTTCAACAGAGGCGTCGTGCCGAACGGCGGGCCTCCTGTGGCGAAGGCCAACAGCGAAGACCGCAACCACAAGGTAGTCGAAGGAATGGATGTCTATCTCGGCATCGTATCGGCGGAGTCAATCCGGGTCAGGCATCTGACCGAGGACAAACAGGGGGCGATGAGCGGAGAGATTCCCCGCGGCAAAGGTTATTACCATGTCAATATTTCGCTGCTCGACAGACAGACCGGTGCCGAGATCAAGGACGCAAAGATTGAGCTGAGCGTCGAAGATCCGGTAATGGGCGAACAGACGAAGAAGCTCAATTCAATCTCGTTCAATAGTGCGGCGAGCTACGGCAATTACTTCAGCATGCCGGAAAGTTACACGTACAAGATCACGGCCGTAATCCACAGGGCCGGCCAGTCCAACGGAACGAAGGCGAAGTTCGACTTCCGGCCAAATTAGCCTCAAGAATTCCTGGCCCGCTTGGCCTGGGCCATCGTCTGCGGTGGCCTAGTAGAGCAGTTGTCATGCAGAGGTATGCCAGAATTTTCCATTCTATGCCTGCTCCCGCCCCCATCCATCGACCGTCCGGCTAACGCTACGTTTCGGCGGTTCAGGCTGCTGTAAGATCCTTGCTGAACACCGAACTGACTTTGTCACTTCACCTCAACAAGCCACGCCCAATTCGAGCCCAAGCGTAACCGCGTGGATTTGTTCCAGAGGAAATCGCATTGGATTATTCTGCCTATGTTTTTAGCGGGGTCAATTGAAATGAAAACGCTGTTATCCACCGGTGTCCTGCTTCTCTCAATCGCTGCCAGCAACACGGCTTTGGCCCAGAAAGCATTACTCGCGCAAGGACCCCCAACTATTTCCTGCGGCTCATACGCTGAGGCAAGAATAGACGAGGGTACTCTGGGACCGAACTCAATCCGAATTGTCTCCTGGGTTCAGGGATACCTGAGCGGATACAACAGCTACGCAAAACAACCGGTTGTCGCCGTTCCTACAATTGCGGGCATTGCCACATTTCTTGACAAGTACTGTGCCGACAATCCAATGCACCGTGTGTCCAACGGGATCGACTCGCTTCTTGCAGAACTAGGTGGCTACAAGCAGCCCTACCTGAGCAAGTAAGCTGCACACTGCCTTTTGCCGGCCCCACCCCTCATTCGCCAGGCTGCTCGCTTAATGACCAGGCAGGCCTCCATGAACCGAGCTGCCTGTCAGGGCTTGGCCAGAGCCAAATAGCGGGGTTTCCGGCAAAGGTATGAATGGAATGTAGCGAACATAGATGTTGGAGTCCTCGCCCATATCGAGTGGAAGCGATCCCCAGATCAGCACTTCGAGCAAGAATCCACCAATGACAACAGCCAAGACTATGGCAACGGAGAAAGGATAACGACGGCTATATATTCCTTCATCGTCCTTGCCGAAAAACGTCGGAATGACAGCAACAAGAAACGGAAGAAGTATCGCAAGGGCTGACGCAAGAAAGTAAATATATGTGGCGGGAGAGAGTGCCACACGAAGACTATTCGACCAGCTGAGGCGATGCATGAACAGGGCAAGGTTGAGGTAGCTGCTCAGCAGGTTGTCAAAGGCGATAACTATTGCTACAAGTACCAACGGGATAAACCAAATCAGGTTTGCCCGCATTGTCTTAACTATACCGGTCATCGTTTGCTTCCTTTGATTGCGCCCAGAGCAGCCTGCGAGAGTGCATGATGTTGCTGCGAAGCTTAGAGCGTAGCGCCTGCACATGGTTCCAGCTCAGCGAAGATAGTCTTTCATCCGCGTACTGTATATTATTCCAGTTACCCATGAAAGCCACTATTCAACTCCTCGGCAGGTGTGGCCTTTCCATGATTGGCGCAACCCTCAGGCAGGATTGCACTTTCCGATGGCGAGAGCTGGCGTATTTTCTCCCTCTTTCAGGACGCCGCTGCTGTTATCGTCGCTCCAATAGCCGAGGGGATAGACGTACAGGAACCTGAGCTTCTTGCTGTTGAAACGGAAATCGAAAACTCCGGAGCAAAAGAGATTGCCGGCATCGTTGAAGTCGCTCTTGCACGTGGCTCCGGGAAAGCGATCCCCGGCCTCCTTGACTTCCCAAGCGTAGGACTTGTGCTTTACGCGCGTGATGAAGAGTTTTTTCTCGGAGCGGAAATCAACGCTCTTCCATTTCTTCGCGCTCTTGTCGTAAGACAGACCGGTGGTTATATCGGCGACACACAGGTAGGAGTCCGCCGCGAAAGAGTTCAGGGACATGAGTGCGCCGACAACAGCCGGTAACAAATTTCGCGTCATTTTCATTATCTCCAGAGCATGTTGATTTGAATAGCGGGGGGCAGACTATCTGTTGTGAGTCCTGTCAAAAACGATCTTGAAGAACCAAGGCAGTCCGCCGGCATGTATCTGCCAACAAGGGTATGTCAAGGATGTCGCGACGCACAATTATGCCCGGCATGCATAGAATGAATGGGTTCGGGATTCTCATTTGGTAAGCTCGTGCATCATGCTGAACGGCGGCAATACACTTCAGGAGAGCGTTGCTTTGCAGCGCGCGGCGCTGAAGAAAATCATCGAGGAACCGCTGCGTTGCGCGGCGCAGGCCAGTGCGGCCGCCTGGGGCAACCGCGCCGGCCTCAATGCCGAGTTGGCCCGCCTGTTCCCGAGCGTGCCCCACTGCCGCTACCTGTACGCCATGAATATCGATGGCGTGCAGATTTCCGACAATGTCAGCGCATCCGGGGTCAACGAGGCCGATTTCGGCCGCGACCGCTCGCATCGGCCCTATATGCGCGAATCCCAGCCGGCTGCGGGCTTCCTGCTTTCGCGCTCCTACATCACCCTGCGTGAACGGCGGCCTGGGCTTACCGCCATCCAGCTGGTGCGCAGCGCTGCCGGTGCGGCCATCGGTTTTCTCGGCGCCGATTTCTACCTTCACGACCTGCCGCTTACGCGCGAGCGCTTCGAGGAGAAGAGCCAGTGGCGGCAACTGCGCGGCGATCCGTCGATCCGCAGCCAGGTCTTCCACCAGACCCGCAGCGAGAGCGAGATGGATCGCCAGCTGAAAACCGTGCTCGGCGTGGTCGAGGAACTGATGCTCGATCATGGCATGTACCACATCATGCTGCATTTCTCCAGCAGCCGCGCGGTGTATTGGACGCTCGACGATCCCTACCGCTACCGTCTGTTCGACATCCAGGCCCTGGTCGATGCGGATACCTGCCTCGCCTATCCGAAACATCCCTATCCGGCCGATGCCCTGGTGCCGAAGGAGCGCATTCGCGCCATCCTCGACACGCTGAGTTCGCTGCGTTTCATTGACGAAATGTTCTACCTTCGCACCGGCACGCTCAATCTCTTCAACGGCATGGTCGGCCTTACCTTCTCCTGCGACGGTTCCCACTACATGCCCTGGGACGAGTTCCTCAAGATGGATGTGGCGTTCTGGCTGGGGACGGCCTGAACCGCGCCACGTGCGGCGCCCCATTGCCGGATCATGGGCGCCGACTCGCGCTCAGGGACAAGAACGGGATGCCGTGGCAGTCATCTGGCGGCAGCAAGCGAACCATTGACGGCCTGTTCTTTCATTGAATCGAGCGGCAGAGTCACCACCACCACCGTGCCGTGCCCCGGCTGGCTGTCGATCTGCATCTCCCCGCCGATCGAACTGAGGCGCTCGCGGATGCTGAACAGTCCGTAGCCGCCGTCCGCGGTGGGCGTCAGGCTGTGCTTCATGTTGAAGCCAACCCCGGCATCGACGACGGTGATCACCAGCTTGTCGTCATCGGTAAAGACGGACACCTCCGCCGTGTCTACCTCGGCGTGCTTCGACACATTGATCAGCAGTTCGCGCACGGTACGGAACAGCGAATTGCTTAGCGTTCCGTCCAGCAGCATGGGTTTGCCTTCGTCATAAATGTGCACGTTCAGGCTGTTACCGCGCAGCATTTCCTCGGCCAGCCACTCCAGCGCGGAAACCAACCCAAACTCCGACAGCACGGGCGGACTCAACTGCATGGAAAACGAGCGTACCGCGCGATTCGCCTGGTCGACCATGGCCCCGATGTCCTTGAACTGCTGCTTCAGCTCGGCGTCCCATTGGTATTTGTCCTGTAGCTGCAGCGACGTGAGTTTGATCTTGATGGCGGCGATGATCTGGCCCAGATCGTCGTGCAGGTCTTGTGCGATCCCGCGCCGTTCCCGCTCCTCCACCTTCGCCAGTTCGTTGGCCAGTGCGCGCAACTGGGCAGTGCGCTCGACCACCATCTCTTCGAGGTGCAGACGGTGGCGCCGGAGTTCCGCTTCCACCTGCTTGCGTTCGGTAATGTCGCGCACATTGGCCATCACCAGCAGCTGTCCTCCCGTTTCGACAAGGGAGGCGTGGACTTCAAGGTCAAGCGGCGTTCCGTCCCTCTTGCGATAGCTGCGTTCGCCGACCCGGTGAATCTTGGATTGCACGACGTGGTCGACGTTTTCCCGCACCTGTTCCGGGCTTGCCTGCACCAGATCGCCAAGTTTCATGGCGAGCAATTCGTCGCGTTCGTATCCCAGCAGTTGGCACAGGCTGGGGTTGACCTCGCGGATGCCCAGGTCGTCCGGGTTGAACAGGAGGACGCCGTCGGACGACTGCTGCAGCAGGGCGCTGAAGAAATCGCGCTCGATATGGAGTTGCGCCTCGCGCTGTCCGAGAGTCTCCAGCAGCCCGTTGAAGCCACCGATCAGCTGGCCGATTTCATCATGTCTCGCGACCGGCAAGGGGTTCAACGGCTTGCCTGCGCCGGTCATTTCGTTCAGTTGTCGCGCGGCATTTACCAAGGGTGATAACTGGCTTTGCAGCAGCCACCACGAAAGAATACCGGCAACAAGCGTCAACAAAGTCGCCGCGGACGCGATGTGTATTTGCATGTCGTGAATCGGCGCAAAGGCCTCTGCGGTCGGCAGCAAGGCGATCACGAACCAACCCGCTGCGGGAATGCGGGCGGCCGAGGAAAGGATTTCCACGCCAAGCGAGTTGACGGCAATCCCCGGTCCATCGAAGCCCTGCATGCGTTGATCAAGAATTGGGTTGACGCCGGGAAGGGGCAGCGCCTGCATTACGCGGTTCTTGTCGGTGGCGGTCACCACCAGGTTGTACTGCGGGGCGACGACCATGTAACCGCCGCTCTTGCCATAGCCCAGTTCCCCGATGCGGTCGAGGAAATTCGGTTTGGCGAGATTGATCACGCCGAACAGGGCGCCGATCACCTTGCCGCCGGCATCGCGGATCGGCGTGTTGATGTTGAACAGGGCTTGATGCAGGACTCTTCCCACCACCGGGCGGCCGATGACGGTTCTTCCTTCTGTCAGGGCGATATGGGTGGCTTCGTTGCTGGCATAGTTCGTTCCCCGGCGGCCTGCGACGACAGGCGCATCGGCCAGCGCGATGCCGTCGAGATTCACGGCAACGACGCCGGAATTGAACAAATCCTGAAAAACAGTAATCTTGGCCAGTGTTTGCTGAAGCGCGGCCGGATTGTCCAGTATGGGCCGATCAATCGAACGGGCAACCTTTTCGAGGGCTTGGGTCCGGTCTACCAGCGCCTGGTTAAGCTCGGCGGCGACATACGACACCGTCGAGGCCTGCTGGCTGGCGAGCAGGCTTTGCAGGTCGTTGCGCAACATGTAAGTGAGGAAAAACGACAGAGCCCAGATGCCAACGACGAAAATCGCCAGGATGCCCAGCGTGATTTTCTGTTTCAGCGAGAGTCGCCACCGGTGCTTTTCAGTCATTTGCAGGGGGGCACCAAGGGTGGGCACGACGGTGACTATATACCTGTCTGCGCCGGTGCGGACAGGCGCGGAACATCAGGCGCGAGTGCTAGACGATGTCCATGTCGGTCTTGTCGCCCAAGTCCTTGGGCTGCCGGCCGCCGGGATTGAGCTTGATGCGCAGACGCACGTCATTGTGCGAATCGGCGAAGCGCAGCGCGTCCTCGTAGCTGACGACGTTGGCCTGGTAGAGGTCGAACAGCGCCTTGTCGAAGGTCTGCATGCCGAGCTCGACCGACCGCGCCATCAGCTCCTTGATTTCATGTACCTCGCCCTTGAAGATATGGTCCTTGATCAGCGGCGAGTCGAGCATGATCTCGAACGCGGCGACGCGTCCCCTGCCATCCTCGCGCGGCACCAGACGCTGCGACAGGAAGGCGCGCACGTTGAGCGAGAGGTCCATCAGCAGCTGCTGGCGGCGCTCGTCGGGAAACAGATTGATGATGCGGTCGAGCGCCTGGTTGGTGCTGTTCGCATGCAGCGTGGCAAGACACAGGTGGCCGGTCTCGGCGAACGCGATGGCGTGCTCCATGGTCTCGCGGTCGCGGATCTCGCCGATCAGGATCACGTCGGGCGCCTGCCGCAGCGTGTTCTTGAGCGCCACCTCCCATGACTCGGTGGTGACGCCCACCTCGCGCTGGGTGACGATGCAGTTGCGGTGCTCATGCACGAATTCCACCGGATCTTCGATGGTGATGATGTGGCCATGGCTGTTTTCATTGCGGTAGCCGATCATGGCCGCGAGGCTGGTCGATTTGCCGGAGCCGGTGCCGCCCACCACCATGACGAGGCCGCGCTCGGACATCGCCACATCGCGCAGGATGGGTGGCAGACCCAGCTCCTCCATGGTCGGTATCTTCGTGTTGATGGTTCGCATGACCAGTCCGACGCCGTTCTGGTCGACGTAGACACTGGCCCGGAAGCGGCCGATGCCGGCCGGCGCGATCGCGAAGTTGCACTCCTTGGTTGCTTCGAACGCCGCGATTTGCTTGTCGTTCATCACCGCCCGGGCAAATGTCCTGGTGTGCATCTCGGTGAGTACCTGGTCGGAGATGGGCGTCAACTTGCCGTCGATCTTCAGCGCGGGTGGAAAGCCAACGCTGATGAACAGATCAGAGGCCTTGCGGCTGACCATCGTCTGCAGCATGTGGTGAATCACTTCGATCGGGTTGTCGTTGGACATGGGCTTGGTCCTCGATTTAGTGAAGCTCGGCCAGTATTTATACCAGCCCGCTCATCAACTGCACATTCACCGTATCGCCAGCGCCGACTTTCTCGCGCTCGTGTTCGAGCACGATGAAGCAGTCGGCCTCCGACATCGAGCGCAGCACGCCGGAACCTTGAGCGCCGGTGGGGCGCACGCACCACTCGCCGTCTTCCTGGAACAGGATGCCGCGCTGGAATTCGGTGCGGCCGCGGCCCTTCTTCATGGCTTCCACGCAGCGTGCGGGAAAGGCGGGGAAGGGTATTACCGGATCGACGCCGGCCAGCTTCAGAATGGCCGGCCGTACGAACTGGTAGAAGGTGACCATCACCGCCACCGGGTTGCCCGGCAGGCCGAACAGCCAGGCCCCGGGACTGTCTGCGCCGTCAGGCTGGATGCGGCCGAAGGCCATGGGGCGGCCGGGCTTCATGGCGATTTTCCAGAAGGCCACTTCGCCGAGTTGGGCCATCAGCTGCTTGATGAAGTCGGCCTCGCCGACCGAGACGCCGCCGCTGGTGATGATCGCGTCGGCGCAGCCGGCGGCTTCGCGGAAGGCCGCTTCGAGCGCGGCCGGATCGTCCCTCACCACACCCATGTCGATCACGTCGCAGCCAAGCCGGGTGAGCATGCCCCACAGCGTGTAGCGGTTGCTGTCATACACCGCGCCGGGCGCCAGCGGCGTGCCGATCGAGCACAGCTCGTCGCCGGTGGAAAACAGCGCAACGCGCACGCGGCGGCGTACCGAGAGTTCGGCGACGCCGAGCGAGGCGATGATGCCGATCTCGGCCGGGCGCAGCTTCTTGCCGGCGGCAATTGCCGGGCGCCCGGCCTGCAGGTCCTCGCCGGCGCGACGGGTGTTCTGGTCACGGCGCTGGCCGGGCGGGATGATCACCGCATCGCCTTCGACGCGCGCGACTTCCTGGATCACCACGCAGTCGACGTCCTGCGGGAGGATCGCGCCGGTCATGATTCGTACCGTCTCGCCAGCGTCGACTCTTCCTTCGAAGGCGCGGCCGGCGAGGGCGGTGCCGATATTCTTCAGGCGCGTCTCGCCGCTCGCCGCGAGATCGGAGTAGCGCACGGCCCAGCCGTCCATGGCCGAATTGTCGTGGCTCGGCACGTCGATCGGCGAGATGACGTCCTCGGCCAGCACGCGATCCAGTGCCTGGCGCACGAAAACCCGCTCATGGACGCCGACCGGGCTCAGCAGGTCGAGGATCAGCTCGCGGGCACGATCGACGTGCAGCGAATTCGGGTCGTAATTGTCGGCGCAGGACAGGGTCTGGAGGATGGAGGTCATGGCGTGAAGCGATTTGGCGGACGGCGCTGATTCTGCGTTGAGTCTAGCCGCCAATGTAAGACATTTCAATTTTTCCGGGCAGGGCGGTGGCGGCGGTGCGGATTTCCGAATAACGGTCATCGCGTCCGCGCCAGACGGCCGCGATCACGCGCTGCAGTTGGTCGTCGTCCGCACCCTGGCGCAGCAGCGCGCGCAGGTCGTGGCCGCTGCGGGCGAACAGGCAGGTGTAGAGCTGGCCTTCGGTGGATAGCCGGATGCGGGTGCAGGTGGCGCAGAAGGCCTGCGTGACCGAGGAGATGACGCCGATCTCGCCGGCGCCGTCGCGGTAACGCCAGCGCTCGGCGACTTCGCCGTGGTAGTTGGCATCGATCGCCTGCAGCGGAAATTCGGCGTTGATGCGGGCGATCACGTCGGCGGAGGGCAGCACCTCGTCCATGCGCCAGCCGTTGGAGCTGCCGACATCCATGAACTCGATGAAGCGCAGGATGTGGCCGCTGTTGCGGAAGTGGCGCGCCAGCGGCAGGATCTGGTCGTCGTTGGTGCCGCGCTTGACCACGCAATTCACCTTGATCGGCGCGAGGCCCGCGGCTGCGGCGGCGGCGATGCCGTCGAGCACGTCGCTGACCGGATAATCGACATCGTTCATGCGCTTGAATACGGCGTCGTCGAGGCCGTCGAGACTGACCGTGACGCGCGTCAGACCGGCGTCCCTCAGCGCCCGCGCCTTCTTCGTCAGCAGCGAGCCATTGGTGGTCAGCGTCAGTTCCACCGGCAGCTTCGCCAGTTGCTCGATCAGGTTTTCGATATGCCGGCGCAACAGCGGCTCGCCGCCGGTGATGCGGATTTTCTCGACGCCCTGATCGACGAAGATGCGCGCGATGCGGACGATCTCCTCGAAAGACAGTAGCTCGGCGCGCGGCAGAAATGCGTGGTCGTGGTCGAACACGGCTTTCGGCATGCAATACACGCAGCGGAAATTGCAGCGGTCGGTGACCGAGATGCGCAAGTCGCGCACTCGCCGGTTGCGCCGGTCGACCAGGCTGCCGTCAAGCGGCGCGGCAAGCGCGTCGCTGCCTGCTGGCAGGGGCTTGGGCGCACTGGCGATAGGGATAATGCGGGCTTTCATCTCGTTGCGGACTATAAGCCGGCCGGGCCGTCGAGACAACACCCGCCACCGGCCGGGGTCCCTATCTACGAAGTGCGTCCTGCCGTCATCAGGGCTTTGCTGCAGGGCGCCTGAGCAGCAGGGAAGGGTTCTCCGTGACCTTGTCCGTCAAGCCGCCGACGCTGGTAACGACTTTCTTGACCTGGTCCTCGATGGCCGAGAATTTCTTGACCAGCTTCGGCAGATCGTCGAGCATCGCATTGAGTCCGGTTTTTTCCGAAGGAATCTCGGGGATCTGATTTTCGGGCGTGACCGCAAGCAGGGTTTGTGCTGCCGGGTCTCCGCCGTTCAGTTCGATAAAGACGACGCCGGTGATGCCCTTCAACGTCAGGCTGGCCTTGGTGTCGGTCTTGACCGGCGTTTCCTTGCGCAACCTGATATCCACACGCACCAGGCGCGAATTGTCCGGATCGATGCGCATCGACTTGACCGTGCCGACATCGACGCCACGGAATTTCACCGTATCGCCTGCCGTGAGCCCGCTCACCGAGTCCGGAAAATGGATGCGGTAGATTACATCGTCATGGCGCCCGGCACTTCCCAGCCACACGGCGAAAATCGCTGCGGCAACCGAGAACACGATGATGAACAGCCCCTCGAAGAAGTAGTGCTTGTCAGTTTCCATGGCTTGTTTTCCTTGCTTTCATTGCGCCTTCCGCGCGCGGTCCGTGGAAGAATTCGTGAATCCACGGATGGGTGGACTTCAGCAGCTTGTCGGCCGTGTCGACCGTAATCGTCTTGTCGACCAGCACGGCAATGCGGCCGCAGACGGTGAACAGCGTGGTGAGATCGTGGGTGACGATGACGACGGTAATGCCGAGGATCTGGTTGAGCTGCAGGATCAGAGCATCGATGCCGCTCGCGGCGATCGGGTCGAGATCCGAGGTGGGTTCGTCGAGAAACAGAATCCTCGGGTCGAGCGCGAGCGCCCGCGCCAAGGCGGCGCGTTTCACCATGCCGCCGGACAGCGCGGAGGGAAACTTGATGCCGCTGTCCGCCGGCAATCCGGAGAGCGCCAGCTTCATCGCTGCGATGTGTTCCTGCTCTTTGGCCGGCAGTGTCGTATGTTCGCGCATCGGCAGCATGATGTTCTGTGCCACCGAAAGCGAAGAAAACAATGCACCTTGCTGAAACAGCACGCCGATGAGAGAGGCTCTTTCCGCCGCACCGATGGATTGAACCGGCTTGCCATTGAGCAGCACTTCGCCGGCATCCGGCTGGTGCAGACCGGTGAGGGTCTTGAGCAGCACCGACTTGCCCGAGCCCGATCCGCCTGCGATGCCGATTATTTCGCCGGGCACGATGTCGAGGCTGAGCTTGTCGTGTACCACCTGTTTGCCAAATCGATTGACGATACCGCGCGCCGACAGGATCGGTTCGGCATGGGCCCTGGTCCGGGTATTCATAGGCCGAGCCTTTCGAACAGGATGGAGAAAAATGCGTCGAGCACGATCACCAGAAAGATCGATTTCACTACGGCGCGGGTGGTCTCCCGGCCGACACTTGCCGCCGAGCCCGTCACCCGGAGCCCGTGCATGCAGCCGATGACGGCAATGAAGAAGGCAAACACCGGCGCCTTGAACAGGCCGACGAAGAGATCGTGGCCGTCGACCACCTGCGGCAGGCGTGTCAGGTATTGGGTCGGCGATACATCAAGCAGAAACTGTGCGATCGCGGCGCCGCCGATCAGGCCCATGATGTCGGCAAAGAACGTCAGCAGCGGCAGGGTGATGACCAGGGCGATCACGCGCGGCACCACCAGTACCTGCATGGGTTTGATCCCCATCACCTTGAGCGCGTCGACTTCCTCCCGTGTCTCCATGACGCCGATTTCGGCGGTGAAGGCGGAGCCCGAGCGGCCGGCCACCATGATGGCCGTGATCAGCACGGCCATTTCGCGCAATACCGACACCGCTACCAGGTTGATGGTGTAGTCCTCGCCGCCAAAGGGGCGCAACTGGGCCACGCCCTGATAGCCGATGACGATCGCGATCATGATGGCCATCAGGCCAATGATGGGCAGCGCCTGAATGCCGGTTTCCGTTATATGCCGGGAGATCGAAGCCGGACGCAGGCAATGCGGATGAAGCAGGGCGTTGGCGGTCCAACTCGCGGCGCGACCGACAAAGGTGATCAGGTCGAGTGCTTCGTGCCGGGCATCGTGCGCGCCTTTGCCGAGCTGGATGATGAGCTGGCGCCAGCGGGAAACGGTTTTGACTTTCGGTATCGGCTTGAGATCGAGCCCGTAGATGAGATCGAGCAGCGCCCGTTGTTCGGCGCGGACCCCGGTAAGTTCCACGCCCTTGTCGCGCAGGCCGCAGAGGAACAACGCGCCCGGCGTGTCGAGGCTGTCGAGCATGGCAACGTCGAGGTGGCGCGATGCCCCCTGCTTCGACCATCTTGCCAGGGACTTTCCTGCTTCGACCAGCGTCGATATTTCAAGAACACCCGCCAGTGCGAGGCGATCACCATCGCCGCTGACGACCAGCGTCGGCTGGGGCGGGTTGGCGGAAGCTTGCTGCGCGTTTGCAGGCACACGGATCACGGTTTGTACGAGGCTCCACGAACTGAGAATTGGCCGAATGATTCAGACTTGATATTTCTTCGCGCCGGCACGGACGCGTCGTAAGCGTATGCAGGCTATTCGAGGCGCCGGGCAAACTCGGTGCGCTAGCGAACATGCCGTTTCGCAACCCGCTCGAACACGACTACCCCCTGACTGCAACTGCAAGAGACAGGAACCAGTCACCCTGGTGGTGCCGCCAGGGTCACGCCTTGAGGCTTGCGCAGACCCGTTGCAGAAGCATCCGTACTTCCTTGCCGAGGGCATGTACTTCCGGTTTGTCGACCAACTGCAACACGACCTCGGGATCCATGAATGCGACCGTTATGGTGCCATCGGCTTCTTCGCGCACGACCACGTTGCACGGCAGTAGCAAGCCGATGTCGGGATCAGCCTCGATGGCGCGGTGTGCGAGCGGGGGGTTGCATGCGCCGAGTATGCGATATGGCCGGTGTTCGATATTGAGCTTGGCCTTCAGCGTCGCCTTGACATCGATATCGGTGAGGACACCGAATCCTTCCTTTTTCAGGGCTTCGGTGACCATTGCGACGGCGGTATCGAACGGTACTTTCAGCTGGGTGTTGAATCCGTACATGAGTTGTTTCCTTTCAAGTGGCTATGCTGCTTGGTCAAATGCGGGATCAATGTTGGTACTACCTGGCTAGCATCGACTCCATGGCCTGCTGGTGCTGCATCAGCTGCTCCATCATCGTCTGCATCATGTCTAGGCGCTTTTCCGTCATGGCGTGGTGCTGCATCATCGCGCTGCCGGCCATTCCGTGCTTCTTGTCACCCTTCATCATGGCGCCGTCCATGCCATGCATCGTTTGCATGTTTTCCTGCATGGTCTGCATGTGTGCCTGCATCAGCTTTTGGCGTTCCGCAGGGTCGGTTGTCGCCCGGAATTGTTCCATCTGCTGCTGCATTTTCTTCATGTTCTCCTGCATCTGCAGCGTCTGCTTATCCGTGGCCATGCTCATCGCCGGCTTGCCGGGTGCGACTTTTTCCTGCGCCGACAGGGCCGGCACCGACAGGGCGCAGCCAACGACTGCGGCGAGGAGTATTGGAGTTTTCATTGGGGTTGCACCTTTTGGGGTTGAGTTGCCTGAGTTGTTCACTGCGTCCGCTGGCGGAATCCGCATGAGCAAGTGCCGGAACGTTCTTTATAGCTGCAGGCGCCGGCACCGTCCGTACGTTGCCGCACAAATTGCCTTTGGTGACTGATACGGGCAGGCACTGGATGCCTTTGGTTCCAGAAGGAAAAGCGCTGTCAGGCCACGCCCGGGGGGCGCGCGAAGGTCAAGAAGAAGATCGACGATCGCGGCGAGCGGCGGCAGGAAAAGTGCCTGGCGCTGAAGGAACAGCGCCAGAAGGTTCAGGAACGGACGCGGAATGCAGCGCGCTTACCTGTCAAGCAAGCAGCGAACCCAGATCGAAGGCCGTGTCGGCCGCTTGCGCGGGCGTGGGCGAGATGCCCTTCTCGAACAGCTTGCGGCCGTTCATGTGCTCGGGCGGCTGGTTCAGCGAGTCGATCGCAATCAGTTTGCCGGCCTGGTAGTAGTAGGCGGAGAACTTCTGCGTTGTTGGGTCGCCGCGCGTGACCACCTGGTCGAAGCCGGCGGTCAGCCCGAGCATCTGCAGTTTGACGTCGTATTGATCGGACCAGAACCACGGTGCCGCATGGAAGGGCCGGTCGCGGCCGAGCAGCGCAGCGGCGGCCGACCGGCCCTGCTCGAGCGCGTTCTGCACGGATTCGAGGCGGCGCAGGCTGCCGTCGTCCAGGCGCCGCGCGGTACAGTCGCCGGCGGCGACGATGGTCGGGTCGGAGCAGCGGCCGCAGGCATCGACTACAATGCCGCCATTGACTTCGAGGCCCGCCGCCTGGGCCAGTTCAACATTGGGGATGATGCCGATGCCGACCAGCACCAGGTCGGCGGGAAACTCGCGACCGTCCCTGGTTCTTACCGCTGTGATTCGGCCGCCACTGCCGACCAGTTCCGAGACCATGGCGCCGAGCACCACTTCGGCGCCATGGCGGGTGTGCAGGTCGAGGTAGAACTGCGAAATCAGCGGCGCGACGACGCGCGCCATGAGGCGGTCGGCGGCTTCCAGCACGGTGACGCGCTTCTCCTTCCTGCGCGCGACGGAGGCGACTTCGAGGCCGATGAAACCGCCGCCGATGATCACTACGTTATGTGCGGCCTCCAGCGCCGCCGCAATCGCCTTCGCCTCGTCCAGCGTACGCAGGCCGTAGACGCCGTGCCAGTCAGCCCCGGCCAGCGGCAGCGGGCGCAGGCGCGAGCCGGGGCACAGTGCCAGACCGTCGTAGCCCAGCGTCGAGCCGTCGCCGAGTGCGACCCGCTTTGTGCTGCGATCGATCGCCGTGGCGCCGGCGCCGACTCTCAGGTCGATGTCTTTCTTCACCAGCAGTTCCGGGGGACGCATCATCAGCTGTGCTTCAGCGGTCTGACCCAGCAGAAAGCCCTTGGACAGCGGCGGACGCTGGTAGGGGGCGTGCGCTTCGTCGCCGATCAGCGTGATGGGTCCCGCATAGCCTTCGCTGCGCAGCGTCTCGGCGACAGTGAGTCCGGCCAGGCCGGCCCCGATGATCAGCATCCCGCTCATGTGTGTGTCTCCAGAAAATGGTTATTCGCTTTGCGGATGATATTGCATCAGCGTTGCCGAACCACGCTCAGTTGGCAGACGCATAACTTTGCGTTGTCACGACCGTTCCGCGAAAGGACGCCGTCGATATCACCGCACGCTGGCAGAAACGCAACGGGACCACGGCTTGCGGCCAAGGCGCCATGAGCGGGGATCATCTGGCCACCCTCGATGCGCTGCCGCCGCCCGAGGAGGGCTGCCGGCATGCCTCGGCACCGGTCAGGCTGCTCGAGCGGGTGCCTCGGCCCGACTTGGCGTAAGCGCTGTCCGGCAACTTCCGAGGTTGACCTACATCAAATCAGCGAACGCTCGTTCGGGTAGCATCACCGTCAGTAGGGTAATAGGAAAAACGTTGCATAGGTTGCAGACTGTTAACCGGAACAGCCCGTGAGAAGCGGGCTGGAGGTCAAATGGCTTACGCGTTGCGCTCGACTTCACCGCACGTCAACATCGCCTGGCGCCAGGGCGACTCACTGCTTGCCGGGCAGGGCCTGCGGCCGGTCCATGAGCGGCACCGGCCGATCCGGGAGCCGCAATGGTGAGCCACGTCTCCGCCGAGTCCTCCACCAGGCTGCTCCGGCATGAGGCACAACGCCTCGAGATTCTCAAGGCGGCGGCTGCGGCCATTGCCGAACACGGCTTCCACGGCATGACCATGCGGGGTCTTGCCCGGGCGACGGGACGCGGCCTGGCCACCTTCTACGACTACTTTTCCTCCAAGGAAGACCTGCTCTTCTCGCTGCAGACCGACGCCTTCGGCACCATGGCCAGTTCGGCGAACGCGGCGCTCGAGGGGGTCGATGACCACGTCGATCGGCTGTATGTCTTCATCTTGAATCACCTCCGCTATGCAGCCGAGAATCGGTCGGTGATGCGGGTGTTGGTTCATGAAGCCTCTGCCCTGCCTGCGGGCAGACGCAAGACGGTGCGCCTGCTCAAGGAAGCCTATTTCAATATCTGCCGGGATATCGTGGCATCGATTCTTGCCGCGGGTTGCAGCTCAGCCGGTGCCGGCGGCGTCGACAGGTTGGACTCCGCCGAGGTCGAGCGGGTGACTTACAGCGTCTTCGGCATGCTCAACTGGAGTTACGGTTGGTACGACCCCCGCCTTCATGGGACGCCTCAGGATGTCGCCAGGACCATCCATACCCTGGCCGTCTGCGGCCTGGTGGCCCGCGGTCCCGAGCGCTTCGCCCCGTCCAGCCTGGAGCACCACCTTGACGCAATGGCCCTGCTGCCGCTTATCGGCAGTTCCGGTCGAAAAGTGGCAACTGTCGGCTCCCGGCTGTCGCCAGCGGCAAAGAAAACAACGAGCGGCGCGGAAATGCGCGCAAGGCTCATGGATAGAAACTCAGTCTGAGAGGGGACCAGAGAAATGCGTTATGGAGAAATAGGTTTCGATTTGGAAGTGAACCTCTCGCGAGGCAGCATCGACCGGGTGGAGACCGACCCGAACGACACCAAGCTGTACCTTGGGGGCCTCGGCACCAATGCCAAGATCATGTGGGACCGGGTGCCGGCCGAGACCGATGCCTTTTCCGAGGACAACCTGCTGATCTTCAGCAGCGGCCTGCTTTGCGGCACCGCGGCGCCGGGCAGCAATCGCACCATCGTGTCGACCATATCGCCGCAGACGAAGCTGATGGCCTATTCGATGATGGGCGGCTTCTTTGCGCCCGAGCTCAAGTATGCCGGTTACGACAAGGTCATCATCAGCGGCAAGTCGGAAGAACTGGTCTATCTGTGGATCCACAATGACAAGGTCGAGATTCGGGACGCCTCGCATCTGAAGGGCATGGGCGCCACCGCGACCTCGGAGGCGATCCGCACGGAATTGAAGGATCCGGACATCCAGGTGGCGGCTATCGGCCTGGCCGGAGAGAACCGGGTCTTTTACGCCTCGATCGAGCAGGGCCGCTCTTCGGCGTCGCGCGGCGGCATCGGCGCCGTGATGGGCGACAAGGGCCTCAAGGCGATCGCCGTGCGCGGCACCAAGGACATCAACGTTGCCGACCCGGCCAAGTACATGGAACTGTGCGACGACGTGCTGAAGTACATCAAGTTCCGCGGCGAGAATCCGATCAAGGGTGTGCCGCCGATTCTGCAGGGTCTCGGCTCGCCGCAGGAAATGGCCATCGTCGATGAGGAGTGGCACACCACCAACTTCACCTGGGGCAACTCGCGCACCCGGCGCAAGGACTTCTGGACTCATGAGATCGAACAGAAGTGGAAGCAAACCCAGGAAAACGTACGCACGCGGCTGATCAGTTGCCACAACTGCCCGATGAAGTGCGGCGCCACCATCTCCGTGCCGGGTCTGCCCACCTACATGATGAAGTGCTACTCGAAGCTGACTTACACCATGGCGGCTTTTTCGGACCTGGACTTCGGCTTCAGGATCGCGCAGAAGGCTACCGAGTACGGCGTCGACGGCTTTTCCGCACCGCAGGCGATGGCTTTCGGCCTCGAACTGCTGGAAGCCGGCATCCTTACCCTGGAAGACTTTCCCGGCATGCCGGAAGACACCGAGGGCCGCTTCTTCTACCTGCTGGACAAGATCGTTCGCCGCGAAGGCATCGGCGACTATCTGGCCGACGGCACCTACTGGGCAGCGCGGCGCATCGGCAAGGGCGCGGAGAAGTTCGACCACAATACCATCAAGAAGCACGAGCAGCTGCCGCTCAAGCTGGGCATGCTGAATCCGGTGTATTACCTGATGTACTCGACCGGCGAGAAGATCAACATCACCCAGATCGAAGGCCAGTTCCCGCAGGAGCCCTTCGCCACCCGCGAGTTGCGCGAGGAGTTCGTCAAGGACTGGTTCCAGGTGCCCGACGAGAAGTTCAAGAAGTACTACGCCGACTGGGAGCCGCGCGGCGAGATGTCGAACCCCTACTACCCCACGCCGCAGATGGCCAGCGAGATCGTCGACTGGATGGAGAAGATGCACTACATCGACGATGCCCTCGGCATGTGCGCCGGCCTGTCGTCCTTCCCGCTCAAGCCGCCGTATCACATCCACAACTATCCCGAGTTCGTCACCGCCGCGACCGGCATCAAGATGACCAAGGACGATGTCTGGAAGTCGGCGACCCGCACCCGCACCCTGATGCGCGCCCTCAACGTGCGCCGCGGCATGCGCCGCACCGACGACAAGCCGCCGGAGGACCACTGGAGGAAGCGCTTCCCCGATCTGGAAAAGGAACTGCTGGACAACTACTACAAGCTGAAGGGTTTCAACGATCAGGGCATACCCACCAAGGAATCCCTGGAGGATCTGGAAATGGGTTTCGTGGCCGAGGAATTCGAGCAGAAAGGAATCTACAGCAATGGCTAAGGTCAAGAAAATCGTCAAGTCCATCACCATTGACGCCGACAAGTGCAACGGCTGCAAGGCCTGCGAGGTGATCTGCTCTTCCTGGCACGCGACCCCGCGCTACAGCAGCAACAATCCGGCGCGCTCGCGCATCCGCATAGTGCGCCTGCCGCTGCGGGACATCTACCTGCCGGTCTACGCCGGCGAGTACACCGAGTCGGAGTGCACCGGCCGCGACAAGTACATCATCGACGGCAAGGAATACAACGAGTGCGACTTCTGCCGCGCTTCCTGCCCCTCGCGCGACCTGTTCAAGGAGCCCGACTCCGGGCTGCCGCTGAAGTGCGACATGTGCGAGGAAACACCGGCGCTGGCGCAGCCCAAGTGCGTCGAGTGGTGCCACGCCGAGGCGCTGATCTACGTCGAGCGCGAAGAGGAAGTCGAGGAAGACGAGCAGCCCAAGCTGGGTGACATCGAGATCGGCCTGGGATCGATGATCGACAAGTACGGCCTGCAGCAGGTGCTGGATACGGTCGCCAGAATGGCGAAGCCGTAATGCGTCCGACCAACCAACAGGGTCAGTAAAGCATGGAAACCGTAGCCCCCCAAAAAGAGATCATCGACGCGATCAAGGCAAGCGGCGGCGATGCTTTCAAATCCTGTTACCAGTGCGGCATGTGCGACACCGTCTGCCCGTGGAACCGGGTCAGCAAGTTCAGCATGCGCAAGATCGTGCGCGAGGCCACTTTCGGCCTGACCGAGATCGACAGCGAGGAAATCTGGCGCTGCACGACCTGCGGCAAATGCCCGCAGGTCTGTCCGCGGGACGTCAAGCAGATCGAGTCGGGCATCGCACTGCGCCGCATCGCCACCGAATACGACGTCTTTCCCGGCGGCGCGGCGCCGATTCCGGGCGTCTCCGCCGGACTCCGGGCGGAGGGCAATCCCTTCGGCGAGCAGCGTTCGAAGCGTGCCGACTGGGCCAAGGACCTGGGCGTCAAGCGTTTCGAGGAGGGCATGGAGATCCTGTATTCCCCTGGTTGCTACCTGTCCTATGACCCGCGCGGCAAGAAGATCGCCAAGGCCACGGTGGAAATTTTGCAGAAGGCCGGTGTCGACTTCGGCATTCTCGGCACCGACGAGAGCTGTTGCGGCGAGAGCATCCGCAAGACCGGCGACGAGAAGCTGTTCAAGACCCTGGCACGGCAGAACATCCGCAACTTCGTCGACAACGGCGTCACCAAGATCCTCGTGTCGTCACCGCACTGCTATCACAGCTTCAAGAACGAATACCGCGAGTTCAAGGTGAATTTCGAGGTGATCCATATCACCGAATTCCTGCACCAGCTGATCAGTGAAGGCCGGCTGAAGCTGACCAAGGAAGTTGCCAAGAACGTCACCTACCACGATCCCTGCTATCTCGGACGCCACAACGGCGTCTACGACGAGCCGCGCGAAGCGTTGAAGAGCGTGCCCGGCCTGCAGTTGACCGAGATGGCCGAGTCGCGCAAGAACAGCTTCTGCTGCGGCGGCGGCGGCGGTCGCATCTGGATGGAAACGCCCAAGGGCGAACGCTTCTCCGACCTGCGCCTGGAGCAGGCCGTGGGCACAGGGGCGCAGATCATGGTGACGGCCTGCCCGTATTGCACCACCAATTTCGAGGACAGCCGCCTGAGCCGGCCCGACGGGGGTGCCTCGATCGAGATCAAGGACATCACCGAAATCATTCGCGAAGCGATCTAGGCGAGGACATCAAAGTGGAATTCGGACTCTTACAGCAGCAATGGAACACGCAGAATGTCCTGCGTCCGGCCGACGACAACATGGGCGACGTGATGGTCGTCGGCGGCGGCATCAGCGGCATCCAGGCAGCGCTCGACCTGTCGGCAGAGGGTTACAAGGTCTACCTGGTGGAGAAGTCGCCGACCGTTGGCGGCAAGATGTCGCAACTGGACAAGACCTTCCCCACCAATGACTGCTCGATGTGCATCGAGTCGCCGAAGTTCATCGAAACCGACCGGCAGCCGAACATCCAGCTGATGACCTACACCGACGTCGACAGCGTCGAGGGCGAGCCCGGAGACTTCACCGTCACCCTGCTGAAGAAGCCGCGCTACGTCATCGAGGACAAGTGCACCGGGTGCACGGTTTGCGTCGAGTACTGCCCGGTCAAGATCCCTGATCCGTTCAACCAGGACCTGTCGCTGAACAAGGCGGTGCACATCTACTTTTCGCAGGCCGTGCCGCTGGTCACCTACATCGACGAAAGCTGCCTGTTCCTCAAGGACAAGACCTGCTCGATCTGCCAGACCGTCTGCGAGAACGATGCCATCGACTTTGGCCAGAAGGCAGAGAAGGTCAAGATCAAGGTCGGCGCCATCATCCTGTCGCCCGGCTACGAAACCTTCGACCCCTTGCCGCGCAACGATTACGGCTACGGCCAGTTCGCCAACGTGGTCACCAGCATGGACTTCGAGCGCCTGCTGTGCTCTACCGGTCCGCACGAGGGCCAGATCCTGCGTCCCTCGGACAAGAAGCATCCGAAAAAGATCGCCTGGATCCACTGCGTCGGTTCGCGCCAGGTGAATCCGACCGGCGCCAACAGCTATTGCTCGGCGGTGTGCTGCTCCTACACGCAGAAGCAGGTGATCCTGGCCAAGGACCACCTGCCCGATCTCCATGCCAAGATTTTCCACAATGACATCCGCTCCTACGGCAAGGACTTCGAGCGTTTCTACCAGCGTGCGCAGAAACTGCCCGACGTGCATTTCATCCGCAGCTACGTGTCGGTCGGCAGCGAAGACCCCGTCACCGGAGACGTGTCCATTCGCTACACGACACCGGACGGAGTGGTCGAGGAGTTCTTCGAACTGGTGGTGCTCTCGGTGGGCCTGGCCCCGCCCAAGGATGCCCAGCGCTTCTCCAAGGTTTTCGACATCGAGCTCAACCGCCACGGCTTCTGCAAGGTCGATCCCTTCAATCCGCTGCAGACCAGCCGTCCCGGCATATTCACCAGCGGCGCCTTCCAGGGCCCGATGGACATTCCCGAAGCGGTGATGGGCGCCAGCGGCGCCAGTGCCCTGGCCTCCAACCTCCTCATGTCGCGGCGCGGACAGTTGAACGAGGAGCGGGTGTATCCGGAAGAGAAGGACGTCTCCGAAGAGGAAGCCAGGGTCGGCGTCTTCGTCTGTCGCTGCGGCGCCAACATCGGCCGCGTGGTGGACGTGCCGGGCATCGCCGAGTACGCCAAGGGACTGCCCAACGTGGTGCACGTCGAGGAAAGCCTGTTCGCCTGCGCTACCAATACCGCCAAGGCGATCTCGGACACCATCCGCGACAAGGGACTGAACCGGGTGGTGGTGGCCGCCTGCACGCCGCGCACGCACGAGCCGCTGTTCCGCGACACCCTGCGCGAGGCCGGCGTCAACCAGTATTTCTTCGACATGGCCAACATCCGCGAGCACTGCACCTGGGTGCACTCCAAGGAGCAGGAAGCCGCGACGGAGAAGGCCAAGGACATCGTGCGCATGTCGGTGGCGCGGGCCGGCAAGCTGGAGCCGCTGGACGAGTTCTCGCTGCCGGTGGACAAGACCGCGCTGGTGGTCGGCGGCGGCGTCGCCGGCATGACCAGCGCCCATACCCTGGCTGAGCAGGGCTACGAGACCTACCTGATCGAGAAGGCCTCTGATCTGGGCGGTGTCGCCAACCGCATGCACTACACGCTCGAGGGCATGGACGTGCAGGCCTTCGTCAAGGACCTCAAGAAGAAGGTCTACCGGCACCCGCGGATTCACGCCATTACCGATGCCGCCGTCGTGCATGTCGACGGCTACGTCGGCAATTTCAGCACCACGGTCAAATCCAAGGGCCGGGTGCGGACCATCAAGCACGGCGCGGCCATCATCGCCACCGGCGCCGCCGAGTACAAGCCGACCGAGTATTTGTACGGCGAGAACGACAAGGTGATGACCCTGCTGGAGATGGAAGGCAAGCTCGCCAAGCAGGACGAAAAGCTGATGGCGGCGGACAGCATGGTGATGATCCAGTGCGTCGGCTGCCGCAACGAGGATCGCAACTACTGCGCCCGGGTCTGCTGCAGCGGCGCCATGAAGAACGCCCTGAAAATGAAGGCGCTCAAGCCGGAAGTGGAGATCTATGTGCTCTTCCGCGACATCAGAACCTATGGCTTCCGCGAGGACTATTACCTCGAGGCGTCGCACAAGGACGTCAAATTTATCCGCTACGAGCCGGACGACAAGCCGCAGCTGGAAGCGCGTAACGAGGGCGGCCGCAGCTTCATCCGGGTGACGGCCGCCGATCCCATCCTGGGCAAGAAGCTGGAGCTGGACGTCGATGCCATCATCCTCGCCGCGGCGGTGATACCCGCACCGGGTGCCAACGAACTGGCGCGCATGTTCAAGGTGCCGTTGGGCCCCGACGGCTTTTTCCAGGAAGCCCACGCCAAGCTGCGGCCGGTGGACTTCGCCGCGGAAGGCGTGTTCCTCTGCGGCACGGCGCAGTATCCCAAGCACATGTCGGAAACCATCACCCAGGCCTACGGCGCGGCCGGCCGCGCCCTGACCCTGCTTTCGCGCGATACGGTGGTCGCCTCGGGTGCGGTGTGCTCGGTGAAGGGTATGGACTGCGTCTCATGCGGCGCCTGCATCTCGGTGTGCACCTACGGCGCCATCGAGTTCATGGACACGCCGCGCGGCAAGAAGGCGGTGGTCAATCCGGTGCTGTGCAAGGGCGACGGGCTGTGCGTCGCGAAGTGTCCGACCGCGGCCATCAGCCTGAGCCACTACACCGACGACGAAGTGTTCAACCAGATCGACGCGGCACTGGAGCTCGTCTGAAGCGCACCGACCAAATGAATACAAGCGCAACGCAACCGAACCGATAAGGGAAGAGTATGGCTGCCCCCTCCGAATTCAAGCCGATCATCGTCGGCTTTCTCTGCAACTGGTGCTGCTACGGCGGCGCCGATCTGTGCGGCGTCTCCCGCTTCCAGTATCCGCCCTATCTGCGGGTGATCCGCCTGATGTGCTCGGGCCGGGTCGACCTGGAGTTCATCTTCCGTGCCTTCGCCAAGAAGGCGGACGGGGTATTCATCGGCGGCTGCCACCTCGGCGACTGCCACTACAACCCGGAGGGCAACTACGACGCCCTGGGCAACAGTTTCGTCGCCAAGCGCATCCTGGCGGACATCGGCGTCAATCCCGACCGGCTGCGCCTGGAATGGGTGTCGGCGGGGGAGGGCATACGCTTTGCCGAGATCATGAACGAGTTCGGGGCGAAGATAAAAAGCCTCGGCCCCTTCGGCTCTTCAGAAGGTCGTGACGTCGCCGATCTGCAGTCCGGGCTGGAGGCGGCGACGCAACTGGTGCCGTATTACAAGCTGGTCGAACGGGAGCGCTTCCGCGTGCCCAAGCGGACCGAAGACGGCTACAAGGAGTTCTTCGCCCGGGCCGACTACGACCGGCTGTTCAAGGAGTTGGTTCTGGACAAGCTGGCCATGGCTCGCATCATGGGCGCGCTGCGCACCGGCGAAGCGTCGGCCGACGGCATCTCGCGGAGACTGGGTCTCGAACCCTCGCGCGTCGCCGCTCACCTGGAACTCCTGTCGAAACAGGGCATCGTCCGTCTCGACGGCAATCAGGCGCAGATCGCGGTCGCTGCCTGAAGCAGATCACCAAAAAGCCAACATGGGTGGAACCAACATAATGTCTGAACAAACTATCGACGGCATCATCGAGAAATACCGGGGCCAGCCGAATTCCCTGATCCATGCGCTGGTGGAGATCCAGCACGAGAACCATTGGCTGCCGCGGGATGTGATGCACAAGGTGGCCGCTGCCCTGCAGGTACCCTTCGCCCAGGTGATGCAGATCGCCAGCTTCTACAAGGCCTTCAGCCTGACCCCGAAGGGACGCCACGAAGTGCATGTGTGCACCGGCATGACCTGCCACCTGCGCGGGGCGGCCAAGCTGCGGGCGAAGGTGGAAGAACTCACCGGTCTCAAGGACGGGGAGACCGATGCCGACTCCAGATTCACCTACGAGACCGGCGCCTGCCTGGGCAGTTGCAGCATCGGGCCGGAACTGATCGTCGACGGCAAGCATTACGGCCGCATGACGCCGGAAAAGATCGAAGACGTTCTGAAACAATACGAGTAGGAAAAAACATGCCAAAGCTCCAATCAGCGGCAGAACTGGAAAAATACCGGGCGGAAATCCTGGCTCGCCGGGACCCCGCCAAACCGTGCATCGCGGTCTGCGTCGGCGCAGCCTGCGACGGCATGGACTCGGCGGCGGTTGCTGCCGCTTTCGTTGCCGAAGGCGGCAAGCTGGGTGACAAGATCGAGGTCCGGACCACCGGCTGCCACGGCTACTGCGAAAAAGGGCCGAACGTCGTGGTTACCCCCGGCGACATCTGCTACTTCGAGGTCCAGCCCACCGACGTGCCCGAGATCATTGCCGCCACACTCAAGGGCGAGGTGGTCGAGCGCCTGGTGTACAAGGATCCGAACACCGGCGCCAAGGCGGTGCACATGAACGAGGTGCCGTTCTACAAGCACCAGACGCGTCTTCTGATCGGCGACAACCCGAAGATCGACCCGATGCGCATCGACGACTATCTGGCGGTTGGTGGTTACGCCGCGCTGGTCAAGGCCCTGACCGAGATGACTCCGGAGCAGGTCCTCGATGAAGTCAAGAAAGCCAACCTGCGCGGCCGCGGCGGCGGCGGCTTCCCGGCCGGCTCGAAGTGGGAGACCACCCGGAACGCGCCGGAGAAGACCAAATATGTCATCGTCAACGGCCACGAAGGCGAGTCCGCCGCCTTCATGGACCGCGCCATGCTCACCGGCAACCCGCACAAGATACTCGAAGGCCTGATCATCGGCGCCTATGCCATCGGCGCACAAAAAGGCTTCATGTACACCCGGCACGACATGCCGCTTCTGGAAAAGCATGTCAGGAACGCGCTGGCCCAGGCGAAAGAGTATGGCCTGCTGGGCCAGAACATCCTCGGCTCCGGTTTCGACTTCGAGTGCGAACTGCACTTCGACGTCGGCATCTTCGTCTCCGGCGAGTCGTCCGCCCTGATGCGTTCGATCGAAGGCAATGCTCCCGAACCGCGGCCGAAGTACATCCGCACTTCGGTCAATGGCATCTGGGACAAGCCGAGCAATCTCAACAACGTCGAGACCTGGGCCAACGTGCCGCAGATCATCAGCAAGGGCGCCGAGTGGTTCACCAGCATCGGTTCGGAGAAGAGCAAGGGCACCAAGCTGATTTCCCTGTCGGGCAACGTGGTGAACAGCGGCGTGGTGGAAGTCCCCATGGGGACGCCGCTGCGCACCCTCGTGTTCGACATCGGCGGCGGCGTGCGCGATGGCAAGATCCTCAAGGCCATACACTTCGGCGGGGCCATGGGCGGCTCGATCCCGGCGGACCTGATCGACTCGCCGCTGGATTTCGACGGCATGTCCAAGCTGGGCGCGCCGATCGGTGCCGGCGGCCTGCTGCTGATGGACGAGGACACCGACATGGTGGAAGTGGCGCGCTACCTGATGGACTTCCTGGTCAACGAGTCCTGCGGCAAGTGCGTGCCCTGCCGCGAGGGCATGCAGCAGATGCTGCACCTCCTGACCAACATCACCAGGGGCGAGGGCAAACCGGGTGACCTGGAACGACTCGAGGATCTGATCGAAGTCACGGGCGTGGCCAGCCTGTGCGCGCTGGGCAAGACCTCCGGCGACCCGCTGAAGAGCATGTTCCGCTATTTCAAGCCCGAGTATGAATCGCGCATTTCCGGCGGGAGTGCAGGCAAATGAGCGAAATGACTGAAATTGTTCTGACCATCGACGGCCAGGAAATCAAGGCCACGGCCGGCATGACCGTCCTGCAGGCGGCGCAAAAGGCCGGCATCTACATTCCGACGCTGTGCCACCACGAAAAGCTGGAGGCCTTCGGCGGCTGCCGCCTGTGCATGGTGGAAGTCGAAGCGCGCGGCTGGACCAGCTACGTCGTCTCCTGCGTCTATCCGGTGGCCAAGGACATCGTGGTGCGCACCCGCTCGGCGAAGGTGGACAAGATTCGCAAGGTGCTGGTCGAGGAACTGATGGCCCATGCACCGGACGCGCCGGAACTGATCAGGCTGGCCGAGGAGTATGGTGCCGATCGCAACCGTTTCGAGAGGGACGCGTCTTTCTGCATCGTGTGCGGCTTGTGCGTGCGCTACTGCAACGAGGTCAAGCAGAAGAATGCCGTCGGCTTCATCGACAACGGCGCCCGGCGCGAGATCAGCTTCATTCCGGAAGTCGCCAAGGACGAATGCTGGGACTGCCAGGAATGCTTCACGATCTGCCCGACTTCCTACGCACAAGCGGCTTACCTTCTGACCGAAGCGCTGGCGTTTCCCGGTCAGCGCAAGGTGCCGATCAAAACCACCCAGGCACCAGAGCCGACTCGCCGCGTGATTCCCATCATGCCGGTCGCGGCGACGACCTAGTCGCCTGAAACCGGGAACTCAGGCCAGGACCGGAAGGCAGAGGGAGGTTCCGCCGCTGTAACCGCACTGGCTGCATTTGAAATAGGCGATGAATCTTTCGCATTTCACGCCCTGCTCGCGCCGGTGCGTCAGCGCCAGCGGTGCTCCGCAATCCGGGCAGGCGCGAAGCATGGCGATGGTTACCTCCATCCCGCGCACGGTGGCGCCGTCGCGGGTGCGGAAGTCATCCTCCAGGACGACAGTGTGGCGTTCGAAGGAGGCGATACCCCAACTTTCGAGTTGCTCCAGAAGGTTGTCGAAGAATGCAATCGTCTTCGCCGCCTGCTCGCCGGCGAGCTTCCTTCCCGCGTCGGTGAACATGGATCGCGGTGCCGCCAGCGCGTACGTGAGTTCCCGGCTCAGCGCCTGTTCGAGGGCATCGACCAGTCCGCGTCCACGCAGGGCGGCCTTGGTAAAGAAGGCACCGACGCCCAGAGGCCCCAACTTGTCGAGCCGGTCCGCGTCCTGCACGATGCGGCAGGGACCAATACACGGCAGACGCTCGTCGTACAGGGCGCGCAGTGACTCCAGCACGGTTTCGATATCGCTGCGTGCCAGCCCGAATTCGGTCAGCATCTTTTCCGCCAGGAGCGCCGCATGTTCTTCTTCCGGTACGGCGTCCTGGTGGTATTCGCCCTCGTGAAACTTGCCTGCATCATGGTAGAGCGCGACGAGAATTGGCAGGAACACATCGACTCCTTCCATCCCGGCGAGCTTGTGCGCAATGGCGGCCGTGCGCCGGGTGTGCTCCAGCAGGAATTCCGATGGCACCTGACTGCTCTCGGCGTTGTATTGCGCCTCTGACTCGATCAGCAGTTTCTCGATCCTGGCATGAAGGCCGGGAAGGCGCGCCTCCAGCACATTGCGCACGTCGTTCATTGTCGTTTCCTAGTCCAGGTTCGCCTGGTCGGGGATTTCGGTCCGGATCTTGCGAAAGCAGTTTCGCAGTTCCGTGACGAATAGCGCCGGCTGCTCGAATGCCGCGAAATGCCCGCCTTTTTCCGTCTCGTTCCAGTGAATTATATTGGCGAAGTGGCGTTCCGCCCAACGCCGCGACGGACGGGAAAATTCCTTCGGGTAAATGGTCACGCCGACCGGAAGTGCGAGCGGCGTGGTCTTGAAGAAGGCCAGGCTTTCCCAATAGAGCCTGGCCGCTGACGCGGCAGTCGCGGGAAGCCAATACAGCATGATGTTGTCGAGCATTGCGTCACGCGTCAAAGCGCTCTCGGGTTCTCCGCGGTTGTCGGTCCACGCATAAAATTTCTCGTAGATCCACGCGGCCTGTGCGGCGGGCGAGTCGGTCAGCCCGTAAGCGAGGGTCTGCGGCCGCGTGCGCTGCAGCTTCGCGTAGCCGGAGTCGCTCTGTCGATAGAACTTCATAGAGGCAACCGACGCTTGCTCGGCCGCGGTGAGATGCAACAAATCATCCTTTCCCGGATAGATCAGCGGCATGTTCAGATGTATTCCAACGCATTCGGGGGGAGCGAGCATGCCGATGGCGCTGGTGACGGCGGCACCCCAATCGCCGCCCTGGGCCAGGAAGCGCTGATACCCGAGCCGCGTCATCAAGGCAATCCAGGCGGCGGCGATGCGCTCGACACCCCAGCCCGTGGTCGCCGGCTTGTCGGAAAAGCCGTAGCCGGGCAGCGACGGAATCACGACATGGAACGCATCGGCGGCATTACCGCCATGGGCGACCGGATCTGTCAGAGGACCGATCACGTCAAGGAACTCGACCACGGACCCCGGCCAGCCGTGGGTGAGGATGAGCGGTACGGCGTCGGGGCTCGGCGAGCGGACATGGAGGAAGTGAATGCGCAAGCCGTCGATGCTCGTATGGTACTGGCCGAACCCGTTCAGGCGCGCTTCGCAGTGTCGCCAGTCATAATCGCGTGCCCAATAATCGCAGAGGGCCTTGATGCGATCGAGTGGCACCCCCTGGCTCCAGTCGCCGACCGTTTCACGGTCTGGCCAGCGTGTGTTGGCCAGCCGTGACCGAAGGTCGGCGAGCGTCTCGTCGGTGACGGCCAGCTTGAATGGGTCGATTGATTCGCTCATGTCATTCCCGCTGAATGGCACTGGCACCGCTACCGCGGGATCAGTCCGGCAATCCTCCGCCCATCGCTGCAACATCCTTCTTGAATCGATGCTGCCCGGTGAACAGAAGATAGTGTTTCCCCGTGGCGCGACCGATCACAGTCAAGCCAATCTTGCGCGCAATGGCGTGCCCCATTTCGGTCAGACCGGACCGGGAGATCATGAAGGGGATGCCCATCTGCGCAGCCTTGATGACCATTTCCGAGGTTAATCGGCCGGTGGTGTAGAAAAGCTTGTCGCCGCCACGCATGTTCTTCAGCCACATCTGGCCGGCGATCGCATCCACTGCATTGTGCCGGCCGACATCCTCGATGAACATCAGGATTTCTCCATCGGCTGTCGCCAGGGCGCAGCCATGCACGGCGCCGGCCTCCTTGTAGATCGAATCCTGCCGACGCACATTGTCGAGCAGGATGGCCAGCGTCGGGGCATCCAGGAAGACATCGTCGGGCAAAGCGACTTCATCGAGACTCTCCATCAGGTCGCCGAACATCGTGCCTTGCCCGCAGCCGCTGGTGACGGTGCGTCGCTCCAGGCGTTGCTCGAGATCGGCGCTGCCGTTTCGCGTGGTGACGGCAGCCGAGTCGGTTTCCCAATCAACCTGAACCGCGGCTATGTCTTCGATCCTCGAGACCAATCGCTGGTTGCGCAGGTATCCCAACACCAGCGATTCGGGGGCGGCACCCAGAGTCATCAGGGTAACGATCTCGCGCTTGTCGAGATACAGCGTCAGCGGGTGCTCCCCTGGAATACGTGTAAGCACCATCTCGCCATGTTCGTTGATGGCCTCGACGGCGACAGTGACGGGACGTCCCGTCTCTGTCAGCCGAGGTTTCAGGCCCGATTCCGTCGCCAGGTTTCCGTCGCTGATGCCCGCCATTTACTTTTATAGCTCCGCTTTACCGCTTGGCGAAATTGTAATTAGTTATTCCGTTGCTTTCCGCCCGTCAACATGGAGTGCCCCTAAGGAACGGGTCTTGACAGATCCGGAATCTGCAGACTGCCGGCAGCGTTTAATGAGCAGATCTTCGGGAAAGCCCTCGAAGGGATTCTGCAGGACCTGAATGCGTGCCAGAGACGGACTGATCTTTCGGTGATGCACCAATAAACGGGAAGCATACACGACATGCAACCATGCCCCATCTTCGTATCCGCAACAAAGTGTGCGGCGGATATCCAACGGCCAAAATCGCTGCGTAGCTGCAAATCATGCACAGAACGGCAAAGGTCAGCTGCAGGGGAACCGGTCATCCTTTAGGCCAGTGGCACCAAGCCGCGCGGTGCCCAGGACTGCCTGACATTTCCCTGCATGCCGGACTCCCGGCTCCGAACGGCTGCTCGGTTCACGAATCCGGGAATCGGCATACTCACAATGCTGGCGAAATTGACGTCGTCGCTTTCCTGGTAGTCAATGCCTATGACTCGACTCGATTCCGGCCACGCTGCTTTGCCCGGTAAAGCGCCGCATCCGCTTCGGCAATCAACGCTTCTATATCGGAGGCTTGTCCGGCATTCCCCTGGCATGTCGACAGACCAAGGCTCACTGTATAAGCAGGCAATGCCTTGTTGCGCTGCGTTTCGATCTCGTGCCGAATACGCTCTGCGACATTCCTGGCTTCGGCTATCCCTGTATCGGGCAGCAGAATTACGAATTCTTCGCCGCCAAAACGTGCGAGGATATCCGGAAGTCGCAGCATTTGCGCCGCGCGATTAGTGAAATCCTTGATCACAAGGTCGCCGACATGGTGGCCGTGCTTGTCGTTGACCTTCTTGAAGAAGTCGATATCGCATGTAATGGCTGTCAGCGGCCGCTGCGCGCGCATGCTGCGCGACCATTCCACTGCTGCCTGGGAGAAAAATGCGCGACGGTTGAACGTCCCGGTCATCGGATCACGCGTCGCCATGAATTCCAGTTCGGCGCGTAGCCGCTCGTTGGTCAAAAGGATGAAGCCAACTGACAAACCCAGGACACCGAGCGAAAACATGCCTAGATACACCTGCTGAATCAGGTTGCGATCAAAGATATCGTCCGTTTGATCCACCGCGACTGACAGCGTAGTGATACGCCAAACCGCGACAGCGACCCCGAGCAAGAAAAACGCGCACAGGAAACGACTACCGAATCCTGTCGGCTTGGCGCGCCACGCGAGAACTGCCCCGGCCGAAAACAAACCGATATGCGCAAGAGCCATGATGAAGATACGGCCTTGGTAGTTGTGGCTACCGTAAGTGAGCCACACTGTCATGATCACAACCGCACCGATGCCGTCCAGGGTGGGGCGCCATTTGGGCTGCTGTCCAGAATAGCGCTGCAATCCGACAATGAGAAGGAACTGGCCCAACAGGAGCGCGCCGCTCGCGGCAACGATGGCAAGAGCATCCGGAAAAATGCCGCGCATGGAAGCCAGTCCCGAGGCGCTTCCGATCAACACCACCGCCATCGCCCAATCGCCCAATCCCTCGATATCGTCAGGGAAACTCCTTGCCTGCACCCAGAGCACCAGCGCACAGAACATCCCTAACAGGTTGGCGACCAGAAGAAATGTGCGTGGATCGATGAGTTCCGTCATCACCAAGGGCGGACTCTCGTAGAGTATGCAGCGGAACGGGGCGCGGCTGGCTGGAGTGCGGTGATCACAGTTTCCGTCAGGTGACTTTCGGGACTACTTGCGCGGCGTCAACACCTGCTCGCCACTTCGATCCCGCACCCGATTTCCGTTAGAGGTTGCTGATTCTACTTTGGATGGATGGCTCTTTAGTTCATCGGCTGAACTTTTGAACTCAGGATATCTCCGTCGACGACCGGTCGACTGACTTTTTCACCGGCAGTGGACGAGGCCCGCTACAAGGTCGCTGGGATGTCCATTGCATGGTCAACGGCCGGATTCGCTGAATTGCAGGCGCCCGGGCAAAGACTTGAGCGCCGCTTGCTGAATGACGGCTTTCGCGTACCGCCGCTACAGTTGCGTATCGAGAAACAGGCCATCGCGGCGCACAGCCTCCACATGTTGCGGCCGCGCGATCGAAACCACTGCGTGCCCGGCTCGGATCGCCACGTTGGTCATATTCGCTTACAAACGGCCGCCTCACCTTACAGTTTTTCGAGTGACTCGGAGTGTGCCTTCGCGTTACTTTGCTTATGACCGCGCGGTTCCCGTACTGCGCGCCACTTAGAGGAGAACCACATGAAAGCCGCCAAGTATCTTCCAGCCGTTACGGCCGTCGTGTTCGCGCTGGTTTCGCCATCATCTTTCGCGGACAGGGCGGACTTTGGCTTCCGCATCGGCGATGGATCGTTCGCTATCGACATCAGGACGCCGCCCGCGCCTGTCGTCGAGTATGTGTCCGTTGCGTTGCCTGGCCCCGTCTGGGTGCCGGGTTACTGGGCGTGGAATGGTCATCGACAAGTCTGGAATAGCGGCGTATGGGAAAGGCCGCGACCGGGCTACCGCCATGAGAGCGGGCATTGGGAGCAGCGGGACGGGCGCCGGTACTTCGCGCCGCCGCAGTGGGAAGCGCACAGGACCGTCGAACGCCGCGGCGAGATGCGCGACTATGTCCGGCACGTGCGATACGAGGATGATCGCGATCAGGCCTTCTTCCGTGATCGGGGCACGCGGCGCCAATATTCTCGGTAAGCGCCGCCAGTGCTTCAGGCGCGGCCGATGACTCCAATTTGCTGCAGACGCGTCAGGCACCTGCTCCCAACGTCGCCAGCAACTCCTGCTCACGCGCCTTGGTTTTCTGGATGCTGGCGAGCTTGACGTGGCCGTAGCCGCGAATCTGTTCCGGCAGTGAGGCGAGTTCCAGCAGGGCAGGGAGTCTTTGCGCATCGAGCAGCGGCAGCACCGTGTCGATCATCCGCGCATAGTCGGCGGCAAGCTGGCGCTCCAGGCGGCGCTCGCGGCTGTAGCCGAAGATGTCGAGCCAACTGCCGCGCATCCTGCGGCCGCGGGCCAGGAGCTTCAGCGCGGGCAGCAGCCACTGGCCGTAGGTGCGCTTCTTGGGCGCGCCGCTGGCGTCACGGCCGCTCAGCAACGGCGGGGCGAGATGGAACTGGAGCCGGTAGTCGCCCTCGAAGGCTTCATCCAGTGATTTCCTGAACGCGCCATCGGTGTACAGGCGAGCCACTTCGTACTCGTCCTTGGGCGCCAGCAACTTGGCGTAGTTCTTCGCCACGGCGCGGCTCAGCGGCAGCGTGGGATCGCCGCCGGGCATGGTCTGTTCGGCCTTCATCACGCGCGCCACCAGTCGGCGATAGGGCTGGGCATGGCCGGCATCCTGATAGGCCGTGAGATGGGCGGTGCGCGCTTCGATCAGCGCGGCGAGACTGTCGTCCACTGCCGCTTCGTTGCCGATGAAGCGCGACAGGGCAGGAGACCCGGCGGCGGCGAGGCGCCCGATGTGGAATGCCAGTCGGTTCATGTCCACCGCCACGTTGTTGAGCTCGATGGCGCGCTCGATCGCGGCCAGCGAGACCGGAATCAGGCCCTGCTGCCAGGCGTGGCCCATCAGCAGGATATTGGCGCCGACGGCGTCGCCGAGCAGGCGCGCGGCCAGCGTGTTGGCATCGCAGACGCTCATCTGCTCCGCGCCTGCGGCAAAGCGCAGCTTGTCCAGCAGTTCGCCAGCATGCAGTGTGGCATCCGGATCCCTGACGAAGACATCGGTCGGGATTTCGTGGCTATTGACCACCAGCCGCGTGCGTCCGCGGCGTACGGTCTGCAGTGCGGCTTCGCTGGCACCGACCACCATGTCGCAGGCCAGCATCATGTCGGCCTGCTGGGTGTCGATGCGTGCCTGATTCAGCAGCTCGGGGCGCGCCGCGAGGCGGACGAAGGACAGCACGGCGCCGCCCTTTTGCGCAAAGCCCATGAAGTCGAGCGCGGAGGCGCTGTGGCCGTCGAGGTGGGCGGCCATCGTGATCAGGGCGCCGATGGTCACCACGCCGGTGCCGCCGACGCCGGTGACCAGGATGTCGTAGGGCGCGTCGGCCAGACGGATGACGGGCAGCGGCAGACTTGTGGCGGCCTGGCGCAGCTGCTCCAGGTTGGCCATCGCGGCGCGGCGTGGTTTGCCGCCGATGACGGAGACGAAACTCGGACAGAAACCATCGACGCAGGAATAGTCCTGGTTGCATGCGGCCTGGTCGATGATGCGCTTGCGCCCGAGCGGGGTTTCCAGCGGCAGTACCGACAGGCAGTTCGATTTCTTGCCGCAGTCGCCGCAGCCCTCGCAGACTTCGCTGTTGATGAAAATTCGCCGTGTCGCCAGCGCCGACTTTCCAGTCTTGCGGCGGCGGCGATTCTCTGCGGCGCAGACCTGTTCGTAGATCAGCACCGTCACGCCCGGCACCTCGCGCAGTTCGCGTTGCACTTGGTCGAGTTCGGCGCGGTGATGGAATGTCGCCCTCCTGGGGAAGTCGCGTTCCTGGCCGCGATACCTTTCCGGAGCGTCGCTGACGATGACCACGCGCTGCGTGCCTTCGGCTTCCACCTGGCGCGCCATCCGCGCCACCGAAATAGCGCCGTCGGGCGGCTGGCCGCCGGTCATCGCCACCGCGTCGTTGTAGAGGATCTTGTAGGTGATGTTGGCTTTGGCGGCGATGGCCTGGCGGATGGCGAGGATGCCGGAGTGGAAATAGGTGCCGTCGCCGAGGTTCTGGAACATGTGGCGACGTTTGGTGAACAGGCTGTGCGCGGCCCAGTCGACGCCTTCGCCGCCCATCTGGATGGCGCCGGCAGTGTCGCGGTCCATCCACGAGGCCATGTAGTGGCAGCCGATGCCCGGCGCGGCCACTGATCCTGCGGGGACGCGGGTCGAGGTGTTGTGCGGGCAGCCCGAGCAGAAGTAGGGAATCCGCTTTACGGCGTCGGCGACGTTGGACAGCACCGCCGGTGCGGTGAAATCGACCACGAGTTCGCGCCGATCGAGCGCCGGTTTGTGGCCGGCGAGCCAGCCTGCCACCACCGGCATGACCCGCGACGGGCGCAGCTCGCCGGTGGCGGCAAGTAGCGCCGCGCCTTGCGTGTCGGTCTTGCCAATGATGCGCGGACGCTCTGCCTCAGGCCGGTTGTAGAACTGCGTGCGCAGCTGCTGCTCCACCACGGCGCCTTTTTCCTCGACCACCAGGACTTCCCTGAGCCCGGCGCAGAAGGCGTCGAGGCGTCCGGTCTCGAGCGGGAAGCTGAGGCCGACCTTGTAGATGCGTACGCCCTGCGCGCCCAGCTCGGACAGCGTCAGGCCGAGGCGGCGGAAGGCCTCGATCAGGTCGAAATGCGCCTTGCCGCAGGTGATGATGCCGATGTCGGCCGCCGGGCTCGGGCAGATCAGCTTGTCGATGGAGTTGGTCCGCGCGAAATGCCGTGCGGCGTCGAGCTTGGCTGCAAGGCGCGATTCGATGGCCGGGCTGGGCGTGTCGTTGGGGCGGAAATGCAGCCCGCCGGGCGGTGCGACAAGGTCTTCGGACGTGGTGAATTGCGGTTTGATCGCGTCGAGATCGACCGTCATCGCGCTTTCGACAGTTTCGGAAATCGCCTTAAAGCCGACCCACGCTCCGCAGTAACGCGACAGCGCCCAGCCGTAGAGGCCGAATTCGAGCATCTCGGCGACGTTGGCCGGGTTCACCACCGGCATGCTCCAGGCCTGCATGACGAAGTCGCTCTGGTGCGGCATGGAGGACGAAACGCAGCCATGATCGTCGCCGGCCACCACCAGCACGCCGCCGGTCGGCGAAGAGCCATAGGCATTGCCGTGATGCAGCGCATCGGCGGCGCGGTCCACGCCGGGCCCCTTGCCATACCATAGCGCGAAGACGCCGCCTACCGTGCGCTGCGGGTCGCTTTCCACCTGCTGGCTGCCGAGCACCGCGGTGGCCCCCGCTTCCTCGTTGATCGCGGGCAGGAAATGGATTCTGGCCGCCGCCAACTGCTCGCTGGCGCGCCACAGGGCCAGGTCATAGGCGCCGAGCGGCGAACCTCGATAGCCGCTGATGAAGCCGGCCGTATCGAGCCCGGCCTCGATATCCCGCTGGCGCTGCATCAGCGGCAGGCGCACCAGAGCCTGGGTGCCGGTCAGGAATACCTGGCCACCGGTCGCCAGCAGTGAGTCTTCGAGCCGATAGCTGCCGCGCGCCAGCGGCATGCCTGCGATGCTGTTCATGGTCTCTCCTCCGATGCTGCCTTCGGCTAGCGATGCAATGCCGCTATCGGACCTTACTTTAGGCATTGGCCAGGAGAAAGTGTTACCTTTTGTTCTACCTTATTCGGGATTATGAAAACGTTTGTTTTGATAAATAGGAAATTACGAGATGAATGAACTGGACGGTTACTCGAAGAAGCTCCTGCGCGAACTGCAACTCGATTCGCGCCGCTCGATGCAGGAGTTGTCTGCGCGCGTCGGTCTTTCCGCCACACCCTGCTGGCGGCGCGTCAGGGAGATGGAGGACAGCGGCCTGATCGGGCGCTACACGGTGCTGCTCGATCGCGAGCAGCTCGGGCTGCATGTCTGCTGTTTCGTCAGCGTCAACCTGCAGCGGCATGTGACGGGCGCGATCCAGGAGTTCGAGGTGGCCATCGGCGAATGTCCGGAAGTCATCGAGTGCTTCAGTGCGACCGGCGAAGCGGATTACCTGCTGAAGGTCGTCGCACCCGACATCAAGGCCTTTGATGCATTTCTGAATCAGGTGTTGTTCACTCTGCCGGGCGTCGCCAATGTGCGCACCAGCGTGGTGCTGCGCGAAGTGAAATATGAGACGGCGCTGCCGGTGTGAGCTTGCAGTTGCACAAGGCGGAGCATTTCCTGGCGGCTGATGTGCCGGTCAGGGACGGGTAGAATGCAGACCTGCGGATCGGCAAGGAATTCCCTGGACCGGGTTTGCAGTCAGGTAGGCCAATTTTTCCAGAAGGGACAGTTAAGTCATGAGATTATTTTTTGCCGTCGTTATGCTTCTTTGCGCGAGTACTGGCTGGAGTGCCGACCAATCGACAACCCCCCCGGCAGCAGTGCTCAAGGGTACGGTGCTGGAAGCGAAGGATGTCGAGAGTTATACCTACCTGCGGCTCAAGACAGCGGACGGCGAAACGTGGGCCGCGGTCGGCAAGGCGCCGTTAAAAAAGGGTGCAAAGGTCACGATTGAAAACGTCATGGTGATGACCAATTTTGAGAGCAAGGCGCTGAAAAAGACCTTCCCGAAGATCGTGTTCGGTACTTTGGCCGGCACCGGTGCCGGCAGCGAGATGAGCGCGGCGCACTCGGGCGCGCCCAAGGCCGAGTTTGTCGGCGACGTCAAGGTGGCAAAGGCCAGCGGTCCGGATGCGCGAACTGTTGCCGAAGTCATTACGAAGAGCGCCGAACTCAAGGACAAGACTGTCCTGGTTCGCGGCAAGGTGGTGAAGTACTCCGCTTCGATCATGGGAAAGAACTGGATTCATCTGCGCGATGGGTCGGGTTCGGCCGCGGACAAGTCGGACGACGTGCTGGTGACGACCCTGGATCAGACCAAGGTCGGTGATGTCGTCGTGGTCAAAGGCGTGGTACACACCGACAAGGACTTCGGTTCAGGCTATGCGTACAAGGTGCTGATCGAAGAGGCTACGCTGCAGAAGTGACTTGTCGCCGGCCTGAAAATGGCCGGCGAGTAACAGCGCTTGGAAATTGCGAATGGCCGCGACCGACCCGAAGAGGTCGGCTGTTTTCCCTGAACGCGACCATTCAGTTGGCTCTGCACAGTATTCTGCAAGGAACGCCTAGGCCAAACGGATAATATGGCTGGCCCAAGCCGGCACTTCTTTGCAGAAAATGTGGGATCCTTCTGAAAAGCTGCCAAAGTTGAATCCGCTCTGTTCGGCAAGGTTTGTCAGGCTGTTTCTGGAAAACAGACTGATGTGCCCGTTTCGAGGGGAGGCATACCACCAACTTATCCTTTGGTTAACATGGATGTTTGCATCGGAAAGTAAGGTTGAAAAAAGGATGACGCCATCCGGAGCGAGCAATGAACGTAGGTTCGACATCAATTGCTGAACATCCGGAACATGCTCGAATACCTCAAAAGCTGTAATGAGGTCAAATTTTCCAAGTTGATCGACACTGACATTTCTATCGACAAATGGGTCGTAGGAGACGGACTGCCAACCAGATTTCTTTAGGACATCGGCAAGAACCCCGCTCCCTCCGCCGTAGTCAAGGTGTTTAATGGAAATGGCCCGCTCTCCAAACATGGAAATCAAACCGGCGGCATTCGCCTCTGGTCTGATTGCGACGTAGTCCGGATCAACGAGGATATATTCTTCGTTGTATATCCTTTCCTCGAACTCCTCTAACGTCCAAGCTGCAATCTCTGGAGCGAAACAGAAGCTGCAGTTGCTGCAGTACGCGTAGTAGATGGGCACTCCCGTGAGGTCGAGGAATTTTCCTCGGACCTCTTCGCATGATTTATTAAAATCAACAACATCCAGGAATGAACAAGCTCCTTCGCAAACGGGGCAAACCAAGTTATTTTTCATGATCTAGGTGGATAGTGGCCTTGGCTGTGATTCGCCAGAGCGTTTGGAGTTTGGTTTCCTTTGTCCAGGGCTACTTGATCCGGTAGGTATCCAAATTAATACCTTCGCGCGCCATGGCGGCAGCGACCGGTGGCACAGTGGCGAGACGATCGACGTAAGCCTTGTAAGCCGGCAAGGATGCGGGGTCGATGCCGGCGAGCCCTCCCCAGCGCAGGAAGACCAGCGCATAGGCGTCGACAAAGGAAAGCTTGTCACCCAGCAGGAAAGGCGCGGCCTTCTCCGTCATGCCCTGAATGCGCTCCAGGTGTCCGCGGAACGTACCCTGAGCAATCCGCTTGATTTCCGCCTGGGCGGCTTCGCCATCGGCGAAATTCTGCGACCGAAAAATGCGGGTGAAGGTCGGATGGACGGTGTTGTTCATCCAGGCGAACGTGGACATCGCTTGCGCACGTTGCCAGGGGTCGACCGGCAAAAGCCCGGCCTGGGGAAAGCGATGGTCGAGATAATCGCAGATCGCCAGGATCTGGCCCAAGGGTTTGCCATCGACTACCAGGAGCGGCACCAGACCCAAGGGGTTCAGTGCCAGATATTCGGTCGAATGCTGCTCGCCCTTGTGCAGCTTTACCGCCCGGGGCTCGAAGCCCTCTCCTGTAGCGGCCCGGATCGCTTCCAGGCCGACATGGGGAACAAACGAACAAGCACCGGCACCGTAGTAAAGCTCAATCATGAAATATCTCCTCTGTTGTGGGGGACGGAACTGCTTGCACATGTGCAGCGCGCAATGACTTCAAGCCGCCGTCGTCGTCACTGGTTGCCGCGACCGGAGCGATCTGCCATGTATCTTCAAAGCAGAAGTTTATCTCCTGGAGGTTCGTGCGCGCTCGCAATCGCCGCAATTGTGACAGCGATTATCAATGGATGAAGCTCCTTGCAGCCCGGACGGAGCATGACTGATCACGATCGGATTCTGCGACGTCCGGCTGCCGTTGCGGACCTTCGTCGCATCGGGGGAAGCATTCTGGTTATTCGTCCAGCGGCGGAATCTTTCCGGCGAGGAAACATAGCAGCGAGGCTGCGACCGAAAGGACCGCCAGGGTTCCTGCGAGCCTTCTGCCGTGCCACAGACCATCGAACCAGTCGCTCAACTCCACGGCGACCACGGCGGCTTTTCCGCCGATTCGTTCGAGTTCAAGCAGCTGTCTTTTGGAATTGTGTATTGAAGTTACATACACGCCGAAATAGTCGTTTTCGACTTCTGGAGCAGCCGTCGCGAACACGACCGCAGAGACCGACAGGCCGACGACCAGGACGCCAATGGCGATCTCCCGCATCAGAATCTGGTACGGCGTCATTTCGGGTTTCTCCGGCTTGAGTTCGTCGCTCATCCCGTTGCTCCATTCAGGCCCGGATGGTCCCCTGTTACCGGGACCGAAGGCTGCCCTAGTGAATCTCGCGCGTTTCGAGGAATTTCACTTCCGGGTGGCGTTCCTGGGTCATCTGCAGATTGACCCGGTTGGGCGCCAGATAGACGTAATCGCCGGCGCCATCGAGCGCCACGTTGACGCCTGATTTGTCGGCCAAGGCACGAATCGCCAGGTCGTCGCCGCGCAGCCAGCGTGCCGTGGCGACGGGGTAGGGTTCGAACAGAACGTCGACGCCGTACTCGAATTCGAGCCGGTAGGCGACCACGTCGAACTGCAGCGTGCCCACGGCACCGAGGATCAGGTCGTTGCTGTGGATCGGCCGGAAGAGCTGGGTGGCGCCTTCTTCGGCCAACTGCTGCAGGCCCTTCTGCAACTGTTTCATCTTCATCGGATTGCGAATCTGGGCGCGGCGGAAGTGTTCCGGCGCGAAGCAGGGAATGCCGGTGAACTTGAGGTCCTCGCCTTCGCTGAAAGCGTCGCCTAGCATCACCGTGCCGTGATTGGGAATGCCGAGAATGTCGCCCGGCCAGGCTTCGTCGGTGGTGTTGCGGTCCTGCGCCATGAAGGTGGTCGCGTTGTTCACCGCCAGCATCTTGCCGGTCGAGCGCTGCCTCAGCTTGATGCCGCGTTCGAACTTGCCCGAACAGACGCGGACGAAGGCGATGCGGTCGCGGTGCTTGGGGTCCATGTTGGCCTGGATCTTGAACACGAAGCCGGAGAATTTCGGCTCGCCGGGCTGCACCAGGCGCGTTTCGGTGGCGCGTGGCTGCGGTGGCGGAGAGAGCTCGACGATGGCGTCGAGTAGCGATTGCACACCGAAGTTGTTGATTGCCGAGCCGAAGAACACCGGCGTCTGCTTGCCGGCGAGGTAGGCCGCGCGGTCGAAGGTGTGCGAGGCGCCGCGCACCAGTTCGACTTCCATGCGCAATTCCGCCGCCTGGTCCGGGATCAGTTCGTCGAGGCGCGGGTTATGCAATCCCTTGATCACCTCCGCCGTGCCCTTGTCCGCCTGCGGATCGAAGAAGCTGATGCTGTCGTCGTAGAGGTGGTACACGCCGCGAAAGCGCTTGCCCATGCTGATCGGCCAGGTCATCGGCGCGCACTGGATGTCGAGCACCGATTCGATTTCGTCGAGCAGTTCGATCGGTGGGCGGCCCTCGCGGTCGAGCTTGTTGATGAAGGTCAGGATCGGCGTGTCGCGCAGGCGGCAGACGTTGAGCAGCTTGATGGTCTGGGCTTCGACGCCGTTGACCGAATCGATCACCATCACCGCCGAATCGACCGCGGTCAGCGTGCGGTAGGTGTCTTCGGAGAAGTCTTCGTGGCCCGGGGTGTCGAGCAGGTTGATCATGCACTCGCGGTATGGGAACTGCATCACCGAGCTGGTGACCGAGATGCCGCGCTGCTTTTCGAGCTCCATCCAGTCCGAAGTGGCGTGGCGCGAAGCCTTGCGCGCGCGCACCTCGCCGGCGACCTGGATGGCGCCGCCGAACCACAGCAGCTTCTCGGTCAGCGTGGTTTTGCCCGCGTCCGGGTGGGAAATGATGGCGAAAGTACGGCGACGGGCGAGTTCTAGTTCGAGCTGGGACACGGCGGCAGGGAGATCGATGCGAAGGGCCGCGATTATACGGCCCCGGCCAGAAGTCGGCGCTGGTGAGACGGCGAGGCGCTACCTTCCGGGTCAACTCGCCGCTTGTGTGATCCCCATTCGCGGCGAGGAAGCGGGAAACACGGACTTCTCGCCGGCCAGCACCCAGTCGGCGTCGAGCGAGCGGATTGGTACCCCGGCATCGGCCGGAATGCGGCCGGACACCTGCAAGGCCAGGTAGCGGCCGCAACTGACGCGCAGGAAGGAGCTGAAATTCGCGCAGTCGCCACCGGCGTCGCGCAGTTCGTCGTAGAGGCGGGATATCAGTTGCGCCACGCTGAGGCCGTCGCGCGTGCCGATTTCCTCCAGTACCTGCCAGAACAGGTTTTCCAGACGGATGCTGGTGGCGACGCCGGAGAGGCGCAGGGAGCGGGAACGGCAACGATACAGTTCGGGGTCCGCGCTGATGAAGATCTTGCACATCGCCTGTTCTCCTCGGCAAGGTCGGCGGGGATACGACCGCATCCCCGCCGCTCAATGTAGCACCGCTGCCGCGATGAAAGGAAGGATCAGAGCTCGATGCGGGTGCCGAGCAGCTTGAGAAACTGGCTGATCCAGGCCGGATGCGCCGGCCAGGCCGGTGCCGTGACCAGGTTGCCCTCGGTGACGGCGGCGTCTATGGCGATTTCGGCGAATTTTCCCCCGGCCAGCACCACCTCGGCGCTGCAGGCCGGATAGGCCGAGCAGCTGCGGCCCTTGAGCACGCCGGCGGCGGCCAGTATCTGTGCGCCATGGCAGATCGCGGCCACCGGTTTGTTGGCGCTGAAAAAGTGGCGCACCAGGTCGAGCACTTTCGGGTTGAGGCGCAGGTATTCCGGCGCGCGGCCGCCCGGGATCACCAGCGCGTCGTAGTTTTCGGGCTTGATGTCGGCGAAGCTGGCGTTCAGCGCGAAGTTGTGGCCGCGCTTTTCGGAATAGGTTTGCTGACCCTCGAAATCGTGGATCGCCGTGGCGACGCTGTCGCCGGACTTCTTGTCCGGGCACACCGCATGTACCGTATGGCCTACTGCCAGCAGCGCCTGGAACGGCACCATGACTTCGTAATCCTCGACGTAATCGCCGACCAGCATCAATATTTTTTTCGCTGCCATGTCTCTCTCCTTGAGGTGGGAAGCATGCAACGGCATGCTCGTCGGCCATTCTTGCAGTGGCGGCGAGGTTGTGGGTAGTAACGGGCTAACGCATCCTTGGCGGCCGCGTCAGGCCGCTTCGAAGTGCTCCAGCATCAGCTGCACGGTCTGCGTGCCGTTCCACTCGTTGATATCGACGCGAAAGGCGGCGCGGATGCGATCGGGTGCGCCGCTGGCAAATTCGTCGGCAAAATTGAACTGGATGGCGTCGAAGCGCTGGCCGCCCTTTTGCAGCTTGAGCTTGAGGTGCTTGTCTTTCAACACGCGCTGATTGAGTACCTCGAAACTGTCGGCGAACAGCGGCGCGGGAAAGGCCTGGCCCCAGACTTCCTGCTGCATCAGGCGCACCGCTTCGAGCGAGAAGTAGCCGGATTCGAGCGGGCCGTCGGTTTCCAGGGTGCGCGTGAGTTCCGCCGGCGAGAGCAGTTCGCGGCAGACCTTTTCGAACGCGGCTTCGAATTCGGCGAGGCGATCTTGGTTCAGCGTCAGGCCGGCCGCTGCCGCGTGGCCGCCGAAGCGCAGCAGCATGCCCGGATGGCGCTTGGCCACCAGGTCCAGCGCGTCGCGCAGGTGCAGGCCGGGAATCGAGCGGCCCGAAGCTTTCAGCTCGCCGGTGTTGCCGCGGGCGAAGGCGAAGGTCGGGCGGTGCAGCTTCTCCTTGACGCGGCCGGCGAGAATGCCGATCACGCCCTGGTGCCAGCCGGGGTCGAACAGCGTCAGGCTGGCGCGGTTTCCCGCGTCGAGCGAGTCGAGCAGCAGTTCGGCATCCTCGCGCATGTCGGCCTCGATCACGCGCCGCTCGCGGTTGATGGCATCCAGCTGCTGCGCGATATTCATGGTGCGGCTCGGGTCGTCGGTGGTCAGGCACTCGATGCCCAGGGACATGTCGGCCAGCCGGCCGGCCGCGTTGAGGCGCGGGCCGAGGGCGAAGCCGAGATCGAAGGTGGCGGCGCGAGCGGGTTCGCGGCCGGCGACGGAAAACAGCGCGCGGACGCCGGCCTGCATCTGCCCGCCGCGAATGCGTGCCAGGCCCTGGGCGACCAGGATGCGGTTGTTGCGGTCCAGCGGCACCACGTCGGCCACGGTGCCCAGCGCCACGAGGTCGAGCAGTCCGGCCAGGTTCGGCTCCGGCTGCGCGGTGTAGGCGCCGCGGCGGCGCAGTTCGGCGCGCAGGGCCAGCGCCACGTAGAACATCACGCCGACGCCGGCCAGCGCCTTGCTCGGAAAATCGCAGCCGGGCTGATTGGGGTTCACGATTACGTCCGCCGCCGGAATTTCGTCGCCCGGCAGATGGTGGTCGGTAATCAATGTCGCGATGCCGTGGCGTTTGAGCTCCGCCACGCCTTCGACGCTGGCGATGCCGTTATCGACCGTGATCACCAGGTCGGGCTTTCGTGCCGCCGCCAGTTGCGCCACTTCCACCGAGAGCCCGTAGCCGAGCGTGAAGCGGTCCGGCACTAGGTAATCGACCGTGGCGCCCATCATGCGCAGGGCGCGCAGGCCGACCGCGCAACCGGTGGCGCCATCACAGTCGTAGTCGGCGACGATCAGGATCTTGCGGCCGGCGGCAATGGCGTCGGCCAGCAGCACCGCTGCCGCGCCGGCACCCTTGAGCCGTTCCGGCGAAAGCAGGGCGCTGCTGCGCGTATCGAGTTCTTCCATGCTGCGGATGCCGCGCGCCGCGTAGAGCCTGGCCAGCAGCGGATGCACGCCGCCCTGTTCGAGGGTCCAGGTGGTGCGCGGCGGAATCTCGCGCACCGTGATGCGGGTGAGGTCGCTCATTTCGGCATCAGTTCGCTTAAGGCACGCGGTTTGCGCCAGAATTTCCACAGATCACGGCGGCTGACCTGCAGTTCGGCGCTGGCCAGATCACCGGGGGCGAGCACGCGCAAGGCGCCAAGCCGGCCGCTACGCAGTGCGCCGAGCGCCGGCACCAGCCAGTCGGCCTCGAGGCGGGCCAGTTGTTCGCGCCAGATCGTTGCATCGCCGGTGCGGGCCGGATGCTCCAGCGCGGGATGGAGCGCCAGCGGCCTGCGCGCTACAGCACTGCTGAAGCCAGCTGGCAGGGCAGTGCCGTCGATCTGCAGCAGGCGGGCGATGCCCTGCGCGACCGGGTCGTTGCTCCAGAGTGCGTCATGCACGCTGGTCGTGGCGCTGTTGTCAAACTCGGGCAGGCGACCGCCGCCCCAGGGCCAGAGCGAATTCACCAGTGGCCGCCCGGCGGCTTCGCGCGCCTGATTCACCGGGTGGGCATGCAGCAGCATCTGCGCTTCGCTGATGGCATGGCGCCACGCCGCGTGTGCCGCATCCAGCGGCAGCAGGGCGGCAGCGCGACCGACCGCTTCGGGCAGGTCCTGAAAAGCGGGAGCGGCGGCAGACAGGCGCAGGTTCCAGGCGTGCGGCGAGATCACTTCAAGCTGGCCCAGCGCGGCAAAAGTCGGCGCCAGCGAGACGGCGAGGGCATTGGCCTCGTCGCTGGTCAGTTCCAATCGTTGCGGATCATCGACGATCAGCGAGCGCTGCTCGAAGCGCAGCCGCACCGGATCGAGACAAAGCCATTCGTCATTACCCGGATGTTCGTGCAGCGCAAGGCGACGCAAGGCTGCCGCAGAGAGCGGCGCTTCCAGCCGGCAGATTTCGGCCAGCGCCATGGAGGTGCTCAGGGGTGGGCGGTGACGCAGCCGGCCGCGTCCAAGCAGGGTGGCAAAGGCGGGCAGGGGCAGGTCGTAGGTGAGGTCCGCGAGCGCCTGGCGCGTCCAGATGAGGCCAGGCACGATGAGCGTCAGCATGAGCGCATGTTAACATGCGGCGCCAAACCAAAAAATCCAATGACCTACGAACTCCTGATCGGACTGCGCTACACGCGCGCCCAGCCGCGCGAAGGCGTGGCCAACCGCTTCATCTCCTTCATTGCGCTGATCTCCATGCTGGGACTGGCCTTGGGCGTGGC
>JALNYT010000009.1 GCA_023229685.1 Sulfuritalea sp.
CTGGATCTGTGTCGCGAGCATCATGCGGCGCTGGTGCTGGTGACCCATGACCTCGATCTGGCGGCGCGCGCGGCGAGGGTCATGCGCCTGCAGGACGGGGTGCTGGCGGGTTGAGCGGCAGGGGCGGCGGGGGGGCCCCCCTATCGGACGACGGGGGCTATCCCGGCTGCCGCTGCCTCGTGCACCGTCACCAGTCGCGTGAGATCCTCGACGTCATACGAGCCGAAGACTTCGAAGGCAGACTTGATTTCCGGCAGCACATACACGATGCCACTCGTTCCGGTAAATGCGGGGCGCACGACGGTCGCGAAGAAATTCGCGGGAACATTGATGCAGCCATACGAAATGCGGTTGTCGAGCGGTGTCGGACTGGCCAGGCGTTGCGGGCGGTGCTCCGCGGGTTTGGTGTTGATCACCGGATGCATGGAGATGGCACCGCCGTAATCCACCCAGAGGATTTGCTTGCCGTGCAAATTGCGATCCAGTGTCGCCACGAATCGGCCGGCCGGGGTCGTGCGCTCTTGCGGACGGATGCTGGACAACGGGCGGTCGCCGATGCCGGGGACGGCGTCATCACCCACTGCCAGGCCGAGCAGCGCGGGCGCTGCGCCACGGAGGCGGCCGTCGGCATCGAATACAAACACTTTGGCGTCCTTCTTGTCGACAATTGCAAACGGCATGCCACGACTATCGCCCGAATCGACGACCCAGTCCGCCATGGCGCGCGCGTCCCGGGATGCTCTCTCGTGCTCGAACCCGGCGTGCTTGAACCGATGTGCCAGCATGGGTTCCAGTTCAGCGGCAGTTGCTATGCCAACACGCACGGGCAAGGGATCGGTCGGCTTCGACGACGGCGCAGCGTCGCCCGCCGCGAAGGCCGGGTACGAGCCAAGAATCGCGGTCAGCAGGCCAAGGAAAACTCCTTGGGCCATGGTTGCCGCGATCGAGCGCGCGCTCCCGCATGCCTTGTGCAATACATCATGTGGCATCGGTAGGTATCCATGGTCCGGCACTGCGTGTAACGGGTTCCGCTGCGCATGCCTCTGCGATCAGCGGAACGGGATTTTGCTCTTAGTTGCGGTCCTGTTTAGGCGGAAGCACGGGCGGCACGTAGACCGGCGGCGCCACTACCGGCGGCGGTGGCGGCGGCACGACGACAGGCGGCGCGAGGCTCAGTAGCTCCGGCGGCGTCCTGAACTCCACTACGGTGGGCGACCAGGCCGGCACATATTCCTGCACTTCCCGCTCCCGGCCCAGCATTTCTGCCCCTTCCAATGCGACCGGTATGCTCGCCAGTGCGATGGGTGTCGTATCGATCACGGTGGTGTCGACCGGCGGCACCGGCACGAACGGCGGAAGCGGCACTGGCAAGATCGGCGGAATCGGGGGTGGGGGCGGCGGCGGCGCCGCGGTGATAGTCCCGGTTGTTCTCGTAACCACACTGCAACAGGGAACCGGGAGGGCCAAACCGGCGGTTGCACCACCAAGCGTATAGCCGCTATAGGTGATCAGCTTGTTCACTCCTGGGAGCGCAGTATCGTATTCGGCAGAGTTACCAATCCCGGCAACCAGCGTGAGGCCCCCGCCACCAGGAACCAAACCGTTGATGTCAGGCTTGAATGATGTGAATACCGCCGTGGTTGTGGTGTCGGCGATCTTGTCGGCCCCCCCTGGGTACACCAGCATGCGTTGACTTAGCGGGCTGGTTCCGACCAGGGTAAAGAGCGGCGCATAATCCGTCGGCAGAGTGTACGAAGTTGGATTGTAGCTAACGTTGACAGCGAGCGGGTTTGCTCCCGCCTTGGTCAGCGCAATCTTGGTGAGCGGGGTGAAGGATACGGTGCCGCCCGCAATCCCCGGTCCGGTAGCCGCGTTACCGGCACTCAGTACCAGACCAGGTGTCAGGCCAAGGCCATGCGGAACGCTAATGTTGCTGTCGTTGATCGTAATCAGGGCCGTTGGTTGATTAAACGTATTGCTCAGGATAATGTCGCGTCCCGCGCACATCGAGATGTTTCCGTTGGTCACCGTGATGTCGGTAGCCGGGTTGGCAATTGACCGCACTACGCTTATATCCCGCCCGGCGCTCAATGAAACACTGCCAGCGGTGGCACCCGTTATGGCCGCCCGCACGTTGATATCCCGTCCGCAACAAACCACCAGATTGCCGTTGGTCATGGAAACGGCCGCGTTGATGTTCACATCGCCAATGGCGTTCAATGTCAGGGTCGCCGCGCCCCCCACTACCCAGGTGAGCGCTGAGGCTATCGTGATATCGCCACGCCCGCTTGGGGGCGCGCCCTGTACGCCGGTGTTGGTCGTAGTGATGGTGACATTGGTGCCGCCGCCAGCCTGCAAGGCGGTTCTGAGGTCAGTGGTATTCAGGGTTACTGCGGTCTCGCCGGAATTCGGCGCGTAGACGCCACCGACCGGCGCCACCGGGATACCGGCGGTGACTGCACCACTGATCGTAATGTCGGCCGGGTCGAGCAGCCACATGCCGCTCGCACCGTTGGCCGCGCTGGCGTCAATTCTGATTCCAGCTACGTCCAGCCAGTGAGCGGAGGTTTCGATCAGCCCACCGTTGCCGCCCGATGCACCACCGCGCGCCATGATGCTGCCGTAGGCACGCGTCGATTCGTCAGACCAGAGGATGACCTTGCCGCCGTTGCCATTGGTGATGGCGTCAGCGTTGATCGTGGAATCCGCGCTCATGTAGGTCGCGGTCGCGTTCTGCACGGCCGGGTTCTTGCCCTGGTAGTCGCCGCCGATCAGCACGGTGCCGCCGCCTGCGTCGCCCGAAGCGTTGATGGTCGTGCCGAAGAGGCCGACGTGGTGGCCGGTGACCGTGACGCTGCCGCCTGTCTGTCCCGCGCCCGTGCCGGACGCGTCCAGCGTGCCGCTGACGCTCACGGTGCCGCTTTGCATGTCGCCCAGCAGCCGGATCGTGCCGTTGTGGTTTTCGATGGTCTGCGCCTGGATAACGCCGGTGTTGTTCACTGCACTCTGCAACAGGTTGCCTGCCGACTGCGCGGTCAGCAGTACCTGTCCGCCGTCGGCCTGGATCAGCCCGCCGTTCTGTACCAGCGCGTCCACCGCGCCTTGACTAACGGTGACATTGAGCAGGCCGTCGCCGGCGACGTCGAGGGTGATGGCGTTACCTGCCGCCAGCGCTACGGTACCGAGTCGGGCCGAGATGACGCCGTCGTTGCCGACGTTGGCGCCGAGCAGCGCGACATAGCCGCCGTCGGCGTTGATCGAGCCCTGATTGAGTACCGACGCGCCGCTGCTGCCGGCAAACTGGTATCTGCCAGCCATGAAGTCGCTGTCGGTGATGTTGAGGGTGGAGGCGACCAGCCCGCCGACGTTAACTTGTGCGCCCTTGCCGAACAGGATGCCGTTGGGATTGACCAGGAACACTTTGCCGTTGGCCGACATGCTGCCGAGGATGCTCGAAGCATCCGCTCCCAGGACCCGGTTGAGTGCGACCGAGCTGCTGTTGGGCTGCATGAATTGGACGGCTTCGCCCTGGCCGATGCTGAAGCTTTGCCAGTTGATCGCGGCATTCTGGGTTGACTGGTTAATCGTCGTGCTGCCGGCCGCGCTGCTGATGCTGGCGCCACCTGCGGCTACCACGCCGCCCACGGGCAGGGCGTAGGCACCGGGACCAAAGGCCAGCATCAGGGAAACCGCCAGCCCTTTCAGCGCGAAGCTTGCAGTCCCCGTTACGGCGTTGGCGCCAGGTGATGATTTCTTGCCGGTGCTGTTGTCGCAAGCGGCGATAAAAGTGCCGGACTTGTCGTCCCCGGTCGAGCGGTAGGTAAAGTTCATTTTGTTACTCCAATTTTTCAAAAATACTTGTGGCCCAAGTGTCCGTTGCGGCTCACTTTGCTCAGAAATATTTCACGAGTTGTATCCAGAATCGACCGGACTTGTCCGGGGCTGACGTCGCCTTTTCATTACCCACCTTGACGGCGTAATACGCCCTCGCCATGAAATTGTTGGTTTCCGACCAGTTGAGTCCGACCCCTGCACCGCTCAGGGTTCGACTGTTCGGCCCGTCCACCCAGGGGTTTCTGTGCGTAGTGACGCTACCGGTATCGACGAAGCCGATCAACTGCAGCTGCCCGCGCAGGTTCTCGAAAAACCTCACCAACTGATATCTGGCTTCCAGATTCAGTACGTAGCCTTCGTCCGCGTAGGCTTCGCCTTCCGGATAGGCCCGCACGCCGTACATGCCGCCCAATTCCATCTTCTCCGAAGAGTCCAGATTCTTCGAGGCGAATTGCGCATTGAGGCCGGCGTAAAGCGCGAGCCGTGGAGTCACGCTTTGCAGCCGCATGCCAGTGAATCCGAGCTTGTCGTAATGGCCGTTGGTTTTCGCCGTCGCCGCGTCGATAGTCCGCGCTGCCGGAGTTTCTATGTCGAGTTCGCCCGTAGACCAGGTGAGCGAATAAGCGGTCAGCCCGCCGCCGCCAAAGCCGTCGCGGTGGTTGCCGTACAGGCTGCCCATCAGCACCTGTGCCTTCTTGTCGGTGACGGACGGGGTCACGTCCTCCTTGTCTTGAAACGTCTTGTCCTCGTAAGCGAGTCCGACGTTGACATTGTTGTTGCGCGACCGGATCAGGGGATAGCTGCCATAGATGCTGGCAATCTCCGCCGTGCCATGGGCTCGCAGGGGTTCGAACTCCTTGCCCAGTTTGTATTCGAGGGCGCTGTAAGAGACCCCGGCCGTGGCTTTGCCGAACTGCATCTGATAGGCGGCGCGGGCGTAGTTCAGTCCGGACCCCGCGGTCATCCCGCGCAAGGAGGCGATGTCGCCATGCCCCGCCAGGTTGTTGAGGTTGACCGTTCCGCCCAGCCGGTACTCGCCGGTGTAACGGTTGCCGGCGTTGTCAAAATCGACTTCCCCCGAAACGCGCGGCGCCGGCGTGAGGTCAACGATCAGGTCGGATGCGCCGACCGATGCCCCCGGAACCAGGGTCGATTTGACATTTACCCCGGGAACGTCGGAGAGCAGCAGCAGACGGTTTTCAAGTGGTTCAGACTGGACCAGGTCGCCCTCATTCAGGCCCCCCAGAAGGCCAGTTGCCAGACCATCGGAGAGGTTGGTCTGGTTGTTCAGCTGGACCTTGCCATAATGACCTTCGATCACGGCGATGGTCACCGCACCGTTCTTGATGTCCTGCGCCGGCAGGTAGGCCTGGGCAACGAAGTAGCCGTGGCTGCGGTAATGGCTCGCAATCTTCGCGGCCATGCCGCGCAGGTCGGCCAGCGACAGTTCGCTGCCCGGCGTGAACCCGGTGAGCGCCAGCAGTTCGGCTTCTGAATAGACCTGCGCGCCCGTCACATTGAGGCTCTTGACGACGATCTTGACGTCGGAAGATTCCGGGCTGGCGGGCGCGGTACGCGGCGCCGCAGGAATTGTCGGCGTCGCTTTTTGCGGAAGCGGTGCGGGCGGGATCTGCTGCATCTGACTGCCGGCGTTCAGCAGATCGACGGCAAAGGCGCTTTGGCTGGCTGCCAACAAAGCAAGGGTATATAGGTTTTTTTTCAACATGACTCGTCCTGTCGTTCTTTGTTGGAAAGGGATGACCGCTAATGTTCAATAGCCTAATAGCGAATTCGGAACGGCTCTGTGCGCTGGCGCACATGCGCGGGACCACTTGCATTCCGCGCCGGAATTGAGGAAGCCGCCAAGAAGATGCTGGCGGCGGTGGCGTCTATCGGTCGTGGCGGGAAAACGTTCACATTCCAATATATATCACAAAGCAATGAATTGCATATCGCGGAATAACGCACTGCGCTCTGCCTTTGTTGTATTTTTGGCGTCGGTCGGTCTGCCGGCTCCTCTATGCGAGGAATTGGATCAAGCGCCAACATTTATATCGGCGCACTACAGGCTTTCTGACCGGTTTAAGATCCTCATCGGAAGAGGCAAAGAGTCGGCGCTGGCGATACGGCGATGGCTGTCGCAAGGGCTGAAACAGCGGTCAGTGCGCCAGCGCACAGAGCGGACGGTGGCACAAGACCATATTTGCCGTCACGTTCGCACGGTTTTTGGTGTGGGGGCGATTCCGACTTGATTCATCAAAGGAGATTGACATGACTTCTGTATTCAAGAAAATGATTTGCCGCTTTTTGGCCATCGCGCTGATAACGCTGCCGTTCCAGACCGGACAGGCCAGCATGATCAGCACGGATCAGGTGAATACCGCTGCTACCGTTCAGCTTGACCGCAATCTCGTATCGAACTACCTGAGCCGCGCAGATACCGTGAATGAGTTCCAGATCCTGGGCTTGAACGCGCAGGATGCCAGGGACCGCGTTGCCGCAATGACCGATGATGAAGTCAGCACGCTGGCCGGGAAGATCAGTGCGGCCAATGCCGGTGGCGACGCTGGGGGAGTGCTTCTGTTCATATTGGTGGTAGGCGTTGTCTGGTACTTCGCCTTCCGCCGCTAGTAGTCCGCTCGCCAAGGCATCCAAAAGGCCACGCACTGAAGAGAGACAGTGATAGCCGACTTGTATGCATGGTATGGACGCGCCCGCCTCATCGCGGGCGCTTTTTTGCTTGTGGCCCTGCTCGGTGGCTGCGCGTCGCTGGTGCCGCAGACCATGGGACTGCGCGATGCCTGGCCGGGAGGCGTCGCCGTTCGGACCGACATCGCCGATGTCCCGTTCTTTCCGCAGCAGGAGTATCAGTGCGGCCCCGCAGCACTGGCGACCACGCTGGTCCATGCCGGCGCGCCGGTCACCCCGGAGGAACTCGTCAAGCTGGTGTATATCCCCGCGCGCCAGGGCAGCCTGCAGATCGAAATGCTGGCCGCGCCGCGTCGCTACAGCAAGGTTTCATACCGGCTCGCGCCACGCTTCGATGACCTGTTGCGCGAGGTCGCTGCCGGCAATCCGGTCATCGTGCTGCAGGATCTCGGTGCCTGGCCGATTAGCGTCTGGCACTACGCGGTGGTGGTCGGTTTCAACTACCCCGCCGGCGAGTTGTACCTGCGATCGGGAGAGACAAAGCGGCAGGCCATCCCGTTCACGATCTTCGAATACACCTGGAAAAAAAGCGATTACTGGGCAATGGTCACCATGCCACCGGGCCGCATCCCGGCAACTGCCGGCGAAGCGGATTACTTGGCCGCGATCTCTGCGATGGAGCGCGTCGGCGAACCCGGCGCCACGCAATTGGCGTACTCGACATTCCTCGAGCGCTGGCCGGACAATGTCGCAGCCGGCATCGGCCTCGCAAATCAGCATTACGCGCGGGAAGAACTGAAGCAAGCGGAAGCCGTTCTGCGGCCGGTCCTGACGCGCCATCCGGATTCTGTGGCAGTGGCCAACAACCTCGCCCAGGTACTCTCGGATATGGGGCGCAATGACGAGGCGCTGGAACTGCTTGAGCGGGTCGTGGTACCCGAGGGGAGCCCCCTGACAGCGGCGGTGCGCGAAACGCATACGCTCATTTTGCAGCGCATCGGCAAGGACAAATAGCCTGGTCGCCAGGCCGGGGCACGCCGGCGCCCGCTTTATGTTCGGTGGCGCACAGAGCGGCGCCACAAGGAAAGCCATACTTGTTCGCCGGCGGAGCTACGATCCGGCCATTCTTTCATGGGAGATCCAATATGAACCTCGTTACCCTGAGAACAAAGTGTGCTTTGGCATTTTTTGTGGCCGGAATCCTGACGGTAGGCCCGGCGATGGCCGACAAGCCTTCCTGGGCCGGCTCCGACAAGGAGAGCAAGAAGGAAGCCAAGGAAGAGCAAAAAGCCGAGAAGAGGCAAGACAAAGCCGAGAGGAAACAAGAAAAGGCCGAGCAAAAACAAGATCAACGCCAGTTCGGCGGGGATGGTCGCCACTTCCAGGAGCAGCAGCATGTGATGGTGCGTGAGTACTACTCCACGCATTACAGCAAAGGCCGCTGCCCGCCGGGCCTGGCGAAGAAGCACAACGGCTGCATGCCACCGGGGCAGGCGAAAAAGTGGCAGGTCGGACGGCCGTTGCCGCGCGACGTGGTTTATTACCAGGTGCCGGCGCAGCTGGTGGTACAAATCGGGCCACCACCGGCCGGCCATCGCTACGTGCGCGTCGCAGGCGACATATTGCTGCTCGCGATCGGGACCGGAATGGTCGTCGATGCGATTCAGGATCTCGGCGGCAGATAAGGAATCGCGTCCTGTATTCGTGCAAACGAAGGACCATGAATGGCGTAGCTCAAGCGGAGTGTGAAGCAATGATTTCTGGTTCCGGGTATGCGCGGCAGGCGACTGCGGCTGTTGCACTGTGCTTCTCCATGTTCTCAGGATATGGGCTGGCGGCGGAGGCCGCCGCTCCGATCCTGGGAGCAACCGTGCCGGTGGCAACAGGCGGGGCAGGGGTCGGCCTTGTCATGCACTTTGAAAATTCGCCCTATCTCGGCGGCGGCACGCGCCACGACTTTGTTCCGATCTACATGTACGAGGGCAAGCGCGTCTTCCTCGAGGCCTATCGGGTTGGCCTGAAGCTGAATGAAACGCCTGACTCGCGCTTCGACGTGTTCGCCGCCTATCGCTTTGAGGGCTTCCCCTACGACCGCACTCCGGCGAGTCTGGCCGGCATGGCCAATCGCGGAACGGGAGTCGACTTGGGTGTCGGCTATCAGCAGCACAAGCCGTGGGGCACGCTGTTTGGCGAAGTGTTGAGGGATGTCGGCAGCGCATCGAACGGCACCGAAGTCCGGGGCGGCTACCGCTACGACTGGAAGATCGGCAAGCTGCAGTTGCAGCCGCAGCTTGCACTCTCATGGCGCGACGCCAGTCTGAACAACTACTACTACGGCGTGCGTCCGTCCGAAGCCACGGCCACACGTTCTGCCTATGAACCCGGTAGCGGCTTCAATGCCGAGCTCGGCTTGTCCGCCACCTACCGGCTCTCCGAGCGCTGGCGGTTGCTTGGCGGCGTATCGGCCAAGCGCTGGTCGTCGGGCGTGCGCGCCAGTCCCATCGTCGAGAACCGCACACAATTGGCGGGGCAACTCGGCGTGGCCTATGACTTTTCTCCGGAGCATGACGCCTGGCCCGAAGGCCGGCCGCTGATCGTCAAGGCGCTGTATGGCAAGGCGACCGATTGCGATGTGGCGCAAGTGATGTTGCTCAAGTGCACTTCGACCAACACGGTAGACCAGACACGCGTCACCTCGATTGAACTGGGCCGCCCCTTCGTCGAGCGCCTGAACGGCTGGCCGCTCGATTTCGTCGGCTACGTCGGCCTCTTGCGCCACAGCGAACGTGGATTGCAGGAAGACTCCTGGCAGGCCAATGCCTACATGAAGGCTTACTACTACGGATTTCCGTGGAGCGAACGCGTGCGTACCCGTCTCGGCTTCGGTGTCGGGCTCTCGTATGCGGAGCGCGTGCCCTACGTGGAAATGCGTGACCAGCTGGCGCGCGGGCGCAGCAGCTCAAGGCTGCTCAACTACCTCGATCCGAGCATTGACATCAGCCTTGGCGATTTGATCGGTGTGAAGTCCATGGGTGAAACCTATGTCGGCCTCGGTGTATCGCACCGCTCAGGCATATTCGGCACCTCGCGCCTGCTCGGGAACGTGAACGGCGGCTCGAATTACATCTATTCCTATGTGGAGTGGCGCATGTAGTTGCTGCCAGGTCGCCGGCGCCAGCCGTGCGGCCTTGTCGTTCGTGGCGCAAGGACCCAGGTTCCCCGGCTGAAAGAGGCTCGAAACGAGGCTGCGTGGCGTTAACGGGCGCGCGCTGATACATCGACACCGCAACGCGCTGCAAGTAGCTCTCGAGTTCCAAAGAAAAGGCCCGCAACGGGATTACCGTTGCGGGCCAAGTTGTTGCAGCATCCGCTTGGAGGAGGTAAGCGAGCGCCTGAAGTGATAATGCTCCGGTGCTCAATTCCGCTCCGTACGCTGCCACACATTGGTGACAAAATTCTTGCTGGCCACAAACCCGAACGCTTCAGGTGTGCTTCAGCGTGTCCGGGTCTCGCTCAGCTCAAATAGACCAACTCACCCTGCTGAACCCTGGATTTGCGATGCAAAAGGTAACTGTGCAAAAACCAACCCAGACTGAATCCAGTCATCAATGTGAAAAATATCAGCAACGCACTCGACATCGACGTTTGCCAGAACAGGAAGCCAATCTCAACGGGCGCAGCATTCTGAGCGACAAACATCACGGCCAGGCTTGAGAGAACGAGTATCAGTATCAATTTCAGATTCATCTTTCAATCCTCTCGAAGAGATTGCCAAAAGGCAGGAGCGCGCAGAAACGTTGGGCAGCGCCTGCCGCCCATGGGTCACTTGAATTTGGCATGAGCGTCAGCGATACCAGTCTTCAGGTCCTCCCAGACTTTGTCAGCCGTTGTCTTGACTTGCTCCCACGCTTCGCCGCTGGCCTTTTCCAGATCCTGCAATTTCTCCGAAGCCTTGCGCTGTTTGGCACGCAACTCATCAAGCTGTTCGGCACGCTTGACCTTCATGTCGGCCCCGGCGTTCTCCGCCTTGGCTTCAAGCAAGTCGATCTGCGCACTCCATTCCTTCAGTTGCGCCGCCATTTTCTGTCTATATGCTTCCTGCAATTCCATGATCGACTCTCCCATAGATTGGCTACAACGCAACCTCACTTGAACGACTTTTGCACCAGCTTGTTGTCAACCCTTGTTACGCCGGCTACTGCGCCTGCCAGCAGCTTGACCCGATCGCTACTCGGCTCCGAATCAACCGATCCGCTTAATGTCACCACGCCTTTTACGGTATCAACACTGATTTGCAGGGACTTCAGGCCGGGCTCGGCAAAAATCGCCGCTTTGACCTTGGCTGTAATTTCCGCATCGTCAATGGCGGCGCCTGTTTTGACGCTTTGCTCACCCAGCTTTTCACCGACCTTGTCGGCGGCTTGCTCGATTTTTCTTCCGGCTGCATCGGCGGTCTGGTCGATCTTCTTGCCGGCAGTCTCGGCAGGCCCGGGTTTGTCGCAGGCGGAAAGTCCGGCAACAAGCAGGATCGAAATGCCGATCAATTTCAGGTTCTTCAACGCTTTCATTTTGGTTTCCTTTTCAAAGTCATTCATATGCAATTGCCTCTGCGTGCTTTATCCCCCTTGCGACCGCCGGATTCTGTGCGCTGGAACACATTGAAAAGTCTTTCTGCTTCGGCCCGCCATCCGTTGCTGAAGCTGTGCGCCATGGCCATGTGTACGTCAGCGCACAGAATGGATGTTTTTCGAGGGGCAGGATGCGAGGCAGAGGAAGGTCTGTGCCCGGAATTGAGGCTTGGTCACGATCGTTCCCGTCCATCCAACTACACCTGGAGGCATTGTGAAAACTGAACTTGGCGCAAGTCATGAGGCCATCGCAGACAAGAGGCAAAAACTCATGAAAGATCTTAAAGTCCTGGTCGCTGATGGCAACGACCTGTTGCAGGAGTTGGCCAAATCCACCAACGAGGAATTTTCCGCGGCGCGCACGAAGATCGAAAGAAGGCTGGGCGAGACGAGCGCCCGATTGGATCATGCGCGAATCGCCCTCACCAGAAAGGCCGGCAGGGCCGCAGACGCAACGGTCGAATATGTGTGGGAAAACCCGTGGAAGGTCTTTGGGGTTGCGGCGGCGGCCGGACTCGTCGCCGCCCTTGCTTTCAGTCGCCGCCGATGGGTGCATTCGCCAACGGCGGATGAGGATGGATGAAATGGCTGTTGAATTGGCAACTCTACCGGCGATATCCGGCACAGAAGGAAGCCCGGGAAGTTTGCTATGAACTGGCATATCGTTCAAGGCAACTGGAAGCAGTTCAAGGGCACGGCGAAAATGCGGTGGGGAAAACTCACCGACGATCCACTTCAAGTGCTGGCCGGCGAACGCATCGAGTTGGCGGGGAGGGTGCAGGAGGCCTACGGTGTAACGAAGGACAAAGCCGGGCAGCAGCTCAGGCGTTTTCTTCGTGAGCGCCATAAGGATCGCTGCGCCAAAAACCGCGCCTGACCGGAATCACAATTCGCTTGGCGAGTGAGCGCTCCCGCCAGTGGCCTGCAATACGGATGCATCAGCATCCCCAGTGCCTTGCCCACTCTCAATCGCTGCGGCAACGGCAACCTGCTTCATTTCCGCTTTACCTGCATAGGAGAAGAAAATGTCCAGCGTCGGTTATCACGAGCCTATTGAGGAACTGTCCGCTGAAACGCGCGACATGCATAGAGCAATCGTTTCCCTGATGGAAGAATTGGAAGCCGTTGATTGGTACAACCAGCGTGCCGATGCTTGCCAGGACAGGGAGCTGAAAACAATTCTTGAGCACAATCGGGACGAGGAAAAGGAGCACGCAGCCATGCTACTGGAATGGGTCCGGCGCAAGGATTCGCGTTTTTCCAGGGAACTCAAGAATTGCTTGTTCACCAAGGGAACTATTGCGAAGAAGTAGGAACGACTGTCGAACCGGATTGTCGGCGAGTTACTCGCACCGCGTTATGTGCGCCACCGTACCGTCAGCGCCGACTTTTGTGATTATTCTGCCTGCGAGGATTCGATACAGCACGCGGCACACACGCCGTCAGGCTCGGTTCTCTGTTCAGAAGACTGCGCAAACTGCGTTATCCGAAACCGGATCAAGAAGTTCTGTTCAACTTATCTTTGGAGAGTCAACCATGAAACAACTTAGAAATTATCTTTCCGCAGCGTTCCTCGCTGTTACGCTGGCGTCCGTCGCCGGTTGTGCTTCCACGGCGACGCAAGAGGGAACCGGTGAGTACGTCGACGACAGTCTCATCACCACCAAGGTGAAAGCGGCAATTTTCAATGAGCCCACCATGAAGTCTGCCGAAATCAATGTCGAGACGTTCAAGGGCGTCGTTCAATTGAGTGGCTTCGTCAGCGCTCCGGCTTCCGTGTCCAAGGCGGGCGATCTGGCACGCGGCGTCAAAGGTGTGAAATCCGTCAGGAACGACCTGCGGATCAAGTAAGAATTCCTGGGGCTGAGCCCACGGAGGCATCCCCGGGCCGTGCCCGGGGATGCCTGTTACATCCCAGGTTGTTGGCGGCCAATTTCGCTGCTGCTGATTCCCGCGGTCAATTTGGCCGCTCGGTCGACGGAGGTGCTTGACCATGCAGGGACGGGAAACGCAAAAAGCAGGATGCAGACCAGTCCATGAAACGCATGGCGAGTCATATGACTTTGTCAGGGGTGTCGATCAGCTTCTGCATCAAGCGTGCGCAACGGCTGAGCTGACCCGACAAATCCTGACGAAGTTTCGGTAGTCGCCGGAACTCCTCAGCCGCGAGGCAACCCATGTCCCGCGGATTATTCGATTACCTGGTGCTTGCCCCGACCCATTGGGCAAGGCGCCTGAAGATGGTCCTGATCGAGTCGCTGGTATCCTGGATCGATCACCGCGGCGCCAGCAAAGGCGCGGCGCTGGCGTTCTATACCCTGTTCTCGATGACGCCGATCCTGGTGCTGGCGATTGCCGTCGCCGGCTACGTATTCGGCGCCGAGGCGGCGCAAGGCGAGATCGTCGCCCAAGTGCAAGGTTTGGTAGGTCCGAATGGCGCGCAGGCGATCCAGGCATTGCTGGCAGCGGCGCGCGATCCCGCCTCCGGGCTGGTGGCCACACTCGTCGCGAGCGTGCTGTTGCTGCTGGGTGCCACCAGCGTCTTTGCCGAGTTGAAGGGCAGCCTGGATGAACTGTGGGGTGTCAGCCAGCCATGCCGGTCGGGATTCGTCGTGCTCTTGAGAACGCGCCTGCTGTCCTTTGGCCTGGTGCTGGTTCTGGCCTTCCTGCTGCTCGTATCCCTGGTCGTCAGTGCCGCAATGGCCATGCTTGAACGCTACGCGCACGGGGCGCTGGGCAGTTCCGCCGTGGTTGTCACCACGATCTCTTCCGTTATTTCGTTCGGCGTCATAGCCTGCATGTTTGCAATCATCTACAAGACTTTGCCGGACGCACCGCTGTCATGGCGGGATGTCTGGATCGGCGCCGCGTTTACCGCGGGGCTGTTCAGCCTGGGAAAGTACGTGATCGGCTTGTATCTTGGAAACAGCGGTGTCGCATCGAGCTTTGGTGCCGCCGGATCCCTGATCGCCTTGCTCTTATGGGTGTATTACTCGGCGCAGATCTTCTTTCTCGGCGCGGAGTTCACGCGGCATTACGCGCTGTGGTTCGGCAGCCTGCAGCAACAAAGGCTGCGCAGTGAAGAACTGAACTGCCCTGTCGCGCCACCGGCGGCTGGGTGAACTGCGCCGGAAGAGCCCTGGTACGGCTCGAGCAGGGAGGTCGCAGCGGATTGCTGCGTCGATGCATTTCATCGCCGCGCCCGACGGAGTTTATGTACTGTAGCGCACAGACCTCGCCTGACTTCGCGACTATGCTTTTCATCAAGTGTGCTGCGGTCCCCAAGCGTGGCGGATCGGCGGATTGCGCTCATGTGTTTCACACAACTCAGGCACCCACTCCGATGTCAGTTTCGATGGTTGAAAACGCAACCCCCCAATCGGAAGCTCCGGCAGAGAATCAATCTCCAGCGGGTCCCGAGTCGACAGCCCTGCAATCCATAGTCAAGGCGACCGAAACCGGGCGCGACCTGGCCTTGGCCATCCTCGCCACGGTCGCCGTGGTTTTCGCTTTGAAATGGGCGCAGAGCTTTGTCATTTCCCTGCTGCTCGGGATACTGTTTGCCTACACCCTGAATCCCCTCGTAGTGTGCCTCGATCGGATCAGGATCCCGCGCATGGTGAGCACCAGTATTGTGATGGCGGGTGTCGTATGTGCGCTCGCGCTGGGCTCCTACTCGCTGCGTGGACAGATACAGACCATACTTGACCAACTGCCCGAAGCGGTGAGCAAGCTGTCGACCAGCCTCGCCAGTCTGCGCGAGGACCAGACCAGCACCATGCAGAAGGTGCAAAGTGCTGCGAGCGAAATCGAAAAGGCGACGAGCCAGGCCGCAGGCGTGCCGCTAGCACCCAATCGACGGGCGACGCACGTCGTTGTCGATACGCCTGGGTTCAAACTCAGCAACTTCCTTTGGGTGGGCTCCATGGGAGCTGCGGGACTGATCGGCCAGGCAGCCATGGTGCTCTTCCTGACGTTCTTTCTCCTGTTGTCCGGCGATACCTTCAAGAGAAAACTGGTGCGAGTCACGGGACCCTCGCTATCGAACAGGAAGATCACCGTGCGTATTCTCGATGACATCAACGAATCCATCCAGCGCTATATGTTCCTGCTCCTGGCGACCAACGTTCTGGTGGGGCTGTTCACCTGGATCGCATTGCGCTGGTTCGGCCTGGAGAACGCCGGTGCCTGGGGAGTGGCCGCGGGCCTGCTGCACATTGTCCCCTACCTGGGTCCGGCCGTCACCGCTGCCGCCATTGGCATGGCGGCTTTCATGCAGTTCGACACCCTGTCGATGGCGTTGCTGGTCACCGGAGCTTCGCTGGCGATCGCCATGGTCGTCGGGCTCTTTGGGGTCACCTGGATGACAGGCAAGACGGCCAAAATGAATGCCGCTGCAGTGTTCATTTCGCTGTTGTTCTGGGGATGGCTGTGGGGCGTCTGGGGCATGCTGCTTAGTGTTCCGATCATTGTCATTGTGAAAGTGGTGGCTCAGCATGTGGAGCAACTTGAGTCAGTGGCCGAGTTGCTTGCAGACTAGGTGGTACCTTGCTCGACCCGATACGCAGCGTCGACAACTGAATTGTTGAAAAGGACCCCCTGAATTGAACGCCGGCAACAAGCTCACCGCAAATTGGCAACAGCTGAAGGTGCGGCTTCGCGGTAACGGATGGTCGCGTATTTCAGCTGACGAAGAGGCCCCGCTGCGGTCGGAGTTGTTCAGCGCCGAGCAGATGGAGCAGCACGGCAAGGTGCTCGCGGCGTCGCATCAAGTGGCTCCCGGGCGTGCACCCGACCAGCTTCTGGCGCGGTTGGCAGCCAACGAGAACGTCCTGGTCGGCGTCTGCAAGCTGCTGACGACGGCGGTCACAAAAAAGGACCGGATTCCGCCGGCTGGTGAGTGGCTGCTCGATAACTTCTATCTCATCGAAGAGCAGATCCGAACAGCCAGGCGACACTTGCCAAAAGGCTACAGCCGGGAACTCCCGCGCCTGGCTTACGGAGCATCGGCCGGGCGGCCGCGGGTATATGACATTGCGCTGGAGATTATTGCGCATGGCGACGGCCGCGTCGACACGGTAAGTCTCATGGGCTTCGTCGAGGCCTACCAGACCGTCACGGTGCTTAACCTCGGCGAGCTGTGGGCGATCCCGATCATGCTGCGGCTGGCTGTCATAGAGAATCTCCGTCGCGTCAGCGCGCTGATCGCCGCCCGTCTGGTTGAGCGAGACCTGGCCGGCTACTGGGCGGACGAGATGGTGGCAACCGCCGAGCAAGATGCGAAGAGCCTGATTCTCGTGATCGGGGACATGGCGCGCTCAAAGCCTCCGCTGAGTAGCCCCTTTGTGGCAGAACTCGCCCGCCGTTTGCAGGGTCGAGGCCCATCCCTGGCCTTGCCCTTGACCTGGATCGAGCAGCAGCTTTCCGAATCGGGCCTGACGATCGAGCAGTTGGTGCAGTTGGAGAACCAGCAGCAGGCCGCCGCTCAGGTCTCCATCAGCAACAGTATAGGCAGCCTCCGGGTTTTGGGTGCGATTGACTGGCGTCAGTTCGTCGAGGCGACGAGCGTCGTCGAGCGAATACTGCTTGAGGATCCGTGCGGCGCCTATGGAGAGATGAATTTCGCCACTCGCGACCATTACCGTCATGCAGCGGAGCGGATCGCGAAGCAGACCCATCTATCCGAGGGTGAGGTGGCTCGCAAAGCTGTCGAACTGGCGCGCGCCGGCGCGCCGATCGATGCTGAAGCCGGAACTGACAAGCGTGCGCGGCACGTCGGCTTTTACCTGATCGACAAGGGCGTGCCGGAGCTCGAGCGGGCGATGGAAGTCCGCCTTCCCGGCTTTGAGGTTTTGCGCAGAACAGCGGGTCGGTTCCCGTTGCTGCTGTATCTGGGCGGTATCGCAGTGATCACGGCGCTTATTGCCGGGAGCATGTTGGTCGAAGCCCGCGCCGTCGTGATGCCGGCTGGCTTCTTCGGCTGGGCGCTGCTGCCGATCAGCATGCTCTGGCTGCTGGCCGCCAGTCAGTTGGCCGTGGCGCTGGTGAACTGGCTGGCAACCCTTCTGGTGAAACCGAACCCGCTGCCCAGAATGGACTTTTCAACCGGTATTCCATTGGCATCGCGTACGCTGGTGGTGGTGCCGACCATGCTCACCAGTGCCTTGGGCGTCGAGGATCTGATCGAGGCGCTAGAAGTCAGGTTTCTGGCGAATCGCGATGAACGCCTGCACTTCGGCCTATTGACGGATTTTCCGGACGCCCACCAGGAGTCGCTTCCCGAAGATGGCCCTCTGGTGCAACTGGTCCGGACCAGGATAGACGAGCTGAACGAAAAATATCGTAATGCGGCGGAGCGGACCAATGACGATATTTTCTTCCTCTTCCATCGTTCGCGGCGCTGGAACCCGCAGGACCGCATCTGGATGGGTTACGAGCGCAAGCGTGGCAAGCTGGCGGAGCTGAACGCGCTGCTGCGTGATGGTTCCGCCAGCGATGCCGACGCCGGCGCCACCAATGGCTTTGCGCTCGTCGTCGGCAATATTTCGGTGCTGTCCGACGTGAAGTACATCATCACCCTGGACACCGACACACAACTGCCGCGCGATGCGGCGAGACAATTCGTCGGTGCCATGGCGCACCCGTTGAATCGTCCCTGTTATGACGAAGGCAAGAAACGCGTCGTCGAAGGCTACGGGATTCTGCAGCCGTGCGTGGCGATCAGCCTGCCGGGAACGAACCGCTCGCGTTATGCTCGCCTGTATGGCGGGGAGCCAGGCATCGACCCATACACGCGTACCGTCTCGAACGTCTATCAGGACGTATTCGGCGAAGGCTCGTTCATCGGCAAAGGTATCTACGACATCGATGCGTTCGAACAAGCTCTGGGTGAACGTTTTCCGGAAAATTGCATCCTCAGTCATGATCTTCTCGAGGGATGTTATGCGCGGGCGGGGTTGTTGAGCGATGTGCAGTTGTACGAGGAGTACCCGGCCCGTTACAGTGCCGACGTGAGCCGTCGCCACCGCTGGATTCGAGGCGATTGGCAACTGGCGGGATGGTTGCTGCGGCGCATTCCAGGCGCGGACGCCGGGGTGGGCAAGACGCGGCAGGACAATCCGCTTTCGATGTTGTCGCAGTGGAAGCTGATCGACAATCTGCGGCGCAGTCTCGTCCCCGCGGCGCTGACGTTCCTCCTGCTGCTGGGATGGACGGTCCTGTCTTCGGCCTGGTTGTGCACCCTGTCGGTGATCGGCATCCTGCTGATTCCCTCCTGGTGCGCTTCGATCCTCGATCTGTTGCGCAAGCCTGGCGAGGTGCTGCTGCGGCAGCACCTCGCTGCTGTCGCAGGCTCGGCTTGGCGGCACGTGATGCAGGTCGCATTCGAGCTTGCCTGTCTTCCGTACGAGGCCTATTTCAGCCTGGATGCCATAGCCCGCACAGCCTGGCGGATGATGGTCACGCATAGACGCCTGCTCGAGTGGAATCCATCGCGCGAGGCAGATCGCGAGTCGGCCCGGACCGGTGGCAGCGACCTGGCCGGCTCTTTCCGAACGATGTGGGTCGGTCCCGCCCTTGCCGTTGGGGCAGCGATACAACTGACGATATCGGCACCGGCGGTATTGGCGGTGGCGGGACCGGTCCTGCTTCTTTGGTTCGCCTCGCCTGCCATCGCGTGGTGGATCAGCCGCCCGCTCGCTCGTCGCAATGCGGCCCTGAGCGTCGAACAGACCGTCTTCCTGCGCGCACTTTCGCGTCGGACCTGGGCGTTTTTCGACAACTTCGTCGGTGCAGAAGATCATTGGCTACCGCCGGACAATTATCAGGAATATCGAATTAGCGCGATCGCGCATCGCACCTCGCCGACCAACATCGGCATGGCCCTGCTGGCGAATCTGGCTGCCTACGACTTCGGCTACGTCCCGGCCGGGCAACTCATCCTGCGCACCACAAACACCTTTACCACGATGGAGGGTCTGGAACGGCACCGGGGGCATTTCTACAACTGGTACGACACACAGACGCTGCAGCCGCTGCTGCCCCGGTACATTTCCACGGTGGACAGCGGAAACCTTGCCGGACACCTGCTGACCTTGCGTGCGGGTCTGCTGATGCTGGCCGATGACAGGATCCTGCCGGCGCGGGTATTCGATGGCCTGAGCGATACGCTTGAAATCCTCGCGGATGCAGCGAACGGAACGGGTGCGGCCCCGATTGCGGCGTTCCGCAAGGATCTGGAATTCGTCTCCGCTGCCCCTCCGGGCACCCTTGCAGCGGCAAGGCAGGCCCTTCTCGGGCTGGTGACCGGCGCCGAGGATCTCGTCATGCGGATCGCGGACAGCCACGATGGCAGCGAGGACCCGGCGCTCGCGAGCGAAGCGAACGAGTGGGCACAGGCGCTTGCCCGCCAATGCCGCGAGGCTCTGGACGATCTGAGCTTTCTCGCCCCGTGGCTATCGCTGGCGACGGCACCGAACGGGCTGAAGAAGCTCGCCAACTTCGCCAAAATCCCGACCCTGCGCGAACTGGCAGCGGCAGGAAGCAGCCAGGCCAGCGATCGGGTGGCGGCCATCGAACGCTTGGCACTGCAAGCCTTCGGGCTCGCGCACATGGAATTTGACTTCCTGTTCGACAAGACGCGTCATTTGCTGACCATTGGTTACAACGTGGATGAACGACGGGTGGACGCCGGTTACTACGACCTGCTGGCTTCCGAAGCGCGTTTGTGCTGCTTCGTCGCCATTGCCCAGGGGCAACTGCCGCAGAAGAGCTGGTTTTCGCTGGGGCGCCTGCTCACCAGCACCGCGGGAGAGCCGGTACTCCTGTCGTGGAGCGGTTCGATGTTCGAATACCTGATGCCGCTTCTGGTGATGCCGACCTACGACAACACACTGCTCGACCAGACCTGCAAGGCGGCGGTGGACAGGCAAATCGAGTACGGTCGCCAGCGCGGTGTGCCGTGGGGTATTTCGGAATCTGGCTACAACACGGTCGATGTGCAGCTCAATTATCAGTATCGAGCGTTCGGCGTGCCGGGCCTGGGGCTCATGCGCGGACTGGCGGATGACCTGGTCATCGCGCCCTACGCCTCGGCGCTCGCGCTGATGGTGGCGCCCGAAGCGGCCTGCCTGAATCTACAGCGACTCGCCGCCGAGGGATTTGTCGGCAAGTTCGGCCTCTTCGAAGCGATCGATTACACGCCGGCACGGCAGCGGCGCAGGCAATCGAGCGCGGTGGTGCGGTCTTTCATGGCACATCATCAGGGCATGAGCCTGCTGGCTCTTGCCTACCTGCTGCTGGACCGCCCGATGCAGCGGCGGTTCGAGTCGGACCGGCTGTTCCAGGCCGTCATGCTGCTGCTTCAGGAGCGGATTCCCAAAGCCACGGCACTGTTTTCGCACACAGCCCAACTCTCCGACGTGCGTGCGACGTCGATCGCTGCGGAGATGCCGATACGGGTGTTCAACAGTTCGGACACGCCGAACCCCGAGGTGCAGTTGTTGTCGAACGGCCGCTACCACGTGATGGTGACCAACGCCGGAGGCGGTTACAGCCGCTGGAAGGATCTGGCCGTGACGCGCTGGCGCGAAGACAGCACCTGCGACCACTGGGGTACGTTCTGTTACATCCGCGATGTGGCGAGCGGTAAATTCTGGTCGACTGCCCATCAGCCGACCCTCAAGCGACCGGAGAGTTACGAAGCGATTTTCTCCGAGGGGCGCGCCGAGTTTCGCCGTCGCGATTCCGTTGGCGTCGGCGCCGGAGTTTTCGAGACGCATACGGATATCGTCGTATCGCCGGAGGACGATATCGAGCTGCGGCGGGTACGCATCACCAATCGATCGCGACAGCGCAGGAAGATCGACGTCACCAGCTACGCCGAAGTCGTGATCGCACCACCGGCTGCGGACGCGCTGCATCCGGCCTTCAGCAATCTCTTCGTGCAGACTGAAATCATGCGCGAGCGCCACGCGATCCTGTGTACGCGCCGGCCTCGCTCCACGGGCGAGCAAGTACCCTGGATGTTTCACCTGATGGCGGTGCACGGGGCGGACATCGGCGCGGCGTCTTACGAGACCGATCGCCTGCGCTTCATCGGCCGTACCAGAAGTGCCGCAGATCCTCTGGCGATGAGCGACCCGGCGGCACTCTCGGGAACCGATGGTTCGGTGCTGGACCCGATCGTCGCCATTCGCTATTCGCTAACGCTTGAGCCCGGGCAGTCGGCCATCATCGACATAGTGTCGGGGATGGGTGAGACCCGCGAGATGGCCGTGAGCCTGGTCGAGAAATACCAGGACCGTCATCTTGCCGACCGTGTCTTTGACCTGACGTGGACCCACAGCCAGGTGGTACTGAGGCAGCTCAATGCCACCGAGGCTGATGCACAGCTCTATGCGCGCCTGGCCAGTTCCGTCATCTACGCCAACGGCGGGATGCGCGCCGCCGCTGCCGTGCTTGTCAGGAATCGCCGCGGCCAGTCCGGGCTGTGGGGTTATGCCATTTCCGGCGACCTGCCCATCGTGTTGCTGCAAATTGGAGACGCGGCCAATATCGATCTCGTGCGCCAGCTAGTGCAGGCCCATGCCTATTGGCGCCTGAAAGGCCTGGCGGCGGACCTGGTGATCTGGAACGAAGATCACGCCGGCTACCGGCAACAATTGCACGATCAGATCACGGGTCTGATCACCTCGGGCATCGAGGCCAGTGTGATCGATCGGCCGGGAGGCATCTTCGTGCGGTCCGCGGAACAGATTTCCAGCGAGGACCGCATTCTGTTCCAGTCGGTCGCACGTGCCGTGATCACGGACAGTCAGGGCACGCTCGAGGAACAGATCGACCGCCGCAGTCCCGCCGAACCGCGCGTGCCCCGGCTGGCGCCGACCCGGCGCTATCGCCCCGATGCACCTGCCGCGGACATCCTGCCGCGGCGTAATCTGATTCTCTCCAACGGCTTGGGAGGATTCACTCCCGACGGGCGCGAATATGTCATTACGCTGGCGCCCGGGCAAGCGACGCCGGCGCCATGGGTCAACGTCCTGGCGAATCCGCACTTCGGCACCGTCGTCTCGGAGAACGGCGTTGCCTACACATGGAGCGAGAACGCCCACGAATTCCGCCTGACGCCGTGGCATAACGATCCGGTGAGCGATTCGAGCGGTGAAGCGCTTTATCTGCGCGACGAAGAGACCGGTCATGTCTGGTCGCCCGCGCCCTTGCCCGTCCGCGCGGCGACGCCTTACGTCATCCGGCACGGGTTCGGTTACAGCGTGTTCGAGACCCGATCGGGGGGCATTTGCTCGGAACTCTGGGTTTACGTGGCTGTCGACGCTGCCGTCAAGTTTTCGGTATTGAAATTGCGCAACGAATCCGGGCGAGCGCGGAAACTCTCCGCGACGGGCTACGTCGAGTGGGTACTGGGGGATCTTCGCGCGAAGTCGGCCATGCATGTGAACACCGAAGTTGCTCCCCTGAGTGGTGCGCTGTATGCGCGCAACCGCTACCATTCCGAATTCGCCGATCGGGTTGCGTTCTTTGATGTGGATGATCCGAAGCGAACCCTGACGGGTGACCGCAGCGAATTCCTGGGGCGCAACGGGACGCGGCAAAATCCGGCCGCCATGAGTCGGTCGCGCCTTTCCGGCAAGGTGGGCCCAGGCCTGGATCCCTGCGCGGCGATTCAGGTGGGCTTCGATCTGGCCCCCGGACAAGAGCGCGAAATCGTCTTCCGGCTTGGCGTCGGGCGCAACGCCGATGATGCTGGCAAGCTCGTGCAGCGCTATCGCGGCGCCCTGGCCGCGCGCGGCGCGCTCGAAGCGGTGTGGCAGCACTGGAACCATACCCTGGGCGCGGTGCAGGTGGAAACACCCGACCCGTCGCTCAATGTACTGGCCAACGGCTGGCTGGTGTACCAGACCCTGGCTTGTCGTCTCTGGGCACGCAGCGGCTACTACCAATCGGGTGGTGCCTTCGGCTTCCGCGACCAGTTGCAGGACGTGATGGCGCTGATCCACGCCAAGCCGGGGCTGGTGCGTGACCACCTGCTGCTATGCGCGAGCCGGCAGTTCCAGGAGGGCGATGTGCAGCACTGGTGGCATCCGCCATCCGGCCGCGGCGTGCGTACGCATTGTTCGGACGACTACCTGTGGCTGCCCCTGGCGGTCTGCCGCTATGTGACGATCACCGGGGACAGCGGGGTGCTGGATGAACTCGTGCACTTCCTGGAAGGCCGTCCGGTCAACCCGGAGGACGATTCCTACTACGATCTGCCGGGCCGCTCCTCCGATGCCACAAGCCTTTACGACCACTGCGTGCGGGCCATCCGACATGGCCAGCAATTCGGTGTGCACGGCCTGCCGCTGATCGGTTCCGGCGACTGGAACGATGGCATGAATCTGGTGGGGATCAGCGGCCAGGGAGAGAGTGTCTGGCTGGGCTTCTTCCAGTGCGAAGTGCTCAGGCAGTTTGCCGCCGTGGCGGCTACGCATAACGATCCATCCTTCGCTGACTTTTGTCAGGAGGAGGGAGTTCGGTTGCGTCAGAGCATCGAACTGCATGGCTGGGATGGCGAGTGGTACCGCCGTGCCTACTTCGACGACGGCACGCCGCTTGGATCGGCAGGCAACATCGAATGTCGAATCGATTCAGTCTCGCAGAGCTGGTCCGTGCTGTCCGGGTCCGCCGACGGAGTGGGCAACCTCGCACGTTCGCGCCTGGCCATGCAAGCGGTCGACGAGCGTCTCGTGCGCCGTGATGCCGGGCTCATGCAGCTGCTCGACCCGCCCTTCGACAACAAGTCGAACCTGGATCCTGGCTACATCCGCGGCTACGTGCCGGGAGTGAGGGAGAACGGCGGGCAGTACACCCATGCGGCAATCTGGGCGTCAATGGCGTTTGCCGCCTTGGGCGAGCGCGAGCGCGCCTGGGAGTTGTTGACCATGATCAACCCGGTCAACCATGCCCTGTCAGCGGAGGACATCGAGACCTACAAAGTGGAGCCCTATGTGGTCGCGGCCGACGTCTATGCGCTCGCACCGCATATCGGTCGCGGGGGATGGAGCTGGTACACCGGCTCGGCCGGCTGGATGTACCGACTTATTGTGGAGTCGCTGCTGGGCTTGAGACGCGAGGGAAGTACGCTGCATTTCGCTCCCTGTCTGCCCGCCCACTGGCAGGCGTTCAAGATTCACTACCGGTACCGGGAGACCGTGTATCACATCGCCGTCTCACAAACGCGCACCGGCGATGAGGGCGAGGGCGGAGTCACAAGCGTGACAGTCGATGGCGTCGAGCGCGCTGACAAAGTGATTTCTCTGGTCGACGACCATCGCGAACACGGGGTTGCGGTAATCGTGCATGCCAGATAGAGCCAGTGACCCGCTCGCTGCGGGTTGCTGCGATCATTCATGGATGCCGGAGCTGCAGCTGCTGTAATAGTCGGCGCTGGTGATACGGTGGGAGCGCGAGTCGCCTCGCGTCTCGGCCACCAGGCTTACCCCCCGGTTTTCGATGGCGCTACGCGGCCCTCGGGGCAGATGGCATATACCTCACGGGACGACTTGAGGGTAGCCGGACTTCAGTGCGGCCCGGAGGGGAAATCGTAGGTATCGCCGGCAACCATTTGCCCCACCGTTTTCAGGAATTCCTGGTAGTGAATCGGCTTGGCAATATAGCCGTCGCAACCGGCAGCCTCGATTTTCTCGCGATCGCCGCTCATGGCGAGGGCGGTCAGCGCGACGATCCTGATTTTGTTGGTGGCGGCATCACCCTTGAGCAGGCGCGTGGCGGCGAGACCATCCATACCGGGCAGTTGCACGTCCATCAGGATCAGGTCCGGCAACTCCGCGCGCGCGAGCCGGATGCCTTCCTCGGCGTCCGCCGCCTGGAGAATTTCATAGCCCTCCCTTTGCAGCATCAACACTGCCAGCTTCATGTTGGTGGCATTGTCCTCGATCACCAGGATGCGCGCCATGTCATTTCCCCTTTCCGCTCATCGCCCGCCTCACTTCGCTGATGAAGCGGCCGTGGTGGAGCTCGGACTTGTCGATCACCTTCATTACGTCACCATTGAGCCGGGCGCGGTCCGTGGCGGTCACTTGCTTGCTGGTGACGATGACGATCGGAATGGCCGCCGTGGCCTCGTCTCGCTTCAAGGCCTCCACTACCTCGAAACCGCTTACCTCCGGCATCAACAGATCGAGCAGGATCAGGTCCGGATGCTGGCGCCGCGCAATGTCGATGCCCTCCTGCCAGCCGAAGGCGGAGAGTACCTGGTAGCCGGCAGTGGCGAGATGGGCGCCAAGCAACTTCACCGCCTTCGGGTCGTCGTCCACCACCAGCACCGTGCGTCGCTTGCCGTGCGCGCCAGCATTGAAGCCGGCTGCTGCCAGGGCGCGCGCAAGTTGCTCGCGGCCGACCGGCTTTTGTAGCACGTAGCCGGCGCCCAGCGCCAGGCCGCGAATGCTGTCGGCGGCAATGGAAACGATGACCACCGGCACCTTTGCAAACTCCGGATGTTGCTTCAAGCGCTCAAGGAACGCCCATCCATCCATCCCGGGCAGTTGAATGTCGAGGGTAATCAGGTCTGGACACTTTTGCTTTGCCAGCTCCAGAGCGGATTCCGCCGTAGCGGCGCGAACAACGCGGAATCCGGCGCGTTCCAGTTGCAGTCGCAGAAGGTCGGCGCCCTTGTCGTCGTCCTCGACGACAAGGGCCAAGGATTGGCCGCCGCCGGGTACGGGCGCAGAAACCGGAGCAGAAGCGGCTGGCGGAGCGGCCGGGTTGGTGGCTTCCTGGGCACTCGCAAGCGTCGGCAGCGGAATGGCGGCGGCGGGCTGGAGCCCTACCTCGCGCCACGGCAGCCATACCATGAAGGTCGAGCCAACTGTCGGCGTGCTTTGCATGGCCACGGCGCCACCGTGCAGTTCGGCCAGCTGCTTCACCATCGCCAGGCCAAGCCCCGTGCCCTCATAACGGCGCGACAGGGTGCTGTCGATCTGGGTGAAAGGCTTGAACAGCCGCGCCTGGTCCTCGGCTGAAATGCCGATGCCGGTGTCGCTCACGGCCAGTTGCAGGTAGTGCTCGAAACCTCCGTCGGGCAGGGCCTGGCTTCCGACGCGGTGCGCCGCGATCCGCACTTCGCCGCCCTCTGGCGTGAACTTGACGGCGTTCGAAAGCAGGTTGTAGAGAATCTGCTTGACCTTGCGTCCGTCCAGCCACACCTCGCCGAGGTCGTCTGCGACCTCGGCGATCAGGCGCACGCTGTGCGCCATGGCCTGTTCGCGCACCACTTGCAGGCCGGCCTGGACCAGCGCCGCCACTTGCAGCGGCTCGAGCTCCAGCGTCATTTTGCCTGCCTCCACTTTCGACAGGTCGAGGATGTCGTTGATCAGCGATAGCAGGTGCTGGCCGCTGGTGAAGATGTCGTTGACGGACTCCTTCTGCTGCGGCGACAGATCGCCGAGCAGCCCGTCCCTGAGCATCTCGGAGAAGCCGATGATGGCGTTCAGCGGCGTTCTCAGCTCGTGCGACATGTTGGCGAGAAACTCGGATTTCATCCGGCTCGCATCCTCGAGTTGCAGATTTTTGGCCGCGATATTCCGGTTGGCCATCACTTCGTTGGTACGCCTGGCCACCTCCTGTTCGAGAAAGCTGTTCTGGTCCCGCAGGAAGTCTGCCGCAGCCTTTAGCGCCAGATGGTTCTTCACGCGTGCGATGACGATCGGCGGGCTGATCGGCTTGGTGATGTAGTCGACCGCGCCGAGTTCCAGCCCCTTTTTCTCGTCCGTCGTCTCGGCCTTGGCGGTGAGGAAGATCACCGGGATGTTGGCCGTCTTCGGGTCGTGCTTGAGCCGTGTGCACACCTCGTAGCCGTCCATGCCGGGCATCATGATGTCGAGCAGGATCAGGTCCGGCGGCGAGTCTGACGCCGCGATCTTCAAGGCCTTTTCGCCGCCGTTGGCAATCTTCACCTTGTAGTCGTCCTGGAGCAGGTTGCTCATCAGGCTCAGGTTATCCGGCGTGTCGTCGACCACCAGTATCGTGGCCTTTTCGGTGAAATTGAGTCCTTCCATGGGGATCTTTCAGCTGTTTGTTCCGGCGGCGGCGTTCAAGGCTCTGAGTGCCGCGTCAAAGTCGAATGACCGGATGCCATCATCGATCTTGCGATAGTGGGAGGGGAAGGCCGCCCGCAGCAGCTCCGCATTTGCATCCAGCACGTCGACCGCCCTCGCGTCGTCTGCTGCCAGCAGAACCTGCAGCTTGTCACAGACCACCTTGAGTTTTTTCCGGTCGACCGTCACCGGGGTCTTTCCCTGTTCCTCCGGCAGCTTTTGTTCCAGTTGCGTGATGAGGTAGGCGAGCGGTTTTTCCAGCTCGCCGAGCTGGGCATCGATCTCCTCGCGGGGATGGCGCTCCTTGATCGCGGTCTCGAGCTTTTCTGCCCGCGCCTGCAGGTCGGTGGCGCCGATGTTGCCGGAAACGCCCTTGAGCGTGTGGACCAGCCGCTCCGCGGTGTCCCATAGGTTGTCTTCCAGCGCCTTGAGGATATTCGCTATTACGGATTTCTGTCCGGCGACGAACTTGCGCAGCATCGAGACGTAGAGCGGCTTCCTGCCGAGCACCCGGCGCAGGCCGTTGGCGATGTCCAGCCCGTCGATGTCCGACGGCAGGTCGGCCTCTTGCGCCGCCTGCGGCTTCGGCTCTGCCGCAGCGGGGGGCGATCCGCGTGGCTTGATCCATTTCAGCAGCATCTTCCACAAGTCCTCCGGTTCGATCGGCTTGGCCACATGATCGTTCATGCCCGCCGCCATGCAGCGATCACGGTCGCCCTGCATGGCGTTGGCGGTCATCGCCACCACCGGCAGATCCTTGAAGCGCGCCTCCCTGCGAATCTCGCGGGTCGCCGTCACGCCGTCCATCACCGGCATCTGCATGTCCATCAGCACAATGTCGTAGGCGGCAGCCCTGACTTTGTCTACTGCGATCTGGCCGTTCTCGGCCAGATCGACGACAAAACCGGCGTCCGTCAGCAACTCGGTGGCCACTTCCTGGTTAAGGTCGTTGTCATCCACCAGCAGGATGTGCGCGCCCTTGATGCTGGCGAGCTGCTCGAAGGTATCGGTCGGCGCGTCCGCGGCGGTGTGTGTGCCATCAACAATGCCTCCCAGCAGGCGTACCACGGCATCGAACAGCGTCGAGGCATTGACCGGCTTGATCAGCACATCCTCGATACCCGATTCCTCCGCGCCCTTGATCACCTCCTCATGGCCATAGGCGGTCACCATCATGATGTGCGGCATGCGCCTGAGCGGAAGTTCCCTCAGCCGTCTGGCTGCCTCATTGCCATTCATGCCCGGCATGTGCCAGTCAAGGAACACGATCTCGTAGGGCATGCCTTCCGCCTCGGCACGATCCACGGCGCCGATGGCCTCCTTGCCCGATTCGGCCCGGTCAACCTTGAAGCTCATGCTGTCGAGCAGATCGCCCAGCACCAGGCGGGCGCTCGCGTTGTCGTCCACCACCAGCACGCGCTTGCCCTGTAACTCAGCCGACAGCGCCAGCCTGCGCTGCTGGCCGACGCCCTTGGCGAGGCGTGCAGTGAACCAGAAGGTGCTGCCCTTGCCCGGCTCGCTATCTACGCCGACCTCGCCGCCCATGAGTTCGGCCAACTTCTTGGAAATGACCAGACCGAGGCCGGTGCCGCCAAATTCGCGAGTGGTTGAACTGTCGCCCTGCGAAAAGCTTTGGAACAGGCGTTCCATCTGCTCCGCCGTCATGCCGATGCCTGTATCGTGAACCGTGCAGTAAAGCAGTACCTCCTTCTCGGTCTGCTCCTTGACGCGGATGGCGATGTCGATCTCGCCCTGCTCGGTGAACTTGACCGCATTGTTGCTGTAGTTGATAAGAATCTGTCCCAGCCGCAGCGGATCTCCGATCAGCTTGGGCGGTACGTTCTTGTCGATGTCGAAAACCAGCTCCAGCCCCTTGGCGGAGGTCTTCTCGGCGATCAGGTTGGCCACATTGTTGAGCACCTTTTCCAGTTCGAACTCGGTGCGCTCGACCGTCAGCTTGCCTGCCTCGATCTTCGAGAAGTCGAGAATATCGTTGATGATGCTGAGCAGATGTTGGCTGGAGCCCTGGATCTTCTTGATGTAGTCGCGCTGGCGCGGTGTCATCTCGGTCTTCAGGGCCAAATGGGACATACCGATGATGGCGTTCATCGGGGTGCGGATCTCGTGGCTCATGTTGGAGAGGAAATCCGACTTGGCGAGGCTGGCTTTGTCGGCCGCGGCCTTGGCGCTCTCCAGTTCGATGTTTTTTTCCTGCAATGCCTGATCCAGACGATTGCGCTCGGTGACGTCGCGCGCCGAGGCGAACACGCCCTGCAGTCTTCTGTCTCGATCGTAGAATGTGGTCGCGTTGAAGGAAACCACCGTTTCCTTGCCATCCCTGGCGCGCGCGGTAAGTTCGTAGTTGGTGACTTTCTTTTCGGCCAGCACGAGCTTGATGCTCGCCGCGGCCCGCTCCGGATCGGTGAAGTAGCTCTTGAACGGGGCGCCGATCAATTCGTCGCGCGTGCAATCGGTAAGAAGCTCCATCTGTTTATTGACATCGGTGATGATGCCGGACAGATCGGTGGTCATCAGCGCGTCGATGTTGGATTCGAACAGGGAGCGCGTATAGAACTGATGGTCACGCAAGCGCTGGGAGAGCTGCTTCTGTTCTCCTTCGATCTGCTTGCGCGCGGTGTTGTCGGTGCCGATCAGCAGGTAGCCGATGATGGCGTCCTGCTCGTCGCGCAGAGCCGTAACGGAAACCACCGCCGGGAAGCGGCTGCCGTCCTTGCGGATGTAGGTCAGCTCGTAGATGTCCTCGATGCCGCGCGAGGCCTTGAACACCAGGGCCTCGAAGCCCGGCGTGATCGGCGTGCCGAGTTCGGCGCTCAAGGCCTTGGCGCGCGCGATGACTTCCTGCGGATCGGAGATGTCGGCCGGGGTGATCTTGTTCATCACGTCGGCGGCCGCGTAGCCCAGCATGCGCTCGGCGCCGACGTTGAAAATCTGGATGACGCCCTTGGCATCGGTGGCGATACTGGAAAAGTTGGCGCTGTTGAAAATCGCGCTCTGCAGGGCGCCGGCTTTGAGCAGTGCCTCTTCGGCCTGCTTGCGCGCGGTGTTGTCGGTGCCGATCAGCAGGTAGCCGATGATCGTATTATCGGCGTCGCGCAGGGCGGTGACCGAGACGACCGCCGGGAAGCGGCTGCCGTCCTTGCGGATGTAGGTCAGCTCGTAGATGTCCTCGATGCCGCGCGAGGCCTTGAACACCAGGGCTTCGAAGCCCGGTGCAATCGGTGTGTCCAACTCGGCGCTCAAGGTTTCGGCCCGCGCGATGACTTCCTGCGGATCGGAGATGTCGGCCGGTGTGACCTTGTTCATCACCTCGGCAGCGGCGTAGCCCAGCATGCGCTCGGCGCCGACGTTGAAGATCTGGATCACGCCCTTGGCGTCGGTGGCGATACTGGAGAAGTTGGCGCTGTTGAAGATCGCGCTCTGCAGGGCGCCGGCCTTGAGCAGTGCCTCTTCGGCCTGCTTGCGGGCAGTATTGTCGGTGCCGATCAGCAGGTAGCCGATGATGGCGTTGTGCGCGTCGCGCAGGGCGGTGACCGAGACGACCGCCGGGAAGCGGCTGCCGTCCTTGCGAATATAGGTCAGCTCGTAGATGTCTTCGATGCCGCGCGAGGCCTTGAACACCAAGGCTTCGAAGCCCGGTGCAATCGGTGTGTCCAACTCGGCGCTCAAGGTTTCGGCCCGCGCGATGACTTCCTGCGGATCGGAGATGTCGGCCGGGGTGACCTTGTTCATCACCTCGGCGGCCGTGTAGCCCAGCATGCGCTCGGCGCCGACGTTGAAGATCTGGATCACGCCCTTGGCGTCGGTGGCGATACTGGAGAAGTTGGCGCTGTTGAAGATCGCGCTCTGCAGGGCGCCGGCCTTGAGCAAGGCTTCTTCGGCCTGCTTGCGGGCGCTATTGTCGGTGCCGATCAGCAGGTAGCCGATGATCGCGTTATCGGCGTCGCGCAGGGCCGTAACCGAGACGACCGCCGGGAAGCGGCTGCCGTCCTTGCGAATATAGGTCAGCTCGTAGATGTCTTCGATGCCGCGCGAGGCCTTGAACACCAGGGCTTCGAAGCCCGGTGCAATCGGTGTGTCCAACTCGGCGCTCAAGGTTTCGGCCCGGGCGATGACTTCCTGCGGATCGGAGATGTCGGCCGGTGTGACCTTGTTCATCACCTCTGCGGCCGTGTAGCCCAGCATGCGCTCGGCGCCGACGTTGAAGATCTGGATCACGCCCTTGGCGTCGGTGGCGATACTCGAGAAGTTGGCGCTGTTGAAAATTGCGCTCTGCAAAGCATCGGTTTTAATCAATGCCTCCTGGCGTCGGGCCTCGGTGATGCCCTCCGTCGTTCCCGCGGCCGGGCTGAGAATGACGGAATCATGATTCAAGGGCATGGTCGACCTCTGTTAAAAACGGAAACGTGTCTGGTCAATCGCACAACCGACGCCGCGAGCGGTACCTCACTTGTGCGCACGCCGCAATAAGATGCATGGTTTTGCTCGAAGGTGCCGGTGGGTAAATCGGGTCTGTGGATGAGTCTGGAGTTGATGGTTTTCTTATAGCGATTGAGCTGGCAATTCTCCGTGCGCTATCGCACACAAGGCGACGATTCCATGCTGTTGCCTCTGCGTGGCTAGGTTGGCCCACTGTGATCGCTCAATAGTCGGCGCCGGCGAGGCGGCGAGCGGGGCCGTCTTCGGTGGAGCGGGGCAAGCATGAACCGGTCGTGGTTTGTTTTGGGCACGAGTAACCACTGCCAAAGCGTGAAAGTCCTTGTTCGTCATGAGCCGAAAAAGCGGATCAAATTGCCTCCGGCCTCTTTGGCTTGATACATCGCTGTGTCAGCCCACTTGATGACTTCATCCGGGCCGACCTCGTGATCGAGGAAAAGCGCGACGCCTATGCTCGAGGAACAATGATGCTCGATGGTGGCATCTGCTGTGCCTTCGGACTCAATTTTCAACACATAGGGCTGGCCCAGGATGACGCGGATTTTTTCGGCGACGATGGTAGCCTGCGCGGCGGAGTCGACCTTGCTGTTGCCCAGCTCACCGAGCATCACCACAAACTCATCGCCGCCGAAGCGCGCGACGACATCTACCTCGCGCACACAATCGCCAATGCGGCGTGCAACTTCGATCAGAAGCAAATCACCCACGTTATGCCCGTGCGTGTCGTTGAGCGACTTGAATTTATCCAGATCCAGGAATATCAGAGCGCCGTAGCGTTTGGTCCGTTTGCTGGTCGCCATCGCCTGGCACAGGCGATCGATCAACAGGCGGCGATTGGGCAGGCCTGTCAATGGGTCATGCAAGGCCAGGCTTAGAATTTGCGCCTCTGCTTGCTTACGTTCCGTGATGTCGCGCGCGGCGACGAACACACCCTGGAGCTTCCGGTTTCTATCGTAAAAGGTGGTCGCATTGAAGGACACCACCGTTTCCTTGCCATCGCGCGCACGCGCGGTGAGTTCGTAGTTGCTGACCTGCTTTTTGCTGAGCACCAGCTTGATGCCTGCCTCGGCCTGTTCCGGGTCGGTGAAATACTTCATGAACGGGGTACCGATCAACTCATCACGCGTGCAACCGGTAAGCGCCCCCATCTGTTTGTTTACATCGGTAATGATGCCGAACGGATCGGTGGCCATCAGCGCGTCGATGTTGGATTCGAACAGGGAGCGCGTGTAGAACTGCTGGTCGCGCAGACGCTGATCAAGGCTTTTCTGTTCCGTTTCGACCTGCTTGCGGGCGGTGTTGTCGGTTCCGATCAAGAGGTAGCCGATGATTCCGTCTTGAGCGTCACGCAGCGCCGTGACCGAGACCACCGCCGGCAAGCGGCTGCCGTCCTTGCGGATGTAGGTCAGTTCGTAGATGTCCTCGATGCCGCGCGAGGCCTTGAACACAAGGGCCTCGAAGCCGGGCGCAATCGGCGTGGAGAGCTCAACACTCAAGGCTTTGGCGCGTGCGATCAATTCCTGCGGATCGGAGATGTCGGCGGGCGTGATCTTGTTCAGCACCTCGGCGGCCATATAGCCCAGCATGCGTTCGGCACCGACGTTGAAGATATGGATGACGCCCTTGGCGTCGGTGGCGATACAGGAGAAGTTGGCGCTGTTGAAAATTGCTTTCTGCAGAGCACCTGCTTTCAGCGGTACCTCCTGTCGGTTGATCCCGGTGATGCCAGCCATGGTGCCAGCGACTGAATTGACATTGGCGTGAAGGTGTTGGCGACGCTCGTTAGTCATCGACGTGCTTGTCGTAGATGGCGGCAAATTGGTCGCTCTGGGCGGCGAAACAGGCCAGTACCGCGGGGTCGAAGTGCTCTGGCTGGGTGCGACCATCACCCTGGGTAATGATCGCGACAGTCCGCGCGTGATCGATGGCCGGCTTATAGGGACGCCGACTGCGCAGCGCGTCGTAGACGTCGCAGATCTGCATGATCCGTGCGGCCAGCGGAATTGCTTCGCCCCGGAGGCCGTTCGGGTAGCCGCTGCCGTCCCAGCGTTCGTGGTGGTTGAGGGCAATTGCCGAACCCATGCGGGTATAGGGCGAAGTACCGCTGGCCAGAATGCTGGCGCCCAGCGTGCAGTGGGTCCTCATGATGACCCACTCCTCGGGCGTGAAGCCGCCCGGCTTCAGTAGCACATGATCGGCAATACCGATCTTGCCGATGTCGTGCATCGGGCTGGCGTGGTAGATGGTGTCGTGGAAATCGGCCGGCATATTCATGGCCTCCGCTAGCACCTTGCAGTAATGGCTGATGCGCCGGACGTGGTGACCGGTCTCTTCGTCCTTGCGCTCTGCGGCGCGCACCAGAGTGAATACTGTGTCGCGATAGGCTTCTTCGAGCTGCGCGGTGCGTTCGCGCACCTGTTCATCGAGAATCCGGTTGTGGTTGGCGAGGAAGTCGCCGTATTCCTTCAGCCGCAACAGGTTGCGCACCCGTACGCGCAAGTCGGCGTGATCGACGGGCTTGGCAAGAAATTCCTCGGCGCCGGCCTCGAGGGCGCGCAGCTTGGATTCGCGGTCGTCGAGCGCAGTGACCATGATCACCGGCACCGGTTGCGTGCGCGGATCGGCTTTGAGCTTGGCCACGGTCTCGAAGCCGTCCATATCCGGCATCATGATGTCGAGCAGGATCAGATCCGGATTTTCCGCCGCCGCCAATACAAGCGCTTCGCTGCCGTTGCGGGCGGCGATCGTGGCATATCCCTCGGCGTGCAACAACGTTTCGAGCAATTTGATGTTGTGCGCCTGATCGTCGACGACCATGACCGTGGCCGTCTTTTGCGGACTATTGGCATTCATGCATTCAACTTTCTGTTGTGATTCGGCGCTCCACGTCGATCAACCGCGCAGGGAACAGCCGCGCCCACTCTGAACGAGCTCATCAAAGACAAGGCTAGGAGAAAAACTGGCTGGCGTATGTACGCTGTCGCACGGAGCGGTGCTAGCGGGCAAGGGAGAATTCGCGGACGGAGAGAACAGCCTGTGGCCACAGTATTAGTCGTTGAAGACAATCCGGTAAACATGAAACTGGCCGTGCTTCTGTTGCGTAACGCAGGCCACACGGTGCTGTGCGCGGTTGATGCCGAGGCCGGCTTGACGATTGCTCGGGCCGAGCAGCCTGACCTCGTCCTTATGGATTTGCAACTGCCCGGTATGGATGGCTTGGCGGCGACGACTCTGCTCAAACAGGATCCGGCCACCGCCGCCATTCCGGTCATTGCCCTGAGTGCGATGGCGATCAACGCGAACCACGAAATAAGGCCGGGAGCCGATTGCGATGCGTATCTCGCCAAGCCGTTGCGCTATCAGGAATTGTATGCGGCGATCGACACCCTTTTGACCGGGAAGAAACTGCAAGGAGCGAGGGAGGCTGATTCGGATTTGAATGCGCCCCTGACAACATGCCTGTCGGGTTCTGTCCCCAGCTCGCATTTGCACGGCGCAACCCTACGTCAAGCGCCACGGGCGGCTGCCGCCTCAGCGGTGGACGTGGGTGTGCTGGAAAGCCTGATTGGTAGCGATCCGGCCGTGATTCTCGAGTTCCTGAATGCGTTTCGGACCAGTGCCTCGACGATCGCGCTGGAATTGAAAATGGCTTGTGACGACGGCCAGCCGGTGCAGGCAGGCAGGCAGGCGCACAAACTCAGGTCTTCGGCGCATATCGTGGGTGCGGTAACACTCGGCAGGCTGTGTGCGGAAATGGAGGCGGCCGGCAAGGCCGGCCGCATGGAAACGCTGGCGGCGCTATTGCCGCTGTTCGAGCAGGAACTCGACGGCGTAAACTCCTTTCTCGATTCCTTGCAGGCGCCGCGGGCAAGCTGAACAGCCCGCAGTGTAGGGCGGCCGCCTTGCCGTTGCGCCGGACCGTCCGGCCGCCGCGTCGTTGGCGGTTGCCAGCGGCCAAGCCGACCGAGTAAGCATGCGGGTTTCAGTCGATGGAAATGGCTGCTGTTGCAGGCTGTATCTTGCCTGCAACGGCCTGTTTATCAAGTCCTTAATCAGTCTTCCGCTATAATGCGTTTTTGGCACGAAGGAATTTTATTATGCGACTGCTCCAGAAGGCGCTGACGTTTGACGACGTCCTCCTGGTTCCCGCTCACTCGGCGATCCTCCCCCGTGACGTCAGCCTCGCCACCCGCCTTACCCGCAAGATTCAGCTGAACCTGCCGCTTCTTTCCGCCGCGATGGATACGGTGACCGAGGCGCGTCTGGCCATAGCCTTGGCGCAGGAAGGTGGCATCGGCATCGTGCACAAGAACCTGACTCCCCAGGCCCAGGCCGCCGAAGTGGCCAAGGTCAAGCGTTTCGAATCCGGTGTGCTGAGAGACCCGATCACCGTCCCGCCCACCATGACGGTGCGTGAGGTACTGGCACTGACACGCAGCTACCGCATTTCCGGTCTGCCCGTGGTGGATAACGGAGTCGTGGTGGGCATCGTCACCAATCGTGATACGCGTTTCGAGACCAACCTCGATCAGGCGGTGCGCGCCATCATGACCCCGCGCGAGCGGCTGATCACCGTCATGGAGGGAAGTTCGCCGGAGGAGGCCAAGGCCCTGATGCACAAGCATCGTCTCGAGCGCGTGCTGGTGATCGATGCCGACTTCCGGTTGCGCGGCCTGGTGACTGTCAAGGATATTCTCAAGTCCAGCGAACATCCATTTGCCTGCAAGGACGAGCAAGGCCATCTGCGCGTCGGTGCCGCCATTGGTGTCGGTGAAGGCACCGAGGCACGCGCGGAACTGCTGGCCGAAGCCGGCGTCGATGTGATTGTGGTCGATACCGCTCACGGACATTCGGAGGGCGTGCTGAAGCGCGTGCAGTGGGTCAAGAAGAATTTCCCGCAAGTGGAAGTGATCGGCGGCAACATCGCCACGGCGAACGCGGCGAAGGCGCTGGTCGATCATGGTGCCGATGGCGTCAAGGTGGGCATCGGCCCCGGCTCAATCTGCACCACACGTATTGTCGCCGGCGTCGGCGTACCGCAGATTACCGCGGTGGAAATGGTCGCCAACGCAATGGCTGCCAGCGGCATACCGCTGATCGCCGATGGCGGCATTCGCTTCTCGGGCGATATCTCGAAGGCCATCGCAGCCGGCGCCAATTCCGTGATGCTGGGCGGCCTGTTCGCCGGCACCGAGGAAGCGCCGGGCGAAACCGTGCTGTATCAGGGACGCTCCTACAAAGCCTATCGCGGCATGGGTAGTCTGGGCGCGATGAAGGATGGTGCGGCGGATCGCTACTTCCAGGATTCCGACGCCAATGTCGAAAAGTTGGTGCCGGAAGGCATCGAAGGCCGCGTGCCCTATAAAGGTCCGGTCATCGCCGTGATCCACCAGTTGATGGGGGGCTTGCGTTCGTCCATGGGCTACGTGGGCTGCGCCACGATTGACGAGATGCGGGCCAAGGCCGAGTTTGTCGAAATCACGTCGGCCGGCATCCGCGAATCGCACGTACATGATGTACAGATCACCAAGGAAGCGCCGAACTACCATATCGATTGATGTCTTTGGTCTGGAAAAGGCGGCTGCGGCCGCCTTTTTCATTTTTAGTTCTGGCCGCTCCGCTTAACGTCGATAATGCCGACGTTAGCGTCCACTGAAACTTCGTTTTGCGAGATTCCCGCCATGGCCCACCAGAAAATCCTCATCCTAGACTTCGGTTCCCAGGTCGCACAGCTGATTGCCCGCCGCGTGCGCGAGCAGCAGGTGTATTGCGAACTGCATTCCTTTGATGTCTCCGAGGACTTCATCCGCGAGTTCAAGCCGCAGGGCATCATTCTTTCCGGCGGGCCGAACTCGGTCTATGGGGCAGAGGAATGGAAGGCGCCCGACATCGTCTTCAAACTGGGCGTGCCGGTGCTCGGCATCTGCTACGGCATGCAGACCATGGCCGCGCAACTCGGCGGCAAGGTCGAAAGCAGCCACAAGCGCGAATTCGGCTATGCGGAAATGCGTGCGCGCGGACACTCCAAGCTGTTCAACGGCATTCAGGATCGTGTTAACGCCGAGGGGCATGGCCTGCTCGAAGTCTGGATGAGCCATGGCGACAAGGTGACGGAACTGCCGCCCGGCTTCAAGGTCATCGGCGGCAATGAATCGACGCCGATTGCCGCGATGGCGGACGAGGCGCGCGGCTTCTATGCCGTGCAATTCCATCCCGAAGTCACGCACACCCTCAAGGGGCGCGAGATCATCGCCCGCTACGTGCATGACATCTGTGGCTGCGGACGTGACTGGAACATGCCCAACTATGTCGAGGAGGCGATCGACAAGGTACGTGCCCAGGTGGGCAAGGAAGAGGTGATTCTCGGCCTTTCCGGCGGTGTCGACTCTTCCGTGGTGGCAGCCCTGCTGCACCGTGCCATCGGCAATCAGCTTACCTGCGTATTCGTCGATAACGGCTTGCTGCGGCTCAATGAAGCGGTGCAGGTGATGGACACCTTTGCCCGCAACCTGGGCGTCAAGGTGATCCACGTCGATGCGGTAAACCAGTTCATGGGGCACCTCAAAGGCGTTGCCGATCCGGAACAGAAGCGCAAGATCATCGGCCGCGAGTTTGTCGAGGTGTTTCAGTCCGAAGCGCAGAAGCTGCCCAACGCGAGATGGCTGGCGCAGGGTACGATCTATCCCGATGTGATCGAATCGGCAGGGGCAAAGACCAACAAGGCGCACGCCATCAAGAGTCACCACAACGTCGGCGGACTGCCTGAAACGCTGAACCTCAAGCTGCTGGAACCTTTGCGCGAACTGTTCAAGGACGAAGTGCGTGAATTCGGTGTGGCGCTGGGTCTGCCGCACGAGATGGTGTACCGCCATCCCTTCCCCGGTCCCGGCCTCGGCGTGCGCATTCTCGGCGAGGTCAAGCAGGAATTTGCCGATCTGCTGCGCCGTGCCGACGCGATATTCATCGACGAACTGCGGGCGGCCGACTGGTACGACAAGACCAGCCAGGCGTTCGCCGTTTTCCTGCCGGTGAAGAGCGTCGGCGTCATGGGCGACGGTCGCACCTACGACTATGTGGTGGCCCTGCGTGCCGTGCAGACCTCGGACTTCATGACCGCCAAGTGGGCGGAACTCCCCCACGAACTCCTGGGCCGGGTCTCCAACCGGATCATCAACGAGGTGCGCGGCATCAACCGCGTGGTCTATGACATCTCAGGCAAGCCGCCAGCGACCATAGAATGGGAATGACCCCTCACGGTCCGACGACAAGCTAGGCAGCCGCGACGGAAGCACCCTTGGGTTCGGCCGTCGCCCGTCGCGCGGCTTCGGCTGCCTGTACTTCTTCAACCCTCTTCAGAAACTCGTTAACAGCCGGAAAGTTGTTCTGCAACGCCACGTCGGAAGCCTTGCCGGACGGACCGACCAGCAGCGACGACGCACCTCGTTGGATCAATCTCTGAACTATCTTGAACTCGCCACGCTGAGCGGCATGCATCAACGGCGACATGCCTTGGCTGTCGAAGGTGTCAAGGTCGAAATCCATCGCGAGCACAGTCTTGACATAGGGAAGATTACCGCGCTCGATGGCGTTGAGCAGCACTCGAGTCGCTTCAGGATTTTGGGTGCGTTTTTTCGCCTCCAGCCCTGAAGGCATCAGTTTGGCGCCATAGTTGAGCAAAGAGATTGCGACCATGATGACCAGTGCTGCGAGCATCGGCCCCTGGCTGATGCCCAACTCCTCGGCCAATTTTCCCGGCAGGTTGGCGCCGACGGCCAGCAGGGCATACAGCAGGAAGAAGAAGAAGCGCACATACAGGAATAGGGCAATCACCACCATCAGGCCCAAGATGGCCATGAGCAGACCGACGTCCACCCCAATACTGTCGAGCACCTTGCTGGGAAGGTTGGCGACCAGGGCCATCGCTCCGACCAGTCCGACCAAGGTCCATTCCCTGATTTGTTTTTGTCTGACGATGTCCATATCGATCTTTAGTTAGAAATGCCTGCTGCAGGAGCGTGGCAAGCAAGCCACGGGTCAAGGGCAATGTGCGGAGCCCTGAGCCTTCGATCAATTTGAGCTAATTTAGCGCATTTTGCGTCCGGATGGAATTCCATTTTCGAGAGAAAAGCGGATTTTAATCGCAGGATTTCGTGCAATTTCCCCTCTGGAAACGCTAAAGTGACGGTCTTTGTGCATAGCGACAATTTGACGGTTCGACAACAAGGAGAAGTAGTGATGAAACGGCAATGGGTATTTGCTTTCGAGGAGGGCGACGGCAAGAACAAGATGTTGCTCGGCGGCAAGGGCGCCAACTTGTGCGAGATGACGCAGATCGGCCTCAACGTCCCCCCTGGCTTCGTTATCACCACGGATGCCTGTCTCGCTTTCCTGGAAAAGGACCACCTGCCCGACGGCGTGATGGAAGAGACCTTGGCCCACATGAAGGCCCTGGAAAAGAAGACGGGGAAAACCTTTGGCGGCGCCGATAACCCGCTGCTGGTCTCGGTCCGTTCGGGTTCCTCCATGTCGATGCCGGGCATGATGGACACTGTTCTCAACCTCGGCCTCAACGCGACCACGCTCAAGGGCCTGATTGCCCAGACCAACAATCCGCGCTTCGGCTACGACGCGTGGCGCCGTTTCATTCAGCTTTTCGGCAAGATTGCCCTCGGCATTGCCGACGAGCACTTCGACGCTGCGATGGCGGTGATCAAGACCCGCTACGGCGCCACCCAGGACATTGATCTGAAGCCCGACCATCTGGCCGAGTTGGCGAAGGAGTTTCTCGCCATCGTCAAGCGACATACCGGTAAGCCCTTCCCCGAAGACCCTTACCAGCAACTGGAAATTGCCATAGGTGCGGTGTTCCGGTCCTGGAACGGCAAGCGCGCGATCGACTATCGCAAGCAGTTCAAGATCACCAAGGAAATGGCTAACGGCACCGCCGTCAATATCGTGACCATGGTGTTCGGCAACATGGGTACCGATTCGGGTACCGGCGTTGGTTTCACACGCAACCCCGGCACCGGCGAAAACGTCATCTACGGTGAATACCTGGTCAACGCCCAGGGCGAGGATGTGGTCGCCGGCATTCGCACGCCGAAGCCGATTGCCGAGATGGAACAGGAAATGCCGGAAATCTATCGGCAGTTGCAGGAACTGCATGCACGCCTCGAAGGGCATTACGCAGAAGTGCAGGACTTCGAATTCACCATCGAGAAGGGCCAGCTCTACTGCCTGCAGACACGCAACGGCAAGATGAATGCACGGGCGATGTTGCGCACCTCGGTCGAGATGCACCGCGAGGGCCTGATCACTCGCGAAAAAGCCCTGACGCGGATTGACCCGACGCTGCTGGAGCAAATGCTGGCGCCGCAACTGGTGGCCGACTTCAAGGGCAAGCCGCTGGCGACCGGCCTGCCGGCATCCCCCGGGGCTGCCTCGGGCAAGATCGTGTTCGATGCCGATACGGCGGAGGAGCGCGGCAAGGCCGGCGAACGCATCATCCTGGTGCGTGAGGAAACCAAGCCGGAAGACATTCATGGCTTCTTCCAGGCGCAAGGCATCCTGACCAGCCGCGGTGGCAAAACCTCGCATGCCGCCGTAGTTGCCCGCGGCATGGGCAAACCCTGCGTCTCGGGCTGCGAGGCCATCGTCATCAACGACACTGCGCGGCGCGCGACGATCGGCGAGACCACCCTGCACGAAGGCGACGTCATCACCATCGATGGCAGCAACGGCAACGTCTACGCCGGTGAAGTCCCGACGGTCGAGGCGGAGTTTTCAGAGGACATGGAAACCTTGCTGGACTGGGCCGACGAGGTTGCGCGACTCAAGGTGATGGCCAACGCCGACACGCCGGACGACGCCGCGCGCGCGCGGCGTTACGGTGCCATGGGTATCGGCTTGTGTCGCACCGAGCGGATGTTCAACAGTTCCGATCGGCTGCCCATCGTGCAGGAGATGATCCTCGCCGAAACCATCGAGGAGCGCCAGACGGCGCTGGATCGGCTGCTGCCAATTCAGCGCGGCGACTTCAAGGGCATCTTCAAAGCCATGAAGGGTCTGCCGGTGACCGTGCGCCTGCTCGATCCGCCGATGCACGAATTCCTGCCGACGACAGCGCAGTTGGAGCTGGAGATTGCCCATTTGCACCACATGCGCGATTCGATCAAGGCCATGGAAGAACTGCCGGAAACCCTGAAGCTGCTCAGTCCGCGGTTGTATCAGCAGTATGCGGATGGCTTGGGCAAGTTGTCGGTGAGCATGAAAGAGTTCAAGGACGGCCATCTTGACGTGGATGCTATCCACAAGAAGGAGAAGATCCTCAAGAAGGTCCGTGCGCTGTCCGAGGTCAACCCCATGCTCGGCCACCGCGGCGTGCGTCTGGGCATCACCTATCCCGAGATCTACATGATGCAGATTCAGGCGATTCTGGAAGCGGCCGCGCTGTGCGCCAAGGAGGGAACCGAGGTCCATCCGGAAATCATGGTGCCGCAGGTGGCGACGGTCGAGGAACTGTGCCGCATTCACAGCTATGTGAAACGCCTGCACAAGGTCGTCGAACTGACCCACGGCATCAAGGTGAACGTCAAATTCGGCAGCATGCTGGAAGTCGTGCGCGCCTGCCTGCGCGCCGGACGCATGGCCGAAGATGCCGAGTTCTTCTCCTTCGGCACCAACGACCTGACGCAAGCCACGTTCTCCTTCAGCCGTGAAGATGCCGAGAACAAGTTCCTGCCTGCCTATATCGAAACCGGAATTCTGCAGGACAACCCGTTCGAGGTGCTGGACCAGAAGGGTGTCGGCGAATTGATGAAACTTGCGGTCACTGAAGGACGCAAGACGCGGCCGGACTTGAAGGTGGGCATCTGCGGCGAGCATGGCGGCCACCCCGGGTCGATCCAGTTCTGCCACAGCATCGGGCTCACCTACGTCTCGTGTTCGGGCCCGCGTGTGCCGATCGCGCGACTGGCTGCCGCTCAGGCACAACTGCTGGAAGCTGGCGGCTCGGTCACCAAGAACGCATAGCGCGGGGGTCACCACGGCGAACGCGGTGGAAGGCAGCAAGGCCATAGCCAGCCCCCTGGACGATAGCGGATACATGGGGCTGGCGCTGGAGTTGGCGCGCGAAGCAGGCGCCGCCGGCGAGGTGCCGGTGGGCGCTGTGATCGTATGGGGAGGGGAAGTTGTTGGTCGCGGCTTCAACCAGCCGATAGGCCGGCACGACCCCACGGCCCATGCTGAAGTCATGGCGCTGCGCGATGCCGCCGTCCGGCTCGGCAACTACCGGCTGCCGGGCTGCACCCTGTACGTCACGCTAGAGCCCTGCGCCATGTGCGCCGGTGCGATCATGCATGCTCGCATCGACCGCGTCGTATTCGGTGCGCGCGACCCGAAGACCGGCGCCGCCGGCAGCATCATCGACTTGTTCGCGGAGTCCCGCCTCAACCACCACACCGCCATCGTCGGTGGCGTACTGGCGGAACAGTGCGGCAGCCTGCTCTCGAGTTTTTTCGGCGCGCGCCGCGGGCGCACGCTGGTGGCCTGATCTCAACGTGTCGATGCATATCCGCATCAGCCTGCCGCAACAATCCCTGGAGCTGCATGACGAGCGCGGGACCTTGCTGCGCCGCCATCCGGTATCCACCGCCAGGAACGGTGCCGGCGAGCAGAACGGCAGCTTTTGCACGCCGCGCGGTCGACACATCATTCGGGCAAAAGTCGGCGCTGGCGAGACGGCGAACACGGTCTTCGTGCGCCGTCGGCCCACCGGGGAAGTATGGACGCCGCAACTTGCGGAGCAATTCCCCGAGCGCGACTGGATACTGACGCGCATCCTGTGGCTGTCGGGCAAGGAGCCGGGGCGCAACCGGCTCGGCGAGGTCGACACCATGCGCCGCTACATCTACCTGCACGGCGCACCCGACACGGTAGCCTTGGGCACACCCGGCTCGATCGGTTGCGTGCGCATGCGCAATCAGGACATCATCGAGCTGTTCGATCTGGTTCCGGTTCAAACGCCGGTAGATATCGTCGAATTCGGCGTCGAGGCCGGGTCGTGGAACGAACTCATGGAGCAGGCGCGGCAAGTGCGTGACGTGGTATTTGTCGACGAGCAGAAGGTTCCACGGGACATCGAGTGGGACGAGCATGACGCCTCGAGTCGGCACGTCATCGCGCAAGACGACGATGGCGGTGCAATCGGCACCGGACGTCTGCTGGCAGACGGTCATATCGGCCGCATGGCGGTGCTGGCGGACTGGCGCGGCAAGGGCGTCGGCCGTGCGCTGCTGGAAAGACTGATGGAAGAGGCCCGCCTGCAGGGTCAGGACCATCTGGCGCTGCATGCGCAAACGCAGGCCAGCGGCTTTTACCGGCGCTTCGGCTTTGTCGAGGAAGGGCCTGAATTCATGGAAGCCGGGATTCCGCACCGGACCATGGTGCGCTCAATCTAAGGCGATAGCGCAGCCGTTCGCCGCGTTGCGCACCCGGCAGCCAGGTCTGCTCGTCGAAGCTGGTCCAGCCGTCCTGCCCGACGCACAACACCGTGGAGCCGCGCGTGCCGTAGTCGGCTGATTTGACGAAAGCCGAAGACAGCAGGCGTTCCCACGCCAGCGGAACCCCGGTCTGCGGCAGATGCTCGTCTGGGTGAATGCCATCATCCTGGAGCAGGTGAAACAGAGCCTCATCGGCCGGAAGGCCGTCCAGAGCCTGCGCCAGCGCCGTCTTGCCGGCGCCGACTTTCGGCCACGGCGTATCGAGCAAATGATTCGATATGCCATATACGCCCGCTTGCAGCGGACGCGGCTCGTCGCCCATATTCGACGAGCACCATAGCGTTTCGCCGTCGCTCAGCAGCAGGTTGTAGCCGTTGCACTCGCGGCCAAACGCGGCGATGCGTTCCAGGTAGGCTTGTGGTGCTTCATCTCCGGCCAGAAAGTCCGCCACCAGCTTGCCGCGCGAAGGTGCGTTGCTGCGGTTCTGCGCCGGATCGCGGTAATTGGTCAGCGCCGCGAAGCGCCCGCTGCGCGTAACGCCCATCCAGGTGCCGCGCGCTTCGAGATCGCGTCCGGCCAGAACCTGCGGCGCGTCTTTCCAGAAGGCGGCAGGCGCGGTCGGCCGGGCGAAGAACTCATCGCGATTGGCGGCCACGACCAGTGGATAGTCTGGATGGACCCGCCAGGCGACGAGGATCAGGCACATTTCGCCTCTCAGGCAATCTCGTAGGGCAACGGCAAAAATTCCAGTCGCTCGCCGCCCAAGGCGCCGACATGCACTTCGCCGGCTTCCACGGCGCCGCTTTGGACGCAGACCAGGCAGTCGAAGCCGCCATCCGGGGAGGGCGCCACGCTGACCACCGCGCCGCAATGCTGGTCGCCGGTTTCGGGTGCATAGATATGGGCGCCGGGGACAACCGCCGTGGCGAGCCGGGCGCGATAGGTGCGCCGCTTGACCTTGCCCAGATACTGGGTGCGGGCGACGATTTCCTGCCCCGGATAGCATCCCTTGCTGAAACTCACGCCCGCCACGGCAGGCAGTTCCATGTTCAGCATCTGCGGCACAAAAGCCTCCTGGGTGGCGGCGACGACGCGCGGTTGCCCGGCGGCGATTTCCAGCCATTGCCACGCTGCCAGACCCACCGGCCGGGCCGCGGCCGCCAGCTGCTGCCAGCGCGAAGCGGCCGTGGCGGCATCGAGCGCCAGCAGCCAGCGCGTCTCATCGAGCCGGATCGCCTGCCCACCGTCGACGGCAGCGACGCCGAAGCGCACCAATGCCGCTGCGGCCTCGCCAAGAGTCGGCGCTGGCGATGCGGCGGCTGGAACCGAATAACCGATCAGGGCCAGCTCTGCCGTCGCATCCGTCAGCTTTACCTTCGAGCGCAGCACGTACATCGACAGCTTCTTCAGGATCATCGGCAGGATATCGCGCGGCAACATCAGCAGAAAATCGTCGCCTTCGCGCCAGATCAGGAGCAGCGCCAGCAAGCGGCCCTTGGCGGTGCAGAAGCCGGCGAAGCGTGCACCATCCGGCGTGATGCCCTTGATATCGTTGGTCAGAAGATTGTGCAGAAAACCGGCGGCATCGACGCCGCTGGCACGGATCAGGCCCATGTCGATCAAGGGTGCCACGACCGTTGCGTCGCGTGCCGCAAACAGTTCTTCCGCGACAGCGCCAAAGCTGCTGCCGTCTGCCGTTAGCCCTTGGGTGGCAAGGGCGGAAATCCATTCTTGGGTCATGAGGTGCGTCCGGGTTGGGTATAAGTCTGGAGTGCTATTATCGCGGCCGAGGTGCAGATTGCGCCCGCCCCGACCTTATTCAAGCCTTCATGCGTACTTTCAAGCTAATCCTGCTGGCGCTGATTCTCGCATTTGTCACGGCGATCGTGGGTTTCAGCTGGTTTACGGTGCGTCACCTGCCCATGCGCAGCGACCCGACCGCCTTTTCCGTGCCGGCAGGCGCCAGTTTGCGCTCGGCGGCACAGGTAATCGAAGCGGCAGGCATCGAACTGCCGGCGTGGCAACTGGAACTGCTGGGGCGCGTCCTGGGACGTTCGTCGAAGATCAAGGCCGGCAGCTATGAGGTGGAAGAGGGGCTGACGGCCTTGGCGCTGCTCGACAAGCTGACGCGCGGCGACGTGACGCAGGGCGAACTGGTGCTGGTGGAAGGCAAGACCTTTCGGCAGTTTCGAGCGGCCTTGAATGAGCACCCGGATCTCGCCCACGATTCACTGAAACTGAGCGACGTACAGATCCTTGCCCGTCTGGGTGCAAAGGAACCCCATCCGGAAGGGCTCTTCTTTCCCGATACCTACCTCTTCGACAAGGGCAGCAGCGATTTGGACGTGTTGCGCCGCGCCTACAAGTCGATGCAGCCGCGGCTGGCGGCCGCGTGGGAAAGACGTGAAACCACCCTGCCGGTAAAAACGCCCTACGAACTGTTGATTCTGGCTTCGATCGTAGAAAAGGAGACCGGCGTGCCTGCCGACCGGCCACAGGTTGCCGCTGTATTCGTCAATCGGCTGCGGCGCGGCATGTTATTGCAAACCGATCCAACGGTGATCTACGGTCTGGGCGAGCGCTTTGACGGCAATCTGCGCAAGATCGATTTGCTCACCGATACACCCTGGAATACCTACACGCGACCGGGTTTGCCGCCGACGCCGATTGCCATGCCGGGATTGGCCTCGTTGCAAGCCGCGGCGAAGCCGCCGTCCAGCGACATGCTGTATTTTGTCGCCCGCGGCGGTGGATCGAGCGAGTTTTCGGCAACGCTGGACGAGCACAACAGCGCCGTCGCAAAGTACCAGAAGCGCTAATTGAGCATGGCACGCGGCCGTTTCATCAGTCTTGAAGGCATCGATGGTGCCGGGAAAAGCACCCAGCACACCTGGCTGGTCGAGTATCTGCGCGGGCAGGGACATGTCGTGGTCGCCACCCGCGAACCGGGCGGAACTCCGCTGGGCGAGAAGCTTCGCGTCCTGCTGCTGGCCGATCCCATGCATCTGGAAACCGAGGCGCTGCTGATGTTTGCCGCCCGGCGCGAACATATCGCGCAAGTGATCGAACCGGCCTTGGCGCGCGGTGAATGGGTGGTCTGCGACCGCTTCGTCGATGCCTCGTTTGCCTATCAAGGGGGAGGGCGCGGTCTCAGCTGGAAGAAGCTCGAAGCTCTCGCAGATTGGGTGCTGGGCGATCTGCAACCGGATCTGACCCTGATTTTCGACGCGCCGGTCGCGATCGCGCAGCAGCGCCTGCATGCCGCCACTTCGCAGCCAGATCGCTTCGAGCAGGAACATGCGGCTTTTTTCGAGCGGGTGCGGGCCGCCTATCTTCGAATCGCCGCAGAAAATCCCGCACGTGTGCGCCTCATCGATGCTACCCAGACCCCTGCCGCTATTAATAAAGTACTTGAGGATATAGTTGCAACACTTTGATTTAACACAGTTATATTGGAACGGATTGATACGGGAGCAGCTGCTTGGACAGGGGCTCGACCGGCTTCCGCATGCCATGCTCCTGGTCGGGCCAACCGGAGTCGGCAAGACGGCTTTCTCCGAACAGCTTGCAGCACTTCTGCTCTGCGAATCAGTTGCACCGGATCTGACGGCTTGCGGTGAATGCCAAGCTTGCCGGTGGCTCGATGCCGGCAATCATCCCGACTTCAGACGTGTCGCGCCGGATGGCGATGACGAAACCGATGAAGGCGCGCCCGAGAAGACGGCCGAAAAGACCAAGAAGCGAAGCCCCGGAATCATCAGCATCGCGAGGATCCGAGAACTCGAAGCCTTTGTTTTTACGGGCAGTCATCGAAACGGCAGCCGCGTCGTGCTGATTACGGAAGCCGAAGCCATGCCTCCCGCGGCAGCAAATGCACTTCTTAAAATACTTGAAGAACCACCAGCAAGTGTTTATTTTATATTAGTATCATCAAAGACAAAATCACTCTTGCCAACCATTCGCAGCCGTTGCCGGGTGATTCTCTTTGCCGCTCCGGACGCTGCTGCGGCCACTGCATGGTTGGCCGGCGCCGGCCTGGAAAAGCAGGCGGCGCGCTATCTTCAACTGGCCGGGGGCGCTCCCATGCGTGTGGCGCAGTGGAAGGATCAGGGGCAGTTGGCACCGCTCGACGCGCTGGTCGATTCCCTGATCTCACCGCCTGCCGACCCGATGGCGCTTGCGGCTCGCTGGGACGGCTTGCTCAAGGGTGACGGGGTGTTCCGCATGGAGAATCTGGTCGAAGGCGTGCAGCGCTGGCTGTTCGATCTGGCGCAGGAGCGCATGGCCGGTGAGATTCGGTACCACGGCGGCTGGCCACGTCCGAAAGGGGTGGAAAACCTCAGCCCGACTGGCTTGATGACCGCCTGGCGCGAGATCGGCCAGTTTCGTCGCAGCGCCCGTCACCCATTGAATCAATTGTTGTTTCTCGAAAATATGGCCACTCATTTCTTGCGCGCCCTGCGACCGGCGGCCTCATGAGCGCCCTGCTGGTTGATTCGCACTGCCACCTCGATTTTCCCGATTTTCAAGGGCGGGAAGATGAGTTGCTGGCCGCCATGAAAGCCCATGATGTTGGCTGGGCGCTGATTGCCGGCGTTACGCTGGAGCGTTTTCCGGGCGTGTTGACGCTGGCGCAGCGCTTTCCGAACCTGTATGCGGCCGTCGGCGTTCATCCCGACACGCAGGAAGGCGAGGAGCCGGACGAGGACAGGCTGATCCGCCTCGCTGCACACCCCAAAGTGGTCGCCATCGGCGAGACCGGGCTTGACTACTATCGGCTGGAAGGCGACCTCGAATGGCAGCGCGAACGCTTCCGGACCCATATCCGTGCCGCGCGCCGCGCCGGCAAACCCCTGATCATCCATACCCGGGAGGCCGCCGCCGATACCCTGCGGATTCTCGAGGAGGAGGGGGTCGGCGAAGCAGGGGGGGTATTCCATTGTTTCACCGAGACCCGCGCCGTGGCCGAAACTGCACTCGATCTCGGCTTCCACATTTCGTTCTCAGGCATTGTGACCTTCAAGAATGCAATTCAAATCAAGGAGGTGGCTAGCTTCGTCCCGCTCGATAGAATACTGGTCGAGACCGATGCCCCCTATCTCGCGCCGGTGCCGCATCGCGGCAAACTGAACCATCCCGCCCTGGTACGCCATGTCGCCGAAGAAGTGGCAAGGCTGAGAGGCATCAGTACGGATGATCTGGCGCAGGCCACGACGGCCAACTTCTTTCGCCTGTTTGGAGCCGCACACCATGCGTAAGTTATTGATCGGACTGATGATCTCTGTCATCGCGAGCCTGGCTCAAGCCGGTGCCTACGACGACATTCTTGCTGCCGCCAATGAAGGCAACACGACTGCGGTGGTCGATCTGCTCCAGCGCGGCATGGACGTCAATACGGCCGATCGCACCGGATCGACCCTTTTGATGATCGCAGCCCGCAATGGCCACATGCCGTTGCTGGAAACCCTGCTGGCCAATCGCGCCAACGTCAATCGCCGCAATCAGGCGGGCGATACGGCCTTGCTATTGGCGGCACTGAAGGCCCGACTCGAGGTGGTACAGCTCCTGATCGAAAAAGGCGCGGATATCAACCCATCCGGCTGGGCGCCGTTGCACTATGCCGTTTTTGGCGGCAGCAGAGAAGTTGCGGCTTTGTTGTTCGCCAAAGGCGCAAAGCTCGATGCCCGCGCGCCAAATGGGCAAACAGCGTTGATGCTGGCGGTCAAGCTCGGCAATCTGGATCTGGTTCAGCTGTTGATCGATGCCGATGCGGATATGGATCTGGTGGATTACGAGGGCATTTCTGCGCTGGCCCTGGCGCGAAAACTGGGGCATGAGGAGATTGCCGCATATTTGCGCAAGGTGGGCGCAGTCGAGTGATTACGGAGGCAAACGCTGGTTCTTGTCCAATCGTCACTTCGCATAATTGGCATTATGTAAACTACTCTGGCGCCGTTACCCTGGAGGCACTCGCTCAAAGGTCCAGTTGCAGGGACGCCAGGCGCGCATACAGCCCGCCCTGGTTGCGCAAGTCATCAGGGGTGCCGATCTCGACGACGCGCCCCCTTTCCATCACCACGATTCGATCGGCTTTTTGTACCGTCGCCAGCCGGTGGGCGATGATCAGCGTGGTGCGGCCCTCCATCGCGGCGTTGAGGCCCTGCTGAACCAGGACTTCCGATTCCGCATCGAGGGCGCTGGTGGCTTCGTCGAGCAGCAGCAAGGGCGCCCCTTTCAGGATCGCGCGCGCAATGGCGATGCGCTGACGTTGGCCGCCGGACAGGCGTGTGCCGCGTTCCCCGAGGAAGGTCTGGTAGCCCTCCGGCAGCCGGTCGATGAACTCGTCCACCAGCGCAGCCCGGGCCGCTTGCACCACCTCCGCGTCGCTCGCGCTGGCGCGGCCGTAGCGGATGTTCTCCAGCGCGTTGGCCGAAAAGATCACCGGGTCCTGCGGCACGATCGCGATGCCGTCCCGCAGGTCGTGCAGGCTCAGCTGCCGGATATCCTGCCCGTTGAGCCGGATGGCGCCTTCCGACACCTCGTAGTAGCGCAGCAGGAGCTGGAACAGGCTGGTCTTGCCGGCGCCGGAAGGGCCGACCAGGGCGACGCTCTCGCCCGGCGCGATGTCCAGGCAGATGTTGTCCAGGGCCCGCGTTTGCGGCCGCGCCGGATAGCTGAAACTGACGTGATCAAGACGGATCGCCGCTTGCGCCGGATGCGCCGGCACTACGGGCTTTGCTACTTCGCGAATGGCGGACTCGGCATGCAGCAGTTCCAGAAGCCGCTCGGTCGCACCGGCAGCGCGCATCACGTCGCCCCAGACTTCGGCCATGGTTCCCACGCCGCCAGCCACCAGCGCCGCGTATAGCACGAAGGACGCCAGTTGGCCTCCGGTCAGGATTCCGTCGTGTACCTGGCGGGCGCCGATCCACAGCACGAAAATGATGGTGCCCATGACCGCCGTGATGATCAGTACCGTCAGCGCCGCCCGGACCCGCGTGCGCCTGATCGCGGTGACGAAACTCCGTTCCGTGCGCTCGGCGAAGCGTCCGGCTTCCTGCTGCTCCTGCGTATAAGCCTGCACCGTCGGCATGGCGTTGAGGATTTCGCCTGCCAGGGCTGAGGCATCCGCGATCCGGTCCTGGGATTCCCGCGAGAGCTTCTTCACCTTGCGGCCGATGGCGATGATGGGCAGGATCAGCAGTGCCATCAGGCCGAGGTTCAGGGAGAACAGGTAGAAACTGGTGACGGCCAGCATGACCATACCGCCGATGAACTGGAACAGGCTGCGCAGGCCCATCGAAATGGAACTGCCGACCACGGTCTGGATCAGGGTCGTGTCGCCCGTCAGCCGGGACAGCACCTCCCCCGTCTGCAGGGTCTCGAAAAACTGCGGCGACTGCGCCAGCACGCGCGCATAGACGGCATTGCGCAGGTCCGCCGTGACCCGCTCGCCGACCCATGACACCGTGTAAAAGCGCGCCGAGACGGCGAGCGCCCATAGTATCGCCAGCCCGAACAGGGCAATAAAGTGCCCGTTCAGACTCAATGCGCCGAGCAGGCCGCCAGTCGCACGCTCGCGAGCACCGAAGCCGAAATCGATCAGGTCGCGGAAGGCCAGCGGCACAAGGAGGATAGTCGCGGAGCCGACACACAGCAGCACGAACGCCAGCGCAAGCCGCGCCCGGTAAGGCCGCAGGAAGGGCCACAGGCCTTTCAGGGGCGACAGGCGGCGGGGGCTTAAAGGCGGGATTGAGATGTCGTTGGTCATGCGCAATTATCGCTGCGTCCTGCACCGCCCTGCTTTTGGTTCAATAAATTTTTGCGTCGCTGCGACCTGTCCCTGGTTTCCGCGCCGACCGCGAGCGTGCACCGCATCTGCGGTCAGGGAGCCGGAAGCGCCCGGAATCCGAAGCGTAGCGCAACATCATGGCAGTTGATCGACTGCAGGGGCAGACCACACCAGAACACGCCGGAGCCGCCCGCCATTGTTTCCAGCAGAGCGCCCTCCCCGGCAGGTTCTCCATACGCATTCTGGCAGGCCGCGACAAAGGCCGGAAGATCCCTGTCGTCCAGCAGTCCGATGCCCGATGCGGTATGCAGCAGCGCGTTGCCTTCTTCGTCCAGATAGGCGGCGACGACCGGGCCAGCGGCAACCCCCGTGTGAACGGTCAGTCGGCCGTCTGCTTCCAGCCGCAGGACCAGCGGCGTGTAGTCGAGCGCCACGAACACCGCCTGTGGGCCATTCTGGAAAACCCAGTTGCCCGAAGCGTCGGCACCGTAGTGACTGTTGATGAAGCCGATCAGGCCTGCGTGGCTAATGGCCTGCCCCTTCAGGCGCCAGCATCCGCGGCGATCGAGCGAAAGCCAGCCATAGCAAGCAGGTACCTCGGGCCAGTTCACTGCGACCGGGAAATCGGGGGTGGGCATGCTCATTCGTCTCCACCAAGTAAACAAGGGGGCCAAGCCCCCCTGTTTGCATTCACGTCAAGCGGGCTCAGTGGTGATGCCCGTGCTCACCATGAGGATGGCCGTGAGTGATTTCTTCGGCGGTGGCAGCGCGCACGCCTGTCACGGTGCAGGAGAACAAGAGTGCGATGCCGGCCAGCGGATGGTTGCCATCAACCACTACCTTGTCGTCGGCGATATCGGTGATGGTAAACAGTGCGTCGTCATCTTCGCCATCCTCGCTGCCGCGCTCGAATTGCATGCCGACTTCGATGTTTTCAGGAAATAGCTGACGCGACTCGATGGCGACGAGTTCGGCGTCATATTCACCAAACGCATCTTCCGGCTCCAGTCTCACCTCGAGGGCATCACCCTCGGTCTTGCCTTGAAGTTCCTCTTCAATGCGATCGAAAATGCCACCATAGCCACCATGCAGATAGACCAGCGGTGCCGCGCCTTCGTCGACGGCGGCGCCGTCGCTGTCCTTGACGCTGTACTTGAGGGTGACGACGGTGTTTCTAGCGATGAGCATGTTGCTTTCCTTTGCCGTTGAGGCTTTTTACCAGTTGATAGACCTCGGCGGCATGCCCTTTCGGATGCACATCGTAGAGGGCGTGACGAACAATGCCTTCTTTATCGACGACGAATGTCGAACGTATTACACAGAGCTTCTTGTGGCCGTCCCGTTCGCGAAACTGGGACACGCCGAACTTGCGGCAGACATCACCTTCCTCGTCCGACAACAGCCGCACGGACAGGCCGTGCTTGTCGCGAAAATCCGCATGCGAAAGACAATCGTCGCGCGAGACGCCGAGGATGACGCAGTCAAGCCGGGCAAATTCGCCTTCGTGATCCGAGAACTCCGCCGCCTCCAGCGTGCAGTAGGGCGTGCCGTCGCGCGGATAAAAGAACAGCACGGCATTCTGGCGGCCGCGTAGCGAAGCAAAATCGAACAACTCCATATCGGCGTCGGGCAGCGAAAACTCCGGCGCTTTTTCTCCTTGATGCAGCATGCGGTTCTCCTTCTGCGGCGAACTCGATTCATTCTAACCGAGTCCACAGGGAAGGAATCAAGTCCCGCTGCCTTCCTCCTCGATCGCCAGCACATCCTCGCGCCGGTGGGGACTGGCGAGGTATTCGAGAGAGCGCATTTCGATCAGGCGACTGACGGTACGCTGGAATTCGCCGGCCTGCACGCCATGCGTGTAGAGTTCTTCCGCCGGGCAGGCGGCGCCGATGATCAACTTGACGCGGTGATCGTAAAGCACATCGACCAGCCAGGTGAAACGCCGTGCTGCGCTGGCCATCTCCGCGCCCATCTTCGGCACCCGGGAGACGAACATGGTGTGATGGCGGTTGGCCAGCCAGAGGTAGTCATTCTGCGAACGCGGACCGCCGCACAACGTGGCGAAATCGAACCAGATCACGCCCGGCGCGCGATGCACCACCGGCAGCGCCCGGCCCAACACTGCCACCGGCTGGGTGTGCCCATGCCCACCGGCGATCCTGTGAAAAGTGCCTTCGAGTGCGGCAGCGGCTGCTGCATCGTCGGTCGATACAAAGACCTGGGCCTGCTCCAGGGCTCGCAGGCGATAGTCGATACCGGCATCGATCTCGATCACATCGAGCTTCTGTCGCAGCAGGGCAATAGTCGGCAGAAACAGTTCGCGCTGCAGGCCGTTCGGATACAGGCCATCGGGCGGATAGTTGGAGGTGATGCAGAACACCACGCCGGCATCGAACAGGGCCTGCATCAGGCGGCCCAGCATCATGGCGTCGGCAATGTCGGAGATGTGGAATTCGTCGAAGCACATCAACCGCGTTTCACTTGCGATGCGCGCTGCCACCTTTGCCACAGGATCGGATTCATTGCGATGCGTCCGCAAGGATTCGTGGATTTCGCGCATGAAGGCGTGGAAATGCACGCGGCGCTTGCGCCGGTAGGGGACCGCGGCAAAGAAGCAATCCATCAGGAAGCTTTTGCCGCGCCCTACTCCACCCCAAAACCAGACACCGCGCGGCAACTCGGGGCGGGCCAGAAGTTTCCTGAGCCTGCCGCGCCGCGCCGCCTTGAATGCCAGCAGATCGTCATAGAACTTCTGCAGGCGCCGGGCCGCGATCATCTGCGCCGGATCAGCCTCGATGCCACGCGCGGCCAGCGCGGCATTGAAGCCTTCGATCATGCCGTCTTTGGGGACCTTGAGAATTTTGTGGGGCATTAACCGAGGGTACCGTCGCGGCCCAGAGGGACCGGGACAAAATGAGAAGGGCGGCCGGCTTGGCCCGACCGCCCTGAAGCCACGGACGACAAGGTTAGAAATGCAGCGCGCGCTTGTCTACCGCCAGCGCGGCTTCGTGCATCGCTTCCGAAAGCGTCGGGTGGGCGTGACAGATGCGGGCGATGTCTTCTGACGCAGCATTGAATTCCATCGCCACCACGGCTTCGGCAATCAACTCCGAGGCATTGTTGCCGATCACATGGACGCCGAGAACACGGTCGGTCCTGGCGCAAGCGAGCATTTTCACGAAGCCGGTGGTATCGCCCTGCCCCAGCGCGCGGCCATTGGCGGCAAACGGGATCTGCCCGATGCGGTATTCGATGCCTTCGTTTTTCAACTGCTGTTCGGTCTTGCCCACCCAGGCGATTTCCGGATGAGTGTAGATGACCCAGGGCACGGTATCCAGGTTGACGTGTCCCTTTTGTCCGGCGATGCATTCCGCCACCATGACACCCTCTTCCATGCTCTTGTGCGCCAGCATCGGCCCGGGAACGACGTCACCTACAGCCCAGACATTGGGCAGGTTGGTGCGGCAATTGTGGTCCACGGCAATGTAGCCGCGCGGATTCAAGGCGAGGCCGACATTCTCTGCACCAAGGCCTTCGGTATGTGGCACACGACCGACGGAGACAATCAGGCGATCGCATTGCAGAGTCCGGGTTTCGTCGCCAATTTCATATTCGACGCTTACTTGAGCATCGCGACCCTTCTTGCCGGTTTCGACCTTGGTGATCTTGACCCCGAGCTGGATGTCGAGTCCCTGCTTCTGCGTGAAGATTTTCCAGGCTTCCTTGGCCACGGCCTGATCGGCGGCGCCGAGAAAATCCGGCAGGGCTTCGAGTATCGTAACTTCGGAACCCAGGCGCTTCCATACCGATCCGAGTTCCAGGCCAATCACGCCGGCACCGATGACGCCGAGCCGCTTGGGCGTCGAATCGAAAGCAAGCGCCCCGACGTTGTCGCAGATTACCTTGTTGTCGACCGCAATGCCCGGTAGATGACGCGCCGTGGAACCGGTGGCGACGATGACATGGCTTGCTTCCACGATTTCACCGTTTACATCGACCCGCCAGCGCTCTTCCTCGCGGCCGACAAACGTGCCGTGGCCGGGCAGCAAGGTGATCTTGTTCTTCTTGAACAGTGCCTTGATGCCGCCGGTCAGCTGGCCGACGATGTTGTCCTTGCGCTTGATCATGGTCGCCACATCCATCTTCACGCCGGAGGTGGAGATGCCATGCATGACAAAAGAGTGGCTGGCCTGCTCGTACAGTTCCGAGGACTGCAGCAACGCCTTGGAGGGAATGCAGCCGACGTTAAGGCAGGTGCCGCCGAGACGGACCTCGCCCTTCGGGTCGGCGTAACTCTCGGATTCGATACAGGCGGTGGACAAACCCAACTGTGCGGCACGAATTGCCGCCACATAGCCGCCGGGGCCGCCACCGATCACCACGACGTCGAATTGTTTGTTTGCCATGAAAAACCTTTCTTTGCCACAGAGGGCACAGAGATCACAAAGACAACTCCGGGCCTTGCTCTGTGCCCTCTGTGGTCTCTGTGGCTAATTGGTTCAGACGTCCAGCAGGAGGCGTGCCGGATCTTCCAGCGCATCCTTCATGGTCACCAGGCCCAGCACCGCCTCGCGGCCGTCGATGATTCGATGATCGTAGGACAGCGCGAGATAGTTCATCGGGCGGATCACGATCTGGCCATTCTCGACCACCGGGCGATCCTTCGTCGCATGCACGCCGAGGATGGCGGACTGCGGCGGATTGATGATCGGAGTTGACAGCATCGAGCCGAAAATGCCGCCATTGGAAATGGTAAAGGTACCGCCGCTCAGGTCTTCGAGCGAGAGCTTGCCCTCCTTGGCCTTGGCGCCAAACTCGGCAATCTTCTTTTCGATCTGGGCCAGGCTCAACTGGTCGGCATCACGCAGGATCGGCACCACCAGGCCGCGCGGGCTGCCGACGGCAATGCCGATGTCGAAGTAGCCGTGATAGACGATGTCGTTGCCATCGATCGAGGCATTGATCACCGGGTATTTCTTCAGGGCGGCCACCGCGGCCTTGACGAAAAAGGACATGAAGCCGAGTTTGACGCCATGCTCCTTCTCGAACCTCTCCTGGTACTTCTTGCGCAAATCCATCACCGGCGCCATGTTGACCTCGTTGAAGGTGGTCAGGATGGCGTTGGTGGCCTGCGACTGCACGAGGCGCTCGGCAACGCGGACGCGCAGGCGCGACATCGGTACGCGCTGCTCGGGACGATCGGCGATGATGGCCTCCGCACTGACGACATTGGGCTGCGGCAGCGCGGGCTTGGCAGCAAGAGTCGGCGCTGGTGACACGGCGACGGTGGCAGGCGCCGGGGCCACTTTGGTGCCGCCGCTGACGTCTTCCTTGAGAATGCGGCCACCGCGGCCACTGCCCTGCACGTCGGCCGCGGCGATACCTTTTTCATCCATGATCTTGCGCGCTGCCGGCATCGCGGTCGCGGCGGCCGTCGGGGCTGGCGCCGCAGCCAGTTTCGCTGCGGCAGGGGCTGCCACAGCGCCCTTAGCTTCGGTATCAAGCTGGGCAATGACTTCACCGGCGACTACCGCTGCACCGTTACCTTTGATGATCTTGACGATCACGCCGGCGCTGGGCGCGGGTAGTTCAAGAACCACCTTGTCGGTCTCGATATCGATCAGGTTCTGATCCCGAGCGACGGCATCGCCTTCCTTGACATGCCAGGCCGACAAGGTGGCCTCGGCGACCGACTCGGACAGTTGCGGAACTTTGACTTCGATCAGCATGATTTCTTCGTTACTCCTTGATGCCGAGGGCGGCGTTGACAACTTCCTTCTGCTGCAGGATGTGTTTGGCGGCATAGCCAACGGCAGGGGAAGCCGACGCGGGGCGCGCGACGACGTCCAGGGTCTGGCCCTTCTTCATCAGTTCCGTCAGCCGGTGATGCTTGGCGTACCAGGCTCCCTGGTTCAGCGGCTCTTCCTGGCACCAGATCAGTTCCTTGAGATTCGGATACTTCTTCATCTCTGCAGCCAGTCTGCGATCATCAAACGGATAGAGCTGCTCGACGCGCAGCAGAACGACGTTGTCGATTTTTTTCTCGCGCCGGGCCGCCAGCAGGTCGAAATAAACCTTGCCGGCGCAGGTGACCATGCGCGTCACCTTTTTCGCGTCGACCTTATCAATTTCGCCGATGATGGTCTGAAAGGTGCCGTCGGCCAGGTCATCGATGGAACTGCTGGCGTTCTTGTGGCGCAGCAGGGACTTCGGCGTCATGACAATCAGCGGCTTGCGCTGTTTTCTGAGCATCTGACGGCGCAGCATGTGATAGACCTGCGCGGCATTGGATGGCACGCAGACTTCCCAGTTGAACTCGGCCGAAAGTTGCATGTAGCGTTCGATACGGGCCGACGAATGCTCCGGGCCCTGGCCTTCGTAGCCGTGCGGCAGTAGCAGCACCAGGCCGCAACCACGGCCCCACTTGGCCTCGCCGGAAGACAGGAACTGGTCGATGACCACCTGCGCGCCATTGGCGAAGTCGCCGAACTGCGCTTCCCAGACCACCATTTCATTGGGCGCCGCCGTCGCGAAGCCGTATTCGAACGCCAGCACGGCCTCTTCCGACAGCACTGAATCGAAACACATGAACTGGCCCTGATGCTCCTGAATGTTCTGCAGGGGCCAATAGATGCCCTCATCCCACTTTTCGCGGTTCTGATCGTGTAGTGCGGCATGACGGTGAAAGAAAGTGCCGCGCCCGACATCCTCGCCCGAGACTCGAATATTGAAGCCGGCGGCCACCAGACTCGCATAGGCCAGGTTCTCGCCCATGCCCCAGTCGATGGGAATCTTGCCCTCGCCCATCCGCTTCCGGTCGTCAATGATTTTCTGTACGCGGGAATGCAGGGTGAAGTTGGCGGGTATGGTGGTCAGACGTTTCGCCAGACGCTGCAACTCGGCCTTGGCAACCGTGGTGTCGCACTTCTCTGTGTAGGGAAGGCCGATGTGGGGCGACCAGTCGATCGAGAACTTGCTCTGGTAGTCGCTGATCACCGGATCGATCAGATGCCGCCCTTCGTCGAGAGCCGTACGGTAGTCCTTGATCATCTGTTCGGCGTCGTCCGGGCCGATGACACCCTGCGCCGCAAGCTTGTCGGCATACAGCTTGCGGGTACCGGGATGCTGGGCGATCTTCTTGTACATCAGGGGCTGCGTCACCATCGGCTCGTCCTGCTCGTTGTGCCCCAGCTTGCGGAAACAGACGATGTCGATCACCACGTCTTTCTTGAACTCCTGGCGGAACTCCATGGCAATCTGCGTCACCAGCGCTACCGCCTCCGGGTCGTCGCCGTTGACGTGGAAGATCGGCGCTTCAATCATCTTGAAAAGGTCCGTGCAATACAGCGAGGAGCGGTAGTCGCGCAGGTCCGACGTGGTAAAGGCAATCTGGTTGTTGATCACGATGTGCACCGTGCCGCCGGTACCGTAACCGCGCGTGTTCGAGAAGTTGAGCATCTCCTGATTCACGCCCTGACCGGCGACAGCGGCATCACCGTGGATCAGCACCGGCAACGCCTGCCGCTTGCCATCGACGCCGCGGCGCACCTGCCGCGCATAGACCGAGCCGACAACCACCGGATTGACGATCTCGAGGTGCGAGGGGTTGAAAGCCACGGTCAGATGCACCGGTCCGCCCGGTGTGCCGACATCCGATGAATAGCCCATGTGGTACTTGACGTCGCCGGCCGACAAGACCTGCGCCTTCTTGCCTTCGAACTCGTCGAACAGCATCGACGGCTGCTTGCCCAGCGTGTTCACCAGCACGTTGAGGCGTCCGCGATGGGCCATGCCGATGACTATTTCCTGCACGCCGATCGCGCCGGCAGTGCGGATCAACTGGTCCATGGCCAGGATCGTCGACTCGCCGCCTTCGAGCGAGAAGCGCTTTTGCCCGACGAACTTGGTGTGCAGGTAGCGCTCCAGCGTTTCGGCATGGGTCAACTGAACCAGGAAGCGCTTCTTGTCCTCGGCACCGTATGCCGGAGTCGCGCGGATAGGCTCCAGCTTGCTCTGCAGCCAGCGCTTCTGTCCGGCATCCGACAGGTACATGTACTCGGCGCCGATAGTGCCGCAGAAGGTCTGCCGGCAGGCTTCGAGAATGTCCCGCAGGGAGGCGTGTTCGGCTACGGCGCCGAACGAACCGGTGTTGAAGGTCTGGCCCAGATCGGCTTCGGTAAAGCCGTAATACGAGGGTTCCAGTTCCGCAACCACCGGACGTTCCATGCGTTTCAGCGGATCCAGCTGCGCCCATTGATTGCCGAGGAAGCGATAGGCCTTGATCAGTTGCAGAACCTTGACCTGTTTCTCGTCGGACTGTGCCGTGGCCCGCGCCGGCCCCTGCAGCGTGCCCGCCTTGGCACGTTGGACGAAGGAGGTGATGATCGGATAGTGGGCCACATCCGGCCCGGTGTAGTTGCCTGCGCCAGGCAGGGTTCCGAGCTTGTCGAAATAGTCCCGCCAGGCCGGCTCGACGGATGCCGGATTGGCAAGATAAGCGTCGTACAGCGCTTCGATGTACGGCGTATTCGAGCCGAACAGATACGAGTTCGACAGCATCTGCTTCATCATGGCATCACCTGATCCTGAATGAGACACACAAGAAAACCGGGGGCGCCACGCGCTCCCTTGTTTTCAGCGCTGGGCCAGCGGTTTGACGTTGCGGCGAGCGGCGCCGACGTACAACTGGCGCGGACGACCGATCTTGTACTCGGGATCGGTGATCATTTCCTCCCACTGCGTCATCCAGCCGACGGTGCGTGCCAGCGAGAATATGCAGGTGAACATCGAGGTCGGGATACCCAGCGCCTTTTGCACGATGCCGGAGTAGAAGTCCACATTCGGGTAGAGCTTCTTCTCGACGAAGTAGCTATCCTCGAGTGCGATCTTTTCCAGTTCCTTGGCCAGTTTGAACAACCGATCATTTTCCAGACCGAGTTCAGCCAGCACATCGGCGCAGACCTTGCTCATGAGCTTGGCACGGGGATCGAAATTCTTATATACGCGATGACCGAAGCCCATCAGCTTGAAGCTGTCGTTCTTGTCCTTGGCGCGCTTTATGTATTCGCCGACATGCGACACGTCACCGATTTCTTCGAGCATTTGCAGACAGGCTTCATTGGCGCCACCGTGGGCCGGCCCCCACAGACAGGCAATGCCCGCCGACATGCAAGCGAAGGGATTGGCGCCGCTCGATCCCGCGAGGCGCACGGTCGAGGTGGACGCATTCTGCTCGTGATCGGCGTGGAGCGTGAAGATGGTGTCCAGTGCATGGGTCAGCACCGAGTTCGGCTTGTACTCCTCGCAGGGCGTACCGAACATCATGTGCATGAAATTGGCCGTGTAATCGAGATCATTGCGCGGATACATGAAAGGCTGGCCGGTGTTGTACTTGTAGGTCATGGCCACGATGGTCGGCAATTTTGCGACCAGGCGAACGAATGAAACATCGCGGTCAGCGGGATCGGCAAAATCCGTAACATCATGGTAGAAGGCCGCCAGCGCGCCGACGACACCGACCATTACCGCCATCGGATGCGCATCACGGCGGAAGCCCTGGTAGAACCTGATCAATTGTTCATGCACCATCGTGTGTTGCTTGATGGTCCGCTCGAACGTCATCTTCTGCTTTTGATCCGGCAACTCGCCATTTTTCAAGAGGTAGGCCACTTCGAGAAAATTGCAGTTTTCCGCCAGTTGTTCGATCGGATAGCCGCGATAAAGCAGCTCGCCCTTGTCGCCGTCGATGAAGGTGATTTTCGACTGGCAGCTGGCCGTTGAAAGAAAGCCGGGATCATAGGTAAACAGGCCGGTCTTGGCGCCAAGCGTACGGACATCGATGACATCGTTGCCGTGGACTCCGACCATAACGGGAAACTCGACGGTCTTGCCATCTACGGTAAGGGTTGCTGTGCGATTTGTGCTCATGGTCAGATCCTCTAGTCAAGTCCAATGAAGTGTTGCTTCTCTTGTAAAAAATGGCTGTCAGTCAAACTTCCCTCAGGCGCTCAATCATGCCCATCAGTTGCGGATCGTCAGTGACTTCCTTGCCGCTCATCAACGCCCACAGATCGTGGTCTTCGAGTTCCAGCAAGCGGGTCAGTGCCGCCTCACCTTGCGTGTCGAGATCGTCTCCGTGACGTTCCCAGAAACGTTCAAAAATCAGATCCAGTTCCAGCAGGGCACGCCGGCAATGCCACTTGAGACGACCGATACGCGCACCACGTTCTTCATCCATTGTCAGACGGCCCGACGTACCATCATTTCCTTGATCTTGCCGATCGCCTTGGTCGGATTCAGTCCCTTGGGACAAACGTCGACGCAGTTCATGATGGTGTGGCAACGGAACAGGCGGTATGGATCTTCAAGATTGTCGAGGCGCTCCGAGGTTGCCTGGTCCCGGGTATCGGCGATAAAACGATACGCGGCGAGCAGGCCGGCCGGACCGACGAACTTGTCCGGGTTCCACCAGAACGACGGACAGGCGGTCGAGCAGCAGGCGCAGAGGATACATTCGTAAAGACCGTTCAATTCCTCGCGGTCCTCCAGTGACTGCAAACGCTCGTGCTGAGGTGGCGGATCGTTGTTAATCAGGTAGGGTGTAATCGAATGGTACTGTTTGAAGAACTGCGTCATGTCCACGATCAGATCGCGAATCACCGGCAGACCAGGCAATGGGCGCAGCACTATGGGTTTCCCCGCGGGAAACGTGGATAAATCGGTCAGGCAGGCGAGACCGTTCTTGCCGTTGATGTTCATAGCATCGGAACCGCAAACCCCTTCACGACAGGAGCGGCGAAAAGCAATCGAATCGTCCTTGGCCTTGAGTTTGACCATCGCATCAAGCAGTTTTTTATCCATCGGATCGCACTCGACGGAAATATCCTGCATGTAGGGCTTCGCGTCCTGGTCCGGGTCGTAGCGGTAGATCCGGAACTGAAAGGTGCGCATTTGTACTGCATTCGTCATCGTCCGGTCCTTCTCAGTAAGAGCGCGTCTTCAGTTCGACGGAGTCAACAGTCAGCGGCTTCATCTGTACCGGCTTGTACTGGAGACGGTTTTCGTCACGGAACCACAGGGTATGCTTGAGCCAGTTCGCGTCGTCGCGACCGTTCGGGTGCTCGGGGCAATCCTCTGCATCGTCGCGCATATGGGCGCCGCGCGATTCCTTGCGGGCTTCCGCCGAAACCATGGTCGCCTTGGCGACTTCGATCAGATTGTCGAGTTCCAACGCTTCGAGCCGCGCCGTGTTGAACACCTTTGATTTATCCCGTATCTCTGTGTGGGCAACGGTTTCAGCAACTTCGTGGATCAGGCCGACACCTTCCTTGAGCAGGTTGTTGAAACGGAATACCCCGGCATGCTTTTGCAGCGTGCGCTGCATTACGAGCCGGGTCTCATGCACGTTACTGCCGTCTTTCTGATTGTTCAGCCGGTCCAGACGGGCCAGGCTGCGGTCGATGGCATCCTGCGGCAAGGGCTTGTGCGTCTTGACCGTATCGCGAATATATTCGACCGCCATCTCGCCGGCGGACTTGCCGAACACCAGCAAGTCGAGCAGCGAGTTGGTCCCCAGACGATTGGCGCCGTGTACCGAGGCACAGGCGCATTCGCCCGCCGCGTAGAAGCCCGGCACCGGCACCTCCAGGTTGTTTCCCTGCGGAATAACAACCTGGCCAAAGCGATTGGTGGGAATGCCGCCCATCTGATAATGACAGGTAGGTACCACCGGGAGATATTCCTTGAGACAATCGACGCCGGCAAACTGAACACCGATCTCGTGCACACTCGGTAGCCGCTTCATGATCATCTGCGGGTCGAGGTGGGTCAGATCGAGGTACACGTAGTCTTTGTACGGTCCGGCGCCACGCCCTTCGTTGATCTCCGTCAGCATTGAGCGGGAGACCACGTCGCGTGACGCGAGATCCTTGGCGTTCGGCGCGTAGCGCTCCATGAAGCGCTCACCGTCGGCGTTGCGCAGGATGCCACCCTCGCCGCGCACCCCTTCCGTTATCAGGACTCCGGCGCCGGCAATACCCGTGGGATGGAACTGCCAGAACTCCATGTCCTCGAGCGGTATGCCGGCACGCGCCGCCATGCCCAAGCCATCGCCGGTATTGATGAAGGCATTGGTCGATGAGTAGTAGACGCGACCGGCACCCCCGGTGGCGAAGATGGTCGCCTTGGCGTGGAACGCCACGACCTCGCTGGTTTCCATGTCCATGGCCGTGACGCCCAGCACTTCACCCTCGGCGTCACGCAGCAGATCCAGCGCCTGCCACTCGACAAAAAACTGCGTATTGACCTTGATGTTGCGCTGATACAGGGCGTGCAACATGGCGTGGCCGGTACGGTCGGCTGCGGCGCAGGAGCGGCGCACCGGTTTTTCGCCAAAGTTCGACATGTGGCCGCCGAACGGCCGCTGGTAAATCCGGCCGTTCTCAATGCGGTCGAACGGCATCCCGTAGTGTTCGAGTTCGATCACGGCTTCATTGGCCTTGCGGCACATGAACTCGACCGAGTCCTGGTCGCTGAGCCAATCGCCACCCTTGACGGTGTCGTACATGTGCCAATGCCAGTTGTCTTCCTCGGAGTTACCCAGCGACGCGGCGACGCCGCCTTGAGCCGCCACAGTATGCGAACGGGTGGGGAACACCTTGGTCAGCACGGCAGTCTTGAAACCTGCCTCGGACAATTGAATCGCGGCACGCAGACCGGCGCCGCCGGCGCCGACGATCAACGCATCAAATTTGCGAACGGTATAACTCACTGTTACAGCCTCCAGATGATCTGAACTGCCCAGCCGGCATATCCGACGAGAGCGAAAAGCGTCAGTACATGCAGCGTGACGCGGATGGCGGCGGGCTGGACGTAATCCATCCAGATGTCCCTCACACCGACCCAGGCGTGGTAGCAGAGACTGATGATGAACAGGAAGGTAAGGTAACGGATGAAGCCGTTGGCCATCAAGGCATGCCAGGCCTCGCGGGAACTGGCCGCGCCACCGAGCGTTGCCGCAAACATGATCAGGGTATAGACCGCCATGAAAATGGCCGTGACGCGCTGCGCCAGCCAGTCCATGAGACCGTAATGGGCACCAACGACAAGACGCTTCATGTCAGTAGGCTCCCAGCAGTTTAAGACCGAAGATCAGCGTCAGAATTAGGCTGACCACCATTACGGCCACTGCAGAGGCATGCGCCTGCTGCTTTTCGACACCGATCTGAATGTCAATCAGAAGGATGCGGATTCCCATGCAGAAGTGATGCAGGAAAGCCCACAGCAAGCCCAGCAGAATCAGTTTGACCAACAGGTTGCCCGTCACCGCGCCGAACATCGCGGCACTCTCCGCGCTGGATGCCAGCGACAGTTGCAGCAGCCAGATCAGCAGGGGCAGCATGAGGAACAGTCCAGCCCCGCTGACGCGATGCAGTATCGAGGCGTATCCGGCCAGAGGAAGACGGATTTGATGCAGCGCCAAGTACTTCGGACGGGGTTTTCTGATCTCAGGTGGCATAACTGAATTTCTCCGTTTTGATGCGGCGCACTATAAGACAATCCGTCTTACGTGAAAACAAATTTTATGAGTTCATTTAGCCGAGCTCATTGAAATAGCAGTGATCACTGGTCGAATACAGCCCGCGCCGCCATTCGACCGGCTTGTCGCCGTACGAAAAGCTGACGCGTTCGACCGACAGCAACGGACTGCCCTCCGCGACATTCAAGAGTTCGGCGCTGGTGCGGTCCGCAGGTACGGCGCGCAGACGCTCTTCGGCACGAATCATGCGGATGCCGAAGTGGTTTTCGAAAAAGCTGTAAAGCGAGCCTTTGTAGTCGCGCAGCATTTCCAGGGTGACGGTGCCGAAGATGCTGCCCGGCAGGTAGATTTCATCGACCACCACCGGCTTGCCGGCAAACTGCAGCACGCGGCGCACGATATTGATCGGATCGCCGATGTTCAACTCGAGCATGCGCGCGACTTCGGTGCCGGCCTTGGCGCGCCAGCATTCGAGCGGAACGCTCTGGGCCTGTTCGATGCCTCCGGCCAGCGGCACCAGGCGCAAAAAGCGGAAGAAGGCGCGCGGATCGTCGTGAGACGCGACGAAAGTCCCCTTGCCTTGACGCCGGAGGAGCAGATTTTCCGCCGCCATTTCATCAATGGCCTTGCGCACCGTGCCCTGGCTGACGTTGAAGCGCGTCGCCAGTTCCGACTCGCTCGGAATTGCCTCGCCCGGACGCCATTCGCCGGATTCCAGTCGCTGCAGGAGCAGGCTCTTGATCTGGCGATACAAGGGACTGAAGGTCGGTGACGACGACCCGAGAGAAGTCCCCTTGGGGGACGCGGTAGAATCAGGCATGATGGATATTTGAACATATTTTTTTCAACCCGTCCAGACCATGTCTTATATCTTATATAAGACAACAAACACATATTGACACAGCGCAGCACAGGAACTAACATTTGCAGCCACGATCCTGCCGTATCATGCGCGAATTCGCCGCCATGCAGTGCGCCATCAGGTCAGCCCGCTTTCTTGCAGTCTTGTCCAATCGATTCAAATTGATACAGGAGTTCTACAAATGGCAAAAGCACCCGTTCGTGTTGCAGTGACCGGCGCCGCCGGGCAAATCGGTTATGCCCTGGTTTTTCGCATAGCGGCTGGCGAGATGCTCGGCAAGGATCAGCCCGTGATCCTGCAGATGCTGGAACTGCCGATGGAGAAAGCGCAGGCGGCCCTGAAGGGCGTCATGATGGAACTCGACGACTGCGCCTTTCCGACACTGGCCGGAATGGTTGGCACCGATGATCCGAAAGTCGCTTTCAAGGACGCCGACTATGCGCTGCTGGTGGGTGCCAAGCCGCGCGGCCCGGGGATGGAGCGCAAGGATCTGCTGATGGAAAACGCCAAGATCTTCATCGAGCAGGGCAAGGCTCTCAACGCCGTGGCCTCGCGTAACGTGCATGTGCTGGTGGTCGGCAACCCGGCCAACACCAATGCCTATATCGCCATGAAGTCGGCCCCCGATCTGCCGCAGAAGAACTTCACCGCCATGCTGCGCCTCGATCACAATCGTGCCATTTCGCAGCTTGCCACCCGTACCGGCAAGACCGTCGCCGACGTCGAAAAGATGATCGTCTGGGGCAACCACTCCCCCACCATGTACCCCGATCTGCGCTTCTGCACCGTCGCCGGCGCTGCGGCTCCCGCCGTCGTCAATGACGACACCTGGTACAAGAACGAGTACATCCCAACCGTCGGCAAGCGTGGTGCAGCCATCATCGCCGCGCGTGGCGCGTCGTCTGCCGCGTCGGCTGCCAACGCCGCCATCGGCCACATGCACGATTGGGCGCTCGGCACCAAGGGCAAGTGGGTCACCATGGGCATCCCTTCCGACGGCAGCTACGGCGTGGCGAAAGACATCATCTACGGCGTACCGGTCACCTGTGAAGCGGGCGAGTACAAGCGTGTCGAAGGCCTGGCCATCGACGCCTACTCGCGCAGCATGATGGACAAGACGCTCGCCGAACTGCAGGAAGAGCAAGCCGGCGTCGCCAGTCTGCTCGGCTGATGACGGACGGCAGGACGAAGCAGAGCACACCGAGGTCAATTTGAGGTGAGCCCACCGCTTCATCCTGCCACCGTTCTTTACCAGGGGGCCAAGCCTTTTCCGGTGCTCGCCGCCTGCGAGCACTTTGCCGGCTCCGAAAAAACCATTCGCAAGGCGCTGCAACTGCAATCGGAACTGCGCGTCGATGAGCGCCCGGTGTTCGACGTCACGGCCGATTGCGAGGATGGCGCACCGGCAGCCCGCGAAGCCGAGCATGCGGGAATGATCGCCGACCTGCTGCTCCATGCCGACAACCGCTACGGGCGACTTGGCGTGCGCGTCCATGACGTCATGCACCCACACTGGCGCGAAGACATGGAGATTATTGTCGGTCACGCCGGCCGCAAACTGGCCTACATGGTCCTGCCCAAGGCGGCCAATGCCGACGATGCACTGACTCAGATCGTCGCCCTCGACGAATTCCGTAGCCTCTATGGCATCGAGCGCGAAATCCCGGTGCACGTGATGATCGAAACGCCCGGCGCCCTTCACGAAGTGTGGAAGATCGCCGGTCTGCCCCATGTCGAATCGATCGATTTCGGCCTGATGGATTTCGTCAGCGCCCATCACGGCGCCATTCCCGGCAGCGCCATGCGATCGCCGGATCAGTTTTCCCATCCGCTGATTACGCGCGCCAAATGCGAAGTCGCGGCTGCCGCTCTGGGCAACGGCGTAATTCCTTCCCACAACGTGACCACCGAACTCAACGATCCCGATGTCGCGCGCGAGGATGCGCGCCGCGCGCGCAACGAGTTCGGTTTCCTGCGCATGTGGAGCATCCACCCACGCCAGATCCAGCCGATCGTCGAGGCCATGCGACCTGATTTTGCCGAAGTGACTGAAGCCGCCGGAATCCTGCTGGCCGCGCAAAATGCCGACTGGGGGCCGATCGCCTGGGAGGGCAAGTTGCACGACCGCGCTTCCTATCGCTACTACTGGGAGTTGCTGCGCCGGGCTCACGCCACGGGTGCCGCCCTGCCGGCCGAAGCCCGGCATCGCTTCTTCCATGCTGCTGAGCAAATTTCAACTATCGTTTCCCACTGATCGCAAGAAAAGGACCCTCTCATGCTTGAAGCCTATCGCCAGCACGTCGCCGAACGCGGCAACCTTGGTATTCCCGCTCTGCCGCTGACCAAGCAGCAGACCGAACAACTGGTCGCTCTGCTGATGGCTCCGCCCAAGGGCGAGGAAGCGTTCCTCGTCGACCTGATCACCCATCGCGTTCCGGCCGGCGTGGACGATGCCGCCAAGATCAAGGCCGAATTCCTGGCAAGAGTCGGCGCTGGCGAGACGGCGTGTCCGCTGATTTCCCGCCAGAAGGCCACCGAGCTGCTCGGCACCATGGTCGGCGGCTACAACGTCAAGCCCTTGATCGACATGATCGATGATGCGGTGGTCGGCGCCGTCGCTGCCAAGGCACTCAAGTCGACCCTGCTGATGTTCGACTTCTTCCACGACGTCGCCGAAAAGGCCAAGTCGGGCAGCGCCAACGCCAAGGCCGTAATGCAATCCTGGGCCGATGCCGAGTGGTTTACCCAGCGCCCGGACGTGCCGAAAAAGATCAGCGTCACCGTGTTCAAGGTCACCGGCGAAACCAATACCGATGACCTCTCGCCGGCGCCTGACGCCTGGAGCCGTCCGGACATCCCGCTGCACGCGCTGGCCATGCTGAAGAATGCCCGCGACGGCATTACTCCGGAAAAGCCCGGCGAGCGCGGTCCGATGAAGCTGATCGTCGAACTGCAGAAGAAGGGCCACCCGGTCGCCTATGTCGGCGATGTGGTCGGCACCGGTTCTTCGCGCAAATCCGCCACCAATTCGGTGCTGTGGTGGACCGGCGACGACATTCCCTTCGTTCCCAACAAGCGCTACGGTGGTTTCTGCCTCGGCAGCAAGATCGCGCCGATTTTCTTCAACACCATGGAAGATGCCGGCGCCTTCCCCATCGAATGCGATGTGGCGCAGATGAACATGGGCGACGTGATCGACATCTATCCCTATGACAGGAAGATCGAGAAGAACGGTGCCGTCGTTTCGAAGTTCGACTACAAGTCGGAAGTGCTGCTCGACGAAGTGCGCGCCGGTGGCCGCATCAACCTGATCATCGGCCGCGCGCTCACCACCAAGGCGCGCGACTTCCTCGGCTTGCCCGCCTCGACGATGTTCCGTCTGCCGCAGCCGCCCGTCGATTCGGGCAAGGGCTATTCGCTGGCGCAGAAAATGGTCGGCCGCGCCTGCGGCATGCCGGAGGGCAAGGGCGTGCGCCCCGGCACCTACTGCGAACCGAAGATGACCTCGGTCGGCAGCCAGGACACCACCGGCCCGATGACCCGCGACGAACTCAAAGACCTCGCTTGCCTGGGCTTCTCGGCCGACCTCGTGATGCAGTCCTTCTGCCACACCGCCGCCTATCCCAAGCTGGTCGACGTCAAGACCCACCGCACCCTGCCCTCCTTCATCACCGCGCGCGGCGGCATTTCGCTCAAGCCCGGCGATGGCATCATCCATAGCTGGCTCAACCGCCTGCTGTTGCCCGATACCGTCGGCACCGGCGGCGACTCGCACACCCGTTTCCCGATCGGCATATCCTTCCCGGCCGGCTCCGGCCTGGTGGCATTTGCCGCCGCCACCGGCGTGATGCCGCTCGACATGCCCGAATCGGTGCTGGTGCGCTTCAAGGGCAAACTGCAACCCGGCATCACCCTGCGCGACCTGGTCAATGCGATTCCGCTCTACGCCATCAAGGCCGGTCTCCTGACCGTGGCCAAGCAGGGCAAGAAGAACATCTTCTCCGGCCGCATCCTCGAAGTCGAAGGCCTGCCCGATCTCAAGGTGGAACAGGCTTTCGAACTCACCGATGCCTCGGCCGAGCGTTCCGCCGCCGGCTGCGCCGTACGCCTGAACAAGGCACCGATCGTCGAGTACATGCGTTCCAACATCACGCTGATGAAGTGGATGATCGCCGAAGGCTACGAAGACAAGCGGGCGCTGGGTCGTCGCGTCAAGGCCATGGAAGCGTGGATCGCCAATGGCACGCTGTTGCAGCCCGATGCCGATGCCGAATATGCCGCCGTGATCGAGATCGATCTGGCCGATGTCAAGGAGCCGATCCTCGCCTGCCCCAACGATCCGGATGACGTAAAGATTCTGTCCGAAGTCGCCGGCGAAAAGATCGACGAAGTCTTCATCGGCAGCTGCATGACCAACATCGGCCACTTCCGCGCCGCCGGCAAGGTGCTCGAAGGCAAGACCGACATCCCCACCCGCCTGTGGATCGCGCCGCCGACCAAGATGGACGCCATGATCCTCAACGAGGAAGGCTATTACGCCATCCTCGGCAAGTCCGGCGCGCGCATGGAAATGCCGGGCTGCTCGCTGTGCATGGGCAACCAGGCGCAGGTCAGGAAGGGCAGCACGGCGATATCGACCTCCACGCGCAACTTCCCCAACCGGCTCGGCATCGATACTCGCGTCTATCTGAGTTCCGCCGAACTGGCTGCCGTGACGGCGCTGATGGGCAAGATCCCGACCGTGGCCGAGTACATGGAGCAGGTCCAGGCGGTGAATGCCAAGGCCGCCGAGGTCTATCGCTACATGAACTTCGACCAGATCGCGGAATTCAAGGAAGTGGCGGATACGGTGACGGTGTAAGCGCTTTAGCTCGGCGTATCATCAGCGCCGACTCTTGAAACGCCTCCGTGGATCGCTCCACGGGGGCGTTTTGCCGGGTGCTGGGGCTGCCCCGCGGTCAGACTGCGGGGGCCGCCGCGCGGCCGGATATCCAGTCGCAGAATGCGGACGCCGTCATCGGACGCGCGATGAAATAGCCCTGGCCGATATCGCAGCCGGCCGCCGCAAGCCAGTTGAGGTCGGCCTCGCTTTCGATACCTTCGGCGACTACCGTGAGGCCAAGCGCATGCCCCAGCGTGATGGTCGAGCGGACGATGGCCGCGTCTTTGGGCGACGTCGTCAGGGAGCCGATGAAGCTCTGGTCTATCTTGAGCTCATGCACCGGCAGCGACTTGACGTATGACAGCGATGCCTGTCCGGCACCGTAATCGTCGATCGAGAGCTTGAGCCCGATGGCGGCGAGTTCGGCGAGATGGGACAGCGCCAATGTCGGGTCTTCCATCAGCGCGCTTTCGGTGATTTCCAGGCACAGCGCGGCCGGGGGCAATTCGTGCGCGGCCAGCAGTTCGCGCATCAGCACCACGAGGTCGGGATTGAGCAGGTCGCGCGCCGAGAGGTTGGCGGCAAGGACCACCGAAATGCCTCGTTCGCGCCAGTTGGCCGCCTGCGCGGCGACTTCCCCCAGCAACCAGGGCGTGATCTCGCGGATGAAGCCGGTCTGCTCCGCAAACGGAATGAAGCGCCCGGGCGGCATCAGGCCGCGTTCGGGATGCTGCCAGCGCAACAGGGCCTCGGCACCGACCACGCGGTTGGAGCCGAGGGCCAGCTTCGGTTGATAGTGAAGGACAAACTCGCGCCGATCCAGCGCCTGGCGCATTTCGCCGATCATTGACAACTCTTCCGGCGGCGGGCCTTCGCCGACCTCCCCGGCCAGCGCATATCCGGACTGGCGGCGCTTGGCCGAGTACATCGCCACCTCCGCGCGCCGCAACAGCGCATCCATGTCGCGGCCGTCGGCGGGACGAAAGGCGATGCCGAGACTGCCGCCGACATCGAGTTTCTGGCCGTCGAGTTCGATCGGTTCGCGCAACGCTGCCAACAGGCGTGTCGCGAAGTCGCGCGCCGAAAGTTCGTCGACGCCTTCGACGACGAAGGCAAACTCGTCGCCCCACAAGCGCGCCAGCATGCCGCGCGGCGGCATCACGCCGGCGAGCCGGGCGCCGACCTGCTGCAGCAGGCGGTCACCGACCGGATGGCCCAGCGCGTCATTGATCGGCGCGAAGCGATCGAGGCCGAGCACGGCGACCATAGCCGCGGCTTCCGGATCGAGGCCGGCCAGACGCTCTGCCAGCCGGGTGCGGTTGGGCAGGCCGGTGAGGGTGTCCTCGTACGCCAGGCGCATTATCTTGTTCTCGCGCGAGGCGATACCGGTGCGCATGCTTTCGAAGCCGGCGGCAAGCTGGCCGATCTCGTCCGGCGCAGTGACCGCCACGGCTTCACTGTAGTCGCCGACCTCGATGCGTTGTGCCGCCCTGGCCAGGGCCTTGACCGGGCCGGCGATGCGCCGCGCCAGGCCGAAGCTGCCGATCACGAACAGTGCGATGCCGGCCCCGGCGATTATTTCCAGGGCATGTTCGAGTTCGCGAAACACGGCTTCGCTGTGCTCCAGCGAGTGCAGCAACAAGACGCGCGCCTGCGGCCCGAACGGCAGGGCGACGGCGTGGTAGTTGCGGCCATCGAGCGTGAGCTGCCGCGGTTGTTCGCTCAGCGCCGTCGATTGCTGCTTTTCCAAAGCGCTGCGCAGCGTCGGCGACAGCGAACTGGCGCGGACGCCGCCGGTCGCCACCACGCTGACATCGAGGCCGCTGCCGCGCGCCACCTCGGATGCCCAGGCATCCTCCACCGGAAAACCCATGACCACCCAGGCGGTTCGGATCGGCGCCAGGATCGGCACCACCACGATCTCGTAGAGCAAACCATCCTCCATCAGCGCGACGTCGCCGCTGCGTCCGCTGCTTTCCGCAGCGCGCAGCAGATCGCTGAACGGAAACGGGCGCGCCGGTTTGCCGGGACGCTGGGTGTCGACAATCACCTCTCCGCTCAGGGAAAGCACCATCATGACGCGGGCTCCGATACGCGAGCCATGGTTGCGCAATACCGAGAGCACGGTGGCGCGGTCCTGCGTGGCGATGGCCTCGCGAAAACTGAAATCCCCCGAAAGCACGCTCGCCGCCAGTTCGAGTTGCCTTCGATCGCGGTCGATCATGTTGCTGACGTTGCGCGCCCCGGCGCTTAGCTGGCGTTCCGATTCCGTCGCAATGATGGCCTCGCCGCTGCGCGCCACGATGAGCAGCATCAGCAGCATCACGACCACCAGCAAGCCGACAAAGACAACAGCGATGCGTCGTTCGAGAGTCCGGAACAGGATCATCGCTCAATAGCCGCCGGCGTCCAGCGGAGGCTTCTTGACGATGACACGCGGCGCCACCTCGAGCTTGAGATCGAGATGGCGCGAAGCGCGACGCAGATCGACCTCGATGTCGGCGGCGGCCCCCTTCTGGCGCGGATGCCAGAGGCGCAGGCGATAGGCCCCCGGCGGCACACGGTCGATTCGCGCCACGCCGTCGGCACCGGTTTTCGCGAACCAGGGCGTATCGACCACCAGCACATGGGCCTCCATCCAGTCGTGGATGTTGCAGCCGAGCGCGACTTCTCCGGGCTGGTCGAAAACCACCGGATTGGCGGGTTTTCCGGCATACAGCTTGATCTCGAAGACCTTCGCCGGCGAGAAGGAATACACGTGGTGTTTGAAGGGATCGCGGTTGGGGAAATCCACCGCCGTACCCTTCTGGACGATGGTCAGGTAGGGAACGAAATCACGATCGCGCTGCTCGATGGTCGCGCGTCCATGCGACTGGGGTGGCGTCCCGTTCACGGGATCGAGCACGACGGCAGCATCCTCGACCGGCGTCCCCGCCGGCGTCCTGACCCGTAATGTCAGGCTCGCCGCCCCCGCGCTGCAGGCCCACCCCAGGACCAGCGCCGCCAGGGCCAGGCGCGGCGTCAGTCGGCCAGTTTGATGGCCGGCGCGATCTGCCATATTTCGGTAGTCAGCATGCCGTCGCGATAAACCAGCCCGTGCCACGCCTTGAGCGGCGTCTTGCCGCCGTATTCGGCCTCGGCTTCGAGCGACACGCCTTTCGGGTTGGCGCGGCCGACAAGCTTGCCGGTGCGCGCCGGACGCGGTTGTCCGTCGTTGGCCGCGACGAATTTCTTCCACACCTCGCGAATCTCTGCCTTGCCGCGATAGCGGCCGTCGAGCGGCCCGCCCACCCAGTCCATGTAGGCATCGTCCGCGTAGTCGGCCATCAGCGCCTCGACATTGCCCGCCGCAATCGCCTTCAGGTGGGCATCGGCCTTCCTCTCGTCGAGCGGACCCGCCAGGGCCGCAGCGGAAACCGCACAGCACAGCAGCGTCAGCATGCGTTTCATCACGAATCTCCTTTCGCAGCCGCTTTCAGGCCGCAAACATATTCCAGACAAGTCCCGTTTTCGCTACCACGGGCAGGCCGTCACTACGCTGTTGGGCCCACCGCTGCTGCATAGTATGCACTCTTGCCCGCCGCATCAAGACCACGTGATGCGAGTGTTGCAGATTCATCACGATGCGCTGCTCATGGTGCCCTGCAGGAAGCGCTCCCGACGGCAAATCGCCGGCGGTGCTTTTCTCTGGGACAATTCGATCTCGCCCGCTTCACCCAAGTTCGCACCACCCCTCCGAACCTCATGCACGCCGAAGATCTGCAACTGCTCGTCACCCGCGAAATGCCCTTTGGCAAGTACAAGGGGCGGCTGATCGCTGACTTGCCCGGCAACTACCTGAACTGGTTTGCCCGCGAAGGCTTTCCTTCCGGGGAAATAGGCCGCTTGCTGGCGCTGATGCAGGAGATTGATCACAATGGCCTGAATCACTTGCTGGCGCCACTGCGCGCCGGCAAGCGCTAAAGGTCTCTTCCGGAAAATCCCGCGGAGAAGTGGGCGATGGAACTTTCTCGCCGCCCGTTCGTTCAATCAGGACAGTACACAGGGAGCGAATGAACTGAATGGCGGATGACGCGGAAAGCGAACTCATCGCCCGGGCGCAGGAAGGCGACCATCGCGCCTTCGCGGCGCTGGTCCGCCGGTATCAGGATCGCGTCTTCCGTTTCATCCTGCGCCTGATCGGCGCCCGCGACGAAGCCATGGACCTGACTCAGGAGACCTTCATGAAAGCTCACCAGGCCTTGCCCGGCTGGCGGCCGGAGGCGCAGTTCCGCACCTGGCTGTTCCGCATCGCGCACAACGCCGCGCTCGACGTCCTGCGCCGCCGGGAGCGCATCGAGTTCGTTTCCTTCGCCGACCTTCCGGCCGGCGAGGAAGACCATGCCCTGCCCGATCCTGCGCGACAACCCGACCAGCGCCTGGCCGACCGGCAGAGCATCGAACTGCTCGAACGAACGCTGCAGGAACTCCCGGCCGAGCACCGCGAGATCCTCCTGCTGCGTGAACTGGAAGACATGTCCTACACCGAAATTGCCGCGACGCTGGGAATCGCCGAAGGCACCGTCAAATCCCGCCTCGCCCGTGCCCGCAGCGCCGCCATTGCCGGCTACCAACGCCACTCCGGAGACAACCGCCATGAATGACCAGCCAACGCCCATGCACGCGCCCGACCTGCCCGGGCTGTCCGCCTATCTGGACGGCGAACTCGACGCCGAGGAGCGGCAGCGCGTCGCCATCCACCTTGCCGCCTGTCCGGTCTGCACTGGCCGTCTCGCGGAACTGGCGGCGCTCTCGACCGACCTCAGGGCACTGCCCGAGGAAAGCCTTGGCTTCGATCTGGCTGGCGTAATCGAAAGTCGCCTCGCCGCAGCACCGCGTCGGACCGTTGCGCGTCGCCGGCGCGACTGGTGGATGGGCTGGCCGGCTGCTGTAGGCTCCGCGGCGTCGATCGCGGCCGGCGTCCTCATGGGCTCGGCGCTGGTCACCGGAAGTGCCGCCGCGGCCCCGCGCATGGCCGCGATGCGCGTCTTCGACACGATGCCGCCGGGCAACTTGTGCGTGGGCCTCGAATCCTGCTATGTCAAGGGAAGCGTCAAATGAAACCGAACCAACTGCGCATCGCGCTCGCTCTGTCCGTCCTCATTAACTTGGGCGTGCTCGGCGCCGTAGCCTACCGGGCGATTGCTCCGGCCGCGGCGCCAGCAGCGGGCGAGAGCCTGCCGCGCCACCTGCAACTGAGCGCGGATCAAGTGCATCGCTGGCACGAATCGGAGGCAGGCTTCCTTACGCAACTTGTCGCCGGCGCCGACAAAATCCGCGTACACCGCGATCGCATGATCGGCGCGATCTTCGCCGACGCGCCCGATCAGGCGCTGATCGACACCGAACGCACGGCGATCGCGCGCCTGCAGGACGAGCAGCAGAAGCTGGTGATCGGACAACTGTTGCGCGAACGCGAACTGCTGCAGCCGGTGCAGCGCGACCGGCTCGCTCGCCTTCTGCTGGCACAGCCGGTCGGACCGTCGACCATCGAGCAGTTGCACCGCGACTAGGCGGCGCCGGGGCGATGGAACATTTCCATCGCCCATTCGTTTAAGTCAGCGAGGCCCGGATCCGGACGCAAGACATGCGACGGCGGGCATCACTCAACCAAACGGAGATCAACACATGAAACGGAAAACATCGGGCGCCCTGAGCGCGATTCTTTTTGCCGCCGGCCTGTCCCTCGCCGCCGCGAGTCACGCGGCGCCGACGCACAAGCACGACACCCACGCCGAGCACGGTGCGCCGGACGCTTTGCAACTGAATGCCGGGAAGAAATGGGGAACCGACGAAGCGCTGCGCAAGGCCATGGACAACATCCGCCAGGCCGTCGAGGCCTCACTGCACGAGATCCACGAAAACCGGTTGCCGGCCGCCGGCTACGGAGCGCTGGCGCACAAGGTCGAAAGCGAAGTCGGCAACATCGTCAGCAATTGCAAGCTGGAGCCGAAGGCGGATGCCCAATTGCACCTGATCGTCGCCGACCTGCTGGCCGGCTCCGAGCAAATGGCCGGCAAGATCAAGAAGGCCAAGCGCCAGGACGGAGCGGTGAAGGTGATCGGTGCGCTTGAAAAATATGCTGCCTATTTTGATGATCCGCAGTTCAAGCCGATCGCGCACTGACCCGATCAGGCGGCTGGTGGCGGCGTAGCGTCAGGCATCACCCCGCGCCTGCCTGCAGACCCGGGTGGAAAAAGCGAATAGCGTCACTGCTACCCGCCTTGGACGAATCATGAACCACCGCGCCGGCCTTGCGGCTGGGATAGGCCCAATTGAGATAGGCAACGCGCAACCTGACCAACTCGTCCTGCGCGTCCGTCTCACCACGGGCTGCCCGTTTCAGTAGTGTCTGAAAATGCCGCTCACTGGCACAGTCGAGCTCTAGCGGGGAAGTTGCCGGCGGCAAGCCGACCATTTCATTGAGCGGAGGAATCATCTCTCATATCCTTGGTACTAGGCGGGTTGCTCGGCAGACTGCTAGTTGGCTTTCGTCGCAGGTTGGCTGGCCCTTGTAAGCTCCACTTGCGCCACCGCCTTCTTCAACTGAACATCTTCCAAGGCCACGAGCAACATGAGCCCGGCACGCAACAACTCGCTTCTCTTGGCGCTTACGCCCAGCGCCAGCAATCGCTTCTTGACGGCGGTAAGTTGCGCATACTCGTTGTCCGGTATCTTGTAGCGATTGGACACCAGCTTGAGCTTCTTCGGCTTGCCACCGTTGGACTTCGTCTGTTTTGCAGGCGCCGACACTTTCACAGGCTTCTGCCCCGGTTTTGCCGCAAGGACCTTGGAAAGCCTTACACGGTTGGCGCGGGTTGCGGTACTCGCCTCGGCGGCAGCCGGGACGAGCTTCGCTGCGGTGGGTGCATTCTTGGCGGCTGGCATTTCAAGTCCTTTCGTTAGGATTTCAATTGCGCATCATTGATCCTGCAAACAACTCCGCGCAAGACTCGAGCACCTGAGCCAATTACCGCTGGACCATATATGTCAAACCAGTCGGGCGGCGCATCATTTGCCCTTGCCAGTCATTCTATGCAAACCAAATGGAATGAAAATACCCGCGGACAGGTATTTCGGCTACTGCCTTACGGGTATTTCCTGGTGCGCCACCGGCCAGCAATCATCGGCCTGAAACAGGCGTCAGGGCAAAACCAGGCCGGTCCGGATGGCGTACTTGGTAAGGTCAACGACGTTGTGCACCTCGAGCTTTCTCATGAGGTTGCGGCGGTGCACGTCGACCGTACTTGGCGCAATATGCAATTCAGCTGCAATTGCGGGCGCACTCTTGCCTTCCGCGAGAAGGGTGGCCACCTGCACTTCGCGACGCGAGAGCGAACTGCGGTCGGACTTTGCCGACGTGGGCTGCCGATCGCGCAAACTGTCGGCCAGCAACGCGCCGACTTCAGAGCAAAGATAGCTGCGCCCCTGGATCACGTTGCGAATGCCCTGTTTCAACTCGGCGCCGGCCGCGGACTTGGTGATGTAGCCGCGGGCGCCGACATCGAGCATCTGCTGAATGATGCGTCGGTCAAGATAAGTAGACAAGGCCAGCACCTTTATATCCGGGTGCCTGGCGAGCAAGCGCCGCGTGGTCTCGATGCCTGATTGCCCGGGCAGGGCGACATCCATCACGACCACGTCGGGGGCCAGTTCTTCGGCCACCCGCAACGCCGTCTCGCCATCGCCGACTTCGGCCACCACTTGCATGCCGACGTCCTGCTCCAGCACCGTGCGCAATGCCTCCCGCACCATCGTATGGTCATCGACAAGCATGATCCGGATTTTCACGGTTGATTCTCCTTCGCGGCAATGGAACAAGGTACGGTCAGGGTAACCGCGGTGCCATTGCCAGGGCTGCTGTCAATTTCCATTTGGCCTCCGATATTGGTTATGCGCTCGTAGATGGAATTCAGGCCGAAAGTGCCTTGCCGCGGCACGCCATCATGGAAACCGGTTGGATCGAAGCCGCAACCATCGTCGCTGACGACCAGCGTGAGCCGGGTTCCGTCACAATGGCAATACAGCGTTGCGTCGCTGACATTGGCATGCTTGGCGACATTGATCAGGAGTTCGCGAACCGAACGGTACAGCATTGCCTGTATCTCGCTGACCAGTTCCTGCGGCGGGTGTTCGTCGTCCAGATGCACGCGCATGCCATAGATGCGTTTCATCTCGTCGACAAGCCATTCCAGCGCCGGCAACAGACCAAGCGTGTGCAGGATCGGCGGGCTCAACTCCAGCGTGATCTCCCGCGCCGACTGTTCGGCCTTGTCCACCAGTCCCACGATCTGATTGATTGAAGAGTCGAGCGAACCCACGACAAGCGAGGTCAGCTTGATCTTGATAACAGCCAACAGTTGGCCCAGATTGTCATGCAGGTCTTGCGCCAACAGATTCCGCTCGCGTTCTTCGGTCAGCGTCAGCTGGCCTGCAAGCCTGCGTAGTTCCTGTGTCCGCTCCGTCACCTTGGCCTCGAGACTCGCAGCCATTTCACGCAATTGTTCCTCGGCCCGTTTGCGCTCGGTAATGTCGATCGAAATGCCACCGATCAGGGCAGGCTTCCCTTTCCGCGGAATTGTGAACTTGCGCGTCTCGTAGAGCCGCGGTTCGCCGTCCCTGCCTGGTATCCATTCCTCCGTGATCACATTTCCATCTTCGATCGCTCGGTGATCATCTGCGATCATCTTTTCTGCAAGTTCTGAAGGGAAAATATCCCGATTGGATTTCCCAAGCCCCGGTTGTGCTCCGATAATTTCCGCCGAATAGCGGTTCGTATAAACAATAGTGCTTTCTCTGTCCTTGATGAACGCTGCGGCCGGCAGGGTGTCCATGAATAGGCCGAAGCGCTCTTCGCTCTCGACCAGCGCCTGTTCAGCGCGCTTGCGCTTGCTGATGTCGGTATGGACGATGACTGCTCCCCGCTCTTGCGTGTTAAGCGGCGTCACGAGCATGTTGAACCAGCGTTGCTGGTTCGGAGTATGACAGGGATATTCAAGATGGAAGCTCGGCAAACGACCGTCGAGCACCAGCCGGATTCCGTCATGTGCTTGGCGGGCTTCGTCTGCAGAGTCGCCGCGGCTTGCCTGGCAGACATGAAGATAGTTGACCCCGATCCCCGTCTTTCCAGCCGGATCTCCAGGCTCGGTACCGTTCTCCAGGGCGAAGCGCCGCCACGGCTCATTGACCGCCACGATGACGCCATCGGGGTCAAGCACGGCGACTTGCGAAGACAGTGAGTCCAGCACCGCAATCCTGAATTCCTCGCTCCGGTGCAGAGCGGTCTGGCTGATCTTCTTCGCGCTGACGTCAGTCAGCACCACACGCAACGTCGGCGCCTTGCTGTCCTTTGCCAGGCGCAGGCTATCCAGCCGCACATCAAGCCGCGTACCGTCCTGGCGCAACAGCGCGACTTCACTATTCAGTTTGGCATCCGGTTGCAGTGCCTTCACGAAATGCCGGTGCCAACGGTCGCGGTCTTCGGCGGCAACAAATCTGCCAAAGCTGGCTTGCAGCAGTTTTGCGCGATCCGCCCCCAGCATTGCGGCGCCGGTCAGATTGATTTCGACAATCAGCCCCTTCTCGTCGAGCGTGAGATACCCGACGGGAGCAAAGTCATAAAACTCAGCGTAGCGGTCATGAGACTCTTCAAGGGCAATCAGGGATTGGCGCAAAGTCTCGTTCTGCATCTCCAGCTCGATCTGATACACCTGAAGTTCATGCACCAGTTTCTCCGCCGGCTGGTGAGCGGCCTCGAACACCGGGGCGCCCGGCGCAAGTTTGACAGCAGAGGCGGCGCCAAGTCGCGTCTTGGCCTCTGCCCGCAGCTCTGGATCGCCCCGATCCTTTTTGCCGCCTGGGCTCAAGAGATTTCCATCGTGATGCCGACCGGACGGGTCATGCGTCCTTTCGATCTTCCTGCTTGCCACGGGCTTCCTTTTTTGAGTTTCATACCCCGCTCGTCGCCACGACTAACGGGGATGGCTTGCATATTCACTATACCCCCCGCCACACCAATGGCCATTCCCCTCCCCTCCTCAACTGTCTGGTCTGCTGGCGGCTAATCCAGGACAACACAAACCGAAGCATTATCAACGGATCGACCCCCAACCGGAAATACCCCGAAACCCTTAGCCGGAATACCCCTCTGCCGGTATTTACAGGCCTGATTCAAAACCTAGACTGGACTGGTCTGGGTCATCCGAACTGCTTCAAGCACGATAGCTGACATGACCATATGAATCGGAGTGCCGAAGATCAATGATCCGGCACGCACGCCACACGCAAAGGAAATGAACCATGAACAACAAGACCATGCCCCAAGGTTTTCATCCTGTCCGCCGTGACCGCCTGCTGCAGGAACAAACGCAGGACGCCTATAAGCTCAAGGGCAAGCTGCCGGAACCGACGGTCTGCGCGCAGTGTGGCGCGGTATTCCGCGAGGGACGCTGGCAGTGGGGCGAGGCGCCGAAAGAAGCCCACCATGCAACCTGCCCGGCTTGCCATCGTGCGAACGATCACTATCCGGCGGGCTTCGTCAGCCTCGGCGGAGCATTCTTCGTGTCCCATCGCGAGGAGATCATGAAGCTGGTGCGGCACGAAGCAGAACGCGAGAAGCTGGAACACCCGCTCAAACGGATTATGGCGATTGAAGAACAGAATGATGCGGTACTGATCACGACCACCGATATCCATCTCGCCCGTGGCATAGGCGAGGCCGTGCACCACGCGTATCAGGGCGAACTCGAATTCCACTACAAGCCGGATGAAAATCTGCTGCGTGTGCACTGGGCGCGCTGACGGCTAACGGAACGGTCCTGCAGTCATGGATGAAGTCATCGGCATCGACCAGCGCCACCCGGCGAAATACTGGCACGTCCTCGACGACGGGCGCCTGCAGTGCGATGTTTGTCCGCGCGACTGCAAGCTTCACGAAGGCCAGCGCGGCGCATGTTTTGTCCGCGGTCGCGCCGAAAACCGGATGGTGCTGACTACCTACGGGCGTTCGTCCGGCTTCTGCATCGATCCCATCGAGAAGAAGCCGCTCAACCATTTCTTTCCCGGGTCCAGCGTGTTCTCGTTTGGCACCGCCGGCTGCAATCTGGCCTGCAAGTTCTGTCAGAACTGGGACATTTCCAAGTCGCGCGACATGGATCGCCTGATGGACCAGGCGTCGCCGCAGGCCATCGCCAAGGCGGCACAGTCCCATGGCAGCCAGAGCGTCGCCTTCACCTACAACGACCCGGTGGTCTTTTTCGAGTACGCGCTCGATACGGCAGATGCCTGTCACCAACTCGGAATCAAGACGGTCGCCGTCACCGCCGGCTACATGCACGATGCGCCGCGGCGCGAGTTCTACTCGAAGATGGACGCCGCCAACGTCGATCTGAAGGCCTTCACCGAAGACTTCTACGTCAAGCTGACCGGCGCGCACCTGCAGGCGATTCTCGACACGCTGGCCTATGTCCATCACGACACCGACTGCTGGCTGGAGATAACGACGCTGCTGATCCCCGGCCACAACGACTCCGATGGCGAAGTCACCGAACTGGCGAAATGGGTCGCGCGCGAACTCGGACCGGAGGTGCCGCTGCACTTCAGCGCCTTCCATCCCGACTGGAAGATGCCGGACGTGCCGCCAACGCCGCCGGCGACGCTGGCCAAAGCCCGCCGCATTGCACTCGATGCGGGCCTGCATTACGTGTACACGGGCAACGTGCATGATGTCGAAGGCGGCACCACGTATTGCCCCGGCTGCCACCACGCCGTCGTGGTGCGCGACTGGTACGATATCGGCCATTACGACCTCACCGCGCAGGGAAACTGTCCGAACTGCGGCGCGCGAATCGCCGGACGCTTCGGCGAATTCGGCAAGCCCTTCGGCCAACGGCGCATCCCGGTACTCATGCAGGCCCACGCCTGATCCTCGCCATGCTGAGAAAAACTGCCCTCAGACGATCCCTGGCCTTGGTGCTCATCATCCTCGGCGCGGCCCTGATGTTTCTGGCACCCGAGACCTGGGCCGGCTTGGCAATTCTGACAACCGGGGTCTCGCTGGAATTGATCGGCATCGCGCTGCGCCATCGGGATTCGTCTTGACCGCAAAGGATTCAAGCCGGTTGCCGGCCGGGCCTGCGCCGCCGACCTGCGAAATCATCAGCTGGAACAGCGTGCACGAACTGGCGCGCGGGCTCGCGGGCAAGATAGCCGACTCCGGCTATCGTCCTGAGGTGATCGTCGCTATCGGTCGCGGCGGGTGGGTGCCGGGGCGCATCCTGTCCGACTTCCTCGGGCAGATGAATCTAACCAGCTTCAAGATCGAGCATTACCTGAACACCCAAAAGGCAAAGACCGCGCAGGTGCGCTACCCGCTGGCCGCCGAGGTGGCTGGACTACGCGTGCTGCTGGTGGATGACGTCGCCGACAGCGGCGAGACTTTTGCCGTCGCCCTTGAGCATTTGAATCGCCGTGGCCCGCCTGCCGAACTGCGGACTGCGGTGCTGCACTACAAGACCTGCTCCCCTTATGTGCCTGACTACTACGCGAAGAAGGTCGTCAAGTGGCGCTGGATTACCTACCCCTGGGCGGTGGCCGAAGACATCGGCAGCTTCATCCGCGCCATGGAGCCGCGCCCTGCCAGCCTCGACGAGGTCGCGCGCCGGCTCGCTGCGGACCAAGGCATCCGAGTGCCGCGCAAGCTGCTGCGGGACATACTGGCCCTGGTGCATTGAGCCGTTGGCGGATCAGGAATTCGGTGGCCGATTCGTTCTGCGGTGAACTCGGCGTCCGGCGCGACGCTATGGCTGCGATCGCGTCAGCGGCACGAACGCGACCATGAGCATGCTCCGGCTGCTGACGGATCCGTCGCCGCGTTTTTCGACCAGCATCAGTTGCTGTATGTCTGCGGGTTCTCCGATCGGAATCACCAGCCGCCCCCCGGGCTTCAACTGCTCGACCAGCGGCGGCGGAACGTGCGGCGCGGCCGCGGTGACGATGATGCCGTCGAAGGGGGCGTGTTCGGGCCAGCCCCGATAGCCGTCGCCATGCCGCACCGTCACGTTGTCATAGCCAAGTTCCTGCAAACGCTCTCCCGCCGCGCTGGCCAGCGCGTCGATGATCTCCATGCTATAGACCTGCTGCACCAGTTCGGCCAGCACGGCTGCCTGGTAGCCGGAGCCGGTGCCGACCTCGAGCACGATGCTGTCGGGCCGCGGCTCGAGCAGATCGCTCATCAGGGCGACGATGTAGGGTTGCGAGATGGTCTGCCCGTAGCCGATCGGCAGCGGTCCATTGACGAACGCACGGTAGCGGTCGTAGGTCCCGACAAAGCGCTCGCGCGGGACTTTTGCCATGGCAGCCATGACCCGCTCGTCGAGCGCATCCTTGCCGATTTCATAGCGGGTCATCGCGACTTCTTCAAGGATGTCGCGCAGCATTGCCTTGCGGTCGGCCGCCGTGGCAGATGTCCAGGAGGCCGTCACCATGGTGCATCAATCATGGTGGAAACGGACGCAAGGAACAGGCATAGTCCTGCCAAACGACTGGACTCGACGGCATGTCACGGGCAAGCACAATGGTGACCGCAACGTTTCGCTTCTACGAGGAATTGAACGACTTTCTGCCTGCCGCGAGGCGCCGGCAGGACTTCAGCGTGGCTTGCGCTGCCGACGCGACGACCAAGCACATGATCGAAGCCCTCGGCGTGCCGCACACCGAAGTCGAACTGATTCTGGTCAATGGCGAATCGGTCGGCTTTGATTGCCGGTTGCGGGAAGGCGACCGCGTCGCGGTCTATCCGACGTTCGAGGCCCTCGATGTCAGCCCCCTGCTCCGCGTCCGCGAACAGCCGCTGCGGACCACGCGCTTCGTCGCCGACGCCCATCTCGGCGGGCTTGCCCGACTGCTGCGCATGGCCGGCTTCGACACGCTCTACGACAATCGCTACCATGACCGGGAGATTGCCGAGATTGCCGCGCAGGAAGGCCGCATCGTGCTCACGCGCGACCGCGATCTGCTCAAACTGCGCAGCATTACGCATGGCTGTTATGTCCATGCCATCGAACCCGCGCAGCAGTTGCGGGAGATCATGGACCGCCTCGACCTCGCGCGCAGCGCCCGGCCCTTCAGCCTTTGCCTGGTGTGCAATGCGCCCCTGCGGGTGATCGACAAGGCGACCGTGCTCGAACAACTGCCGCCATCGGTTCGAGAGCAACAGCAACGCTTCACCACCTGCGATGTCTGTCATCGCGTGTTCTGGGAAGGCTCGCACTGGCGGCGGATGCGGGCAGTGCTCGACGAGTCACCGCAAGCAGCTGGTTCCGCGCCGACCATCAGTCAGTGATCTTCGAGGTGGGGGACCGATTCCTCGGCGGGTTGGCCGGTCTCGGGATCGATCCAGTCGGCGATGCCGATTTCGCTCTCGGCTTCCTCCAGGGATTCGCCGGTCCCGCCATTCGCACCGCCGTTTTCCATGTCGGCGATCGCTTCGATCAGCGTGGCGAAGGGCCCGAATTCCTCATCGCTTTCCTTGCTTTGCCAGTAGAAGCCGTCGGGACGCTCGATGATGCGTGTCGTGTCGTACTCGGGTGAAGTTTCGGAGATTTCGATGGTCATGCCGGTCTTCCTCTCTCAACGTTCCGCAGATCGTTTCAAATCTGCTTTCGAGATTCGCCTGCACGCGCATTGCAGCACAGGCGGCTCGATAAAAGCATACACCCGCGACGTTGCGGATGGTGTCTGAAAATACGCGCGGTCGGTCAACGTCCAGGCTCCGCAGGGAACTGCCAGGCGGCGATCGCGTAGAGCAACACGGCCAGCAGCAGCACCATCGAATAGCCCCAGTGGATGGCCAGCAGCGTCGCCAGCAGAGTCGCCACCACCGAGGCGAAGCCGTTGATGCCCCACGCCCACGGCACCAGCGCTTCGGCGCGGGCGGCCACGGTGGCAAGACCCAGCGGAAACGGCATCCCCAGGCAGAAGGCCATGGGGCCCACCAGCAGTATGGTCAGCAGTATTTTCCAGCCTTGCGCCAGCCCCATGAACTGCGCGAGCAGCGGCGGCAGCGCCGCCACATACAGCAGCGCAATGGCGACGATGGCGACGAAGGGCCAGCGCGCTTGCGCCGCGAGGCGTGCGGAAAACCGCGCGCCGAGCCCGGCGAAGACGAGGAAGGCGGCCAGCACCACGGCGGCCGCGTAGAGCGGACTGCTGAGAAACAGGCTGAAGCGCTGCAGTAACGGAATCTCGATGGCCATGAATCCCAACCCGAGCGCAAGAAAATAGATCGGCACCTGGCGGCGCAGGCGCGCCGGGGCTGCGGCGAGGGCATGCCGACTGCCGGCAAGCGCGAGTGGCAGGAGGATCAATAGCAGACTCACCACAACTGCCTGCAGCAGCGCCATGACCAGCACCGGGTAGCCCCAGTCCAGCGGCGGCAGGCCGCCACGGGAGCGCAATGCCATGAATTCGGGCAGGGTGCGCCACTTGAAGAAGTGAAAAAAGTAAGGGCGGTCGTCGGTGGCCGGCTCCAGATCGAACTTGTAGCGCTCCAGAAAGTCCTTCCGCTCTTTGCCGAGCAGTGCCTGGGTGCCGGCGAAGAAGTCGTCGCGCTCCAGCAGATTGAAGACGTTCGCTTCGGTGGCAACGATGCCGGGCACATGGACGACGTCGAACCAGTGCTGCCGGCAGAACTCCCGGATGGCGGTGATCTCGGCCGGCGAGAAAACGCCGTTCTTCAGCAGGAGCGTGGTCGTGCTCCAGCCGCGGATCATTGCCAGGGAGCGGTCCGGCTCGGCCACGCCGCGGCGTTCCAGTGCGGCGATGGCGGTAGCGAATAAGCGCAGGCTGTCGCGCGGCGGCAGCGAGACCCAGCGCGTGAAGGCCAGCAGCCCGCCGGGCGCCAGGCGCTGCAGATAGGCTTCCAGCGCCTCGACGGTGTAGAGATGGCTCTCGTTCAGCGAGCCGAGGCCGGCGGCGCTGGAGCCGAAGGAATCGAGCAGCGCCACCTGGATCAGATCGAAGCTCTCCCGGCTCGCCGCGACGAAGCCGCGCGCCTCGGCGGTGTGGAGTTGCACCCCGGGCGCGCTGTAGGGCCGCCCGGAAAATCCCGCCAGGTCCTGCTGCACCAGCGCCGTGATCTGCCCGTCCAGTTCCACGGCATCCACCTGCGGTGCGCCATGCACCAGGGCCTGCAACACGTCGCCGCCTGCGCCGGCGCCGAGCACCAGCACGCGCGGTCGATCCAGCAGGCGGTAGGGCAGGGCCGAGGTGGCGGCGGCCAGATAGGCCAGCGGTTTTGTGTCGCCGTCATAACGGGTCACGGCGCCCGCGCTCTGGCCGTCCACAAACAATCCCAGTTGGGGCGGCGGCCCGGCCGCGGCGTTCAGGCTCAGGCCCGGCGCATGGCGCAATGGCGCCAGCGGACTGTCGACCACCGTGACCACGCCGAGCGGGCTGCTGCGCTGCGCGACGATGCGGGCGTCCTTGACGCGCAGTGCCTGGCGCAGATCCTTGTAGTCCGAGGAAACGAGTTGCAGGGCCTGTGACGGCAGCAGCCAGGGTCCGCCGAGCGCGGCCAGCGCGAGCACCGCGGCCCAGCGCCTGGCCTGCGGCCAGGCCGCCAGGGCGCCTGCCGCAAGGCCGAGCGCCGAGATCGCGCGCAGCACTTCGGCCGGAGGCAGAAAGAACAGCGCGGCCAGCAGGCCGAGGCTGCCCAGTCCGGCACCGAGGATGTCGGCGCCATAGAGCTGCGGAATGTGCCTGGCGAAGCCGCTGTAGGCGATGCACAGCGCCGTGGCGGCGCAGAAGAAGGGGATCAGCAGCAGCACGTAGATCGCGGCCAGCCCGAAGAACTGCGCCGGATCCCAGGCGATCTCGAGCGCGTTGAATGGCACCCGCTCGGCAGCGGCGAAGCAGGTGATGGCAGCCACGGCGAAGGCTGCCGCGGCAAGGCTGAAGCTGTAGGGAAAAAGCGCGAGCAGGCGGCGCCTGGTCAGCGTGACGAAGGTGCCGGCGACACCGATCCCGAGCAACGCGACGCTGATCGCGAGGTAAGCGAAATGATGCCACTGGATGATGGCGAACAGGCGCAGCAGCAACACCTCGTAAGCCAGCGCGGCGGCCGACAGCACGGCGACGGCGGCCAGGGGCGGGCGCTGGGTCATTGACTCGGAACTCTCGCTAGTGAGCGCCGGTGAGCGGCACAAACATCACCGGCATCACCTGCCGCGTCGTCACCGTGCCGTCGTGACGCTTCTCCACCAGCATCAGTTGCTGCTGCTGAAAGGCGGCGCCGAGGGGGATCACCATCCGCCCGCCGGGCTTCAGCTGGCGCACCAGCGGTGGCGGCACGTGGCTGGCGGCTGCAGTCACCACGATCGCGTCGAAAGGCCCCCGCTCCGGCCAGCCATGGTAGCCATCGCCGATTTTCGTCGCGATGTTCCCGTAACCGAGCCGCCACAGTCGTTCGGTGGCCTCCCTGGCCAGCGCCTCGACGATCTCGATGGTCGCTACTTTCACGCCCAATTCCGCCAGCACCGCAGCCTGGTAGCCGGACCCGGTGCCGATCTCCAGCGCCGTGTCGCCAGCGCCGACTCTTAGCAGGTCGGTCATCGCGGCGACGATATACGGTTGCGAGATGGTCTGCCCATGGCCGATGGGCAGCGGCCGGTTGTCATAGGCGTTGGCGCGAAGCTCCGAGGGCACGAACTCGTGCCGCGGAACGCGGCCCAGCACGCCGAGGACCCGGGCGTCGATCGCATCTCTGCCGGTTCCTGCGCCGAAGATTCGCGCCATCGACGCCACCTCCGCCACCATCGCCTGCCGTTCACGGACCATGCCTTGATCCGCTGCGACGGAGGAGAAGAGCAGCAGCGCGATCGCGATTGCCAGCCGGCGCGATTGCTTTCGCCAGAGCTTTCTGTTCATCATGAAAGCCATTTGCGCAAGGAGTCAGCAGGTCACATGAAACAAGCCGATCACCGCTCCGCGGGCCTTGTTCCAGCGCGCCATGGCCTCGGGCGTAGGCGCCAGATCAACCTCAACCTTCTTCTTCGCGAAATAGTCGGCGGCCTCGTCCGAAAGCCTGACCATGCCATTCTGTCCGGCGCCGACGATCAGCCGCTCGGCGCCCTTTTCGTAGATGTACTCGGCCTCGGCGAGTGAAACGGTGTGCGAAGTGCCATACACCGCCTTGGAGAGCTTCTTCTTGCGCTTCGCCACCTCGCCGGAGACGGTGATCATCACATCATGCCCGATGCGTTCACCGTCGATGGTGATGGAGCCGAATTCGGTACCGTCGATCTTGGGTTTCATCGCCAGGTTCCCTTCCTTTGAAAGCGTGGTGCGCATGCAGACGACCAACCCGGTGCCGGGAGTCCGTGCCGATCGGGACGGCAGCTTCGGCAGCCGCCGCGTCAGGGAGTCTTGTGCTTGCCCCGGCTCACGCGGTTGGCCTGCAGCCCCTCGCCACCCATCTCTTCGAGGAAGACCACTTCGTCGCCGATCTGCAACTGGTCGAAATCGGGATGAACGCAGTTGTAGATGTGAAAGTAAAACTCACTGCCGTCCGGCTTCGCGATGAAACCGTATCCTTCATCGGGAAACACGCGTGCAATGCGTCCGTGCGATTCGACTTCATGCACCTTGACGTCGCCGCGGATTCGCCGAGCGTAATCCTCGAGCTTGCGCTTCACGGCGTCGAAAGCGTCGCGTATCGCTACGTAGATATCCTCCGCCTTGTCTCGGTTGACGACGATCTCGGAGCCCGGCACCGTCAGGTCGACGCGGATGTTGAACAGTTTGCCCTGGTGCTTGTGTTTCTGGATCATGCCCACCATCACCTTGCAGGACATGATGTGCTCGGAAAATCGATCCAGCCTGTCGGCCTTTTCCAGGATGGCGGCCTCCACCGCCTCGGAGCGGGCGATGTCGCGAAATGTTATTTGAACTGGTAGTTTCATGGCGATCTCCAAAGTTGCGAATCTGGCCGGCTCCCGCTGCCGGCGGTTCCGACATCAAGCATCAGAGCGTATGCGTCCGTTCGTTCGCGTAGAGCTTTTCGTGCTGCTGTTGGCAAACGAGACAGCGCTTCGCCGTGGGATAGGCTTGCAGGCGCTCGAAGCCGATCTCGTTGCGGCAATCGACGCAGGTGCCGAAGCTGCCATCCTTGATTCGCGCCCGGGCCGCTTCGATGTCGCGGATCTCCCGGACGTGTCGATCGATGATGGCGAGATTGATGTCCGCCAGCGCATCTCCAATCGCCTCGTCGGCGCTATCGGTCGGCCCGCGATCTATCAGCTCGATGTACTGCTGGTGTTGCGGTGTCTCCAACTCATCGCGAACCTCCTCGAGCAGCGCCTTGTAGTTCCGATCGAGATTCTTCGTCAGCATCGACAACTGGCTTTGCTTGAGGCTCATGATTGCTCCCTTTTCTGATGCAAGTGTCAATGAAACCCTAGCCGCTTCGGTAGTGTGGCGTTTTGACGGGGGTCAAATCCCGCGCAATCGAGCGCCTGAAGCGGGCTTTCGATCACGATGGCCAGCCGCCGCCAGCCCTGGCCTCCAACCAGCGCGATGCCGATGTAATCGCCGGCCGCGAAGCGACGGCGCAACCGGGCTGTGAAGCCGTCGGACTTGCCGGTGTATGGATAGTCGCGGCGCACGCGCAGCCTCGCGACGTTGACTGATGCTTCGGGCTGGACTAGACATGGAATTATGGCGTCTGGCGTGTGACGCGGCGCAGGCAGGGCAAACAAGGGGAAAGATCATGCGGAATGCAATCGAAGCCGATGAACGGGTCAGCCAGGAGCTATCGGCAGTGATCGATGCGCTCTCAAGCAATCCGGACATCGGTGAAGCGGTGACGCTCGGGGTTGTGCGTGCGAGCATTCGGCGGGCCCTCGCCGGCTTTGCCGAGGGAGAGCGGATTCACCAGTTCGGCGATGAAGAAATGCTTTGTGCAGAGGTCGATGCGCTGATCGAGGAATACGGCGAGGACGTCCTGGCCATAGATCTGGCCACCGTCAAGGCAAGCGAGGGCTTGTCCACCATCATCGAGGCCTTGATGGATGACACTGACGAGGACATTGCCCTGACCCTGGGAGGGGTGCGGGCAGCAATGGCCGCCGGGCTCGTTGCGAGACTTGCCGGCGAGGGGCTGATAGAGTCGGATGAGGAACAGACGCTGCTGGCCGAGATCGATACGCTCATCGAGCGCGGGGGAGAGGATACGCTGGCCGAGAGCGTCCTGCGCTTCGAATAGCCCGGACGGCGATGCGCCGCTTTTCGCCGATTCACCTGCTATGGCGTATCGCCCACCGGATGCCGTTCCCAGATCAGCGTGCCGTCGCGCCACACTTCGCGCACGCGGTGAAAGGGAATGCTGTGGTCGACGCCGTCCTCGTCGGTGAGGTGGAACATCGAGGGGCTGTCGGCGTCCCAGGCGATTTCGCGCAGGTCGGCGTGCAGCACCTGGCCTAGGACGCGGTCCCAGTAGCCGATGACGAAGCGGCTCCTGGCGAATTCGGCGTCCCAGCGAATCCGCGCGAGCAGTTCGTGGATTGGGCGCATCTCCCGCCTGCTCAGCCCTTGATGCAGACCAGCGGCGACAGCCGCACCACCTTGCGGGCCAGCCCGGCGCGGTCGGAGGCATCGACCACGGCGCCGACGTCCTTGTAGGCCAGCGGCGCCTCCTCGGCGACGCCGCGCGAACTCGGGCTGCGGATCAGGATGCCGCGCCCCGCGAGTTCGTCGACCACCGCGCGGCCATGCCAGCGGCGCATTGCCTCGTGGCGGCTCATGGCGCGCCCGGCGCCGTGGCAGGCCGAACCGAAGGCGCGCTCCTCGGTCCCGGCGGCGCCGGCGAGGATGTACGAGGCGGTGCCCATGCTGCCGCCGATCAGCACCGGCTGTCCGACCTTGGCGTATTCGTGGGGCAGATCGGCGTGCCCCGGCCCGAAGGCCCGCGTGGCGCCCTTGCGATGCACGAACAACCGGCGCCTGCGGCCGTCGACCGTGTGCATCTCTTCCTTGCAGGTGTTGTGCGAGACGTCATACAGCAGCGACAGCCTGGCGCCGGGGAACACCTCGGCGAAGGCCTGACGCGCCAGGTGGGAGAGGATCTGCCGGTTGGCCAGCGCGCAGTTGATGCCGGCACGCATGGCGCCGAGGTAGCGTTGGCCCAGCGCCGACTTCAGGGGAGCGCAGGCCAGTTCCCGGTCGGGCAGCGCGATGCCCGCGCCCGGTGCCGCCAGCACCATCTCGCGCAGGAAGTCGGTGCCGATCTGGTGACCGAGGCCGCGCGAGCCGCAATGGATGCTGACCACGACGTCGCCGACCGCCAGGCCATAGGCTTTGGCGGCCGCCGCGTCGAAGATTTCGCTGACCGCCTGCACTTCGAGGTAGTGGTTGCCCGAGCCCAGCGTACCCATCTCGTCACGCTGGCGCTTCCTGGCCTGCTCGGAAACGGCGGCGGGATCGGCCCCGGCGACGCAGCCGAATTCCTCGATATGAATGAGATCGGCCTCGGTTCCATAGCCTTCCTGCACCGCCCAGCGCGCGCCGCCCTTGAGCATCGCCGCCATCCCTGCCGCGTCGAGATGGATGCCTCCGGTGCTGCCGACGCCGGCGGGGATGCAGGCGTAAAGGACATCAGCCAGCCGCGCCTGTTGCGCTTCGACCTCGGCCAGCTTGAGCCGCGTATGCAGGGTGCGTACGCCGCAGGAGATGTCGAAGCCGACGCCGCCAGCCGAGACCACGCCACCGTCGTCGGCGTCGAAGGCGGCGACACCGCCGATCGGAAAACCGTAGCCCCAGTGGGCGTCGGGCATCGCATACGAGGCCGCGACGATACCCGGCAGGCTGGCGACGTTGGCCACCTGCTCGCGCACCTTCGCGTCCATGCCTTCGATGAGTTCGCGCGAGGCGAAGATCACGCCCGGCACGCGCATGCGGCCGGTGGCCGGCAGCACCCATTCGAAAGGTCCCCGTTGTTTCAGTTTGGCGAGGTCCATCGCGCCCTCACACGTCCACGACGCATTGCGCGGTCCACCGCCCATCCGCCTCTTGCCGCACTGCCAGTTCGCAGAAAGATGCGCCCTTGACCTCGGCGGCGGGCTGGTGCTTCGCGACATCCACCGGCTCGCCCCAAGCCGTGGCGAGCAAATGGCGGTCACCGATGCTCACCTCGAAGCGCGAGAACAGCATATGGCGCGTCGCCATCTCATAGACCAGCGCGTTGAGCCAATCCACCAGCAACATTTCTTCATTCGGCGCCGTGCAGACAACGGTGACCGCGTCGCGCGCCGCCACCCGCGCCGGGTCGCAGATCGCCGACATCATGGCCATCGCCGCGCCGGCGAAAGCTTCGGCCAGGGTGATGCCGCTGCCGCGCACGCCGACATCGGCCTCATGGGCGAAGGTCTCCCATTCGGTCTCCCGCTTCATCGCCGCACCTGTGCCAGCAGGCGCCGCAGTTCGGGCAGCGCTCGCGTATTGAGTACGTTGGCCGCTTCCAGCCAGCGGCGCCGCGCCTGGCCGATGCCGAAGCGCAGGTGGGCGAAGTCGTCACGGCTGTGCGCGTCCGAGTTGATGGCCACCAGCACGCCCTCCTCCTTCGCCATCAGGCAGTGGCTGTCGAGCAGGTCGAGCCGTTCCGGGTGGGCGTTCAGTTCGAGGAAGCAACCGCGTTGCCGCGCGTGGCGGATGATGCGCAGCATGTCGGCGTCGTAGGGCGCGCGGCTTTCGATGACGCGGCCGGTGGGATGGGCCAGCAGCGTGAAGTAGCGGTGGTCCATCGCGCGCAGGATGCGCTCGGTCTGCTTCGCCCGCGGCAGGTCGAAGCGGCTGTGCACCGCGCCGATGACAAGGTCGAGCCGGGCCAGCGCAGAATCGGGCAGGTCGAGGCTGCCGTCCTCGAGGATGTCCACCTCAATGCCCTTGAGCAGCACGATGCCCTCGAGCGTTGCGTTGAGACGGTCGATCGCATCGCATTGCTCGGCGAGCCGCCGCGGATCAAGGCCGTGGGCCATTGCCAGCCGCCGCGAGTGCTCGGTGATAGCCAGGTAGGAGAAGCCCAGGCCCTTGGCCGCCAGGGCCATTTCCTCCAGCGTGTGGTGGCCATCGGTGGCCACCGTGTGCACATGCAGATCGCCGCGCAGGTCGGCCAGCTGCACCAGCCGCGGCAGGCGATCGGCACGCGCCGCCGCGATCTCGCCGCGGTCCTCGCGCAGTTCGGGCGCAATCCAGGGCAGACCGAGGGCGCGATAAACGGCCACCTCATCGGCGCCGGCGATCCGATCGCGGCCGCGGAAGACGCCGTATTCATTGAGCTTGAGTCCCTGTTCCTGCGCAATGCGGCGCAGGGCGATGTTGTGCGCCTTGGAACCGGTGAAATAGCACAGCGCGGCGCCGTAGGCCGCCGCGTCGACGACACGCAGATCCACCTGCAGGCCGTTTTTCAGCACCACACTGGCGCGCGTCGGCCCCTGCGACAGCACCTCGGCCCCTTCTTCGTAAGCGATGAAGCGTGCCATGACAGCGCTGCCAGCTGCGGCAATTACCAGAATATCGAGGTCGCCGACCGTCTCGCGACAGCGTCGGTAACTGCCCGCCACTTCAACGCGGGCGACACCGCGCGCACTGGCTAGCCAGGGTACCAGCGACTCTGCGTATTGCGCCGCAGTGGTGAGCTTGATGCGTCGCACCTTGGACAGATGCGCCTCGACGGCCTGCAGGATATTGGCCTCGGTCTTCGCGCCGAAGCCGGGCAACTCGCGAATGCGGCCGTCGCGGGCGGCGCGCGCCAGTTGCTCCAGCGTCTGCACCTCGAGCTCGTGCCAAAGCATGCGCACCCGCTTCGGCCCCAAGCCCGGTACATGCAGCAGTTCGGTGATCGCCGGCGGCAGCTCGGCATGCAGCTTTTCCAGTGCACGGCATTTACCGCTATCCACAATCTCGCGCATCTTGGCCGCCAGGTCATCGCCGATCCCCGGCAGTGCCTTCAAATTCTCGCCGCGCTCGACCATGGCGCGCACCTCGCGCCCCAGTTCGCCGACGATGCGCGCGGCGTTGCGGTAGGCACGGATGCGGAAGGGATTGGCCTGCTCGATTTCCAGCAGATCGGCGATCTCGGTGAAGGTTGCGGCGATGTCGGCGTTGTGGATGGGCATGTCAGCCTCGATGCTGATCCACTTGACGGGCCAGCTCGCGCAGGGGCGCTGCGACATCCACGCTGTACGGCGCCGCGACATCGAGGCGGCGCAGTTCCGGCTGTAGCGCGGCCAACTGCGTCCTGGCGTACTCGCGCAATTCGGCCAGCGGCGGCGAGGACGCGATGCGGCGACCGGCGCGCATCACCGTGGCGAGCAGCGGCGTGCCCGGCTGGCTGTCGCCTTCGAGCGTGAGCGTGTCGCCCAGCATGCAGCCCGCGCCATCGACGCGCCGATGCACCTGCTTGCGGCCGGGCCAGGTGGCCTTGCCCTCGGAGCGCTTGCGTCGCGCCACACCGGCGTATTCCTGCAGCTTGTAGGCACAGTCCAGATACGGGTGATCGGCGGACGTGTTCATGCGCGTGCCGACGCCGAAGCCGTCGATCGGCGCACCGGCGTCGAGCAGTGCCTGTACGGCGAATTCGTCGAGATTGCCGCTAGCGAAGATCTTGATCGCGTTCGCACCGCCGGCGTCGAGGATGGCACGCACGCGGCGAGCATGTTCGCCGAGATCGCCGCTGTCGATGCGCACGGCCTGGACTGCAATGCCCTCCGCCGCCAGTCTGTGCGCCAGCGGGAGCAGAGCCTGTGCGGCCGCTTCGGTATCGTAGGTATCGATCAGGAGCGTGGTTGCCCCGGGATGGGAATGGGCGAAATGCTCGAAAGCGACGAGTTCGACGTCGTGCACCTGGATGAAGGAATGAGCCATGGTCCCGAACAGCGGAATGCCCCAGTGCATGCCCGCCAGCATATTGGAACTGCCGTCGAAACCGGCGACGAAGCTTGCCCGCGCCGAGAGCAGCCCGGCCTCGGCGCCGTGGGCGCGACGCAGGCCGAAATCCACCAGCAGCTTGTCACGCGCGGCGAATCTCACCCGCGCCGCCTTCGAGGCGGTCAGCGTCTGCAACTGCAGCAGGTTGATGATGCGCGTTTCCACCAGCTGCGCCTCGCGCAGCGGTGCCACTACGCGCAGGATCGGCTCGTCGGCAAAGAACACCGTACCCTCGGCCATCGCCTGGACGTCTCCGGTGAAGCGCAGCCCGGTCAATGAATTGACGAAGCGCGTGCTGAAGCGACCGCAGCCGGCGAGCCAATCGAGTTCGTCCTGGCTGAAGTGCAGGTCCTCCAGAAAGTCGAGAACCCGTTCCAGACCGCAGGCGACAAGAAAGTTCCGACCGGCGGGCAACTTGCGCACGAAGAACTCGAACACGGCCGTTTCTTCGAGCTCCTGATCGAAATAGACCTGGAGCATGGTGAGTTGGTAGAGATCGGTGAGGAGGACGCTTTCCTCCGTAGGCCGCACGATCAGTCCTCCACGACTGTGGCGCCGGCGGTGACCATTGCGGCGACAGCCCGTTCGCCATCGCCCGGCTGCACGTCGACGGCACGAATGGCAGCGCGCAAGAGCACAACGCGATAGCCCAGGCGCAGAGCATCCAGCACCGATTGCAGCACGCAGTAATCAGTGGCCAGGCCGCCGACGAAAAGCCTGCCCACTGCCGCTCGCCGGAGTTGAAGGTCCAGGTCGGTGCCGGAAAAACCCGAGTAGGCATCGGTGTCGCGCTCGGTACCTTTGGCCACACGGAGCGTGTCGGGCGGCAGCGCGAGTCCGCCAGCAAGGCGAGCGCCGGGAGTGTCGGCGACGCAATGTGCCGGCCAAGCCCCCTGTTGCTCACGAAAAGAACAGTGATCGGCCGGATGCCAGTCCAGTGTCGCGAATATCGGCAGGCCGGCGGCCTTGAAGCGAGCGATCCATTCGTTCAGCGGAGCCACCACCGCATCGCCATTCGGCACGGCAAGGCTGCCGCCCGCCAGGAAATCGGCCTGCACATCGATAATCAGCAGCGCATCGCCTTGCTTCAATCGAGAAAATCCGCTCATCGATCCGAACTCTTGATCGGATACCGGCGATTTATCAGCGGCAGGCATTGCAATTGCGGCAGCTCAAGAGGCGATCAATGCCGCCGCTGGTAGTGCCCGATCAACTCGGCGCGAGCCAGGATATGGCCTTGCATGGCCTTCTCCAGCGCAGCCTTGGTCGGCTGCTGCAGGTCCGGGAGCAGGACATCCAGAGCGAAAAGCTTATGGACGTAGCGGTGCTTGCCGATGGGCGGGCACGGTCCGCCGTAGCCGGTACGCTGCCAGTCGTTCAGGCCCTGCCGGGTTCCCGACGGCAGATCCCCGACCGCGACACCCTCGGCCAGAGTCGCGGCGGCGGGTGGAAGGTTGTAGAGAACCCAGTGTACCCAAGTCATTTTTGGCGCCGCGGGATCCGGCGCATCGGGATCATCGACGATCAGGACAAGGCTTTGGGTGTTAGCAGGCAGACCTGTCCACGCGAGTTGCGGCGAGCGGTCCTGGCCATCACAGGTATGACGCGACGGAATCATGCCGTTGGCTGTGAATGACACCGAATTGAGTGTGAAGGGCATCGCGTTTCCTTTCCTGTTGTCGGGGGGCGCGGAACCATCCGCTGCCGCAGCGATGATGGCAAAAAGCACGGCCGACAGACCAGCCCGCCAGGCCGGGGCATTGCGGCAGTAAGGAACCTTCATGGCTTCATTTGATCGCCGATCTTCGGCAGGCGAACGGACCAGCACACAATCCCTTATCGACCTGCGCTGCAAGGAAACGCTCCGCTGAGCTGCGGCATGGGCGCGCTCCGAAAACAGAAACAGCATAGACACAGCTCCCAGGCATTGAAATACCGGACAAGGGGTATTTCGAATACCTGCAACTGAGTATGTTGCCGATTCACTTCAACACGCACCGGCAAGCAATTACGGGTCCTGTGCGGACCTGTTTGCAGCCGCACTCTTGGCGGACAAAGAGATCGCTTGCAACTGCCGACAGTACCCCTATACCGGTACGAACAATACGGAATTCACGGTATATCCAGCGCCGTCTTGAGTGATTAAGGTTATTCCGTGTGCAATTCCATAACTTGGCCTCCCGATGTTGCGGAGCGTATCGAAGGACTGGAAACCATGATCGAGACAAACTCAACCACAGTCATCAAACGGACCGCAGCGACTTCAGCACGCGGCGTGCTTGAGTGCAGGAACTCGCGCGGCGGCACTCAGTCGGATGGGGTGGGCAAATGAGCGAACAGCAAACCCATCCGGCAAGCAGTTCAATGCCCGCAGACGTCGGCTATGGCGCGCGCGCGCCGGACAGTCGCTCGTGGCCGGCGCTGGAAGCCCTAGTGTCGTCGGCATCGAGGGTGCTATTGACCCGAATGCTGGCATCCATCGGCAACCCGGCCCTGCAATTCGTGTTGTGGAACGGCGAGGAGATTCCGCAGCGGGGCGATGGCCGGCTGCCACGGATCGTGCTTAACGATTTTGGCGCCGTGTTAAAGCTGGCGGGCGATCCCCAGCTTCGGTTCGGCGAAATGTTTACGGCAGGGCGCCTTGAGGTCAAGGGCGATCTGGCCGGGCTTCTGGAACTCATTTATCGAGCCCTGCCGAGAGAAGACGGTGGCGTCAGCGGGGCATGGCAGTTGCGCGATTTTTTCGCCGAACAGCGCAATTCGCCTTCGCGCGCCAAACAGAACATCCATCATCACTACGATTTCGGCAATGATTTCTACAAGCTATGGCTTGATCAACGGATGGTCTACACCTGCGCTTACTTCCCGACGCAGGCCATGGATCTGGAGGCCGCTCAACTGGCCAAGATGGATCTCGTATGCAGCAAGCTGCGCCTGAAACCCGGCGACAGGGTCATAGAGGCGGGCTGCGGCTGGGGGGCGTTGGCACTGCATATGGCCAAGCACTACGGCGCTTCAGTGCAGGCCTACAATATTTCGGCGGAACAGATGGCCTTTGCCAGGGAACGTGCCCGTCTCGTGGGCCTCGACGGGCGGGTCGAATTCATCGAGGACGATTACCGCAACGTGAGTGGCAAGTTCGATGCATTTGTGTCGGTCGGCATGCTGGAACATGTGGGTCCGGAATACTATGAGGACCTGGGCAGGGTGATCGACCGCGTACTCGCCGACCACGGCCGCGGGCTGATCCATTCCATCGGCCGCGATTACCCGTGCCGCCTCGATTCATGGACCGAGCGTCACATTTTCCCCGAAGCCTGTCCGCCCAGCCTGTCGCAAATGATGGCGATTTTCGAGCCCTGCGGCTTTTCGGTGCTGGACGTGGAAAACTTGCGCCTGCATTATGCCAAGACCCTGGAGCACTGGCTGGATCGCTTCGAGGTCGCCACCGGCACGGTGGAGGAGATGTTCAATCCGGCCGTGGCGCGGACCTGGCGGCTTTACCTGGCCGGATCGCTCGCTGCCTTCAGGTCCGGCAACATGCAGTTGTTTCAGGTGCTGTTCTCCCGCACTGGCGACAACCGGATTCCCTGGACCCGCACGGCTCTTTGAGGGGCGCACCATGGAAACCTGCGATGCGCTGATCATTGGCGGCGGCCCCGCGGGTTCGTCCTGTGCATGGCACCTGAGCCGGCATGGTCTGGATGTGATGGTGATGGACAAGGCGGAATTTCCCCGCCACAAGGTCTGCGCCGGCTGGATAACGCCTGCCGTTCTGCAGACGCTGCAGATCGATCCGCACGCTTACGCGGACGGGCGAACTCTGCAGCCCATCAGCGCATTTCGCACCGGGCTGATCGATGGCCATGAACTTGCAACCGAATACTCCTCGACCGTCAGCTATGGCATCCGCCGCTGCGAGTTCGACGACTACCTGCTGCAACGTAGCGGCGCCCGCCTGCATCTGGGGCAGACCGTGGAGTCATTGCGCAGGGACGGCAAGCAATGGGTGATCAACGATGCCGTCACCACTCCGCTGTTGATCGGTGCCGGCGGACATTTTTGCCCGGTGGCCCGTCATCTGGGAGCCCGGCTCGGCGCCGGTGAAACCGCGGTTACGGCGAAGGAAGTCGAGTTCGAAATGAATGCCGGGCAGGTCGCCGCATGCCGGATCAGGCCGGAGATGCCGGAACTCTATTTCTCCCCGGACCTGAAGGGCTACGGCTGGTGCATACGCAAGGACCGGTATCTCAATGTCGGGCTCGGCATGGAGCAGGCACATGGTCTGTCCGGCACGCTCGAAAGTTTCTGCGGTTTCCTCAGGGAGCGCGGCCGGATCCCGCCCGACATCCCGGACAAATTTCATGGTCACGCCTATTTGCTGCAGGGCCGATCGAAGCGCACGCTGCTGGACGATGGCGTGCTCCTCGTCGGCGACGCGGCGGGCCTCGCCTGCCCGCATAGCGGCGAGGGGATTCGCCCCGCCGTTGAATCCGGGCTGATGGCCGCCGCGACGGTGCTGGAGGCCGGTGCCGATTATCGCAGTGAGCGGTTGACGGGCTACCGCAGCCGTCTGCTGGCGCGCTATGGATCAGTGGGTGCAGAGACCGGCGGCGCCAAGTCGGAGGCTCTGCGCAGCGTCGTGGCCCGGGTGTTGTTGCGCAGTCGCTGGTTTACCCGCCATGTGCTGCTGGATCGATGGTTTCTTCAGACGGACCAGGTGGAATTCACGGTCAATTGACCTAGTGGCAATCACAAGAGGAGATTCATCATGCTCGACTCATTGAAGGAATCCGGAAAGAAAATCAGCCACGAGATCGGTCGCGCGTGGGACACCCTGTCCGAGGGCTGGCGCGAAATGTCCAGCCGTAGCAGCAATGCACTAACGCATTTCATTCATGGCAAGGAGGAAAAGCATCCGAAGGGTTCCCTGCTTGCCCCGTTTCCGCGCTGGAGCCTGCTGGCCGGCGAGGTTGAAGAAACGGAGAAGGAGATTGTGGTTCGACTCGAGTTGCCCGGCATGCAGAAAGGAGACTGCCAGATCACGGTCGACGGCAATGTGCTTTACGTCAGCGGCGAGAAGCACGCCGAGCGCTCCGGTCGCGACAGCACCTACCACGTCATGGAGCGTGCCTACGGCTCATTCCAGCGCACCATAGCCCTGCCCCGCAACGTGTTCGCGGACCAGGCCAAGGCGAGCTACAAGAATGGGGTGATGACCGTTCGTCTGCCCAAGGCCAATGGGGAAAAGTCCCACGACATTCCGGTGTCCTGAGGCATTCAGGCCCGGTTTCATCGGGCCTGCGAGGCGGCGTTTGCCGGTCTCGCCGGAAATTTGATTACGCTTTCAGTTTCCTGCCGCCCGAGCAAGCCGCCGACGATCAGATCCACCGCTTGCTCCGGCGAAAGGCCGTGTGCCATCAGGGTTTCCATCTGGTGGTGATCGACGCTGCCGATGGCGGCCTCATGGGTGACCTTGGCTTGCGGATGGGTGACCTTCACGATCGGCTCCGCGCTGGCGACCGCCCGATCCTTGACGATCTCCATGCAGTCCATGTGGCCGCGGGCGCGTTCCGCATTGCCTTCGGTAATGCCGATGATTTCGGCAGTCGCGTCATGTTCCAGCGCAACGCGGGTCTTGATCAGGCCGCGCGCCGCCCGTCCGGCCAGGACAAGCTTTTCACGGATGCGGATGGCGTCCGTGCCATGGCCGAACACTCGCGCGGTGAGTTCCACCACGGCCTCTTCATCGGCTTCGACCTCGTAGTCGATGTCGAGCTTGCCGACGCGGCCCGTGGTCAGAGAAAAGTCGGAAAAATAAACGGCCCTTTTTCCTAGCTTCACGATCGCCTTGGGAACCACGGTTACGCCGCCCCAGGGACCGTGGTAATGGCCTTCGGTATAGGTGAGACGCGCGTCCGCCCCGACCTCGATCCGGGCATCCATGACATGCTCTACCTGCTCGGCATTGGGGAAGAAGCAATGGGCAACGATGTCGAGGGCCGCGCCCTGCTCCAGCACCAGGCTCATCTCGATGTGCTGTCGGCCGACGGCCGGCAGGACGCCGAAACACAGGTGCAGCGGGTGCGTCAATTGAACATCCCGGGCGACGCGGATGCGGGCCGTGATGCCGTCGGGAGTTTCCGCGGCAACGAGCTCGAGCCCCGGCACCTGCCGCTGGCTGAGCAACTTGTGGCCGCTTGCCATCATGTGCGCGGTCTGCGTGTCGGCGAGGATGGTCCGATCGCCGCCGCGCGCATCGAGCACCTGCAACAAGCTATCCAGCTCGGTCATCGTCGCACTCCTCGCCGTTGCAGCGCCGGCAGGCGCGCCCCTGATAACTTGCCGCCACCGTCTCAGGATCGCCGCTGCAAACGATGCGTCCGCCGCATAATTGCGATGCCCGATCCGCGACGCGGGTCACCTCCTCACGGTGGGTGATCAGCAGCACGGCGCCACCGCGCGTCTTGAAGGTGCTGATGACGTTGATGATCTCGCGGATCGACAGCAGATCGATGCCCGCAGTCGGCTCGTCAAGGATTACCAGGCGTGGCGCCAGCGCCAGCACCGAAGCCAGCTCGATGCGCTTGCGCTCGCCGCCGCTGAGGGTCTTGTCGACCATGCGGGTCAGGTAGTCGGCCGGCGACAAGCCGACCCGTTGCAGGCAGTCCGCCGCATCCACCTCGCCACGACCCAGGGTCAAATAGTTGCGAACCGACAGCCCCTCGAAGCGGGCAGGCTCCTGCCATGCCAGCGAAATGCCCAGGCGCGCCCGCTCGTGAAGCGGCAGATCACCGATGCGCCGGCCATCGAAACGAATCTCGCCCTGATCGGGACGATAACCCTCGCAGCCCATGATCAGATAGGCGAGGGTGCTCTTGCCGGTGCCATTGGTGCCCACCAGGGCATGGACCTCGCCGGCCTCGATCGCGAGGTCAAGTCGATCCAGCACCGGTCGCGCCGGTACGCGAAAACTCAGGTGATCCACTTCGAGAAGGGCCATTCGATGCTTCCTATGCCCCTCCCGCGGCCATCCGCTGCTTCTGCAGCTGCCTCAGGAAACGGTGATTTGCGTCGCCTTCGCGCCCTGCTTCTTGGGCAGCACGGCCTCGAGCACGCCATCCGTGTATTTCGCTTGCGCCTTGCCCTGCTCCACTTCCTTGTCGAGTGTGAAGCTGCGCGCAACCTGACCGTAATAGCGCTCGCTATGCACTACTTTCTTGCCTTCCTTCTTTTCGGTTTCCTTCTTCACTTCGGCGCTGATCGAAACCAGGTTGCCGTCCACCGAGATATGGATGTCCTCCTTCTTGACCCCCGGAATTTCCGCCTTGATCGTGTAGGCCTTGTCGTCTTCGCTGACTTCCAGTTTCATCTGGGGCGCGGCCACCGAGCCTTGAAACACGGGGCGGACCATGAAGCCTTTGAACAGGTTGTCGAGGTCGCTGAATGGATCGAGGCGAGCCAGTTCGTTGAATGGCTCGAAGCGTGTGATGTTGGCCATGGCAATTTCTCCTTCGTCAGGTATTGATAAGTACCGGCATCGCTATGCAACGACGCAAGCCGCCAACAAGCTAATGAATGTTCCCCAGCAAGGCTTCGACATCGACTTCGGCCTGAAGCCAGTCGGACATCTCGTTGCCGGGCTCAAAACCGCGCTGCTCGGCACGGTAGTAGGCGGCTTCCGCGATCATTTGTTCGCGCGGACAATCGTCATTGGCGGACGATGAAACGGGCTCGTGCGATCCGCGCGCTTGTCGCGAGGATCCATTGCCTTTGGTCTTTTTCACAGATGCAGTGCTGGTTTTCATGCTGATCTCCTCGTTTCGATGTGACCCAGTGGTAAAGCACGCCGGCGGGTCCAACAGCGCGCGCCCGCGTACATGAAGGATGCAAAATTCACGGATCGGTCCCCTTCAGCAGCAGGCATCGATCCAGTGACTGTCCCGCGCATTGGCCCTGCGCGGCATTGAGACGACGGCAATTGACGCACAGCAAAGCACGCGCGGTGGTCATCGCGGTGGGCGAGAAATTACTCATCCTGACGAGGTCGGCCGCCAATATCCCCAGACGAACAAGCTTGTCGTGCTGCGGATCGCACAGGGGCACCTGCTCCAGCCACTCCTGGCTTACCCGCAACACCCCGTGCAGCAGGCCCAGACTGTCGCTGGCCACGCAATCGTCGGCCGCGGGAGGCTGGGCGGTGTCGACGGAATATTCAAGATAGACAGCATCCATGGCATGCCTTCAGGCCTGGAACTGGGCATCTGTCGCCTCTGCGGGGCGGCGCAAATTGAGGAGATAGATCTCCTGACCATCCGTCATCACCCGGGACAAATTGAGTTCGACTAGGAACCGCTGACCGTCGGCATTCGTCGCCTCGAACTTTCGCCACTCGCCGTGTGTACAGAGGTGGACCAGATATCTCGTGTTATAGCTCGGCGAACTCCCGGCGAGGAAAAGACCCGCTACGAAGTCTGCAACCCAGCGGCCCTTCAACTGGAGATGGCTCGCACCGAATATCTTCGCTGCAGGCGTGCCGCAATTGAGGATCCTCCCCACACGATCCAGAATCAAAGTGCCGTACTCGTCCCGGTTTACGAGATTCGCGGCAGCGTGAACCATGTCCCGTTGCGATACGGCCTGCTGTAGCGCTTCTGAGCTTTGTTCCATCATGAGTTGCACCTGTTGGCGACGAGTCCGGGAAGTTGCCGTAACGCAACACGAAACGCGCGCAAAGAGTCCGCGTTGAGCAAAGATATCCGGCGCAGAGGAGAAAGGAAATACTACGGTCGCCGTATTCTCGATACCAGAAAACCGGTACGCTTTCCCCTGTCGGCGCATGCCGTCACAGGCGTTTCCTGCAGATCTCCTGCGTGATGACGGCCAGCGATATTGTTCCCGCGGCACCGATTCGCCGTGGTGTCAGCGCCGACTCTTGTGCCGGGTTTTCTGCCGTGCCATGAATCGCAATGAAAAAAAGCCCCAGCCGACAAGGCTGGGGCTTTTTTTGGATCAGCCGGGAATCGTAACGGCCGGCGAAATCGGAGCTATTGGGGGCGCGGCTCGCGATGGCCGGGCGACATCCGGCCCGGATAGAGGTCGCGTCCGGCCTCATGGATGTCGCGGCGCAACTGGCGGCGGGCTTCGGGGGACATGCGATTGCCACGACGAGATGCTCCGGCATCGGGTGGAGAAAGTTCCTCGGGGCGCTGTTCGGCGGGCATCATCCGACGCGGGCCGTCGCCATTGGCGCTGCGTTCCGGCGACGGGCGCTGCGCTACCTGTGCCGCAGCACCCGCAGCCAGCAGCCACAAGACACTCGCCACGACCGCTCCATACCTTGATCCCGACCTGCGTTTTGCCTTCACAGCCGCTCCCGTATCGCCATCAACGGAGGGCATTGTAGACCTGCTCGCCCGCGATTTGGCTGGCCGCCATCAGGTGGTCGACGCCGGCTTGTGGTTCCGCGCCCCACAAAACCAGGGCCGCTGCCAGGGCCATGCTGAAGGATAGTGCTTTCATGATTGCCTCCGATCGTCTTGCATGCGGGCCACCGCTGCCTCTCCTGCCGCCTCCGGTGAGGCATCCATTCAGGCACGCTTGCATTCTCGGCAGGGGCTGTAAGCCAAGTGTTACCGTCGAACCGGCTTTGTAATCGTTTGTAAAGCCCGCTGGCACGATGCCGGCGATCCGTTTAGGATTTGGCCCATGAACGAAACCAAAGCCAAGATTCTTGTCGTCGATGACGATCTGCGCCTGCGCCAGTTGCTCGAGCGCTATCTCTCCGAACAGGGTTTCACCGTCAAGGCGGTACCCGACGCGCCGGGCATGGATCGCGCGCTGGAGCGCGAACTCTACGATCTGATAGTGCTGGACCTGATGCTGCCGGGCGAAGATGGCCTGGCCATCTGCCGCCGGCTGCGCGGGGCGGCCAGCCCGGTGAACATCATCATGCTGACAGCGAAGGGCGATGACGTTGATCGCATCGTCGGCCTTGAAATCGGCGCCGATGATTACCTGCCCAAGCCCTTCAATCCGCGCGAACTGGTGGCACGCATCCACGCCGTGCTGCGCCGTCGCGGCGCCGCCCCGCCCCCGGGCGCCCCAGCCATCACGGAAGAAAGCGTGAGTTTTGGCAAGGTGCGGATCAATCTGGCGACGCGTGAGCTTGAACGCGAGGGCGTGCTCGCCCTGCTCACCTCTGGCGAGTTCGCCCTGCTCCGTGTTCTGCTCGAGCATCCGCGCCAGCCGATGAGCCGCGACAAGCTGATGGAACTGGCACGCGGCCGCGAATATGAAGTGTTCGACCGTGCCATCGACGTGCAGATCTCCCGTCTGCGCAAGCTGGTCGAGGAGGATCCGGGCAAGCCGCGCTATATCCAGACCGTCTGGGGCTTCGGCTATGTCTTCGTTCCCGATGGGAAAAAGCACGAATGACGCTGCTGCCGCGCTCGCTGCTGTGGCGCACTTTTTTGTTGATCGCCCTGCTGATGATGATCTCCGTCGCGGCATGGTTCGCCATTTTCCGGTCCTACGAGCGCGAACCGCGCGCCCGGCAACTGGCGCAGACCCTGGTCAGCGTTGCCAATCTGACGCGGGCCGCACTGATTTCCGCCCGACCGGAAGCGCGCCGCGATCTGTTGCGCGACTTGTCCGACCGCGAAGGCATCCACATTTACCCGGCCGATGCAACGGACCGCGTCGAGCCTTTGCCCGATCGGCCCTTTCTCCACCGGGTAGAAGAACTGGTCCGGGAGCAGATGGGACCGGAGACCCGCCTGACCCTCGAGCGGGAGGGTGAGCGTGCCTTGTTCGTCAACTTTCACATCGACGACAGCGCCGAAGGTGATTTCTGGCTGGCCCTGCCCCGCGAGCGCATCGAGCGCGTGTTTCCGCTCGGCTGGGTGGGCTGGGCCGTGGCGACGCTGCTGCTGTCGCTGGTCGGCGCCTGGGTCATCGTGTTCCGCATTACGCGCCCGCTGAAAGCGCTGCAGGAGGCCGCGCGCAAAGTCGGCGCCGGCGAGACGCCGGTCCGCCTCGATGAGACCGGCCCGACCGAACTGGCGACTGTGGCGCGCGCCTTCAACCAGATGAGCGCCGATCTGGCCGAGATCGACCAGGACCGCGCCCTGATTCTCGCCGGAATTTCGCACGATCTGCGCACGCCGCTGACGCGCCTGCGCATGGGCATCGAAATGGCCGGAGACGAAGGCTTGCAGGAAGGCATGACCGCCGACGTCGAGGAAATGGACAAGACCATCGGCCAGTTCCTCGACTTCGCCCGCTCGGAGGGTGGCGAAGCGCAGCAGGATGTCGATGTCGCCGCCATGCTTACGGAACTCGCCACGCAATACCGGCGGCGGGGATTCGCAGTCGACCTCGCTGCACCGCCGGCACCGTCCCCGGGGATACCGCTTCGCATAACTCCTGCCTCAGTTTTTCCGGCGCGGCCGCAAGCCTTGCGCAGGGCCGTCAGCAACCTGATCGACAACGCGCTGCGCTATGCCGGTATCGAATCGCCGGTGGAACTGGCCTTGAGCACCACCAACGGCGAATTCAGCATCGAGGTTCGCGACCGCGGTCCAGGTATTCCGGTGGCTGACGCAGAGCGCATGAAGCGTCCCTTCGCCCGGCTTGAAGCAGCGCGAACCAATGCGGCCGGCGCCGGGCTGGGGCTGGCCATCGTCGATCGCATCGCGCGCTCCCACAACGGCCGTCTGGAACTGCTGCCGCGCACCGGCGGCGGGCTGGTTGCGCGTCTTGCGCTGCGCCTGGCCGGCGTGCCGCCCGCTGCCGCCTGATGAGCGAAACTACCACCCATTTTTCCCGGATCGGCGGCGAGCCCGCCGTGCGCCGCCTGGTCCGGCGCTTCTATGAACTGATGGACACGCTGCCCGAGGCCTACGGCATCCGCAAACTGCATGCCGCCGATCTTTCCAGCGCCGAACAGAAACTGTTCATGTTCCTTTGCGGCTGGCTGGGAGGCCCGCAACTCTACGTCGAGAAATTCGGCCACCCCAAACTGCGCGCGCGCCATATGCCTTTCCCGATCGGCAGCGAAGAAGCCGATCAGTGGATGCTGTGCATGCGTGAGGCGATGGCCGAAGTGATCGAGGATGCCGCCTTGCGCGCGGCCCTGGACAAGTCACTCAATGATCTGGCGTATCACATGCGCAATCGCGGTGATCCGCCTGTGGCCTGAAGGGGATGGCTTAGAGGTCGGCGCTGGCCTGTGCCCGGCGTAGCGCAAGGGCATGACGGTGGCGCGCCATCAGGCGCGCGTCGGTGACGATGACGCCGATGGTTTCCCCAATCACCATGACCACCCCCAGCACCGGCAGCACCAGCATCAGGCCGGACACGCCGGCCACCGCGCCGCCGACGAAAATCATCAGCACCGTCACCAGTGGATGCAATTCGAGGCTTTTGCCGATGGTGAGCGGCATGTACACAAAGTCGTCGAGCAATCGCACCACGCCGAATAGCGCGATCGCCCAGTAGGCCATGCCCGGCGTATCGTGGAAGTCGGTCGCCGCCACCAGCACCACCAGCAGGCCGCCGAGTATCGAACCGACATAGGGCACCCAGGCCAGCACGGCGCAGATCAGGCCCAGCGCCAGCGGCCCGGGAATGCCGAGCAGCCAGAGGCCGGCGGCAAGCGTCACGGTGTCGAGCGCGGTAAGGGTGATCAGTCCCTGAAAATAGGCGCGCGCGGTGCGATCGATCTCGTGCAGCAGAAACAGCGTCCGCTCGAAAAAGGCATTGGGTACCGCGGCGCTGAGAAAACGCTTGAAGCGGTGCCCATCGCGCAGGAAGAAGTAGGCCAGAAATGGTGCCAGCAGCAGCGAAGGAGTCCAGGCCGCCACACCGATGGCGATCGGCTCCAGATGATCGGCGACACTGCCCGCGCTTTGCGCCAGTCGTGTCGCCACGGTATCCGCCAGACGGGCGCTGGCCAGTGTCGGCCAAGAGGCCTCCATGTTGCGCAGTGAATTGTCGAGCAACTGAAGGCCACCGTGCAGGTAACGGCTCACGGTGTCCTGCCAAACGGCCATTTGCCCAGCCACCCAGGGTGTCAGGGCGAGCCCGACGACAATCAGCAGTGCCAGGAACCCTAGCGTAACCAGACTTGCCGCCGCATGGCGGCTCATGCCGCGATAAATGAGCACCCTGACCAGCGGGTAGAGGAAGTAGTACAGGATCAGCGCCAGCAGAAAAGGCACCACCAGCCACAGCAGTTTCTGGAAAACCAGCAGGAGCAGGCAGGTCGTGGCAATGATCACAGCCCAGACGATGGGACCGGACCCATGATGGCCGCGCCCCGGCATCTCCGACGATATGATCGATGTGCTCACCGGCGGAGGCTACAGGAGATGATGATGGGCACCCACCGACAGCGCCATGACGCGCAGGCGGGCACCAAGATGGCAGGCCAGCTGGCGCGAGATTTTCGAAGCGATGCGGGCGTGGGTATCGAGCAGGCCGACGAAGTCGTCGCGGAAGAACACAATCAGTTGGCAGGGACTGGCGGCGCGCGCCTGCGCCGAGCGCGGCGAGTTATCGAGCAGCGCCAGGTCGCCGAAGAAGGTACCGGGACCGAGTTCGGCAACACGTCCGAAATCCCCTTGTCGCCTTCTGGGATGAGAAGTTCCCGGCTCATTGACGTCCGCTTCCCCTTGCTCCCGCCGGGAAATCAGCACTTCGCCCGCTGCGATGATGTAGATGGCCTGCCCTTCTTCGCCCTCGTCGAAGATCACCTCGCCGGCGAGGTAGTCGCGCTCGTGCAGCAGGCCCTCGACAATCTGCAACTCGGCCGGCGTCAGATCGACGAAGAGGCTGAGTCCGTGCAGGCGCTCCAGGCGCGGTGAGGTTTTTCCGGAGTTAAAAAAATTGACCACGGCTTATCGGCTCCAAAACATAGCATAGCGGAGTTTCAGTGCAGGCGTTACGCCGAAACTAAAACGCAGCATAACGGAGTTTCAGTGGCGGCCAATGCCTGCGAAAGCAGGCGTTACGCCGAAACTGAAATAATGACGTGATTCTAAATCATCCTTATCCCGCGTCCACTTGATTTAGCGGAAAGCTTGCCAGTGTCTTGTAGCGCGCCGCGGACTGGTGCAGGTCGCTCTCGACCAGGGAAAATTCGCTCACCCGCCACCGAACCGGTGTCGCCAACTGCGGCAGCGACGCGCAGCGGACACGGCGCGCCAGTGTGATGTGCGGCACCAGGGCGGAACCGGAACGCTGATCGATCACCAAACCGGCGGCGCGCAGAGCAGCGGCCAGCGACTCGGCAAGGCGCCGCAACGGCTCCGGCGGCTGATTGCAGCCTGCCCACAGGATGCCGCGCTGCGGCCAGAACCCCAGGCGGTCGAGGCTCAGATCAAAGGCCTCGGCGCGCACTCCGGCGGCAATCTCTTGAAGCTGGTCGACTTGGGTTGGCGTCACCGAGCCGACAAACACCAGCGTCAGATGCAGCGCCGCGGGGCGTATCAGGCGGCCTTCGCTGCCGGCCAGATTCCCGCCAAGTGCCGCCAAATGCCCGACCGCCTCCTGATCCGGCCAGACTGCAAAGAACACGCGGCGCGAGCGGACCTCGCCCATGCAGTCTTACGCCGCACGCACCAGCAACGCCACCGCATGTGCCGCGATGCCCTCGCCACGGCCCTCGAAACCGAGACGTTCGTTGGTCTTGCCCTTGACGTTCACAGCGCCGGCCGCAATGCCGAGGTCGGCCGCGATGTTGGCGCACATTGCCGCGACATGGGGCGCGATGCGCGGCGCCTGGGCGATGATGGTGGCGTCGATGTTACCCACCTGCCAGCCTGCGGCGCGCACGGCGTCCATGGCGCCGCGCAGCAGGCTGCGGCTGTCCGCCCCCTCCCACTGCGAGCCGCTGTCGGGGAACATGCCACCGATGTCGCCCAGTCCCGCCGCGCCCAGAATCGCATCGGTAATCGCGTGCAGCAGCGCATCGGCATCCGAATGCCCGAGCAAGCCCTGATGATGAGGAATATGCACGCCGCCCAGAATAAGCTTGCGCCCAGGCGTCAGCGCATGCACGTCATAGCCCTGACCGACGCGAAATGGAGTGTTCATTGCAGAAAGGCCCTTTCACAATAGCGGCGGAACAGCTTATCCGTTTCTTCTGATTGATATTGTATCGACATGCTGAAATGCGCCAAATAAGCCGAGCAAACCGCCGTCGCGGTCACTCTGCGATAAGCACTTCGGCCATTAGCTGACATTGCAACTGCTGTAGCCAGTCAAGACTGATAGACGGCTCTCGTCTATATTGTGGACATAAACGGTTGGCGCGCGATAGCGATTAGCCGGGCTGAGCGTTTTCGTCGATCAAGTTCGAATGACCCAAGAATAGCGGATAGCGGTGCAGTCATCCAACTTGGGGTGGCAACGTATCTCGCGCAGCCCAGGCAACCGACATAGCGCGCCTACCTCGAGGATGCGGAAACGCGTGAAGACCAGACCTGCTCGCTATGACCAACTGTGCCGCAAGGAGTGACGTGAATCCGCCGCCAGTTTTCTTCGGCGCCTTTGATCGCCACAATCTCGGCGACATCCTGCTCGGATCTGTGGCCGCCGAAGAGATCGGTGCCGGCACGGGGGTGTTTGCCGGGCTGGCGACGCGGGACCTGACGCCTTGGGGCGGTCAGCGCGTTTCCACACTCGACTCATTTACGACGCCCCTGACCCTGATCCACGTCGGCGGGGAGTTGCTCGACTGCGATGCGGCGCAGGCCGCGTACATGCTGGATGAGCCCGGACTGCGCTGGCGGCGGCAGGCGCCCTACGTGGTGGCCAGGCACGAACTGGCGCCCGGCTCGGAAGTCGAGTTCCGGGCGGTCGGCGGCGTCGGACTTGCCGAACGCGACGAGGTGTTCCGCGACGAAGTGTTGGCCGCATTGCGAGAAGCAGGCAGCGTAAGCGTGCGCGACCGCACGACGCAGGCGCTGCTGGCCGTCGCCGGTATCGACGCCCCGCTAGTGCCGGATCCGGTGACACGGATCGGCAAACTCTTCGGCGCGCGCATCCGAGCCAGGATTCGGCGCAGGGATCCCTATCTCGCCGTCCAGTTTGCTGCCGAGTGCGGCGACGACGCAACGCTGGCGGCGTTCGCCCGCGGCCTCGATCGTATTGGCCTGCCCGTCGTGCTGTTCCGCGCCGGAGCCGCACCGTGGCACGATGCGCTTGAACCCTATCGCCGACTCGCGGTGCGCCGCGCACTGCCTGTGCAGGTATTCGAATCGCTCGATGTGTGGGACATCTGCTCCCTGATCGCAGGCAGCAGCGGCTATATTGGCACCAGCCTGCACGGTCGCCTCGTCGCCGAATCGTTCGGCGTGCCGGCGCTGAGCCTCGAACCCCAGTTGGGAGCGGCGAAGAAGCTGCGTGCCTACCTGGCGACCTGGTCGCCGGGGGACGCACCGCTCGAGCCGGATGCTTTCGCCGACGGCGCGTTCGTCTTCTCGGCGCAAGCGCCGCGGTGACCAGATGCAACCATGAGAGGGTAATCAGTTGAAGAAATTGCGGGTCGCCGTCATCGGCCTGGGGAATCTGGGGCGCAAATGCGCCGAGGGCGTTGTTGCCGACCAAGCCATGGCACTGGCCGGGATTGTGCGGCGTAGCCGCAGCCCCGCTTCCTGGCTGAAAGCGCCTGTCGTCACCCATGTCAGCGATCTGAATGAAGTTGATGTCGCGCTGATCTGCGTTCCTCCGGATGCGACCATGGGAGTAGTGAAGGAGCTTCTGCAAAAACGCATTCCCATAGTGGAATGCGCACGTCTCCACGGCGAGGCCTTTCTCAGGCAAAAGTCAGAAATACATCGGGTCGCGCTTCTGCACAGAGTGCCGGCCGTTGTTGGAGCGGGAAGCGACCCGGGTGCCATCTCGCTGTTCCGCAGCCATTTTGCATTGCTGGTTCCCCGAGGGCATACGGAAACCAGCCTGCATACCGCTTCAAGCCTGCACCACACACTGGCCGTGGAGGGTATCAGGGGAGTCAGGAAAGCGCTGGCGACAGAGATCAAGTCCATTGGAGGGGCGGTTCAACGCTATGTCTACGTTGAATTGGAACCTGCGGCCGACGTGGCCGGAGTGGAGCACGCCATCATCCATGACCCGCTCTTCCTCACTGAGCAGACTTTGGTATTCCCCGTGCCCAGTATTGCCGCGCTGGAAGAAACAAACCGTGGCGTGTTGCTGGAGCGGCGCGCCGCAGCGGGGGAAGCCAGCCATTCCTCCTTTTTGCTGGAGGCCCGCTTCGATGAGGCTGGGCTTGCTGCGCGAATGATGCTTGCCGCCGCGAGATCACTGTCCATGCTGCAAGCGGGCGCCCATTCGGTGCTCGACCTGCCGCCGGGTGTGCTATGGGGTGAACAGCGCACTGCTGCGGAAAAGGAGTGGCTGTGATTGCGTGACGAATTGCCGGCGTTCTGGCGCACCATTCAGCGCACGGGAATCGCGCAGTCATGACGCGACATCAATTTGCGCCAGCGCCTGCTCTATCGCGCTTGAGTCGGAAGGCCGGACCAGGCGTTCGACTTCCTTGCCCTGAGCCAGGAAAATCAGCGTTGGCCAGAGTTTGACGCGAAATGAACGCCCCAGTCGGCGCCCCGGACCATCTTCAATCCTGATGTGGCGTACTCGGGGATGGCTGCCGAATGCAGCGGCAATCAATGGCTGGGCGGCGCTGCAGTGCCCGCAGTGGGATGCGCCGAACTCGATGACCGTGGGTTCTTCGAGCGCATCGATCTCGGCGCGCGACGGTTCAATCCCCGAATGCATGGTGTGCGGTCCAAGGATATTTCACGACTGTTCCCGGTTTTGCAATATCCACGCGGCGAGTTGCAGATCCAGCGGATAGGTGACCTTGAGGTTGCTGACATCGGCCGCCACAAGGCGCGGCGAAAGCCCCAGCGTCTCGATGGCGCTCGCTTCGTCGGTGACCTGCGGCGCGAAATCGAGCGCATCGAGCAGCAGCCGATGACGAAACATCTGCGGCGTCTGCGCCTGCCACAGGCCATCGCGCGACACCGTCTGGCGAACGCGGCCGTTGTCGTCGGAGCGCTTCAGGGTGTCGGCGACCGGCATCGCCAGCAGGCCGCCGGCATCCTCCTCGCCCACCTCGGCGATCAGATTTTCGACCATGGCGACGGTCAGGCAGGGCCGCGCCGCATCGTGCACCAGGACCCAGTCGTTGCCAATCTCGCCGAGTTCGCCGGCCATCGCCCGCAGGCCGTTGGCGACGCTGCGCGCACGCGTATCGCCGCCGCAGCGCAGGACGCGCAATTTCGGCCCGAGCGTAGCCATCGCGGCCGCGGGCCAGTGTATATCGTCCGGTGCCAGCACCACGAAAACATCCATGATCGCCGGGGTGGCGCACAATGTCGCCAAGGCGTGCCGGATCATTGGCTGGCCAGCGAGCGGCAGGTATTGCTTGGGTAGGGCGCACCCCGAGAGCGCGCCCATGCGCGACCCAGAGCCTGCGGCCGGAACCAGTGCGTGATAGGTCATGCCGCAATTCTATACAATCGCCTTACAGGAATTCGCGGGAGACAGAAGATGTTCGCCGCAGAAGCCGGATACGAAGTCTTGCAGGCCTTTGCCACCAGCATCGGCATCGGTCTGCTGATCGGACTTGAGCGCGAGCGCCAATCCGACCTCAAGGCCGGCTTGCGCACCTTTGCCCTGGTGGGACTGCTGGGTTGTCTCTGCGCCCTGCTGGCGCAGACCACTGACAGTGGCTGGATACTCGCCGTCGGCATGTTCGCCGTCGCGGCCATGATGATCGCTGCGCACGTATCCGATCCGCTCGATACCGGCGATCCGGGCACCACCTCCGTGGTCGCGCTGATGGTTTGCTACGCACTGGGTGCAGTGGTCTGGTTTGGCTACACCTCGACCGCGGTGATGCTCGGAATTGCCACCACGGTGCTGCTCTACTTCAAGGCCGAGTTGCATGGCATCTCGAAAAGCCTGACACCCGTCGACCTGCTTTCGATCCTGAAGTTCGGCGTGCTGGCGCTGGTGGTTCTGCCGATTCTGCCGGACCGGGATTTCGGCCCCTACCAGGCCCTCAATCCGCACAACATCTGGTGGATGGTGGTGCTGATCTCGGGCGTATCGCTGGCGGGCTACGCCGCCCTGCGGCTGACCGGGGCGCGACATGGCGCGACGCTGATCGGCCTGTTCGGCGGCTTGGCCTCATCCACCGCGACCACCATGATCTTCGCCCGCCATGCCAAGGCGGATGTCGATCTCGGGCGCACGGCGATGGTGGTGATCCTGCTCGCCAATATCGTGGTCCTGGTGCGTCTCGGGCTGGTCTCACTCGCGGTCGCGCCCGACATCGTCGAGCAGTTGTACGGCGTGCTCGGCTGCGGCATCGCGCTGGGAGTTGTAGCCACGCTATGGGGCTGGCGCCAGCTTGCAGGCGGCGACGCGCTGCCGATGCCGAATGTCACCAACCCGACCGAGATCAAGACCGCGTTGACCTTCGGCGGCCTCTATGCGCTGATCCTGGTGCTGTCCGCCTGGCTCCAGGATGTTGCCGGCAACAGCGGACTGTACCTGCTGGCGCTGGCCTCGGGGCTGACCGACGTCGATGCGATCGCGCTGTCGTCGCTGCGCATGTTCAGCATGGACAAGCTGACTGCCGCGCAAACCATAACCGCGATAACTCTCGCAACGCTTTCCAATCTCGCCTTCAAGACCGGCCTGGTGGTGGTCATCGGCGGTGCGGCGCTGGCTCGCCGTACCCTGCCTGGATTGGCCGCCATCGCCGCGGGCCTCGTCGGCGGACTCTTATTGATGACCTGATGTGAGGCGACCATGAGCCCTGCTACCGCCATTCGTCCGCCGGCCGTTGCCGGCATGTTCTATCCCGGCGACCCTGCCAGCCTGCAGGACGAACTGGCGACCTGCCTCGCCGGGTTGCCGGCGCCGACTCCTGAACCTGCCGCAACCGGCATGCTCAAGGCCCTCATCGTGCCGCATGCCGGCTACATCTATTCGGGCGGCACCGCGGGCCACGCCTATGCCCTGCTGGCGCCGCTCGCCGGGCGCATCCGGCGCGTGGTCGTGCTCGGGCCGTGCCACCGGGCTTCGGTGCAGGGACTGGCGGCACCCACGGCGCAGGCGTTCGCCACGCCGCTGGGCCGCATCCCGCTCGACCGCGCCGCCCTCGATGCGCTGGCCGATCTGCCGCAGGTGGTTGTCAGCGATGCTGCCCATGCGCAGGAACACTCGCTGGAAGTGCAACTGCCCTTCCTGCAAACCGTGCTGGGCCAGTTCGAGCTGGTACCGCTGGCGGTGGGCGAAGCCAGTTCCGGCGAGGTGGCCCAGGTACTGGAACGCCTCTGGGGCGGGCCGGAAACGCTGATCGTGATCAGCTCCGACCTTTCGCACTTTCACAGCTACCGCGAAGCGCAGAGCATCGACAAGGCCACGGCACAGCACATCCTCGCCCTCGATCAACTGACCAGTTTCGAGCAGGCCTGCGGCGCGCTGCCGATCAACGGCTTGCTCGCCGTGGCGCGGCGGCGCGGGCTCAGGATCGAGCGCGTGGCGCAATGCAACTCGGGCGATACGGCGGGCGACAAATCGCGCGTGGTCGGCTATGCCTCCTTCGCCCTCTACGAGCCCGCAGCAGTCGCCAGCGATCTCGGCCCGGCCCTGCTGGTGCGCGCCCGCAACGCCATCGCGGCCAGTCTCAAGCAGCCGACGCAGGCCGAGCCCGCACATCCTGCACTGAATCAACCCGGCGCCACCTTCGTCACCTTGACCCAGAACGCCGCGCTGCGCGGCTGCATCGGCTCGCTGGAAGCCCGGCGCCCGCTCGACCAGGATGTGCGCGCCAATGCGGTCGCCGCCGCCTTCAGCGACCCGCGCTTCCCGCCGCTGACGCTCGCCGAATTTGCGCACACCCGGGTCGAAGTGTCGCTGCTCACGGTGCCACAGCCGATAAGCTTCACCGACGAGGCCGATGCCATTCGCCAGTTGCGGCCCCATGTCGATGGCGTCATCCTGATCGCCGGCCCGCGCCGCGGCACCTTCCTGCCGCAGGTCTGGGAACAGTTGCCCGAGCCGCGCCAGTTTCTCGCCCACCTCAAGCAGAAGGCCGGACTCCCATCCGACTGGTGGTCTTCCGAGGTGCAGCTGCAACGCTACGAGGTGCAGAAATGGAAAGAAGCGCCGATCCCATAGCCGGGGTAGCCGCGCGCTGGTGGCACCGGCTCGACGACGGCCGCATCCAGTGCGACCTCTGCCCGCGCAATTGCCGCCTGCACGAAGGGCAGCGCGCCGCCTGCTTCGTGCGCGCGATGCAAGGCGGCGAGATGCTGCTCACTACCTACGGCCGCAGTTCGGGCTTCTGCATCGATCCGATCGAGAAGAAGCCGCTCAACAACTTCTATCCCGGTTCCAGCGTGCTGTCCTTCGGTACCGCCGGCTGCAACCTGGCCTGCAAGTTCTGCCAGAACTGGGACATCTCGAAATCGCGCGACATGGACCGCCTGATGGACGATGCCACGCCGCAAGCCATTGCCCGCGCCGCGCAAAAGAATGGCGCCCGATCCGTCGCCTTTACCTACAACGACCCGGTGATCTTCGCCGAGTATGCGATGGATACGGCCGACGCCTGCCATGCACTCGACATCAAGACCGTCGCCGTCACCGCCGGCTACATGCACCTCGAGCCGGCGCGCGAGTTCTATTCGAAGATGGACGCCGCCAACGTCGACCTGAAAGCCTTCACCGACGACTTCTACGTCAATCTTTGCGGCGGCCATTTGCAACCGGTGCTCGACATCCTGGCGATGATCCATCACGACACCGATTGCTGGCTGGAATTGACCACCCTGCTGATCCCCGGCAAGAACGATGCGGACGACGAACTCAAGGCGCTGTCGACCTGGGTGGCAAAGGAACTCGGCCCGGACGTGCCGCTGCACTTCACCGCCTTCCACCCCGACTGGAAACTCGACAACCTTCCCGAGACTCCGCTCGCGACCCTGAGCCGTGCCCGCCGCATCGCCATGGATGCCGGACTGCACTACGTCTATACCGGCAACGTGCATGACAAGAGCGGCGACAGGACGAATTGCCCGGCTTGCGGCAAGCCGGTGATCGAGCGCGACTGGTATCGCATTCTCAGCTATGAACTGGACGCCGGAGGCCATTGCCGGCACTGCGGAACGGCCATCGCCGGGCGCTTCGGCGCCTTCGGCAAAGCATTCGGCCCGCAGCGCATTCCGGTCAGGTTGCACGCGGGCGCCTGACGCGAACCGGCATTACCTGCCCGCGTCCGGGTGGATGCTGTCCCTCCGGGACATAAAGCGGAACCCCAAGTACACAGCGTCCGCTAGCGCCGACTTTCATTTGCTTGACTGCTAAGGAGTTGTTCGCCTACAGCCGTGCCGCGCAAAGAGTACATCGGCCTTCTGTATGACCGCTTGCCAGCCGGAAGGAGTCGTCGATCTCCGATTGACTGAAAAGCCTGAGTGCATAGCCGGGGAGGCGGTCATCCGTCGTATCTACTCTGGGGAACTGACTTTACTCAACCCATCTGCCGCAGACATCGAGGATCTGCGAAGCCAATCATTGAGTTAAATAGTTGGATTGGTTACATTCACAGACTTAAAAAAATAAATTGCGAAATTTCAAACCAAGTATGCCTAATCGGAGATGCATATCTTCATTCCTGTTCGTATTCCTGACTTTGGTTCTGCCGTGTGGTGCGACCAATTTTCTTTCTGATAGTGCGAACTACCAGCCGAACAGTTCCGACAACTTACAAATCGTAGAGTCGATGGTTCTCGTCGGCGAAGAGCCGGCGAATCTGTCGTTTATACCGACGCGATCCGGCTCCATAGTTGTTCGCAGCACCTATCGCGACGGCTTGCCGCAGACGATTCTCTATGAGCTTGGCCGTGACTACGTAGTGGATGCGGCCGGTCGAATTAAGCGCACCCCGCAGTCGCGTATTCCGGATTTCCGCACCAATATCCTTTTCGGGAAGCTGGCCTTTAATGACAGCGAAGTTCCAGCCTCGGGTAACGGACCATTCTTCATTTACGTCGACTATTCGCACGGTGAGAAATGGATGCCCGTTCCACCATCGCCTGAACTGGGCGCAACATTGTTGCCCAACACGCAAAAGAAACTCGGCGACGGTAAGACCATCCGCATGGTGGCCTACGGTGACAGCATTACCGCCGGGGCGGAAGCATCCGACTCGGGGCTGATTTTCTGGGACCGATGGGCAACTTCGCTGCGAAAGAAGTATCCGCGCGCCATCATTGAAACGGTCAATAGCGGGATGCGCGGCACGGCGATGGAGGGGGGCGTACAGGAGCTGTCGGCGAAGGTAATTGCGCATAGGCCGGATCTTGTTTTGATCGGCTTCGGCATGAATGATTTCAGCTTGGGAGAGAAGCTCTCGCTTGCTGACAAGTTGCGCGCGAAGCTTGATTGGCTACGCTTCAGAATCGGCTTGGGCAAGGACGGCGCAAGACAAGGCGCTCTGCCAAGAGTGTTTTCTGACAGATTGCGGATGGTGATTGACCGCGTACGGGCCGAAACCGATGCGGAGATCGTTTTGTTTTCCACTTTTCCACCGAACCCGAAATGGCATTTCAGGAAGGACAATCTGGCCGGGATTTACGATATGGCCGCCTTTGCAGCCGCAACGGAACAGGTGGCACGGGAAAAGCATTGCGCCTTTGCAGATGTGTATCACAATTGGCTACAGTTCGCCGGAAAGAGAAAGCCGGAAGACCTCTTGGCCAACAACGTCAATCATCCCAACGATTTCGGGCATTGGATCTATTTTCAAGCGTTTGAAGCCTTGCATTTACAGTAGCAACATTGATGGTCGCTACAGCTCAGGGCCTGTGCTTTAACGGCGGATTGAGGCCGATGATGAGGCCTACCGGGAGGAATACGTAATGCGGATCGGGTTTTTTGGAGCAGCAGGAGAGGTGACTGGCTCATGCACGCTAATCGAAACAGGAGAGTGCCGTTTTCTGGTCGATTGCGGCATGTTTCAGGGAGGGCGTGAGGCGCGTTCAAAAAACATGAATGCCTTGAAGTTCGGTTTTGACATTCGCTCCATCGATTTTGTTTTGCTGACGCACGCGCATATAGACCATTCCGGCCTTTTGCCGCTCCTGTCGGTTCTGGGCTATCGCGGTCCGGTGTATGCCACACCGGCGACGATCGATTTGCTCCACGTGCTATTGCCCGACAGTGCGCACATTCAGGAGAAGGAATCAGAATGGCAGTTGCGCCATCAGCGGCGGCGCGGCGAGAGCAGCAAACCCGGCCTGCAGCCGCCGCTCTACACGGTGGCCCAGGCCGAGGCATCGCTCAAGCTGCTCCGTCCGGCGCCCTATCGGGAGTTGATTCACCCGGCTGAAACCGTAGCGGTCAACTTCCATGACGCCGGCCACATCCTCGGTTCCTCCTGGCTGGAGGTGACGGTCACTGCTGAGGGCCGGCCGCGCAAAATGGTTTTTTCAGGCGACCTCGGCATGTGTGACCGGCCGGTACTGCATGACCCCGAAAAGGTTGTTCCCGAAACCGATGTGTTGTTTATCGAATCGACCTACGGCGACCGCCTGCACCGCCCCCTGGCCGAGACCGAGGACGAAATCGTCGCGACCTTCGAGCGCACGCGCCACACCCACGGCAACCTGATCATGCCCGCCTTCGCCGTCGGCCGTACCCAGGAGATCATCTATATCCTGGCTGATCTAGTGCGCCGCGAGCGTCTTGCGCCGCTCAAAATCTACGTCGATTCGCCGATGGCCACGGCGGCCACGCACATCACCTGGGAGCATCCCGACCTGATGGACAGCCACACCCGCGAGCTGATCGCCTGGATGAAGCAGCATCCGGCGAAAATGAAGGTGGAATTCGTCGCGGATGTCGAGGGCTCGCGTGCGCTGAACGAGGTTCGCAGCGGCGCCGTCATCATCTCGGCCAGCGGCATGTGCGAGGCCGGCCGCATCAAGTACCACCTGCGCGAGAACCTACCCCGGAGTGAATGCAGCATCCTCATCACCGGTTTCCAGGCGGAGGGGACGCTCGGCCGCCGGCTCGTCGACGGCGCAAGGCTGGTTAACATCTTCGGCAAGCCGGTTCAGGTCAGGGCCGCGGTCCATACCGTGGGCGGCCTGTCGGCGCATGCGGATCAGGCGGGACTGCTCAACTGGCTGCGCGGCTTCCGAACGCCACCAAAGCACACTTACATCGTGCATGGCGAGCCTGCAGCCTCGGCATCTTTCGCCCAGGCGATCGAGGAGAAGCTGGGCTGGCCCACGCCGCACCTGCCCCACTTGGGTGAGAGAATCACCTTGTAGGAAAAAGGTATTTCGCGAGTCGCTTTGAAGCGCGTGTCTCTTAATGGCCGACCGTACCAAGCGCCGACGCCCCTCACATATCGGCCGGCAGCCAAAGAATGACCGTGGTGCCGGCCTTCGGCTTTGAGCGTACTTCCATGCTGCCGCCGAGCATTTTGAGAATCTCCTTGACGATGGCGAGACCCAATCCGGTTCCCGGCGTCTTGCCCGAGGTATCGGCGCGCCAGAATCGTTCGCCGAGATGCGTCAGCTGTTCCGCCGTCATGCCGACCCCCTGGTCGCTCACCGAGATACCCACCTTGCCCGGCGCCTCGGCGATCGCGATCCGGACTTCTCCGCCATCGGGAGAATATTTGATGGCGTTGCCGATCACGTTGGTCAGCGCCTGACGCAGTTTCGCCAAGTCGGCCATGACGCCCTGCGGCCGCGGCGGCACATCCACCACCAGTTGCCAGCGGTCATCACCGGGGGCCACGCCGGCCACCGTGGAGTGCACCAGATCGGCGAGGTCCACGCGCTCGATCTTGAGGTCCCTGCCGCGGCGCGCTTCGATCCGCGACAGGTCGAGCAGCTCATTGATGATGTCGACCAGCCATAAGGTCTGGCGATGTATGGTTTCCAGCAGGTCCTTCCGCGTCGCCTCGTCGACCTCCATTTTCAGCAGGATCTCGCTGAAGCCGAGGATGCTGGTCATCGGCGTGCGCAGTTCATGTGCGGCATGGGACAGGAATTCGTTCTTCATGCGATCGACTTCTACCTGCAGCGTGACCTCGTGCAGGTAGAGAATGCGCGCCAGGCTGGCCGCCTCGCTGCGAATGCCGACCGCGCTGAGAACCGTGAAGCGCGGCGACTTCAGGGTCAGGGTGCGGGGTGCCAGCGGCGCCCCGGGAAGGCCGAAGCAGGCCGCGACGCCAGCAAAGCTGTCCGCCGCTTCGCAGCGGCTGCGCAGCTCCGCGTCAAGAACATCCTCGCCCTTGCCAACGACGTCGTCGTAGCGGATGCCGGTCATCGTATCGAATGCCGGGTTGACGAACCTGACCTTGCCGTCCGGCGCAAAGGCGACGAATCCGTCCGGGCTCAGGCGGAACAATGCGTCGAGCTGGGCGTTGCGATCCGCGAGTGCGTCGCCCCTGGCCTGCAGTTCTACCGTCTGCTCGCGAACCTTGCGCTGAACGGCTGCTGTGGTCCCTGTGGTGACGAGGAGCAGCATCTGCAGCAGCGAGGCCAGCGCCAGGCCGCCGGCGCCTACGATCATCGTCAGCCAATGGTTCTGTTGGCGCAGGAATTCCTCGGTCGGCGCGACCCTAAGCGTCCAGCTCCGGTCGGCCACGGGGATCTGCGTTTCCCACGCGTAGTCGCTGTCGCTCGATATCCTGGCGCTGCTGGAGCGATAAAGCAGCGACCGGTCTGGGGCCGGGAAGGCATCTTCGACCTCGAACACGATGCCGGGCACGGTGGATTTCCGCGTGGCGATCTCGATCATTTCATCGACCTTGATGACGCCGCCGGCAAAGCCGGCGAGCCGCCTGCTGCTCGTCGCCTGGTCCGGCGTCGTTGCCGCGATGTAAGCGGGATGGATTAGCAGCACACCGACGCGTTGGCGGTCTTCCTGCACCAGCCGGACCGGTGCGGTCACCACCGGGAGCCCCCAGCGCTTCGCGCGCTGAATCGCATCGTGCCTGAGCTGCTCCGAGTTGATGTCGAATCCGATGGCTCGACGATTTCCTTCCAGCGGGCTGATGAAGCCGACGGCAACATACTCTGGCCTGTCGGCGGCGCGAACCAGCTGGTTCCGGCTATTTCTTTCCTTGATCTCAAAGCCGGCAACGCCGGTCTTCTGCGCCATGCTGCGTTCGAAAGCCTGGCGCTGGGCGTGCAGAACGAAGGGGTTGCTGGCCAGGGCGAAGATGTCCGGATTGTCTTTCAGCGTGATGCGCGTGAAGTACTCGAACTGGCGATAGCTCATGTCGGGCGTCACCTCGATCAGCCGGCGCAAGGCGGAAAGCGCTTCCTGGTGGGCGATGACACGCTGCTCGAGCCGCTGCGCCAGTGCTTCTCCATGTTTCTGAATCGCGGCTTTCTGCTCGGAGTGATCCCACCGCGAGGTAGCGACATATGTCACGGCCACCAGTTCGAGCGCGATCACCATCGGCAACACGAGCGTGGTCTGCCGGTCGTGCCACAACGGCTGCGAGCGGTACAGGAAGGTCAGCGTCAGCGGCAGGATGACCAGAACGCCCAGCGTATCGCCGGACCACCAGCTCCACCACGAGTAGAGATAGTCGGGGGTCTTGACGATCTGCGCCGCATACAGCGCCGAGACTCCGACGCTCGCCGCAATCACGCTGGCGACGGGGCCGGCAAGCATCAGAGAGCGAACGATGTCGCGCTCGGTCTCCATCGATTGCCAGCCCTTGCCGACATGTCGCAGCAGCAGCCATCTCGCAGCGAGCGCCTGCAGCGTCGCCCCGGCGCCGATTCCGGCGGCGACCAGGGTGGTGCGCCAGTCGAGTTCGCCATACAGCCCGGTGACGCCGAGGTTGAGGGCGAAGGAAGCCAGCCAGATGCCTGGCCAGGCACGCCCGTCCGACCACAGGAGGATCGCCACGGCAAACCCGGCGGCCGGAAACACCGGACTGACATAGCCGGGCGCAATCGCGAAATTCAGGCCCAGTGCGCCCAGCAGCAGATAGCCCGCTACCGTCAGGGCGAGGACGGAGGCTAGGCTCCATTGACTCGAATCTTCCGTGTCCTGCATGGCGTTCAGGCGAGGCGCCTCTTGATGATTTGCAGCAGTTCGAGCGGTCCGTAGGGCTTGACGAAGTAGTCGTCCGCACCGACCTCCCTGCCGCGCTGCTTGTCGGACTCCTGGCCGCGAGCAGACACCAGTGCGACATAGGTCTTCCCGAGTTCAGGATCGCTGCGGATCTTTACGCAGAGCTGGTAGCCATCCATCTCGCCCGGCATCATGACGTCGAGGATCACCCCGCGGGGCTGTTCGCGGCGAAGAATCTCCCAGGCGGAAGCCGCATCCTCCGCTTCAAACAAGTCGTAGTGGTTGCCTAACGTGAGCCGTAACAGCTTCCGGATATCCGGCTGGTCATCGACGATCAGCAGCTTGTCCCTGTCCAAGCGGAATCCTTTCGTTTTCAACGACATTGCGCCATTGTATGATAGCAAGATAAGGTCCGCTTCCGGCAAGACCAGTGGACCGCTGTATCTGCGCTTCAGATATCATGCCACACAGATGTCACGTGCAATGGCATCTGCTGCCGTGGCGCCTCATCGAATTCAGAAGGTTCTTATGCCCGCCAACTTTCCTCCTGTCCCGCCTTCGCCTTCGCCAGCGCCTATGCTCGATGACAGTGCGGTTCTGGCGCTGACCAGCGACGGAGAGCGTGAGCTTCGCGAACCCGGAACGACGCTTCCATCAGCCCATCTGGAGGCGCTGGTGCGCATCGACGGGCTCGCGACCGTCGCACAGTTGCTGGCGCAAGCACGCGGCGTAGACCCGGACGGGCTGAGAGCAACACTGACTGAACTGATTGACAAGAACTTCGTCTGCGTCGTTGGCGATTCGGCCGACAAGGCCGTCGACGCCGGCGATTTCTTTACCTTGGAGATTGAGCACACCGACGTTTCTGACCCGGGCGAACAGGCTCATGCCGAAGCAGAATCCAACACGGACTTTCTTCGGCGAAATGGCTACTACGTCAACATGGCCCGTCGTTCAGCCGTCAGGCAAGAACTTCCTGCTGGGCGCAAACTGACGATACTCGTGATCGACGACGACCCGGATATCTGCAAACTGCTGCAGATATACCTCAAGCTCGAAGGTTTGGACAGCCGCACGGCCGCCAACCGCGCCGAGATTCTCGCCGAGTTTCGTCGCCCTACATTACCGGATCTGGTGTTGCTCGATGTCCATCTGACGGATGCCAATGGCTTCGACATCCTTGCCAAGATGCGCCAGCACCCGGTGCTGAAGACACTGCCGGTCATCATGCTGACGGCCGAAGCGACCCGCGAGGCTGTGCTCAGGGGGATACTCGGCGGCGCGGATGGATACATCACCAAGCCCTTTCAGATCCATCCTCTGGTCAAGGCCGTCAAGGCGGTGCTCGGCCTGAAGTACGATGCGACTGATCAGGATTGGGATTTTTCGCTCTGAACCACTCGCGAGGCATTGTCACTGCTGGCGGAGATCGACGACGTAAACCGCAATACGGCAGCGGCCGCAGCCAATAGTCGGCGCTGGCGGGACGGCGCTGCGTGCCGCTCGCCGCCCGGCGGCAGTTACAGCGCTACCCGCGTCCCCAGTTCTACCACCTGATTTGGCGGCAGGCCGAAGTAGTCCGCCGCTGTACCGGCATTGCGGCACAGCGTTGCGAACAGGGCTTCGCGCCAGTAGGGCATGGCCGCGCCGACCCGGGGTATCACCGTTTCACGGCCGAGGAAGTAGGATGTCGCCATCGGCTCCATGTCCAGCCCCTGCTCGGAGCACCACTCAAGGGCCGTCGGCACGTCGGGCGCATCCATGAAACCGAAATGGATGCCGACGTGGTAGAAGCGATGATTCAGCCGCGTCACGGCCACCCGCTGTGCGTCCGCCACGCGCGGCACGGATTCCACCGTCACGGTAGCCAGTACCACCTGTTCGTGAAGCACCTTGTTGTGCTTCAGGTTGTGCAGCAGGGCGTGAGGCACATGGTCAGGATAGGGCGTCATGAACACCGCCGTGCCGGGCACGGTGATCGTGTCCGGCCTCTCGATGCCGGTAATGAAATCTTTGAGAAGCAGCGCCTGGGTGTCGAGCTTCTCGTCGAGCAGTTCGCGCCCGGCCTTCCAGGTCGTCAGCAGCAGATAGACCGCGCCGCCGAAGACCAGCGGGAACCAGCCGCCATCGTGAATCTTGGTCGAATTGGCGGCGAGGAAGGTCAGGTCGAGAGCCAGCAGCGCACCGAACACCGGCAGCGCCAGCCGCCGCCGCCAGCCCCACTGTCGGCGCGCCACGACGTAGGCGAAGAGTGTGGTGATGATCATGGTGCCGGTGACCGCGATGCCGTAGGCCGCCGCCAGGTTGGTGGACGACCTGAAGGCCAGCACCAGCGCGATTACCCCCGCCAGCATCAGCCAGTTGACGCCGGGCATGTAAATCTGCCCCATCTGGCTGCCTGAGGTGTGCTCCAGCTCCATGCGCGGCGCATAGCCGAGCTGGATTGCCTGCTGCGTGATCGAATACACGCCGGTGATCACCGCCTGCGAAGCGATCACCGTGGCGACCGTGGCCAAGCCCACCAGCGGCAGCAGGAACCAGTCCGGCGCCATTAGGTAGAAGGGATTCCTGACGGCCGCCGGATCGGCCAGCAGCAAGGCGCCCTGGCCGAAGTAGTTGAGAATCAGAGCCGGCAGCACCAGCCCGAACCAGGCGAGGCGGATCGGCCGCCGGCCGAAGTGGCCCATGTCGGCATACAGCGCCTCGGCGCCGGTCAAGGCCAGGAAGACGGTGCCCATGGCGAGGAAACCCAGGGTCGGATCGGCGGCGAGGAAGGCCAATGCATGCTGGGGCAACAACGCGGCGAGGATACCGGGATGACTTGCAATCTGCGCCACGCCCATGCTTCCCAGCACCGCAAACCACACAATCATGACCGGCCCGAAGGCAACGCCCACCTTCGCCGTGCCCTGACTCTGGATCGAGAACAGGGCGACCAGAATACCCAGCGTGATCGGCACGATATAAGCCGTGAACATCGGGGTCGCCACATCCAGCCCTTCCACCGCCGAGAGCACCGAAATGGCCGGCGTGATCAGGCCGTCGCCATAGAACAGCGCGGCGCCGAACAGGCCCAGCAGGATCACGCCCTGCCGCGTGCGGCCGGAAATTCCCTTGTCGGCCAGCACCCGCGCCATCAGCGCCATGATGCCGCCCTCGCCCCTGTTGTCGGCGCGCAGGATCAGCGCCACGTATTTGAACGAAACGACGATCACCAGCGACCAGAACACCAGCGAGAGAATGCCCAGCACGTTGGCGGCCGTGATCGGCACCGGATGGTGGGCGTTGCCGAAGACTTCCTTGAGGGCATACAGCGGACTGGTACCGATGTCGCCATAGACCACGCCGAGGGCGGCCAGGGCGAGGACGGCGGTTCTGCCCTTGTTCAATTCCTGGCTCATGTCGCAGACTCCTGCAACTGGAAACGGTAGCCGATTCCGGTTTCGGTGAGCAGGAAGCGAGGTCGCGCCGGATCGGCTTCGAGCTTCTGCCGCAGATGGCCGATGTAGATTCGCAAATAGTGACCGCGCTCGGCGTGCCCAACTCCCCATACGTCCTTCAGCAACTGGCGATGCGTCATTACGCGACCGGCATTCGCCAGCAGCGCACCGAGCAGACGGTATTCGATGGGTGTAAGGTGAATCGCGGCTCCGTCGCGGGTGACCGTACGATGGACGCGGTCGACGCGGATGCCGCCGAATTCGATCACGGTCTCGCCAGCGCCGACTTTCTGCCGCCGCAACAGCGCGCGCACCCGCGCCCGCATTTCCTGGACGCCGAATGGCTTGGTCAGGTAATCGTCGGCACCGGCATCCAGCGCCGCGACTTTCTCCGCCTCGGCCGAACGGGCCGAAAGGACCAGCACCGGCAGCAGGGTCCAGGTGCGCAGTTCGCGAATCAATTCGACGCCATCACGGTCCGGCAGACCGAGGTCGATGATCGCCAGAGCCGGCCCCGGCGCGGCGAACGCCTCCAGCGCCTCGGCCGCCGAACCGGCTTCGACCACGCGACCCTCGTCCTCCAGTGCGGCGCGAACGAAGCGCCGGATCTGCGGCTCGTCCTCGACTACCAGAATCAGCGGACGATCATCATTCACCGGCTTCATCCTCCAACACGGGCGGGGCGCCGAGTGGCAGCGTGAAGACCATGCGGGTTCCGCCTTCCGCACGGCGTTCCGCCTGGATGCGGCCGCCATGGGCTTCGACTATGGCCCGGCAGATCGCCAGGCCGAGACCGCCGCCCGCGCCCGAGTGACGCCCGCGCTCGAACAGGTCGAACACGCTTTCCTCCTGATTCGGCGGCAAACCTGGCCCGGCATCGACAACGGCCACTTCGACCACATCACCGGCGAGCCTCGCGGTGATGACAATGTCACCCTGCGGCGCATATTTCGCGGCGTTCTCCAGCAAGTTGCAGAATACCCGCTCGAGCAGCACCGCGTCGAATTCGAGGGGCGGCAAATCCGGCGCCAGGTCCAGGCGCAGCTCGCGGCCCACCAGCGCGCCCGTCATTGCCTTGAGGCTGCTGCCGATCACTTCCTCCAGCGGCTGCCATTCGCAATTCAGCACGATCTTGCCGGTCTGCAGGCGGGCCATGTCCAGCAGGTTATGCACCAGCCCCGACAGGCGCAGCGCCTGGTCGCGAATCGCCACCGCCGATTCCAGCGCCGACGGCGGCAGGGCGGGACGGGCCAGCGTCAGCGAATCGGCCAAGCCCACCAGCACCGTCAGCGGGGTACGCAGATCATGTGACACGGCGGACAGCAGCGCGCTACGCAAACGCTCCGATTCCATGCCCAGCGTGACCTGCTGAACCACTTCGCCATAATGCAGACGCTCGACGGCGATGGCCGCCAACGAAGCCACGGCATCCAGCAGCGGGCGTCTTTCGGCAGCACATACCTGCTCGGCATGTTCGGCATAAACCAGCAGCACACCGCGCGTCCTCACCGGCGAAACCAGCGGCAGCGCCAGTGCCGGCTCATAGCCGCTCTCCTCCGCAACCAGGTGCATCGGCTGCCCTTGCTCATAGACGGCGCGCACATGGGGCTGGCATTTGTCGTCTCCTCGCGGCGCCGGGAACGCCACCAGCGCGTCATTGGCGCGCGGCAGATAAAGAATTGCCTCGATCTCCAGCCGCGCTTTCAGGAAATGCCGCACGATATCGGCCACCTGCTCCGCCGCGATCGCACCCGAAAGCTCCTTCGCGATGTCGTACAAGCCTCGCGTCTCGTCTTCGCGCCTGGCCGCGAGCAAGGCTTTTTCGCGCAGGCGGGAGGCGAGTTGGCCAATCACCAGCGCCACAACCAGCATCACGGCGAAAGTGATCAGGTACTGGGCGTCGGCCACCGCCATCGAGAATCGCGGTTCCACGAAAAAAAAGTCGAACAAGGCCACGCCGCCAAAGGCCGCCAGGATTGCCGGTCCGCTGCCAAGACGCATGGCCACCAGCGCCACGAGCAGAAGAAAGATCATGACAATGTTGGCGGCGTCGACCACGCCATGCAAGGGCCAGGTCAGCAATGTGGTTGCCACGCAGGCAAGCGCAGCGCGGAAATAGTCACCGATCCCGCTTGATGAATTGGATTCCCTCATGAATTCATGCTACCCGCCGGGATGTAAAAAGGGGGTAAAAATCGTGCGGATGCCGGACCTCATTCCGAACAGACTTCATTTTCGATTTTGATCCCAGCCCGACGGATTACTATCACCTCTACCTGCTGATCAAGGATCTGCGCAAAGCAGCGAATTGAGCGACCGACTACAGGCAGTAACCGGCCTATTCTGTTGAAAAAGTCGGTTTTATTTTTCCGCGGGTGCGGTTCAACATTCTCGAATTGAAGTCCTGGGCGAGTTGGTTGTGTGTGTCTGAAGGCGAGGTACCCTCAACCCGCCACTACT